>CAVPRW010000007.1:0-188519 GCA_963707985.1 uncultured Nitrospinota bacterium | reverse complement strand
TGACTAAAGAGGGGCAGCTTGTCGAGCAATAGCAAGAGAGGCTCGAAGATACCCAGGACGATGCGTAGCGCGATATGCCACCACGCGCAGATATTCTTATCGCCGTAAACTTTCGCGCCGAAGAATAAGGGGATGGTAAACACATTGCTCGTGGCTACGACCACGAAGCTCCGTCCGGGTTGAGGTCGTCTAACGGAATCTGCTCCTGCAAACCGGCGGGCCCGAGGTGAGCCGCGGGGCCGACCTTGTCCTTCGTAAACTCCTTCCGGGTTCGTGTATCGAGCATCAGAATCTCATGCTTCGGCCCCATGGCGTAGTCCCACCGCAGGGCATCGTTCGCGCGGGAGAGCTGGAAAAAAGCACCCACAGGGGTGACAAATTCCCACCTGCTCGTCGGGAATCCCGACCAGCCTCGCAATCTCCAGCTCTTGTCTTGTGTCCGTTCCTTGTGACTGAGACCAGGCCGCGGCGGCTGTGAGCAATGCCTCACCCGGCTGCCCGCCGTCGAACCTCTCTGGCGTGTTGCCCCACGCCTGGAACACGGCGTAAGCCAGCAGCGCGTTTTGCACGATGCGGCGCGCGAGCCGGTTCGCGTAGATGCGTTCGCACCAGTCGCGCACCATGTTCCAGTCGTCAGTGACATCGTGGTCGTCGAACATCATGTAGCTGGGGACGTTCGCCAGCACGCGGCGAACTTCGCGGAGCGACTTCCGGTATGTGTCGAGGGTGGCGAACTCTTTCTTATAGAAGTTAAATTTTATGATTGAGTCTTCGCCCGATACCGGCTGATTCGGGGTGACCTCTTTGAAGTCCGGGAACTGTACGGGCCAGAGCGCGTCGGACCATGTGAACAGGTACATGGCGAAGTATTCGCCGAGGCGGAGGAGATGGCCGTTGGGATCTTGCGTTGTAAACTTCGCAGTCCCGCGCACGATGCCTTTGCGATTCCCCGGCTTCAGCCGAACGTCCTCGTTGGCGATCCCCGGTAACTTTCTCGCTCTCGCTCCAGCCGAGTAGTGCCTTGTCCGCGTCCATCACAAAAAAGAGCATGGAGTCGGCCACGTCGTCGGCGTACATCTGGTCGCCGTTGAGCAGGAGCAGATCAGGGCGCTCGTCCGCGACGGGCCACGTGTCGCTAATCAGCTCGTCGAGGGCCGGCAGCACGTCCCGCCCCGGCCCCTGCGGCCTGCGGCAGGTGCCGTGGATGATGCGCAGCTTGTTGAGGTCTTCCGGCGGGAGTGAAAAGCTGGGCAGCTTGTGCTCGATTGAGTAGCTGAGGTTGGACGGCTGAAGGTCGTCTAATGCCGAAGCCCCGGCCAGCTCGAAGACATCCGGGGTGTTGAGCTGAGCTGCGGTTTCCGGCACTACGCTTACTGCCGGGACTGAAAAGAAAAGGTTGTAGAAGTACACCGTGCCGGGAGCGAGTGGACGATCAGCCGCCAGGGGATGGGCCGTAATCGCCGCGACGTGTAGGTGCTCACCCAGTTGGACGGTCCGCCGGGTGCCCTGTAGCTCTTCTCTCAGCGATTCCAGTGCGGGGGGTGGGGCATGAGAATAGACACGCAGGGTGACAGTTTGAGCCGCCTTCAGGGCCACCCACACAGTTACGGAATCCGGCTCGGTGCGGCGCAGGATCGGGCCACAGAGAACGAGCGGGCAACCGATCCTTCTTATCGTCGGAACGCGCGAGACGCGCGGCTAAGCCGTGCTCATCTGCCCACGACATGTATCTGCCTCTTTAGTATCCAAGAACTCCATAGGGACCCACCCTTCCAGCCACCAGGTGTGGTGACAGGTTGAATCTGCTACGATCTATCGCTCCCACTCTTTAGGAGGGCAACAGCATACGTCTCATTTCATCCCGAGGTGATTAAAAATATATGCTTTGCGCTTTCAAGTCTTTTTGAGCGAAGCAAGCCTTTGAAAACTAGTGAGTTCTCAATGAATACTGCACTGCACTCGTCGCCGGTGGTGGAGAAAACGACACATCCATCACACATACTCTTGCCGACTTCTTCAGGCAGGCGCAGGCACACCCAGTGGCTTGCAGAGGCGTGCCACAGTGCACTCCGGGAGCTCCCGGTGGCACGGCACTGAGGCACGGCGATTAGTTACCGGATGCTCCCAAATCGAGAGTTCTCCCCCTTCCCGGACCACAGCTCCTCGCCCCGCGGAGCGCCCTGCGTGCAACGCCTTCAGGCCGCCTTCCCCACCCTCGTGCCCGTGCATCGCCCGGTCCACGCCCGTTGGCTCAACCAGATCGACATCTACGTCTCCATCGCGGCTCAACCCGAGCCATACCACCATGACCCCAAGCAGAGGACCCTCGATGTCCAGCGCCTTGTCCAACCCTGGTCAGAACCGCGTTGTGCCTGCACTGCAAGCGAAGGGTCGCACAACGCTGGAGCGATGTCTGTTCACTATTAGACACTATGAGAAATATTTGTTGGGTGGGGCACCGATTCGGGCCGTCGAATTAGTGGACCCGTGCCACGTATGCCGCAAGGCGCTGCTCCTTGATGATCAGCCGATGGTCGGTGGTGCGCTCAATCAGTCCCAGGTCCCGAAAGCGCTTCATAAACGTGCTGATCCGCGGCCGCGTCGTGCCGACCATCTCGGCCAGCTCCGCATGGGAAATCTTCGGGACGATCCGGATGCTGCGCGAATCGTGCTGGCCGAGTCGATGGGCGAGGTGTAAGAGCGTCTGGGCCAGGCGCTGTTCGCTCTCCACCGTGACCAGATTGGCAATCACCCGCTGTTGGTCGGCGATGCGCATGGCCAGGTAGCGCACGAACCCCTCCAGCAGTGCATCACGGCTGAGCCGGAGCAAGAACTCGGTGCACGAGATTGGTTGGACCACCGTGTCTGCCATCGCGGTGGCGGTTTCCCGACGCCCGCCGCTCACTAGAGCGAGTTTTTTGTTGCGTGGAATCCGTTCAGTCTTGGCGTGGTTGGACAAATAGGGCCAGTCGTCTATACTGGAGCCAGTATGAGGCTATTTCGACGTGACAAAAGCAGAGGAGAGCGTATGGGTGGTACTGTTCGCGCTCGCGTGAAAGGCAGCGTCTTAGAGCTGTCAGAAAGGGTCGATCTGCCTGAGGGCGCAGAAGTGACCGTGACCATCATCGAGGCGCCCTCAGGGCGTGACCGAGAGGCTTTCCGTCGCGCCGCCGGCGCTTGGAAAGAGACCGTCGACGCCGAGGCACTGATTCGGACATCTATGCGGATCGTCTCATCACCAGCCGCCCTGAACCCCGCCTATGACCCTGCACTACCTTGTGGATACCGACTGGGCCATCGATTACGTCCATGGGCAGCCTCTGTCGCAAATTTGCATTTTTGAGGCAAAATCCGAAAACCCGGTATTGGAAAATCAATGGCTGGTGAGCTCAAGATTCCTACTTTCGGAAATTTGCGACAGAGCCCCAGATATGATGCGAGCTGTCACGCGCGGGCCTCCAGTTGTTGACGCTACCCCTCAACACTGCGATCCTGTGCCTCCTGCCGACGCTGCCAAAACGCTGAGCATGGCCACCGCTTCTCGCGACCGTAATAGATGGTGCGCATGCGCAAATACTCGTCGAAACTCGCTTGGGCCCAACGTGCATACTCCGCCAACGCGCTCTGGTCCGCTAGCAGGTAGCTCTCAATGGCCTGTGCTGCATGCAGCGCCGACTCTAGAGCGTGGGAAATCCCTCGCGATGACAGCGGATCGAATGCCGTAGCAGCATCTCCCACAGCCAGCCAGTGCGGTCCTGTCAGCCGATCTCGTCGGTAACTATTCGCGGCAAAACGGTGCAGGACTGTTTCAAGGACGCAGTCGCTCACGCGCGTCCGGGTGTAGGGGGCCTGTTCGAGCCGGCTCTGCCAGTGCGTTCGTGCATGCATACGGCCGCTGGGGATTAGATCGGCATCGGTCATGTACGCGACGACGAGCTGAGCATGCGGCAGCCAAGCGGAGTACCACCAGCCATCTTCGACGGCTTCTACGAGCGTTTGATAGTCCGGTTCTCCAACGCGTGAGGGGGGAAAACAGAAGGCCACCATGCCAATGAGGCGATCATAAAAAATCCGTTTGGCTCCTTGAGAGCGAGCCAGTACAGATGCCCGCCCCGCAGCGTCTACCAGGAAGCTTGCCCGGAGCATACCCCGCTTGCTGTCCGACGTGAACTCCAGCTGCCAACCTCGAGCGGCGACCGGTAGGGCAGGTCGTCACCCGCATTCCTCGATACACGGTGGCACCAGCCTCCTCTGCCATTTGCGCGAGCAGCGCATCAAAGCGTCTGCGATCGAGATGCCATCCATGTCCGTACGGCTGGAAAATGAAGTGGTTCTCATACGGTTCCGCCTGCCCCCAGGCAGCGAGGATGCCGGGGGATGGCGCATGCCCTTCGCTGAGGAATCGTTCCCAGACCCCTAGACTCATCAGTGGAAGCCGGGCACGCGGTGGCAGCGTCTCGCCGATACGCACATGGTCGTAACGGGAGCGTTCGAGAACCGCAACCGCCAGCCCGGCGCGGGCCAGCACCATGGCGAGTCTGGTTCCGCTAGGACCTCCCCCGATGACGGCGACATCGAATCTCTCGTTCATGGGCGTTGTGTGCTGGGCTGGGAATAACTCCAAGCCGAGGGGGCCTACCGCCTTTACGCGCTGCCCAGGGCCTTTCGTTACCCACCAGACGTTAGAGAGCTTCATCTCTCTCAGCCTCGATGTATCTCTCCTTGTCCTTCTCTCTCACAACAAACCCCAGCTTCGACCACTCCTTCACCATGCGCTCTGGCGTTTGCCAAGTCGGGGGCACCCACCTCTCAGGCTCGTTACCGCGGAAGACCTGGTTCGGACGCTGACCTGGCCACCAGTCCATATTCGCCTCAAAGGTGCAGAAAAAGAAGTCGGCTTGCCACGGTACGGCCATCCGCGCCGTCAGCGTGCCAGGGGGAAGTTGCGCGTTGATACGAAACGGCCGTGCCTGATCATACGTGCTTTCTTCCTGCATCATCCTGCCGACCTCGATGCCTGGAAAGAAGCCGCCGCCGACGCATGCTTCCAACGCGGCACGGTCCAATGCGTGGGGCCTGTCCTGAACCGGTAGCTCGTCCAGCGTTAGCGGTGTCGGTTCCTGACCATCCCAATCAGCTTCAAACTCGCCCTTGGCCCACTTCTCCATGCGCTTATACTGCGCCTCCGTGAGCGCCACAGTAACCGGTTCAGCATTCGGGTCCTCCGTCGTGCTTGCCGGCAGCTTTGGCATGTTCCCGCCGCCGCCCTCGGGGTTCCGAGTTTCGTAAATATCCGGCCTCGTCGACCTGCCGCCTGCGATGTTTTACTCGAGAGTAGCGGCAAGTGGGAAATGAAGTGGCCGGACATGTTCGGCCCGTGGGCGCCCGCGGCGACTGCGCTGACCCAGTGCATATCCGAGACCCGCCGAAGGATCGGGTAGATATCTCGCGTAAAGGAGATTCGCGTCGCCTCACTGACCGCGAGTGTGGGATCGAATTTGGTCATTATATTGTAGACGACGTCATAGAGCGTAATGACATTCTCGATGGGGGGTGCGAAGTCCGGCGGCGCGACGATCACCCAGGCCGACTCAGCCTCGATGGCCTCAGTCGTGCCATGCAGCTGGATGGTTGCTCGCACCGGGCCATCTGAGGTGTCGTCGCACCAGTCATCATTGTTCGCAAAGTGCCCGATCCTCTGGCGCTCCGCTGTGGGAGCGACCGATTGCGATGCGCCGAAGCCGCCGAGGACAATCAGCCGGCCGGCGCTGTCCGTGAGCAGATCGCCAAGCGTCACCTCGATGGCATGATCGGCGGACCCCTGAAGGATCCCCTGAGCCGTTTCATGCACTGTTCGGCCACGCTGATGTGCTGCCCGCCAGCGTCGATGATCAGCTTGCTCTCAGGGACCCCGTCGTTCCGCCTGCCGTTAGCATCGAACCTGGGGGCCGCGGCTTTGCGGTTTGCCAGGTGCACTTCCCAGTCGATCTGCGCCTCGGCGCTGGTCATCTCACGTACCTCTACCAAGACATTCGCGTCGTCATGGGTGTACTCGTAGATCCGAAAGCGCACGCCCTGACGCTTGATCCGTCCCTGGCGGTCCTTATACGTGCCGTTTGGAGATGGTGGCGCGTCCGGCTTATGCAGGGACGGTGGAACGCCGGGGGCCTCTGGGCCGACGAAATAGTCATCGGGACTATCACCGACCCGCGCGATCCCGATCGCCGGATGGATGCGATACGTCCGTGGCATTGGATTCTCCTTCCATATCATTGTCGGTCAGCACACGAGCCGCGGGATCGGTGCGGGGGTGTAATGCATCTCGCTGCCTCCGTGTGTTCCTACCGTTGGCCGCAGCACCTCGCGTGACAACGCCGAACTCCTCCGAGCGAATCCTTCAACCATCACATCTGTGCGGCAAGATTTCCTGCTTCAAAGTACAATTCTACCCCCGGTTCGATCTCAACCGGAACATTCTCGCCGGCCACCACGATGACCCCTGAAAGTTTTTTATCGGTTTCGGTGATCCGCTCCTCTATGGCATTGGTTCTCCCGGGAAATCGTGATCCGCACGCCGTGCTGTAACTCTTCGTCAGTCAGCTGATGGCCAGCGAGCTTCACCGACAGAATGTGATCGAAATCGGGCGGTTTTGTAACCACATGGGCCAAGAAGAGTTCCTGCCCCATACCAAACAGAAAGTATTCGAGCTGGTCGAGGTCCTTTGCCTCGGCGTCAAACTTTCGGGCATGAATCACATTCGTGACAGTCGCAACAACATCACGGCCAATCCGGGCCTGCGCCTTGGCTTGCCCGGTGGGGAAGCGTTCGAAGTGACCCCGATAAATATTCCCCTGGAACGAATTCAAGCGGGGCGGATGATAGAGGATCAGCTGGAAAGAGGTCTGGAAGCACAAAGGCGCGTGTCGGCTCGAACGTATAGAGTTTCGCGTCCGGGTGTTCTCGGCGGTCCTCAGCATAGACACGCTGGGGATCGCTTCCTTGACTGGTGAACGTCACCTCCAGGATCACCTGATAATCGTGAGGCGACATAAACATCGGCAGATGGGACAGAAAGACAGTCATTTCTCCGATGATAGCCATTCCATGACCACTAGCGGGTTCCTCACTAGGTGCTTGAGGTTCATGCTGCATGTCATGGTCGTGTGTGTGTGCGTTCATCTCCTATCCTCCTCTGACTATAGGCCAGTCCCCTATCAACGAGTCGAGCGTGACCTCAATCACCCTAGAGCTGAGTGAATTCTTGAGCGATGTCCAAGCCATGGCCTGTCTCCTCACGACAAACTTGGACTGCCAAGTGCGTCTCTTGCCACCCAGGTGATGACCCAGCCGCCTCTCGCGACGCCGGCCGGGTGTTCTGGATCCTGGACCACAGCTCCTCTCCCCGCGGAGCGCCCTGCGTGCGACGCCTTCAGGCCGCCTGTGGCAGCAGCCTGCCTCCGTTTATGCCCCTTGCTCGTACAACCCGGTCACTTGTCTGTACCGGTGCTCCGTCATCTCGTCCACGTATTTCATCATTCCCAGGCCTCCCCGGTACGTGCTTCTGATCTCCGCCACCGGCACGTTATTGGAGACGTCCAGCAGGTAGACGCGCTCGTAAGCTGAGAGGATGTCCAAGAGGTCGTCCCGTTCATAATGCCGCCCCGTCTTATACATGACGACATTGACCGTATGATTGCTCGCGCCGGACAGATGGCTGATGATGGCGGGGTGACAATCGTCCAGCCCGCCGGGAAAATGATCATAGCGGACGATCACCGGACTTCCGGCCTCGAAGTGCGCAATGTACTGACCGTTTGCCTCGGTTCTCGCGTAGCCGATCTGGTCAATCTGACGGAAGGATGACCGGTAAATCTTCACCGACACCCCCTCCAACGGGGTGTTGTTCGTATCCATCACGACGCCTGCGATGCAGTGTTTCTGTGTCATCGTCCACCTCCTTGCTCGATGTCCATCCGGGGCAGCGCTTTGGCTGCTGCAAACCATCCATCGGCAGCGCGCCGTGCCATTGTCTTGTTCCCCCGGTGATGCCCTAACCGCCCTCTCATGACGTCCGTCGGGTGTTCTGGCTTCTGGACCACAGCTCCTCGCCCCGTGGAGCGCCCTGCGTGCCACGCCTTCAGGTCGCCTTCCCCACCCTCGTGCCCGTGCATCGCCCAGTCCACGCCCGTGGGCGCAACCAGATCAGCAATAACATATCCATCGCGGCTCAACACGAGCCATCTTACGATGATCCCAAGTAGAGACCCCTCGATGTCCAGTGCCTTGTCCAACCCTTGTCCGAACCGCGTTATACGTGCACTGCATCGAAAGATTGCCCCATGCTGGAGCGATGTCTGTTCACTATTAGACACCAATAGCAGTGTTTGGCTGGTGGGCTACTGATCCGGGCCGTCGGATTAATGGACCCGTGCCACGTACGCCGTGAGGCGCAGCTCCTTGATGATCAGCTGGTGGTCGGTGGTGCGCTCAATCAGGCCCAGGTCCCGAAAGCGCTTCATAAATGTGCTGATCCGCGGCCGCGTCGTGCCGACCATCTCAGCCAGCTCCGCATGGGAAATCTTCGGGACGATCCGGATGCTGCGCGAATCGTGCTGGCCGAGTCGATGGGCGAGGTGTAAGAGCGTCTGGGCTAGGCGCTGTTCGCTATCCACCATGACCAGATTGGCAATCACCCGCTGTTGGTCGGCAATGCGCATGGCCAGGTAGTGCACGAACCCCTCCAGCAGCGCATCACGGCTGAGCCGGAGCAAAAACTCGGCGCACGGGATTGGTTGGACCACCGTGTCTGCCATCGCGGTGGCGGTTTCCCGACGCCCACCGCAATCCACCAGACCGAGCTCCCCGAAAATATCGCCTGCTGTATAGATGGACAACAGACATTGTTTGCCCGCCGGCGAGACCGCCAGCAATTTGATGTGCCCGCTCACAATGGCGTAGACCGTCGCGTCGTGATCGCCACAGATATAGACATGCGCGTCTTTCGCAATCGTGCGGGTCGCCGCCCGGCGCATGCCATCCTGCAACGAGGCCCGCATGCGCGCGATAAATTGATCTGCCTGAGGGGTCTGAGGGATCATGTGCGTCGCTCTCCGGTCTTGGTCGTGGGTGAGACGGACATGGCCAGCCCAGCTCGGAGTGGTCGCTCTTCCCACAAGAGCGTACGAAGTCACTAGGAACAGCACAAACGGGCGACCCGTGGCCCCTCTACAAGGAAACGCACATTAGAAATGGGTGATGGACTCGGGAGATGCCCCTCCTACTGGAGGGGGGGCAATGCAGGTCAGGAGTTTCAGCCTCGCGATCAAGCGAGAAGGCTCAGGATTGGCTGTCAAGAAGGGAGATGCTAAGGAGACGGAGATCAGTCCGAGCTTCATCAATGTACTCCTTTACCGTCACAACAGAAGAGCGTCGTACAATCCTCATAAGTTCGCGCAAGTATAGCGGCCTGAAATATCATGTCAACCACAATCGTGCAGTACTTCTTAGTATCAAAATGATATAGTATGGTGCTTCTATGAGCCTTGTCCAGGCCCACTCGTCTAGGCCATTCTGATGTCTTGCCGGCGTTTGACTGATTAGCTTGAGCAAGAGCAATACCAATTTGCCCTGTGGCGACGAACCATGTGTCATAATTGAACAAATTGACGTTAACTGTGGCACGATGATTGGGAGCGCATGTGCAAGATTATACAGTAACGAAGGTTCGGCCCCAGGAAATGCGACGATGTCGCGTGTAGGATCAAGTGGTCCGGGATCTGTTTGGATCTGACCAGAGCGGGTCAATCTACACAGCGGGAAGAGAAGAGATGAGACGGGAAGAGAAAGGATGAGATCTGATTGAAGAGTAGGAGCCGTTCCGTGTTCCCACAGCTCACGATTATAATGCTGGCTCCTGGCAAAGCCTGCTTCAGCGGCCGCGCCCTATGCCTCACAGCGCTCCCAGCCTGTGGGAACTTTAAGCAATAGCGCCTTAATCCATCAGCATGTATTGGTCTTAGACAGGGTCCATTGGCACCGGGCCCCCAGTGGGACCAACTACCGCGTAGATCATCGGCATTGCAATGGCCTCCCCCTACTATTACTTACTATCATCGTAGCAAGGATGGTGGTCAGTCACTTTACCAGAATTGATGTGTCCTCCCTGAAGACCGGAAATGTAGTGATGACCTTATAGACCTCTCATGGAATGGTATTGTCCCGGGTTTGTCCCTAACGCTTCTAATCGCTCGAAAATATATGGGTTTACCTATGATCGGATAACCGCAGTTCCAATGTCTATGCCACGAATATACCTGAGGATCGTCGAGATACGCATCGACCCAGGCCGACATGGCACTGTCGATCGTATCGGAGCATTTGCAATCGCTGGCACTCCTATCCGACGGGCTGTCATGACTCCAACCCTGACGTGTTCAAACATCATCTATGCTGCCGCGCGACCGCATACTTCGCCGGGCACTAGAGGGCCCCCTAGCTGCGGGAGTCGGAGTCTGTGGGAGCCGAGAGTGTCTGTCAATCACCTGCCTGTGCAATCCCCTGGTCTTCGCTGAAACATCCCGAAACCATGATCACCTAGAAAAGTCACCCTTCCTATGTTTTAATATCCTGTGTGCTCTTTCATGCTGTTCCACCCCTCCCGTTCCTTATCCCTAACCTTTGGGTAGGGTCGACATGAGCCCCACGGGGCTGTCAACGTCTATGCTCGCCTGGACTGGATAGGTGAACAGCAATCCGCCAGGTCTGGTCGTGATCGGGAATAACGCCTGTTGCACACAACTTGCGATGGTCGGCAGCCAATTACCGGGAGAGTCTCGGCGCTTCCCGTCCACGAAGTCGGGACAATCCTGCACCACGCAGAGGTCGCCTGACAAAGATCTCCGACCAGCATCGTGATCACGCGGAACAGCGCCAGCCCCTGACCTGTCGAGGGGAAAGGGGACAGCCATGGGTCGCGAACACGAACGAACACGTCCACCCAATCCACAGCACCGCGTCAGCCGAGGACCATGCCGCGGGGGCACAGGCGTGCGACCTCCGCATCCCTGGGCGTGCCGATGCCTCAGCTGAAAGTCAGGAGGTTTCCCACGATGGCGTTGGCTCGGGATTTTAAGTATCTCCAGCTTCACGAATACCTCGCGGACATCGAAGAATCCCCCGACGTTGACCGCCGACTACTCAGGGCAGTGACGGCAAAAGGGCTCTCCTATGCCGGCCTCCCCTCCCTCGATCACCCACTGCAGGTCACACTTTCCCGCCATGGGCTGCTCCAAATCTGCCTCCAGCGCCTCGACCTTTTTCAGCAATGCGCTGACACCGAGGTTCAAGATCGGCATGTGACCCCCATCGAGGTGAGACGCTGTCGTAATCGCCCGCTCTTGCTCGATGCGCTCGCTGATGCGCTGCTCGCCTATGAGGAGACTCTCGGAAGCCTCGAGGCCCAGGCTCAGGGGATGCCTGACCATATGCGGGAAGCCTTGTCGACCGTAGGCCTCGCCGCGGCGATTTACACCCACTTGCGCGCACGACGGGCGTTAGCGGCAGAACCGCCCCACCCACCCGTGCGCAAGGCGACCATCGAACGAGCAGAGGGGACCTTCCACGACATCATCGAAACGCTGAGCCCGGCGGACTACCTCAGGGCGGCTGGGATTACGCGCGCTCACTATCGGACCCAGTCCTGCCTGCGCATGCGGGACGCCTTCCTGACGTATGGGCCGCCGCGTCGGGAATTTCCAGACGAAGCGGTCTATCATGCCATCGCCCTGATCTTGTGCCATCTCAAGGTCGAGAAGGTCGCGCCGGATATAGACACAGGGATCCCTGCTGTCGTCAAGCGCCTCCGCAGGCGTGCCGAACGAGCCCAGCGCTCTCCTGCCCTATAACCCCCTCGCGCTGGTCCTCACCGCCCCCCCCCTTTTTTTCGCGACACACTTATCCCCATTATCCGAGAAAATCGGCGAGTGTGTCGCCGTTGCGACAATATCTTCGAGAAAAGCCCATTTTTTCATCCTTGGTGTCGCAAGGTCCATCCTTTCCACACACGTGGACGCTGCCGTAGGTTAATGCGTAGACGTGCTTGAATAGCCATGAAGTGTGTGTGGAGGAATTGGTATGCCGGAGCAAAGGGTGTTGTCGGATGAAGCCATCGCTCGAATCATTGGGGAAGGCGAGGTGCACCGCCTTACCAACTTGTCGCGGACGACGAGATGGCGGCTCGAACGCGAAGGGAAGTTTCCTCAACGGGTCCGCCTCAGTCGAAATCGGGTCGGCTGGAGAGCCGACGAAATCTCGGCGTGGATGGCCGAACTGCCCTGCGGCTGCACACGCTAGGGCGCATCACCGTTCTCGTCGTCTTGACAACGTCATTCACTGAAAAGGAGTTGACCATGGCAAAGGCTAGGAACATCACACTTGAACAGGGATCTCAAGAACCTTCACCCCAACCATCGTCAAACGGCTCGGCAAATCTCCCGGACCCAGAGGTGCTGCGCATACCGCATGAGGGGCGCTCGGGTAACGGTGAGGATATTTCTAGTATCGAAGAGGCTGATGCCGGTCCAGAGCCAATATTCAATCTGGCAAGCGTGCGGCTCCCGCAAGACTTCGGCGGGCTGGTCGCTGTGAAAACCCTGATCACTACGGTACCGGTGGGAAAGCCGGATTCACAGGTGTTTATCCGCACCCACCCCGATCCTGAGTACCGATTGGAGACGGTCGTGCTCGAGGTCAAAGCCGATCGCCGCGCCTTATATTTGGTAGCTCCCAGCCTTTGGGACGAACTCCTGGCCCGCAATGAGGCGGTGCCGAAGGTACTGTTCACGGTTCTCAACCGCCAGGGCGTGCTCTCCCTGTGGCCGATCCGACTGCCTGGGCATGATGGTCGCCTGGATGCCTGGAACCAATCCGCCCTCGAAGCCGCCCTGCTCGCCATGAAATACTGGATTCGTATCCGCGCCAATATGGCCCTGGGGGCCAATGAGGTCGACCAAGCCGTGGCGCTCACGGACGAGCCCAAATGGCCCGCCATGGCTTTTGAGGAGATCGTACAGATTGCCTTCCGGCATCGCTACATCGCATCGTGGGACGACGAAGTCTTGCGCCGCCTACGGGGCGAGCTGTAATGCCTGCCAGTCTCGACGAGTTTGACCACATCTGGTGCGTGGACACTGAATTCTGCGCATCCGATGGCGAACGTCCTACCGTCATCTGTGTGGTGGCACATGAAGTTCGTCGTGGGGAGACCGTACGTCTCTTTGAAGATGACCTCCGGCGATGCCGTGTGCCACCCTACCCCCTCAATACTCGCAGCTTGTTCGTCGCATACTATGCCAGTGCCGAACTGGGGTGCCACCTCGCCCTGGGGTGGCCCCTGCCGGCCTACGTGCTCGATTTGTTCGTGGAGTTCCGCGTCCTCACGAATGGGTTATCCACGCCCTGTGGCCAGAGTCTGCTGGGGGCCCTGGCCTATTTCGGCATCGACGGGATCGATGTTGCGGAGAAGGACAGCATGCGGCAGTTGGCCATGCGCGGCGGGCCTTGGACGGCCGAGGAACGGGTGGCGCTGTTGGACTATTGCGCCTCTGATGTCCGAGCGCTGATCCAACTCCTGCCCCGCCTGCTGCCGACACTCGATGTGGAGCGGGCACTCTTGCGCGGGCGCTATATGAAGGCGGCCGCGCGCATGGAGGCGACCGGTGTGCCGCTCAACACCGAAGCCTTGCAAATCGTGCGCGATCACTGGACCACGATCCAGGATGAACTGATCGCCCGTGTGGATGCGCACTACGGCGTCTATGACGGGCGCACGTTCAAGGTGGACCGGTGGGAGCGCTGGCTCGCCGCCCACGATATCCCGTGGCCGCGGTTGGCATCCGGGACGTTGGCCCTCGACGACGAGATCTTCCGCGACATGGCGCGTGCCTACCCGATGATCAATCCCATCCGGGAGTTGCGCGCCACGCTCGGGCGCATGCGGCTGGAGCAACTCACCGTCGGGAGTGACGGCCGCAACCGCGCGCTGCTCTCCGCCTTCCGGGCGAAAACCGGGCGCAACCAGCCGAGCACCGCGAAGTTCGTCTTCGGTCCGGCCGTCTGGGTTCGGCATTTCATTCAACCCGATCCCGGGTGGGGGATGGCGTATGTAGATTGGGAGCAGCAGGAGTTTGGGATCGCGGCGGCCTTGTCGGGTGATCCGGCGATGTGCGCCGCCTACCGGTCGGGTGATCCTTATCTAACGTTTGCCCGGCAGGCCGGTGCCATCCCGCCCAACGGCACCCGCACGACCCACGGCGCAATCCGCGACGCGTTTAAGGCCTGTGCGCTGGCGGTCCAATATGGCATGGGGGCGGACAGTTTGGCGATGCGGTTGGGGCGATCGCCGGCCGCTGCGCGCGATCTTCTGCGCCTGCACCGCCAGGCCTATCCTGGTTTTTGGGCGTGGTCGAACAGGGCGGTCGACTATGCCATGATCTACAATATCATCTTCACGGTCTTCGGCTGGCCGCTCCATCTGGGGCCTGGGGCTGACCCGAAACTGTTCACGGCGAATCCTCGATCACTGCGAAATTTTCCCGCTCAAGCCAATGGCGCTGAGATGCTCCGTCTGGCCTGCTGCCTCGCGACGGAGCGGGGGATTCGGATCTGCGCCCCGGTCCACGATGCCGTGCTAATCGAAGCCCCTGTGCACGAGATCGATCAGGCCGTCGCGCTCACCCAGGCGGCCATGGCCGAGGCCAGCGCCGCCGTCCTGGACGGATTTCAACTGCGATCGGAGGCGAAAGTGTTCCGCTTCCCCGCACGTTACGAGGACCCCCGCGGGGTCGCGATGTGGTCCACGATCTGGGCCATCATCTCGGAGCACCTGGGCACATCGCTCCCTCATCTCACCTCTGGCTAGACGCCTGCCCTACCACGTGGCCGTGGTTCCGCTGCCACGCCCACGTGGTACAGGTCTATCTTATAGAGAATCTATTAGGATATATACGGATGGGCAAGACCCCGCATGCGCACCGAGAACGGCAGGATGACCGGCAAAAGACGGTCGACGGTGACATCGCAACCGTGAAGATGTGCCTGCCAACACGAGAGGTGCGAGACATCTGCCACGATCTGGGTCTTCATGTGCCATGCGCTAAAACGCAACCCAGCCAATCATTAGGGTGCTCGCCATCGAGATCGCATGCACCGAAGCGATCCAAGGAGTGGTTTCTCAAGGGACCGATCCCACTATCCTGGGTCACGCGCGCGATGCAGCTGCCGGGGAAAGCCTGGCATGTTGGCACAGTGTTATGGTTGTGGGCAGGAATCACTTCTTCGAACACGGTGGTCTTGACACGTACACGGCTTCGGCAGTGTGGCGTGCATCCTGAGACTGCCCGGCAACGGCTGCTCGACTTGGAGCAGGCCGGTCTCGTACGTGTCGAGCGACAGGGCAAACGGAGCCCTACGGTCACCATCCTGGTCGAGGGAGATGCGCTGTCCTCGCTATCATCACGCGAGAGGTGACCCAACCGCGGTATCAACATCTTCGCCACGATTTCACCAGCGGAATTGCAGAAGATTATCTATAATAAATTACCACTTACCCAGTCAATGCTGAACTTTACGATAAGGTGTCTGACGTGCAAAACCTATACAAGAAATGCTAAACACCTGGAGTGCTCAGACCCATTGGACAGAAGTGTGTCAGCGTGCGAGTGGCCGACGGCAATATCATAGCATCCGCCGGCTTCAAGCTCGCCTGCGCCGCCGGCAGGTAGCCCGATGCCTCGTGCGTGAGGGGCTTTGGTACGGTGTCCGTGCGCGCTTGGCCCGTCGCTTCAAGGTCTCGAAAGCTACTATGACCGCTGATGTACGTGCAATTTTGGCCATGCCTCATGGTTTCCCCCGTCAGCAGCATCAGGGTGTACGACTCATGACGGACACAGCGCCAAGGCATCAGCGACAGCCTACGAAGGAGGAAGCAATGAGTCAACGGTCTACGGTACGGTTTCCAAATGACTTACGCATGCACCTGCAGCAGGCAGCCGACGCCCGTGGGCTCGGAGCGTCTGAGCTGATACGCCAAGCCCTCTCTGCTTTCCTTAACCGCCAAGACTTCGTCAACGACACTGACCCGACGAGGGCTGACGCTACCGGCGCACCTCCCCATGATCGCGACGCCTGCGCCCAAACACTCCTGGCCACGCTGCCACCCGAGGTCCAGGCGGTCGTCCGGGAGAAGGCAGGTCTCCTCAACTACCCCCTGAGCAAGGTCTTGACCTTGTTGCTTATCGCACAGATCTGGCCTTCTAAGTAGCCAGCGACGTATGTGTGAACCTAATCGTTCATGGGGGCCATACACAGCTGGTATTCTTATCTGATCGATGGCGTTGTTGGCGCAGGGGTGGGAAATTGCACCCTATATTTGACTCTCACCGCTAATCCGCATTCACTCGCCGCTGATGGGAAACGTCAGTAAAGGTGCCTCACCTCGGGGTATTGGGCCTACAACTCTCCACAGAAACCCAGGATGTGTAGCACGAACTGTTCTCCCAGGGTCTTCGTGAGCCGGCTTGGACGCTAGGCGTCAGCGTGACTCTCAAGAGAATCCTCATCTGCGATTATGTTCGTGATGGAGCACGCTTCTTCTCGTCCGGAGACATGCCAGCATTGGCATGGGGGACGACATTGTGGACCGGCGTTTGGTCCCCCCCCAATAGGGTTCTTACCCATGTACGATCCCCCACACAACGCGTTGCATCGCCTCCAGGTGTCGGGAGGGGGGGGTGAGGGGCTGCACCCATTCCTCCTTGCTATCGTGCCCAGCGCCAATTTGGCGTAACGAGCACAGGAGGATAACACTCACAGCTCAACCTCACTAATGAAAATTCAGCGGCTCAGACATTTGACTCTCGAATGTCGGTTTGAGTGCATTCAGCAACGACATTTTGGTATGAATTGATAGCGTACACCTTGATCAATGTGCGGGAGTTCTACGGTGCCTAAAACTCGCAACCAGCTCAATTGTAAAAATAGCTGCAGAGATAGCAGCCAAGGTTGCGGAGTAAGTATACGAGTTGCTCATACCCAAAGCTCACCTCTTACCATAATGTTTTTCAAGAGCTGTTTCCATTTTATAGGGAAACAAATCTCACAGGCTGCTTCAAGGCATACTGCACAGACGGGTGATCACATAGTCGAGCACGAAGCTGATCCAGCGCAAGGTCACGTGGCAGACACTCAGAGAATTTTAGGCCTTCAATCACATGTTCGTCCACTGCTGTTGTCATCTTGCTTATCTCGCTCCTCCCAAGCTCACTTAGCGCCAATTCAATCGTGTTGAGAGATACTTGCGATTCAAAGGTGACTGTGAAATTGTCATATATAGCACGGGACTTTACTGCCTGAGACAATTCATATGCGAGTATGGCGTTTGCCCCAGTCCCAGCGAAGGTCCACCACTCAACTTTGCCGTTCTTTTCGAGGAGAATGACCGTCCCATCCATGTCCAGCCAGGTAAACTCGTCACGGAGCTCTGCTATCTGTCGCTGGGCACGCTTTGACCACATTGCATTGTCGTCATTCCTAGCAAGCAGATGTTTGATCGACTGACACAGCCGAACCCCGAGACCTGGCCTGTCCCCTTTCCACCGGGATCGCCCATCGGTATCCGTAGCTTGCACATAGGCCACACGACGCTGCCAGTCAATATGATTGACACGCCATGCCCCGCCTCCCAGTAACAAAACGCGGGGGCCATCCTGTTTTCCCAGGAAGGTCATTTCGTCGACAAATCCAAGCTCTTGGCGCCCATGCAATACCGTAAACTGCGGAGGCGAGGTGAACACGGAAAACAGCTCTAGGAAGTTGCGCCGACCGTAAGTCTCCTCGCCTTCTCGACCTAACCAAAGTACCCCCTGGTCATCCCAAAGTATCTGCTGGTCGAGCATCCACTGCACCAGAGAGTCAACCTGCGTCATCGGCAACCGTGAAAACGCTGGCACATTGCTAATCCATCGCAGCCAATCCTGCCGTCCAATGCCATGCTCCTGTAGCGCTAGGGCCATCAGCTGTTGTGCCAAGATATGCCATGGCTTTGGTGGCGGGGTGATTGGCTCGATATATCCTGAGGCCCACAAGTCAATGAGCCCAGCTGCTTGCATCAGCGCCTCATCTCCCGTGGCTAAGAATAAGCAGTTGCGCCTCGTACCCAGGCGGCGGCCTGTTCTTCCCATACGCTGCAGGAAACTAGAGACCGTAGTCGGTGCATCAATCTGAATAACCCGGTCCAGAGTGCCAACATCAATGCCAAGTTCCAGGACACTGGTCGCGACAATCACGCAGTCCTCTCGCGAGGCAAATGCTTCTTCGGCCGTGTGTCTCTGCTCTCGGCTTAGCGAGCTATGGGTGACAAACGTTGTCACCTCACGCTGACGGAGCGCGTGGGCAAGCTGCTCGGCCCGTGCACGACTGTCGATGAACACCAGCCGCTTCTCACCGCGATGCAGTTGCGAGATGACAACAGCGGCATTTTGCAGCGATCCCACGTAGTCCAATGTCACCTCAGCCGGGCGATGATGTTCCAGTGGCAGGAAGACAGCGCGTTCTCGTGTGCACGCTCCGGCCAGCCAATCCACCAGGATTTCTGGATTACCGACAGTCGCTGACAGCCCAAGGCGCTGCACTTCACGACCAGCTAGCCGGGTGAGACGTTCAAGCACCGCGAGCAAGTGCCAGCCGCGATCATCGCCAGCAAAGGCGTGGATCTCGTCGATGACGGCCACTTGTAGATTCCTAAACAGACCTCTGGCATCGACGTTTGGTGACACCAACATGACTTCCAACGACTCCGGCGTCGTCAGCAGACAATCGGGGGGATCACGGAGGATCCGCCTGCGCACAGGGGTTTTGACATCTCCGTGCCAGAGCGCTGAGCTTCGCCCCACCAACGCGCAGTAGCGCTGGAGCCGAACGTCTAAATTGTTGAGCAGTGCCTTGATCGGACAGATGTAGAGGACACTGAGGCCAGTCCACCCTGCGGACAACATCCGGGAGAGCACCGGGAAGAACGCGGCTTCCGTCTTCCCACCAGCAGTCGGGGCGAGAATGATCAGGTGCTTCCCGGCAAGAATCGCCGGAATGACTGCCTCCTGGAATGGACGCAACTCCCGCCACCCCAGGCTGTTGACGATGTGATATTGCAGTGCGGGATGTAACCTGTCAAAGTGGCTCACAACTCCAACTCAATCTCATCTACGTCCGTAGCCCCCATGGCCTGCCGTTCTACCGTGCTCAGCTCTGCTGCATGGATGGTGAGGGCATAATGTTGTCGTGGATTGAAGTCCTCGAACTGATCAATGCGGTCCAGCACCTCAGCGACCAGTTTCTTGAGAAAAATCCGTGGGGCAATGCCCACTTTTCCGCCGAGTTTCCCAGTCACCGCCTGTGCCAGATCATGGATGTAGGTATCGTCACACAGCTGAGCGATACGCGCCGCTGTCGTTGTGTGTTGGATGAAGATATCACGGACTTTCCTACCGACCAGGCACAGCCGGTCCATGTCGAAAGCGGGTAAACGGATCTGTACGGCGCGTGGATTGTCAAAACGTACATCCGACTGGAAATCGACATGGAGACGCTGAGCCAGAGGTTCGAGCCGCTGGATACCTTGAGGCCCTTCGAAGAAGGCCGGCGTACCGGTGATCAGCACGTATAGGCCAGGGAATCTGCCTGAGTCCACCTCATCGATCAGCTGCCGCAGCGCATTGAGACTCTTGTCACGAACATCACTGCGGACTCGCTGGATGGTTTCGACCTCATCCAGAACGATCAACAGTCCAGCCTGGCCTGCATCACGGAGGACGGTGAGAATACCTTGCAGAAAATTGAGCGCGCCAAAGTGGTCAAGATCCCCCTTGACGCCAGCATACCGCTTGGCGTTTGCAGCGACATTCGGTTGCCCAGCCAGCCAGGCGAGAATGCCCTCCGCAGTGGCCACATTGCCCTCAGCTTGGGCCTGTCGATAGCCTCGCAAGGCCGCACTAAACATCGGCGCCAGACTTGTCACCCTGGCAAGTCGCTGTTCCAACAAGTCGTTGGTGCGCTGCAGTAATTGTTGTGCATCGCTCGCCGCAATGCCCCCCTCGGCCAGGACATCCTCTTCCAGCGTGAAGAACCAGCCATCCACGATATTCCGCAGCGCTCCCTGCGGCGTATCCGCAGTCGCCAAGCGCTCCGTGAGGCGGCGATACACGGTCTCTAAACGGTGCAGCGGCGTCTCGGTTTCGGAGATCTGGACCTCAGACGTGGCAAAGCCGAGTTTCCGGGCGCGGTCCGCCAACCAGCGTGCAAAAAAGGTCTTCCCACAGCCGTACTCGCCCCGGACAGCTTTGAAGACACTGCCACCAGCGTTCGCTTTGCGTAGCTCTTCATCCACGGCGGCCGTCAAGTGATCCAGTCCGACGGCAAAAGCATCGAGGCTGCTCCCCGGCACCGTCCCCCGCCGGAGTGCGTCGATGATCTCCTGCCGCTTCTGAGGACTGATCATCGGCATTACCCCACTACCAGGTCAAACTGCCTGCAGAGGAGGTCTCGATGTAATTCGATGGTATCGGACGCCTCATCACGTGTCAGCACCGCATACCCATCGATATTGAGCACCCGCTGCAGCACCGCCAGGAGTCCTGGCAGACGGAGCGATGGATACTCGATCGCACGCGCCAGCGCGGTGGCGGTCAACTTCCCACCATGACGGTCGAGGGCAGTCAGCAGCTTCATGATGATCTCGTCGGCAGGGACTGTACGTCCAGCCAGACGTTTTTGCTCGGCAAGCATGGGCGAGGCGAGTAACGCCGTTATCCACGCAGGCACAGTCTCTTCTGGTGTTCCTCCGACGGCGGTGGGTTGCACCACCACCCTGTCTTCCTGGACAGAGTCGAACAACGGCCCGAGTCCCTCAGGTGTGACAGGTTTCAGGAGTAGCGGCATCTCCTCGCCTGGCTGCCGCTCCAGGAACGGCTCGTCCCACCAGGCTGGTGTGGTCATAGGTGCCTCTCGCCATCCGGCGGGAGAGGCATCACCCGCACACAGCACGGTAATCGGAATAATCATCTCCTGGGGCGATACACCACCGTGGTAGCCATTCTTCTTGACGCCGTAACGGACCTTCTCAGTCCAGGGAGCGATCAACCGATGATTCTCAGGGATCACCACGCGGCTCCCGGTCATTTGCACTTCGTCTGCAGCGGGGTTGCCATCGTCGATGCGCCAGCGCTCTCCGCCCTCATACGGCCGCCCTTGCGTGTGGTGATCCAACACATGGCCGTGGTCAGCGAGCAGGATGACAATGCGGCGCGCAGATTTTGCCTCATGCAGTAAGGTCGGCAGGACCTTGATCTCTTCGCATGACCAGCGGGTGTCGATCTGCTCGCCTTTCAAGAGATGATCGTCGACGGCGTTCACGACCACACCAACGACCCGGCGATGCGCAGCCGCGATCTCTCCACGCACTTCGGCGGCCAAACTAGCATCGTCTGCCTCTTGCAGCGACGGTTTATGGAACAAGACGGGCATGGACCGCTGCGGCAATGCGCGCGGAGCCCCGGATGCTCCGCAAAACCGTTTTTCTCCACCGTAGCGTTGCCCTGCCGTAATTGCCCACACAGCAGACTGGTACGAGAAACCTCAGTGATGGATGGGAGAGCTGCCAGTCCAGGTCGATTCGCCTCACGCTCCTGTTCACAGAGGGCTACCCAATCCTGCCGGGTAATGTCTGCGAGTAATTCTCGGCAGACTGCTGCGCTCATGCCATCGATAATGATCACCAGCACGCGAGCCTGTGCGGCCAAAGGCGCAACAATCTCGTCCAGGATGCGTTCAACGGGAATGACGCCATCGCCAACTGAACCAGCAACCGTCCAGTCTCGTAGCAACTCGGCAAACTGGCGTGCCTGCTGTTCCCGGATCGCAGTGACCTTGTTGAACAGGCGCGCATAGGCTTCTGACAGCTCTCGTACCGGCTCCCCACCGCGGAGTGAAAGACGTGCCCAGTCGACGAATCCTCCCTCGGCAAGGTGATGCGCAGCCGCTTCGGCGAGTGATTGGCAAGAGGATGTGGCAGCCGCGTCAACCCGAGTGAGCCACTGGATCAGCCGGATGGCCATGTCGATCCGGTCGAGGCGACGGCGCTCGCGTTGGGCTTGATCATGACCGAGAATTTCCTGCCGTGCCGCAATCAATAGTTCAAGAGACGCAGGGGCACTATCCAGAACTATGGTAGAGAGCAGTGTACCAAATCGGGCTAGACGTTGATCAAAGCCAAGCGGTGAGGTGCGACTGAGATAGGCATAGGCATCGGCTTGGACTTCGCGCAGGATTTCATCAGCGCGATTGAGCTGCCGGCGTTTGAGTTGGGCATCCGTGAGTTGTAGGCTCACCACTTCTGTTGCTGCAGCATGCCAGCGGTCGATGATTCCTACGTCGAGCGTCTTGCCTCCGAGATATCGTTCTTCGAGCTTGCCAGCAGCCTTGTCTAACTGCCCTGCAGCCGCACCATTGAACACGACCCCCGCAGCCAGACCGACGGCCAGCGTATCCGGGCGTTTGTTGGAGGTGACACAGTGGAGGATAGCCTCGGCAGCAGGACCAGCCTGTTGCGTGAGCCACTCGGTGGCTGCCTGACGGAATGAGACTGGTGTGGCCTGGAACTGCGCGATGCTCTCAGTGTTGACGGACCACTGCAGCAGTGCGAGCAAATCCGGTCTGTCACGCACGAAACCAATACGCTGGTTTAAGAGTATTGACCAGACAGTCTCTGCATCAAGAAATCCGCCGGGCGCTGGTGGAAAGCCGTCCGCAGGGATCGCCTCCAGGAGATGTTCAGCCATCCAGCCATACTGAGTGACACGCGGATCGATAGCCCGGGCCTGAAACAATAATTTGACGATCTGCCAGCTATCGACGGGGAACAGCCGCCGTCTGACAAGACGCACCAAAATATCATCGCCAATCGCCTGCTCATCCAGGCTGGTGATAAGGACCGTAATGGCCATGCCATCATCATCTTGCAACACCATCCGCATGTGCAATGGGGAATCGCATTGCTCGATACGAAAGGTCTCTTGCCCATCCTGCTTGAGTCGTTCGCCCGTCCAGCGCCCTTCGGTGCGAATCCCAATCACCCGCGCATGAGGCACCTTCTGACGAATGGCAGCCACCTGGGCCTTGATTTGACTGAATGTTGGTGCCGCTATAGTCACTGCTCCGTCCCACCTTCTTCAATAACCCAACTAATATTGAAATGGATGTCCTGGCCTGCAGGCAGTTCGCGCTCCAATTGTATAATCAAGTCCTGTGCCGCACGTAGGGTGAGATGCTGCTCTCCGCCTTGTCGGAGAATTGTGCGGCCAGGTCTGGGAACTGGCTGTGGTTCTATTTTTGGTTCTGGTACTGGAGTCAGTGTAGTCAGCAACCTCACGGCCTTTGCCTGGGCCTCTTTGAGGGCTGGCGCGAGTGAAATGACGTGCTCATCACTCGCCAGTGCCTGGCAGATGCTACTACGAATCCCATCTGCTGCTGCCTTGCGCTCATCAGTCAGTCGGGTAGTGGCGTCGAAGATTTCCCAATCCGTTGCATCCAGCCGTTCGGCGAGTTCTGTCGCCTTGCTCAGACACTCACCCACGGCACTTTCCGACGTGGCCACGCGTACGGTTGCCAGGACGTCGATAACCTCGGTAGGTTCGACGTCAGAAAGGCGTTCAATCATTGCCAGCGTTGCTGTGGCTGTCTGCATGCGGTCTGTGTCAGGGGCAGTGATCCCCAGCTTTCCAAGCCGGTCCTGCAAGCGCTGGCAGTATGTCTGACAGGCCCGCCGCGCATCCGTGACCTTCTGCTTCACGCCTGTCGCAAGCGCGACGACATTGCTGACCTTGAGCAGTGGCGAAGCGGCCACACCAAAGATACTGCCCGCACGCCCGACAGCGATGGCCCACTGCGCTGGATTTGGGAGCCGCTGTTCGCGGAGTTCGAGCCGATCCGGGAGGTTCGTTAACGTCGCATCAAACGGAGCACCGTGGAGAAAGAAGGAGCGATTCGTCTGCTCGGCGAAGAGCAGAATCACCACATTCTCAGCTTCGCGAGGCAACCCCATAGGCTTTGGCTCATCAATCCATGTTCGCAGCTGACTGACGGTGATGGGACTGCCGGTCTCGGCGGCCTTCCTCGTAAAGTGGTTCTTCCAGTGTTGCCCAAGCACAAAGTGCGTGGCGTCATAGCCCATCTCGCCCAGTCGCAAGGGATTAGCGATATGCCGCAGCAGCGGACGCAATGGTTTGTCGATCGCCACTCGTCCATCCTCTGTCTGGGTTGCCGCCCGCACCTGCTCATAGACTTTCTGTAAGTTGCTGGTCTTGATCTCCGCCTCAAAATGTGGTGCAGCCGGGAACTCGTGTGCCAATGTCTGGCTGCAACAGATGCTCCATGGCACCGGCAAGATTGGCGGCGACAGGGGGCTGCGGCTCGAAACCAGGCCAGAGCGACGCGAATCGTTCGTGCATCTCGAAGTCGTGGGTGGTATCGAGCGAGCCGGGCGTCAGCGCCTCCAGCCCAGTAGGCCGCCTCTAGATGGTTCTGCACCCGCTGCCGCAGTACACTGCGCTGGTTTTCCAACAGCGACTTCGCCGCTGGCCGATCCTGCGGCGACAGGTGATTGACGTATTGCGGAAACCGCTCGCCGGTCAAAATGTGCTCCAGAATGACCAACATCCCCAGATCCTTTTGTGCCTCGACGCTGAAGAAGGCGGGAATCCAGCAAAGCGTCTTTGCCCCATCAGGGTGGGCCTGTTGAAACGCTTGCACTCGGCTCACATCATCGCGCGGACCGTGACCATCGTCATCGAAGGGGTAGTCGATAATCAGCTTCCATCGCTCATCGGCATTTTCGAGCGACGCGTCGGGCAGCTCACGGATGTTCCCAAACAGCACGATGCACGACCGTTTGGTTTGGAGCCACAAAAAGTCATGAGACTGCTCGAACTCCAACTCTCCGGTAATCCCGAGTTGCTCGAACAGCATCTGCCGTACGCGTCGGATGCGGTTCCCCTGATTGTCCTCTCGACGTGCCTGTTCAATGATCGTCTCGGTATCGACACCGGAGAGTTGAATGGAGATGGTTGGGTTCGTCTCTTCACCAATGCGAATCTCACCCACACTGGCCGCCCAGCTCCGGCAGCGTCGGAGCACTTCCTGACCTTCCCGGCCGGGAATCGGCGTCTTGATCGTACCATGATTCAGCGCGGCGAGCCGCTCAGCGTTCAGTGCGCGCAGAGACTCTACGCCGGGCACAAGTGCTGACAGCAAGCAGGGTTTTCACCAGACGGTCGTCGTTGCGGAACGCCGCGCGCTTGAGGTCGTCGTAGGGGAGATGCTCAAGGTCTTCGCGTCGCCCATGCTGTTTTTCCAGCAGCGGTAACAGCTTTTGATGGTAGAGCCGTTTGGCGTTGTCGAAGTGGATGGCCATTTCCTGGCTGAATGCCTCATCGCCGTGTGCGATCACATCGAACAGATCACCGACGGGGAGAATGTCGCCCACCGTGAGCGTGTCGCGCTGCTCGACCAGCAATTGCATCATGACCTTGAGCGCCGTACGTTCGCGCTGCAGCACGCTGGAGACGGCAATCAACGTCTGCACCAGTGCCGGGCTGAACGGGTAGAGCTTGCGGAACATCTCCCGGTCACCCTCACTCGTCAGCAGTGTGTTCATCACCGCCTCGCGGATTTTCGCCGTCTGCTCGAAGGCAGCATCCAACTCTGCCCGGGCTGCTAGGCTCTTGCATTTTAGGACACGCTTCTCGGCAATCGCCGGCAAGTTGCGGTCTTCCAGCGTAATGGTGTGAAAGCGGCCTTCCCAGTGCTTCAGCGCGTCACTGAAGTTCAGCCGTTCCGCGCCCGTCACCGCATCACCGATGAGCTCACTCAGGTCGCGCTGCCGCGCCACAAAGCTGATGATCGGCACCGGTCGGTCTGGTGTCTGGGCCTCGACCAGCTTGGCCAGCTTCTGGCCCTCCTGGTGCACGAACTTCAGATCAGCCGCACGGCTGGCCAGCCACAGGATCAACTCGTCGAGAAACAGGATCAGCGCATCGTAGCCCAGGCTAGCCGCGTGTTTGCTCACAACCGACAGGCCCGTGTCCAGCGAGAGGTATGCCTCGCCCTGGCGATCGACTTGCGTGTTATAGGAGCTGAAGAATGTCCCGACCAGAGCGCTGATGAGCTGCGAGCGTTCTTCCGAGCCGGGCGGCTCCTCCATAGCCGCTTCAAAGCGCGTTGCGTCCCAGCCGGCTTCCAGGTCGCCCCAACCACCTGCTCCACTGCTCCCGTCGCTCAGCGTGGCGAAAAATCGCTCATCGCCCATGCGCTCGCGCAGCGCCCGGGCGTCCTGGAACAAGCCTTCGGCTAAATAGACGCCAGGGATCGGCGCCTGCGGATGCGTGCGGCGCATAAAATCGACATAGCCGCCCAGGATACCCGACTCCATATCGTGCGCGCCGATCATATGGTACGGCACCAGCAGGAATTTTTGCTGGTGTGTCCAGGTATTGTGTTTGCGGATGACCGGTGCCAATTCGGGAATGCTGCGGGCGGCCGGGTTGCCTTGCAGAATCAGGTGCAGCACAGCCATGAAATGGCTCTTGCCACTGCCAAAGCTGCCGTGCAGATAGCTCGCCTTGCTGGTGCGACTCTGCAACGCACTGCTGACGAAGCTCAGCGCGTTGTCAAAGCACGCCTTCAACTCTGGGGTCACGACATAGTCACGGAGCGTCTCCTCAGGGCGGTCCACCCCTTCGGAGAGCCGCAGTACGAAGTCTCCCCGCTGCACCTGCTCCGGGATGTCGATGAGGTCTTTGATCAGTGTCATCGCATTCTCTGCCTCTACTAATACCCACCCTCCCAAGAATTCCTGCACCTCGTGGGAGAGGCGAGGTTGTCAAACTGTCTCATTGACCAAGCGCAGAGCTTCTGCTTTCAAGCCCTCACCAATGTAAAATTCATGCGCTTCAAGGTCGACTCATAAGCGCCCCGAGCGAAGTGATGATCCCAAGGTGTGTCGCGCGGACCAGCACACCGACCGTGCCTATGATGGTAACCCCAAGGTTTCTGGCGACAGATCGGGCGCGCCGATCATCCAGAATAATTCGCCGTCCTTGCTCATGGGCCAGGGCAATAGCCTCTGCCTCCCCGTCATCCACTAGTAGCTTCAGTGCGGCGACCAATGCCTGATCAGCAGGTGCTTCCACTATGAGCCAGGGCAACAGCGTCCCGAACTCACGCTGGACTTCCGGTGGGATAAGAATAGGGTCAAATAATGCTGGAAGAATATCAAGGCGTCCTATTCTTTCGAGGTCGATCAAGCAGGTACTATCTGTGACGACCGATTCCTTCACAGGTCGACCTCTTGCCGCAATTCATCAGGCGAATAATCAAAGATAGGGACGTGATACCGACCGAGCACTTCCATAAATGCCCGCTTCGAGAATCCCGCGAGCTTTGCTGCCTGTCCAAGCGAGACTTTTCCGACCTCATAGAGCTTGACGGCAAGCAGAAGCCTTGCCTCGTCTTCTGAAAGGCTAAAGGGCAAGCGTAACTCGCAATTCGCTTGTGCTCATAATGTTCTCCACTCATGACTCGATCGTCGCTTGCTTGCGACGGCGTGTCGTCTTCTTCGGCGGCTCCCACGCCCTGATCTGGTCGAGCGTCTTACCCATCTGGCGCGCTTCCTCCTGCATAAAGCCCTCGAAGTAGTCGCCCATCTGCATGCCAAACTCGGGATCGACCTCATTGTGCCACTGCTTCAGCCAGGGGAGCAGCTCGATCAGGCAGGCCAGCAGCGGCACCAGGCGCGGGTCGTCACGGCCGCCGAGGCGTTCCTGGATATCGACGTAGTAGGCGCTGATGGCGCGGGCCAGTTGCAGGTGGTCGTAGCCAGCCCAGGCGATCATCAGCGTGCCGTCCGCGCCTTCGCAGTGCGGGAAGCTGACCCAGCGTTCCTTCGGTACATCCAGCTTGCCGCGCAGCCGCCAGTAGGTGCTGTTTTGAAAGTCGCTGCTCGTGTACTTGGGTGGGACGGGAATGTCGCCGATCTCACGGCGCTTCAGCTCCTGGGCCTGAAGCTCGGTCAGATACTGTGGGGTCATCTTCGGGCAGCTTGGTACGGGCATCGATGGCGTCTTCCTGCCGCTGCAAGTCCCAGGTCTGTTCCCATTCCCCGCGTTTGCGCAGGCCGCTGGGCTTGTAGCGGAGGATTGGGGAGCAGTGGGACGCTTTCGGCCTCGACGAGTTCGGCGACTAACCGATTGACGTCGAAGGCCGGATCGTCGCGATACAGCTCGCCGACCTGCATGAAGTCGGCATCCTGCCGGGCCACATCGGCCAGCCGGGCGGTGGAGATCAGCGCGATGTCGATCTTCGCCGTGGGCCTGCCCTCGCCGTTCATCCGGCCGTCGAAGTCGAAGTAGCTTTCCAGGCGGTCGAGAAGCCAGCTGCGCAACGCCCGCTCTAGCTGTGATTCCCACGGCTCGGTGTTCCAGCGCCGTTTGTATTCCGGCTGCTCGATCAGGCCGATGTTGTGATTGGTCTCGATCAGCGCAATCCGCCGCTCCACGAGCCGCTTGTAGTCATCCGGCCATTCAGCAGGGATCTCGGTGATCGGCAATGCGCCGTGGCGCTCGAACCAGGTTGTCTCCAATTCACCAGCGGCCATCTTGCGAGCCATGCTGATTTCGAAGGCACGTTGCCCCAGCGTGATTGCAGGAGGCGTGAGCTGGTTGCCAGCAGTGTCACAGTAGCACAGGTTCTGGTCCGTGATACCATACAGAGTATAGCAGCGCCAATCGAGTTCTTCTTGGAGAGCAATCATACTGCCAAGCAAGCCCGCTGCCTTGTTTCTGTGTTCAGTGAAATGGGTTTGGGACAGGGGAAAGCCTGTAGCCAGTTGAGGCGGAAGACGCTTTTGCCAATCCTGCGCCAGGCGATCTATAGCAACAGCGAGGTCGAGGGGTTTCTCGGATGTGACAGGAAACTTCTGCAATCCTGTTCCGGTGAAGTCATAGAAGTTTTCAAAGGCAATAGTGGTTTGGCGTGCGCCCTTCTCGTCTACTGTACTCCCTTTGTTATGAAACATTTGCTTCATCCAAAAGCATGCAGTAGAACTGTTGAGCAGGCCGAGCAGAGCGAGATGATCGTCCTCGGTGGCATCGCTGGGTAACTTGATGATTGGAGCTGTTCGGTTAAAAACTTTCCCACCGCGATCGAGCACGAAGTGGTTATGAGTAGTAATTTGTGGAAAGGCGATAGAGAGAGGGGTGCGGAACCTGTGCGTAAGAAACCGGTTCCATTCCCACCAGGTACGACCAAGTTCTCTGTGATCGCCGCCGAGTTCACGACGTCGCCACAAAAACTCTCGTACTGGCCATAGAAACCTATGCACCTCAGGACCTCTTTCGTAACTTACAGGTTTGAGGTCAGTGTCATAAGGAAAGAGAGCCCATCCAGGGGAGTTGAGAGTCCAGTCTCTCACCTGATCTCCCTGAACACTAACAATTTGGTATTCCTTTTGGATACGCATCCGATCGAGAGCCTTCTGAGGCAACAAGTACGCCTCATCTTCACGTGTGATGCAAAGAGAAGAGATCGCTTCGATTTCGTCTTGCAACCGACAGATCGAATTTTGTTCAATGGTTTCAGTGAGTTCTATCTGTCCGCCACCTCCAATACTCCATGGATGTTTAGAAAATGTCTCTCTGGGCATGTCAGCAACACTGATAAACTCATTCTGTGATCCCGCTTGGTCCAAGTGCTCGACGATCGACCGCCATACCTGACCCTGGGCCGGATCATCCGGCGTGCCTGGCTCCCCTCGTATACCAAGCACAGCACGAACTTCACGACTCACAGGTTTGCAGTGACGGCCAAACAAAATGACCGTGGGTGTCCCATGGCCAGGAATATACGCCCCTGAGGTGTCAATGACATGGGTCAGGTCAATGCGTGGAAAGAACTCCTCGATCAGCTTCTTGCCAAACTCGCGCTTCATGAAAGAATTGGCAGTAATCATGCCGACGTAACCACTTGGCTGTAGCGTCACGGCCGGAAATAGCAAGCTCAAAAAAACGTTCGGTGAAGGGAACAGCGAGAGAATACTGGCGATGGCAGGTCGAGTAGCGATTCCGATACGCCTGGTTCAGCGCAGCATCCTTCACCGTGATGTAGGGTGGATTCCCCACCACCACATGGTACTGCTGCCCAAGAATGCGGTGCAGCTCCGTCAGGTCTTCCGCACGGTAGACGTGCTCACTGCCGCCTACACGCCGCAAGTCCACCGACTCGCCCTTGAGGTTGAGTTCGCCAAACCGCCGCCCGTGGAGCAAGCTATCCCCTGCCGTGACGTTGATGCGAAATCCTGGCGCGTCCCGTAACCTGGTAATGTCACTCGCCCGCAACGCCGCCACCAGCAGCCGAAAGCGCGCAATGGCCACGGCGTACGGATTCACGTCCACGCCATACACAGCATCCAGAGCGCGCTGTACCAGCTCGCGCGTTCCCGTCCCCGGTTCGGTGCGGCGCCACCGGTCCAGGAGGCGCTGGAAGGCACCGAGCAGGAAGTGCCCCGAACCGCAGGTCGGGTCGATCATCCGAAACCCTTCCAGGCCGAACTCGTCGAGGGCCGGATCAAGCGTGCGGTCGAGAATGAACTCCTCGACGAACTCCGGCGTCTGCAGCAGCGCGTACTTCTTGCGGGCCGCCTCGGACAGGTCCTGGTACAGGTCGCCCAGGAAGCGCGTGTTCCAATCCGGGTCAGTGAAATCGTGGATCAGCACGCCGGTATTGGCGTCGATCTTCTGGAAGAACTTCAGCAGCTCGCCAGCCGCATCGCCGCTGAGCCAGTTGGGCAACTCATGGATCGGGTTGTGCGCGCCAAAGATATCCTTTGTCCCTGGCAAGCGGGCCAGCTCGTCGAAGACGTGCAGCAGGTACTCGCGGTCGGTCTCGGTCGGATGGGCGCGGAAGTAGAGTTCGTGTTCGTCCCGCGCCCGCGCCAGTCGCTCGTCAGGCCCGGCGATCCTGGGCGGATCGATCAACCGGTTGTCTTCCAGGAAGCGGACGAAGACACAACTGAGCACCCACGCTGCGCCGATCTGCGTGATGTAATCGGAGCGCCAGTCTTCGTAGCTCTGGGCCGTGCGATCGGCTTTCCTGGCGCGCTGATGCTCACCTGTGAGAGCCGCGCCGACTTCCGGCATCGCCTCACTGCGCTCCAGCAGATCCGCTTCGAGTTTGCGCAGCACGGCTTGCAAGTCGGCAAGCAGTTCAGTGCGGTCAATCACGGTTGCAAGCCTCCGTTTCAGTCTCGATAGAGTGGCGTTAGTGGCCACTTTTATGCCCGTTTGATCTGCGCAGCGATCTCCCGGCTGGTGTGCGCCTCCTCCTCCAGTTCCTCTGTGGTGTAATGGATAACCGAGAACCCATGCTCAGAAAGGAGTCGACAAAACTTCAGCCGGTCACATCCTAACACTTGAGCGCCGATACCCGAGGAGATCGTGCCTTGTTCATACAGATGACCCAGTGTATAGATCATGACCTTACGCGCGAACTCCTGGGGCTCCTCCCGTATGGCGATGAGCAACTCCTCAGGCAATTCAACACGAATACTCATCATATCGCTCCTGTTGCTCCTCGCTCGGCGGTGCAGCCCACTCATGCCGCATGGTTTACCGCTCGGCTCCCTCTGCGTGCACGCCGACAACCAGGCCCATAAGAATAGCACAGCTGCCCTTGCTTTTTACCGCTTTTCAGTACTATGTTTGACTATCCTGGCATGCACATTGGAGGTTCGCTATGGCTACTGCCCAGCTCAAAACTGTTGGCATAAGAGAGTTCTGGGAACACTTTGCCAAACACATGAGCGGAGATATTCCACTTGCCATCACCCATGATGGCCTCACGATTGGCTATTACCTCCCGGTGCGTCAGCCTCTGAACGCAACAGACCTGCGAACCCTGGAGGACGCTACGCAGCGCTGGCAGGCCCTGCTGGAAACCCGCGGAATTGACCCGGAAGACCTGATCAGCGACTACACCGCACTCCGCAAAAAGCGCAGGAAGGGCCGTGGCGAAACACCTTGTCCTTGACGCCAATATCCTCATCCGGGCGGTACTGGGCTCGCGGGCGGTGGAGCATATCAGAGGCTACGCGCCGGCGGTGATTTTTCTCACCATCGAAGAGGCTTTCAGAGACGCTGTAACCTATCTGCCCGAGGTATTGTCCAGGCGCGGTCTAGATGAGATGATGACGCATGCAGCGCTTCAAAAGCTCGACGCCTTGCGTGGTGTCCTCCACGTTATCCCCATCGAGATGTTTATGCACCTGGAACCTGAGGCCCGAGAGCGGCTCAGGGGTAGGGACGAAGATGACTGGCCGTACCTAGCGCTTGCTTTGTTATTTGATTGCCCCCTTTGGACTGAAGACCGGGACTTTTTCGGTTGTGGTATTCCCGTTTGGACCACCGATCGAGTCGAGATTTATCTGAAAAGCTAAGGTCATGCGTAACATTTAGCACGAAACCATCTCCCCTCGATGCAGGTTCTGTAACCAGCTCTCCGGGACATGGACGCGCTGCCCAGGGCTGAGAATCGGCACCGCCTTGCCATCCATCACTGCCTGGTTCTGCCCCGGCAACAGCAGCCACAGGCCGGGAATCCCATCGCGACGGCCGACTTTGTCGCGCAGCCGTTCCAGCAGGTCCATCCGGTCGTAGCGGGCCAGCACACCGGCGTAGGTGATGAGCATCGTTTTGTCGGACGCAGACAACTGCGCTTCGACGAGTGGCATGGCCCGACCAACGAGCAGCATGCAGCTTGTGCCAGTCCCCCGTGTGCGGTACGGCGTCGGTCTTCAACACGAGATCCCAGTTGACCCTGGCCTTCTCGGCGACCTCGCGTAGCGCCTGAATGAACAGGGCCTCGAAATCGATCAGCATGAGCGGAAAACGACGGCACAGCTCATCACAGGCACGTTGGTAATACTTCGGATGTACCAGAAGTGCCAGGAATGAGCCATCTTTGAATCGCCCGTTGCAGCTGTTCCTCGAACTGGCGCGCATCCGCAATCTCTGGCGTGATCTCTATGACCTGCGATGGTCCGCTCGTCGTCGGCAAGCGCGGGGACGGATTCACTGCCACTGGTGATGGCAGCTGTCTCGCGGAGCCGGCTGACGTACGCCACCAGCTCCCTGCCTGGCAGTGACGTCCCATTGGAAGTCAAACCCAGCCAGCACGAAGCAGATCGTCTAACGCCGGGCGGTCAGGCAGTGGCTCGGCTTCCGGATACCGACTGCTGACACGCTCGCGAATCTGCGCGACCGTCAGGGAAGGAACACCCAACAAGGCTCCTTGCGAGAGTTTCAGGGCACGTGCGGCACCCATGCCTTTTGGATACAGCTCCTGTCGACTCGACACGGCTGCATGCGCTGATGCGGCGGCGGCAAGGCGAACGAGCCGCGTATCAGCAAGCTCCGTTGCTCCGGCGGGTAGCACAATGGCCCGCAGCGTCTGGAGCACACGCGCTGGTGGCGTCAAAGGGTCCTCCGCAGCCAGGCGGTCCGCACCACTGCCCAAGTCGAAAGGCGTAATCGGCCAGTTCCTGGTTCGTCGCAACGAGCACGCATTCACCATCGCGGCGCACCATGAATCGTGGTTCGGCCATGATGCGTTCGACTTCTACCGCAGCCCGCGTCACGGCTGTGGCGAGCTTTGTCCGGTATGGTTCGTCCTGCACGGAACCACGCGCCGTGAGCACCGCCTCGCACAACTCGCCCACGGACATGACGCCACCCGCGGCGTGCAGGATATCAGCCACCTCAGCACGTAGCTTCGTCATGGCCGGGTCCTTCGCCCAGCGCTGTTGGAACTTTCCGACGAGCTGACCAATCCGCGCCCGCGTGACATCGATACAGCGCGCCACGTCGGCCTGGCTTGGCCAGCGATTGTCCAGGGCAGGATCAAGCCCCAGTAATGCCTGGAGCGTACGCCGCGCTGCCTCGCCATCGCGTGCACTGGTACGCAGGAGGCGCTGGGCAAGCAGATCAACGCTGAGACTGCCGACGTCGAGCTGGTCGGTCGGTGATTCGGCCTCTGCGATACCCGCAGGTACATCGGCTTGCTGTCGGGCTACCGAGCCGCTCGACGCAGGAGCTTCACCGCCGTGGCAATCTCGCGGCGTGTTTTGTTGCCGACGCCGCGCAGCCGCTGCAGTCGCCGCAACGGCACAGTCAACAGGTCTTCGACAGTCAGGACATTGGCACGATCCAGCGCGTTGATCGCCCGCGTCCCGAGACCCAGTTCCGCGATCTGCGTGTCAAAGGTTGCATCGGCCAGCAACTCGCGCAGTGCTTCGGCATCGTCGTGGTCTGAAATCGTGCCGCGTGGTTCGATCCCCTCGAAACAGAAGCGCCACGCTCGGAGCATCTCTTCGGCGTTATCGAACCGCTCGGCCGGGTTGCGACGGAGAGCTTTGGTGAAGAAATCCGTCAAGCCATCGCGGAGATCCGCCTCAAACAGCTCCGCCTCAATGGTTGCCTCGCATGCTAACTGGGACGGATCGCTGGTCCCATCGCCCCACCTGGGAAGATTATTCGGACCCGCAGCCAGCTCATACAGCGTGACAGCCGCGGCATAGCGTTCAGCATACAGGTCCCAGCGGGGTGGTGTGCGAAGCGGCAACAACGGATCGAGGTATCCCGTCGTCCCAGCGCGAATATTCTCCGGCGGCGTGCGGGACAGCGAGAAGTCGAACAGCACCAGGTGCAGCCTGTCGCTACGGCCCATCGGCCCCACACCGATGTTGTCCGGCTTGATGTCGCGGTGCGGGATCCCTGTGTCTTCCAGGTAGTTGACCACGCCGAGCAGGTCTTCACCGAAGCGCTGCAACAGGTCGACGTGCAACCGTCCCTCTTTGCGGAGCCGTTGGCCCAGCGTCTCCTGCCCGGCGCGACGCATCAGATATGCACATGCGGTCGCCGATGGGGAACATGTCGCAGTATTCGACAATATGCGGATGACGGCAGTTGTTGCAGGACTTCGCCTTCGTCTTGCAGCCGCTGGTTGTGTTCAGGATCGCTGGCGACCTTGAGCACATACTCCTGGCCCTCGCGCTCGACCAGGAGGGCCACCGAGCAGGCCCCCTGGCCAAGGCGTTTGACCACCGTAAAGCCTCCTGGAAGGAGATCGCCTTTCTGGGCACGCGATGGATCGTCAACGAATTCGTGCTCGGGCGTGGTCAGCTCGTCTTCGACGTCGTCCAGATAATTCAGAAAGTCGACGACCGAGTCGATGCGACTGGCAACGTCCGGGTGGGTGCTGTACTGGATCAGGAACTGGAGGGCTTCGCCGGCACCATTGAGCACCGCACTGATCTGCAGCCCTCTGCTTTCGCGGAGCTTATTGCTCAGCTCCAGACCGTTGGCGGCGGGTGGCTCCCCGGAGAACAGGTGATAGGCGATGGCGCCCAGGGAGAAGACATCGAGATGTTCGCCGGTGTTCTCCGCATCCACCAGTGCCTCTGGGGCCATATAGGCCGTGCTCACGTCCTCGACCAGACGGTCCACGTGAGACGTGGCGGTCACTTCTCGCGATACGGCTGCCGTGGTGCTGCCCTGGCGATAGCCGACCTGCCAGTTGAAGACCTTGATGCGTGGCCGATCGCCATCCGGATCGGTGACCAGGATGCTGTGTGGACTCAGGGCGCGGTGGACGACCTTCTTGTCGTGGGCAAAGCGGATCACTTCCGCAATCTGCCGCAGCAGATCGAGGCGCACGTCGACGCCCAGCTTGTCCTTGCGCTGCGCCAGGAAATGATCGAGCCGGATGGCCAGCGGATCATGCTCAAAGATCAAGGCCGGGCCAAGCTCATGCTCCGTGAACCCCTCACGTCGTAGAATGGCTGGGTGCTGGAATGTTTCCAGGAGCTGTGCTTCACGCTGCGCCGCCCGCTCGATCGTCTGACGCTCCTCATCAGTCGCTCCTGTGCGGACGGTGTAAATGCGGACGCGGCGTTTGACATTGGAGAGCCTGGTATGCGTGGCTTCCCAGTCCTGATACCCAGGACCTTCGCCGATCAGTTGGTCTAAGACGTAGTCGCTGACCTTGCGGTGACGCTGTGACGCACGGATGCCGGCCTGCTCCATGGCCTGGCTGATCAGCTTCGCCGTCGGCCGATCACAGATCCCTTTGGGATGAGGATCGAGTCCAGGGCACTCTCGGCGTTTGAGCGCCGCCATGATGCCGGGTCGTGCGGGCTGGTCGCCGTCCTTTGTCCAGATCCCGCAAGCAGACGCGATACCGCGCTGTGCCCTGCAATTCACACCGCAAGTCCGGAGCCGAACAGAAGACGAGCGCTTCGAGGAACGGGAGCTGACCCTTTCTTCTTACATGCCTTTTGCCGTTGCAGGAGCGACCGGAGCTTCTTGGCCTTGAGATTCGCGGCAAGCACTGGACTGTCCGTGGTGATGAGCCGGCCATCCGTCTCCCAGGTCCAGGTGCCGGCATCCCCGAATAAACGGCCCGGCCGGCTCTTGATTTCGATGAGGAAGAATCCTTGTGGGGTGCAGACGAGCAGATCGACTTCGTTGATGCTGCCATCATCGGCAATAAACTCGAAGTTGGCCCAGGCGCGGTAGGGCTCGTGTGTGGGGAACTGGTTGCGCACGAACTCCAGCGCATCCCGCTCCCAAGGATACTGCGACTCGGTTACTGCAATCCAATTCTGCGGCGTGTTCGTGAGGTGTAACATACGCACCGAGCGATGCGGTGGCAGTGTTTTTGTTAAACCGACAGTTCTGTCTCGTTGCTATCTCGGCCGATTGTCCCGCAGCACTGCAATATCTCTTGCCAGCTGTATCCCCTCTCCTTTTGGAGTGTACGTAGGGATGGCAGCCCTCCTTTCTTTAGCGGGATTACAGGTCCACTCTGACGTGCGTAACAAGGAAGGAAAAAAGATGGTTATCAAATCCAAGGACAGCTATTGCGGCAAGAGCACGAGGGACGAAAGAATATGTGCCGGGGAGCAATAGATGTGCCATTAGAATATGTGAAATAGAGGAAGGGAACTACTGCTTGTCTGTTACCTATATGTTACCTAAGACTCGATATTAAACTCGCTATAAGCCTTTAACCCTTTGATTTCGTTGGTGGAGCTGAGGGGGGTCGAACCCCTGACCTCATGACTGCCAGTCATGCGCGCTCCCAGCTGCGCCACAGCCCCACCAGAAGAGTGTTATCGTGACCGCTGCGCCAACTTCACCGGTAAACATTCGATCAGCGCGCAGACGGTTGCAAAATTGAGCCTTACTATACCACCCTTGCCTTATGAAGACAAGAACGAACATGCTTACAGCGCAATTTCCCGCCCGACCCCCTTGGCCTTGGCAGCATCATAAACGGCCATGCCAGCAGCCAAATCCCAGATCGCCAGCCCATGGGATTCGAACAGCGTGATGTCGGAGGTCTGTCGCCGGCCTGTGATATGACCCGCGACGACATCGCCCAACTCACGCACCTGTTCCCAGTGAATCAAGCCGCGCTCCAGTGGCCCCAACAAATCGCCGCACTCGAGCCGCGCCTGCTCTTTCGAATCGACGACGATCAGGGTGCTGCGCCGCACGGTGGTGTCGTCGATCTCCCGCCGAATCAGCGCGTTTGAGCCGATGGCATTGACATGGGCTCCCGGCTCCAGCCAGTTGCCATCGAAGAGCGGCTCACGGGCACTGGTGGAAGTGATGACCACATCCATACCTTTGACCACGGCTTCTGGGGTGTCTGCTGGCTCGACGGGGATGCCGAGCTGCTGAGTCATTTCGCCGCAAAAGGTCTGGCGTCGCGTCGCGTCCCGCCCAAACGCCTTGATCGCTTGGATCTGGCGCACCGCACACACGGCTTCGAGCTGGGAGCGCGCCTGCCATCCGGTGCCAAATATCCCCACGCTGCGGGCCTCGGGGCGCGCCATGTATTTGGTCGCCACGCCACTGGCCGCCCCAGTTCGCATCTGCCCTAGTCGGTCGGCTTGCAGCATGGCCAACAGCTCGCCGGTATCGGTGCTGTAAAGCATCACATGAAATCGTGCTTTCCCCCGAAACGCCGTATAAGCCTTGTAGCCGATCACGCCACGCGACGGCAGTGCCGCGCCCATCATGTGCAGTTGCCCGGTCGGTAGCCGCACGCGAGTACGTGGATTGTTAATAGCGGTGCCGAGCCCCTGCTGCTTGAGGGCCTCCTCGACGGCGGCCATGGCCATCTCCATGGTCAATACGTCGGTGATCTGTTGTTCGTCGAAAAACAGGGCCATGACCTGCCATCCCCTCTATGATCCATGCGCTGTTCAGTGAATGAGGCTGCGCAGCGTCGCCAGATTGCGCAGGTCGGCGTCATCGTCCTTAGGCGTCTCCAGCACCATGGGTAGCTCGGCGAGACGTCGGTCGTTGAGGAGCAATTCAAACCCCTGGGTGCCAATATACCCCTGACCAATATTCTCGTGCCGGTCGACTCGACTGCCCAGGTCTTTCTTCGAATCGTTCAAATGGACGACACGGATGCGCTCGATGCCGACCAGGTTCTCCCACGCATCCATCATCTGATCGTAGCCCTGGCGCGTACGGAAGTCGTACCCAGCCGCCAGGAGATGGCAGGTGTCGAGGCAAAATCCCAGGCGCTCGGGCTCGGCCACCTGCTCGAGAATGGTGGCGAAGTGTTCGAACTTGGAGGCCAGCACGGTTCCTTGACCCGCCGTGACCTCCAGCGTGATAGCCGCCTGTATCTTGGGGGTTTCGCGATGGATACGGTCGATAGCGGCGCAGATGCGCTGCAACCCTTGAGCTTCCCCCGTACCCATATGTGCACCGGGGTGGATCACCAGGTAGGGAATGCTCAACAACTCACAGCGCTGCAATTCATCGAGACATGCCTGAATGGATTTGTCGTAGAGAGCTTCATCCGGCGCCGCCAGGTTGATGAGATAGGCACTGTGGGCGATGACCGGACCGATGCCAGCCGCCTGGCAGGCGTCGCGGAAGGCGGTGACTTCGGTCGACGCCAGCGGCTTCGCCTTCCACTGGTTGGAGTTCTTGGTGAAGATCTGCATGGCCTCGCAGCCGACTTCCTGTCCGCGTACAACCGCTTTTTCGACACCACCGCTAATCGACATATGGGCGCCTAAGCGCATGGACCCCCCTTTCAGATAGCCCTCTCATCCCCTGAGCCGTCCCCTATAGCAGTTTTCAGATCAGCGTATGGCACTCTTTCAACCTTCACCGTTCTCCCTGGCTCTCTGTGGCCCTCACCCTGCCCTCTCCCGCCAGGGAGAGGGGGAATAAAACTGGTGATAGGTCCACCGCTCCTGTTCTATCTTATTCATGGCGGTGGGTCAAGATCGGGATTTTTGATTGACCCGAGAGGTGGTCCATGCTTTCATGGGTGGGGCCCGTACGACCTTTCGCACAGGCCAACCGCGATGACGTCGGGATAGAGGTGAGGCGCGACATGGCACGCTTTGATATGCACTACGCGATGGCGACTCTGCAGGCCAAGGCACCTGACTGGACGGCAACCGCCCTGACGGAAGTGGCCCGAACCATGGGGCGGGACCCATTCAAAATTCTGATTGGCTGTCTCCTCAGCCTCCGTACCAAGGATGAAACCACCGGTCCCGCCGCGGCGCGGTTGTTTGCCCTGGCCGGTACGCCTGAGGCGATGCTACAACTGAGTGCTGACCAAATTGCTCAAGCCATTTATCCGGTCGGGTTCTATCGGACCAAAGCGGCATCGATCCTCGACATCTGTCGTGTGCTGGTCGAACGCCATGGGGGTCAGGTGCCGGATACGATGGAGGCCTTACTCGAATTGAAAGGAGTCGGGCGGAAAACCGCCAACCTGGTGTTGACGATGGGGTTCCAAACACCGGCCATCTGTGTGGATACTCATGTACATCGCATCTCTAACCGTTGGCGGTATGTACGGACCAAGTCTCCTGAAGAGACGGAATTTGCCTTGCGTCGCAAACTCCCGAAGGCGTATTGGATGGTCTACAACGACCTGTTGGTATCGTTCGGGCAGAATATTTGTAAGCCGATCTCACCGCTCTGCGGACAATGTCCGCTAACGGACATCTGTCCAAAGATTGGTGTGACGCAGCATCGCTGAGCCTTGCCCCCCTCACCCTAGCCCTTTCCCGGAGGGAGACGGAGCACGATCGTCTGGGTACTGAGGCTCATCCCTGGCCCACGGGGCGTGGGGAAAAAACAGGCGGCTGCCGCGCACGCGTGCAGGGGCGACGACTGGCTGTCGTTATGCACTGGGACTGGTGAGCGAAACTCCAGGGGGCAGCTCAGTGGCCCGATCGAAGCGCGCGAAATGCATGGAAAAGGTCGCACGCCCCTGGCTGAGCGAGCGTAGCTCTGTCGAGTAACCAAACATCCTGGAGAGCGACACCAGGGCATCCACGACCTTGGCGCGGGGCTTCGGGGTAATCCCCTCAATTCTCGCTTTGCGGGCCGACAAGCCGTTGATGACGCCGCCCAGAAACTCCTCGGGCACGACGACCTCCACGGCCATGATGGGCTCTAGCAGAACGGGCTGGGCTTTTCGACAGCCCTCGGTGAATGCCTGGGCAGCGGCGACCTCATATCCCAGGGCAGTCGAGGTATTGCTGTCAAACGAGCCGCCAGCCAACGTCACTCGCACGTCGACCACCGGATAGCCGCCCAACACCCCTGCCATGGCCGACCGTCGCAGGCTCTGCTCGATGTTCGGGATGAGCTCCGAAGGAATAGTTCCGTCGGGCACATCGGCAGCGAAGATCACCCCTGAACCGTTCGGTAGCGGCGCCAGCTCGATGACCACATGGCCCGTCTGCAGCTTGTCGCCGATCTCACGGTCAAATCGCCCCTCGGCAGTCACCGTTCGGGTGATCGTTTCTCGGTACACCACCTGCGGTTTGCCGACTTTAGCCCCTACCCCGAATTCTTCCGCAAGCCGTCTGGTGATGACATCCAGGTGCAGCTCGCCCATGCCCCAGAGAATGGTCTGCCCCGTCTCTTCGTCGAGTTTGACGTGGAAGGTGGGGTCTTCGGCAGAGAGTTTTTCTAGTGCCAGCGAGAGTTTCTCCTGATCCCCCACGGTGCGGGGTTCGACGGCGACCGAAATGACCGGTTCGGGAAATTCGATGGTTTCGAGCTGGATGGGATGGGTCTCGACGCACAAGGTGTCGCCGGTTGTGGTGTCCTTCAGACCGGTGGCCGCCACGATGTCGCCGGCGACCGCCTCATCGATGCGCTCGCGCTTGTTGGCATACATCCGGAACAGGCGCGCGATGCGTTCCTGGAGGTTGCGATTGACATCGTAGACCAGCGCACCAGGGGCAGCCTTGCCCGAATAGATCCGGAAATACGTGAGCTTACGGCCCTGATCCATGCTGATCTTGAACGCCAGGGCCGCGAAGGGAGCGTTGGGATCACAGGCCCGAGACACCTGTTCGCCGGTTTTGGGATTGATGCCAGCCACGGGGGGGAGGTCAGGAGGAGCGGGAAGATACTCGATGACCGCATCTAACAGTGGTTGGATGCCCTTGTTCCGCAGCCCAGCCCCGCAGAGCACGGGGACAATCGTGGTGCTGAGTGTGCCAAGGCGGAGGCCACGCCGGATCTCTTCCCCCGACAGAGAGCCTGTTGAAAGGTAGGTGTTGAGGAGATCCTCATCGGTCTCCGCCACGGCTTCGACCAACAGCTCTCGGTGGTGCTCTGCCGTCTCCTGCATGGCCTCAGGGATCGGCGCCGTCTCGAAGCTCATGCCGCGATCTTGGTCATGCCAGACAAAGCATTGCATGTCGATGAGGTCGATTACCCCGGTAAAGGTTTCCTCTTGCCCAAGCGGTAACTGGACCGGCACGGGATGCGCCCCCAACTTGTCGCGCATCTCCTGCAGCACGCCGAAAAAATCCGCCCCGACGCGGTCCATCTTATTGATAAAGGCGATGCGTGGCACGCGGTATTTGTCAGCCTGGTGCCAGACCGCCTCGGATTGCGGTTCGACACCGCCGACGGCACAAAAAATCGCCACCGCGCCGTCGAGCACACGCAGCGAGCGTTCAACTTCGATGGTGAAGTCCACATGGCCAGGAGTGTCAATGATGGTAATCGTATGGCCACGCCATTGGGTGGACACAGCGGCCGCGGTGATGCTAATGCCACGCTCACGCTCCTGGGGCATCCAGTCAGTGGTGGCTTCTCCATCATGGACTTCGCCCAACTTATGCGACAGGCCTGTATAAAACAAGATACGCTCGGTCACCGTGGTCTTGCCGGCGTCGATGTGCGAGATAATACCGATATTGCGAATGGTCGTCAGCGGATTTGCTCTGGCCATAGTCTATCAGGATATGGGTAAGCCCCGGTGCAGGCCAAGTCCACGGGCCATCTCCACGACGGCCTGATGTTCCGCCGCCGTCGTGCGACGGGCAATTTCTGGAGATCGTCCAGCCTGAAAACAGGGGCGATATTGGTCCATGATGTTGACATACGTTTGAGGGGAGAGCGCCTCGGCGATGAACCGCACGATCGCGTGGCTATCTTGCGCCATACCAGGCATCACCAAATGTCGGACGATGAGGCCGCGCTGGGCGATACCATGCGCATCAAGCCGCAGGTCACCGACCTGGCGGTGCATCTCTTGGACGACCGTGCGCACCACCTCGGGGTAGTCGCATGCCCCATCGAGGTAGCGCTCGCTGGCAGAGGAATCAAGAAACTTGATATCGGGGAGATAGATATCGACGATGCCGTCGAGGAGCCGAATCACCTCCAATGACTCGTAGCCGCCACAATTATACACCAGCGGCAGGCGAAAGCCTTGCTCAATCGCCAACGGCAGGGCCGCCATCAGTTGCGGCGTGTAATGGGTGGGCGTGACGAAGTTGATATTGTGGCAGCCTCGACCTTGCAACTCTAGCATGATCTCCGCCAGTTCCCGCACGCTCACGGGCTCCCCTTCGCCCCGATGGTTGACCTCCCAACTCTGGCAGAACTGACAGAGCAGATTGCACCGGGAGATAAAAATCGTGCCAGACCCTCGCTGCCCAGACAATGGTGGTTCCTCCCCGAAATGGGGAAAGGCGGCCGCCACCAGCAACTGGTCGTCCGCCTTGCACAGGCCAAGTTCGCCATGGCAACGCCGCACCCGGCAGTCCCGTGGGCACAACGTGCAGGGGCTCACAAGCCGCTCCAGCTCAGCAATGCGCCGCTGTAGCTCGCCTGTTCGAGAGAGGACAATATACGAGGGGCTGACTTCCATGCTCACACTCCTGGAGCGACTATACGGTAATGCCAAGGGGCTGTCAATGACTGGATTACCAGGTAAATGATCGTGTTTTCGAAGCTGCGACCTGGCGCTGGGAGCGTCGAGGCGGTACCTGCATCCGTACGATGTCACGCCCCCTGCCCGGTGGCGGGCTCGACTCCAGCGCACCGATTTCGATCGGCTCCCAGAACCAGCGGCGTTCCTCGCCGTCCGATTCCGACATCAAAATCCATGAGGTACCCGTTTCACTGTCTAATAATAAGGGGGGATACGTCGAATGCCCGGCGATCTGGAACCTTCCACGCCCCTCCGGAGTTAACGTGGGGAAGGGCTCCTCCTGAGAGATCGCCACCTGACCGCTGAGCAAGAAGCCAGCTAGCAACCCAATGAGCAGACCAATGATCGACAACATACGCATCCTAAGCCCTCCCCTGTAAAACCGTGCAATCGTTATCCTACACCCGCATTACCGCGGTAGAGCGGTAATTGGGATGGGAACACATCCTGTAAGATGAGGCTTGACAATATGCTAAGAGATGTGTCAGCGATGGATCAATTCAAGCGCAGAAGACGGGGAGGGGTTCTCTCCAATCTCTGGAGCGCTCGTGAGGATGACCAACTCGGTGCACCGCCTCTTGGACGGGCAACTCGGGAGTCCCATGACTGGGAGAGGATCGCCTGTGGTAGCACCGAGAAAGGGAGAACTATGGATCACTTGTGGGGATTGTATGAGCGTTGGTGTATGGAAGAGCTCATCAGCTTACGCGAGTTCGTGATGCGGCTGAAGGCGGGAGAGTTCGGCACGTTTAACCGGGCCGATGTGGTTGGCCTTCTGCGGGAGATCGAGGCAAGTGTGCTCGAAAATATCGAGCTTAAAGCCTCGGAGAATCCGCTGCTCGAAGAACTGAAGGAAGAACGTATGGCTGAGACCAGCCAAGAGATCGATGAGTTGATCGCCGATTGGGATCGCTGACCAGGATCCACACCGCGCCAAGTGCGCGGCGCCCAGCGGGAGTATGCCCGTCTCTCATGATGCCGAGAGGAGGTCCGCCCATCTGTCTCGGGCTGTCTATGGTTTATTCAGACGAATGCGGATAGCCGTGGGGCGTTTTTCCCCATCTCTGGTAATGCCAGCATTCTGAAAAACGATTGGTGTGCCACTCACATATAAGTCTGGATTATCTAGGATATTCAGCAGATCAGGATCCTCCACGTGATCCCGGCTGAACCAAAAATCGGGCGCACCATCCCACCCGATAAACCCAAACCTCTCGAGGCGTTTATAGTAATTGATACGGCCTTCAAGCCAGATCTGCTGACCATCGGACTCTATTCGGAAAGACTTTGCGCCTTTCAAGTTATCTTCGACGTCAAACATTTCGAAGGAAAAATCACGGTAAATACGCACCCCGATGACCCGCTTGTCGCGATTGGAACGGTCGAAAATACAAGCCCCCAGTGCCACAAAGACTGCGTACTCACCGCCCCCCTCGACGTCTAATTGGCTGTCGAGGGCCAAATAGATGCTCTTTTGTACCGGGCGAAGCCGTCGCTGGACTTCGAGAAACTCCCGCTGTTTCTCTAGATCATCTGTATCCGCTGTGACTTGTACCCCCACCGAAATCGGTAAGGGCTTCTCGAAGCCCGCAAGTCGATACACCATGAAATCTAATTTGAACTCATGATCGTATTTTTCCTTGGACTCGATCAGGCAGCCCATTTCCTTCAGTCGTGATTTCAGGCGATCTTCAAGATCCTTCCCACTGATAAAGGGGCTCATACGTCGCTTCCTCCAAGCTGCCCCCCGACCAGAGGCTACGGCGCCACTCTCTCGGCAATTCCCGGTTCGAATGTCAAAGAACGATGCCGTTCAAATTGCGGCTAACTATAGTCAAACCCATCAACGAAGGCAAGAGAAATTCAGGGACGAACTGCGGGTGGGAGCGTTTGAAGGCTGCTTGGCAGCATCTGCCGGGGGGAAACCTTTCTGCCTGGTCAGAGATGTGCAACGAACGAGCTGGTGCGGCGACTATCAAGGGCGTTGATCCCAACACCACGTGCAGGGCCAGGCACATGGCTTCGATCCCCAGGGCGTTAACAGGGATGCCTGCTGGCACACCGCTTGCTCTGCTAGATCATCACACGACGAGCCCAGGCCCTCGCCGGAGTACTTGCTCTCGGGGGACTGCATCGTCTCAGGTATGCGCCTTAGCCTAGGCGCGAAGGAGACCGCAGTGCAAGGTTTTTTGCTTTTCTCAGGAACGTTGGCGCTGATTGTCGGATTGGTGGCCATGATCGAGGGTCACTTGCACTTCTCAAGGTTCTTGCGGCGTAAGATAGGCCGTCCATAAGCCCGGCGCTTGGCCTCGCAGCACCCGCGAGCCAGCGGACCTTCTCCAGACATGCAGCGCTTGATTAGGCTGATTCGGTCGACCGCAGACAACGCTGAAAAAAAAGATCGAGCCGCCGATTGAATCGCTCGTGGTCCTCCAGAAAGGGGAAATGACCGGTCTCCTCCCAAATCTCCAATTCCACCTCCGCTAGACCTTCAGCAACCCCTCGCGCCAGATAGGGGGGTGCGAACAGATCGTTCAACCCGGCGATAATCAGGCTCGGAGCTTTGATCTGCGCCACCTCCGCCCGCAGATCGCAGGCGAGACATGCCACCCAGGTATACGCCACCGCCCAGGCGTCCTGCTCCAGAATCAGAGCACGCACCCGCGCCATCTCGACCATATGCAATGCTGAAGCGGTGATGGGGAAGCCATAACGCAACAACAGGTCGGCATGGGCGGCCATGTCACCCGCTTCCGCAAGGCGAAACAGGCGATTGATCAGACTTTGCAGATCCCCACGAGCAGAACTCCAAGGACTGACGAGCCCGAGTCCACGCACCAGCGCTGGGGCTTCGAAAGCCATGCGCATCGCCACGGCCGCCCCCATGGAAACCCCAATGATAAACGCCGGACCGCTGCCCAGCCGTTCCATAAGTTGCGCGACACGGCGGGCTGCCTGCGCGATGGCGATGTCCTGCGGCGGCCATGCCCCCCGGCCATGTCCCAAGATGTCGATGCTAATGGCTCGATACCGCTGGCGAAAGAATGTGCGCTGGTGCTGCCAAATGCGTTGATCAGTCGCCGCTTCATGGATAAAGACGAGAGCAACCCCCTCACCTTCTGTTTCATAGGCTATTTCGGTATCGTCAATTTTCAGTGTGGCCAAGCTATCACCCAGGTCTAGGCGAGTCGGATGCCCTTATGAGGGCGAAGTCGATGACGCATCAGGGAAGATGAATTGAGGACTGACTGCAGCATAACCTATCTGCAGTTCTCCACAGGAGCGTGTGATTGGGAAGATCGTACACTATATCATACGCTGGCGCGAAGGAAAGTCGCAAGCCTTGCCGTAGGATGCGACAGAAAATCCACTCCGAGGACGGTTCATGATACTGCCGCAGTCCAGTGCGATCTTGCCTGACCCTAGCCAGGCCTCCAGTGCGCTGGACACCTGAGAACACAACGTGTATGCTCAGAATCCCGGGAACCAACGACCCGTGTTGGAGGCTGACTTTCCCGCCTCGGCGACAATCAGGATCAACAGTGGCCAAGAGTCGGAACATCGGCTCCGTTCGTATGGAAAGCGGTAGGACAATTCGAGGAGACAGAGGGATTGGTGAGGAGAGAGAAAGCGATGCGACCATCATTCGATGCAACGCCATTTATCGAGCGGCGCCAGCGCTTTGCCGAGTCTATCGGTGAAGGACTGGCGATCATCCCTGGCTCTCAAGAGGTGGCGCGGAACCATGATGTCCACTACGAATTCCGTCAGAACTCAGATTTCTTCTTTTTGACCGGCTTTGACGAGGCCGATGCGGTGGCCGTGATCAATCCCGCGAATGCCAAGGAACGCTTCGTGCTCTTCGTACGACCGCGGGACCGGGAAATGGAGATATGGAATGGGCACCGTGCAGGCACAGAGGGGGCTATCGCCACGTACGGTGCCGACGCGGCCTATCCCATTGATCAGCTAGATCAGAAGCTCCGGCAGTACGCCATCGGCTGCGCCACGATCTACTACCAACTGGGGGATGCCGCGTACGATCAGAAGCTGATCCAACTCGTGACCGGGCTCCGACCCGTGAAGACCCGCGGTCAGACTGTGCCGGTCCGCCTCGCGGATCCGAGTCCGATCATTCATGAGCTTCGTCTACGTCGATCGACCACCGAACTGGCGCGTCATCGGCGATCCTGCGAGATTGCGTCTGAGGCGCATATCGAAGCCATGCGCTACGCGAGGCCGGGTATGTACGAATATGAGGTCCAAGCTGCCCTCGAATTTGTCTTCCGCCGCCATGGCTCTCCCCGTAACGCCTATCCGTCGATTGTCGCGTCTGGTCCGAACGCCTGTATCCTCCACTATACGGAGAATAACCGCCGCATGGAAGATGGTGATCTGTTGCTCATCGATGCCGGCTGCGAGTACGGCTATTATGCCGCGGACATTACGCGGACGTTCCCCGTCAATGGCCGCTTCACGGCTGCCCAGCGGGCGATTTACGAGCTCGTGCTGAAGGCACAGCTCGCCGCCATCGCCGTGGCGCAACCTGGGAACCGTTATGAGGCCATTCACGACGCGGCGCGGCGTGTGCTGACGGAAGGGCTCGTGGCGCTCGGCGTCCTGCCGCGGAGCGTGGAGGAGTCGCTGGCGATGCATCATGAGCGCGAATTCTACATGCACTCGACGGGTCACTGGCTCGGCATGGACGTACACGATGTCGGAGACTATCGCCTCGACCGCCAATCACGCGTGCTTGAGCCGGGTATGGTGCTGACGGTCGAGCCAGGGTTGTATTTCGATCCGGCGCGCGAGGTGGCGACTTATGCGCTGCGCGAATACTGCGACGTCGAGATTCGGGAGCGACGCGATCGGTTGGGCCTGGCTGTCGCCAGCAAGCTCGAAAGGGAGGAGCAGGAGCAGGCGCCGAAGATCACCCACCCCATCCCACCAGAGTTTCGTGGCATTGGCATTCGGATCGAGGACGACGTGCTCATCACGGAACGCGGCAACGAAATCTTAACCAGCGGGGCACCCAAAACCATCGAAGAGGTTGAGAGGGTTTGCGCCGACGTCTCGCAGTTACCACGATGAGTATCGACGGCGGCTGGTGCAATCCATGTGTGCACCGTCAGCTAGATGCGGACCGGGTGCATGCCCAAACGAAGAGCAATCAGGCGGAGCTGATCATGGCGATGCCCCGAGGATGATGGCACGGCACCTCCGGCCCAGCACCCAGCGAACGGTGAGGAGGGGGTTAGGCGCCGGCTCGGTCGCTATCCAGGATCTCCTGGATTTTCTCCTGAGGCACCTGCACGTTGACCCTGGCCCGCTCTTCTTGCAAGAGCATGGCGACCCGGGAATCGCGTTGGCCCCATCCCCGGTTCATAGCCTCCGTCAGCTCTGCATACGTCAGGTTGGCGAGGCGCATCGGCACATCGAACTCCCGGCCCACTTCGACCGCCAGGGACACGTCCTTACGGGCTAGCCGGAGAGCGAAGTCTGGCGGGTCAAAATGGCCTGGCAAGAAGTGCTCCGTCAGGCTGTCGAAGGTCTGCCGGCGGCCTAGTGCCCCTTGGCGCACGGCCTGCCACAGCACCAATGGGTCGACTCCAGCTTTAATCCCCATGCTAAACGTCTCGGCCATCGCCGTTTGGATGATGTAACCGGTGCAGTTGTGCACAAGTTTGGCGATGGAACCTGCGCCGATGGGGCCGACGTAGTACGGTTTATCCCCAATGGCGTCGAGCACGGGTTGATACTGGTCGTAAATCGCCTTGTCTCCACCAACCCAGATGGCCAGCCGGCCGCTGCGGGCGCCTCTGGGGCCGCCGCTGACCGGAGCGTCCAGGACATGCGCGCCGACTTTGGCGAACTCCGCATGGATATGGCGCAACAGCGTTGGCGAGTTGGTGCTCAGATCGAAGTACACTTTGCCTGGGCGCACTCCGTGTATCAAACCGCTCTCGCCGAGTGCGACCGCTTGCACTTCCGGGGGGCCAGGTAACGAGGTGAACACGACATCGCTGACTTCCATCACCTGTTGGGGCGTGTCTGCCCACGCGGCTCCCGATTCGAGATGCAGCCCTACAGCCTCTCGGTTGATGTCATGCACGACGAGCTCATGGCCGCCCTTGAGGACATTGAGGGCCATGCTGGAGCCCATCGTCCCCAGGCCAATAAATCCGACTTTCATGGGTTCTCCTTGTCAAAAACAAGATCGCCAGATGCTGCAGGCGCTCACATGTATCTTAGCTGTCCATCTATTGTCAAGGTGGTTTCCTTGAGTAGACCCTCGAAAGATCTTTGAGTATGGACCACACGAGAGAAACTATCCCGTCTGAGGCGTGGTAGAGGCGAGTGTAGTGGGCTTTGCAGGGCGTGTCAACGAAGAATGTGTACGGTGCGGGCCAACTGGCGATGATTGCCAGCTCCGGTGCCATCGATGTGGGCAGGAGCCCTCAGATAACATCAATAGGTACGTCTCAGCAGCGCGGCTCGCCAATTTCGGCTATCATAAGCTCAGGAATTCCTGCAGGCCTGGCCGGTGCTTCCGCCGTCGTGCTCCAGCGCAGAGCGGCTCGCGACCGGCGATGATCGCTTCCTGCGGGTACCGGCCCTGCTGTTCGCATGCATGCGTGGGAGCGGGGGAGGACCGCATCATCGGTCCCTTCTCTCCACGTCTCCCGAGGCGAGAACATTGGGCTTTCACCATGACACAAGACCAGAACCACCAAGACCCCGATTACAAGGATCCGCTCCGCGACTTCCATCCATCCACGGCCGTTATCCATGCCGGATACCGCGCCAGACTATCCGAGAATGCCGTGAAGCCGCCAGTATTCCGGACTTCGACCTTTCAATTCAGCAGTGCATCGGAGGGCGCAAAATTTTTCGAGCGCGCGTATCACCTCCCCGGCGATGACGGTCAAGACCCCGGTCTGGTCTACTCGCGATTGAACAACCCCAACACGGAGATCTTCGAAGACAAAATGGTGGCCTTGGAAGCCAACGCTACGCATGCGGCGGCATTCCCCTCTGGCATGGGTGCCATCACGACGGCAATCCTTGCCCTTGTACCCCACGGGGGACGGATTCTCTACAGCGATCCGGTGTATGGTGGGACGTATTTCTTCCTCAAGCATCTATGCCCGGAGCGTTTCGGCATCACGACCTTCTGTGTGGACACGAGCAACCTCGCGCACACAGAGCAGATGCTCCAGACCAACGGCCCCTTTGACATGGTCTTCCTCGAAACCCCAGCGAACCCGACGCTGGTTTTGACCGATATCGAGGCCGTCACGGGGCTCGTGCGTCGCCACGGTGGACTCGGGACGATCATGGCGGTGGACAACACGTTCCTCGGGCCGGTGTTCCAGAGGCCCTTCCTGCACGGCGCTGACCTCGTCCTTTACTCCGCCACGAAGTTCATCGGGGGGCACAGCGACCTGCTGGCAGGGATCGCACTGACCACATCAGCCGAGCTCATGCGTCCGATCCTCGACTATCGCACGATCCTCGGCTCAACGGTCGCCCCTGATACCACCTGGATGCTCACGCGTTCCATCGAAACGTTGTGGATCCGTATGGAACGCCAGGCGGAGAAAGCGATGAGGATCGCCACTGCCCTGCAGCAGCACCCGAAAATCGCACAGATCTCCTTTCCCGGGCTCCTCACGCCGAGCGATGGCGTGGCTTATGCGACCTACACGAAACAGTGTTCCGGACCTGGATCAGTGATGAGCTTCCATCTCAAAGATGGCACCCGTGACACCGCCTACCGCGTCCTTGACGCGGTGCGCTTGTGTCACCTCGCGGTGTCGCTCGGCGGCACGGAGTCGCTCATCGAACATCCACGGAGCATGACGCACAGCGACATGGCCCGCGACGATCTCGATCGCTGTGGCATCACCGAGGCGATGATTCGGCTCTCGGTCGGACTCGAGAGCTCAGATGATATGATTCACGATCTGGTTCAGGCACTAGAGAAGGCGTAACAGGGTCCTGCCTCGGTGCCCTGAGTTGGTACTTGCAGGGGATGTCCTGCCGCGGAGACCACAGCAGGACCGGAGAGAAGATTGGACCGAAAGAGCCGGCGTATCTCTCGCAACCCCCAGACGCGTCGATAGCTCTAGGGGGATGCTGCGCGGAACCGTTGAGCCCGTCGCAAACGGACAGCATCCCCGTAGGACTCGTGGGGGAGGGCAGGCGCAAGCCCTGCTTATGTCCTTGCCGGTATTGGGGCGCGGATGCCCAAAATATGGCAGATGGCCAGCGTCAGCTTGGCGCGATTCAGCGTATAAAAATGGAATTCCTCGATCCCGGCGGCGCGCAGCAACCGGCATTGCTCGGCGGCAATGGAAGTCGCAATCAGTGCGCGCAGCTCTGGATTGTGGTCCGACCCCTCGAAGAGGCTGGCCATCCAGTCCGGCACCTTGGCGCCGCAGGTGCCCGCGAAGCGTTTCAACTGCGTATAGTTGGTGACGGGCAGGATGCCGGGGACGATCGGCACCGTAATGCCCGCGCCGTACGCGCGTTCCAGAAACCGCAGATACACGTCCACCTCGAAGAAAAACTGGGTAATGGCACGTGTCGCTCCGGCGTCGATTTTGCGCTTGAGATGATCCAGGTCATCGGCAGGACTCTTCGCTTCCGGGTGGGTTTCGGGGTATGCGGCCACGCTGATCTCGAAATCCGCGACGCGCAACAGCCCCGCCACGAGGTCCGAGGCATAGGCGTACCCGCCGGGATACGGGGTATAGGTCCCTCTCGTCGCCTCGGCAATGTCGCCGCGCAGTGCGACGATATGCCGCACACCCGATTCCCAGTACGCCTGGGCGACTTCGTTGATCTCCTCCCGTGTGGCGCCTACACAGGTCAGATGGGCCGCGGGAGTGAGCGAGGTCTCGCTGAGAAGGCGCTTCACCGTGGCGTGGGTGCGATCGCGCGTCGATCCGCCCGCGCCGTAGGTCACCGAGACGAAGGCAGGCCGCAGCGGTGCCAGTAGCTGGATGGATTCCCAGAGGTTTTCCTCCATTTGGGGGGTTTTGGGTGGGAAAAACTCGAAGGACACGCGTGCCGGAGCAGAGGAAAACAGGGCTTTTAGACTGTCGAGCCGTTCATATTCGTGAAAGAGTGAAGACATGGTCATGCAGGCTCCTCATCCGGCCTTCATCGGGACAAATGTCCGGCATTATACCTCGAACGCGTAAGTTCTTGATGGTGGCGCCGGCAATGATGCTGCTCTCCTGGGGATGGGTGATTAAGCAGGCGAAGGCCAGTTCCACCAACGGACGGGAGGGCGGGGCGGCAAAGGCCTTCCGTTGGTCCAACACGTCGAAATTCTCCGGCGTGAGAATGGTCAAGGCGCGATGCATCTGGACGGCGAACCAGGTACCGGCCCCTGGTGGCTGGCCCCGCCGGTATTTTCCGGTCAGAAACCCACTGATAAACGGAAACTAGGAAAGAATCCCCTCGTGGTAGCGGCAGCAACACGGCAGCAACTCTTTCTCAATGGCGCGTTTGAGCCTATTGTACTCGGGCTCCACGAGGTCCTACTCGACATGCTCGACGCATGTGTGTCATGGCCACGGGGCTGCCTGGTGCAGTTGGGTAGCGGTCTGCACCGAGGACATTCGGGAGCCGACGGACGAAATAGCTCAGGGCGACGGTGATGGCTGGGCACTCTATCCCACTAACGGTCTGTCATGCAACAGTTTTCGCATGGTGCCCGATCAGCACGGGTGTCCTCTTGCTGATGTTAGGCGATGGTAGGCTCAGCGCGGCCTGCTCCTTCTGGGCACACCATGAGACGAGGTGGGTATCGGTACGGTGTGGGGATCTTTGAGCCCTTCCCCCTCGATGGTCTGGTGTTCGCCTGGTGGGGAGTCATCTGGGGGTCGGCAGCAGTTTACGGAACTCGATAGGCATACTGGACATACTCCGTGAGCATGCGCTGTGTATTGAAGAATGAGGCGCTGAGGGCGATGGTATAGCGCATCACCTCAGCCCAGCGGCTCGGCTCATTGGTGTATAGCGGGAGGATCGCTTCCTCCAGCTTCTGATAGAGACTCCGAGCATCGGCCTCATCGTGCTGACCTGCACCGCTGTCGTCGCGTGATCCAATAGCCCACCCCGTCACCCCTTCGATATGTCCCTCCAACCACCAGCCGTCGAGCACGCTGAGACTGGGCACGCCGTTATGGGCTGCCTTCATACCGCTGGTACCGGAGGCTTCGTATGGTGGCAGAGGAGTGTTGAGCCACAGGTCTACGCCAGCCGTCAGCAGTTGCGCCAGCTCCATGTCATAGTTCGGTAGGTAAGCAAGCCGCACTTCAGGATGCAGGCGGGTGCCCTGTTGGATGATCTGCTGGATCAGTGCCTTGCCGCGCTCATCTCTCGGATGGGCTTTGCCTGCGAACGCCAGCTGCAAAGGTCCATACCGCTGCGCCAGGGAACGCAGCCGCTCGGGATCGTGAAATAGTAAGTCTACGCGCTTGTATGCGGTGGCACGGCGAGCAAAGCCCAGCGTGAACAGATTGTGGTCGAAACCGCTATTGACCTGGCGATTGACCTCCGTGACCAGGCGCTGTTTCACCTCTTGATGGGCCTGGCGAATATCATCTAGGGGGACTCCAAGGGCGTAACGCAGGGAGAAGCTGTCCTGCCGCCAGTCCGGGATATAGCGGTCGTAAAGCCGCTGAAATGCGAGGGCGGTCCAGGTAGCTGAGTGCACGCCGTTGGTGATCGCGTTGATCGGATAACCAGGGAACATCGAGCGCGACACCTCGCTATGTCGTTTCGTGACGCCGTTGACAAAATGGCTCAGATGCAGTCCCACAAACGTCATGTTGAGGACCGCATTGCAGCACTCCGAGGCCCGCAAGGCCTCCAACTGATCGGCGGTCAAGACGCGTTCGACCACACCAGGGGAGAACTGATCGTGGCCCGCCGGCACCGGCGTATGGGTAGTGAATACGCACATGCGCTTGACGCGTTCCATGGCCTCATCGCGCTTGTCGGGTGTATGCTTGAGCTCTTCGTCAAATAACTCCAGGGCCAGGAGAGCGGCGTGTCCTTCGTTCATGTGGAACTTACCCATTTGCGGATATCCCAAGGCCCGCAGCATGCGCACACCCCCGACGCCCAGGATTACTTCCTGGCAGAGCCGATAGCGCTCATCGCCGCCGTACAGGGAGTCGGTCAAGGTACGATCGAAGGGGTCGTTCTCCGGAACGTCTGTATCGAGGAGAAAGACTGGCACTTCGGAGCCGGCAACCCCGATGATGAGGAAGCGCCAGGCACGCACGGTCACCTGTCGGCCTTCGATCTCCACCTGGCAGACGCCATCCGTCAGCTGCAGGAAATCGTCGATCGGCCACGCGACCGGAGCCTCGGATTGGCGTCCCTCGTCATCCAATCGTTGGAAGAAATAACCCTTGCGGTGCAGGAGCGTCACGCCGACCATCGGTAGCCTCAGGTCGGCCGCGCTGCGTAGGGTATCGCCGGCCAAAACGCCGAGACCACCGCTGTAGGTTGGGATGTGGCTTTCGAGAGCGATCTCCATCGAGAAGTACGCGATCATCGGCACTGGCACCATAGCATTCGACATCGATGTCTCCTTTGACGTAACGAACACCCTCCCCGTGTTGTATAGGCGGCAGATAGGCAACCCGCTTGCCATCGACTGGCTGGGTCGCCTGTCCAGACGTGCGCCGGGCGATGCACCGCTTTAAGAATTATCTGCGGTTCTCTGCCCGCAAGCAACACCCCAGGGGCAGTCGTACAATTTGTCTCATGAAGGGACGTTTTGTCCCAGCAGTGCCGGAAGCCGCAAGAGCTATCTTACGGCCTGTGATCCGGCATCGCTATAGTGTATGGTTCGATTGACAGGCTGTCGGCTGATGGTAGGCAGCATGTGAGGCACCTTGCCCCATCACGGGACGAAATTGCTCCGAGCATCATCTCCGTCCCGAGATAAACCGCAGCTCGGCTCAGCCTTGGGCTTCGGCGTTCCACTGGCACAGATATTGCCCTCTTGCCAAGCATCTAGACATCGAATGCTTCGTTTCAGAGTGCCCTATATGTTTGGACCATGCATCCGAGGCATTTTGGCGATGACATCATACCACTGAGCTACCTGGCGGTCTGCCATGCCGTAGAAGGGGAGGCTAGCACATGAGCACCACACATCATGAACTCTTCGCTAATACACTGCAGAAGACGCATATTTGGCTGAAGGATCTCGCGGAGGAGCTGCAGTGGGAAGACCAACATCAAGCGTACGTGGCACTTAGGGCCACGTTGCACGCCCTGCGTGACCGGCTGACGGTGGACGAGGCGGCCCATCTGGGAGCCCAACTACCCATGCTCGTCCGGGGTTTCTATTACGAAGGCTGGAGCCCGGCCGGCACACCGGTGAAAGAACGGCACAAGGAGGAATTTTGCGCCCATGTGAAGGCATACTTCACCAAAGAGGAAGATCTCGACGCGGAAGCCGTCGTCCGCGGCGTGTTTAAGATGCTGTCGCGGCGCATCACCGAGGGTGAGATCGAAGATATCAAACATATCATGCCGCCGGAACTGCGCGACCTGTGGCCCTGAGCGTTCGCCGTTGGGACTTTGACAGCAGGCGTGGCAGGGACACGGCGTTCCGTGTCCCTCCGGGATCCCCGTAATCCGCAGCAACATTTTCGACAGGCTCGTTTATGCAGGATATAAACAGAGACCTGGGAGAGCGACGCCAATGGAGAAGCCATCATGAAGGTCGCATATCTGTTTGCCTTGCCCCGATCGGCCAGTTACAAGTTGGGCCAGATGATCCTACCGCAGATCGAGGCCGGCACCCATGGCGCAGAGGTAGTCGCAATGTTCTTTTTCGATGACAATACCTTCGTATTGCGCCAGGGAGACGCCCTCGGTGAGCGGTTGGCAAAGGTGGCCGCAGAACATCACATCATGCTGATGATGTGTGATACCTGCGCCCTAGAGCGTGGCCTTGCCACAGGCGATCCCGTCTGGTGCGATCCGGCCACCGGTCAGGGACGGAGCTCACCCGCGCCGTGTCACGTCAAGCACACGGTCCAGGGCGTGCGGGTGGGCTGCTTCCCAGACCTATATGCAGCCCTTTCGGCAAACCCGCCGGACCAGGTAATCACCTTATAAGCCCCTGTGGAGAACGGGAAGTTACGGGTCAAGTCTGGCCGGCCGTTATCGGGATGATGCCTGGTAACGCCGGCCGAGGGCGCGGAGCTGAATCGACACGCGCAGTTGGATCAAATCAACGTGGTGCGTAGGCCCACCGTATCCTCTCCTGTCGACCGGATGGTGAGCACCGGGCACGGAGCAAGGCGGACTATGCGCTCGGCAACACTGCCCAGGACCAGATGACCAAGGCCGGTGCGCCCGTGTGTGGCCATGACGATCAGGTCCACGTGCTCGGTTCTCGCCACCTCCAGAATTCTGAGATAGGGCACACCCAGCTCCACGAGGCGGGTCACCTCCACGTGGGCTGCGACTGCTTCTGGAAGCAGGCCCGCCAACGACTGGCGGGCCTGCTGTTCGAGGTCCGCCAACGGTAGAGCCACCTCGATTGCATACACCGGGATCTCGATGACGTGCAGCAATGACAACTTTGCCCCACATGTCTGTGCCAGCTCGAAGGCAGAGGTCACGGCCTGGTTGGCATGCACGGAGAAATCAGTAGGTGCTAAGATATGATGGATATCCATGGCCATCACCCTCCTATCGTATCCTTAGGCAGGACTATACCAGCTATCGTCTCGGCCCATGTGTATAGGGCTCTTGAGTATAGAGGGAGACGATGGCGACGAGCAGCCGGTTCCGATCGAGCACCGCCAGCTCGTGATCCCTCCTCTTTACCCTGGGGGCACGTATCGGGTCTGCGTGCGGCAGCGCCTCATGTGATCCACTGCGTCATATCACCGCTATGCCGTTCGCAGCAATGCACATGCCGCAACGGGGTGCCGTGTAACCTCCGCCTCTGGTGCTCCCACTCCTCCTGTCCTACCTGATGGATGGACCCCGTCACATCTGTCGCACCGTAGTTGTGAAATTCTCTCGTCTTCTCCGGAGAGTCTCGCCCGTCCCACACAAATGGGCGAGACATTGTGCCCCAATGATTTCCTAGAAATTCATTGTACCCCCCTTTTGACGGCACTCGGGGAGCGAGACAGAATGGTCGATAATGTGACAGATTGTCCCTGCCTTCCTCTGTCACCCTGGTCAAGGCTATGCTTCTCGAAGCGCTTCTCCCTAGACAACGAGCCCTCTGTGTCTTACCAGGTGTGCTCCGTGATGGCAAGCAGTTTGCACCTTGATAGGAATGACGCGAGTAGAGAGGTCAGAAGCAGATGCAACACGCAATTCCACATCAATAGGAGGTGTTCTCATGGCATTGACCCCCTGGCGACCGTTGGGAGAACTCGGATCATTACGGCGCGAAATGGACCGCCTTCTGGAACGTTTCTTTGGTGAGGTGCCGGGCCCGGAACTTCCCGGTGGAACATGGGAACCCCGGCTCGATATGTCCGAAACGAAGGACGCGCTGACCATCAAGACCGAACTTCCAGGACTTGAAACTAAGGATTTGGACGTATCCGTTTCCGGGGATGTTTTGACTATCAAAGGAGAGAGGAAACAAGAAAAAGAGGAGAAGGACGAGCAGCGGCACATCGTGGAGCGGAGCTATGGTGCGTTCGTGCGGATGGTTCGGCTACCAGCGTCCGTAGCCCCGGACAAGATCAAGGCCAGCTTCAAGAATGGAGTGCTCACTATAAGTCTGCCGAAGACTGAGGAGGCCAAGCCGAAAGCCATCCCAGTGACTGTCGAGTAATTGTTGATTCATCTGCCCGATAATCGCCGCAGCCTCGATCGTCGACAACGAGATCGGACGGGCTCTGCCACCCCCCGGCATCAAGAGCCCGCTGAGCCTGAAGCCTTGGGGACGTTGTCAGGACAATGGATGGCTGCGGTGTCGGGCGTCAGACCTCCGCCTCGGCTCTTGGGGTGCCTGCCTGCCATATTCTTGAACTGGCAATCCACTCGCTGGAGCGAACACTTCAAAAAATGGCCACAGCACCCAGAACGAGGCTCCAGCATGGAGAGGAGCAACGCGCATGGATGTCCGGAAAATCCTCGTGCCCGTCGATTACTCAAGCGACTCCCAGCAGGCGTTATTGTGGGGGATGAGTCTGGCAGAGAAATACGGCTCTCGGCTGCTCCTATTCCATGTGATCCCCAAAGCCGTCGAAGAGGTATTTGCCCAGGGAATCGGTGTGACCAGTCCACCAGCGTATTATCTTGAAAGAATGGCGCCGGGCAACCGACCCTTCGCTGGCCAGACCATCATCATCGATCTGATAGACAAGGCCTCGACTGAACTACAGGACTTTGCCCACAAGCACCTCAAAGAGCCTCTGCCGTTGGAAAGCATGGTGGGAGTGGGCAAGCCGGCGGAAGAAATTCTACGTGTGGCGCGTGAGGAGGGGGTCGATCTCATCGTGATGGGCACCCATGGACATAGTGGGTTACGCCACCTCTTACTCGGAAGTGTGGCAGAGGAGGTCACCCGGCACGCGTCTTGCCCGGTGTTCACTATCCGACGCCAGGGAGAAGCCAAAGCCTGATCCTGCCGTCGTGGCATGCGCATGTGCGGAGGGCGAGCCGGTACTTATGGACCGCCTATGCAACCTTGCCAGGCCAGGTGAGTCGTCATCGCTAGAACCATGGAGGAAACCGTGCAACAGCCCTTGCAAATCACCGCTCGTGACCTGTCCCTATCCGAGGTGGCCGAGAACGATATTCGCGCCAAAGCGGAAAATCTCGACACCTATTACGATGGCATCATCAGCTGTCGAGTGGTCGTGGAAGGGCCTGGGCGCCACCACCGCCAAGGCCCATACGTGGTCAGAATCGATCTGTCAGTACCCGGGTCGGAGCTCGTGGTCGACCGCCAAACCGATACGGATCTCTATGTGGCCATCCGGGACGCCTTCGATGCTGCCCGTCGGCGTCTGGAAGATTATGCTCGTCGGCAGCGGGGCGATGTGAAGACGCATGAAGGCATGTCCCACGGTCGCGTCAGCAAATTGCTTCCAGAACGCGACCATGGCTTCATAGAAACGCCAGAGGGGCGCGAGATCTACTTCCATCGCAACAGCGTGCTGCACCCCGGTTTCGAGCGGCTGTCGATCGGCACAGAGGTACGTTTTACCGAGGAGGCTGGGGCTCAAGGACCCCAGGCAAGCACGGTCGCCATTCTCGGAACTTCAGGCCTGTAAGACTGTCATCCATGCTCAGAAGGGTAAAGGGCCATTTCGTATGGAGGGGCTTCCCGCATTATGGGCGTCCCTCTCCCGGCAGTTCCATGCGCCCAAGGACTGACTCAGCCTGCGTTAGATGATGCTCGACCTCCTCCACAGCGCCTCGAAGCTCTCTTGCTCCTGGCCCTTGGGACTGAGTAACCGCGTCGGCGATGGCGCTGAGGGCACGGCGATTGACGGCAAGCCCCAAGGGCGATCCCTTCTCAAGATTGAGTCTAATCGAATTATCGAGCAGCGTCAGCGCGTCCGCCAGTCGGCCCGTCACCCTACATAACTCCGCCAAGGCGGCCGTGGAACGCGCCGCCCCGATCACATCGCCGAGCTGTTGCTGGCTCGTAAGAGCTGCCGACAGGCGTTGTTGGGCCGCCGCATGCTGTCCATGCTGCAACGCGAGTCTCCCCATGGTTTCCCACACACGTGCCAGCTCCTGGTGCTCGCCGAGGCGTTGATAGGCGCGTTCAGCTGCCTGGGCGTGCTCCAGGCTCATCGCCAAGGCATCGGCCTCTCGTCCGGGACGGATTGAGGCATGCATGGGGAGCCGGGCCAACAGGTGGTGAGTTTCCGCGAGTTCCTCGAGCGCCACCACATCGTCTGCGTTGGCCTGCAGGCGCCCTTCAAATAGCTCTCGCGACCTTTCCAAGAGGTGGGTGGCGCGTACGGGGTCTCCCAAGCGCACGTAAATGGCTGCTTGATCATTGAGTAAGCGGGCGGCGAGTAGTGCTTCATGAGCTTCGAGCAGTTGGCGGCTGGCCTCCACCAACTCACCGAGCGCCCGTTGCAGGGAGTCCAGATCGCCCAAGTCATAACATACCCCAGCGATGGTCGCGGCGAGGCGTCCGACTATGTCAGGGGGCACATCGTTGGGTAGAGCTGACCTGGCCGTCTCGAGCGATACCAACGCCTGTTGCAACGTAAATGGCGCACCAATCAAAGCCCCACGCCATTGCAAGGCCCCTCTCTCGATCAAGAGTTGGGCTCGCAGTAGGGCACGTCGGGGCGACACCGGAAGATCCTCTAGCAACTTCAACCCTTGCTCTACCAGGCCATAGGCGCGGTGAGTATCTCCACGCGATGCCACGTCGCGAACGGCCGCGAGGTACTGCTGAACAGCAGCCTCGGTTTGACCGGCTGCCTGCAGATGGGCGGCTGCTCGTGTCTGATCTTCTGGCAGGCGTGACGGGGGCACTGGTTCCATAGCTCTCTGGCGCGGTCTGGATGCCCGCCCACTGATACCAGCAGCCACTGCTGGTGCCGCCTCCTGCTGTGTCGGCTGGCTTGGCGCCCCAGCGCGCTCCTCCGGTTCGAACAGGGATGAGTAGCTTGCACGAGGGTGAGCGCTCGCGACTTCGGCCGCAGGTGCTGTCTCAGGTGCTCTCTTTGGTATGTCGACCAAGGTCTCTATTGGCTCTGACATCTGCTGGCGCGCATCCGGTCCCGCCTCGCGGCGCCGTAGACCCTCCTCATACTGTGCCGGTGTCGCCGTGCTTCCCACGCGTCTTGCACCGCTGAAGAGTTCGCCGAGGCGTGAGTGCCAGAAGGTGAGAAGTGAGGGCAACATTCGACTCTGAAGCGCCCTGATCGTATCCGGCGGCAGCGAAAATTGTCCTTCTCCTCGGTCGGCAAGCGGGGCACCCACGTCGGCCGCCCTTTGGAGTCTTTCCAACACCGCTCCTAAGGACTCATCCAACAGCCTGGCAACCATGTCGGCTTCGAACGTGGGCCCGAACATCGATGCCGCACGGAGCACACGAAGCACGTCAGGGGGCAATGCCGTCCATGTGAAGGACGCTGTTTCCTGATCAGCAGGAGCAGGCTCGTTCATCTCAAAGATACCCGCTTCGGCATAGCCTTGACGTATCAGCTTGATGAGTTCCTCGACCGGTCCCTGTGGCACGCCGCGCAGGGTCAGGAGTAATGGCAATCGCAACCACCCCGGGCGCCCTAGAATGCGGGCGAGGCTCTCCAGTGTTGCCACGTCGGCGGCATCAATGGATTCAAACATCAGCGTCGCTCGCCCACCCGTGCGCTCGGCGAGCTGATTGCACACGTCCACCACCTGGGCTTCCAGGGGTGGGCCTGGCAGGTCACCCAGAACCCGACGGCGAAACCCTGCTTCGAGCTGATTGGGAGTCGGGCCGGAGGGCAGCAGATCTTCGCCGAGGAGTTGCATCACCTTACGGCGTGCCGTATCCAGAGCTCCTCCACTCGGGCCTGTGGCCTCACAACTGACTCGGACGACCTTCAGGTCACTTGGTCCCGCTGGCAGCGCACTCGAGCCGAGTACGATAGCGTGCCTGCCTGCACGGACGTGCTCCCACACGGATTCCCATGGATCGTTCATCATCGCCGGCTACCTTTCGATGTCCGTCTGATTTTCTCTGATCGTCATCCCCAGCATGTCATGACATTGCCCTGTGCAGGACAGGCCTTGCTAAGCGCACGGCATCCATTCATCCATGACTCATCATAGCCCCTCCTGCCATGAGCTGAAGTGTACATTCCCCGACTCTTTGATTCGTTTGACGCCCACACCGCATGCACGCGAGTGTAGTGAAGGGATCAAGCGATGTCAACGCCGATAGTTTCATCGGGGACATCTCCTTGACATTGATACAATGCTCCTGTTAGCGTTCTAGCAGGCGTCGGGAGTGTTGGGGGCAGACCCGTCCACTTGCCTGCCGCAAATGGCCCGCCAGAGGGTTCGCTTACCGCTACTGCACACGGGAGAAGACGATGAGCATACTCCGCATTACCCGAGATGTGGCCTTATCCCTTGCCGGCCTGGCTCTTCTTGCTGGTGTCATCCTGTATTTCGCCACTCGGCCAACCGAGGTCATTGCCGTCGAGGGACGTGACCTCTATATGCGGTATTGCGCCTCCTGCCATGGGATTTCCGGGATGGGTGATGGGCCAGCGGCCGCGGCCTTGGAGCCCCGCCCAGCTGACTTGACACGCCTCAGAGAACGCTATGGTGAAGCTTCGCCGCTGCGGCACACCATCGCTGCCATCGACGGCCGTCAGCCGGTCCGAGCCCATGGCAACTCGGCCATGCCGGTGTGGGGGGAAATCATTGAACGCGAGATGAAGGAGCGCAAAATCGGCTGGCCGCACGCGACCACGATCCAACGCGAGCGCCTGATCGCTGAGTATGTCATGATGCTGCAACGGTAATCGCGCCGACTGTAGCGGTCTTGCTCCTGACCGCGCGATGCACCTGTACCTGCTACTGGCCCTCCTCCATCGCCTTCCCATGCTTCAGCAAGACTTCCCCCATGGCCTTGAGCATATCGCCCCGGAGCTGAAGCAGGCGTCCAACGGCTTTGGGATCCATCGGCTGCCCACCCGCGCTGGCTGTACCAGCGGGATCCAGCATCATCGCCATCATGGGACACATCATCCCCATCATGCCATGACCCATCATGCCTTGACCCATCATCCCACGCCCCATCATCTGGTGCTGGCCAGAAGAAGGCTCCTGGGTCTCAGCTTGACTCCCCATTGGCATCTGACCACCCATCCGGTGCTGCATGCCTGCCACGGCTGATCCTCCGAGGAGTACCGTGATGAGGGAAACGCTGACGAGCAGAGTTCGTGTCATGACTGACCCTCCTTTCAACCCTCACCGCAACGACGACAGATACGCGGCCAGGGCGCGTATCTCGTCCTCGCTGAGAGCGATTTTCGGCATATGTGCCTTTGGTTTTTGGCTCGCAGGATCCCGCAACCACGCGGTAAGATAGGATAGTGGATACTTCGAGCCGACTTCCGAGAGATTTGGGCCAATCGGCGTTCCCACTTTCCCCACTGTGTGGCAACCAAAGCACCCTTCGTCGAAGAAAAACTTCCTCCCCTGTTCGATCAGCTGAAGGCGGTCCTGGGCAACGAGCGGCGTCGCCAACAGGAGGATGATGAGCCCTAGCCAGAACATCTGACCTCGCATGATCCAGCACTCCTATAGGACACCCCGTTTCCCGACTCCGCCACCGTCCTGACGGCATCGCCAGACACCGTGGCGAAGGTGCATCAGCACTCGAGTCACCGCTCGTGGGGAGGTGATGGAGGGTAGCATGCATTTATGGCTGATCCGCCACCCAGCGTAACACATCCAGAGAGGTCACAATGCCACGGATCTGCTGATCGGTGTCCACCACAATCAGGCGATGCACTCCGCAGCTGGCCATCCGTGCCGCCACCTCACGGATAGGGGTATCTTCCGTCACGGTGATCAGATAGGGGGTCATCACATCCGTGACCGTATCCGCCGGCAGCTCGTCGATGCGAAAGCCATGCTGCGGCTGCAAGGCATCGTCGAAGGGACGCCGATAGAATGGCGCCTCCACCGTGAGCTCATGCTCGGCCGCAAGGTCGTACTCCACGAGGTCACTCTGCGAAATGACCCCGACCAGCGTGCCCATCTCGTCCACCACCGGAGCACCGGTAATGCGCTCTTCGACCAGGATCTTGGCCACCTCCCGCAGATCCATGGTATCTGTCACCGTAATGACCTGTGGATTCATGATATCTTTCGCGAGACCTGTCACGATCATGCACTCCTCTGCGACGTGAGACACCGTGTGCGGCCGCCGAGACGTCCGGCACGCGTGTCTCGCCCCCTCTGTTTTCCCGTGCGAGTCAGACGTTCCATCAGGGCACCGAGCCAGTTCTGGTGGCCCTGTCAGGCTTTCGTGTCGGTGCGCACCGTCGCCCAATATCGGTCGACCGCTTCCTGCATCGTTTGAATGACGCCCTCCTGCCGGACCGGTTCAAACAGGTGACGAAAGCGTCCCTGGCCCTGGAGGTATTCTTCCACTGGCCGCCATTGCCGTCTCAAGTAGGTGTGCGTCACCTCCCCAGACACCGCTTCCTTCAGGGGAAAAAGCCCGCATTCCACCGCTAGCTTAGCATACTGTTGGCTGTGTGAAGGATCATACAGCCAACCTGTGGGACACGGGGCACAGGCCAGGAATAATTTGGGGCCCTTGAATTGCTTGGCCTTTTCGAACTTCCGCGCCAGATCGACGGGATGCCGAGGGGAGACGGTGGCGATATACGGTGGGCGGTGCGCCCGCCAGATTTCGAAAATGTCCTTCTTAGCCAGGAGCGGGGAGGTTGTCCCCTCCGTCCCCCTAGGGGAGGTGCCGTCACCCCCTGAAGCGGCCGGACTTGGGGTCAGCGAGCAGCGTCGGTCAGCGACCACGATGAGATCGGGCGTCGCAATCAGACCACGCTCCAGGATTGGTTGATCATCGATCCTGGTGAAAGCTGACATGGGAGCACCACAACGCTCCGCACCATCGATCGGGGCATCTTGAGCATAATAGCCGGCATGGAAGGCCGCAGCCCCCACAATACGACTGGCCGTCTCATCCCTGGCCGCCGCGACCTGAATGAACGAACACAGCTTATGTTACTGCTGCTCTCAGCAATTCGTGTGCCAGTCGAGCGGCCTGACTACATATCGACAGCCGTATCCCATCCCCAGGTCCTCTCTAGAGAACGGTGGAAACGGCAAAGTCGGCCTCAGCAGTCAGGATGCCCACGGTATGTTGTAGGATTCCGTCCAGCTCACTCTGGGACAGGATGCCCCGCAATGGGACACCATGTCCTATTGAACAGAAGAATCATGCGGTGGCGGGCAGCAGTTTTCTCGATCAACACGGGCGGCTGATTCGGCGTCTGCCAGACACGCTGGACGCCCCCCAACTCGTAATGGAGGCGTGCTGCACCGGAGGGTTCAATGGCCGTACCCGCCCGGCAAGAATGGCAGGATAATGGAGATGGCAATCAAAATGATGATGATCCACTCCAGCACTTCCATACGTCGGGTGGTGGCTTGGTCGGACATTTTTTCATAAATGCTCTCAAGCGTTTGTAGTTTTCGTAAGATGCCTGCGTCCCACTCTGCCGAGTGAAAGCGTTGCGACACCATACGATAGACCCGCGAGAGATACTGATCGCCGACGAGTTTGAGGGCGTTATTCACCCCTTCGAACAAGAGAGCACTGTCCACTTGCATGCGGGCGACATGGTCCCGATCGGCACCGAACCCGCCCAGGCCAAGTCGTGAGTTGCGCCGCGGCAACGTCAAAGCCTGGTACGAGCGATCGAGCGCATCATCGAGGCTGCGATCCAGGTAGCGTAGTTCCAACAACTCGACGTTGGCGAACTCCAGGACGGTACGTATGTCATCACCTTCGCGATCCACCAATGAGTGCGGCATTCCAATCGACAATCGTCACGTCGTCCACGCCGAATGAGAGGCGATACGTCGATGCATCCATGACCTCTTGTTGCGACAGGGGTTGAGTTTCAGCGCGGAGAATCTGGGCAATATCCTGGGCGTAGCGAGTGCACAGGTCATCAATGTCATGCTGTACCGCAAACGCCTCGATGTGATATATGACGTAGTCTTCGACGACATTCGCGATATTTGGCTTGGAGACTGCACTGCCAATCACTGCCAATAGCCGCTCGACATGCGTGCGCGCATCTGCAAGAAGGGAAGTGGTCTCGTACAGATCGTTGCTCAGCGTCAGCAGTGCCGACAAAGCTCCCCCGAGTGGAATGGTGTAGACGACGGATACGGCGCCGAACTCGTACAGCACGAGGTCAACATTTGCACCACTGCGGTAGTCACCGATAACCATTGGGGTGACGTCCTGAGTGATGCGCAAAGGAGGTGGCTGATACTCAAAATATTTGGGGGCACGTCGGCCATGCTTCCACACTTCTCGCTGTTTCATCGCCACCACATGACGTTCCGCCTGGTCGAGGTCGATGGCGCGCGCGACGTCATAAGCAAAAAGCAGATAGCAGGTTCCCTTGGCAATGCCCAAGTCAGGCTTAGAAAGGGTATCCATGAGCAGGGTTTGTCTTCGTTGTTGTCGTTGTCGCAAAGCGCCTAAACGACACGCGGCCAGCAGTCATTCGAGATTCTTATCCTAACATACCCGTTCCAGCCGTACCAGGGGGAACAGGTATCGATCCTGCCCTGGTCTTGCATTAGTCGTGGGGTATTCTGTCCCAAGGCGTCCAATTCGGATCTAGAGCCACCCATCGGTGGGCGAGGGGCTCGGGGGCACATAGATTTTTGAGTAAGCCCTTTAACAGCCAGGCATTACTGTCCCTATTGGCCCGTGACCCATTTGCCGATGGCGATCTTTAGGCTTTCTTTTAGCAGGCGCTCATGCTACATGTTGTGTAGGTTCGTGACGATGTGGATGCCCACTACGACATCATGAGATGAGCTGATGTGGATCGACTTCCAGAGGCACTATGCCGCAGTTGACAACGGTAAGCTCAGCACATCATACTGTCGCCGTGCCCTCTGCCGCATGCTCGCTATACTGGTACAGAAATTGCCACTCAAGGAGTGACCGGCCGTCTCAGCGATACTCGCCTTTGTGCTCTCCGCTAGTGCTCGTGTTCATGCAAGTCCTCCGGCCGCAGAACCTTTTTCAATCGTAGACGTTTTACCCATAGGGATGGGACACGCATCGAATGCCGTCCCCTACCTTCATGCTTGGACACGCATGCCACTCATGCAGGGCGATAGCGCTTCCACACGCTACCATACCGGAGGATTCCCCCATGCAATTCCATATTCTCTCCTTCGAAGGTCCCGACGAGTACGCCAGGGCCGGTGGGATCGCCAGTCGTATCACAGGCCTGGTGCGAGCCCTGGCTGATGCGACCTACGAGACCCATTTGTGGTTCGTTGGTGATCCCGCACGGCCGGGTCATGAAAACCAGGACAACCTACACCTGCACCGTTGGTGTCAGTGGATTAGCCAGTATCATCCAGCCGGGGTCTATGACGCGGAGGAAGGCAAGCGCGCCGACTATGTGGCATCGTTGCCGCCATTTCTCTTCCAGGAGACGTTGTTGCCCTACATCCAGAACGGCGGACATGCCGTCATCATGGCAGAAGAGTGGCACACCGTCGATGCGGTTCTGCATCTGGATTGGCTGTTACGCGAGGCGCACGTACGGGATCAGGTCACCATCCTGTGGAATGCGAATAATACCTTCTCCTTTCACCGCATCGATTGGCGGAGATTGGCCGACGCGGCGATCATCACGACGGTGAGCCGCTACATGAAGCAGTTGATGCAGAGGTGGGGCGTGGATCCGCTAGTCATTCCTAACGGCCTTCCAGCCGAGGCGCTGGTCCGGCCAGAGCGCCAGGCTGTCGCAGCATTTCGCGCCCGACTGCGACATCGGACGGTGCTCTGCAAAGTGGCACGGTGGGATCCCGATAAGCGGTGGATACTCGCCATAGATATCCTTGGAGCACTTAAGCAGCAAGGATGGCGGCCCTTACTCATTGCCCGCGGAGGCGTTGAGGCGCACGGCGGCGAAGTCCTAGGCGCGGCCGCCAGGGCCGGACTACGAGTGGCCGAACGGGCGTTCCTCGAACCAGGAATTCATGGCCTGCTGAAAGCTATGGAGAATCTGGAAGAGACCGATGTCGTTAGCCTCCGTTCAGCGATCACCTTACCGCCGCGACGGGTGCTCTTCCATGCCGCAAGTGCCGTGCTAGCCAATAGCGGACACGAGCCTTTCGGACTGGTAGGGCTGGAAACCATGGCTGTGGGGGGGGTAGCCTGTACAGGCTGTTCCGGAGAAGATTATGCGGTTCCAGGCTACAATGCCCTCGTCTTGGAGACGAACGATCCGCGCGAGTTCACCGCCCTGTTCAGCGAGCTGCATGCCAATCCTCGACGTGAGCGCGGCCTTCGACGGGCTGGAAGTGCGACAGCAAAACAATATATGTGGGCGGAGATCATCCAACATCTGCTCTTGCCTCGCATCCACTTCTTGGCCAAACAAGCCATGGTCACGGCTCCTAAAGCATCTCCGCGCTTCCAGCAGGCACGTCCACACCCACGCCCCCTCCAAGATGACAGTACTCCACCCCAACTGGTTACATGGATGGCGGATCGCCTTAAACGCCGCCAGTCATCCCATGAGGACTGCAATCGACCCCGTGTCGCCACAGGCAAGTGATAGGGGCAACGATTTCACCCTGGTCATCAGCCTCGCATGGAACTTGCCTTAGGCCGGGAGTGGACGAGTTGCGGGTGGCCTTCGGGAAGAATCGCAGGTCCTCGGTCTTGACATTCCCCTGCGCAGCAGTATAGCGTGGCCCCGGCATGCGAGGTTTGCAATGCAACGGAAGCTGTTCGAACAGGGCGCTTGGCTGTGGATTGTCCTCAGCGGCGCGACCGTCAGTGCTGCCGTCTTCGCCGTCTGGGAAGTGATCCAACAGAATTATTTCCAGGGCCTCGATTACCCTACGCTCCATTATCTCTATATCACTCGTGGCATCGCCCTGGCGTTTTTCCTGGCGGCTTGGGCGGCCGGCATCGTTATTACCCACCGCCGCGCTGCCATCACGCAACTGCGTCGATCCGACATGAAATACCGCCAACTGATCGAGGAAGCGCGTGATGCCATCGTCGTGGTCGACCGCCAAGGTATCGTTCACGAGTGGAATCCTCAAGCCTCGCGATTTTTCGGGTTTACCCGCGACGAAGTGATTGGGCAGCCGCTGCCGACGCTCCCAAGTGGCGTGCAGGAGGATTTTTTTTGTCTCCTCGAGCGTTTGGCAGCCGGGCACGAAGTGTCTGAAGTGAAATACGCCAGCCAACGACTAAGCAAGTGTGGCGAAGTCGTCGATGTCAGCCTGAGCCTTCTTCCTCTCCGGGATGAGCGGGGGGAGATCACGACCTTTTTGGAGACGAGTTGTGACATCCGCGCCTGTGCACAACTCATCCGTAAAATGCAGCAAGCTGAGAAGATGTCAGCGATGGGGCAACTCGCCGCCGGCGTGGCGCACCAGCTGAATACACCCCTCGGTTCAGCCCTATTGCGTACCCAGATGCTCGAAGAAGATATCCAAGACCCCGAGCAGCGCGAGGATTTGCAGTTCATCCAGCGCCAACTCTGCTATGGCAAAGAGATCGTCGAGAGCCTGCTGCACTTCAGCCGTCCCGCACGAGAGATCAAGCACACCGAACGCCTGAACCCGATCCTCCACGGGGTACTCAATATGATCGAGTCCACGGTTCGAAAGAACAACGTGCGGCTGCAGCATCACTTGCGTGCGACAGAAATAGCCATGGTCTATGTGGGTCGGAACGAGCTAGAGCAGGTGTTCGTAAATCTGTGTGACAATGCACTCGACGCCATGCCGCAGGGCGGGGAGCTGACGATGACCGCCCACATGCAGCAACGCTCCGTCGCTATCCGGGTCCATGATACCGGAACCGGCATTCCCCAGGCTCGGTTGCCTCGTATCTTTGAACCGTTTTACACGACCAAGGCACCCGGCAAAGGGACGGGTCTGGGGCTTGCCATCTGCCGACGGATCATCGACGAGGTGGGCGGAACGATCGAGGTGACGAGCGCGGTCGGCCACGGGACCACCTTCACCATCCGTCTGCCGCTGGCGGGTATGGTGTCCGAGGCTTCACCCAGGGCCTCTATGACCCAGGAGGTATCGGCCCTTGAGCTGGGGTCTATAGCCCCTGATGCAAAGGATGCGGATGATGGCGCGGCAGCCCTATAAAATCCTGATTGTCGATGATGACCCTGGGATGGCCGAGACCTGTGGGAAGCTTTTCAGGCGTCAGGGCTTGATCCCCATCGTGGCCAAGTCTGGGAAAGAAGCGCTGGCATATATGGAGTCAGAGCCACATATCGAGATCGTGCTCACCGACCTGATTATGCCTGACCTGTCGGGTGTCGAGCTCTTGCAAGCGGTTAAAGGCCGTGATCCACGCGCGGAGGTGATCATTATGACCGGCTATGGCACGATCGCGAATGCCGTCGAAGCCATGAAGCTCGGTGCCGCCGACTACATCACCAAGCCATTCGATAAAACGGAAATCCTGGCCGTGATCGATAAGATCCTCACGATCAAAGATCTCCAGGAAGAAGTGCGCACGCTACGAGCGCAGCTCAAGCATCGCTATGGCATCGAGGAGCTGGTAGGACAGAGTCAGCCGATGCGAGCTGTCTTTGAGAAGATGCATGCGGCAGCTGCCGCTGATTGTCCGGTGCTCATCGTCGGCGAGACCGGTACCGGCAAGGAGCTTGTGGCCCGTGCCATCCATCGTCTCAGCTCTCGGGCCTCCCACCCGTTCGTGCCGGTGAATTGCACCGCCCTCCCCAGAGACCTCCTCGAGAGCGAGCTCTTCGGCCACCGCAAAGGGGCCTACACCGGCGCCCACATGAGCGCCAGGGGCCTCTTTCGCGCCGCCGAAGAGGGCACCATCCTGCTTGACGAAATCGGCGACATGCCCATCGAAGGACAGGCAAAACTCCTGCGTGCCCTGCAGGAAAAGGCCATCCGACCGATCGGAGAAACCGCCGAGATCGCGGTCGATGTGCGGGTGTTTGCCGCCACCAACCAGCCGATTACCGCCCTTCTTGAAAGCGGCCGACTCCGCCCAGACCTCTATTACCGTCTCAGCGTGATCACCATCGAGGTCCCTCCGCTGCGCGAGCGCATCGGTGATCTCCCATTGCTCTCCCAGCACTTCATCCAACAGTATAATGCTCGTTACCTCAAAGATATCGAAGGCATCGACCGCAATGCACTGGATTGCTTGATGAGCCACACATGGCCAGGAAATGTTCGGGAGCTGGAAAACCTGATCGAGGGGCTCTTCGCTCTGCGGCGTCTGAACAAAGCCATTACGCCTGATGATCTACCTCCATCCTTCAAACGGCCGCCGTCAATGGTTCCACTCGACATCGGGGCTGAGGTCCATTCGTTGGCGGAAGCCGAAAAAGAGGCCATCATCCGAGCGCTCAAAGCCACCAACGGCAACAAATCCAAGGCCGCCGAGGTGTTAGGGATTTCCCGCGATCGCCTCTATCGCAAGATCGAATTATATGGCATTCACGACGCCTGAACGCCGTCCGTCCAGGAACTCTTCCACTGAATTAGCTACCACTACAACCGTCCCGACGGCCTCCCATCAACGGTGCTGAGATTGGCCGTTAGAATCAGGCACTGTCGCATTTCAGGACAATACGTTCATGGGCCGCCAAAAACGGTTTTGGACTATTTCTGTCGTGAAATACGACACGACGATCATTCCGTACTCAAACTCCGATCATCTCCAATCGCAGCAAATACCGTGAATTCAGTGCCCACCGAGCTTCGGCACCAAAATTGCCCTTAGTAGTGAAGAGGCTTAGGGTGTGCGCCAGTGTCCCGTTGTCTGCGTCGCAGTGGGTTGCAGGGGAGATAACGGCGGAGGAGGCCACAAGGCTCAGGTGGTTGGCAATAGGCCGGATAGGCGCAGTCACTTGCCGCAGATGAAGAACCACGGAAAATTGTGTGTGAGTCGTGTTGCACTTCCTGATAGCAAGTTTCTAGTGCTGTGTAGAGGAGGCTAATCATGGACATCGGCAATACCAAAATCGCCTGCGGACCGATCTGCTTTGCGTTGCACTACCGCCTTCTGGACGGCGGGGCACCCCATAGTCAGGGGGCTGGAGGGAGAGGCGGTAATGACGCGGACCAGGGTGTGTGCATCCAGGTCGTAGGCAATGTGGACGGCAAGGAGACGGAGCTGTTGCGCTTCGACTGCTTCGACAATCGCCCCCACTACCATTATGAACCGGTGAAGAAGAACGTACGCATCATGCTGGACCCGACGATGGTGGGCAACCCGATGCGATGGACCATGAGCCAGCTTCGGAGCAAGTTGCCAGCCATGCTGGCACGTGCCGGTTATGGTGAGCTGGCGGTACAGATAGACCCCGATCTGCTCATGCAGAAACTCCCCGAAGTGGAGTCCAAGGCATGTGAAATGGCTCTCAAGGCGCGCAACACCGTCACGCATAACCGGGGGACGGAGATCATCGAGGCGGGGAATATCCGCTTTGGCCTAGAAATGCGCACTGTGGGACAGGACGGGGGCATTGCTATCCATGTGTTGGGTGATGTCGCCGGCCAGGAAATCGAACTGCTGGCGTTCGATTGTTTCCGCACGTATCCACATTACCATTATGGTCCACGGGCCAAAAACGAGCGTATTTTCTGGGACACGACCCTGGTGCCCGATGCCTTTCGGTGGACCATGGACCAGTTTAAGACTGGAAAACTGCGGGCGATGCTCAACCGGGCTGGTTATCCCACCATTGCCGCCGCTCTGGATGAAGGCTTGATTGCCGCAAAGCTCCCTGACGTGGATTCCACGGCGCGGGCGATGGTCGAGGCGGTCGCCAAATAAGGCCAGCGGTCTGCTCCGGCACGACGCTCCCGTGGGTGCACCGGCTTATACCTCTGCTTGCCCACGGGAGCGTCGCAGCACAGGGCATACGTTCAGCCCTCTGCCCGGTGTTCAGCTCAGGAACTGGGTACGGAGGACCCCAACGCTCGCTGGTGTGAGAGAGGCTGGCAAGGAGCGTTTCCCAGAGAGCTGGGAGAAATGACCAGCCAAGTTGGGTTTCATTCCTTCGGCGGTCTCAGGGAGACTGGCTGTTAACAGTGCTTAACGGGAGAAGCAAACGATGATGCAGCCCAACAGAATGAAATTTGGGGTCTTCCTGGCACCTTTCCACCGCGTGGGCGAAAATCCGACGCTGGCCCTGGAACGCGACCTGGAACTACTACAATGGCTGGACGTGTTGGGTTTCGACGAAGCCTACATTGGCGAGCACCATACCGCGGGCTGGGAGACTATCGCCTCACCAGAAGTGTTTATCGCTGCCGCCGCTGGACGCACCCACTACCTCCGGCTGGGCACCGGGGTTGTCAGCTTACCCTATCACCACCCATACATGGTGGCCAGCCGCATGGTGCTTCTGGACCACCTCACCCGAGGTCGGGTGATCTTGGGCGTGGGGCCCGGCGCCCTAACGTCTGATGCCTATATGCTAGGTATCGACCCACAACGTCAGCGGGAGATGATGGACGAATCGCTCGGGATCATTGTCCGGCTGTTCACCGAGTCGGAGCCCATCACATACAAGAGCGACTGGTTTGAGTTGCGAGAGGCGATGCTTCAGCTTCGGCCCTATCAACAGCCTCACATGCCCATTGCCATCGCTTCGGCGCAATCGCCTGCCGGCCCCCGACTCGCCGGCAAGCACGGGGCGTCCGTCCTGTCCCTGAGCGTGCCCCGAGATACGGTCAGGAAGACTAGCTTGAAGGAGCTTTGGTCCATCGCTGAAGAGGCAGCAGCGGAGCACGATCAAACTGTGCGGCGAGAGGATTGGCATTTGGTAGTGGGCTGCCACCTGGCTGAGAGCCGTAAAGAAGCGTTTGAGGACATTCGCGTCGGTGGTGCCCGCGTGCTAACCGAGTATTTTGACCAGACTTTGGGGAACGAGGTGCCCAACGTCCCCTCCGGCCAGATTATCGATTTCATGGTCGAACACAACCAGTGGATTGTGGGTACCCCGGATGACTGCATCGGCGGTATCGAACGACTGCAAGAGATCAGTGGCGGCTTTGGGGGTTTTATGGTGATGGTGCAGGACTGGGCACCACGGGAAAAGGTCCTCCGTAGCTATGAGTTGCTGGCGCGCTACGTCATGCCCCATTTCCAAGGGACCTTGACTGGCCTCATTGCCTCTCGTAACTGGGCCAGTGAAAGGAGGGAAACCATGCAGGCCGGCCGCTTATCAGGCCTGAAGCAAGCCACCGAGGTCTACTTCGCTCGGCGTGCTTAAGCATCCCACCCAGGGAACCAAATAGGTGAGAGCCCGGAGCCTCTGCCGGCTTCGAGCGGCGAATGCGTCGACTGAGCGATTTGTGGGCATGGCATTGCCCTTGAACTTAAAGTAGGCAGCATTCCGTAAGAGGACGGAGAAGGAGGCACGCCATGGGAGAGATCTTGGGCCTGGGAGTGACACATTATCCGGCCCTGGCGGGCAGGGATGAATACATGGCTGGCATCTTGAAGGGGATCCTCCAGGACCCTGGATTGCCCGACCAATACCGACACCCAGAGAGTTGGCCGGAAGGTATGCGGCAGGAATATGGCGCGGATGAAGGGCTCAGTGCGGCTCGACGGCATCGCGAGGGCTTGGTAGCCCAGTTCAGAAAGGCGAGACAGCTCTACGACACCTGGCGGAAGACCCCCTTGGCCGCGCTTGAGGAGAGCGGACAACAGGAGGTGCTGAATTGGATGTGTCTGGCCGGAGCGATGGCCGAGATGGGGCGGCGGCCGGATGCGACGGAGCTGATCCAGACGTATATCTTCAACTCGAGTAAATGCTTTGCGTTTTTCAAGCCATAATGGGCGGGGCAACCGTGAGGGTGAGTGCTCACACATGACAGTGGTTCGGAGCTCAGCATAGCAGGAGGTAGAGATGGCTGAGATTTTAGGACTAGGCTGCTCGCACGGACCGATCATCTTGACTCCCCCAGAGGCGTGGAGCAAAGGCCGCGAGCGGGTGTTTACCCGTATACCCAATTATCAGCCTCCACCCCAGTTACTGGAAGAGTTAGGGCAGGATAATGGGCTCAGTCAGGATAAGTATGACCAGCAGCGGGTTGTTGAGTCCTTCAAGGAATTACATGACCGGCTGCATGCATGGAGCCCCGACGTGCTGCTGATCATCGGCGACGATCAGGCGGAGAATTTCCTGCAGGACAACCTCCCACCCTTCTGCATCTATACCGGAGACAAAGTCGAGGGCTATCCCTTCCACCGCCCCGCGGCCCGGGTCAACCTGTGGGGAGCGCCACCGGAAGCCAAATACTCCTTCCGCTGTCCCAAAGAGTTCGCCTGTGATCTACGCAATTACCTCATCCGTGATGGGTTCGACCTGGCTTCCTCAAGCGCCCTACGTGGCTGGGAATGGGGCCTGGCCCACGCCCACATCAATCCGATGGTATTTTTGGACCCCGAAGGGCAATTTCCGCTGCTGCCCTTTTTCGTCAATTGCTATGGTGAGGAGGCTGGGCCCGATTATCCGCCTCGGCCTACACCTCGCCGCTGCTATGAGCTGGGCCGTGGTATTCGCCGGTTCTTGGACACCCGGCAAGAGCGAGTGGTGGTAGTGGCCTCCTCCAGTTGGTCCCATAGCTTCTTGGCCCATAAGTTCCAGTGTTGCGCTATCGATATAGACACTGACCGGCGCTACCTGGAGCTGGTGCGGTGCGGTAGAGGCAGCAAGCTGGCGGAGCTTACACCCGAGGAAATCCAGCTGTCAGGAGACCATGAGATCCTGAATTGGATCATTGCCCTGGGGATCATTGGGGACAAACCAGCGGAGATCGTGGACGTGCGGGAGTCCCACACACAGCTGGCCTTCAGGGTCGCCGCCGTGTGGGCGTAATCGGGGCATGCCAAAACAGGAGACACAGGACATGGTCAAACCAATGCAGTTAGGGCACGCCAACATTCGGGTAAGGGATGCGGAACGGTCTGAGAAGTTCTACACCGAGGTGCTGGGTCTGCAAGTGACTCATCGGCGGGGAGGCACCGTTTTCTTGAGCGCTAGGGAGCACTCCCACGAGCTGGCCATCAGAGGCATAGGACCAGACGCCTGTGGGCCGGACAGCAGCCAGGTGGGGACGAACCACTTCGCCTGGCAGATGGCTACCTTCGAGGATTTGCAGGCAATGTATCGCCACCTCAAGGCGAAAGGGGTGGAAATCCTGCGGACCAGGGAAAATACCCACTCGGTAGGTGTCTACTTCAACGACCCCGACGGCAATGGACTCGAAGTGTACTACGAGGAACCCGGCGGATACCGACGGGCGTGGGAAGGACAGTATTCCAGAAAGTTGGAGGAGGTCACCGCGTAGGTATCCCGCGCGCTGCAATCGTCTCTCAATCATGCTGAGTGAGACGAAGAATCTGGCTAGTGCTCTGTCAATCTTTAATTTTAGGGTAGAGGGACTTGAGTTTGGTGCGTGCGTCGTTGATGTTGAATTGCCAATCGACCCCGCGCTGCGTCGCGTTACTGGACGTTGACCACGCGGCGGTTTCCTCGGCAAGTTGCGTGGTGTCGCCAAACCGGCGGTCGTGCCAACATTGACGCGTCAGCGCACTCAGTTCATTTTCCGCGATGTTGAGCCCACTGCCGTGCTTGGGCGTGTACCGACATTCGAGCCGCCGGACCAGCTTCCGGGCCCGCTCCGCGGCAAAGGCCTCGTCAAACGCGCCCATCGTGTGCGTGTTGAAGTTGTCGCAGACCACGAGCACTTTTCGCGCCTCCGCGTCACGCGTCCGCAGCAGGGCCTCCATCTCCAAGGCCCAATCCACGTTGGTGCGTTGCGCGCGAACGCGCACATGGCGCCATCCCTGAAGCGGCTCGGCAACCATGAACACGCTGGTCGTGCCCGCGCGTTCGTCTTCATAGTCGACACGCGCATGGTGCGGTGGCGGCGATGGGCACGCGAGTTTCCTTCAGCCATTGCACCGGTTGTTCGTCCATGCACACCACCGGAAACCGAGCGTCATAAGGCGGAGCGTACGTCTCCAACACGTGTTCCATGCACGCGACAAATTCGCCGTTGGCGTCCGGAGGGATGACCCAGGACTGCATCTTGCGCGGCGTCATGCCATTTTTTTCGCGTTTTTCTCAGCGTCTCATGGCTGACCGCGTCGACGATGGCCAGCTCCACGACCTGCTCGGCCAATAACCGCAACGACCCATTGGCGAACCCTTTGGGAGGCTTGCCCAGACGCCACGCCATGACCTGCGCTTCTGGCTCGCCATCCAGCCGTTTTTGGCGGGGCGGGGTCTGAGGTTTTTCGCCGTGCAGAGCGCTCTCGAAGCCGACGGTCACGAGGCGTTGCCGGACGTTTTCCACCGTTTGCGTCCGACACGAAAAGGCTTCCGCAATTTTTTTATCTGTCCAGTTGGGGCCATTGGCATCGGCCTTGAGGAGCATGTGCGCTCGCCGCACTTGCTGAGACGAACCCTTCAGCTTTTTCATCACACCGCGCAACGTTTCTCGTTCCTCGTCTGTCAGGCGAACCATATACTTTTTTTCCATGGGAACCCTCCTTGGTTCTCCCCAGTTTCGCTGATGGGACCCATTGAGGGAACCCTAATTTTTAAAATTGACAGAGCACTAGACATTAGTTTCGCGATTTTGCACCCCCTCTAGGGGACTCCGCCCATGAGAGTGCCACGGCAACATCGATTTGGTAAAATGTATCATCAGACATCAACACACGCTTTCTGGAGGATAGTGCCGTGGACACCTTTTTGGCCTCGTCATTTGGCTTCTTTGTCATGATCTTGTTTCAAGGCATCTTGACGACTCCGTCATGGCAAACGTTCACCTACTTGGCTTGCGGCTGGGCGTTGGCCCGTGACCGCCACACCGTCACCACGTATCTCGGGCTCACCGGTGCCACCACGGCCAAGCACTTTTCACGATTCTATGTGTTCCTTGGTTGTCCCCTCGATGACCGACGATGGCAACTCTGGGTCCCGTCATCCGCCTAGCCTCCCGGTTTGTCCCCGAGAGCGAGGGCATTCGAGTGGCCTTTGACGATACGACCAAGAAAAAAGCTGGCACCCATATTGAGGGGCTCGACCGCTACCGCAATGGTGCGGGCTCAGCAAGGCAAGAATATCGGACGCTTCGGGGCTTGAACTTCGTCCTGGGCATTATGCGTATTCCCCTCAAATGTTGGCCCGGCCACCGCCTCAGCGTGCCAGTTGGCCTCGAACTCTATCTCAAACCTGCACAAGCCCAAAAACTCAACGTGCCGTATCGTTCTCGAAGTCAGTTGGCCCGTGATATCCTCGATTTTATCGCCGAGCAGTTACCCACACGCCAAATCCGCACCCTGGCCGATGGTGGCTATGCCACGAAGGACTATGTCCGTCAATTTCCCGCTTCGGCCCATGGGGTCGGGCATTTTCCAATCAGCGCCAAGCTCTATGAGTTGCCGCCCGAGCCGACCCACAAGCGCCGCGGCGCCCCGCTTGCATCATAAGGCACGAAACGAATGCCTAGAGAGAGTGTTCTCGATAGCGGACTCTCAACACGCGAATCCGGGTCATGAGCGGCCGTCAAACGCGGCGACAACGCGTGCACGGCTTTCGGTTCGGAAAGGAACGAACCTGAACTCAGAGAGTGGCAGCGATCTTGGACGCGACGTGACCGCCTTCATCATGACTGGCCCGAAGGCCGCTCGGCGAGTTGCTCGTCAAACCAGCCAATCCAGTCTTGATTCGCCGCCAACCGCCCGGCAGACTTGAGGTTCAGCAAGATTTCTCTGCCGTGCAGTAGGTGATTGTGCTGCGCCTCAATACTCTGCCCGTAATCGAGTGTGCCAAGCTTGGCGCACGACACGGCGACATCTGTTTGCCACTCGGTGTTGGCCGGATCAGTGGCCCGGCGTTGCTCGGCAAGGCCGAGGGCCGCCCTGAAAGCACGATTGGCGGCCGAGAGATCCTTCGTCTTCTGAAAGACATCGCCAAGTCCGAGCTGCGCCGCCATTTCTCCCCAAGAGTCCCCCTGCGTGATTGCGACGCGAAGTGACTGGGACAACGCTGCTTCCGCGCCGGTCAGATCACCGAGTAGGATCAATGCATGGCCGAGCAGACGGGCGGTCTCGGCATGTTCAGGCTCGGCGGCCAACGCCTTACCGTAGAAGAACACCGCCTTGGCCACATCGTGAAGAAGCGCGAGGTTGGCGACGTTGCGAGCGGCTTCCGCCATTGTTTGGCGAGCCTCCTCGGCGGTACGGCTTTGCGCATCGTATTCGCGCTCGAAGGCGTCTTCGGCGACGAGCGAGTTGCCCTGTGCCAAGGCAGCAAACGCGGCGGCGAGGCCAGGACGATCGCCGGCAGATGCGTCCGCGAGCTTGCGCCTCAGCTCTTCGACGGTTCGGCGCAGCGCGTCGATGTGGTCGGACTGTAGATGGCGCGCCTGCTCGAGTTCGACCACGCGCTGCTGCGCAGCGGCTGCGTTGCGCAGTAGGGTGTCGAGGTCGGGACCCACCGGCAGCCGGCTGGCCTCAGCAATCTCGGCAATGAGGCGGCGCGTATCGTCCTCCCACCCGTCCTCGGTAACTTCGCGAGCGTTCCACACGGCGAACAGCGGCCGCAGCTCCGATGGCAGCTTCTCCGTCGGCACGTCCGTGACTTTGAGCCCTTCGACCAACGTGGGCACCAACGTGATTGCGTTGCTGCCGAGCGCCGTGACCAACTCGTGACGCACCATGTCGCCTTCGTCTTGGAGGCGGGGCAGGTTGTCGACGTTCGCCCAGCGCGGGCCGATGACCGCCACGCAGACAGCGCTTCGTGCCAACGCGGCGTCGATCTTGTCGCGCCACTTACCGACGCCGATGCTGTGCACGTCGCGAAACACATGTTCGCGCCCGAAGCCGATACGCAGCCAGTCGTAAAGTCGACCGCTCGCGCCGCGCGCGTCGTCACGGCGGTAGCTGATGAAGATGTGGTCCCGAACCGACTGCCGAGAGTCCGCCGTCATGGGTCGTTCCTCCTCCTGCCCTCATGCGCCGTCCCATGAACTAATCCGCGCGCAAAGGATGCTACGCTAAGTGCTCCGTTGCATAAATTCGGCGACGTATCGCTTCGTGCTCGTACGCGTACTCGTAATCGTTCTGCCGCCTTGAATGGGTTCTTCGATGACGAGTACGCGCACGATACGTCACCGTATTTCTGGCCGCCAGTACTAAGGAAGTCGACGGGTCAATCAGCCGACAGACGAGGGTGTCAGGCACGTGAATCTATGGGTGGCTGCGTCTCCATTGAGCCGCTTGAAGTTCGCGGCCGACCCATCAGAGCTCTCCCGGCTATCAGTGCGCTCCGACGTCCTCGAGCAGAGGATTGGTACGCCCAGACCGTGGGCAGGCTCAACTTCACTACCCTGCTCCCGGTCCCCATGCCCCACGCAGGCGCTCCGTGAGCAGCGCGCCAGTGAGGTCCGCGTTGACGCATTCGGGCGTCTGCTTCCACAGACTGAATGTCCGCTCTGCGCCAACCGGAAAGTCCGGAACGGGTCGAACGTGTACGTTCCGCACTCTTGACGCCCAATGCCTGCCGTCACGCACCGCCGCCCTGACGTGTCCTTTCACGTTCAGCAGAATCCGCACACGGGCGGCGGTCACGTGCACGGCCTGGTTAGCGTGCACAACACCCTTCGGTGCTGTGACGTGTGGAAGAAACTTGGGGCTTTGGGTGCGTTGTGGCATCGTGGACGTCGACGCGGATCGACAAGCTCAGGCCGACGCTTCCTTGGGGCTTGCTATGCCCGTTGGTTCGCATGGCTCCGGTGCCCTGGCGGTTACGTGTGTGGTGGCAGGTGCTTCATCCGCCTGTGATGAAGACCTCGACCCCGTTTGAGAGACGCTCATCCCGATCCGCACCCGGGCCGAACCGCGCCCTTGCACGTCACGCTACCAACACCGAAAGGACGACGATGCCCAGCACCCGCAAAAAACATGCTACACCCCAACGGCCCCTTGATCCGACCGCTGGACTGCCGCCGCTGCATCTCCATGCCGCCGGGATCGACGTGGGCAGTGCCGAGCACGACGTCGCCGTCCCCCCGGATCGCTCGCCAGAGCCCGTGCGCCGGTGTGCTCGCTTGACGGCCGACCTCCATGCCTTGGCCGACTGGCTCCAAGCCTGCCACCTCGATACCGTGGTCCTGGAACGCACGGGGGTGTACTGGATCCCCCTCTGCCAAATCCTGGCAGCGCGGGGTTTTGCCGTCCACTTGGTCAACGCCCGCCACGCCAAACACCGGCCCGGCCGCAAAACCGATTTCGCCGACTGCCAGTGGCTCCAACGCCAGGCCCGAGCATTGAATCTCCAACTCGTTCCGAATCAACCAGTTCCTTCTCCAGTTTCTTGAGAGGCAGAGTCCTACTACACCTAGCCCAAAAATGGCTAGGTGGAATACTGAGCCTCTGTCGGTTGCAAACCGAACCCATCGGCTAAGCGGGTGAAGTAATTGAACATCCCGACGAGATGCGCCACCTCCAGACAGGCCCGGTCGTCAAACCCAAGCGCCCGCACCGGCTGCCAATCTTCTGGCGTCATCCGAGTCGGGGTCGCACTGAGTTTTTCCGCTACCGTACACAGTGCCCGCTGGCGCTCCGTCAGTCCTTCTACTTCTCGCCAGCGACCCTCCTTGATCGCCTGAGTCAGCACCGGACTGCCCCCTTCGAGACGCAGAAACTCTGCGTGATGCTGCGTTCAGTACGCACAATCCTGGGCTGCCGACGTAACGGCGGCGACCATTTCGCGCTCTGCACGCGACAGGGTGCCGGGACCGAAGAGCACGACGCTGCCCAGGGCGACCAGGGCTTGACCGATGAGGTCATGGGCTATGATCAGACGGCCCATGTGTGGAACCACACCTCCCATAAAGGTTTCGTATGGGTGAGTCTGACCCTTCAGCGTTGCCCTAAACTCATCGTCCGAAGGGAGGGCTACCCAAGCCTCGTGTGCATTACTTGCACTCATATGATGTCCTCCTTATCTGAGAATAATTGCCGAACGAATGAGCGTTTTTGTGGCGCGGAGCCGACACAAAAACGCTGTTGAACGGAACCGCAGCTCCAGCCCGTATGGAATTTTAAGACAGCCTGCGCCCATTGGGAAGCACATTCGTGAGATGCTGCGGGGGGGAGCGGTGATCCACTGAGGTGGGCAGAGGGGTAAGGACCTGGACGCCGGATGGGATCCGAGCGCAGCAGGGTGAGGGAGAACTGGGCTCGCGGCCATGGTTGCCGGGAGGAGGGCACACGGGTGGGAGGAGGCCACGGTTCTGGGAGCCGGCGACTCCGCTGATGCCGGCATGGGGAGGCCACATGGTGGCTCTAGGGCTCATGGTAGCCTCCGCTGGTACCGCGGGAGCAGGCGGATCACGACGAGGAGGCCCTGACCGCAGGATGGACACAGGTGACCCGCGCGGCAGGGTGGGCAGCAGGCATCGGTCGCATGCGGCGTTGGTTCGGGAGAGGGAGGCGGGGGGTCGGCTGCGTACCCCGCCAGGCAGCGCTGGAGCTGGTGCAGGAGGGGCCGATGGACAGGACTCCACCGCCCAGAGTCGCGGACGTTGTGGAACGCACCATCGGCACCGTCCATGCGATCATCGGTCAGCTCGATCAGGCGGAGGAAGATCTCAAACGCACCTTTACCATTAGCCGTATGGTGGGTGACGCTGCCCGCCAGGCTACATCGCTTGTCTTTGCCGGATTTCTGAAGAATTGGCAGGGGGAGTTTGGTGAGGTCATGCGCCTCGAACCCGGTGGCCAGCAGATCGCTCGCGAGCACAACCTGCTGATAGAGCTCCTGCGCAGTCTTTTTGTTGGTGGTATCGTTCTGGTCGGTCAGGGGGACTATGAACAAGCTCGTACCACCAGAGCCTGGACATCGCCACGCATACCACCTCACGGAAGGATCTCGTCAAAGGCTGGCGGCTGCGGGGCGAGGTCGCTCTCGCTCGCCGACGGTGGGACGAAGCGGAGCGCTGGCTGCGTCAGGCCCTGCCGCTGGCGCAGGCGATCGGTAACCCGACACAGTTCTGGAAGACCCATCTCGCCATGAGACAACTCCATGCCGCAGCCAAACGGCACAAGCAGGCCCGACAAGCGTATCGTATTACCCGTGCGGTCATCGATCGGGTCAAGGCAAGCCTGCTGCACACAGAGTTACGCATTGGCCTGTACCATTCGCCGCTGTTCCAGCAGGTGTACGATCTGAGTCCCTCTTCTTAGAGCAATCTTGACTCAACAATGGCAGACTTATCGGGCATGGGATACGTCTCAGCCCTGTCCTTTTACCTGCTTTCGAAACGCCTGCGCTTCTCCTAACACCTGCTCGATGGAAGGGTGTAGGCTTGGTAAGACGTTAGAATCTTCTTGTCGGCCAGGTAGGGCGGCATAGACGCCAGCGAGGGTAGAATTTCATCCCCGCCTGAATAGCATACCCACAGTGCAGGCATCTCGTACGGCCTCCCGGACATCAGTGCATACCGCGTGCGCCTTGTGCACGGGACGTGTAGCATGTGCGGGTATTGCACGCGCTAACGCGACAACGTCGCCGTTGATATAACAGTCAAAGCCCGACGCACCTCATCGAGATCGACCGCCTATGCTACGGCGACCACACCGTTGCCGCACCGCGAGAAAATCTGATCACAAGAGGTGTCTGGGACTATCTGGTCTGCCTGCATCGCGGCGGCCAGCACGGACGTTATGAGGTCTGGGCCATGACACTGCGGCAGCGCCTGCCACGCATCCGCGTGCCGCTACGTTGTTGCGTGAGCGCGGCCGGCATCAGTGAACGCTGACCATACAGTCGGGAACTATCTCCACAATGCCTCCGGGATCGCACGACCTTTGGATGAGACTCTCTACCGTAACCTATCCTGAGCGGCATGTCCAAGCCGTACTGGGCCGTGCTCCACCTTGAGCCATGCCGCTGTAGCAGGCTGCCGCTGGGTACTGGGACTACACCGCTGCCTGCCCGAGCCGCCGCGGGCGCAGATTGTCGTTCGGTTTCTCGGCTGGGCTCGCGAACCTCCCCCCAATCCCTTCACACAGCGCCGATAAGAGTGACACCCTTTCCGGCACTGGCAGACAGGGATGAATACCTGGCAGGCATCCTGCCAGGAGATCCTCCACGACCCAGCGGATACCAACGGGCATGGGAAGGACAGTATTCGAAAAGGCTGCAGGAGGTCACCGCCTATGCAACCCATGTGTAGCAGGCTCCGAGGCATCAGCCACGGCGCCGGCAGGCAGCTATTCGTTATCGTACTTCTCCGTCATAAACGAGCGCACTTGGCCTGTGGCAAGGTCGAAGCGGCATCGCTGCAGTCCCGCCAGGTCCTGGCCGTAGACGTGGATCTCCACCGTGGGGCGGTCACCGGGATTGTCCATCTGATGGATTTCATCGACCCCAGGAATGAGCAGCGAGATCTCCCCGGGTTTGAAGACGCTGACACGGTCCTTCTCCAGCCGAGCATAGTCCGGCTGCGACGCCTCGTCCAGCCGGCGGAAGCGGGTCTCCTGTAGGGTATTGTTCATCACCCCGATCATCCCCCAAGTGTGGTGGTCGTGGGGGCCCGTATGGTCTCCCGGCCCCCAGACAACGGCGGTGATCAGCATGCCGTTCGGGGAGCGGTGCAGCAAGTACGACCCATGATTCGGGCGTGGCCCTGTGCCGTAAGGTACCCGATACTCCGGGGGAATGCACTCGGGGTCGCGGATGAGTCGCTCCAGCCAAGAGGCTCCTCGGTCAAAGATCGTCGCTTGATCGACCCCACTGTCCACCAGTGCATTCATGTCGTGGATAAATTCGTCCAAGGTGTAGCCTCTGCTCATCATCAGGTTCCTCCTGCCTCGATGGCCTTCTCCGCTGAGCACAGGCCGATGTTCGAGACGCGACCGATGTTGGTTGCGTATATTGAAATGTTATTCTACAATGCGAGACCACTATATCCCCGTCGAATTTTCGCTGTCAAGCCGTTTATCAGGGAGAGTGGGAGATTCCAAACCGCTTGTTATTCTCGGTGTACATGTGGCCTTCCTGCACTTCTTTCAGAAGCTTCGGGCCGTGTCATCCGTGATCGGAGGGTATCATGAAAGATGGACTGAGATTTGTTGACTGCGACATGCATATCATGGAACCACCGGACCTCTTTGAGAAATATCTGGACCCAAAATTTAAGGATCGCGTGATCCTGCCGACCGGCGCAGACGGGCGCCCACGTCGCGGCATGCTGGTCATTGACGGCCTACCTACATCGATGGACAGCGAGCTGCAACAGTACCGCAAGCGGAGTCGTTCCAGCGCTCAACGCAGCGATAGCACGCAGCCCCTCTCGGGGTCCAGGATCGCCGAAGCGGGCCGGCTGGACTTTGCCATTGAGCGCAACTACAATGCCGAAGCACAGGTGATGGGCATGGAGATAGAGGGCGTGGATATCGCCGTCCTTTTCCCCACCGTCGGCCTCAGCCTGATCGCCCGCGACCATATGGACCCACACCTCTCCCTGGCTCTTTGCCAGGCCTACAACAACTGGATCCATGAGTTTTGCCAGTATAGCCCCAACCAGTTGAAATTCGCGGCCATGCTGCCCCTGCACGACGTGAATCTGGCCTGCCAGGAATTGCTGCGTTGCGTCAACGAGCTCGGGGCTGTGGGATCCTTTCTCCGCCCCAATCTCGTGAATGGCCACTATTGGCACTCGAATTACTGGGACCCACTCTACAGCCTGCATGAAGAGCTCGATGTGACCTGGGGGTTCCACGAGGGCACCGGTGCCTGGTATTCCCAGATGAATGTCTTGTACGGCGAAAACCGCTTCTATCGGCACGTGGCCAGCCACTGGATCGAGATGCAGCAGGCCCTAATCGCCATGCTCATCGGGGGCGTGTTTGAGTTCCATCCCAAGCTTCGGGTCGGCTTCCTGGAAGCCCAAAACTCATGGGTGCCCGGGCTGTTGTCGCGCATTGAGTGGGACTACCCCCAGTACCGTGACTCGCACGCACCCTACCTCTCCCTGACCCCAAAGGAATACTTTCGGCACAACTGCTGGGCAGCGGTGGAAGGGAGCGAACCGGAGATTGAGGCGACGGCCGGGCTCATTGGCGCCGATCGGATGTGTATCTCGACGGACTACCCGCACTTCGACTCCAACTTCCCGAACGTCTCGAATAACCTGCTCAAAACCGTCCCGCGCGACATGGCGGCGCAGATTTTCATGGGTGGTGCGCATCTCTACGGCTTCACCGATGTCGACTTCCAGGAAGCCGACGCCGCCGCAGCCAAAAGGGGCAAACTCACCAGCGCTGCTGTGGGTGACTAGAAAAACCTGCACACCCTCGCCATGCCTGCCCCCAAGCGAGTCCTCCACAGGGCGGGTGGCCTGTACCATCCGCCCGTGGACTGAACCTGAGGCGTCTTCATCCAGGATTACTTGAATATTTGGATGTACGGCTTGGTAAACACGCTCCATGCGCCGGTCTGGGGGTCATATCGAGAATTGACGAAGACCCGCCAGTTGGCTTCGTCCATATCCGGATAATCAGTCCGGTAATAATAACCGGGCCAGCGGGTCTCCTGGCGGTGCAGCAGATGGCGCATGTGGGCCTCGCCCACCCAGGCCCGGTGCACCAACTCCCAGCAGCGCAGCAGCTCATGCTGGTCTCGAGCCGCCATCCGGCTTAAGTCCTCTTTGAGCATCCCCATGAGCTCCAGCCCCCGCAGCAGGGTGGCCTCATTGGTGGTGAACCCGGTCGACACACCGGCGGCGTACTCGTCCATGAGCTTCTGGAGGCGAAACAACCCTTGTCGGGGGGCAATGAAATAGGGGTTCACGTCTGGATTGGAGGAAGCCCCCTTGTATTGCTCAAAGGTATCAAAAGGCTGCCAGATTTCCCGTTTCAGCGCCTCCACTCTGGACTGATCCAGGGTGGCGCCAGTGGAGTGATCCAGGGCAAAAATGACTGCCGCCTTGCCAGCCAGGCGTCCCTCGGTGAAGGAGCCGGAGGAGAACTTGTGTGGGGACGCCCCAACCCCATCCCCCGCGGCAAACAGCCCCGTGACCGTTGTCATCTTGCTATAGCCCCACTGATATTCTGGCGGAGCCACGTCCTGGGGGCCACTCACCCAGGCTCCAGCCTCGCCCGCATGGGAGCCCATGATGTAGGGCTCGGCCAGGACCACTTCGGAGGGTTTTTCTTCGGGGGCGATGTTCTGGGCTGCCCACAGGACCGCCTGGGAGATGGTCATATCCAGAAAGTCTTCCCAGGCTTCCTCAATGACCCGTTGGCGCTTCTGGGGATCGCCAGCAGCCAGTTTTTCTATCGCTTCTGGAGTCCTTAAATAAATGGGGCCACGCCCAGCCAAAATTTCCGTCCACAGCAGATGATTTCTCAGGGGTGTCGGTGTGGGAAAGGCAGAGCCGTAGGGGTCGTACTTCTTCAACTCCGCCAGCCGATTTACGAAGTAGTTTTCTCCTGCGGCGTTGGTCAGGTCAGCTCGGAATAGTTGAGACCAGGCGCCCACTGGTCCATAGCTGTCTTTGAAGCGGCTGGGGACGAAGCGGTGCTCCATCTGAGTCATTTCTGCCCCGATGGGGATGATAATGCCGTACACCGAGCCGGTATCGAAGATGGAGTACCAGGTGCGACCCAGGCCTTCGCCGACGTTGCGCGGTCGAAAGAGGGCGGTAGTCCCCCCGGCCGCGCTGATGACCGCCTTGGCCTTGAAGATGTAGATTTTGTTGTCCCTGACACCGAATCCCATGGCGCCGGCCACGCGGTTAGGATCATTGGCATCGGTGAGCAGGTGGCTGATAAACACCCTCTGGTACATGTTCTCGGCCCCCAGGGCATTCCTGGTGGCTTCGGCGATGATGGGCTTGATGGCTTCGCCGTGGATCATGATCTGCCAGCGCCCTTCTCTGACTGGCTTTCCCTCTTCATCCTTCCAGATGGGTAGACCCCACTTTTCAAAGAGGTGGACCGTGCCGTCCACGTGCCGGGCCACGTCATAGGTCAGGTCCTCCCGGGTGATGCCCATCATGTCGTTGCGGACGTACTCAACATAGTCTTCTGGCCGATTCCAGCCCCATTTCATCCCCATATAGCAGTTGATGGCGGAAAGGCCCTCACCTGTCGCGCCACTGCGGTCGGTGGCCGCCTTGTCCACCATGATCACTCTGAGGTCTTTGCCCCAGTACTTGGCCTCCACAGCGGCCCCACAGCCGGACATCCCTCCACCGACGACCAGAACGTCGCACTCAATCACTTCAGTAACTACCTCGGCCATGTGCTCTTCTCCGCGCGCTATAGATTCGGTGTGGGCACGTTACTGACTTCCAGATTCCCCGGCTCGCCGAACAGGATTGGGGTGCGCAGCAGGCTCATATCGGGCTCCGACAGACCTTCGTGGGCATTGGCTGATCCCACCGGGGTGGTGCGCACCGGAAACCGGAACTGTTTCTTTCGCCCGTCTCGGAAAGTCACGTCCCACTGAATCTCGCCGTCTACGTAGCTGGGCTGCACTTCCCCGCCCAGGGGCACGAAGTCGGCATAGCCTCGCACATGAATCGCGTTCTGGGGGCAGAGCTTGACGCAAGCGTAGCACTCGGAGCACATCTCCGCCTCCTGGTTAAAGCCCTTGTTGGAGCCAGGGTCCAGGACCATCAAATCGTTGGGGCAGATGTAGACGCACAATGGCCCCTGGTGCACTCCAGTGCAGGCGTTACAGGCATTCGGGTCAACATACGTTGGCATACATTCCTCCTGCATTGGTGGCTGGGGAAGCGAGCCGACGTTTGTTCAGCGTCGGCTCACGCATTCGGCGGGTGCTCGTCACGTACATCGCACATCATATGTTTCACAATACAAAACTCTCTCCTAGCATACGGGACGACTATATCCCTCTCCCTTCCCTCATGTCAAGCCATTGCTGTGGTCTACACCTGTGAGCACCTACCAGCTGAGAGCCCCCTCTGGGATGGGGCGGCGGCCTGTGAGTCAACGGTGTACGCTACTGATGACCAGGACGGTCGGATTCGAACATTTCGATGAAGGCCCCTAGAAGGTCCGTTTCAGTGATAATGCCGACGACTGTCCCCCCTTCGACGACGGGAAGCCCACCGATTTTGCGGTCATGTAGCAGGCGAGCGGCTTCCACGAGGGATGCCTCTGGCGTCACCGAGAGCGGCTGCGGCCTCATCACCTCTTCCACCGTGACGCGATCGAGCAGATAGAGTAGCTCGTGGGTCGACAGGCAAGTGGCGGGTGACGCCCACGCCTGACGCACATCGCGATCCGTTACGATGCCTACTAACTGCCCGTCCCGCACGACCGGCAGCCGGCGAACGCTATGCTTGCGCATGCGTTCCCTGGCCATACGCAGGCTCTGATCCGGGGTGATGGTAATCACGTCTCGGGTCATTTTATCGCGCACAAGCACCGTATTCCCTCCTCCTGCGACCTGACTATGCGACAGTGCGTGAGCAGTTGGAAAGGCCCTCTCTTGAGAGGGATACGAGGCCCCATGCTCACCGTTGGTGCCATCTCACCGCAACCTGGGGACAACTTCCTGGGCGAAGAGGCGTACCGACTTAAAGACCAGTTCCTGAGGGATGTAGCCTCCGACATTGGGTTCGATGATGACGCCGGAAAGCCCCAACTCCTCGCGCAACTGGGTAAGTCGCTCCACCACCATTTCTGGGGTCCCATAGGCCAGTCGGTCGCGCAGCAGTGCATCATAACTGACCTTGGCCAGACGTTGGGCCCTCTCAGACCGCTCTTCGGAGCCGGTCGTTCCAGCAGCCTGTGCTGAGCCGGCGAACGTTTGAGCCAGGCGCTGGTAGGAACGCATAGTGCTGACCTCGGGATCTAAGCGTGCCTGGGCCGCCGTCTCAGCGACGTACACGGGGATCCGCATGTAGACGTCACCCTGACCCGCGTGGCCTGCCTCCTGCCATTCCTTGCGATACACCCCGAGTTGATAGGCGACCTCGGGAACGTCGAACCCACGTAGGCCGACGAAGATCGGATAACCCATACGGCCAACTCGGGGGAAGGTGTCCCGTGTGGTCGCAGCGACACGGATCGGAGGGTGCGGTTTCTGATAGGGCTTCGGCAGCACACACACATCGTTGACCGTGTAGTGTTTCCCCGCGTAGGAGAAACGCTCTTCAGTCCAGGCTTTCAAGATGATCTCGAGCGCTTCCCGAAAGCGCTCACGGCTTTCCCCATAGGGGATGGAATAACCTGCGTAGGCTCTGGGGAAGCCACTTCGACCGACCCCGAAATCTAGACGACCCCGGCTGATTTGATCGACGGTGGCGGCTTCTTCGGCGAGGCGGATGGGATGGTAGAGAGGCAGGACGGTCACGGCAATGCCCACTCGCAATCGTTGTGTGCGGGCGGCAATGGCCGTGGCCATAATGAGGGGCGCGGAGGCAACCGATGGGATGCCGGCGCCAAAGGCGTCAAGCGGCCCACCACGGGCAGCGAAGTGCCTCTCCGCCAACCAGATGCCATCCAGCCCCAAGGTCTCCGCCATGTCCATGAGAGTGGAGACCTCATCAAATGCCTCTTCCTGCGTCGCACCCTCACGATAATCGCATTCCATGACCAACCCAAGATGCATGATGAAGTACCCCCTATTGTGTACCCAGGACAAAGCTGTAAACTACCGTCATGAAGATCTACTCGGACTCCTTGCAGCAGACTCTTCAGCTCGACCGCCGAGTCAGCTTGCACCAGTTTAATGGTATCGATTCCTGCACGGCACCCGGCGGCCACGGATGCAGTACCCATGAGTCCCGTCGGCCTGAACGTATGACAGCGACCCAGGCTTACCGTGTTTTCCGACTTTACCTCGCCGGGACCGGACCACGATGGCCTTCGAGAAAAGTGCAGTTCCCTCCGCAACTCATCTCCTCCTGTTCGTCGCATGTACTCAGCCAATCCACGGACACCGGGGAGATGCCCAACCATGTACATTCTTGCGCCACCAAATGTTGGCACCAGGCCAAAACAGGTCCATAGAATGCGCTCGCCGTCACCCTGGGACGTGTGGCGATGGCCCTAACAAAACGGCCCAGGTGCGCGTCGAGAAACTTTTGCCGCGCCTCGAACACAATCGCCTGTCCCTCTGCATCGGCGCCAGCGGCAAGCGCCTCCTGCTTCATGAGCAGGAGAGCATAGAACTCCAGCTCGACGGACACATGATCGAGCATTTCATGCACCGCCTCGTCACGGCCGAAGTCCAGGCCGAAGGCCCGGTAGAACCCGGCAATATCGGCCAGTGCATTACCTTTAACCAGCGCATGCTCACGCCCATACTCCGTCTCGTACAAGGAGTTGTGTCCACGATCAAAAATCTCAATATATTCAGAGCGCAGCGTATCGAGGGCTACTGCGGAAGCCAGCACCACTTCCACGCGCTCGCGAATATGTCGCCACCTCCCAGGGTCGTCAACGGCGCAGCATGGATCAAGCGGCATATCGTCGAACACGGCGCTGAGACAATGGGTAAATTGCGCGTCGGGGTAGCTGGTCAGCAGCGAGGCCATGAGAAAGGCGACTGCTGGTCGTCGTTCGGCTTGTACAGAGCTCGTCGTCGCGATACTCGCAGTGTTCATATCGGATCGTCCTTTACTGGTCTCCTGCGCGGCGCCTGTCCTTGGCCATTACTGGCGTTACTGCACCACCTTCAGGGGAGTCCACATCATGGTGACGGATTTGCGTGAGCCGACTTCTCCTTCCCCACCCTGCCAGACGGCAAACCCGATGAAAGAATCTTTGCCCACCATTAATGCTGATCCGCCTTCGCGCTTGAGTGGCCGCGCCATGACAACAACCCACTCGCCATCGTTCCAAAGGCCTTTGGCGTCCGCATCGTGCGCGTCGAACACCGCACTCGTGCTGAACCCTTCGGCGATAATCTCGTCCACCCCGGTTTTCACATAGGATTGGGGGTTGCCGACCGCTTTCCCGGGCGAGAAGCTTTCACGCGCTTGCTCACTGGCGATCTGGAGATTGCCCCAATCCGGGTATTCCATCGGATAGGTGTCGATATTGAGGTGGGGGTACAACTGCTTCATGTCCGGCTTGCCTTCCTCTTTATCGCGTTGATACTGCGCCCGCCAATGGAAGATGTGGACCGGATCGCCCGGCGACCCCATAAAAACGAGCGGTGGGATCTCCTTGTCGATGACTGGAAACTCCAGGGCAACGGCGTCAGAGAACTCCCCGAGTTTCCCCGCCATGCTTTTGTCTGCATCTTTCCAGCGGAGCCGGAACGCAATCCAATCGTGATTGTGCACACTCTGGACTTCCAAGGCTGGTGTGGTGGTTGTCTTGGGTCGCGGCACAACCATCGGTTGGGCTAACAGCGGGATCACCGCGGGCTTCACTTCATTCCAATATGAAGCCTCTGGATCGGCCTTTGACACATCAGCATCGATGTCTTTGCTGAGGAGATCAGCCCAGGTGCTGACACTGAACCCGCACCGTGCAGGAGGAACAAGCCAAGGAACAGCGCTGTCTTCCGCATAACGTTCGTCCTCAGGGTGTATTCACACGTACGGTGTTGAGCTTCTCGTCCCACGCCTCACGCGTTACTATTGGTTCAGTGACGGGCACGCTCACCAGCTCTGCTCCCTTCTCGTCAAACCCGCGAGCCATGTGATTGGCCACCGTGAAACGATGCATGATCCGGTCGGTGCTCCCCAGCAGCACCAGTAAGCCCTGAGTGACCGGGTCATTCCGCACCTGCTGATAATTCTCGATCGCTTGGTCGACCAATGGCCCGAACATTTGCCGCAGGTAGGCGCGATCGGCGTGGATGGGCGGAATGTAATAGATGTTTGGCTCCAGACCGAGCTGTGGATAGTACGGCAGCGCCAGTTGTTTCTTGTGTACCAGATAATCGACAGGGTTATCGTCTCGGGCTGTCCAGGGCGGGTTAATAAAGCCCATAATGCGAATTTTCCCGATGCAGTTTTGCACGCACATGGGCTGGTAGCCTTCTTCCACCGCCGGGTAACAGCCAATGCATTTTTCACTCACGCGCGTGTAGGGGTTGTACATCGATTTTTTGTACGGACAGGCGCGCACGCACTCGCCATACCCTTTGCAGCGGGTCTGGTCGATGAGGACAATGCCGTCTTCCTCGCGCTTGTAGATCGCCTTGCGCGGGCAGGCGGCCAAACACGCCGGATACGTGCAGTGCGCGCACGTCCGGGGCAGATAGAAGAACCACTTGTCGTGAGGTAACTCGATGTGATCACCCGTCAGGACCAGGCCAGCGCAATCATCCTCCCCAACATTCGGATACATCCAATCCTCGTCCGTTGGCGCAAAGTGCACCACTTTTTCTTCCGGCTCGGCAGCTTCGAAGATGGTCTTCCCTTCGTACTGCTTGCCGTGCTTGTCCCACTCTTGTCGCCCGAGTTTTTCGAGGACCCGCACATCCCAGGCGAGCGGATAACTGCCATACGGTTTCGTTTCAACATTGTTCCAGAACATGTATTCCTGCCCCTTGGCGCTCGTCCACGTCACTTTGCAGGCGAGCGAACAGGTCTGGCAGGCGATGCACTTATTGAGGTCAAAGACAATCGCCCACTGCCGCTTGGGCCGAGGCGCTTCATACGGATACTCCATGTCCCGATTGAGCTGCCAATTCACGACGCGCGCCATAGCTCACCCCCTCATCTCCGTTACGATTTCACCTGCAGAAAGTGTCCCTGCAAATATTCCTGCATGGCCGTGTTCTCAACGGTTGGTCGGAAGCCCAGGGCCGCGGGGCGCCATATTCCAGTGCCGCCCATGCCACCGGGTTCCGCCCAGGTAATCTTGACAAACGCTTCGCGTGGAGCCCCAACGGGGCAGTGGATGTCGGCGGCAAACCCCTTGGCAATGACCTGCCCGAACATATCCTTGTGGACGAGAGTATCGGTCATCAGGGTGGGTTTGAGCCAGGCGCGCGTGGCACTCTGGTGCCCACCGTAGCGGTACATAGCCTGGTAGTTCGTCTCAGGATTCTTTGCCAGACCATCGGGTCGTGTTGCTTGACCCTTCACACTGCCGAATGACGCGTTGTACATGTTGTGCCAGGTGCGCGCCACCCCACGTGGCGTTCCAGGGTAGTAACGGGCCCGCAGCAGGAGCCGGGCCACCTTATATTCCTGGGTGTTGGCCTGCCAGTCGCGATACGGCCGGTCCTCAGGATCGGCATCAATCCACACATAATCGCCGTCATTGATACCAAGTTCCTTGGCATCGAGTGGATTGATGTCCACATACCCTTCGGTGACGGCCGGCATCCGTTTGTCATGGCGGTACACGTCGCCAAAGGGACCAAACCAGACGCTGGTGAGGTCGGTATCGACCGGCATGGTGTGGGCGCCGTGGCGGTATTTCGGAGTATGGTAAATATGCGTAAAGAGTTTCCCCCGTAACGGATGTAAGGTGTTCAGGAGTGCTGCAGGTGCAACCAGGATGTGGCGCACCTGGCGGGCCTCGGTCGAGAGGTCCTGCGGGTCAAGTGCATAATCTCCTGGCGTCTTTGGCCGAATCGCGGCATGCGGCTTGGCCACAATGACGTTGGGCTCATACGGCGTTGAGTCAATCGGCTCGCGGTAGACCACCAGATTCTCACCGCTGTCGATGAACTCAGGCTCTGGGCGATAGAATTCCAGACGGCCCGACTTGGTGTGCCACGGTTTTTCCTGGCGCGCCTCCTCATACGAAGAGAGACGCGGGTAGGTGCGGTTGTGCACCAGCGCCGGAATGCCCTCTGCGGCTTTCTTCGCCAGCTCGGTAATCTGATACCCTTTTAAACCCGGTGAGTTGTCAATGATGCGCTGCAGATACGCCTCGACATTGTTGTCAAACACAAACTGCCACATAGCAGCCATGCGCGGCTCATGGATGCGGTCTCCAAGCGCTTTGGCTACGTGCGCGATCACCTCGATATCCGATTTGGTGTCGAAGATGCGCGGCAGCGGCGTGGTCGGATAGACCTGCACAAACGGATTGGTGCAGGACGCGGTCATGTCAAGGTGCTTGAACTCTGCCCAACTATCGACAGCAAAGACCAGATCCGCATGCTCACACGAGCCAGTCCACCACCAGTCAGAGAACGCAATGAACTCGATTTTCGGCAGCGTATTGTTCACCACATCATAGAGCCACTTCACATTGCCAATGACGGAGTTGGAGTTGTTTAACCACATCGCCTTGGTTGGTACGGGGAGGTGCCCTGTGCCGGTAAACAGCGTGTTGCCCACGCGGAGCGGACGGTCGCCATAGTTGTAGTAATGCAGCGACTCATACGACGAGTATTTTTTGACGGCGATCGCACCGCCTGGCTGGGTCTGCACGTTGAAGGGGTCTTCCACCCCAAAGAGCGGCGCTCCGCCGAAGATAGCTATACGATAGTTGCCCGCATAACTCCCCACATTCCCGCCCGGGAAACCCACGTTGCGTGTGAGCGCGGCGAGTAAAAACACGGCGCGATCCTTGAGGTCAGCGTTGAAAAACTGATTCGGTCCCATGCCCATGACGAACAAGGTTTTCTCGCGGTTGCGGGCGATCTGTTCAGCAAGTTTGACGACGGCCTCTGCTGGCGCCCCGGTAATTGACGCTGTCTGGGGAGGGGTAAAGTTCTCGTTGACATACTCTTCCGTCAGGCTGAAGACCGTCCGAACCTGTAGCCCCGTGCCATCGCGCAGCTTGAGAGTTTGTGCGGCGCGTAACTCGGGAGTCACTCCCAGTTTAGTAAAGTGTTCACCCCACTCATCCCGGGTCACCGCCACCAATTTGTGACCGTTTTTGTCCCAGACGACGTAGGATTGGAAGTCAGCCTGCATGGTCTCCACCGCGTATTGGCCCGTCTGTAGCGTCACTGGTGGAGTCTTCTCGCCGGGTTTGACAAAACTCACACTCGCCAATGTTGGGGCATGATAATTGTCGAACACCTCCTCTGGACGCAGAGGCTGTAGCGTATCGAGACGGACTAAGAAGGGCAGGTCGGTGTTTCTGGCAACAAAATCGGCGTCAAACAGGTTCTTGGAGAGAATGACCTGTGCCAGACCCAGGGCAAACGCCGGGTCAGTGCCCGGACGAATGACCACAACATCATCTGCTTTTGAAGCGGTGGCGCCGTACTCGACACTGATGTTGACAACTTGTGTGCCCTTCAACCGCGCTTCCGTGAGCCAGTGCGAGTCTGGCATCTTCGTGGTGATCCAGTTCATCCCCCACACTAGCACCAGCTTCGCATACTCCACGGCAAACAGATCAAAATCATTCGTTTGCACCCCTGTCACCATGGGGTGACCAGGCGGCAGGTCGGTGTGCCAACTGTAACTATCCCAGCCACGTGCCCCATGCGCCTGGTCAGCCCCAACGCCGCGAATCTTGCCATCGAGGAGCGCCAGCATATTCGCGAAACGATACAAACCATAAATCCGTGTGGCACCGAGAAACGCCATGCCGCCGCGCACCTTGATGGTTTGCGTGCCAGCGCCTTCAAGGGCTTCGATCATGGCCGGGTCATACCGTTGTTGCTGCAGATAGGCTGCGCCCTGCGCTCCCGAATAGGTGCGGGCAATGTTCTCGAACGCCTTGGCCGCCATGGCGTAGGCGTCGTCCCAACTCATCCGCAGCCAGCCGTCTGTACCGCGCTGGAAATACGTCGGATCGGGCTGACCCGTGACCGCATCGCGCGGAAAGCCAGCGTCCACCCAGTCCTTAAACCCACGGCGCACCATGGGAGCTTTCAAGCGGCGGTCGCCGTAAATGCGTCGGGGCAGCGCGAGACCCTTTTGACACAGGCGCGGGTCCCACCGATGCGACGCGGTGTTGCCATAGAGATCGGTCGCTTTGCCGTACCCATACGTTGGACCGATCCGCACGACCACGTTGTTCTTCACGTAGGCTTTGAGCAAACAGTTGTGCGTATCGTTCGGCGCACACAGAAAGACAAAAGACGAATCCGGCTTAAACAGATTGCGATAGACTTGCTCCCAGTCACGATTGGGGTAGTAGGCAAGCGGATTGTCAATCTGCAGCGGTTTGAAATACCGAATGGGAGCGCCAAAAGCTCTTTCCGCGAGCGTTGTAGCGCCCAACACGGCGATGCCTTTGAGGATTTGCCGTCGGCTCAATTGCACCTTCGTCTCCTCTTTCATCTGTTCTTTCCTCATCCTGTGGCGTTCTCTTCTCGGCCCAATATGGAGGCAGGTGAAACGTCTTGCATTCGGAATGTGGGATAGGTCCTCGCCACAATAGCTTGCAGCATTGTGTGCCAGATCTGTCCCCCACAACCGGCGCCGCGTGCTGTTGCTTCGTAGTAAACCACCCCCGCGGCATAGCCGACAAAGGTGACCCGGAAAGTTTCAGATGCAAACCGTTGCTCTAGGTTGGCAAAAAAAGGCACCAGGTGTTCAGGCAGGGGGCCATACGCCGCACCGTCTTGGGCGCGTGGAGCGAAGGCGTCACGGCAGAAATCGTCACCGTGACCGGCACTGCGGTGGCGCATATGACGTACTTCGTCTCCCAGACCCATGAGCAGCCCATCGATCGCTTCGTTCCAGTAATCACAGCCCAGCGTGCCGCACTGTTGTGGCACGCTGCATCCACGACGTTCCACCACGGTGTGTTGTCCGTCGCTGCTCCACTGTCCTTGCATACAGGGGACGCCAGCACCAGAAAGCACGTCACGGACATCAAGGATGTCCCATAACAACGCGAAGTAGCGCAGCGCACTGTGCCCTAATTTGCGGGCGTTGTCATATACCGCCTTCAGCACATTGGCAGACTGTGTGGGCGGGATTTGTTGCAGCATGGCGAGTTCGTTGGCAGTGGGCTCGTCTGAAGCCCCTCCGAAGAATTGCTGCAGAGCGGCAACTCGGGCGGCCTGCCAGCGTCGATGGAAGTCGTTGACGTCAAGACGGGCTATGACCGGGATTGTGGTCGAAGAGGCATCTTGTACAGGTCGATCCACCCTAGACCTCGTCTTTCTATGGCTCGAATCGAGTAGCAAACGAGCTAGAGGTACTGTCTGTGGCTCCTCGGTTATAGGACTCTGTGATTATGAGGCTATCGGTGTTCGTCTCATGGCCTGCTTTAGTGCAAGACTTTTGCCCTGCACTGGCGCTTACGTCTCAGGCGCTGCTATAGGCGGTTTTCCGGAGCGGTACGCCGAACTGACCTAGTTAAAGGTGATGTCCTGAGACGGGCGGTTTCGTCGCGTTTCACGACAATCATCTCGTCGTATGTAGCGTAATCACGCTGTCGATTGTGTCCGGAAACGCGACACCCCAAACGCTTTCTCCTCCAAAGGCATAACAAACGTAGCGGTTGCATGGCCTGTTTACCGAGGCATCGACTTTGCACGAGTATGCCGATCAGGGCTGGAGAAGGACGAAACAGGGTCCTAACATAGGGAGAGGGGCGCGGGAGCTCAACGGACTACTTGCGCAGCAACCCTGAGGGAGACGTTGATGGCATTCGATCGAGAAGAGCTAAAACGACGGCTTTTGCATGGGGAGAGTCTCGAGGTTACCATGGGTGGAGGCCAGTATGAGGTTTGGGTGGAGCCCTATGCCAATCCACCAGTGGTGTACTATGAAGGACGCAGCTTCTCTCTTGGCAATTTAGATGAGGTCATCGGTTCGCTGCTAGCGGATATCGACCGTCAAGAAGTGCGCTGCCGATGGCTCGAACCGCGCGGTGTGCAGGCGAAAAGCTGCGAGGAGGCTTATCGCACACGCGCCGTCGAGGTCTCGCGTAGTATGACGTAGTGCGATCGTTGGTGAGCCGGTAATGATGATTTCAGCCGATGCCACGATCCAGGAAGTTGTGCGGCTAAACGCTAGGGCAGGAGATCGGTTGCCTGCCAGGTGGGGCAATGACACACCCTGGTTGGCATTGTCACCGAAACGTGACCTTTTTGTGCTATGTGGTCGATCTGCCGGAATGAGGTCGTACCCCAAAACAAGCAAGCGGAGGACCTCGATCAGCCCTGTTGATACCTATGGTGTCATCACAACCTCATCCGGCGTTGATCTGCGACCTAGCGTTGCCAATGCACGCGTAGAGGAATACCTTCCGCCTCGTAATGAAAGTCCAACTCGCCGTGATGGGCGCGGTGCAGTGCTTCGCCTATACGGCGTGGCAGATGGATATCAGTGGTAGTAATGATAATTTGGTCGGCCTCTTCCTCAACAGCCATGATGCGATGGAGGGGATGTTCGGCTTTCTCGGCGGCCTCCTCATTATGCGCCAAATTGATGATATCTGTTTTATGCTCCTGCAGATAAATACCACTCAAGGTGAGATAGCCAGCGGGGTATTGGTCACGGATACGGAGACAGGCAGGGCATATCTCCTCATGGGCCGAGGCTGGGCGGGGAGTCCATGTCCACCGACCTTGATGGTACACCGCCTGGCAGTGCGGGCAAACCGTCGGTTCAGGCAACTTACTCTTGGACATGTAGGGGTCATGTTCACGTTCTTGAATGAACCGATTTTGCCGACTCTGGTGCGAAGTGGGAATTGGTCGTTGGCTATCCATCAGTGCTCCTTCCCTCATAAGCTACGTCATACTACCTTGACGCCTGGCGCTGGATAAATTCCATTTGCCCCTTGCACACTGGGTCAAACCGCACGTCGTTGTCGTCGATGAACCATTCATCTCCTTTGCATGCAGATACCCCAGGAACATCAGCCAACTGATTTGCCAAGCGCCCGAACTGCCGACTAGGCGGTTACGGAGGTCGGCCGTATCGTCAACACGGGGCATGGCGCCGTGCGGACAATTTTTTCGGTGACGCTGCCCATGACCAGGTGACTGAAACCTGTCCGCCCATGTGTCGTCATGACGATTAAATCGCTCTTCTCCTCTTCCGCAACTTCGACGATCTTGCGATAGGGGATGCCGGCTACCACACGGCGCGTGACCTCGACTTTACTACCATGCGTTTCGGACAGCATCTGGGCGAGATCCCTACTCGCCTGGCGTTCCAGATCATCGAGCATCGTCGTCCCCAACTGCGACGGCATGATCCCTTCTACGGGATACGTCGGCGGCTCAACAACATGCAGCAGCAGGAGCTTGGCGCCAAATGTTTCTGCCAGCTCCAGGGCACTTGTCAGGCCCTGTTTTGAAAGTTCTGAAAAATCAGTGGGAGCCAGGATACGCTGAATGTTCATACAACTGTTCTCCTGTCACGCAGGGGGACCAGTGCTCACGGTTCTCCTGAAATCGTCCTCCAAGCCGGTCTATACAGTGCTTCCCTGGGTCGATTGTCATCATGAAGTTCTGCCACCATCACCTCTCATGGTGAACTGTAGAGCAAGCTCTGTGCCCGGAACACAAGCTTCTCATAAACAAGTCCTCACGAGAGATCAGCGCAGCGACGCTCCAGGGATTGCCCACACTGGGACGGCACAAACGGCTGATCGCAGAGCTGGTTACCTTGAATAACGTCAATGGGGCGCTTTGCCTCCCTATGGGACATAATACCCCATGCTGACATGAAATACGTTACACGAGGCCTGACCTTACGCAGCGGCTCGCTAGCAGCGTCCAGGGCAATAGCCGCCGGAGTCAACCCGAGCCCATAAGAAATCGTGGAGGACTGGCGTGGGCATCGGGCCAAACCGGCACCATTCCGACGGAACTCCTGGAAACCGAGCCGGAAGGTGAAATGCCCCTGAGGTCACCAGACACGATAGCCAGGGGAGTTGAGTGGGGTGGTGCTGACCAGTTGGGCGATGGTCGGTCCATATGCCAACAGGATCAGGAGACCAGCAATGGCGAGCCACGGCCACCATCGGTCGAGGATGCGTGGAGCTTCTTCTGGACCTGAGATCGCTTCGGCCACAGGCATGTCGACAATCGCCGGTCGGCGGGACACGGTCATTGTCATAACGATATTGATGAAATAGAAGAGCGCACTGATAAATAGGAGAGTGCCGCCTAGGGCCACCATCGGCAGGTCAGCCTGCCAATTCGGTTGCAGGCCAAGATAGGTGGCCGAGCCGATCATCGTCCGACGGGGCATGCCCATCAGCCCCAAACGATGCATCGAGTGAGAGAAGATGCCCATACCGACAAACCACAGCCAGGCTTGTACCAGCGCTAGTGGCCGATTCCACAGCTCCCGACCCCGAAGGTACGGCACTAACCAGTACGAAATCCCCATGTACGTCAGCGTCACTGCCGTCCCCACCGTCAGATGGAAGTGTCCGGGGACCCACGCCGTGTTGTGGACCACCAAATTGACGTTGTACGAAGCATTGATAAGGCCGCTAATACCGCCAAGGGCGAACATCAGCATGGCCAGCACTTGTGCGACCAGCGAGGGATCGTTCCAAGGGAGCTTGCCAAACCACCACACCAATCCCCGGCCACCACGCGCCCGTGCCCCGTTTTCCAGAGAGGCGACGACGTTGAAAAAGGTCAGCAGACTGGGGAAAAACACCGCAAAGGTCAAAAAGGCATGGAACAACTTCCAGCTTCGGTGAATGCCGGGGTCGGCGTATTGATGATGGATACCGACAGGGATGGAGAGTATCAGAAACAGAATGAACGAGGCGCGTGCCATGGGGTCGCTGAAGAGTCGGCCTCCTGCTTGTTTCGGCACCATCGTGTACCACGAAATGTACGCTGGTAGGAGCCAAAAGTAGACGATGGGATGGCCGGTGAACCAGAACAGGGTGCGGGCCAGCAGCGCATCGGTGCCTTGAATCCAGCCAAACGACCAGGGCAGAAGCATGAACAGCATCTCGGCGGCAATACCCACGGAGGCGATGGTCCACATCGTGAACGTGATCAGCGCCATGAACGCCCCCAGTGGTGTCCAATCGTCTGGGTGTTTCGCGCGCCAGGCATTGTACGTGCGATACAGATTGAGCGCGACCAGCCATGTAGCCGCTACTACCAAGGTCAACCCGAGATAAAAAGCTCCATGGGCCTTCATCGGCGGGTAAAAGGTGAACATCACGGTGGCTTGATTGCTCAGCAGCGGCACGGCTGTGATGACGAGGCCGGCAACCATGACGGCAAACGCCGTCCAGCCAAGCACCATGCCTTGCAGCGGCGTGCCGAGAGCGCGGACGGTGACGAAGGTTAGAAAGCCACTGATGAAGAAAGTAGTCCACACCAGTACGTTCAACACACCGTGCAGGCTAAGACCATGGTAATAGGACTGAATCAGCGGGGAGACCAACGAGTAGAGGTTGATGCCGACGTATTCGAGCGCTTGGAACAGACCCAAGACGACGCCGATGAACAGTGCCACATGTGCGACAATTAGGTACGCAGCCGTCAGCTGATTCTCCGACTTGAACCCCTCCGCAGCACTCTGGCCGCTCACCATGGCTGTCTCCCCATGTTGCCGTCTTAGCGACGTTCTTCGACGATCACCCTCCCGAACATCGTGTGGTGCGCGATGCCACAGTATTCATGACAGATGAACAGATGCTCGCCCGGACGGTCGAATTGGGCTGTGGCGCGTGCCACACGTCCCGGTAGCAGCATCAGGTTCACATTGGCGTCGTGGAGTGAAAAACCGTGGATCACATCGCGGCTGGTGGCGACAAAGGTGAGTTTCGAGCCCACAGGGACACGAATCTCGTTCGGTGTAAAGACCCAGATGCCAGCCACCAGGCGGACCTCATAGTGTCCAGGTGCCACCTCGACCACGCCGGGCTCATTAAATGGAGCGGTCTCCGCCACTTTGGTAGGGTCGATGCGGCCTTCATCACTCGGGACATGGATTCCCGCCCCAAAGGCCGTGACCATCAGGGCCACCAACATCCCGACGGGGATCGCCACGCTGGGTAAAATCCACGCCAACTCGTAGAGATAAATCGTGGTGCCGCGCATCATCGCTGGCTTACCCCTTTACCCAGAGACGGAGATAGACGTGAATCCACAGTGCTACGAGAAGTAACAGGTAGATCAGGATAAACAGAAGTGCGCCTCGTGGATGCTCAGGCTGGCCGCTGTCGTCCATATCCCCCTCCTGTGGTCGACACCACGTTTGGGAAATGACTGCGCCGCGGTAAAACAAAAGCACCGTGGTTCGACGATTCCCTTCGCTGTCCCACCGCAACATTACCTGGCGAGGTTATAGGCGTCAAGGCAAAAATATGCCTGCGTAGTGTTCCGCCTGGCTCCATCCTGAAGAGCGTGCGGCCATACGCATGAAAACCTCGGAGACCTCTCTATGGCTCCGGTCGATCATGCAGCAGTGTTGCCACAGGCCTCATCACTGGACATGTCAGGGACGAACGGCTGCCGCTGCAGACCGGCACGTTCATGGAGACCATCCCTCTGGCGCGGTGACAGCAGGGCCATATGCGCTCAGGAACATCTCAGGTGTCATGTGAGCCGCGGCCGCCAGTTTGGCGCACATGTCGGTGTCATCGAGATCGTTTTGCTCCAGACGGATCATATACTTGCGGGCGACATGGTAATGCTCCGAGCGCACATCCACAGTTCTCACGCGGATACGGCCGGTAGCGGGATCACGCAAATCATCGAAGGGCAGGACATTCAAGTGCCCGCCTTCGACACAGATGAAGCCGGCATGACGCGTACGCCCGTCTGCCGGCTCAGAAAGCAGAAACCGCACCGCTCCATAGCCCAGGGTACGCGTGTAGTCAACATCGTAGGGGATGGCCTGGGCGCACCTTAGCTCGTACCCGAGGGTGACATCCACGATAGAAAGTTTATCGTGACGTGCGGCGAAATGGTCCTGTACCTGGCGCTTCAAGATGGTCGTCAGAGGAATCTCCCCTAACCGTATATGGCCATAAGGGTCATAGACCATCTCGACCCCTGGCATACTCGCCAGTTCCTCAGGGTCGAGCTTTTCGCTGATGCCTTCGGCGATGATCGCCACCCCATGCTCACGGCCCATCACCCGGCGTTTCAAAATAGCCGCCTCCAACATGCGACTGACCTCATGCAGACGGATGCGTTCTTCGGGGAACTCCTCAGGAATGATCGTCAGCGTGGCGCCAGCTGCCTTGCCAATGCCAAGCGCCAGATGCCCGGCCTTACGTCCCATGACGACCACGAAGTTCCAGCGGTTGGTGGTCCGCGCATCCTCCATCAGGTTGCGGACTAACTGCGTGCCAACGTGACGGGCAGTCTCGAAGCCAAAGGTCGACACCCCCCCCGGAAGCGGCAGATCGTTATCGATGGTCTTCGGGATATGAGCCACACGCACCACCCCGTTGGAAGCGTTGGCCACCTCCGAGGCCGCGAACGCCGTATCATCGCCGCCGATGGTCACCAGCGCACTGATGCCTAATGCTTGTATGGCTTGCAGTGTGCGTTGCATATCGTCAGGGTGGCGTGTGGGATTTGCACGGGAGGTGCGGAGGATCGATCCTCCCTGAAAATGAATGCGCGACACCCCTTCAATCGTCAACGGGCGGACCATGTCAGTGCGCCCCTGAATCAGATGTTCGTAACCATCGTAGATGCCGATGACCTCGATGTCTTCATTCACTGCCTCGATTACCGTGGCACTGATGGCACTGTTAATACCCGGGGCCGGTCCCCCTCCTACCAGGATGCCAAGACGCTTGCGTGGTGTTTTCATACTGTTCACCCATCCTTTAGCACGTGCCGCCCATCGATCGGTTTGATCTGCGATACTCTTCCCTCTCAGTATACCGACATCAGCGGGAGACTCAACCGACCATCATAGACCGGCGGGAAATGGAGCCGACTCGTGACGACGTCCATCAAGGACCGTGACACCACCTCTCTGCCGTGCTCGCCATCCCCTGCTCGGCAGCCGGGCGCGTCACCTGGCCGCGGACCGCTCCGGCGGAATCGCCAGGAGCTCCACGATCTCGTGCTGGTGCTGTGCCACGACCTTGGCCGCGGCAAGGGCCAGCAGTTGGCGGTCGCACGCTGAGGCCACATGGAAACGGGTGGGGATCTCGGCCAGGCGCTCCACCACGTCCGCCGGGGACTGCAGCGGCGGGTGCTCGTGGCGGCAGGCCTCGGGTAGATCGCTCAGATCGTCCCGCCACTGGGCGTCGGTATGGCGGAGGATGACGATGCGCACCGTGTCATTGTCGGGGAACACGCCCTCGAGTTGCAGGCTACGAAATAGACGCCGGCACGCTGCTCCATGATGCCCGGGATGCGGGAGTAGTCGTAGGTGAAGAGACTGAAGGGCTCGGCCCGTAGGCCGAGGCGCCGCTCGCCCACCGCGAAGGGAAAGGAGCTGTCGAAGGCCAAAATCAGGGCCCGCTGGGCTTTGTGCTCCTGCAGCTTCTTCAAGAACACGAAGAGGAGCGTCTCGATGCCCGAGTTCTCGTACAGCCCGCCATCCCCCAGATGCCAGTAAAGCTTCTCCTCCCCGACGCGCACGGTGAACGGGCCCACCAGTGGGGGGAAGGAGGCAGAGGCGGCCACCGCGCCGGCCACCCGGAACTCGCACGGGTCGATGTGCAGGTCGAGGGGGGGCAGCGCCAGCACCGTCTGCCACCGCTGCTGGAAGGCAGGCGAAATCTCAGCCGTCTGTCCCCGCCTGGCCAGGGCCTGCCGCAGATCGGCGAAGAAATCGTACTGCGAGGCCTCTGGTGGGATGGTGGTGATGACGAACCGCCGACCGTTGTTGAAGAGGGTGGTATTGAAGAGCACCTGGGGGCTATCGCCCCGCACTTGCCGCGCGGCCAGGTCGCCGAACTTGCCCGTCCCCAGCAACCGCTCTTCGAGGACCTCCCGGAGGGAGCGCGCTGCCAGGGCGGAGTTGAGCCAGCGGAACGCGCTGAGCTGGCGCCAGAGGAGAGCACGCCTCACTTTTATCAGTTAACCAGGTATAAGGGCTCAGATCTGACCGAGCGTCGGGACCAAGCGACGGTGCGTGGAGGTTTTTACCTCGTCCTCCTGGGCGGTCTTGACGCGATCCAGCTCCAAGGGCGTGAATACGAGGGCATCGTGGGTGATCAGCGGGCGGGCACCATGAATACCATCGACTCCGGCAAACATCAGCGGCCGTACCCCCGCCCGCCGCTGAGCGTGAGGGGGTAGGACCTTGTCAGTTATTGCTGGATGGTGTAGTTTCACTCTGAAAGGAGTGAACCTATGGCTATGAAACCATCGACCATCCATAGCGACCCTCACATATTAGGGGGGACCCCCGTATTTGTTGGCACGCGTGTGCCCGTGAAGACATTGCTGGACTATTTGGAAGCCGGAGAGTCTCTCACGGTGTTTCTCGACCATTTTCCAAGTGTGAGCCGCGAGCAAGCTGTCGCCGTGCTTGAACTCGCCAAAGAGATGCTAGCCGCCCATGCGCATATTGCTTGATGAGTGCGTCCCCCAACCGCTACGCCGTGAATTAGCGGACCATGAGGTACGCACCGTGGTGGAGATGGGGTGGGCAGGGAAACGGAATGGGGAATTGATACAGCTGCTGCATGCAGAGACCTTCACGGCGTTCCTCACCACCGACCAGAACCTCCGTCATCAGCAAAACTTTCGTGGGGTCCCTGTGGCCGTCGTCGTTTTAGTCGCTCCCACCAATCGACTGGATGACCTTGTACCACTCATGTCTAACGTACGCAAAATACTCGAAGCCATTCAGCCCGGGACAGTTGTCGAGGTGCAGGCTTCATAACCGTGTCGCCAAGTTGGGACCTTTACGGCAGTCGGGCGAGGGGCGAAGAGCAGTCCCCTAAGGATTGGTGCCGGAACAGGATCTTCGACCGGAGCCACACCCTTGTGAAGCTCCCGGTGGTTAAGAGGCACTCGACTCCTGAGAGCCGATTTTTTCTGATTCCTTTCTCCTGATGAGGTCAGGGCTCTGTAGCGTGCTCTGACTTGATTCTCGAATGGCAGGTGCAGACAGGACATGGCTGCACCAGACACGTCTTGAGGTGCTGTCGCCAGGGAGAGGGTGACCGTACGTCCGTGAGTGCCAGACCCGGGGAAGTGGCAACATATATCGACGGCGTGTGGCCATTTATATGCTATGACGATCACGGCTTTGCCCTTGCCATACTTCTTCGTGAGATGGGCGAGGAATGGTTGGCCTGAAGGAATATTTCTCCGGCACACCATAGCCGCTTCAGCGAAGGCCCACGTGGGGTAGCCCTGCCCAATCGTCCGTGCCGGAGCCCTGGTCATATGTGCCAGCGGAGTCCCTGACGCATTTGACCAGGCGGCGGGAGGAGGCAACGTCATGCAGGTGCCGGAACCATCGGCTGGTAAGGATCGCATCATGACAGGAGGTCAAGAGTATGCCACTTTCAATTGCCACCCTCAAAGCCATGATTCACGAATATCACGGATTTCCCCTATCCGACGAAGAACTGGAGCGCATTCGACCTGAACTGGAAAGCTATCTCGCCGAGGCTGAGCAATTGCGCGAGCTCGATCTCGCCAATGTGCTCTCGGCTCGGCTGCTGCATGCCGACGAAGGAGGTCGAGTCTAATGTCAGCTAGCGAGCTTCTCAAACTTCCGATTTCGGAACTGTCGGCACAGATCAAGGCCCGGAAGGTCTCGCCCGTGGAGCTGACCGAGGCAGCCCTGGCTCAGGCCGACCGCTTGCAGCCCGTCCTGTGTTCGTTTATCACCATCTTACATGACCAAGCGATGCGCCAGGCCAAAGAACAAGAGGCGGCGTTAGCTCGTGGCGAGTACCGTGGCCCGCTGCAGGGCATCCCCATCGGTATCAAAGACAACCTTGCAACTGCCGGTATCCGCAGCACCGTGGGCTCGAAAGTACTAGCCGATTACCTCCCTGCGGAAGATGCACATGTGGTACGCCTATGCCAGGCAGCCGGCGCCATTATGCTGGGGAAAGAGAATCTGGAAGAGTTTGCTGCAGGACCCACATCGAATAATCCGCACTACGGCGCTGTGCACAACCCCTGGGCCCTCGATCATATCCCCGGTGGCTCCAGCGGCGGGGGTGGGGCGAACGTCGCGGCCTGCGTGACCTTCGCGTCATTGGGGACTGACCTTGGCGGGTCGGTGCGCTTGCCAGGCACCTTCTGCGGTGTGGTGGGGCTTAAACAAACCTTCGGTAGAGTCAGTCAGCGCGGGCTGTTAGTGACCAGCTTTAATGGCGATCACATCGGCCCCTTGACCAGGTCGGTCCGGGACAGTGCTCTGATGCTGCAGGTGATCGCTGGTTACGATCCACTGGACCCCAGCACCGTCCCGGTCCCAGTGCCGGACTATACGGCCAGCCCTCGGCCATGACGTGCGTGGGCTGCGGATGGGGATTCCCAGCAATTATTACTTCGACTTGCTCGACCCTGAGGTGGATACAGCCGTGCGGCGAGCGATCGAGGACTTGGAGGCTCTCGGGGTGGCGACCAAAGCCGTCTCGTTTCCCAGCATGCGGTACGCCGGGGCGCTGCGTATCGCCTCCCTCGCCGATAGCGTGGTGACGCACGAGCCGTATCTGGCGACGCACCGCCAGGACTATGGGCCCGATGTGCTGTACCGCACGTTGGCAGGGCAATTTGTCCTGGGCCGGGATTACTCGAAGGCTCTGAAAGTCCAACGGCTGATCAAGGAAGAGCATGCCCGGGTCTTGCAGGAGGTGGATTTTCTAGTGACGCCCACCGCCCCAATCGCCGCGCCCCGTATCGATACCCCCACGGTCAACTTGGGAGATGCGGAGTATCGTGTGCGAGGGCCGGGATCTGGCGTGGTGTCCAGATGTACCAGTCCTAGCAATGCCACGGGGCTACCTGCCGTCACCGTGCCGTGTGGGTTCACCCAAGCTGGGCTGCCTATCGGGATTCAGTTCATCGGCCGTCCATTCGATGAGGCGCGCCTGCTACAAGTGGCTGACGCCTACGAGAGTGTGTCCCCGAGCAGAGGCCGAAGACCGGCTCTGGTCGATGCACGGTTAGCCGTAGGTCAGCAGGCTGGTACCTATACGGCACCAGCGCCCCAGCGGGTGTCCAAGGTGAGCAGTTATCAGTAGCCATGGCCTCACACTTGGTCTATGATGGGGACCTAGACAAGTCGCTGTGGCAACGTCCGCTGAAGAGAGGAGGAACTGCCATGTCACAAGATTTCACGCTCTGCGTCGGGACCGTCGGTGGAGGCCTGTCATGCAGCCCGGATGGGGGAGAGACGTGGAACCGCATCCGTCAGCCCATTCCGTCGGAGTGCAATGTCAGAGCCCTGACGGTCTACCCCAACAATCCTCACCGCATCCTGGCCGGCAGTGATGTGGGCCTGTTTCGCAGTGAGAATGCCGGCGGTACCTGGGAGAAGATCGAGTCTCCCATGGATGGGATCCAGATCTGGTCGGTGACGGTCGATCCCACGGACTCTGACACCATCTTCGTCGGCACTCGGCCGGATGCCTTCCGCTCGCGTGACGGCGGCAAGACGTGGGACGCCCTGTCGTTAGGCGTCACCATACCTTGCCCAGTGGGTATCCCACGGACCACCAACATGATCGTCGACCCGCGGGATCACCGCACTATTTGGGCAGGCATCGAGGTCGATGGCGTCTATAAGAGTCTCGATGGCGGCGACACCTGGCGCCATCTACCGGCCCTCGGTCCAGACCCCTTCCAAGGCGACATCCATGGGCTGGCGTCTGCGGGTCAGCTCGCCATCGGCCGTGTATGCCACCACGCCCTTTGGGATTGCCACCAGCACGGATGAAGGGGAGAGTTGGAAGTATCATAATTTCCCCAAGTTCCATGAGTCCGACAACCGGTCATATTGCCGGGGGGTCATGCTGAAGGCCGATGACCCGAACGTCATCTTCGTCGGCAACGGCGACGCGATCCCAGGTGTCACCGGCACGATCCAACACTCGACCGATGGCGGCCAGTCGTGGGAAGCGCTCCAGTTGCCGGTGGAGCCGAACTCGGTCGTCTATTGGTTTGCGACCCATCCATCGCGACCACAGGTCGTCGCGGCCGCCAGTCTCTACGGCTATGTGTATGTGAGCACCGATGGGGGTGAGTCCTGGCAGAAACTGCGCAAGGAATTTGGGGAGATCAGAACCCTGGCCCTGATGCCGAACTAACAGGTTCTGGAATCCCGCGCGCTGCGGCAGGCTGTCTCTGATGGATAGCCTGCCGCCCGCTTTACTACAAAGCGGCTGAGACGCGCTCGATTGCGAAGGCCATGAGGCCATTTGAGCCCGGACCTCAGCTTCACAAGGTGGGATCGAGCGCCGTGCCTTTGCACTATGGGGTAGCAGTTGCCAAGGAGGAGGCACCCGGTTCTGGCCTAAAGGTCCGGAGGTCCTGTTCGACGAGGCGTAGCACCTCATCGGCCAAGCGCCTCAGCCATATCGAGGCTTGCCCATCGCTCAGGCCGGCGCGGCGATCGGGAAGCACCCGGAGTTCCTGCCCTGCATCAGCCCCAGCCGCAAGCTCCCCGTTTTCCTTCGCGATGGTACGATCGCAGATCTCGAACAGGAAGGCGCGGTGATGCTCCTCGAATTGCTCAAAGGTGAGCCCCCAACGGGTGAGAAAGTCATAGATCACCTCGACCAGGGCGTCTTGCGTGCGAGATTTCTCGATGAGGCCCTGGTGCACACGCTCGTGTAGCTCGGGGAAGAGGTCCCGATAGGGTTTCTTGAACGCCTCGGGAACAAAGAAGACCGTCGGCTCCCGTTGCAACCTGGCTTCCTCTGTACTCTCCAGGCGAATTTGGCTGTCGATCAGCTCTCGCAACGATGGCAGCTCGGCTGCTTCGAGATGCTGGCGTGCCAACATCCCTACTACTTTGGCGATCATGAAGGGGGCGCGTTGGCGGGTATGGCGCAGGAGTCGGATGGCACATTGTCGTGCTTGCGGCTCCATGCCTTCGAGGACGAACTTGAATACCCCCATGCTTTGTTCCCAGGACGCCGCCCGAGGCTTCACCTGGGGCTGCCGCTGGATCAGCGAAAGCATGCCCATCACGCGGGTCTCAAAATTCCGCCAATCTCTGAGGCGCTCGACCAGACTGAGATAGCCCGTCATCAGCTCTTGGCGGGTCATCAGTTTGGGGAGAATGTTGGTCCACGCGCGCGTATCATTCAAGGGTCGCAGTCCGGTTTCCTCAAAGTGCACGACGCGTCCTTCTTTATGAAAACGCACCCACAGCTTCGTCCCCAGGGGAGCCTTCAACATGTGCGCTGTGGGCATCGGGATACAGGCTTCCTGAGAAAACTCAAACTGCTGATCAAAGATACTCGCATCGTCGTGATCAAAGCCGACAATCAAACCGGCCGTCACCGGCAGGCCGTAGCTCAGGATCTTTTTGATATCCCCCACCATGTCGGTTTTGTAATTCTGGGGCTTGTTCATCTCGATCAAACTGTCGATATTCGCCGACTCGATGCCAATGAACAGGACAGCGAAATTGGCATCGGCCAACAACGCGAGCATCTCGTCGTCTTTGGCGACGTTGAGCGTGATTTGCGTGAAGAATCCGATCGGATTGCGGAACCCATTGTTGACCGGGATCAAGGCTTTGAGTAACGCCTTTGCATAGTGCGGATTGCCGATGAAGTTGTCATCACTGAAAAAGATGCGCTCGACCCCCAGCCGTTCCAGCGCACTGACCTCCTGCAACACCTGTTCGATCGACTTGTGGCGTGCTTGCCGCCCATAGATATAGATCACATCGCAGAATTCACAGTCGAACGGACAGCCGCGCGTCGTTTGCACCCCGCCACACAGATACGACTTCAGATCGGCGGCGATCTTATCCCACCGGGGTAGAGGGGATTGCGTCATGTCGAGTTTTTCGACTTGCCGATACTCGGAGCGATAGTGGCCGGCTTGCCATTCCGCAATAAATTGCGGCCAGGTATACTCGGCTTCACCAATGAACAGGATGTCGAAGGCGTGGCGATAATGCTCCGGGGCCGATGACACACCTGGCCCGCCGACGGCTACCGGAATACCCCGCCGACGGAATAGTTCGCCGAGCCGTTTGACGCGCAACAGGTGATTGATGTAGCCGGTGACGCCCACGAGATCATAGTCCTTGCCGAAATCGGTATCATCGGCAATCAGACCATGCACCGCCTCATCCCAGATATCCACTTCGATATCATCTGGGGTCAAGGCCGCGACGGTCGCCAACCCGAGGGGGGCCATCATGGTCTTCTGTGGCATGAATTTCAACGCGCTGAGTCCGCCAGCGATCGAGCGCACTCGCGTTTCCTCGGGGGTGAAATCAGGTGTAATCAAGAGAATTTTCTTCATAGGGTTCTCCTTACATAACATATTCCGAGAATTTCCGTATCTATCGCGTCCCGAGCCAGATCTCCATGCCGCCACGCGGTTCCCCCGTCACGGGATCTGTGGCCTCGGTGAAGAAGTTCATACTTCCGACAAACAGTCCACGTGGAGTCGATTTGAGGGTACGTACACCGTTATTGAATGGGTTGTCGAAGCCAGTACGGGTAATACACGTCCAATGGAGCCCATCCGGCGTGCCCCACAGGTCAAAGCCCCCCTCGTCCTCCAGGAACTTCTCTACGCCGCCATGTTGATCGATCCAACTCACCACACGGGCATCCAGACGACTCTTGGGGATATAGCGCAAAAAGGTGGTCGGATCATTGAGCCCGGCATAGAGCCACCCATCGTGCTCCTCCATACGCCACACGTACATCGCCAGCGGATTGCCGAAGCCGCCTGGCATGCCGCTGATGGGGACCTTCATACCCAGCGGAGTGTCACGGGGGACGCCAGCCACCACTTCCCAAGTGTCATCTGGGGCGATGCGGATCAATTCTCCAGGGTTGGGTTCAAGCATTTCGATGGCGGGGACTGCACGTCCACTCCCGACATAGAGCCAGTCGCCAAAAGGGCACATGCTGATCACCGCAGGCAAGCCTGATGGGCTCCGATGTCCCCCATTGGTCACCACCGGTGTCCAGCGGTAGGGGGGCGACCCGGCGGCATCCGTCTTCCAGATTTGAAAACCATTCAGGTTGCCCACACCGGCATAGAGGTGGTCCCGAAATGCGGCCATTTCAAAAATCGAGAGATTGTCGGGATCGCCAAATCCGGGTGTGCTGACAGGGCGCCAGATTGATGGGTCCAGCGCTGCACGAGACGGGGCAGTAATCTCCAATACCGTAGGATGGACCGAAAAATTCGGAAACATTGGTGAACCTATGGGGGACGTGTACAGACGGCCTTTGAAGGTCACCAGGGGTCGAAAACCGAAGGCCATATTCACACTCAGGGCAGGCTTGGGAAGCACCTCAAACGTCGTGCCATCGAGCGTGCGGAGGATGTGCCCCTCTGCTCCGGTGCTGACCACATACAATGCCTCGGTCCCTTGCTGGTCCGTAAAGACAGCCATGCTCCGATAGCCCATTTCGCGAGGGGTTTTGCTCTTGAATCCGGCCTGCATCCACTCACGCCACTCGCGCAGCAACCCCCGAATGACCGCTCGTGTCCGGCGCTGTCGGGTTTGTCGACCGATCATACGTCGCGCCCGCAGGAGCCGACGCCAGGGTAATGTAGCAGTGCCCCGCAGCGGAGACGCGCTAATCAGGGGTGAGGTATAGACTCGTTCCCAGCTGCCTGTCTCGGGCGTGTAGCACCAGACCTGACCGCGAAGGTCCATTTTGGCTCGGGGGAGCAAGGGAACCGGGTAGGGATCGAGATAGGTGTGGTCCCCCAGACGCGCAAACATCCACAGGATATCCCGGTTGGTGCCTACATAGAGTCGCCCCTTGAACCATTCCATCGACCAGGCGTAACTGTTGTGAGGGTCACCGAAGCCACTGCTGGCAACCTTTGCAAAGTGCTTTCCGTCTAGCATGGGGTTCTCCTCAACGGAGGTCTTCAACGGCCAGAGCCAGCGATGGCACGTCTTCTTCACCGGTATGTAGGCGGAGGACACCCGCTTTCCAGCCTTGCCTAACCTGAGAGGTCTTACCACGACGGCTCCGCCAGGCCCTGGCGCAAAAAAGACCACGCAGAAAGCTTCCACAAAGTCTTCTCCGTTCTTTAAGTCGCGCTTTGGTCTTGCAGAAACCCTTTGATATGGCGAACAAACGCCTTCGGATGTTCGAGCGGATAGAAGTGTCCTCCATCAGAAATGATGGCTGTCGTGCATTGGGGTAGATGCTCACGCAGAGCATGGAAACTCGTGGTATTAGGGGAACGATCTCCATAGATGAGCAAGACTGGGGTTTGAATCAGGCGAATCGTCTCCGGTGTCAGCAGGGAATTGTCGCGATACTCCTTGCCGATAGAAGTCATGTGCACCAGGCGCGAGAGTCGTGCCATGGCACGCCGTAACCCCATTCCACGCCAGCGCTGTCCTCGCAGTCTCAACGTTTGCTCCATCAAATACACCACGTCCTCCGCCTTCTCATCTGGTACGTCGAGGCCCTTCTGTCGCAAAGCCTCCCGCCATCCGCCCAGCAGGCCGTCGCGTGCTCCCATCGGCTGCAGAGAAGGGACTGCGGTGTCGGCGATAATGAGCTTCTCCACGCGCTGAGGGTGAAGAGCCGCATAGCGCAGCGCCACCAGCCCACCATAGCTATGACCAAGAATGCAGGGCCGTTGTAGCTGGAGGTAGTCCATCAGACCGCTGAAATCGTCTACCATATGACCAGGCGTATAACCCTCGGGAGGCATATCGCTGTACCCATGTCCGCGGAGGTCATACATCGTCACCCGAAAATCTTCCACTAGTGCCGGAAGGATGCTCAGTTGCCACTGCCCGAGATTGCTCGCGATGCCATGGATTAGCACCAGGTCAGGTCCCTTGCCGGTCTGGACGTAATGGAGATGAATCCCATTGACGAAGGCCTTCGGCATCTTGGCTACCTTCTCTCCGAACTACTCCACATACCCGAGGTTTCTGAGGCGCTCGAGGACTTGGGCTTCGCCGTCTTGATCTTCTTGATCAGACGGCGATTGGGGAAATGCCTCAGGAACACGTGTCGGTTCACCAGCGCGAATTGGACGCTGGTGCAGCGCGGCTGGCTCAAAGATCAGCTCGGCGACTTGCCCTTCTAGATCCCGCGGCACCGGCAGACCCAGGGTATACAGGAGTGTAGGTGCGACATCGGTAATCGAGAGCTCAGACAGAGGGAGTCCGCGGTGGATTCCCGGGCCTTTGGCCATGAAAATGCCCTCTGGGCGGTGTGTTCCCACTACTTCTGGGCGGGGCTTCAGCCCGACATCCGATTTGAGGATAGACACAAACCCCCCATCTCTAATCGACAGGGTCAGGTCGGGGGCTCGTCCCATCTGCTCTCCTGGAAACGCCGCCTCACGCGTCAAAACCTGGGAAACGACACGCTCTCCGGTCGCGGGATCACGGAATTGGCACAACTGATCCTGCAACCTGAGCACGAAGTCCCTCATAGGCCTGCGGATCGACGCCCTGGGGCCCTCTCCGACCGGCGACATCAATGTGCACGCCGTTACTGCTAGGCGTCAGGCCATAGACCGTGGTGCGGCTCCAGTCAATCATCGACGGTGTTTGGCTGACCCGGCCCACACCCAACCGGCCTGCTTCACTGGTATCTTCATGAGCATCGGCTCCCCAGGCCAAATATCCTTGTTGGTGGAGCCATGTATTGAGATAGAAGACCTCGGTGCTGGGGCCAAAGCCGTGATCAGAGGCGATGAAGACCGACGCGTCCGGGCCGGCCATGGCGACAGCTTCAGCCAGAAGTCCATCAAGCTGGCGGAAGTAATTTAGGCAAAGCTCGCGGATATGCTGTTCCCAGACCGACGGATGCGCCGGCACGTAGGCGGGATCGATGAAGCGCCACAACAGGTGCTGCAGCTTATCGACGCCATCGAAGAGCACAGCCGTCAGGTGGCAGGGATCTTCCTGCATCAGGTAGCGTAGAATCTCGAACCATTGCCGTTCTCGCCGAATATGGAACAGAATCCAGTCCTCGTATTCTTCCTTGGCGCTGCCCTCAATGGCCTTGCCCTCGAGTTTCAGGTCCATGGCAAGTTCTTGCACGTTAAAACCGGGGACGGCCTTGATCTTGTCATAGAGGTCGCGTGGGAAACACAGGCGCGGGAGATGTCGCCACGGTGCCCAGCCGGGGACTGCATTGCCGGCCAGGGGACGTGACGGGGTCATCAGCGGAAAATTCAACACGGTTGCCCTCAGGCCTTGGCGACTGAGGATGGACCAGATCGTCTCACACTTGACGTCACGAGAGTCCACCAGTCGGAGATAGTGGGTTCCAGAGGACTCGAACCGGAAGAAGTCCATAACTCCATGATTGCCAGGCGTGCGACCGGTGACCAAAGAGGTCCACCCTGGAGGCGTCAGCGGCGGGATGACCGAGCGCAGCGGACCTACGCACACCGGCGGCGACAAATTCCTTCAGGAAGGGCATGATGCCCTGGTCCATGAGGGGATCGAGGGTCGTAAAGGTGCCGCCATCCAGGCCGATCAGCAGGACACGCTCTGTCATGGGCGGTCTCCGGCGAGGGAACTATTCATATTGTCGTGGAGAAACTGGATGACGTCATTGACACGGATGTCATCGACTTGTTGCTCACGCAACTGAGACAGCCACTGGGCAAAGGGAAAAGTCCGTCCATAATGTTCCTCGATAGCTGCTCCAAGAGCCACCATGTCGATGGATTCCAATCCTAAATCAGCGAAGAGACGGGTCTCCGGGAGGATCTCACCGGAATACTCCCAGTCCCCCATGGTGTCCTTGAAGATCTTTTTTAGATCGACAGCGATCTGCTCACGTGTGGCTTCCACCATGTCATGCCCCCTCACACAGGGTGCTTGCGATAATAAAATCCCGATGACGGATCGTGTAGACGCTCATTGAGATGTCGGCCAATGCTGGGAACTCATCGGCAAGCTTGTCGCCAAGGACTACCTTGACTACCTCAGCGTCCGGGTCAAATGCCCTGACGATCACGCTCGGTGGGCCATACTTTAATCCACAGCCGAGCCCTTTCCCGATGGCGTTCTTCGCACACCGGAACCGCGTCAGCCATTCGAGGCGAGCTGAAGCTTCGATGCTTTCCAAGAGACGTTGTTCTTCTGGAGGAAAGGCGCCCGCCTCAAATTCCGGTCTTTGTGACTCAATCAGCTGCAGGTCGACGCCAAGGCGTTGATGGTCGCATCGGCCAGCGATAGCAATGGCCAGCTGACCGCCATGCGAAAGCGCCAGGGCGGGTGTGTAGCCAATCTCCTGTTGCCAGTAGCCTCGCGGTTCCGGACGGCCGCTGTCATCCACGACCAGGTCGATATCCGCAGGATGAACGCGAGTCCCATGCAGCTGATGGAACAAACTGCGCACCGCATCTTTCGCCGCGATTCGCGCCAGCAGCCGCTCGATTTGCTGCTCTTCCTGCCCACCGAGGCTGTAGAACGCTTGCCGCTCCTGGCGACTGCAAATCAAACGCGCCCACATCTTGATCCAGAAAGCCAAAGCATCCTTGGAATATAAAGCCTCACTGTGTTCAGCTATGCAGCAGTGAAACTGCTCAGGCGAGGAAAAACGAGCAACAACGGCGGCCATCGGTTTGCTAGCCACAATTTCCCCGGGGAAACGGGAAAAGTCGTATGCCTCATCAGGACAGTAGAAGCGCCAATCGCACCATCCCTCCAGACGCATCCAGAGCTGTCCGTCAGGGCCGATTATGTCGATGTCTGCCCGCATATATTTTTGGTGCACATTTCGCATCTGCACCTGACAGACAACTGTGTGCCCTGGGGAGAGCAAGGGTCCGTAAATGCGCAAATCGTCTAACCTGATGGGAAACATCACATACCCGGTCTGCACCCACTCCAAGGGCCAGTAGCCCACGAGTTGGCCGGCCGCATCCAGGAGAGCAAAGTCGGTGAGCAAGTGAGGCTGCTCAGTAGAGCGGAACAGGTTATCTATGGGAAGCGTCAGAAGTTGCCCTACAACGCCTTCCTCGGCGATCGCATCTAGCGCTGCCACTCCCTGGAACCGTGGGCCGTGGAACATCAATCCTTCCTGGTACATCTCCCTGGCGGTAAACTCGGTTCGCCTGGGCGAAGTCAAAGTCGGGGGCTGCACCTGAGGCGGTTCCGGATACATGTCTCCGAAGATCATCATACCTTGCAGAGCCAGGACACCTTTGCCGGCATTGTCCTCGCCGGTTTTGCCGAGGTTGTAGACCCGGACCTCAATTTCAGGCTGATCCGCAGCTCGCCGGCGGGCGCTGATTTGCAGGATAGTTTGCTCCTCCTCCAGGTCGATCCATTGATAGGTCTGGATATCCTTCATCCCAATCAGCCGTTTTTCCGGCATTAACAGGGCAGCAGTTTCGGCCATGATCTCCATGGCCATGGTCATGGGGATGACCGGCAGTGGCTCGAGCGTGGCATCGACGGCCGAGACCTGCCCCCCGAAGGTATGATCGTGGAGGAGTCGATCCTCAGCTAGGGTGATTTGCCGATACGTCACCACCTCTTGGGAGGGAACCATGGAGATGATCTTGCCAACAAACGGAAAAGCTGGCATCTGCGTGTGCATCGATTGGCCGGGCCCGCCTCTCAGCTGCATAGGCTGCGGGTTCGGGGGGGAGCTGCCCCGTGCCCTGGCCATGAGATGGTGCATGACATTGGCTTGGGTCTCTAAGAACACATCCATCGTCTGTAGATAGCTGTGCATGGCGTTGCTCAGAACGCTTGGCGGAGGAGGATTTCCTATCGCATGCCCGTCGGGATCGTGGGCGGGTGGGGTGCTTTCGGCCATCAGGGGTACCGCAGGTGCGGACACTTGTCGTATTTCGTGACTTGCAGTAGCTGGTTTGGATCGCTGGCTTTGATTAGCTTTTAGTGTCCCATCCTGCTGTGCTGGCGGCTGTGGAGTCGCATGGTGGTCGTGCCGGGGAGGGAAAGCCGGTGCCACGTCTCCTACCGCTAGAGGCTGGGGAGAGAGCTTCAGGGAGGGAGTACCCAGTAGAGCCAGGTCTACCATACCAGGAGAGTTGTGTCCGTTGGTTGGGCTGTCGAGGGCCGCGTCGAGCGAGAGCCGTCGGGGCGCTCGGCGCTTATACAAATACTCAAGGCTTAAGGGAATCCTCTGGCTAGCCAGCATGCCCACGAGGTGATTGAGTTGCGTGATCCCTGAACGGCGGGGCACATTGGAGGCCACCGCCAGGTAGGGGCGTCCGCGCAGAATGTCATCGACGAAGGCTGTCAGAATACCACCCGGCCCGACCTCGACAAAGATCCGTGCCCCTGCCTCGTACATCGCCTCAATGGTCTTGCGGAATTCTACACGCCGCATCCAGTGCTCGACACTGAGCTGCCGGATAGCCGCCGGCTCACGCGGATAGGGGCTTGCAGTTGTACAGGAGTAGACCGCCACAAGGTGAGTAGGGGGCATCCACTGGTGGTCTTCCAGCAGGCCACGGGCTCCCTCAAACATTGGGGTGTGATACGCCGGCTGATCCAAGGGCAATTCTTCGTAAAAAATGCCTTTTTCTTTCAGTAATACGGTTAACTGCGCAATCGCTCCCTGTTCGCCAACGACCACCACTTGGTGAGGACAGTTATCCATGGAGATGTGCAGGCGGCCGTTGATGGCCTCGAAGAGGTTCAATATCGTGCTGGAATCCGCTCCCACATTCACTAAAGCGACATTCTGTGGAATCTTGCCCGCAGTGCGCAGCTGATCATACGTATGGATGGTGTTATGGACGCTTTGCTCCAGGGCGACCATGGCATCGATGATGACTTCTCTGGGCGCGTCTGGAGATGCCGCCAGCAACAGTGAGAAAAAATCGCCGAAGCTGTGGCCTACTACCATCTCGGGGCAAACAGCGAGACGTTTCAAGAGGGCAAAGAGTGCTCCATCGGCGGCATGGATAGCCTCCAAGACACCGTCTTCTTGCCAGAGCCGTTGCTGCACCTGCGAACGTTCTGGTGCGGAGGGATCAGGCGGGGGATAGATGATCTGACTGGGTAAGAGGGATGAGTGCTGACGAGGAGTAAAGAGTTGATCCGCCAGGTCAAAGCAGCTTCTGACCTCTGGGAAGTGCAGGCACAAATCCGACAGCATGTTGATGTACGCCGCCCCCACACCTGGAAACAGGAAAGCGAGCTTTCCTGTTTGACTCAGCGGCTGTTCAAAGAAATAAATGCCGTCGCGATCCTTAATCTGCTGACGCTGATGGTCCGACAAGCGTTGCAATGTACGCTCGATCTTGGTCCGGAGGTCGTCGATAGAGGACGCCACGATTGCTACACGGTATGGTTGCTTGAGCTCTATGTTCAGGGTGTAAGCCAAATCCTTCAGGGAGATTTGCGGGGCGTCTTGCAGGTATTGCTGGAGGTGGCGCAGCTGTTCGGTGAGATCCTGGCGGGTGCTGCCCTGCACGATGCAGACTTCGGTCTCCCACTGGAGCAGATGGGTGTGAAGGTCGGTCTCCTCGCTCTGGCGGTACTCCTCCAAGATGACATGGGCATTGATACCTCCGAATCCGAAGGCATTCACCCCAGCTCGTCGAGGCGTCTGATCCGACGCACGAATCCACGGGCGCGTTTCGGTGTTAATATAAAAAGGTGTTCTCTCTAGCTCCAGTCGTGGATTGGGTGTTTTGAAGTTCAACGTGGGCGGCAACGTCCTATGATACAGTGCCAGAGCGGTTTTGATCAGCCCGGCGATGCCGGCTGCCGGCATGAGGTGACCGATCATAGACTTGATGGACCCTAACGCGCACCACGCCAGCGGGCCATCGCGCTGGCCAAACACCCGTGTCATGGCCTGAACCTCGGCAACATCCCCTGCAATGGTTGCCGTCCCATGCGCTTCGATGAGCTGCACCGTCTTGGGGGAAATTCCCGCCATGGTATAGGCGCGTTGCAGGGCTAATTCCTCCCCTTCGACTCGTGGCGCAAGAACACCCAAGGCTCGTCCATCACTGGAGGTCCCCACGCCCTTGATCACGGCATAGATGCGGTCACCGTCTCGTTCAGCGTCCTCCAGACGTTTCAGCACGATACAACCCGCCCCTTCTCCCAGCAGGAGACCGTCAGCATCCTTGTCAAAGGGGCGAATCTGTGATCGGTGAGACAACGCATGCAGCTGGCAGAAAATGGACTGAAATCCTACATCGGTGGAGACGTAGATACCGCCGACCAGGACCAGGTCACACTTCCGGGTCAAGAGGTCCCGTACCCCAATCTCTGTAGCGACCAAAGAGGAGGCGCAGGCAGCGTCCACCGTGAAATTGGTCCCCATCAAATCCAGGCGATTGGCGATGCGTCCTGTAGTGAGATTCGGAATGAGTGTGGGTGCAGTGTCAGCATTGAAAATAGGAAGACTGGCTTTGAGCTCTTCCTTAATCGCCCGCAACTCCGCCTCAGTCAACTCAGGGCGGAAGCGCTGGATGATCCGCAGCGCGTCCTCTGCCCCCCGAACGTGCTGCATCATGGTCAAAATGCCACGGTTTAAGTAATTGCCCCGACCCACGATGACCTGCGTCCGATCGCGGTTCGTGGGGCGATCGAGATAGCCTGCATCGGCCAGGGCCTGATGGGCGACCATCAGCGCCAGAAACTGCTCCGGTTCGCCGTGAATGACCGTGATGGGTATCACTCCAACATCGGCGGGGTTAAACTGTACGGGATACGTCAAATATCCCCCGCGCTTGGAGTACACTCGATCATTGGCGAAAGACGTCGGATCGAAGAAAATATCGGGGTCCCACCGCTCCGGCGGAACATCGGTGATGGCGTCAACTTTGTTGACGATGTTGTGCCAGAAGGTATCAAGATCAGGGGCGCCTGGGAAAACGCATGCCATACCGATGATCGCCACATCGCCTCGGACTGCACTGCCATCGAAGTATCCTTGCCCTTCAGGGGAGATCATGCGCTTACCTCGACTCGGGGTTGTCCTTCATATGTGTCAAGCGGTTCAAGGCTTTACTGCATACGCCTTCCGCATCTTCGACCAGCCCCAGTAGGTTTCCCGCCTCTCCATAGAACGCGACAAAACAATGCACAATGTGCCCAGCGGCATCAGATTCGATCCGCATTCGGCAATTGATCCGTTGTCCCGCGAGGGCTCCGAATCGTTTATAGGATTGCATACGGGACGGCAGGGGTGTCATATCCCAATGCCTCCTGGTCCAGACGATGATCATCTGCAGGGCACTGTCCAATACCACCGGGTCGATCACCCAGGTGCCCTGCGCCTGTCTGCCGAGGCAACTCTGGGGCACGGATGGCACCAGGTCGCCGGCAATTCCGTTGGTCCCAATCCCTTGAATCTCAAGGATCCCCGCCATGAGCGGTCCGTGAAACAGCCATTGCCGGTACATTTCTTCCACCGAAAACGGCAGAGACACGACATCCCTGAGGGCAAAGGCCTCGAGGTCAGGAGCAGACGGAAGCCTGGGCCCCATGCAGGCAATGGCCTTGTAGTGCAGCGGAGCCTGCGGTGCAACCCCGGCAATGCTGACCTCGATTTCCAGCCCATCACGGATAGGGGAACCTGCAGGCTTGGCCAACACCCGAACCGGCTGAGCACCGTGTTCGAGCACTAAGCCTCGGAGGAGCCGTAGCTCCTTCATCTCAATCACGTGTAGATCGGGCCAGCCCGCAGCAGCTGCCTCTGCCATCAGCTCCAAGGCCATCGCCATGGGGAAAACAGGTTTTCCGTCGAGTCGATGATCGTTCAGATAAACGTCGTGGGCTGGGTCTAGAGGCCGAATAATCTCAACTGAGCCGTCTGCCAGCCGCGACAGGTTCGCACCAGTGCTGATGAGGGGGAAGGTGCTGTTCCCCTCAGACGGCATGGCATGGGGCGCCGGTGGCGTTGCAAGTCGTCCAGCCTCGATACCCCCGAGCAGGACTTCGACCTCCCCTTTTCTTCCCCAACGCAGCTCCTGGTCCAGGCTCTTGCGCCCCGCGCTGCGTGGGATGATGACCACGCCATGTTGGGCGAACTGCTTCTGGAGCTCGGGCGATACCATGCCACTTTCCCATGGGCCCCAGTTGATGGACACCACCCGACCGGGGCATTGTCGATCCAGCGACAGGGCCAGCTTGTTCAGGACTTCGTTGGCGGCAGCATAGTCGCATTGGCCACGATTCCCGAACCGTCCGGAAATCGAAGAGAAGAAGACCAGGAACGACAGCTCATCAAGCTTCAGCTTATGACTTAAGAGCCAGGCGCTGCGTACCTTGGTGTCGAACACCCGGGCGAAAGAGTCCAGCATCTTATCTTCGATGAACTTGTCTTCGATGATTCCTGCGCCGTGGATGACACCATCGAGCCGACCGTAGTCGTGATAGATGGCATCGATCAGGTCACCAAAGGCTCGTTCATCGCAGACGTCCACCTGGTAATAGTGCACGTTTGCGCCGGCGTTCTGCATCGCGCGCAAGTTGTCGCGGATCTCACGCTCTTTAAGCAGTTGGTTGTAGGCGGTTTCAACCTTGGCCGGGGTGATCGCCTCGCCCGTGTCGCGCATCTCCTCCATCAGGGCTGCTTTCAAGTCCCGCGGCGAGTCGAGCCCCTGAGTCGTGGGCGCTTCTTCTGTGAGGGGCAGGGGTGTGCGGCCGACGAGCAGGAGCGTCGGCTGGTATCGCTCGGCAAGCTCACGGGCGACGTCAGCAGTAATGCCTCGGGCCCCACCGGTGACCAGAATCACCCACGCAGAGTCGATCATGAGCGCCGGAGCTTCCTCCCGATCTAGTGGACTCAGCGTTGGTTGCAGCACAAGGCGCCGTGAGCCTTGATAGCCGACCTCGACCGCCGCATCTCCAGCGCGCATCTCCCGCAGAACCTTCGTTGCGACATCACTAGGTGACGCCAATCCATCGGTGTCGATGACTTTCGCCCGGACGGCTGGCCATTCTCGCGCCACCGTTTTGACTAACCCGGCCACACCGCCGTGGCCTGGGAAGAATGCTGGCCCATCATCCGAGCTCACGCTCGCAAACGTCCCTCCCATGGCGGTGGCGGCCAGCACATATGCGCCCCCCCGTTGCGCGGCTTCTCTGAGGTCTTTGCTTGCCTCCTTGGTCAAATTGAACAGACTCTTGACTTCCGTTTGGCTACGGTCGTATGCAGCGGCGTGTTCAATCGCATCGAAACCATGGCCATTTCGCAGAGGAAGAAGGTGGATGAGGCCGCCCACAGGTCCTTGCTGCTGGCGGATGAGATCGAGTAGCTCGCGCACCGTCGCGGGCGTGGTGAGGTCGGTCCGATACTGGCCCGGCGCGAGCATCTCCGTATATTCACCCATGCGTACCAGCGCGGCCGCCTGACCCTGCTCCTGAAGTGTTTCCGCCACACTCTGGGCAACACCCCGTTCGTCATCGGTCACGACCACCACTCGCCCTATGGCGAGTCCGTTCACGTCGATTGCGTTCGGTAAAGGCTGTGAAACCGCTGTGAGCGTATACCGGTGCACAACCTCGACACCGTTTGTTGGAGCGGACGCTTCCGGCAGCATGAGTGGCTCGATCTCTCCCCAGACCTCGGCGTCGAGGTGCTCAGGGCTCTTAGGCTGGCTCGCGACGTCGCCTGAAGGCCCTGTGACCACGCCACGTAGACGAGTATCGACCCACTCGATGACGCCTCTAAGGGTCTTGATCTTGGCCAATTCCTCCATGATGACAGCGATGTCCTCGTCGGCCGTGAAGTCAAAGGATTTCTGATAGTTACCAAGAATTTCGATGCGCTTAATGGAATCGATGCCTAGGTCTGCCTCCAGATCCAAGTCCAAATCAAGCATTTCTGGCGGATAACCTGTCCGCTCGCTGACGATCGCCACGAGGCGAGCCGTTAATCCCTCCCGGTCGGGGATGTCTGGCCTCACGGGCTGAGACAGACCGGTCACCGGCAAGAGGGAAGACGTAGCTGTTACTTCGCGCGCCTCGAGCTCTGTCCGTGACTCCCACTCGGGCGGAACCAGCTCGGAGACCACCACCTCAGGCGATAGACTTCTCGATTGAGAGATGGGACCGCTTTGCAATGGAGACAAGCTTAGGGTCTGGGTCCTGTTTACAGCAGCTGCCTCGGGTGGAGGCAGACTCGGACTCGGCTGATTGGCTGTGCTGAGGCGTTGTTGCGGTGGGAAGCTTAACTGTTGCGCTGCGATCGGCGCCGCCTCGTCTGCATAGCTCTGCAGGAAAGTCTGCATAACGCTTTTTTGGGTATCTAAGAACTGCCGCATGAGATCCTGAAATCCGTTCATTACCTGCACGACATCGTTTTGAGACGCAACTGGGGTTGCAAGTGGCAGTTGTCCCCATCTGGCCGCTGACTGAGCGAGAGGGAGGACCGGCGGGGGGAAGGCCGGTGATGGGGATATGTCCTTGCGCTCGGGCTCATCCCTTGATCCTCTGGTTGTTTCATCTCCGGATGGCGTGACCTCAGGAGCCGGCACCGGAGCCTCTGCCCTCTCTGCTGCAACCTGTGAAGTGGAGGCCCCGGCGATACGCCTTGGGGCGATGCGTTGCGGGTGCATGTTGGCGCTCGAGACGCTGGGCTGAGAATCAACCGGCACCTGTAATGGCTCAGATTTGAGCATGGCCTTGGGTGTCACCGTTTCGGCCAACGGTTTTGCGCTCGTGCCATTCACCACCCAGGTGATAGGCGAGTGTGCTCTGCTGTTAGTGGTTGTGGGCGAGGCGCTGAGGCTGAGTTTCTCCAAGGCCCTGCCGGCAAATAGGGGATCTAATCGCACGGGAATGCCATGCGCTGCTAGCTGTCCCAACAGATGCTGCAGCTGTATCAGGGCTGAGCGGCCAGGCTGATCGCACGCTAACCGGAGATGAGACCGATCCGCGAAGATTTCGCCGACTCGATTGGTTAGTACAGCCCCCGGCCCCACCTCGATGAAGATGCGTGCTCCAGCCTCATAGAGTGCCTCTACCTGTGGCAGGAATTTCACGGGTTGCACGAGGTGTTCGACTAACCGACGGGCGATGGCTTTAGGGGCCTTGGGATATGGTTCAGCCGTGGTGTTCGAGAAGATCGGGACCTGAGGTGTGCTCAGCTGCAGAGACGAGAGGAACTCAGCCAGTGGCTTCTGTGCCGGCACCATCAGCGGTGAGTGAAAAGCACAGGCGACGGGGATCTGCTTGGCGCGCTTTCCTCGAGCGCTGAGCTTGGCCACGGCTGCTTCAACGGATGCACGTCTCCCTGAGATGATCGTCTGGCTGGGCGAGTTGAAGTTGGCTATTCCCACATCTGCGATATCCCCGATGAGCTCCTCAACCGTTGCTGCGTTGCACTCGACCGCTGCCATGGCGCCGGGGTCTTCTCCCACGCTCTCGGCGATGAAACGACCACGTGCCTCGGAGAGGTGCATAAAATCCTTGACGTTTAGTACCCCGGCGGCGTACAGGGCTACATATTCGCCATAGCTGTGCCCGGCCACGAAATCCGGCTGCACCCCGAACGAACGTAACAGGTGGAAAAGGCCACCTTCGATTGCCCCAAGTGCCGGCTGAGCGATGCGTGTATCGGTCAATGCTGCTCTTGCCGCTTCTTCTTCATCCTTAGTGAAGGTGGGAGGTGGGAAAATGTAACGGCTCAAAGAGCAATTCAGGACATCTTGCAGCGCATCGTTGGCCTGTTCAAGGCTGGCACGTATGGTATGGAATTGCAGCGCCAGGTCCTTCACCATGTTGAGCTGTTGCGAGCCTTGTCCTGGAAAGAGGAAGGCCACCTTACCTTCTAGCGCCATCGGTTGGGCTGTGTAATACACGCCGCGGGGGTCGACGATTTGCGGACTATCGGGGTCGCTCAACGTCTCGCGAGCACGGGCCATTTTATCCTGCAGGTCCTGCACAGATGTGGCCACGATGGCCAGATGGAGTTGGGGGCCGTCACCCGGCAGTTGTTGGCTGTACAACCCATGCGCGGTATAGGCTAGCTGAGACAATTCAGCCTCGGTGGTGGCAGAGGCGAGAGCCTTTGCGAGGGGAGCCATGGCGTCGACAAGGGCCCGTGGTGACTGTGCCCTCCACAGGAAAAGCTCGCTAGGCCAACGAGTGGAGGCATGCCTTGTGGAGTCCTCCTGGTAATTACCGGTATACTCTTCAAGCACCGCATGGAAGTTGGTACCGCCGAAGCCAAAGGCGCTGACCCCCGCACGGCGGGGAACATCCAACTGTTTTCTGATCCAGGGTCGAGCCTCGGTGTTGACGTAGAAAGGCGTGGCAGGAAAGTTGGCCCGCGTGTTGGGCTTCTCAACGTTGATCGTAGGGGGCAGCACTTTATGGTGCAGCGCCAGGGCGATTTTGATCACACTGGCGACCCCGGCAGTACACTTGGTATGCCCGATCATCGACTTGACGGAGCCGATCCCACAACTCTGAGGTGCCGCTCCAGCAGCGCTGAACACCTGGCTCAAGGAGGCGACTTCAGCCTGATCTCCAACCGCGGTCCCCGTACCATGTGCCTCGATGAGCTCTACCGTCGCTGGAGACACATGCGCCTTGGCATAGGCTCGCGTCAGTGCTCGCATCTGCCCCTCTGGGCGTGGTGCAGTGAGGCCTTTGTCCTTGCCATCGCTCGAACCACCGACGCCTTTGATCACCGCATAGATGCGGTCACCGTCGCGCTCAGCGTCGGCCAGGCGCTTCAGGATGATCATGGCAATGCCTTCGCTAATGGCAATACCGTCCGAGCTATCATCAAATGTGTGGCAGTGCCCTCGGGGAGAGAGGGCATGGGTTTTACTGAAGCAGAGGTATGCGAAGGGGTTCTGCATGGTATCGGCACCGCCAACCACGACCATATCGCTACTGCCCTCTTCTAGTTCCCGCACGGCCAAATCGACAGCCGCCAACGAGGCGGCACACGCCGCATCCACCGTGAAGTTTCGACCGCCGAGGTCAAAGCGATTGGCCACCCGGCCCGCCGCGACATTCGTTAGGATGCCCGCGAACGAGTCCTCCGTCCATTCAGGGAGCACCTCGCTGAGCTCCTGCACGATCTTTTCCCGTTCTCCAGAGCCATTCGCGGTATGATGCAGAAAGTACGGCAGCATCGAGCGGAACCCATAGCGCCCACCTAAGTCGGCGCCGCCACCGGCGCCGAGAATCACTGACGTCCGCTCTCTGGGGAAGGGACGATCGAGGTAACCAGCGTCTTTCAGGGCCGCTCGCACCACTTCCAGGGTGAGCAGATGCAGCGGCTCAATTGAGCGCAGAGAGTTCGGAGGAATGCCATACTGCAGAGGATCAAAGTGCACCTCGTCAAGGAATCCCCCCCACCTTGAATAGATTTTGTCTCGAGCGAGCCTGTTGGCGTCATAGTACAGTTCCCAGTCCCAGCGATCCTTGGGGATTTCAGTAATGGCATCAACTTTATTCAGAATATTTTCCCAGTATGTTTGGACATTGGAGGCCTTGGGGAGCAGGCAAGCCATACCAATGATGGCAATGTCGGAGGGCTGACGCCTGTCCTCAGCACTGCTTTCTGGAACTTGTAAGGGGGCTAGCTGTTCAACTCGCCTGGTGGCCTCGATCGTCACGCTATGATGCAGCTCTGCAATGGTGCAGACCTCGTGGCGTAGGCCTGCCACCTGGCCAAGCATGTACATGCCTTGGCGATACTGATCCTCTTCGTTGACGCTGACGAATCTTGGCGCCTGGGGATTCTGGCGATACTCGGAATTTTGGGCGATGCCTTTCGAGGCGATGCGCAGACGGCCTAAGTTCATGAACTCAAGTGTGACCCGGACTTCTTCAAATGGCTTGCCCTCAGCATACAGACGCCGTTTCTCCTGGTTGAATAGCTCTCGATAGGGGGTATCAGCACAACGGATCGCGTGGCCAGGGCCTGTTTCGAACAAGACTGTCGATTGGGACTTGAGCGCTTCCTCCTGGAAGGCTCGGACAATGGCCCCAGTAGACACCGCCTCGGTGGTGAAGATATAACCGGTGCCCATGGAGATCCCGACGCGTACCCCGAGCTCTGCTAAAGGTGCGGCGATGGCAGCGACCATGGAGGCTGAGAGCGCATCGTGGATACCTCCGGCGAAAATGACATGGTACGCGGTTGCCTCTGCCCTGCTTTTCGAGGCGAGAAATCTGATGATCTCTTCATTCATCTGCTCCCACAGCACAAAGCTGGTGCGCGGCCCCACATGTCCGCCACATTCTCTCCCTTCAAAGACAAATCGGGTCGCCCCATCCTGGAGGAACATCTCCAAGAGCTTTGGCGAGGGGACATGCAGATAGGTGACAATACCATCTTGCTCTAGCGCTCTCGCCTGGTCGGGGCGCCCTCCTGCAATCAAGGCAAACGGGGGGCGATAGGCACGGATCGCTTCCATCTGTTCCTGACGCAGTTCCAGAGGTACAAAACCCAGAATGCCAACGCCCCAGGGCTTGTCCCCAAGAAGATCTCTGGTCTCGGCCAGCAGAGGCTCAACGTCCGCCTTGCGCATCAGTGCCAGGGCGAGAAAAGGCAGGGCCCCCCCATCGGCCACCGCCCGAGCAAATTCAGCATCATCACTGACGCGGGTCATGGCCCCCTGAATGATCGGGTAGCGGGTGCCATGGGACTGGGCTAGGGAAGAGCCTTCGTCGAATGGGCGCCACTGTTGGGCAGCCTGGCAGTGGGAATCAATCGCCTGCTGGATGGCCTGGACCATCCGCCCAGTGGTGACAAATTGCTTGGCCAGCGGTTCCGCAAAGGCGGCGTCCTGGCTCATCAGGAATAAGTGTTCATCGACGGCATCACACCCAACGTCCCGACGAATCCTCTCACGCCAGCGGGTGAGGACATCTGGCCCCCGTAGACTCCTGTCCTCTGCCAGCTCGCGCTCAGCTTGCTGCGCCCGAGCCACTACGGGAAGACCGGGGCGCGCATAGATTCTGTAGCTCTCATCAAGAGCGTTCCCCAAACAGATGGTCTCGCTGCCATCCACGAGGGCCAGCCTGGCTCTAACCGTTTCTGGCAGTGCCGATTCTTTACTCAGCGCCAGTTGCCAGTCCAGGACCGCGCCAGCCGCCCCCGCGGCATAACACGCGCCGACGGTATGCAATCCCACTCCCCCGTGGGCGAAGACCGGCAAAGGGCTATGCTTGATGATGTTCTGCAGGAGGATAAAGGTTGTTTCCTCTCCTATTCGTCCGCCTGCCTCGTGTCCCTTGGCGATGATGCCGTCTACTCCGATCGACTGTCCTACTTTGGCCTGCTCCCAAGAGGTTGTTTCCAACAAAACTTTGAGCTGGCGACGATGTAGAGCGCTTACCTGCCTCCGCAGTTGGTGTTCGGCGCTGAACGTCAAGATGACGACCTGAATCCCCTCGGCGGCGTCAGTGATGACTTCCTGGCAGAACTTCGTGTTAGAGCTATCGAGCTTGATCCCACACTCACCCTTGGCATAGCGACACAGTTGCGTGATCGAGTCAACGGCCAAATGCCTGTCTTTGCTATATTCCAAATCGAGAACTCCCCATCCACCGGCTCGTGTCGCGGCGATAGCCACCGCTGGGTCGGGCTGGCCTGGTAGAGTGAGAGCGATAACCTGAAAATTTGGCATCGTATGACTCCTCGCATGTTCTGGGCTCGAAAAATCGGACCTCGTGCTTCCGCGTGATGCGTGGTACGTCATCAGGGATGTACATTCCCTGAGACAGCGTCATCGCCGGACCATCCTCCGGAAGCTTTCTTCAGCATGCTCTTCGGCTGCTCATCTGACAGGATCCAGCGTGTTCCATTGTCCGCCCTCATCCTGCGTCCTCTTGGCTTCCAGCCGTCCGGATGTCTAGCATCGGCGACCAATACAGCGAGTGACCTCAAGCTGCACCATGCCCGTACAGCACTCAGTTTGGTGTCGGTGGTTGCCGGGCAACTCTCACCTGAAATCTGCGAGAGAACACAATGCCGGATCTCGATCGCTGGGCCTACGAGGCCCATTGCGCACACTGACCCATCTTCAATTAGCAGAGGAAACGACCAAACCTCGCCCTCGTTCGCCTGGTAACACTCTTGGCCTTCAACCTGTTTTTGAGCAGTGCGTTAGGCATCACCAGTGCGACGAACCGATCTTTGGCAGAAAGACCTCAAGAGGGACTATTACAGCAGAAGCAACCTACACTCACTTTAGAAATGCTAGATAAGAAATGATATTTCAGGGGTACTAATGTAATGTTAAAGTTAATATTTGTCAAGAATGATTAAAATTGCCGCGTCTGTCGTATTTCCTTCGGGCAAAAAGCGGACCTTTATCACGGGCGCGTCCGCACGACCGGCCCGGCGCCAGTTGATAGGACACGTCGAACAAACCTCAGGCCATGACAGTCTATGGCACGAGTCAGTATGAGTCGTTCGTGCCCATGATCTTCGAAGTGGGAGGTAACCATGTGCAAAACCATTCGTGTATCCAGTCCCCGATGGCTCCTCGCGTTCTTCGTGACATTCGTAGGTCTGCACCCATGGATGTTGCCGCGCACGCCCGCCCATGCCACACCAGATCGAGCTGAGCCGGGGGGAGCGGCCACGGCGCTGCCGATCTCTCTGGTGCAAAGTGTTATGCTAGCACTGCAGAACAGTGTGGACCTCAAAGTCGAACGCCTGAGTCCGCTGATCCGAGAAGAAGAGATACGGAGGGAAGCTGGAGCCTTTTTCTCCCCGAGGGTTGGCTTGGAGGCCAGTACCGATCGGTCCCTGAGGGTCGCGGGCTCTGTGTTAGCGGGTGCGCAAGTGCTCGAGACCGAAAACCTCGAGTTGAACACCGGCGTATCGATGCGGAGCATCACCGGAGGCCTAGTGTCCCTCGACTTCCGGAACAAGCGTTTCGAGACCAACTCGGTGTTCCAGCTCTATGATCCGCAATATACGGCAGAGCTCGCCCTGACCTTGACCCATCCCCTGCTAAAAAACTTCGGCATCGGCATCAACGGGGTGCGTATCAAAGTAGCCGAGAACAACATGGAGATCTCAAAATATCACCTCAAGGTGTTGGTCATGAACCTAGTTGTCGACGTGCAACAGACCTATTGGGATCTAGTCCTGGCAGCGAACGATGTAGTTACCAGGCGTCATTCTCTAGAGGTGGCTCGGCATCTTCAAAAACGCACTACCGAGATGATTTCCCAAGGGCGCTTGCCCGCGATTGCTCTCCTGCAGGCCAAAACGGCTGTGCTCGAGCGTGAGATCGACCTTGTCGCTGCCGAGAACTCCTCTGAGGACGCCCAAGCGCATCTCAAGTCTCTCCTCAATCTTAGTCGGCTGATAGAGCCCGCTGAATATACACTTGTGCCCACTGATACCCCTCACATCGAGTCCCATCTCGTCTCCCTAGAAGAGGGCGTGAAGAGTGCGCTGGCAAAGCGTCCTGAGCTTTCTGAGGCAAGGCTTGACCAAGACAATAGGGTGTTGGGTGAACGCTTTGCCAGAAACCAGCGGATGCCAGAACTGAACTTCATTGGGAGCATTGGCCTGAGTGGTCTGAGCGGCTATCCTACCCCTAATCTATTCAACACGACTACAGTGGGGGGGGTGCCGATATCGAGTCTCCTGCCGGATGGCTCAGGCACCAGCACCTATGAAGGAGGGTATGGTGCAGCCCTGGGAAAATTAGTTTCAGGGGACTTCATGTCCTACAAAGTGGGGTTGAGCGTGCAGATCCCCCTTGGCAATCAAATGGCCAGGAGCGAGGTGGCAAAATCGCGGTTAGAGGTGGAAAAGGCCAGGATGTCCTTACAGTCCTTGGAGCAAAAAATCGCACTGGAGGTCGAAAGAGTGGCCCGAGGCATTACTAACAGATCGAGAGCGGTTGAAGGTGCCAGAGCGCTACGAGACTTGGCCGAGCGCAAACTCGCCATGGCCCAAGAAGGCCTCGAGTTAGGGGTTGCCTCGGTAACGGACATGATCGAGGCCCAGAAAAATTTGCACGTGGCGCAGCGCGATGAGCTGAGAGCCATCATCGAGTATCAGAAGACAATCGTCCTCTGGGAGAAGTCGACAGGTATTGTGCTGGAGCGCTTTCACATTGAGTTGTAGGACGCAGCGCGATGCCTGGCTTGATCGCATAGTCCAGACCGCTGGAGGGGCCAGCAACCGAGAGGTTGTTGGAGCGGGGCTGACTCAAAGTTCACACGGCAGATAGCCCCATCTGCACTTGTCACACGCTAAAATAGCGTTATATTATTTAGGGATCTTAACTCGGAAATCCAAGAGGTGACATTGTGTGCGGCGTTATCTGCTCGGGATGAGGGAGAATGAAAGATGACCCACCTTCTGGGCTATTTTCTTGTGTTCGGGTTTCTTGTTCTCTCGCCCATGGCTGTGGCAGGTCCAGGTCGAGGGAAGCCGGCAGAATTCATCATCCATGCAGAGGCAGGTATGGTGACTCTGAAAGCACAAGACATCTCACAGCGACGCATCCTCGAAGGGTTGGCCAAACAACTCAACTTTGAGCTCATTGTTGGTGGTCCGCTGGAAGAGCGACGCTCTATGGAGATCGAGGGTAAACCCTGGGAAGAAGTGTTAAAGAAGGCTCTTACCCCTGCCAGTTGGGCATTTGTCTACGATTCTTCAGGAGAACAGCCCCGATTGGCCAAGGTTTTTGTCTTTCCATTAAAGAACGATGGTTCTGTCCCCGGACGCCCATCCTCCGGCCCGGGTCGTGTCGCAGAGCCGACCCCGGCGCGTCCACGAGCAGACAATTTCCCAGGGAATCCATCTCCTCAAGCGCTGGAGCCGAACTCTGATACCTCGGTGGGCGAGCTGCTTGAAGCTGAAGATGATGAGACGCGCGCGCTGGCCTTGGTTGGCTTGGCGACGACTGGAGGGGATCAGGCCATCGTGGCACTGAGGCAAGCCCTTCAGGATAAGGAGCCATGGATTCGCGAGACTGCCGTCGAAGCCTTGGCGGAGATTGGGGGGGAGCAGGCCATTCAAGGGCTGCAACTGGCCTTACGCGATGAAAATGAAGACGTCAGGAAGGCAGCCGAAGAGGCGCTGAACAGGTTGCAACCAAACCCCCAATAGCCTCGCCATCAATTCGAGCAACTCCTCTCTAGTTGCCCTGAAACATGGCAGGCCCGCTGCTGCGATGTGCCTCATCAGAGCCAGGCTTCATCATGGGCAACACCCCAGGAGCACTACGTGTGTGCCTCTTCGGTGCCTTACGCGGCCGCAGTCACGGTGGATGCCAAATGCCGTATCGCTTTGATCGTTTCGTCGCGGAGCCGCACCTGGCCACTGCTGATCAGATGTACCAACGTGGCGATAACCTCCCGATCGTTCTCCGCAACTTCGCTTACCGCCTGAATGACATCAAGCAATGTCACATCATGGGATGTTGCCATGGGAATGATCTCCTGTCCTGTGGGTTGTTGGCTATCGTGCTGCATGTCAGTCATTACCCCAACTTGTAAGCAAATAACATGCCATATTTGCGATGCGAAAGCAGCTATGGCTTCTGCCCCCATCAAGTGTCCGCCAAACACGCTGTTTGACCGCTTGTAACCACACTTCACCTGGCGCGCGAGATGAGCTCTAGCCAGAGCTGCAGCGATCAACTGGTTGGCATTATGCAGGCGTGGGTAGAAATGCGCACCCCGGCTAGAGCTATCCATGCCTATCGTGAGTGCTCGAGATGCCGGACGATTGGTAGGGTGGTCGCGTATAGCTGATGAGTTGACACCCTCGACACCGGTGGGGTGTGAAGTCGATTGGCTTGAATCGATTTCCGCTGACGAGCAGTGTCGGACTGCTATGGTTGGCATGATTTAACATCGGACCGGCCATAAGCCACAACGCCGAAATTCTCACGGAAGACGACTCCCAAATGGGGTATGATACTCACGATGTTCCACGTGGTATAGGCCCAGTGAGGCGCACGGAAGGAGACGTGATATGGCTCACGTTTCACCGATCGCCCGTGTCTCACGCGCCAACGTCGCTACGAGGTAGGGCCGGACATCTTCCCAGCCATCGAGATCAGCCCCGGCTATGAATCTAAGAAGTGGAAACTCTTCCGAAAGGATGCACAACCAAGAGGAGCATGATCATGGAGCCAAAAATCGCCGCACGCACTCGCTTGGATGCCGGGCGCTCCCATCTGATCGCCTTGAGCCACCGCATTCATGCACACCCAGAGGTTGGCTTTGAGGAGGAACGGGCCTCGACCTGGCTGGCAGAGACATTAACGGATGCGGGCTTTACCGTCACACGAGGTATCTGCGATCTCCCCACCGCCTTCATGGCAAGCTCTGGTAGCGGTCCACTGCACCTAGCCATCTGTGCCGAGTATGACAGCCTTCCCGGTATCGGGCACGCCTGTGGGCACAACATCATCGCCGCTATGTCTGCTGGTGCCGGGATCGCTGCAGCGGAGGTGGCCGATGACGTAGGTTTGACCGTGCACATCATCGGTACACCTGCTGAAGAAATGGGTGGTGGTGGGAAAATTCTATTACTCGAGCGTGGAGCGTTTGCCGAGATGCATGCCGCCATGATGGTGCATCCGAGCCCAACGGATAACGTCACCCCGGTATCTCTCGCCAATTCCTATTTCGAAGTGCGCTATACTGGCAAAGAGGCCCACGCTGCTGCCTTTCCTGAGCGTGGGATTAACGCCGCGGATGCCTTGACCATCGCCCAGGTAGCTCTTGGTTTGCTACGCCAGCACATTCGTGCTACGGATCGGATCCATGGCATCATCACCAAGGGAGGAGACGCCCCCAACATCATCCCGGCCCACACGGCCGCCAAGTACGCCGTGCGCGCCCAGACGGTCGACGACCTGGATGAGATCCGGACGAAGGTACTTCGCTGCTTCGAGGCTGGGGCAGTCGCGACTGGCGCCACCTTGGAGATTGCTGGGCAGCGCCACCCCTATGCGCAGTTGCGCCACGATCCTGACATCGCTGCGGCGTATCGTCGTAATGCCGAGGCCTTGGGGCGTGTTTTCCCAGATCCTGCGGCACCGTCACGTCCTGGTGGCTCGACCGACATGGGCAATGTATCGCTTGCCCTGCCGTCTATCCATCCGATGATCGGCATCGACTCGTTACCCGCCACGAACCACCAGCCAGAGTTCGCCGCGCACTGCGTTACCCCGGCGGCGGACCAGGCGCTCATGCATGGCGCCTTGGCCATGGCCTGGACCGCTATCGATTTGGCCCAGACGGTCGCGATCCGGCATCGGTTGCTCGGTACCACGATGCCATGAGCTGAGGGGGTGTGGGATGGGCGCTTGCCAGGCGGGAGTGCGCATGACCATAGACCGCTGAGCGGCCCAATACCATCTCGATCTCCACGTCTACACGCCGCTGGCGCTCCCAGCGGCACCTTTCTGAAGAGGACGCTGGCCCGCGGCGCCGCCCCCTTAGCTTCTGGATGCACCCGATGATGGTGATGCGGCCTTCCGCAGCCACCACCGCCAAATGCCTGATATATCTCCAGTTCACCCCCCCGTTGCTGCTGAGCAGTCTAGCCTCCATAGTCCCCCGTCTTGATGCCGATCAATTTTCCCTGCTGGAAGGTCAGATAATACAGCAAGCGTGTCGACCCAAAATTGTAGGTCCAGATGCTCTGCTGCACGGGTACAAGGATATATATGGGGGTCTTGCTGGTGGGGTCGAAGGTGCGTTGTGGGATGTATTCCATGACGTCTTCAACTGCAGTTGGCTCTCCACAGCGCTCTATGACCTCCCAGGGGCTTGCACCGATGACGATGAGCCGGCCATGGCAATCTTGCGCCAGCACGCTCCCGATGGTCCCACCCAGGACCATGACCGACGATACGATAGCCAGCACGAGCATGCGCCTCATCGTCTGAGATCTCCCAAGGCCAGACCGAGATGCACAGCGTTATCCATACCAGATCACGTGTTGCGGCTGCCGAGCAGCTCGAGACAAGTAGGAGAGAGTCCGGGACCGGCCGACCCACTGCCTGGTACGTGCGCTAATGCCGTGCGGTTGTTCTCCAGCCTTCCGTGCAAGCTGCCACAGACTTCCCTAGTGACGTCTTCTGTAGGCCTCTACGCGGCTCCGCAAGGGCTCTTCCTGCAGGGACGAAAGCGGTTTGGCCAGATTGAACACTTCGGTCACCAGCCGTTGGACCTCAATGTCCTCTGCCGTGAGGGCATCCACATCGGCGAAATACTGAGCCTGTTCTTCCAGGTCAGTGGGGCGTTCCCCACGCGTCCCCGGATAGGCAAAATCCCGCAGGGCCGCCAGGGTCCACGGCCTCTCAACGATCACCGCCGCCTTCGGAAAAAAGTCACCTGCCATACCGTCAAGTCCTCGCGCTCCAGCTGCTCGCTCCGACAAAATCTGCTGTAACGCCTGGACCTGCAGTGCGGCCGCGCTCATCCCCTGGCCATAGAATGGATTGACGCTGCTAATGGCGTCCCCCAAGACCACCAGGCCATCGGAAAAGGTCGTCAGCCGTTCGTAATGATGCCGCAGGCTGGTGGGAAATCGGTAAGTGGTGATGTCAGCCACCCGCTCCGCGTCTTTGATGAGGTCGTGCAGCTTGGGAGTATGGAGGCCCTTGGCAAAGGCTAAAAAGCCCGCGGCGTCGTGCGGGGGATAGTTCCCGAAGCGGCCCATCAAGGTCACATGCCAGGTGCGCTGCTCGATGATCTCCAAAATGGCCCCATCGGGAAAATCCGGTGGGGGGCCAATAAACACCAACAGCGACTCCGGCTCATCGTAGGTCTCCGGTACACGGAACTTGGTGCTGGCATAGGCGATATCCACCCCGATCGTCGTCACCTCCGGAGATTGGAAACCGAGCGCCGTGAGCCAGCGAGGCGTTTGCGATCGCCGTCCACCAGCGTCGACCACGAGGTCAGCAGCAAGGCACCGGGTGTCGCCAGCCTGATTGTAGTGCACACCACGGACGCGCCCGTCGGCGTACATCAGCCCATGCACGGTGCTCTCCCCGGCAAATGCGATGTTGTTATGCTGCAGGGTGCCGTGGCGCACGCAGTGTTCCAGGAGCCCACGACTCTGACAGGTGATATCAAATCCCAGATCGCGTGGCTCTTGCACCGTGCCCGTCATCGAAAACGCCTTCCCCGTTGGGAGGTAGAAGGCCACCTCCGTGCCGGATCGACAGCGTGCCGCACCCAGCGCTTCTAACTCCTTGAGGAAACCAGGGTACAACGATGCCATAACCTGCTGTCCACCCAACAGCAACCCATGGAGATGGGAGCCCTGCGGGATCGATTGACGCAGCGCGGGTCGATCATCGACATGGTCCCGTTCGAGCACGGTGACGGTGTCGAAGTGATCGGCGAGCACCCGTGCCGTCATCAGCCCCGCCATGCTCCCGCCGATGACGACCGCCTGTTGACCGATGTGAGGCGCCATGCATACTCCTCCCTTGAGGGTATCCGTAGCCATCATGCATCTACCCGGATCTACGCCACTGCGGTCACGCATCAACCCACATGGAAGGCGTAGCCGCTCGGGTCGGCTACCACTATATAATAACGCGCCACTGCCAAGGTGGGCAACTGGTGCCTCGACATGGCAGTGGGGCACGCAGGCTATCCAGCGCCAGCTTCGATAACGCTAATGGTTCTACGAAAGATAGTCGCCCTGCGGATGTCGTGTCGCGGTTCGTGTTCCCCCTAGATTCGTGCGTCAATACGCACAATCCCTCGGGAGCCATCAACTGTCAACAACATGCCGTCCTTGAGAACCGAGGTCCCTACAACCGTCCCCACCACGCATGGGATGCGATACTCTCGGGAAACGATGGCGCAGTGACTGAGGACGCCACCGGTATCAGAAACCACCGCCGTCAGGATCACCGGGCGACCAGCGCGGTAATCGGCCGGCATTGGAGCAGGTACAAGTCTCGCCCTTGGTACGCACACTCGATATCCACGGGCCAGCCCATCGCCGTCTCCAGGGCCATGCTGAGACGAGTCAGCTCCATCACCTGGGCATCATCTATGCTGGGGATTTTCTGGTGCTTGCGCGGCACTGGCACCTCGTATGTACCATGTTGCGCACGCACGGTCATGCGGCGTTTTTCAGCAATGTCGTGGCAGTCGATGGCCAGGTCTGATTTGCGTACGATAAAGGTATCCGGCGTTACGGTGCCACTGACGAGGCTCTCTCCCAGGCCCCAACTGGCGTTGATCATCACCTCATCGTCACAACCAGTCACGGGGTTGGCGCTGAACACCACCGCGGACGCGTCCGCTGGGACAAGCTGCTGCACCAGTACAGCGAGACGGGCTCCTATAATGGATGATCCCTGCCGTTGGCGGTAGGCCAAGGCTCGCGCCGTTCGAATAGAGGCCCAACATCGGACCACCGCCTCTGCCACGGCGTGTGCTCCGACGATATTCAGGTAGGTTTCGTGCTGACCGGCGAAGGAGAGGGTGGCACTATCCTCGTCGATTGCTGATGACCTCACCGCCACACTGGGGTCGGCAATGCCGCAGAGCTCGCCCAAGTGTCGATAGGCAGACGCCAACGCCTCGGAGGGAGCGAACGGCATCGACGGGGTGGCCGAAGCTGGAAACGTACTGTCGATCCCCTCTGGCCACTGGGAATATGCCTGGGCAGCGATGCAGAATCCAGGAGGGATGCGACAGCGGGAGGCCAAGCGGCTGAGGTGCGCCGCCTTGGCACCGGCCGTATTGACGTCGTGGCAGTCTGCGTGGCCAAGCCAGAGCACTTCCATGGCGCATCCACCTCCTCCCCTTCTGCTGCCTTCTTGGTATGGGAAGATCCTGATTGCCAGCTCTCTAGGGGCAAGGGCCATGCCAACTCCACCAGAAGCCGACAACTGGCACTGATGCGGGCAAATTCGCGACCACGATCAGCATGGTTGTAGGCAATGGCTGTGCAAGATTGGCCAGCAGAGGCGCAACAGTTGCCCGTGAAGTTTCTAAAAGGCTGAGCTGTCAACTAATGCGCGTGCTGCGCAGTGCTGACCACCGTGGCCAGCTTTAGACAGTCAAAAATCACATAGGTAGCGAGGAAGATCCGTCCTCCCACGGCTGACGCCAGTTATACTGAGCCACCATGCCCCACTGTTTGCGGTGAATCGCGCGACCTGAGAGCGATTCGGTACCGGTGCTGCTGCTGGAGCAGCAGCCTGCTGCCAGGCTGTTGGGTGGACAACAGCTTGGCAGAACATCCTACAGCCCTCGAATCGGCGCTTGACCTCATCCCACGCCATCTTCGTTCTATATCTCAACGACTTAGGCGACTGCGAATTATATCACTGCTTGATGGCATCAGATATGCTGTTCCCTCACACAGCCTTCGATCTCGCGCTAGATGGACACTGCTACAATTCGAGGACCGTAGCAAAGCCCTCGGCACTTCGCGCTTCCGCCTTCGACCGTCGGCCTCGAAACTGGCGGCACGAGGCCATCCATAAAGGTCGGAGACTGCCACCAAAGCCGAGACAAGGGAGGAGTATGCTCCACCACCGTAGACTTCGAGCCAGAGGGCTGATGAGCCTCCTGTTATTCGTAATCCTCCTGGGCGCTATGTGCGCGTCCGTGTACACTCAGAGACCACACGTAGGGTTTCTACCCGTGTCTCCTGCCGTGGCAGCGATAGCAAACCAGGGAACCTTGCCTCAAGCTGGTGTGGATGGCGTTCCGGCAACAGTCGAACAGCTGACTGTTGCCTTCGACGGGTGGGGGGAGACGTCATCGACCCCTGGCAATACATCGGTACCGGGATGCTCCAAAGCTACTTGAACTTACGGCTCCTGCATCGTAATGAGCAAATGCAGGTGGTGCCACTGTGGGCTACCGAATGGCGGCAGGCCAATGAAGGGATTTACTTTACCCTCAATCCGAAGGCTAGATGGCAGGATGGTACACCGGCCACCGCCGAAGACTTCAAGGCTAACGTCGAAGCCTTGATGGGAAAGTACGCACCCGACTTCAAAGGGACACCCAGAATCGGGCAATTCACGCGGGTGGTGCAGGAGGTACAGATCATCGATCCGCACCATGTGTTGATCAAGACAGAGATGCCGGATCCAAGTTTCTTCTCGCTGGTCAGCGGCGCCAATTACCACCAAGTTTGGTTCGGACCCAGTGCCTATCTCAAGAAGGTAGGGCATGAGGGCTATATCAAAAAGCCCCTAGGGGGCGGGCCCTACCAGCTCAGGACCTTCAAGCCTGGTGAGCGCATCGTCTGGGAGCGTTGGGAGGACTTCTGGGGCGATTATACCTATTGGCAGAAACCCCAACACCGCCTGATGGAATGGCTCCAGGTGCCTGATGACGCAGCACGTTTCGCCCTGCTGCGGGGCAAGCAAGCAGATATGGTGGTCAATATCCCGTATGCCATCGCCAAAGACTTGCCCCGCTCGGAGTCAATCACGCGTGGTGTCAATCCCCACAAGGGACCGATCTGGACCCAGACTCATCTAGCGAACGGGAAGATGCAGATTACCTTCGACGCCGAGTTCATCATCAAGGAGAAGCTGCCAGGCTGGGAAGCCTTGCAAGATGACCCTACGCTCAAACCGAAAGTCCGCGAGGCCCTAGAGCTGGCCATCGATAAGCGCGCCATTGTCGAGAATTTTCATTACGGGTTTACGTCGCTCAACCAGTCCATCTATAGTATGGGGTCGTTCGGCTGGCGCAAAGAGCAGGCCGAGAAGATCTCACCCTACGATCCCACACGCGCCAAGGCGTTGCTGGCGGAGGCAGGTTATCCGAACGGCTTCTCCACTACCATCCACTTTGGCGTTTTTACGGGCAGGCCCGGACAGCCCGAAGCGCTTGAGGCGATTGCCAGCTACTGGAAAGATATTGGCGTCGACCTCAAGATCGTCCAACATGATCCCACGGAGTTTTACACTCGCCTCAACCGGCCGGACCGGGCCTATCGTCCGATGACCTTGGTGACCTGGGGGCGCCAGGAAGCCGGAGAATACATCGCCGAGCAATCGGCCTCGTCCGGCGGGGGCAGAGCCGTCTACAACGATGAGACTGATGCGCTCACAAGAGAGCTGACGCGGACCCTCGACGAGGCCACGCGGCTTCGCTTAATGGCGGAGATCGAGGATGAGGTGTTGCGTAACCATTGGGTGATCCCGTTGTACGACGCCAGCGCTGTCTATGGTTATACCGATCGCGTCCTGGCCCACCCCATCCCCGAGTACGGGGCACATTTCACCGACCTCAATCGCATTGTGCTCAGGAAGTAAGACGAGGAGTCTTGCCATGCCTCGGTATCTCGCCAAACGCTTCGGCGAGGGGTGCATCACCATCTGGATCACCACGTTAGTGGTCTTCGCTCTACTGCGGATGACGGGTAATCCGGCGGATTTTCTGGCGCCTCCAGACATGCCGTGGGCCGACCGGGCGTCACTACGGCAAGCCTACGGTCTGGATGAGCCGATGTGGAAACAGTTCTTACTGTTTCATAAGAGCGTCATCACCGGGGAATTCGGAAAGTCCTTGCGAGGCACCCAGGGTGAAGCCTTACAGGTGGTCCTGGAACGGGTGCCGGCCACCTTGCAGCTGACGGCGGCGGCGCTCCTGTTTTCCATCGTCATCGGCATACCGGCTGGGGTCATTTCAGCCAGCCAGCCCCATTCTCTCGTAGACCGGATTGGCAAGGTGTTTGCCATCGCTGGCCAGTCGATGCCGGTCTTCTGGGTCGGGTTATTGCTCATTCTGCTCTTCACGGTGTATTTGGGATGGCTCCCGAGCGCCGGCGGCATCGACCGCCTCGGATGGCCAGGCGTAATTATGCCCGCCATCTCCCTCGGCTGGCTGCTGTCGGCTTCCCATATGCGCATCGTTCGTTCCAGCATGTTGGACTCCCTGGATACCGATTATGTGAAAATGGCCCGGGTGAAGGGTCTGCCGCAGCGGTTGGTGATCTGGAAACATGCGCTCAAAAATGCCGCCATCCCGGTGTTCACCCTGTTCGCCGTGAATTTCGCCCATCTCATCTCTGGCGCCGTGGTCACCGAGACCATCTTTGCTTGGCCCGGGATCGGTCGGCTCCTGGTGGATGCTATTTTTGCGCGCGATTATGCCGTGGTCCAAACCGTCGTGTTCTTCGCCGCCCTGGTCATCGTCGTGGTCAATCTGCTGGTCGATCTGGCGTATGCCTGGATCGATCCGCGCATTCGAATAGCGCGCTAGAGAGGGCTGACGATGACGACAACGAGAAGTCTTCCCAGCATCGCGGCGACGTCTCGGCAGGGCGCCTCGGTATCAGCCCGGATCGCGCTGGGCATTCACAAGTCTCGCCTCATCGTGCACGGTGTTCCGACCTTTTCGCTGCTCGTCCTGGCGGTCAGCATGATCTGCGCCCTCTTTGCCCCCGTGCTGGCGCCTTATGACCCGATTAAGACGAATCCAACCCTAGCGCTCTCTGCCCCAAGCCTTACCGGCCATCTGCTCGGCACGGACCATCTGGGCAGGGATATCCTCAGCCGCCTGATCTATGGCGCTCGCATCTCTGTCACGGTAGGCTTTCTGGCGGTCTTTGTGGCGGGGGCCGTCGGCACCGCCATGGCCCTGATCAGTGCGGTGTTTAGAGGCTGGGCCGACCGTGTGCTCATGCAGATTACCGATGCCTTCCTGGCCCTGCCATATCTCATGATCGCCGTGACGGTCATCTCGATTCTCAAACCGAGTCTGATGGTGGTGATTCTGGTCATAGGCTTGTTGCGCTGGATGGACTATGCTAGGGTGTTGCGGGGCGAAGTCCTCCGCCTCGCCGCCACGGATTTTGTGCAACTGGCGATCGTCGCCGGGTGTAGCCGCTGGCGGATTATCGGAAGACACATCTTCCCCAATCTGATCAATACCCTACTGGTCCTAGCCACCCTGGGCGTGGGCTCCGCGGTGATTGCCGAGGCGACCCTGAGCTTCCTAGGCCTGGGAATTCCGCGGCCGCAGCCCTCCTGGGGGATTATGTTGGCCGAATCGCAAAAATATCTCTACGCTGCCTGGTGGCTGCCCTTGATCCCCGGTGTGGCCATCAGTTTGCTGGTGATGGCAAGCAACCTTGTCGGTGACTGGCTGCGCGACCGCTTCGACCCAACCCGGCGCCAACTCTAGGCGGTATGGGGGCACGGGTCCAATCACCGTCGGCACAGGGCTAGTGCAGCAGAGTCCGACTGGATCAGCCTCTGACCTATCTGAAACTGGCCTTTATCGCGGAGCACTAGGCCCCCGTGGCCACACAAGCGGCACAAAAAGGCTGAATCGGCTGCTGCATCATGCCGAGACCGTGATCATCGAAGGCAAAGGTTTTCGTATGAACAGCCAAATCGAGAGTTAGACCTCTCTTCCCCAGGCCTGCCGGAAGCGACGCGTCGCTTCCGGCGACCCTCTCATTCACCCTTTGCATTCTGCAGTTTCAAACCATCACTTTACCATCATTTTTAAACAGTTAAAAACATGATTCAACGGGGTCTTTCTGCCCATCTGTCATGCCGGTAGGACTCTCTTCCCTCACAGGCCGGCGACCGCAGGCCTCTGATAGAGCCCGCTGGTAGGCAGTTATCGCTCAGAGGAAGAAGCGCTTAGACAAGGCCGCTGCGGCCAACTAACGGAGCGGACGGGCTGTGGCCACGCGGTGTGAGGGGGGGTGTGCACGAGATCCAGGAGAGGATCAAAACAAAAGAGCCCGGTCTCTTGGGGGATATGATTATACATCCATGCTCCGGTTGAGTCTACCCGAGGAGGTGGAGATGTTGACAGGGATTTGCTACGTGGCATACAATAGGAAATCGGGACTGCTCCCGTGGAATCTCCACAGGATCTTCCCACCCAGGAAGGGAAGTCCATGGCTGCGCTGATGTGGATTATCGTATTTCTCTTTCTGATCTCGCTAACCTATTGGTTCTTCACCCATCGGCTGGCGGCGTGGTCAGGCCCTCGTAGTGAGGGGGAAGCTCCCCCTTCACTGCATAGCCTCCTCCCCTGGCTCACGCATCGCCGTCTCCTCTTCGTGGTTAGTGGCCTTGCCCTCTTCCTGCTGATCTTCTCAAGCATGGTGGTCGTTCGTGCAGGATCGCGAGGGGTAGTTTTCGACATCTTCCGTGGTGTCCTCTCCGACCCGTTGATCGAGGGACTACACTTCATTCTACCGCTGGTCCAGCAAGTGACGCGCTATGATGTCCGCACGCACACCTATACCATGTCGCAACGGCCAAGCGAGGCGATGCGAGGCGATAATGAGACCCTGTGGGCCCCGACTGCTGACGGTCTCAAGGTTGGGGTAGAGATTACCGTTCGGTATAAGCCAGATCCCGCCCGTTTAGCAGAGTTGCATCGCAGCATCGGTCCGGACTACGAAGACAAGATCATTCGTCCGGCGATCCGCAACGTGAGCCGTATGGTGGTCTCTGAATATAACATCCTCGATGTCTATAGCAAACGGCGGGCGACCATCCAGCAGCAGATTTTCGATCGCCTGAAGGGCATGTTTGCGCGGGATGGCTTGATCTGCGAGGAAGTGTTACTGCGTGATGTCCTGTTTAGCAAGGAATTTGAGGCGGCGTTGGAGAGCAAAATGATGGCTGGGCAAAAGGTCCAGCAGCTCGAGTTTGAGGTCCAACAAGCCCAAAAACGCGCCGAGGCGCGAGTCAAGGAAGCTCAGGGCGAGTCTGAGGCGTTCGAGGTGATCAATAGCAGTATTGCGAAGAATCCGCGCCTTCTGGAATACATGTGGATTCACCGACTAGCGAAGGATGTCAAGCTGCTTGTCGTCCCGAAGGATGGTAACAATGGACTGATGATCAACCCGGACACCTTCTTAAAGGATGGGCCACGCTAGTGGGAACGGCACTGAATAATGAGTTGCTGGGCACTTCAGACCGCACGATTAACGATCTGCTCAAGGCCGCTTACCCTCTCATCTATGTGCTCTCGTGGGAAGAGGAGCGCGTCGAGCGTGGGTTGCTACAAATCGCTACGGAACGCGCGCGCAAATTCTTGAGCTGGTCGACAACCGAGGGGATCATCGAAATTCGCCGCGATGAGACGGGGCGTGAGCAGCGCTTGCCGGTGCGATCGAGGGAATTGCGCGATCCGCTGCGGGCGCTGGAATTTGTCGGCGATGCCAACGAAGAAGCACTCTTCGTGCTGCGTGATTTTCACCCGTATATGCAGGATCCGACCATCGTACGGCGTCTACGCGATCTTGCACGCTACTTGAAGAAAAGTGATAAGCCAAAAACGCTCATTCTGCTCTCTGCCATCCTCAAGATTCCTGCCGAGCTCGAGAAAGAAGTCACTGTAGTGGATTACGAATTGCCCAACCCTGAGGACTTGGACGCAGTGATCGAGGATCTCGCACACAACACGCCGATTCCCGATGCGGCGCGGGCCGAGATCAGCGAGGGCTCACCGCTGCGTGAGCGCATTACGGAGGCAGCCTTAGGGCTGACCATCAATGAGGCGGAGAACGTGTTTTCCAAGTCGCTGGTACAAAAGCGGCGCTTCGACATTGATGTGATCCTGTCGGAGAAAGAACAGATCATCCGTAAGTCGGGCATCCTGGAGTTTTATCATGCCACGGAGCAGTTTAGTGATGTGGGGGGGTTGGAGGAGCTGAAGCGCTGGTTGCAAAAGCGGGAGAAGGCATTCACGAAAGAGGCCCGGGAATTTGGCCTGCCCCGCCCCAAAGGGATTTTGCTGATTGGCGTGCCAGGTTGCGGTAAATCGCTGACGGCTAAGGCCGTCGGCTCCTTGTGGAAGCAACCGCTGCTGCGGCTGGACGTCGGCAAGATTTTTGCCGGCCTGGTGGGGTCGTCCGAGGAAAATATGCGTAAGGCCATCAAGACCGCCGAGGCGGTGGCACCCTCGATCTTGTGGTTGGACGAGCTTGAAAAGGGGTTTTCAGGCACGCAGAGCTCCAGCTTCTCTGATGCCGGCACGACGGCCCGCGTGTTTGGCAGCTTCGTCACATGGCTGCAGGAGAAATCATCGCCGGTGTTCGTCATTGCCACCGCCAATAATGTCACACTGCTGCCGCCGGAGTTAATGCGCAAAGGACGCTTTGATGATATATTCTTTGTGGACTTACCCTCGCGGGAGGAGCGCATGGACATCTTCCGCATTCATCTCCAGAAGCGAGGCCGCAATCCCGAGCTTTTTGACCTTGACCTCCTGGCCCTCTCTTCGGAAGGTTTCAGTGGTTCAGAGATTGAACAGGCTATTATCTCCGCATTATACGATGCTTTTGATGCGGGGCGTGACCTGACAACCGAGGATATTCTGGCGAGTTTCGAAGAGACCGTCCCCTTATCGCAAACGATGGAGGAAGAAATCACCGCGTTGCGGGACTGGGCGCAGACTCGTGCCCGGGTAGCCTCGAAGCGTGTTCCCAGCGGACGGGTGGGCGACAGCCGGCGGCTCGAGCTCTAACAGAGAGGGGTCAGCAATGTCCCATTTCACCAAAGTGCAAACCAAAATCACCGATTTCGATTGCTTGAAGCGAGCGCTGGAGGACCTCCATTACTCCTGCCTAGAGGGGGAGGTGCGGGTGCGGGGTTGGCGTGGGCAATGGAGTGAAGCTGACCTCGTAACGGATCTCGGAGGACCCTACAATATCGGCTTTCGTAAATCACCTCAAGGGACTTATGAGGTGGTGGCCGATTGGTGGGGTGTGGAGATGCGCACAGGTATCTCCCAGGTAAAATTCGTCAATGATCTGAATCAACGTTATGCCTATCATAAGGTGCTCTCGGAAGTCCGTAAACGAGGCTTCTCAGTCGCGGAAGATGAGACCCTGGAAGATCATTCCATCCGGTTGGTGGTGCGCAAATGGTCCTAAAACGTGAGATGGAAATCGAAATTGGTCACGATGGCAAGGTCAGTATCAAGGTCAACGGTGTGCAGGGTGCGGAATGCCTGGAATTCTCGCAGTTTCTCGAAGAAGCGCTGGGGGACACGCTTGAACAGGAGCGCACATCTGAATACTACCAGGTGCCAGCGTCTACAGAAGCTGCCGTCCAGCAGACACGTCAGTGAGTTAGCGTGTGGCGATTTCTATCTCCCTCGTGTCGTCCCGTACGTTGATGAGAAGGAGTCACGACGGGTGGTAGGAACTCGTTTGGCACGTTCACAGTCGAACTGGTGAGTCTAGCACTGTTCATGGTAATGAATGAGCCCATGACTGGTTTCAGTGGTCGAGGTCTCGTATGTTTTCTCTGCACCGTGGTCACCTCTATCCTACTGGGGCAGAGTCCTCTCTTGGCCTCTGTTGAAACCCGCGCCTATCGAGCCGCCATCACGCGTTGGTCAGGAAGGGCGGGAGATGGGGCAATTCCGGCAACCTGGCGGCGTCGCGGTCGACCAGACGGGTCGCATATACATCGCCGATACCTACAATCATCGTATTCAGATCTTTACGCGGGATGGTCGCTCCTTCCAGGCTTTCGGCACGGAGGGGTCACAGCGTGGAGCTTTGTTGCGCCCGAAAGGTATAGCCTGGGGGCCGAATGACCTGCTGTATGTCGCGGATACGGGCAACCATCGTGTGCAGGCATTTGATCAGTCCGGTGATGTGGTGATCATGGTGGGAAGCTTCGGCACTCAGCCTGGTCAGTTCAATGCCCCCGAAGGTATTGCGGTCGATACCGAGCAGCAGCTGTATATCGCGGATACGCAGAACCATCGGGTGCAAAAACTTGCGCCGGATGGGAGTTTCCTCCTCAGTTGGGGGCGCAGTGGCTCGGGGAGGGGGGAATTCCTCGGGCCGTCAGATGTGGCTGTCGATCGTGAAGGACGGGTCCTCGTGGCTGATACCCAGAATCATCGCGTGCAAGTCTTTGCCGGCGATGGCCAGTATCTCTGGGAAATCGGTAAAGCCGGACGCGGCCCCGCCGAATTCGACAGTCCACGGGGCATCGCCGCCGACGACCAGGGCTCCATATATGTCGCCGATACCGGCAATGGTCGGGTGCAGATCTTCGATCGTGCCGGACGCTACGTGGCCCAAGTGGGGCACCTCGGCAAAGGCCCCGGCGAATTTTACTCTCCAGCAGCCCTGTGGATTGACCCGCAACAGACGCTCTATGTTGCGGACACCGTGAACCATCGGGTGCAAATCTTGACCTATGTCCCTGCACTGGCGCGGCTCGAGCAAGGATGGCTCGCGTTCAATGCGGAGCGTTTCGATACGGCATTGCGCGAATGGGGTGAGGCACTTGAACTCGATCCCACGCTGGCCGAGGCCTTGTATGGATCGGGGATGGCCTATACTCGTCAAGGGCATGTCGATCTCGCCATCGAGCGCCTCTCTGCCGCACTGGCGCTGCAGCCCGACTATACGGAGGCCCGCTGGGCCCTGTATCGGGCCTATGCCGGCAAGCTAGCACTACCATTGCTCGCGGTTGGCCTCATTGCCAGTGCCGCAATGGGAACCCTCGCCATCCACCGTCTGCGTCGACGGGTGCTGCGTGATCGCGCCAAGCGTTTCATGGAGGAAGGGCATATTGGTCAGACGATCGCCACTTACGAACGTCTGTTACAGCTCGATCGTTCTGATGTCGATGTCTGCAAGGCACTCGAGCATCTGTATGCTCAGGAAGGGTTGGAGAGTAAGCGCCAACAGGTGAATGAGGTGATTGCCCACCTTGAGCCCGGCAATTTGCACGCCTTGTCATACCTGGGCAAGCAGCAATTCGCCGAGCGCCGCTTCGTCGAGGCCCAACAAACCTGGGAGAAAATCTTACAGCAGGATGCCACACGGGCGGAGGCCTTCTTCTATATGGGCGCCGTGCAGGCCGAGCGCGCTGAGGGGGAAGCTGCCATGCACGCGTTTCAGCGCGCCTTGTCACTGGTGACCACAGGCCCCACGGAGATCACCCGGGCACAAACATCGGAGACGCGATCGGTAGCTGAGGCGCGTCTTGAGGCGACCATCACCGCATGGGAGAAAGTTTTGACCAGCGGGATGACGTATGCGCATGCATGGGCGAGTTTCCAGCAGGTGCGGCAGGCGATGGCCCACCGGTACGTGATGCAGGGGCAGGAATCTCTCCAGCGTCAGGATGCTCAAGAGGCGATTGCCCACCTACGCTGGGTTGGTGCTCTCACCCCCAGGGACGATACTGCCCGCACGCTCCTCATACAGGCCCAAACGAGTCTAGCATTCGAGGACGGCCTCAGTTATTACCAGGCACAAGATTATGTCCAGGCGCTGCGCTGCTTCCGCGAAACCCTCGCTTTGGATCCCGAGCATGAGAAGGCAAAGCGGTATTTCCGCTATGCGCAACAGTGTCTTGAAGGAGGGGTCAGTGAACGGTTTAGGCATCTCGATTTGGGTGATCGGGAGAAAGGCTAAATGTCCACCAGAGTACGACTGAATAACTTTCGGTTCTCGATCTACATCGATGCGGACGGGACGATCACCCTCACGGATCTTCCCCCTGAGTTGCGCGAAGTTGTGGCAGCCCTCGATCCCACCTATCAGTGGGGAACCAGCTGTGCCGTCTCACCGCCGCCGTGTTCAGTCCCCCCAGCAGATGACCTGACGCTTGGTCGGGCAGCGCCAGAGGACCTGGGGTGAGCAGCGAACCGTGCTTGATGCATGCCGCCGCATGATAGGAGACAGGGTGTGCGTCTCGATTGTCGATGCCGCAAGCGGAAGTGAGAGAGATAAGGAATGGTGGCATGGATATCGACAAAGTCATCAACGATCGAGTGATGTTGGTCCTGCGCGACGTGGACGGCCTACGGGCGGCGGGTGTGAGTGAGCATAATTTCTATGCAAAGGTCGTGGGCCGGGATCATATTGGGATCTGGATCGAAAATCCCAAATTCGAGGTTACACGCGTACGGTTCGAAGATGGCCGGATTATTCCCCCCGAGCAGCGTGTAAAGGAAGAATTTGTGGCAAATATCCTGATCCCATGGGGTAATGTGCGATCGATCGTGCATTTTCCCCAGCGCAATGGGTACGATTACGAAGAAGCGACCAAGCCACTGGGGGGTGGCGCATACCTGTGAAACTCTATGGGGTCCATAGTCGCGGAGTAGCGACAGTCACCCGGTTGGTGTCCTGTTGCTCAAGCGCCTCAGCCATTTCGACACTGCGGGTAAAGAACCCTCTCAAGAATGGATGTTCGGCCGGGTCAACTCCGTCCCCTTGGAGGGCTAGGGCACTTGCGAAGGCGCGCTTGGCCTCATCTGGGCGTTTCGTCTGCCACAGCAGGTAGGCCATCTCCTCCAGACGCGTGCGATAGCGTGCGCAAGTATCGGGATCGAACATCTCCCGTAACCCCCGCTTTTGGGCATCTTCTACGCGTTCCTGCTGTAGGGCTGGGGAGACGATGATGAGGCTTTCGGCCGCGTGTCGGACTTCTTCCCGATACTTCTGCACCGCCTCCGGCGGCACATGCCATCCTTGAAATTCCTTGACGTCCAGCAGTTGTCCTGCGAGTGCTAGCCAGGCAGGTTGCCCGCGAATTTCCTCAGGGTTGAGCAGGTGGTAGATTGGCCCTTTCTCCCACCGTGTGTCAGGCATGCCGATCAGATGGTGCAATCCCTGAAAGTCCTGTGGCACAGGTGTCCCCGTCGACAAGTTACGGCGATAGCTCTCCTCCACAAGCTGCTGTGCATAGGTCGGAGGGAGCTCGACGTGGGTGAGGCGTTCGTCTGCCTGAATATCGGCGACGATGCGGGTGAGTTCCTTCTTGGTGACAGGGAAGGCGTTGCAGTCGAGCACACCACGCTGGTCACTGAGGATCAGGCTCACCAACACCAGGCCTGAGAAGGGACGACGCCGGGCGAGGTAGAGGGCGCGATTGCCGGCAAAGTCGATCTGACTTGTCAGGGCGATGACGATCGGGAGCTTAGGGACCTCGAGTACCGATTTGCGCGCTTCGCCAATGCGCACGCTGTCGGTAGGCACCCCCATTGTTTTCAAACGATAGAGGGCACGTCTGGCGGCCTTTTGGATCTCCTTGGCGTTCGTAGTAGTGGCGATCTGTGTTAACAAGGTAGCCGCTTCGGGTGTGGCCATCGTGCTCAGCGCTTCGACCACCGCGGCGAGCGAGACCGGTATGACGGGCTCCATAAGCTGCGGCAAGAGCGGGTCAGATGGCTCAGCGCGGAATTTCTCCTCCAGCCACTCTTGGGCGGCGCGTAACTGCTCCGGTGTAATTTGTTCGCCTTCCTTCGCTGTTGGTCGTCGTGTCCTGTGCTGTGCCATGAACCCCTCGATCTCTACTTCCCGGCCCAGACGCGGAATTGTACACGCTACTGCGCTTATGTGCTTGTGAAGCGGCAGAAATGTTAGCACCTGCTCGACACCTCTGTCAATGTTGCGACGGCAGGAGGGGATAGGGTAGGTTGTGACTTGACATGGCTGGCGGCTTCTTTTAAGGTGCTGTAACGAACAATGCGGCACCCCATAGTCCACTTGCGGTCTTCGGCATATCGCCAACATGACTCACGGCGGAACTGGTACCGTGGAATCGGGCAATGACCCAGACGGAGCTCGCTGCTGCCATTGTGCTCCATCTCGATGCGCTCCATAACCTGGCGGCGTGGCTGGCACGCGACTCTGTAGCCGCTTCTGCATTGGTGCAAGCGACCTGCCGACAGGCCCTGCGTGCGATTCCCCCGGAACTCTCAGGAGTACATCTGCGGGTTGGGCTGGTAACGATCATGTGGCGGCTCTATCGGCAGGATCATGGGCTGAGTGGCGATGGCCTTAGCGACATCACCGTGGAGCACGTCGTGACTGATAAGCGGGTGTTGTACCATACGCTCTCCAGAGCCGATCTCGATGCCGGGCTACGACAACTCCCGGAGGCATTGCGAGCCGCTCTGATCCTCACCACGATCGAGGGCTATTCGTTGGAGGACCTGTCCGCCATCTTTGACTGGTCGAAGCCGCAGACGCAAATCGTTCTCGCGACCGCGCGTCAGCTCCTGGATCGGTTTCTGCACGCGCGTCTGACATCGGCTGGGGCGTCGCCTGCACCGCAGGTAAAGGATGTGTCGTGACGTGTGATGAAGCGCGGGTACAATTCGAAGACCTTTTGCATGATCGCCTGAGCCCGGCGGAAAGTCAATCTCTCCGCCAGCACTTGAGCGAATGCCCTCGATGCATAGAGGAGCTGGACACGGCGGGATTGATCGCCACCCTTATCCGTCACCGTGCGTCATACCACCGCGCCCCGGATCACCTTCGCCAATCAATTCTTTACGAGGTGCGCCGCCAGCAAACGCTCATGGGTCGACTGCGCCAGGTGCTGCATACCCTGTGGACGACACCTCCGGTGCTATGCGCCACGACGGCGGTCGTCGTGCTGGCGTTGGCGCTCCCCCTCTATCATCAGTGGATAGGGCCAGCCCCTAACCCAGCGGCGCGTGTCGTCGGTGAGGCGGTGCGGGACTATGACCGTCTGCTCCTCAACTACCCACCGCATGGCACCAACCCAACCGAACCGACGCAGATCCAGCAATGGTTTCAGCAGACCTTGAACTTTTCTCCGGCGATTCACTTTTGGGGTAACCAGGAGATCCGCCTGCTGCGCGGCTATCCGACTTATATCATGGAGCGCCGAGCTGCCTGTTTGATCTATAAAATGGGTGACGCCATCTCAACGTTGTACATCTTTCCGGGAGGAGACATTCCGATTCCCTCCCGCGATCGTCGACAGATCAACGGCTATGCTCCCTACCAGACCACGGCACAAGACCAGCGCGTGCTCCTCTGGAGGCAGGGTGAGCTTGCCTTCCTTATCGTGTCACGCCTAACCAATCCTGAGCTCGACCAGCTATTTTTGCGCATCCGGAATCCGTAGGATGGGACGAGTGACCGAAGGCTCGGGAGGAACCAGTGGACATGCTGATTCGTCCGCGTCACTCGGTTCTCTTCGAACAAATCAGAGGCGGTATATGCAGATCCTTCAAAGTGGACATGGAGACTTCTATGTTCAGGATCCCGACGCCGTCCGCGCCCAGCGGGCGGGCAAGGAGCGTGGGCTCACCAATAAGCTGATGACTGAGCAGCTAGCCGTGTCGCGCTTCGTTGCCGATGGTGACTACATCGGCTGCGATCTCACCTACTTCATCCGCGGCCCCAATGCCCTGATTCATGAGATCATCCGACAGCGACGCACGAATCTCTGGTTCTGCGCCAAGTATTGCTATGCTGAATCGATCATGTTGCTGGGCGGTGGTTGCGTCAGTCGCATCGACGCTGGCTTTGTCGCGGTGGGCGAGCGGGTTTTGACGGAGGCTATGCGGGATGGGCAGGTAACCCTCACCGAATGGACGAATGACAGCCTCACACTGCGTTTGTTAGGAGGGGCTATGGGGGTGCCATTTCTGCCAACACGCACGCTGTTAGGGACCGACACCCTGGCCTATTCGGGTGCGAAAGTTATTGAAGATCCCTTTACCGGCAAGCCCATTTGTCTGGTACCAGCCCTCAATCCTGACGTGGCCCTCATTCACGCTCATCAAGCTGATATCCATGGCAATGCTCGCGTTCTGGGGGCCAGCACGGCGCCACTCGAACAGGCCATGGCGTCCAAGAAGGTCATTGTCCAGACGGAGGAGATCATCGAGATCGAGGAGATCCGCCGTCATCCCAGCCAGACAACGATTCCCTATTACTTTGTCGATGCCGTCGTGCACGTGCCCTTCGGTGCCTATCCTGGCACGTGCCCTGGCGTGTATGTGGCCGATACGCCATGCATCACCGAAGCCATTCAGGCGCTCGATTCCCGCGAGGCGATGCAACGCTATCTTGAGACATATGTGTATGGTGCGGAGTCGTTTGCGGATATGCTGGAGCAGCAGGTGGGGGTCAAGCGCCTGCTGCAGCTCAAAGCGCGCGAGCGTTACCGGGAGGGATATTATGACGCCCCATGAGTTCACTGCGGTGGAGATGATGACGTGCACCGCTGCACGATTATTTGAAGACCAAAAAGCCTACCTGATCGGGTTTGGCATGCCACAGATCGCCGCGGTTCTGGCACAACAGTTATACGCCCCACAAATTATTTGGATATACGAGTACGGCACCATCGCTCCTCAATTCCCTCTCCCGTTTGAGCCGCTCATTCTCGGGGATTCGAAAAGTAACTACCGGGCGGTGTCCTGGAAGGACATGAATCACGTATTTGCCCAGGCCTCCCAGGGATTTATCGATTACGGCATGCTCGGAGCATTGCAGATTGATCCGTTTGGCAACATCAACTCGTCCTATGTCGGCGGCACCTATGCGCAGCCCGGTCGACGATTCGCCGGCGCTGGCGGTGCCAACGGCATCGCCTCTCTATGCTGGCGGACGATCTTCGTCATGATGCAGGAGAAGCGGCGCTTTGTGCCAAAGCTGGATTTCGTCACCTCCCCTGGCTACCTGGACGGTTCACCCCAGGCCCGTGAGACGGCTGGACTGCCGGCGCAGACCGGCCCTTATCGTGTGGTCACCCCTCTCGCGTTGTTTGATTTTGACGAACACACACACCGCATGCGCCTCATCGCCACCTCGCCCACCGTGAAGATCGAGGAGGTGTTGGCGGAGATGGCGTTTGAGCCCCTTGTCTCCGCCACGGTGGACGAGATGGCGCCCCCCACCCCCGATGAGCTGATGTGGTTGCGGGAGCGCATCGACCCCGACCGCCTGGTCATCGGCAAGGGCAAGACGATTCGCTTCTGAATCAGGGCATCTGCTCTTTCCCTCTGCCAGTCAGCCTAGCTCAAGCATAGGGCCTGCGGTCGTGCACGCTGCATCACTCAGCCCCAAGTTAGCCAGCCCCGCGAAGCATAGGGTAAATCCCCACCAACTGAGCGCTGTGTCGCGCCTTCCGATTTGCCCCAGAATCCGCGCCGATCTACCCGTATTGCTCGAGGTCGAGCGTCATAATAGGCACTGGCGCTCTCTTTATTCTGCCCCTCTCTCAGAGAGACGCTAGCAATTGACCATGCCTGTGGTCAAGCACTCACCCCTGAAAGTAGGCAGGCTTAAAGGGGAAAGCGATTTTTCTGGACAAAAGCGAAGTACTTTGGCAGTGATAGATCTACATGCATAGAGAATCATTATGATTTTTATGTTTTTCAGGATTTATGACATATTAAATTCCATTCTATGGTTGTTATACATAAAAAGATCGAGATCGGTGGTGACCATTCATCTGAAGGAATTTTACATCCGCAGACCCGTGGGGACCCGAGCAATGAAAGGCAGGCCGAGGAGATCGCGCCACTAGTAGAGGAGGGAGGTTTCTTGGATGGTCTTAGTGTCTCCTGGGCAGAGCGTCTGAGTCGATTCATGTCCAGCTCACGACAATCAGTGCAAAGGGAGGTGAGCGCTATGACACACATAAGTCGAGTCAGAATGGTTGCGTGCGTCCTAGTGGCAATCACTCTACTGGTCACTTTGCTATGGGGCCGCGCCTTCGGCATAAATGCGAATAATCCAAGGAAGATCGTCAGGTTTCGCCCCCTTACGAGCAGTCTACAGTGCTTGCTGGGCAGCTGCATTAACCTAAAGACAGAGGACGGCATGAGGAAAGCAATCGACGCGGTAACCGTGAGTAGGGGTGTTGTGCTGCATCAGCTCTCATTCATCAACGCATTGGCCGTCGAGCTTCCCACTGATAGTCTTGTTGGGGCTTTAACCGACCTTTTAAGCAATCTATACGTGCTGGAGGTCGTCGATGACCTGTTGACCTTGGTCGACCCCATCTGTCCCTCCCCGGCGCCGCCATCCATCCCAGAGAGCTACTCCTGGGGACAGAGACAGATCAACGTCCCAGCGGTCCATCCCGAGTGGCAGGGATCAGGGGTGACGGTGGCCGTCCTGGATACGGGGATTGATCCGCTCCATCTCGAGTTTGACCCGCTTACCCCGAGAGTTGCCATGGGATACAACGCGCTTGCCGGACAGCCCTCCTGGGATTATCGAGACAACCACGGCCATGGGACGCACATGGCGGGGATTATCGCGGCGAACTTGAATAGCCTCTTGCCGGTCTTGCCGGGGATTGTGGGTGTGGCTCCGAAGGCCACATTAGCGGCGGTGAAAGTGCTCGACTCGACCGGACATGGCTATGTCTCAGACGTCATCAACGGCCTGCGATGGGTCTATGATCATAATCAGAACAAGCCTGTGACCGATCAGATCAGGCTGGTCAACATGAGCTTCGGTTTCGCGAAGGATAGTAACCCCCTACGACAAGCCATCAAATCTCTTAAGGACAGCGGCGTGATCATGGTAGCCTCTGCCGGCAACCGCTGCGCCGCAGCCCCCATAACGGAGGATGGCGGTGGAGACGGGGACTGTCTGGGGGGAGGGCCGGCCGTAACCTGCCCGGCCCCGCTGACCGACGTAACATACCCTGCGGCCTACCAAGGGGTCCTGGCCGTGGGAGCTAGCGACATCCATGACCAGATCCCCGCCTATAGCCTGCCAGGACCGGCGCTAGAGGTGGTGGCCCCCGGCGGACTGCAGGAGGACGGCGAAACGGATGATGGCCAGATCCTCTCCACCAATATTGCCGCACTCACCAACACAGGCATCCTCATCTATGGACAGGGACACGGGACCAGTCATGCGGCCGCCCATGTCACTGGGGCCGTCGCACTGGTCTTACAGTTCCAACCGGGGTATCCCTTCGCGCAGGTGCAGGATCTTCTGAAGAAAACTGCCGTGAAACTCACTGATCCTTCAACAGGTCTACCATATCCGGCGGATCAGCAGGGAGCGGGACGAATCGATGTCGGGAAAATGATAGAAGACTTGCTCCCATAGATGATAATCCATTGAGGAGCAGCGGAGGAAAGGCAGATGTCGAAACTGGCTCGCTCGATCCTTCTGGTCTCCCTCTGGGTCTGCTGCTATCTACTCATACACGGCGCTTTTGGATCGGCGGAACCGCTGGGGAGGCCAGAGCTGGAAATGCCTGGGGTCAAGTTCGGGGGGACGTTCCGCCGCATGCTGGGCTGACACTCCCCCCACGCTGGACCCTGCCTTTGTGACTGATATCTATGGCGGCACCGTCGTCCGCCAGATCTTCGACGGATTGGTCCAGTTTGATGCCCACCTCAAGTGCCATTCCCGCCATTGCCGAGTTTTGGGAAGCTTCTCGGGATGGACGCACCTGGACCTTTACCTTGCGCCGAGGGGTCAAGTTTCATCATGGTCGAGAGGTGACGGCACAGGATTTTGTCTACTCCTTCACCCGTCTCCTCGACGTCTCAAAAGCCCTGGGCCTGTGACCGAATCTCTTCCGACCATATTCAAGGGGCCAAGGAGTTCATGCAGGGGAAAACGCCAAGTGTCAAGGGGCTGAAAGCGGTCGATCGCTATACCTTCCAGATGGTTCTGGAAGAGCCATTGGCCTCTCTCTTGACCGTCCTTGGGCTGACCACATGCTGCAGTGGTCCCACAGGAAGAGGTGGAAAGGCTAGGAGAGTCGCTTCGGACGTGCTCCGGTGGGCACCGGACCGTTCAAATTTGTGCGGTGGGAGCCGAACCAGGAGATCGTGCTGGAGGCCAACGACCACTACTACGAGGGCCGGCCCGTTTCTGGACGCCGTCGTGTTCAAGATTGTCGTGGGCGGCAAGTTGGAGGAGACGTTTGCCGAGTTCCTGCAAGGGAAACCTGGAAGAGACCATTATCCCCAGCGGAAAAACGGAGGAGGTCCGCACCGATCCGCAGTACCGGCAGTATCAGCGATTCCGCAAACCGACGCTCAGCCTCCTCTACATCGGGTTTAACACGCAGCTCAAACCCTTTGACGATAGGCGCGTGCGCCAGGCGTTCAACTATGCCGTGAACAAAGAGGCGATTGTCCGGGAGATCACCAAAATGGGGCAGTCTCACAGCCACCGGGGTCCTGCCCCCGGGGATGCCTGGGTATGATCCCGACCTCCAGGGGTACTACTATAATCCCGACAAGGCCAAGCGGCTCCTGGCCGAAGCGGGGTATCCGGACGGGGCCGGGTTCCCGGTGGTGCAGCTCTGGTCGATCCACCAGGCTGAAACCACCAAGGCAGAGCTGGCCGCCTATCAAAGTATCTGGCCGATTTGGGGGTGCAGGTGGAAATTCACTTCGCTCCCGACTGGCCAGCCTACAAAGCGATGATGGAGCAGGGGAAACTCCCCATGTTCCGCCTGGTACGGTTTGCGGATATCCCCGACCCGGATAACTTTCTCGCTCCGATGCTCCACTCCGCGAGTCCGACCAATTACACGTTCTACCGCAATCCCCTGGTGGATCAGTTGCTGGAGCAGGCCAGGAGGGAAGTCGATGATGCGCAGCGGATCGCGCTATACCGTGAGGTGGAGCGCATCGTCATGGACGATGCCCCATGGATTGCCCAGAACTACTCATGTCTTTGAATACCTATATCAGCCCTACGTGCAGGGGGTAGAGATCAGCCTCCTGGGGCATCCGGGCGATCCCGCTGAAGAAGATCTGGTTCAAGAAAAACCGTCACAGAGGGCTCAATGGGGGCCTCGACCCGATGACCAGCCGAGTCGCTAAGCCTCCTCCAGCGGAAATCCCTCGGGCTCTTACCGAAAGCCACCCGAGCGGTCGTGTCCTCTCTCTGCTCACACAGCCTTGGCGCGTCTTCCAGATCAGTCGCGGCAGTCTTCGAGCTAAATTCATCATCGTCATCGTCTCTCTACAGATCAGCCTCATGAGCACTGTTGCCATCGTCATGGATCGGAACCAGCGCGAGGCCATCATGGAGCACACGAGGTTGCGGGCTCTCTCCTTGGGGCAGAGCTTGGCGACGCTCAGTGAGCGCTACTTCATCGGCTATAACTTCGCCAAGATTGGAACAGGCCGCGGAACAGCTGACAGCCCATGATGCGGATGTCGTATACACCGTGGCCCACCTGCATGATGGAGTCGTCGCCGCATACAGCGGGCGGGATGATCTACAGGGGACGACACTGAACGATCCGACCAGCCGACGAGCCCTCCAGGCCATCACACCCCTCGTGCAGGAAATCATCATCCCAGAGACCAAAGAGCCGGGCTACGATGTGGCTATTCCGGTAATTGTCCATGGCAGTGCGAAGAAATGGGGCACGATCCGTCTCGGGTTTTCCTTGAAGCGTGCCTATAGAGTGATTCATGAAACGAGGCGGGATCTTCTCTGGCTAAGCCTGGGGGCGATCGCCTGTGGCACCTTACTGGCCATCCTCCTCGCCACGCGGATTTCGCGGCCAGTTGGGTATCTGGTGGCTGCGGCCCAGGAACTGGCGAAAGGCTCGTATGATCGTCCGGTACAAGTCGATGCCCATGATGAGATCGGCTATCTCGCACGCGCCTTTGAGCACATGCGCATCGCGCTGCTGCGCCACTTGGAAAGCGAGGCCAAGGAGAAACGGCAGCTTGAGGAGTCCAATCGCCAACTGCGAGAAGCGCAACAGCAACTCATTCAGAGCGAACGTATGGCGGCCATCGGCAAAGTCGCGGCACGGGTGGCTCATGAAGTCAATAATCCCTTGGCCATCATTAAGACCGCCGTGCGTATCATCAGAAATCAACGCCCGCCAGACAACCCGACCACCGGCAGTCTACAGATGATCGAAGACGAGATCAGCCGCATCACTCGTATTATTCAAGAGCTCCTGGAATTTTCCCGTCCTGCTACACCGGTTCAGGAATGGGTCCAGCTCAATGCCATCATCCAGAGTCTCGAACCAGTGCTGGAACACGATTGCCGCGAAAAAAAGATCGCTCTCAATATTATCCTCGAACCGGAGTTGCCGCTGGTTCTCATCTCCTCTGATCAGTCGAAGCAGGTGGTTCTCAATCTAGTGCGCAACGCCGAAGATGCGATGCCCCAGGGCGGCAAACTGATCATTCGCACGTTGCAACAAGGACGATTCGTCGAATTGCGCATTGCCGACACTGGGTATGGAATCGCGACAGAGCATCTCGAGCATATCTTCGATCCCTTTTTCACCACGAAGCGACACGGGAGGGGGGTAGGCCTGGGGTTGTCTGTTTCGTATGGTATCATCACCGCGGCCAGTGGACGCATTGAAGTGAACAGTGAAGTGGGCAAAGGGAGCATATTTCGGGTGTGTCTGCCTGTTGTGCAGGTGGTCGAGCGGAGGACGAACGATGCCTCAACAACCCTCGATTCTGCTCATTGAGGATGAAGCAAATTTGCGCCACAACCTGGGAGTCTTGTTGCAGGGCGAAGGGTACCGTGTGGTCAGTGCCGAGGACGGAGCCCAAGGGATTAGCAAGCTCCAGGAAGAGCCCTTTGATCTGGTGATTACCGATGTGGTCATGCCTGATGTCGATGGCTTCCAGGTTATGGAATACCTGCATGACCATATCCCGGACGTGGTCGTGGTAGCCATGACCGCCTATGTCTCTACTGAGTCAGCGATCGAGGCCCTACGCCGCGGGGCCTACGACTACCTCGCCAAGCCCTTCGATGTCGACCTCATGCAGACCGTCATCAAACGGGCACTGGAGAGGACGCGCATGCAGAAAGCTTTCCACCACTATATGGCTGAGTTGGAACGTCAAGTGAACGAGTGTATGCACAACCTCGCCGAGGCGAATATCAACCTGGAACAATCCAATAAGGAGCTTAAGGCCATACAAGAACGGTTAGTCCAGATGGAACGATTCTGTGTCCTGGGGGAGGTGACGGCGAGCGTTACCCCTGATCTCGGTGATTCTCTGGCGATGATCATGGGTTTCGCGCAGGTGTTGGCCAAAATTGCGCCAGCTGAGGGCGATATGAAACCACCACTAGAGCAGATCGGCGAAGTGGCGTTTCGCTGCCATGAGATCGTCCGAACCCTTGTCAACTTTCCCTGGGATGCAGCATCCAAGAAAATGCAGACGCGTTTGAGCGCGGTGTGTGAAGATATGCTTGTGGGATTGCCCCATCAGGCTGATCTTCGCCGCATCGTCGTCGAGCGCCGACTCGATGCTAGCCTCCCCTCGATTATGGCGGATCCTCACCAGCTGATGCAGGCCTTCACCCACATTGCCCTCAATGGCTGCCGGACCATTACCAGCAATGGCGGCGAAGGCCGCCTCACGGTAGAGACCAAGTGGGGAGATGGCGTCATCGAAGTGGTCTTTCAAGTGGGTGAACTTGGGGTCGGAAGAGGTCATTACGGAGGGCTTTGCGACCCATTCTTGAGCCTCAGGGAGAGTGCTGGCAGACTCGGCCTCAGCCTCGCCTATGGGATGATCAAAAAGCAGGGAGGGAAGGTGGCGGTGCATAGCATTCCAGGAGAGGAAGTTACCTATATCGTCGATTTCCCGATCCATAAGGCTATGCCTTCGACAGCGAGGCTGCTTTCGGGCGAGTTGGAAATGGTTGGGCGTCAATGCGTGCTGGTGGTGGATGCTGACGAGGAAAACCTCGTTCTCTTGTATGAGGTCCTACACCATCTCGGACATGATGCGGATGGCGTCTCCTCAGCTCAAGAGGCATTGCAGAAAATCACCGATCGCAGCTATGACATGGTTATCACCGACATGCACCTGCCGGGCATGGATGGCTTGTATTTCTATCAAGAGCTCCGAGAGCTGCGGCCAGAGTTGGCACAGCGGGTGATCTTCATCTCCGGTAAACTGCTCAGCAATGAGATGGCTGCGTTCCTCGATCGGGTGGGGTGTCCTCTCGTAAGAAAACCGTTCAGTGTCGCAGACATCGAAATGAGCCTGCGACAGGTGTTGGAGGCGAAAGACCTAGCGTCTTTGTAGATCATTGACACATCCCATGACTCTAGGCTGATCTGCCTCGACAGGGGAGGCCGATGGGGCCGGTAGCGCATTGATGGCTCAATAGGCGTGCTCGATCAACTCCACGGCTCGCTCAATCTCCTCCCGTGTGGTGTATCGCCCCAGGCTGAAGCGTACCGCGCCCATACCCAATTCCGGCGGGACCTGCATGGCCTCGAGCACCGACGACAAGGTGACCTCGCCGGCATGGCAGGCTGACCCGGTTGAGGCGGCCAGCTCGGGGAGTTTTTCTAACAATTCCGCACCGATCACCCCGCGGAAGTTGACATGTAGAGTGTTGGGAAGCCGCTGCTCAAGATGGCCGTTCACCACCACTCGATCGCCGCAGCGTTTGAACAGCTCTGCCTGTAAGAGATCGCGTAGCTGACGAATCTCACGCTGGTACCGGGGAAGGTCGGCTTGGGCCACCTCGCAGGCCTTGCCGAGGGCGACATCGAAGATAACATTTTCGGTACCGGCACGACGGCCAAACTCATGTCCTGCGCCATGGATGAGGGGTTCCAGAGTCACGTCAGAGCGGATATACAATGCTCCGATCCCCTTGGGTGCATAGACCTTATGGCCAGCGATCGAGAGAAAATCGACCCCCAACTCGTCTACCAGGGTCGGAATCTTCCCAACCGATTGCGCCGCGTCGGTGTGCATCAACACCCCGTGCTCCCGCGCAATGCGGCTGATCTCCGTGATGGGCTGCAGAGTCCCGACCTCGTTATTGGCGTGCATAATGCTGATGAGAATGGTCTGTGGCGTGATGGCTCGGCGGACATCGGCGGGATCGACCATGCCGGTGCGATCTACCGGGACATACGTCACTCGCACACCTTGCTGTTCGAGAAAACGGCAGGGATTGATAATCGCCGGGTGCTCGACGGCGGAGGTGATGAGGTGATTCCCGCGGTGGCGGTAGGTGTACGCCACGCCCTTGAGGACGGTGTTGTTGGATTCGCTCCCGCCTCCGGTGAAAATGATTTCCTCTGCGGTGCAACCTAACAGATCGGCCACTTGCCGGCGAGCCCGATCCACTGCGTCCCTGGTAGCCCGGCCATACACGTGGGCGCTCGATGGATTGCCGTAGTGCAGGCTGATATAAGGTTGCATCGCCTCGGCCACGGCGTGATCCACTGGCGTGGTAGCGTTATAGTCGAAATAGATCGGTTGCATCATCGCTCTCCTGGGGTAGGTCTCCGAAGCCGGGTCATGAGCACCGAGTCATGCATGAGAACATCCTCAGTCCTCAGCACTGATCACTCAGCACGACGGTCCTCAGCGCAGGCGATACTTCTCCACGGTGGCGGGATCGAGCTCGACTCCTAGCCCGGGTCGATCGGGCAGTTTGACCCACCCCTGGCCATCCGTGGTGATGGGCTCTTTGAGCAGCTCCTGTCGCAGGGCATTGGGGTTTTGATCGAACTCCAGGATGAGGCCGTTGGGGATCGAGGCCAGCAGATGCATGGCAGCGACCAGGGTAATGGCTGAGGAGAAGGCATGCGGTGCCAGCATCATATTATAGGCGTGGGCCAAGGCGGCGATCCGACGGCACTCGGTGAAGCCGCCAGCCCAAGCAATATCGGGCTGGATGATATCGACGGCGCGCTGGGTAATGAGCTCGCGGAAGCCATAAAGTCCGACCTCGGTCTCATAGCCAGCAATGGCGGTGCCCAATGCGCGTGCCACCTCAGCGCTGCCTCTGATATCATCGGTGGCCACCGGTTCCTCAATCCAATAGAGGGCATACGGCTCCAGAGCCTTGCCCATTTGGGTCGCCAGCGCTGGGCTCCAGGCACAGTTGATATCGATCATCAGCTTGGCGTCGCGGCCTAATGCCTTGCGCACGGCCTCCACACGTGCCAGATCTTCCTCCAGGCTGACCACGCAGAGTTCGTTCTGCGCCAGCATTTCGCGCAGATTCGTTTGCGTTGAAGGGTTCCGTCCCACCTTCATCTTCATGGCGCGATAGCCCTGGGCAACATAGCTGGCCGCTTCTTCGGCGATAGCCGAGACCCCTTTGCCCTCCTGATAAAATCCGCCGCTGGCGTAGGCTTCGACGCTGTCGCGATAGGCGCCTAGCATACGGTATACCGGCAGTTTAGCCACTTTCCCGGCGAGGTCCCAAAGCGCGATGTCGAGGCCGCTGATGGCGTGCATGATGATGCCACGACGCCCGTGTTGGCGAGTACGCTGGAACATTTTTTGCCAAAGACGCTCGATGAGGAGAGGGTCCTCTCCCAGGAGCAGGGGCTTGAGCTCCTGCTCGACGACCACCTGAGTGCTGGCCAGCGGACCACCGGCAGACCCAGCCTCGCCGATGCCGATAAGGCCGTTATCGGCCTCAACCTCCACCAGCAGGCTGCTACGGGCGGCCTGCGCCCCCGCTGCACTCATGTAGGGCTTTTCACAGCGATAGGAGAGCGGAATTGTGCGAACATCAGCGATTTTCATCATGACCTCCCGTCCAGCTTTATACCTCGGTGGCTTGGCGCCACACCGCGGCGCGTCGATCCATTCCCTTATGCCATGCCTCAGATAAGAAGTCAAACGCGCACTGCTCCGCTGGGGCCGGGGGAGAGCCGGTGCTAGGGGTGGTGGCAGGATGGACTTGAAGAGAAGTATCGGGTACCATCATCAGGATCGCTGATGGCGTAGATCGCTGCGAAGACGTCGTGCAGTCAGTCCCAGAGCCAACTATGTACATCCCTAGGCCATCAAGGTGCATGGCCTGGGGGAAATTTGCCATCGCCCGATGCCATTCCCCGTCCTCATGCGCTTCCCGAATATTCCACCCTTCATGGCCATGACGTATGACGCCTTCGGGGCCTCGCACATCATGTGGGGCAGCGATTTCCCACCGGTCGCCGGACGTGAGGGCTACCGCAACGCGCTGCACTGGACGATGGAACACATGGCGTTCCGTAGTGAGGAAGACAAAGAGTGGATCTTCGGCAAGACCGCTCTTTCCCTGTTCAAGTTTGCGCGATAGCGCGAGCTGCCGAGGCTGTTACGCGGGGATTAAACCCGCCACTTTCGGCAAGACTTCCGTGACTAAGAGACGTGTGGAGCGTTCCCAGCCCGCTTGCTGCTGGCAGTGATCATAGACCACCATGAGGAGCGTGCCGAACCCCCCTGAGACCTCGTACAGCTGCTCAATTTTCTGGGCGACTGTGGTGGGGGAGCCGACCAACCACAGGTGTTCCATGAGATAGGCTGGCGTCACCTCGCTGTCGGGGATGCTGGGGTCGTGCTTGAACACCGAGTGTAACTGAAAGCCTCCAAACAGCGGCAGAAAATACTCGCCCCAGAACCGGCCAAGCATGCCATTGAGGGCTTCATCTTGGGCCTGGGCGTCGGTTTCCGCCACATAGATGTCCCGCACGACGCGCCAATCGCGCCGCGAGGGCTGCTTGCCGGTCTTCTGCGCCCCCTCTTCGACCGAGTCCCAATGGCTGGCGATATAGGCTGCATTCAGTCCCAAACTCATCGGAATGAACCCGCGTTCACCTGCAACCACCAGCGTGGGTGAGCGCGGGCTGGCAGCGGCGATGCCGATGGGGGGATGGGGTTTCTGGAACGGTTTGATGTGGACCCTGAGACCGGCAAACATGGCGTCCGGATAGTTGACCGTCCAGAATTTTCCCTCATAGCGAAACGGTTGCTCGCTCTCCCACAGCTTCAGGATGATGTCCAGTGCCTCGCGCGTCATGTCGCGATGTTGTCCGGCATTGCCATCGACATTGAATAGCGCCCAGTCACTCGGCAAGCCGCTGGAGCCGACCCCGAACAGAAACCGCCCCTGTGCCAAATGGTCCAGATAGGCGACACGATGGGCCAATTCCGCCGGATGGTGAAATGGCAGCAAGTGTGCTCCCGTGCCGAGCTTGATGCGCTTGGTGCGCATGAGGGCTTGGGCGATCATGATGTCGGGTGCGGGGATCGGTTCCCATGGAGAGGTGAAATGTTCGCCGATCCAGGCTTCCTCAAAGCCTAACTCGTCGACTAGGCTCAGGTAATCCAGATCCCACTGGTGGGATTCATACAATCCCCGTTCCGGCGGGTGGGACGGCATCATGAACAGTCCGAATTTCATGGTCCCTCCTCCAGTTGTGAGCACGCAAGAGTCGTTCACCAGCACTCGGCTGACTGCCCTACGTGGGTGTGCATGCCAGGCTATGCTTTTTTGTCGAGCCGGTCAAGAGGTCGTCGGACGGTGGTGACTACACTGTCTGACGGGTCGGACCGGAGCTGATCGATGAGCGATTGCAGCCAGCGTTTGGCGACATAGTATACGGTGTCGAGGGTTCGGACCAGGTGTTGCAGGGCCTCAACCGCGTACTGCCGCACCACGCCGCGCTCATCACGTAAGGCCGCAAGTAGGGGTGGCAGCGCACGGATGTCACGGCTGTCCTCTAGTCCTTTGATCGCCTTGAGCGCGGTCGCTGTCTCCGCTGACTTGACGTCATCGATCAGTGGCTGAAGTTGGTCGGCGTCAACCAGACCAAGCATGTGTGTCAGCAGCAGAGCTGCCAGAAACGCCAAAATCGAGGTTCGCATAGTTCTCCCTCCCGTCATTCTCAACATCGACCTCCTGTGGAGCAGTATTTATCCGACCTGAGGAGGTCTGTCTGACCTCGACTAAGTAGTCGCCTCATGACAGCACGATGGGGCAGCGTCATGGCCATCTCACTACCGCGATCGCTGTCTCATTCCTGAGAAGTCTCTTAAGTGATTGTATTCATAGACTTATTTGTGCATTATTCCACATAGCGTCTCACTTTGGAAACTCCTTGATGTTTTATCCCTTCTATCTGTCACATTATGACATTAAGTAACGTCCTTAAGAAATTCATCACTTACGCTGGTAGCCAGAAGCTTGCATCCATGGTTTCCACATGCGGCATACATCTTGCCCTCTCTTCCGTGGCAAAACGCTATTGCCTGTCATCAGTGCACTGCTCCTGGGATAGGCCTGAGCGTGGTCACAGACGTTTCAACAATGTGGGGTAGGGCTCCCCTGCTGCCTGGCTGTCAACTGGCTATATACAGCCTTATGAGGAATATGTCCAATGATGTATCAGGATTTTCCCTGTGCTACGCGCCTTCAATCGACAGCGACGACGCCGTTGGCAAGCTGAGCTATACCTACCGGTGAGCCCATCCCAGGCGAAGGTAGACGCGCAGCGTGCACGAATCGACCAGGAATGTCGGCCTAGTGAGCAAGTGTTCGCGCCCAGCCCACATGCCCGCGCGGATAAGATAGCACACCTAAGGCACGCGGTAGAGAATGGTGACTACTGTGTCAGTTCCGCGCAAATTGCCGAGAAAATGATGCGAGAGGCGCTGGTCGAAATGTTCACATCATAAGCTAATGGGAGAGCAGGGTATGGAGCAGTTAAACGTTGGCCAAACCGTAGCGGACTTGACGGAGGCAGTAGCCGTCCAAGCGGAAGTAGCGCATGACCGGTTGGCGTTAGAATGGGGACACATCGTTGTGACCCGTCTCCTAAAAGTGTGGAAGCAACTCGAGGCGCAGGACGCCCTGGCCTATGAGGATAAGGTGGCAGCCCAGGTGCATGTCCTGGAAGAGGCGACTTCTAGCCTGTGGCACCTTCATAAGGCATTGGTCCGTACCAACCGGACGCTCAAGGCCCATCAACAACAATTGAAGCAGACCACCCCTGCGGTCTCCGCTGCGTAGGTTACGCAAGAGTTAGGACCATCGGGGTCGGACGAATCAGCAGACAACTTCGCCCCCGAGTGCTGGCCAGCGGCTGAGCTCGGCGGATGACACAGCTTTTGCGGACGAGGTACAACATGCACATGACGGATGCAGTGAACAACACGCTCCTGATGGCGCAGTTCTCCAGCCTCGGCGGGTACTCGGCGCCCACCTCCGTGAGGGCGAGCCCTGTGTCTGACATCATGCAGTATGGCTGCGCCGCTGTGAGCCTACTGCTGCTGGCACCACTGTTCCTGGTCATCGGCCTGATGATCAAGTTAACGAGCTGGGGGCCGATACTATACCGAGGGCTGCGTGTCGGCAAAGATGGACGCATTTTTACGATTTATGAATTCTGTACCCTACGTGCTGACGCTGACGGAGAAGATCGGCGCGTCGCTGCTGACTGACCGTGATGCCAATTACACCCGGATCGGCAGGTTGTTGAAGCGTACGAAACTCGACCAACTGCCACAACTTGTCAACGTACTCAAAGGCGAAATGAATTTCGTGGGACCTCGACCGGTTCGACCCCTCTTCCTCCAGCAACTCGACGGCGATATTCCTCGCTTTCCGGTCCGTCTTACCGTGAAACCGGGGATAATGGGTTTAGCAGTGGGGGACGATAGGTATTGTATCGATCCGAAGAGTACGCGACGCGATGAGCTCTCCCATATCAGCCTCCGTTCGCTCCTGCTGGCTCTGAAGCGCATCGCTCTGAAGATTGTGGCAATTCCACAAGCATGCTTCTCTTTCTTCAAGGGTCTTCTATCTTAAGTGAAGGTGATTATTACTCAAGAGAGATCTTCTAGCGTATCTCAAGGGGGGATGGTGGGCCGAGGCGCACTGTCCCCTTCAGCATCGAGTCAACATCCTCTCACCCCATTTCTCGATGGGGCACATCGTGCCAATCTGAGGAACAATCCCCTCCGCCTCCCGAAGCAGGTCCCGTAGGATCCGTTTACGGCTGAGAGATCAGCATTTGCCAAGGCGATCAAATGCTGCCGAGCCCTCGCGAATACGCCGCTCATTGTCCTAGGCGCCATGATTGTGATACACTCTGCCGGTAGCTCCATGCGTTGTCTAGAGGCAAGGCTCTACCGCAGGATAGACCAGATCATAAGTTCGCTGCGCCATGGTGTAGAAGCTCTCCTGGCTCTGCAATCCAGAGGATGACGGTGTGACAAAACGATTCAGTGCAGTCTTTTTCGATGCGGCGAATACGCTGCTCTATCCCGACCCCCCCGTCGGCGAACTGTATGCCCGCACAGCCCGAAAGTACGGGGTTAACGCTAGTGCTGCCGACGTACAGACGCAATTTCGTCGTAGTTGGGAGGCATTGCAAGTCAAGGCGGTGGACGATCCGGTGCGTTACGGCATCGGCGAAGCGGATGGTCGCCGCTGGTGGCATGCGCTGGTGGCCGAGACGTTCCGCCCCCTGGGTATGCCACACCCTTTCGATATTTTTTTTGATGAGCTCTATCGATTGTTTGCAGAGCCTGATGTCTGGCGCGTGTATCCAGAGGTCTTCGAGGTATTACAGGCCCTAAGAGCACAAGGCCTGATCATGGGGGTGCTCTCCAACTGGGACATCCGTCTGGGACCCTTACTGGAAAAGCTCAGGCTCATGCCCTATTTTAACCATGTGATCCTGTCAGCTGTTGTAGGGTGGGAGAAACCCCACCGGCGCATCTTTGAATCGGCGATCGAGCAAGCTGGCGTCCCGGCGAGCGAAGTCCTGCATGTCGGTGATAGTTATCAGCAGGATGTCGTTGGGGCACAACAGGCGGGCATGTATGCCGTCTGGTTACGTCGGCGTGGCTCACAACAGGCCGATTGTCCAATAATTAGCTCCTTACGTGAGTTGGTAACGATCGTTCATGGCACTCATCTTTTCCTCCCTAGCTTAATAGGAGAGGACGAGGGCGCGAGGTAGAGCTGACGAGCGTGTGGCTAATTCTGCTGATTATGACGGACTGAACGAGAGGTGCTGAGCCGGCTTGCCAATACTGGCTTGTCCCTGCCCCCTGATGGACTTGATGAACCACTATGAACATCTTAGATCGCCGATACACCTGGCTGCATACTCACTTCCTGACGGACTGCGAACGCCTGCCCCCACATCGTGTGCGGGAGATCGAGAGTCAAATCATCCCAATTTTGCGGAATCTGGGGATTGTCTATGATATTCACTTTGATGCCCATCGCGATGACCCTGGTGTCCGTATCGTCCTCGAATGTATTCCATTACCAAACACTCTCGAGTTGATTCAACTTGAGCTCAGGCGCATCGTCCAGCCGATTCCTGCCAAGCCTCGTGAGACGCACATCGTCACCTTCGATCGACCCGCCGCCGGAGGAGAAATGGGGACGCCCTCTCCAAACTCTTCGAGCGTGATACCGGAAGCGGGGAGCGAGGAGTGAGGTCACACCCACTGGCCGCCTATCCGGCCGCATGGACGATCTGCCCCATGCGTTTCTTGCTCGCCTTCGCTCAAGGCGGGGTCCTGAGCCCGCTTCTCCCCCTGCTACGGGAGACGTTCCACGTCGGCTACGGCGAACTCGGATTGCTCATCTCTATGTTTGGCCTAAGCCGTGTGGCCATGGACATCATGGCCGCCTATCTACTCGGTAGTATCCCGGTGTTCAGATTGCTCTTGCTGGGGATCATGATGAGCGGTCTCGGATCGCTTCTCTGCGCCTTGGCGCCTAGTTTCTACTGGTTAGTCAGCGCCCGTGTACTATCCGGGCTTGGCATCAGCATTACGACGTTGGCGGGGCTCACTGTCATCATTGAATCGACCCCATTGACCGCCCAGGGACGCGCCAATAACCTCTTGGAATTCTCGGCGATCGGCGGCAGCGCCGTCAGTCCGACATTGTCCGGGCTAATGGCCTCGCTAATTCACTGGCGCGCTGCATTTGCCCTGGGAGCGGTATTCGTCGTGGGTGCGTTCGCCTGGGTGATTTTCACTCGACAAGCATTGGAGGAGGACATACGCGCCCTCACGCGGAAGTCGGCGTCCGACGATGACCCCACCCCGACGCCTCCACCGCACGCAGACAAGGCGGGAACCCGCCCATCACACATGAGGGCCATTTTGATCGCCTATCTCGCGGCGTTCATTTTGTCTTTTACCTGGTCTGGCTTTCTCTCGACCGCTATTCCGCTTTACGGGGGCGAAGTGGTTGGAGTGTCAACGTCAACGCTGGGCATGATCCTCACAGCGGGGCTCTTGGTCGACCTAGCGCTTCTACTGCCGGTAGGATGGTTGGCGGATCGGCTCGATTACCGCGTTGTGCTGGGACCAGCGATGTTGCTGATGACGCTCGTCCTGACCTGCTTCCCCCAGGCGCGAAGCTTAGGAGGGTTGCTCCTGGTGTCGATCGGCATTCATACCAGCTTTGCGGCCTGGGGCATGCCCTCGGCGGCACTGGCGCAGTTGGCGCGTGGGGAGCGGTTACGCCACACTATGGGGGTGTATCGCTTTCTGGTCGATGGGGCGGTCGTGTTGGCTCCATGGCTCATCGGCATGCTGGTCGGACGGTATGGCTATGAACTGCCTTCCTGGATCACGGCGGCAGGTGTGTTGCTGACGGCTGGGCTGGTGACGTACGGGCTGCGCCCGGATCGTGGGTGAAGGAGGCTAGGCATTCGTCGTCCGGATCCGTTCGACGAGCATGCTCGATGGGCTCTGACTTTTCCGTGGCTTCTCGCAGACAGCCATAGATGCGGCAGAGTGGCCTAGAGATCATGAAAGCACTTGAAATCATGTACAAACCTAGCCATGGTTTCCTCCACAGGAGAATCGCACTCAAACAAGAGGATGGAGGAGTCAGCCATGCCCCATGCCAGCGGATACCACAAGCGACTGCGGCAGAGCAAGTAGGAGCGAGCGCAACACGCCGAACAACGACGCCGCCAGAAGCCCCGTGACTACCTCCAACAGTACGGCACGTCGCTGATGGAAGGCAAGCGCACCGACGGCTTCCACCTGTCCGACGGGCGGACGAGGGCCTGCAGGAAATTTACCCCTCCACCCGGCGCAGTGGGGGCAGGGCGTAGACCGCACACGACATTCAAGGGATTGGAGCAGCGTTTTACCATCTTGTTCGATAATCCGCTCGCAGGCCTGGCCCATGAGGATTGGCAGCTCTCTGGAGGCGTAGCTTTATGAATGGCCGCCAGGTGGTTTTTTGCCGGAGCAGTTCTATGGCGTAGTCATGAGCATCGACTCTGGCCATGCCACGAATATGAAAGCGGCCCAGTCCAAACCGGGGGATGCCCAGCGACAGCGTCACTGCAGTCGAGTGCAAAACATCGCGTTCTTGTCGTTCAGCGTGCAGGATACGAGCGAATCCCCATGTATTCGCCATCAGTATCGATATCCGGATAGAGCCAGTCGGGAGAGCGGGCGATGGATCCGCAATTACAAGCCTTGTATGCGCGTGTCAAAGCACGGGAGATCAGCCCGGAAGAAGCGGCGCAACAGTTCAAAAGCTGGAAGGCGCAATATCAACAAGGCTCTGAGCGACAGTACGGATCCGGTGCGTGAGATGCCGACGAAGTTCAGCGCTACCGCGGACAGCGATCTGCTGGCAACTGTTCTCGCGACGTTAACCCAGTCAGCATCCCGTGTGATCAAGGTGGACGCAGTTGATATCGATGGCGATGTGAAGCTACACGAGTACGGCTTTGATCAGGTCAAGCTAGCCGAATTGTTCCGGCACATTAGTGAGGACTACGGTCTTGCCTTGACCCCTGACTTGCTGCGTGACTATCCCACCCTCCAAGGCGTTGCCAGGTATCTGGTCGATACGTTGGGGGACATCTTGCGTGAACGCTTCCAAGCAGAAGGCAGTCAGCTAAGCACCGTCGCTGCAACCAGCATACCCGTGTCGTCCTCCGTTCCAGAGCGGACCGTAACAGATCATTTCCGCGCCATGGCCATCCATTACTTCAAACAAGTGCTCTCTACCTCCCTCAAGATCCCCTTGCAGAGCCTCGACGCCAACGCCTCTATGGAACAGTACGGCATCAATTCAGTTCTCGTGGTGGAGCTGACCAGCCAGTTGGAGAAGGTCTTCGGCTCGCTGCCAAAAACCTTGTTCTTCGAGTACCAGAGTCTGGGGGAGTTAACGGAATATTTTCTGACGTACCATGCGGAGAGGCTCAAAGAGCTACTGAACCGGGGGGCCAGAGCAGCAACACCGGCCACCACCCCTGATGTTGCACCCGCTTTGGGGGTTGAAATCGACCGGCAGCAGAGCACGACAGCCGCTATAGAGGTTCGCCAGCGCCTGACCACCCCCACGTGGGCATCCTCGCCCCATCAAGACGTGTTCGATGTAGCGATTATCGGCCTGTCGGGGCGATACCCTGGTGCGGATAACCTGGCGCAGTTTTGGGAAAATCTCAAAGCAGGCCGCCATGGCATTACGGAAATCCCTAACGATCGCTGGGATTGGCGGGCCTATTTCGATGCGGAAAAGGGGAAGCTCGGTTCGATCTACACCAAGTGGGGTGGGTTTTTATCCGAGATCGATAAGTTCGATCCCCTGTTCTTCCGCATTTCACCCGCGGAAGCCCAGAACATGGACCCACAGGAGCGTTTATTCATCGAGGAGGCCTATGCCGCCATCGAGGATGCGGGATACACACCTGCGACACTCAATGGACGCGGTGCAGCATCCGAGCGGTCGGATAGGCGCATCGGCGTCTTTGTGGGTGTCATGAACAGCACCTATGGGGCCAATGCCAGGTACTGGTCGATCGCCAATCGGGTCTCCTATCTCTTCGATTTACAGGGCCCCAGCATCGCCGTCGACACCGCCTGTTCCTCGTCGTTGACGGCCGTCCATCTGGCCCTGGAGAGCCTGTACCGTGGCACCTGCGACTGCGCCATTGCAGGTGGCGTCAATTTGATCGTGGACCCGATCCACTACCAGGGCCTAGCGGTGATGACCATGTTATCACCAACGGATCAGTGCAAGGCCTTTGGCGACCAGGCCGATGGCTTTGTGGCCGGCGAGGGCGTGGGGGTTGTGCTCTTAAAACCCCTCGCAAGGGCGCTTGAGGATCATGACCACATCTATGGCGTGGTCAAGGGCAGCATGGTCAATGCGGGCGGCAAAACCAACGGCTATACCGTGCCCAATCCTAGGGCCCAGGCACGCCTGATCGCCGAGGCTTTTCGACGAACTGGAGTCGATCCACGCACCGTCAGTTATGTAGAAGCCCACGGCACGGGCACGGCACTGGGGGATCCGATCGAAATCGCTGCTCTTACCCAGGCCTTCGGTCAGGCCACGGGTACGGCACGGTCTGGCGACACACAGTTTTGCCGCATCGGATCCGTAAAATCGAATATCGGCCACCTGGAGAGTGCGGCGGGCATCGCCGGCGTCACCAAGGTCCTGCTTCAGCTCCAGCACCGCCAACTTGTGCCTTCGTTGCATGCCGCCGTGCTCAACCCTGGCATCGATTTCGAACATTCCCCCTTCGTCGTCCAACAGGAACTGGCCGCCTGGCCCCGGCCACGGCTTGAGATCGATGGCGATATGCGGGATTTCCCAAGAATAGCGGGCATCTCCTCCTTCGGGGCCGGGGGCGCCAATGCGCATCTGATCATTGAAGAGTACATCGCAGATGGGGCGGGAGATTCTTCGCCATCGCGGCGTCCCGACCGGATGGACGCGAACGGTGCCAGTACGACACGACCGGAGCTGATTGTGCTGTCGGCCAAACATGAGGAGCAGCTCAAGGAGCGCGTACGGCGTTTATTAGCCGTGCTTCAGGAAGAGGGTCGTGCATGGTCCGACCACGATCTTGCCGACATGGCTTACACGCTGCAGATGGGACGTGAGGCCATGGAAGAGCGCCTGGCCCTCATGGCGCGTTCCCCAGCCGAACTAGCTGACCAATTGGCGCTTTTCCTGGAAGGACGCGACGATGTGCCAGACCTGTTTCGCGGCCGCGCGGCCGGCGCATCGCCCGCCAGCACGCCACCCGACCTGAGCCTGTTGGCCTCGGACGAAGACCTCCAACTCGCCCTTGGCAGCTGGATCGACAAAGGCAAATACGACAAGCTTTTAAGCCTTTGGGTCAAGGGACTGACCATCGATTGGGACACACTCTTACGCCATCGGGCGGCGGATAGTCGTCCCCATCGAGACCGCCCCCAGCGTATGAGCCTGCCCACATACCCCTTTGCCAAAGAACGGTATTGGGCACATCGCGTCACCACGAGGACTGGCCTGGAGGCTGGCGGCCCGACGGAGATCCCGGCAACCCTCCACCCCCTGCTGCATCACAACACCTCGAACCTCAGCGAGCAGCGCTTCAGCTCCACGTTCAACGGCCGGGAGTTTTTCCTGGCCGATCATGTGGTTCGGGGCCAGAAGGTCCTGCCCGGGGTGGCCTCTCTCGAAATCGCTCGTGAGGCCGTGCAGCGGGCTGCTGGTTCTTTGCAGGAAGGTCCGGCGGCGGTCTTCCTGGCAGACGTGATGTGGATGCGACCGCTCATGGTGGGGGACACGCCAGTCGAGGTGCACATCGGCCTCTTTCCCGAGGAATCAGGAAAACAGGCTAATCGGTCGGTCCCTATCGCCTACGAAATCTACACCCTGGACGAGGCCGCCGCACGCGTCGTGCACAGCCGGGGTCGGGCTTTCTTGGGGGTTGCGGCAGACACCCCGCGCCTGGATCTGGCCGCGCTGCAAGCCCAATGCGATCAGGGCGGCATGGATGCCCACCAATGCTATGAGGCCTTCGCGGCCAGGGGCATCGACTATGGCGCCGGACATCGGGGCATGCGACGCCTGTATGTGGGGTCGGGACAAGTCCTGGCAAGACTGGCCGTGCCGGACCATCTCCTCGACACGGACGCCGGCTTCGTGCTCCACCCTAGCCTGATGGATGCAGCCTTCCAGGCGACACTGGGGCTACTTGGCTCAGCTGCCGCCACCGCCCCGGCAGGTGTCGCTGAGGCGTCCAGGCCAACCCTGCCCTTTACCTTGCGAGAGCTCAGCATTGCAGGTGAATGTAGCGCTGCGATGTGGGCCTGGGTGCGCTATGCCGGGACCGGACCAGGGGATACGACAACGGCACAGAGCAAGGGTCGTGAACTCGACATCGATGTTTGCGATGAGAGCGGGGCGGTGTGCGTGCGTATGCGGGGGTTTTCCCTGCGCGTGCTGGACACGTCTGAAGACCTGACGGACAGCGTTACGGGGCAATTTCCTTCCCCCATTCCGACCCTCCCCTACAGTGGAGGGAAAGGGGATCTACCTGCCTCAGTCAGGGCCGTGACCGGAGCTGTGTTGCGGGAAAAAACCGCTGCCTACCTCACGAAACTGATTGCCTCCAGTCCTTGGGGTGCCAGGGCATCGTCTAGAGGTGGATGCGTCTTTGGGAGAATACGGCATGGATTCGGTCACGGCCATGCAATTGATCTCTCAGTTGGAAAAGCCCTTTGGTTCTCTCTCGAAAACCCTCCTTTTCGAATACCCGGACCTTCAGACCTTGACCGACTATTTCCTGGCCTCGCACGCGGACCAACTCCAGGCCGTGCTCGGCCTCGAACCAGAGGTCGTTCCGGCTACAGGTGCCACACCCGTCGCTGCTGCACCCCTCGCGCCGGCCATCAACCGTGGACGCCCGCGTTTCGCCGCGTCTCAGCCCCCCCTGACAAAAAACTCCGCAGACATCGCCGTGATCGGACTGGCCGGCCGTTACCCTATGGCAAACACGCTTGATGAGTTTTGGGACAACCTGCGCACGGGACGCGACTGTATCACCGAGGTCCCCTCGGACCGCTGGGACCACCGTCACTATTTCTCCCCGGATAAGAACACGTCTGGTCAGGCCTACAGCAAATGGGGCGGCTTCCTGGAAGAGGTCGACCGTTTCGATCCGCTCTTCTTCAACATCTCGCCGCGCGATGCGGAACTCATGGACCCCCAGGAGCGTCTCTTCCTCGAATGCACTTGGCACCTCTTGGAAAATGCGAGCCACACCAGGGAGCTTTTGCGAGCGCGCTATCAATCACGGGTGGGGGTATACGTAGGGGCCATGTCCCAGCAATACCACGCCTTTGACGCCGACCTCATCAGGGAATCGGCGATTGCCCTGTCCTCTTATTACTCGATCGCCAACCGTGTCTCCTACTTTTTTGACTTCCAGGGGCCGAGCATGGCCATCGATACCGCCTGTTCCTCCGCGCTGGTGGCGATTCATATAGCCTGTGAGAGCCTGCTCAAGGGCGAGTGCCGGCTGGCTATCGCCGGGGGCGTCAATCTTTCCATTCACCCGAAAAAGTACCTGGCTCTGAGTCTTGCCCACATCGCCGGCAGCCATGCCAACAGCCGAAGCTTCGCCGACGGCGACGGCTATATTCCCGCTGAGGGGGTGGGCGCCGTCTTACTAAAACCCCTGGCCCAGGCGGTTCAGGATGCGGACTCGATTCTCGCCGTCATCAAGTCCAGTGCCATTAACCATAGCGGGCATACGCACGGCTATTCCGTGCCCAACCCCAATGCTCAGGCGCAGTTAATCATCGACAATTTCCACAAGGCTGGGATCGATCCCCATACCATCAGTTATGTGGAATCTGCCGCCAACGGCTCTGCCCTCGGCGATCCTCTTGAGATCACGGCGCTGACCAAGGCGTTCCGCGAGTTCACCAGGGACCAGGGCTTCTGTGCGATTGGCTCGGTCAAATCCAACATCGGCCACGCTGAGGCCGCTTCTGGCATGTCGCAGCTCACTAAGGTGATCTTACAATTGCAGCATGGCCTGCTGGTGCCCTCGATCAAGGCAGAGCCGCTCAATCCCAACCTCAGCTTTGACGACTCGCCGTTTTACCTGCAACGCTTGTTGAGCGAGTGGCGGCGACCCGTGGTCGACGGCGGTAGAGGAGTGTCCCCGGCGAGCCACCGTCAGCTCCTTCGGCGCCGGTGGCTCCAACGCCCACCTGATCGTCGAGGAGTTTATCGGGGCAGGGATAGAGTCACGGTCGCTGAATGGCCAGCCGAGCGCTTCTCGCCACGCGACAGGGGTAGCACCAGGGGTAGGGGAAACTGCACCTGCCGCGACGGCCGATGCACTGCAGATCGTGGTCTTGTCGGCCAAGAGTATGGACCGACTGCGGGCGGTGGCGGAGCAAATGCTCGGGTTCGTGCGGCACCATCCAGCATGTGCCCTGGCGGATCTGGCCTATGCGCTGCAGATGGGGCGTGAAGCCATGGCGAACCGCATGGCGATGGTCGTGGCCAGCCGAGACGAGCTGGTGCAGGGGCTCGAAGAATTCCTACAGGTCGCAGGCGACGGAACGAACCTGAAGCCCGGTGTCCTGGCCGTTTCCGTCCCCATGTTTATTGGGGATCTGGACGGGGATGGCATGGATATTCGTAGCCTGCTTGCCGGTAAGGCGGGGGAAGCTATCGTGCAGGTGTTCCTGGGGGAACGCAACCTGGAAAAGCTGGCACTGCATTGGACCCAGGGCGGCAACATACCCTGGGATAGCCTCCATGCCGGGAAGACGCTTCGCAAGGTGCAACTGCCCAATTATCCCTTTGCCCGGCAGCGCTGCTGGATTGTCCCTGAGGTGTCTTCGACCAATGGCAGTCCCCTCGCTTCTGACCTCGTGCATAGAGGCAGCAGAAGTCGCCTTTCCCCAGACGAAGAGGGCTCAGGTGAGGGCAGTCGAAGTGCTGAACAGGTTTGGGGCCACTCTCACCCTGACCCTCTCCCGGAGGGAGAGGGAACCGGTAAGCTGCCGCGCATGACATCCGAATCATTCGGCGCACTGTCGATACAGGACCAGATCATCTACGTGTTGACCGCGGTCCTGTCTGAAGAGCTGAGCATCCCTATCGATGAGATCAAGCCACACAAAAACTTCCAGGATTATGGCGCCGATTCTATCGCGGTCTTGAAAATGACCCGTGGCATTGAAGAAATCTTCGGAGCCAAGGTAAGTGGCCGAGAGATGCTGGAATACCCGACGGTGGGGTCATTATCCAGGTACCTGGCCGATAAGCTGGAGCGCAAAACAGAACAACAAGCGCTGCAGCTATCGAGCGCTGAAACCAGCATCGGACAAGAAGTTTCACCACCGGTTGACGCAGTTGAGATCGATCGGGATACTTCTGAGGATCGTCGCTCGGAAGGAGAACACGTCGATGCGACTCTCCTCCACCAGTTGTTTGAAGTGCACGCCAGGCAAACGCCGGAGCGGATCGCGGTGGTCTTCAACGATACGAGTCTGACCTATGGGGAACTGGATGCCAGGAGCACGCGGCTCGCCAAGTACCTGCAACAACAGGGGGCGGGAGCCGAGACCCTGGTCGGCCTATGCATGGCACGTTCCCTGGACATGCTGGTAAGTGTCCTGGGCATCCTCAAGGCCGGCGCCGCCTATGTGCCTCTTGACCCGAGCTTTGCTGCAGAGCGAATCGACTACATCATTGGCGATTCGGGGATGGCCATTCTCTTGACCTGCACCAGCGCCTGCTCCCGACTACAGGACCTGCAAGCGCACCACCCCACACTGAGCCTCATCGGGCTCGATCGTGTCTGGCAGAGTATCGAGCGGCCCAACCCTCATGGGCGTCAGCACCGTGTCCACGGGCACAACCTGGCGTATATGATTTATACCTCGGGGTCCACGGGCCAGCCCAAAGGGGTGATGATCTCCCATCACGCCGCCGCCGGGCAGTGTAAGGTCGTCCAGAGCCGTTGGGGGTTGGACTCGGGCAAGCGCGTGCTGCAGTTTACGCCGCTCAGCTTCGATGCCTCCGTCGAGCAGGTCTTCGCCACGCTGTCGGCGGGGGCAGTCCTGGTGTTGGCAGATCCGGCATCCCTCGCACCGAAGCCGTTCAGCGCGATGCTAGCGGCACGCCGGATCAACATCCTGAACATCCCTCCGGCGTTTGCTCTGGAGCTGTTGCGCGAGTGGCAACGTAGCCCAGAAGTGATTCCCACGACGCTGCAAACGCTCATTACCGGTGGCGACGTCCTGGCGGTCGAGGCCGTGCAGCTCTGGCAGACCATGCTGCAGGACTGCGTGACCTTATTGAATGCCTACGGGCCGACTGAGACAACCGTCACCGCCTGTCTGCATAACGTTGTCCCGATCTCCGAGGCGATCACTAAGATCCCGCTCGGGCGCCCGTTGGGGGACAGGCAAGTATACATCCTGAACCGCGATGGCCAGCCTCACCGATCGGTGAGGCTGGCGAAATCCACATCGGCGGCATGGGAGCCGCCAGGGGGTACCGACACCGTCCTGCGCTCACAGGGGCAGCCTTCGTGCCGGACCCGTTTACCGATCAACCGGGGGCCAGGCTGTACAAGACCGGTGATCTAGGCCGAATCCTGCCCGACGGTACCATCGAATTTCTGGGCCGGATAGATCATCAGGTCAAAATCCGTGGTTATCGCATCGAGTTGGGTGAGATCGAAGCGGCCCTTGCTGGCCATCCCTGGGTTGCGCACGCGGCGGTCATGACCGTGGATGGTCGGGATGACAAACGCCTCGTGGGGTATGTGGTTGCGAATCCTGGTGACGAACCTGATCCGCAAGACTTACAGAGCTTTTTGCGACAGAAGCTGCCGGAGTACATGGTGCCGACCAGGTTTGTGGTGCTCGAGCGCATGCCACTGACCGCTTCAGGGAAGATCGATCGGCTGGCACTCCCCATGCCGCCAAAGCTCGAAGGGCCGGCCGTTACGCCTGCACGAGACGAGTTGGAGCAGAAACTTGCTCGGACCTGGGAAGAGTTACTCGACGTCAGCAATCCTGGGCTCCAGGACGACTTCTTCGCCATGGGCGGTCATTCCATTCTGGCCATCAGACTGCTAGCGCTGATACGCGACCGGTTCGGCAGGGAACTGCCCCTGGCCACCCTGCTGCAGGCGCCGACCATCGAAGCTCTGGCGCAAATCCTCCGAGGCGACAGCACAATCCGTGACTTTACGCATCTCGTGACCCTGCAAAAGGGCACCAAGCGACCGTTCTATTGCGCGCCAGGTGTAGGGGGCACGGTGTTTTACTTTCTCAAACTGGCGAGCCTCCTCGGTCGTGACCAACCCTTCTACGGCTTGCAGTCGCGGGGAGTGGACGGGGAAACGGCCCCCTACACTAGTGTGGAGGACATCGCCTACCACTACGTTCAGGCCATCACGACCGTGCAACCGACCGGCCCATACCTGCTAGGCGGTCATTCGTTTGGGGGGCATATTGCCTTTGAGATGGCGCTGCAACTGGAAGCTCTGGGACACGAGGTCGGAGCGCTGGTGCTGATCGATTGCCCCGCTCCCGGCAGCCTCAACCTGAGTCAAACCTGGGATGAGTCCGCCCTGCTTCTGGCGTTTGCCAGCATTTTGGGGATAGGAATCAATGACAATTCCGAGCTGGTGCGCAATATGCTGGGTGAGATGGATCGAGATGAGAAGCTGGCGCTGTTATACGAAGAAGTGATCAGGCTCGACTCCTTCCCATTACCCGTCGACAGGCGCCAATTCAGAGGGATTTTCCAGGTCTATCTGACGAATAGCCTGATGCAGTATACGCCCCAAAGGCCGCTCACCCATACCAGGATGACCCTGTTGGCAGCCGAGAGGCCCCACTCGGAGGCTTTGATCAGCCGTGAGGCATTTGCCAGGATTACCAACGAGCCAAGACTGTTGCACCGCTTGCAGGAGATGAGCGCCGCGTGGGCGGAGTATGATCGGGAGCTTCTGCGGCTCTGGGCCGAGGACGCGCAGCTTGGGTGGGGCCGGTTCTCCAGTAGGCAGATCGAGGTGCGGCACGTGCCTGGCAATCACATGGACATGATCCATGAGCCACATGTTCGCGTCCTCGCTACAGCGCTGCAGGAGGCGATTCAAGCGGATGCTACCCCTTCGGCTCCATCGCCTCTCGAGCCCAGCCCCGTCGCGGATTATCCCCTATCAAAAGTGCAGGAGGGCCTGTGGCTGCTGCAGAAGTTCTCTCCCGAGATGAGCGCCTATAACGTGCCGGTGGCCATTCGCTTCAAACAGGATTTTGATGTGCACATTTTCCGCCACACCTGTGCCTATCTTCTTGATCAATATCCCATCCTGGGTAGCTTGTTTGTCGAGGTTAACGGTCAACCACGGCAATACATTCCTGCGCAACGAGAATTCGCCTTCGAGCACGAAGTGATCGACCACCTAGACGAACGCGACATCGTCCCGTTCCTCAGTGCCAAAGTCAAGGAACCCATCGATCTCGAACATGGTCCACTGATGCGCGTCCACCTGTTCTCACGCCAGCGTGGGCCGGAACGGGACCATATCGGCCTGATCACTATTCATCACATTGTCTTTGACGGCACGTCGAGCGTCCTGCTGGCTCGGGCACTGGTGAGTACCTACCATGCCCTGAGTCAGGGGAAAGCACCGAGCCCTGTGGCCAAGGACGCGAGCTACCAGGACTTTGTGCACTGGGAGGAGGCCATGATGGCGAGCTCGGAAGGGCGGGAGCACCTCGCCTGGTGGCAGCAACATCTGGCTGGGGAGCTACCCATCCTGGCACTGCGCACGGACCAGCCCCGGCCAGCCGTGCGTGGCTTCAGCGGCGCCACCATCGAGGCGTCGATCGATCCGGCGTTAAGCGAGCGGTTAAGAGCCTTGGCCCGATCGCAGCGGGTCAGCCTGTCCACCCTGCTCCTCGGTCTCTACAAAGTCCTTCTGCACCGCTACACGCATCAGGAAGACCTCATCGTGGGTATGCCCACCATGGGGCGTCCGAAAAATATCTTCGACCGAGTCATGGGCTGTTTCATCAATATGATGGCGGTGCGTAGTCGCGTCTCAGGTGACCAAACTTTCATCGATTATCTCAAAACCCTGCAACTCACCATGATCGACAACCTGGACCACGCGGTGTACCCGTTTTCCGAGCTGGTGCGGGAGCTGAAAGTGGATCGAGACCAGTCGATTTCTCCCATCTTCCAGACCTATTACGCGTACCAGAACTATATGGCACCCGTCAGCGCGGATCTCCAACACGCCGAGCGCGAGGGCGCCCTGCATACGGAATTTCTCAAAGGGATCCACCAGGAAGGTGACAAGGATCTGGGACTGGAAGTGTATGAGGAGTCCGATCGCTTCACCCTCAACATCAAGTACAATCCGGAGTTGTACGCGTCTGCGACCATGCAGCGCTTGCTCGAGCATTTCACCCACCTGGCAGCAGCCGTGGTGGAGCAACCGTATGGGACCATCGCTGGGTATGACGTCTTCTCGGCCGAGCACAAGATAGCCATGCTGCACGACTGGAACAACACCGCTCGGGCATTTCCCAAGGCGGAGATACTCTTCCAACTGTTTGAAGAACAGGCCGCCAGGACCCCGGACGGCACCGCCGTCGTCTTCAAGGACCAGGTCCTGACCTATGCCGAGTTGGACAAACGCAGCAGCGCCCTCGCCGCCTATCTGCAACGGCAGGGAGTTGGGCCGGAAGTTTTTGTCGGCCTGTGCCTAGACCGATCCATGGAAATCGTGGTCGGTGCCATGGGCATCCTCAAGGCTGGGGGCGTCTATGTACCGCTTGATCCCGCGCTGCCCGAGGAACGACTGGTCTACATGATCGAGGATGCCAAAGTGGCGTTCCTGCTTACGACCGAGTCATTGGACTCGCTGGCCCATGCGTTCAAGAGCCGCATCTCCATGCTGGAGTTGATATACCTGGACAAGGACTGGTCAGCCATCGACCGCTGCCACGCCTTGTACAAGCCGCCGGCGCTGCAGCCTGAGAACCTCGCCTACGTCATCTATACCTCAGGCTCTACGGGCAGACCGAAGGGCGTCATGATTCCCCATCTCACCACCACCCGGCACTGTTACTCCATCCGTGACTACTTCCGCATGGCCCCTGGTGAGCGGGTCTGCCTGCAGTCGCCGATCAGCTTCGACGCCTCCATCGAGCAGATCTTCGCCCCCCTATCGATCGGCGCCACCGTTGCCATTCGAGACCTGGAGGTCCTGTTACCGAAACCGTTCAGCGCCATGCTAGTGACCTTGAAAGTCAATATTATCCAGTTGCCGCCGGCGTTCATCCTGGCGCTCTTCCGGGAATGGCAGCTGAACCCCCGGCTCATCCCAGCCGACCTCAAGCTCCTCATCTCCTGCGGCGACGTCCTGGCCGTGGAAACCGTCCGACTCTGGCAGGCCATGCTCAAGGATCGCGTCACCCTGCTGAATGTCTACGGACCCACTGAGGTCACGGCCAAAGCTACCTTCCACCAGGTCGAACCGGACCTGGACACGGAACACCTTCCTCGCATCCCCATTGGCCGGCCGCTGGCCAACAAAAAGATCTACATTCTCGATCAGTACGCTTATCCGACACCTATGGGTGTACCAGGTGAGTTGCACATCGGCGGCACTGGACCTGGTCGGGGGTATCACGGGAGGCCTGCGCTCACCGCCGAAAAATTCATTCCCGACCCCTTCAGCGAGGCTCCGGGCGCCCGGCTTTACAACAGTGGCGATCTCGCCTACTATTGCGACGACGGCACTATCGAGTTCCTCGGCCGCATCGATCACCAGGTCAAAGTGCGCGGGCATCGCATCGAGCTTGGTGAAATCGAAGCCATCCTCGCCGCGCATCCTGACGTCAAAAGCGCTGCTGTCATCACCGTCGATATGCGTGAGGACAAACGGATCGTCGCCTACCTCGTGGGAAAAGGCGGGCAGGCGCTGGACCAGGGTGATCTCAAAGCCTTTGTCGGACAGCAACTGGCCGACTACATGGTGCCCTCCGCCTTCGTGTGCCTCGAGCAGATGCCCTTGACGCCTTCCGGTAAGATCAACCGTCGTGGCCTACCGCTGCCCGAGGTCATCACCCGCGAAGACAGCGTTATGCCGCGGGATGCCGTCGAGCTGGAGCTCACCCGCATCTGGGAAGAGGTGTTAGAAGTGCCACATGTCGACATCCGGCAAGACTTCTTCGCCCTGGGTGGCCACTCGTTGCTAGCTATCAGATTGATGGTCCTCATCGAGGAACGGATGGGTCGGGAACTGCCTCTGGCCACCCTGTTCCAGGCGCCGACCATCGAGCAACTCGCTGAAATCCTGCGCGGGGAAGATACCGGCAACGAGCCGACGATTGTGACCCTCCAGGCCCTGGGCACAAAACCGCCCTTCTTCTGTGTGCCAGGGGCAGGCGGCACTGCTTTATACCTCAACGAGCTGGCCAGGCAACTCGGCCAGGACCAACCCTTCTATGCCTTCCAGGCGAAGGGGCTGGACGGCCGGTCGGAGCCTTACGCTAGTGTATCCCGGATCGCCGAGCACTACATTCAGGCCATGCGCACCATTCGGCCGGAGGGCCCGTACATGCTGGGTGGGCACTCCTTCGGCGGCCGGGTCGCCTTCGAAATGACCAGAGTGCTCGAACGGATGGGACAGAAAGTCGAGTGCCTCGTGCTCCTGGATTGTAGTGCCCCACGACTGGACGAGCATCGCCATGACTGGGACGAGACGACTCTCCTGATTGCCTTCGCTGGAGCCTTGGGCTTGGATATCAGCGGCGATTTCGGCATGCTTTCTGGCATCGTCGCCGATCAGGAGCTGGACCACAAGCTCGCGCGTATCTTGCATGAACTGAAGCAACACAATATTGTTCTGCCTGACACGTCGATCACGCGCGTCAAAGGTCTGTTCCAGGTCTTCAATGCCAACAACCAGATGGCATATGTCCCCGAAGGGCCCATTAACGCCGCCATCACCCTGTTCAAAGCCAGTGAATTTCAGGCAAAGGTCATCGACGATGAACATTTCCGCCAGGTGATCGACGACCCGACCGTCCTGACCCGAATCGAGGTCATGAACCGCACGTGGGCGCAATTCAACGCAGGGGTAGCGAAAACTCGGGAAGATGCACACCGAGGCTGGGATCGCTACACCACCGCTACCGTCATAGCCTATGACGTGCCCGGCGACCACATGAACCTCGTCAGGGCGCCCCATGTATCGGCCCTGGCCAGGGTCCTACGTACGTGCCTGATGGGTTAGGCGGGTGTCGGGACGACGAACAATACTGTGCCTTTGGAGTGATGACAAGACGATGCCGTTTTTATTGGCAAGCAGAGGGCGACTGTTTGCCTCGGTACACTCTGCCGAGGAACTCTCGTTGGGGATAGGTTTTCGACGGTTGCAGTGCAATCTTTACCATGTAGGGAGGCTGACCTCGGCCAACCGCCGCTCGAGAGAAATTGCCGCTCGGCAGTGTTTGTGACCAGCGCCAATGCTTGCCGGTAGGCTGCGGCCGCTTCGGTGCGACGGCCCAGGCGACGCAACAGGTCTGCGCGCGCGGCCGGCAGCAGGTGATAGCCGGGCAGATGGATGGTGTCCAGCAGGGCAAGGCCGTGCTCGATCCCATCGGCCATCGCGATCGCCACGGCGCGGTTGAGTTCGACCACCGGCGATGGGTGAAGCCTCACGAGCACGCTGTACAGCGCGGCGATCTGTGGCCAATCGGTTTCGCGCGCCGACGGGGCCTGCGCATGTAGGGCTGCGATAGCTGCCTGAACGGCATAGGGGCCCGGCGGGCGGCCCCGCAGGGCCTGCTCAACCAGCGCCGAGCCGGCGGCGATCTTGGCGCTATCCCAGCGCGAGCGGTCCTGATCTTCGAGCAGCACGATCGCGCCCTCATCATCGGTGCGAGTGGCGCGGCGGGCATCGTGGAGCAGCATCAGCGCCAGCAGGCCTTTTGGCTCATGTTCAGCGGGCAGGAGCTCGACCAGGAGGCGGCCCAGCCGAATGGCTTCGACACATAGCTCGGTGCGTACCAGTTCGGCGCCGAAGCTGGCCGCATAACCCTCGTTGAAGACCAGGTAGACGACCGCCAGTACGGTGTCGAGCCGCTCGGCAAGCTCGTCGTCCTCAGGCACGTCGTAGGGGATGCGGGCGCCCTTAATCTTCGCCTTGGCGCGTACGAGCCGTTGCGCCAGCGTCGGTACCGGCAGGAGGAAGGCCCGCGCGATCTCTTCCGTCGAGAGGCCACAGATGGTGCGCAGCGTCAACGCCACCTGCGCCTCGGGCGCGAGCGCTGGGTGGCAGCATGTGAAGATCAACCGCAACGCGTCCAGCGGCACCGGCGTATCCTCCCGCTGCGCGACCAGTGCCGCGATTGCCTCCTGCTTATCCGCCGCCAGTGTCCGGCGGCGGAGCTGGTCGATGGCCTTATGCCGCGCCGTCGCAATCAGCCAGGCGACAGGGTTCTGCGGGGGCCCCTGCGCTGGCCACTGGGCGAGGGCCGCCGCAAACGCCTCCTGCAGCGCGTCTTCGGCCAGGTCGAAATCCCTGACCACGCGAATGAGGCTCGCCAGGATGCGCCCGTACTCCCGCCGGTGGAACTCTCCGAGGTTCATCACTAAAATCCCGGCAGCACGGGCCGCACCTCGATCGCACCGCCGACGCGGAGGGTCGGAATGCGCCTGGCGATCGCCATCGCCTCGTCGAGGTCCTGACACTCCACCAGGTGGTAGCCTCCGAGCTGCTCTTTACTTTCCGCGAATGGTCCATCGGTGGTGATCAACTTACCGTTCTTCTCGCGCAGGGTGGTGGCCATCGAGCTCGGTTGCAGCTTCGTGCTGGCGCGCAGGTGGCCGCTCTTCACGATCCCCTGAATAAATGCGCTATACTCCCGCATGATCCCGTCCTTCCGGGCTTCCGGCAACTGCTCCCACACCATTTCATCGAAGCAGCACATCAACATGTATTGCATGGCGATTCCTCCTTTCGAGAGGTAGTCGAACGAGCCGCAGCGCGATCGACACCACGCGCCATTTTTTTTCGAGCCAAGCGGCTGGTACCGTGCCTCGCTGGCCCCTCACGCATCGGTATCTCGCCTCTCCTTCTGGGACGACGCTCAG
>CAVPRW010000006.1:0-122435 GCA_963707985.1 uncultured Nitrospinota bacterium | reverse complement strand
GCCTACTGCGGCCCCGGCTGCGGGCGCAGCGCCGACGCCCCGTACAGCCACGGCGCGCCATCTCGACCTATGATGTCCCCACGGAGGAATGGCTTCGGATTCCCGTGCCGGCCATCGTGGAGCCTGAGCTGTTCGCAGCCGTCCAGGAGCAGTTGCAAGACAATCAACGGCATGCCCGGCAATCCCGCCGTGGCGCGCTCTATCTGCTGCAAGGCGTGGTGCAGTGTCAGCAGTGCGGCTATGCCTATTATGGCAAACGCCTCAGCCCCAGCGCCCGCAAGGGCCACCCCCGGGCGTACGCCTATTACCGGTGCCTGGGCACTGACGCCTACCGCTTTGGGGGTGAGCGGGTCTGTCACAATACCCAGGTGCGCACGGATCTGCTGGAGCTGGCGGTGTGGCAGGAGGTCTGTGCGCTGCTGGCCCAGCCCGCGCGGCTGGTGGAGGAATACCAGCGGCGGTTGCAGCCAGACCCGCACGCCCGGCAGACGCCCCTCGCTACCCTCGAGGTCCAGCTCGGCAAATTGCGGCCGGGCCTGGCGCGGTTGATCGATAGCTACGCCGAGGGGCTCCTCGAGAAGTCCGAGTTCGAGCCCCGGCTGCGGCCGGCTCCGCCAACGGATCGCGCACTTGGAGGCGCAGTGCCAAGAGCTTGCCGAGGAGGCCAGCCTGGAGGCCGAAGTGCGCTTGATCGTCGGGCGCCTGGAAGACTTCGCCAGCAAGGTCCGCAACGGGTTGGCGGCGGCCGACTGGCTGAGCAAACGCGAGATGATCCGCACGTTGGTCAAGCGGGTGGAAGTTGCGCATGATCAAGTCCGAGTGGTGTTCCGAGTCGAGCCACGCCCGGGTGATCTGAGCCCTGAAAAAAAAAGTTTGCAACTTTGTAGGGGGAGTAATCTCCCCCATGCTGGCGAACACCTTTTTGGATCATGTCCTGGATGAATGGTTTGCGCAGGAGGGCAAGCCACGCATGAAGGGGCGCTGCTTTCTGATCCGCGTTGCCGATGATTTTGTCATTGGCTGCGAGCGGGAGGATGATGCGCGTCGGATGCTGATGGTCTTGCCGAAGCGTTTCGCGCGCTTTCAGCTCACCATGCATCCGCCGAAGAGCCGCCTGGTGCCGTTCCAGCCGCCGCGTCAAGAGGGCGACGGCGCGCATGGGGACGGCACGTTCGACGTTCTCGGACTGACCCACGACTGGGCCAAATCACGGCGGGGAGTCCTGGGGGATCAAGCGGCGCACGGCCAAGACGCGGCTGCGGCGAGCGATGCGGGCGGGGTGGCACTGGTGCCGCACGCATCGGCACGAACCGCTGCGGGCCCAATACCGGGCGCTGTGCCAGAAGCTGCGCGGGCACTACCAGTACTATGGTATTCGAGGGAATTACCGGAAGCTGGAAGCGCTCTATCGGCATGTGGAGCGCGCGTGGCGGTATTGGTTGAGCCGGCGTGGGGGGCCACGCACCATCCCGTGGGCGACGTTTGCCAACCTGCGTGCGGTGCTGGCGCTGCCCCTACCCCGTATCGTGCATCACATCTGATACGTCCTGCAGGGCAACAACTGTTCTGCATCAGAGTCGTGCCGACACTCTGATTTCCGAGGAACCGGATGCGTTAATTGCGCTCGTCCGGGTCTGTGGGGGGCCTGGCGGGTATCCGCTGGGTCTACCCGGCACCTGACCACGGCCGCATGTAGCGATCGTGCAGTTCACCGTCGCACCAGCCGCCGCGGCAGCTGAGCTTCGTCGTTCGGCATCCAGACTCACAGTTGACCAAAACCACAGCCAGTCATGAGAACGCGTTTCCGGGAGGGGTCGTGTATAATCATGACTCGAAGCAGGTGATCTTTTTGGGAATGAGACGTGTGATGGCAGACGAGAGTACTGTCCAACTGGAGCTGACCTTGACGTTACCGGCCTCGTTGGGACGGGAAGCGGAAGCCCAGGGCTTGCTAACATCCCCGATATTAGAAGCCCTGCTGCGGGCAGAGGTGCAACGCCGCCGGGTGGCGCACTTCTAACTCGACTGTTGCACCGCTCCAAAATGTGTTAAATCGGGATCCTCCCTAAGGGGAGAGCACAGACGACCCCCCGTCCTTGGCCAGGGTCTCCCAGGGCAAGTGCATCCTAAGGCGTTGAGAAGCCGAGGCCCGCTGCTTCATAAGAGACGGCAGCAAGCAAGGGGGCCATCACGTGGTGAAGCGTCTGTCCCTGGGCCAGCCCGGTCGCGATGAACGTGGCCCAGGCCCACAGCGCGTGGGCCTGGGTCTTGCGACGCCATGATGCTGCTGAGCCTTCGAGCGTGGTCTCGAGTGTCTGTTGAAGCGTGTGCAACAGGGCGCGATCATGTGGAGCTGCTCGCCGTAAGCTAGAGGTGACGGCGCCGAGCGCGACAGGCCTTGATATCGCCGCGAAGTCCCGCCCCTGATACTGCTCGCGGCCCTCCTCTGTGCCCTCTTCGTGATCCACGGCAACGGGCCAGCGATGGCGTCGGATCCGCGTCATCCCGGTGGCCTGCCAGTGCAAGCGATTGGAGATGGAGCACCCGGCCGTATCCGACAGGTTGACTTCACGGTGGTTGATGCCCAGTCGTTGTTTCCCAAAGTGAGGGATGCTAGGGGTCTGACCGTAGCGATACTAGGTTTCTTTTGCTCCTGTATCAGGGAGGGTGATGTTGCCACAGACCGGTGGTTTGCCGGCTGTGATCGCGCGATGATGTGCGTCTTGCCATTGGCGATCACCTGCATCCAGGCGTTTTGCGCCTGTTTTGAAGAGCACCCGATCATCTCCGGCGAAAGTTCCCACAGAGGGGACTTGGAGGGTCTGGTGCAGCAACCGACAACATGCCGGTTGGGTCTACCAGTTATCGAAGGTCACTGGCAGCTGGCGCTTGGGAGGCGCTGAGCAAAATGGTGTCAATATCTGTTGCCCCAAACACAGTTTACGTTGATAGATCCGCGGGACGGCAGGCTCTTGCGGATGACGTCGCCACAGGCCGAGCAGATCATTGCACCACTTCTGGGGAGCACGCGTGTTAAGGGCAGACGTGCTGGGACGAATGGGGACGCCTGCACCGATGAGTCCGGCCTCTCAGACATCGACCGCAGCGGGTTCCCATAAGGTATAGCAGACTGGATCGTCGGTCTGATCATCCCGATCATGAAGATTGACCAAATTGTGGGCCCCGACATCACACGCTTGGGCCGAATCAGACACATAGGCGATTTTTTCACAGGATTGTCCGTCGTGGGTGAGGAGCGTAGCGTCGAGGCTCAAGACGCCTCTGGGCGTCATCTGAGTTTCAGGAATACTCTCGAGCCCAGCTACGCCGGCCCTGGCTCCAGCGACCGGCGCAGGACAAACGCCGTGACCGTGAGCACACGGACCCCGAGCGTCAGCCGGTACGTGCGGCCTGCAATGGGCTCGTTGAGCTGGACAAACAACGGGGCGATCTGCATACGGCTCTTGAGACGGTGGAAGAGGCGCTCCACGCGGTATTCGTGGCGAGAGCACCACACCGCCTCCTGCCACGACCGCCGATGGGGTCCTGCCGTGGTGACACCAGCCTGCCAGCCAAACCGTTGGCGCAGGGCGGCGATGCGGGCTGCCTGGCGCGCGATCGGGGTGCTATGGTCGCGGATTGTCTCGTGCACCCGCTTCTCACGGTGCACCGCGCCTCGACCCCGGCCCACGTCTGGGGTGGTCTGCTCGACCGGCGGTTCCCAGACGACGCGGAGTACACCGTCCACCCGATGCGCCTTCAGCACGAGGGCAATGGCCTCCAGGCGCGTCGCGTCGGCGGTGATGTGCCGTGTCCCTCGCCCTCTCGCGGGCGTGAGGCCCGCCCGTTGTGTCTCCGCATGAGGCAGACGTGTTGCCAATCCGGCGGCCTGTTGGTCTGCCTGCCTGGGAGCGCGTCCCACCATCCCCCGTTCGTTCCCTGCCGCGGCGTCCACGCCACCGCCCGGCGCCCTACAGGTCCGCTCCAACGCATCGCCCTCAGCCGCCAGTCCCTCGTGCCCCCGGTCATCGGTGCGCCCTATCCGTGTTCACGCCTCAGCTGCGCTTGTCGTCACCCCGGCGGTGCTCCAGGCGTCCCTGGCCTCCGCCGTCGCGCCCGTCAACGGCAACGGCGACAGGGACCAGGCCGGGTGTCTGGCGAGAGACGCGCGGGTGTCCCACGCCCTCATCGTACCATCACCGACCCACAGCCGGCCGGTTGTGTTCCACCCCCTGCGCCTCCGCTCAATGATCGGGAGGTAGCAGCCCTCATCGGCGCGTTCCCCCGACCACACCGCCGTCGCCAGCGGCATCCCCACGGGGTCCAACGACCCCAGCCTGACGTTGATCTGCAGCCGCGTCGGATCATCCTGACTAGGGCCAAACGGACCTAGCCCCCCGGCGGTGACCTCGTGCGCACCCGATCCCGTGGTGGCCTCACAGCGGATCACGTCCTGCGACAGGTCATCGACCGCCGGACGACGGGCCTTCAACTCGTGTGCAAGCGGGTGCCCATAGGCCGGCTTCCTCACGTGTTGCAGCCGATGGCGCAACCGATCGTCACTCACATCCAGCGGCTCGATGACCTGCGCGGTCAGGTGGCGCAGGGGGTGGTGCCGGCCCTTGAGGTAGGTTTCCCCCGACACGTTCCGGTGGTCGCCTTCCGTGACGCGAGACGCGCGCCAGATCACGGCGGTCCACCCCCACCTGCGCCCCCGTGGCGTCCACTGGCGAGGGATGTGCCGGTCCAAGACCTCCGGCCAGCCCATCGTGACCATCTGCCCGATGCGTCAGGCCACCTCATCGACGCGCTCGGTGCTCATCACCACGTCGCTTGCCCCCAGGATCGCCTTGGCCTGGTGCGTCCGTTGCACTCGCATGGCACCCGCCGCTCCCACGTTGGAGCGCTTGGGAAGAGAGCATCGCCACTGAACGCCATCGCTCAAAAAACAGTCGACTCAACGCGCAGGCCTCCCCGGCAATTAAACTTTTGGACTTTTTGTGCGGCGAATGGGAAGATTATAGATCAAAGATTTTCGTGCTGCCTGGGATTCAGCCTGCCAAGCGGTGGGGCTGGCAGGAAAACTATTCCATGATTTCCGACGAACCGCCGTCAGAAACATGGTGTGAGCAGGTATCCCTGAGCGGGTCGCTCAACAAATTTCTGGTCACAAAACCCGATCGGTCTTCGATCGCTATCACATTGTCAGTGACAGCGATCTGCGCGAGGCAGCGAAACGTCAGGCTGTCTACGTCACCAACGAAATGGTTACAAAAACGGTGACAGTGGGTGAAATCGAGCGTCTCTGGAAGGATGATGAAAATGAAGCTAAACTGTTGAGGTAACTGGTGCCGGAGGTCGGACTCGAACCGACACGGAGGGCTGGCCCCCGCGGGATTTTGAGTCCCGTGCGTCTACCAATTCCACCACTCCGGCACCAAAGGGTTTCAAGGAGCTACGACTGTTGCTACTACAAGGCCGAGCCTCCGGGGACGAGATCGGTGACCTTCAGACCACGGGCGGCCAATAAATTATGCTCGTCATGCGAATTATAGCGCGGCAAGACTGCCATCGTCTCATGCCCAGTGATCGTCGTGGCCGTCAGGGCATCTACTCCAACCCACTACAGGTTCGTCATGGTGTGGCGCAGGTCATGGAACACGAAATTCTCAATCCCTGGGTCTCGGCACACCCACGCCAAAACTTCTCGGATGGACTTGCTACCCTGCCCACTCCGTGTGAGCACATACTAGAGCACGCTGGTCCTAGGCATTGAGCGCAATCGGCTCCTGTCGCCACACCCCTCACAGCTCCCAGCCAATCCAGGTGGTCCGCCCTTCGCCGGTCTTCGTGTCTCTCTTTCAAACGAATGAAACCAGCCTTGAGGTCACCCCGATCCCTGGCCAGCCACACAATCTAACCGCGCAGTATCCTCGTATGATACGCACACATGAGCATAGGTTTAAAGTCACCCAGGAAGGGTTCTACCATCAGGAAGGGTTCTACCATACGTTGAAACCCCTCCGATGTCAAGACGCAGTCACGGATGTTGTTCTCCGCAAAAAAAATCATCCTCCAATCCACAAAATCGAATTTTCCACATTTAGTGGTGGAGAGTTTCAGCCGCTCACTGAATCGCACACAGTTCTCAACTCGATCCGCCAGATGGTGAATCCACCCAGACGGGCGCGGACACCATGCGAGGGGCGTGTGAGACGCCCGCCCCTGCAGCAGGTAGCCTGGTACCTGAGTTGAAAGCCAAAGGACAGCGGAAAAGTGAGAACACACTCGACAAACGCCTTGTCATCCTCCGGCAGGCGAACATGGGTGGCTTCATTCTGGAGATCGATGGTCATTGTGCGGTTTTCTCGGGTCGGTTTGGATGGGCTTGACATATGGTCACCGCAGCGCAGATGGTCTTTGCCGCTGATGGGACACCATGTGGCTCATACCTTGTCGTATCATGTGAGTCAAGAAGGGCTCAAAGTTATACCACTAAATCCGATGGCGTGTGGGTTCTTGGTGGTCTCTAAACTGAAATTGACAGCGCTCACGTGTGCGGCTACACTCGTCCCTGTCAGCTAGTGCTACACAGGTCATGCTCTTGTAGGGACGTCCTACGACAAACAGCCTTCTTATTCAATGTATTACAGAGCAGCACTGACCTGTCAGCATGACCTGTGTAGCACTACCTTCAATCGAAAGGCGACCAGCCATGCATCATTTGTTACTGCACGCGCAGGCCTGGTGGGATGCGCAACGGTTTGATCAGCCCGTGTGGCACGTCGAGGAGTGGCGTGATCAAAAAGTACGGCATATCCAGCTCCATGTGGCCAAGGCGCTGGGAAAAGTCGTCGCCGCGTGTGGCGACGAGCCGGCAGTGGAGTCCGTCCCGGAGGCGATGGCGCGGGTCCGTGATGAAGTGGTGCCGGATGTGGCTATCTATCGCAGTCAGTTACTCCATACGTTTCCAGACTGCGGTGATCCCACGACGTTACGGTGTTGGCCCAGCCCGCCTGTGGCGGCACGGTCCGTCACCGCGTTGCTCTATGGACACGCCCCCCGTGTCGAGCAACTGTTCCCCGTGGTGCTCTTGCTCGGTCAGGCCAGCGCCCAGCTGGCGGCCTATCTGGAGCCCCGCGAGCATGGAGCGATGTCACCTTCCTCCTACATTTGGGGGGCCATCCAGGACTTGCACGCCAGCGCCGAAGCGCTGTCCACCGCGTTCGCGGTTGATCTCATCCGCGCGCACCAGGCACGCCTGGAAGCGTTACTGGGTGCACCGCTCCCCCCGTCACTCATCGAGGGAAGTGGGGAAGGGCGGTGAGTGCAGGGACAACCGACACACGCCTGGGCAATGCTGTACCTTGCGCACGCACGCAGATCCGAGACTCTCCGGCGGTGCGAGTCTGCGGCGTACGCTATGGTCTGTGTCAGGTCATGCCCCTACGCCTCGGGCCCTAGTCCATCAGGCGCACGTGTGGCATATAAACCGCTTCAAGGTTCGAATCCACCGCTGAATTCCCATCCAGCGCTTCCTATATCCGTCTCCCCATCTTCGCTTTGACGCGATGCATCCGAGGTCAGAGCTGTCTGCAGGAGTGCCGCATGTATGGATCTGAGCGGGCGGTGCCGGGCCGAGAATGGCCTGGACATGCCGCGCCGGATCGGGTAGAGTCGTGTCGCGGAGGCACCCAGCGGCGCTGGCCGTGTTCGCCCGCCCGCCTTGCACAGCGATGGACACCAGGCCAAGAGAGGGACATCCGATGCCGACCTTACACATTCCACCTAGCCTCGACTTGCACTACCTCGTTGACGACTACACCGATCCCTGGCGCAAGCCTGGGACGATCCTCATGTTACACGGCAATGCCGAGAGCAGCGCCGCATGGTATGCCTGGGTGCCGCGGCTTGCGCACCGGTATCGCGTCGTACGTCCGGACATGCGCGGCTTCGGCGCGTCGACGCCCATGCCTCGCGATTTTCCCTGGACCCTCGACCTCATCATCGACGACTTCTGCCGCCTCATGGATGCGCTGGGCGTCGAGCGTTTCCATCTCGTTGGGGCCAAGATTGGCGGCACCATCGCGCGTGCCTTCGCCGCTCGCCGTCCCGAACGCGTGCGCACGCTCACCGTCGTCGGGACACCACCGCCGTACCGTCTCGGCGCGGAGGCTCGCGTGCCCGCCCTTGCCGAGGCGTTCGAGCAGCAGGGCGTCGAGTCCTGGGCCCGACAAAGCATGGCCGGCCGCCTCGGAAGCACGTTTCCTCCGGAGGGCATCTCCTGGTGGACGACTTTTATGGGCCGCACCGCCGTCTCCACCCAACTGGGTTTCATGAAGACCATCGCCTGCGCCGACATTCGGGCCGATGTACCGAAGATCGCCTGCCCGACGCTGGTGATCACCACGGAGGGCAGCGGGCTGGCCAGCGTGGACGAGACACGCGCCTGGCAGCAGACGATCCCGGATTCGGAGCTGCTCGTGCTGCCCGGCGATTCGTATCACGTCGCGGCGAGCGACGCAGCACAGTGCACGCAGGCTACCCTTGCGTTTATCGAGGGGCGGGATCCAGACGCTTGAGGAGGAGAGAGGAGGACTGCCACTGGGAAGATGCTGTGCCGCCGGGTGTCGAATCGTTGGCACATCGCTCGGCGGTATGCGGGGGCAGACAACCGATGCCGCCGCATGCCTCGTCGGGTCACGGATGCCGCAGGCCAGGCGCCAGCGCCCGCTAGCCTTATGCGCTGGATACCCAGCCATGCTCGCCCATGGCCACCAGCCATCTCGCGTCTACGCACATGGGAGGGACTCATGGACCTGCAACTCACCAACAAGAAAGCCATCGTCACCGGGGCCAGTCGTGGCATCGGCCGAGCGATCGCCCGCCAACTGGCCCTCGAGGGCTGCGACGTCGCCATCTGCGCCCGGACCGCGGGACCGCTGCAGGAAGCGGCTGCTGCCCTGGCGCACGAGTCCGGCCGCAAGGTCGTCCCCATTGTCTGCGACACCTTGAGCGCCGACTCCATCACGCATTTCGTCCACACGGCGGCACGTGAACTCGGCGGCATCCACATCGTGGTCAACAATGCGGCCCGCGTCGGCGGCACGCCCGGCACCGTGGAGACCGTGAGCGACATGGACGTCCTGCGCGATTTCGAAGAGAAGGTGGTGGGCTACCTGCGCATGGTCCAAGCGGCGGCCCCCTATCTCAAGCAGGCCGGCTGGGGACGGGTGATCAACATCAGCGGCGGCGCTGGGCGCGCCCCCGGCACTGCGGTGAGTGGGGGCATCCGCAACATCGGCACCGTCAACCTGACCAAGTCGATGGCCAACGCCCTCGGCCCGTACGGCATCAACGTCAATGCCATCTATCCCGGGCAGACGATCACGGAGGCGACGCTCGAACGCTACGCCGAGCAGGCGCAGCGTGAGGGCACGACCGTCGAGGCGATTCACAAGGCTGCTGACGCCCGCACGCTGCTCAAGCACGTCGTCACCGCGACCGACATCGGCTACATGGTCGCGATGCTGTGTTCGCCGCTCGCCATCGGGGTGCACGGCGAAGCCATCGGCGTTGACGGCGGCAACCGCGCCGACATGCACTATTAGCCGTCTAGTATGCGCCTGCAGGGGCCAACACCTCGGGATGGGTATCGCATAACGATCACGGTCGTCCTCATATGGCCCTGGGACCATGCATGCCGCAGTTGCCTCCTCAACAATGGCAGCCGGACAGGACAGGAGGGTCGCGCAGATCATCGTCAGCGTCCCCCTTGACCCGTATCTGTCCCTAAGAGACTTGGCGTCCTATAGCGGGCTCAGCGTGCGAGCGCTCCGGGATTCTCTGCACCATCCCAACCATTCGTGAACCCCAAGATCGTGTGGATGGGATGGCCTCGATTCGTCGCTCCGAGGTTAACGCCGCGATCGCGCTCTACTGCTGGATAGGAGGCCCCTCTGTCGATCAGAGTGTCAACGATGTCGAGCCTCAGTCGGATTGACAGGAGGAAAGCTAGGGGCTATGCTGCGCCCCACTTGCATGGGCTGCGCTGAAGAAGGCGCTGCAATGGGTGTACTGGTGAAAGAGCCGAGGGATGTGTGGTGGCTCTTCGTCAACCATAATGACCTAATGTATCCCGGCGTAACCCCCTGCGCAACCAACATCCGGTCAAGACCCCACGTCGTCCAAGGCGGAGAACGGTGAGTAGTTGAAGCAGAAGGACAATTACCGTGCTAAATTGCGTGAGGATAGGAGCGCTATGCAAATCACCGACATTCGCACGACATGCCTAGCGGTGCCGCTGTCTCGGGTGTTTCGGGGTGGAACGTATGAGATCACGGCGCGCTGCACCGTCATTACCGAGGTCCTGACCGATGCCGGCATCAGCGGCTGCACCTATGCTGGTGACGAACGCACGCGGCAGCAGGACATCGTCCATATCATCGATACACGCCTCAAACCCGTGCTGATCGGGCAAGACCCCCTTGATGTCGAGCGTCTCTGGCATGCCATGTTCGAAGAGACGATTCCCCATGGAGACCGGGCCACGATTCTCGAAGCGCTTGCCGCGGTTGACATCGCGCTCTGGGATGTCAAAGGCAAGGTCGCCGGCCTCTCGGTGCATAAATTGCTCGGGGGCTATCATGATCGCCTGCCAGCCATGGTGATTGGCGGCTATTACGAAGATGATAAGGGCATCGATGGCCTGATCGCCGAAATGGTGGGCTATCGTGACCAGGGGTTTGCGGGCGTCAAGATGAAGGTTGGGCGCATCGATGTGCGTGAGGACGCCGACCGCGTACATCAGGTCCGGCAAGCCGTCGGCCAGCGTTTTATGATCGCCTGTGATGCCAATCAGGCCTGGACCCCAGAGCAGGCCATTGACTTCTGTCGTCTTGTCGAACCCGAGCAAATCCGCTGGCTAGAGGAACCTTGCCATTGGTATGACGACCTCGCGGGCATGCGGCGTGTGCGCGAGCGCACCGGCGTCCTGGTCACGGCCGGCCAGAGCGAGATCACCAAATTCGGCTGTGAAGCGCTGGTGCGGGGCGGCGCCGTCGATATTTTGAATGTCGATGTCTCCCATGCAGGAGGCATCACCGAGTGGCGCAAGATCGCCGCCATGGCGGAGATGTCCGGGGTCGCCATGGCACATCATGAAGAACCGCACATCAGCCAGCACTGCATGGGTGCCATCAAGCTCGGGCTATACCCAGAGTATTTTTCAGAGGCCCGCGATCCTATCGGTTGGAACCTAGTGAAAAATCCACCCGTTTTCAAGGATGGGTGTGTGAGCATCTCCCAGGCGCCGGGGATCGGGTTGGAGTTGAATAAGGGGTTTATCGAGCGGTATCGTGTTCAAGCAAGCTAGCCGTCAACCTCTTGCTGTGAGTCGGTTGCGGGGATGGGGGGATTCCCCTATAATCGCCGCTATCTTGCACTGGTAGGGGAACCGGCGCGGGGGGTGTCTGTGCGCCTGTTTTTGGCGGTGGCGGTCATTGGCGTGGGCGTCGCCAATCTGTGCTTTGCACACCGCTGGCACCGTGTGCTGGGAGTGGTCGCGATTGCGGCTGGACTTATCTTATGCGCCCTCGTTTGGTTCCGTTAGGGGCATTGACTTCGGCCAAGGAAGGGTGGGGATGACGATGCGCCTGGCCTGCGTGGTTGCCATCGGTGGGTACAGCCCTGCTGATCTGGCGGCGAAGCGAGAGAGTTTGAAAACGATCCTGCGGCCGGATACCGAACTCGATATGTTTGCAGCCCCGAGTGGGGTGCCATATATCGAGTCGAGTGTCGAATTCTATTTATCAGAAGCTGCAGTGGCCCGGAAGTGTGTGGAGATCGCACAGCTGGGGTATGATGCCATTGCCGGGACGGCTTTCTTAGATAATGGACTGGATGGTGCGCGAGAGCTGGTGGATATTCCGGTCATCGGGCCGGCCAAGACCACGCTCTACCTCGCGGCTAGCCTGGCCAACAAATTCGCGGTGATTATGGCGGGCGGCGATCTACCCAAGCACGTCTGGGCCTTCGCCAAGGTCATCGGGGTAGCCGATCGCATCGTGGCAGTGCCGACTCTGGCCTGCAGCGTGACCGACTTCTTGCGTGACGAGAGTCGTGCTGTCCAGATGGCCGTGGACATGGGCAAGAAGCTGATGGATGAACAGGGCGCTGAGGCGCTTGTCCTCGGCTGTGGCGCGACCACTGGCCTGGCTCCACAGGTGTCAAAGGCATTGGGAATCCCGGTATTGGATCCCGGTCAGACGGCGGTGAAGTTTGCCGAGATGCTGGTGGATCTGGGGCTGAGCCATAGTAAAAGGGCCTACCCATCCAACGAACGGGTGGTGAAATTGTTGGCGCAGATGCGTCTGCACGAGGTCTGAGCAGTCTTCCCGAGATAGGAGGGCAACCCTCATAGAGCCTGAGAGGAGAGATCATCGATGAACATCGTCGTCAATGGCATCAGCGTGAACTACACACTCGAAGGGCCTGCCTCCGGGCCGGTTATTACCATGAGTAACTCGTTGGCTTCCAATCTCTCCATGTGGGAGCCCCAGCTGCCCGTTCTGACGTCGCGCTACCGCGTCCTACGCTACGATACGCGTGGGCACGGTGGGACCGAGGCGACTGCCGGGCCCTACTCGCTCGATGAGCTGACCGATGATGTGCATGCCTTACTGCAGGCACTGGGGGTCACACGGACACACTTCATTGGCTTGTCGATGGGTGGCATGATCGGCCAGATCATGGCCATAAAATACCCGCAGACGCTACAGAGCCTGGTGCTCTGCGATACCATGAGCCGTGTGCCGACGGAGGCCAAGCCCATGTGGGATGACCGCATTCACACGGCCGAGACAGGGGGCATGGCAGCGCTGGTCGAACCGACCCTGGCACGCTGGTTTACCGAGCCATTCCGGCAAAAGGGTTCACCAGTTCTCGACCAGGTACGAACGATGATCCGTACCACGCCGCCACGTGGCTACATAGGCTGCTCCCATGCCATCGCCGCGCTGAATCTGACTGATCATCTGAAAGCCATCACCCTGCCGACGCTGATCATCGTTGGGGAAGACGATCCAGCGACGCCGGTGGCGGCCTCGCGCGTCATCCACGAGCAGATCAAGGGCTCGGAGCTGGTGATCCTCAAGTCCGCCGCTCACCTATCGAACCTGGAACAGCCGGAAGCGTTTAACCAGGCGCTGACGGCTTTTCTGTCCAAGGTGGGATAAGGGCCTGATGACACCCCCCTAAGTCTCGTCGTGCGGGCCGAACCTGGGCGGGTGAGCGGGGGCGTTCTGTCTCACGGCAAGAGACGCCCCTTCATGCGTCAAACGCTCTGCTGCACCCGATCCTGGGTCTGCAAGGCCTCGGCCCAGCCGGTGATCTTGGGAATGGCCGCGTCGATATCGCGCTGATCGAGCGCCCGAGCGAGATCGGAAGCGTCAGCTCTGATCAGCATCGCAGGCAGTCGGGTGCGCAAGCGTTCCAGTGTCCATTGGAATGGATCACCATCTGCCGTCGTATCCAATGTCACATATTGATCGTTGGTCGACCAGGCATAATGGTAATGTGGGGCCCGTTGAAAGCAATCGAAGCGCAACACCTCTTCCTCTCGTCCGTTCACCTCGCCGAACACATGGATGCAGATCCCCTGGTCGCCTTGCAGGTGGCGGTACTCGATGCCGAACTTGAGGGCGCCGGCGGGAATATAGACTGTCTTCACTGGGTCTGCATAGTTTCGCGACTGCTGCATGTGTGTACCCCTTCCTGATACGGTTTGGTTGTGTCCTGGGAAACGATGGGCTCGCGTCGCGAGCTTGGCATGAGCCGTATCGCGAACTCGTCATGGGCCCATTATACGGGATGCGTTTTGTCACACGCTATTTTTCAGAGCGCTCGCCCGGCGAGCGGACCATGACCGGTGGTTTGCCGCGCACTGGATAACGAGAGCGATGTCGAGGAGGTGTACCGGTAGCTTGGCACTTTCAACGCGGCCAAGAAACCCGAGCACCCAGGAGAGATGATCGTGGGTGAACAAATCGAAAAGCTCGTGCGTTTCGTGTGCCAGACAAGCTGGGACGATGTTCCCGATCCGGTGCGGCGCCATGCCAAGCTGGTGCTGCTCGATACGCTCGGAGTCATCCTGGCGGGGTCGGAGCAGCCCGAGGTGCAGCAGCTGCGCAATCGCCTGATCGCCTCCGGAGGCCAGGGAGCAACAGTGCTGGCGCGTAATTTTCCCACCACCGACCCACGGACCGCTGCCCTGGTGAATGGGATTGCTGGACGATCGATCGAGCTCTGTGAGGGACACCGCTATGTCTCTTGCCAAGGCGCCGTGCAAGTGGTGCCAACCGTCTTGGCCGCCGGTGAATGGTCGAACCGCAGTGGCCGCGAGGCTTTGACGACGCTTATTGTCGGATATGACGCAGCAGTGCGTATCGGCGCCTGTCTGACCCCGCGGGCGCTGGCACATCAGAGTGGCCAGGCGCCGCTCCTCGGTGCCGTAGCAGCTGGAGCACGGCTACGCGGTTTGAACATCGACGAAGCCAGTCGTGCTCTGCGTATCGGTGCTATCCTGGTGCTGACTCCGAGCTATACCAATGCGGTCGCCGGCGCCACTGCACTCAATGTCGCGGGGGGCATGAGTGGCTTCGCTGGCACCCTCGCACCTGACCTCGCACTGGCTGGTCTCGAGGCACAAGACAATGCCATCGAAGAAGCGTTCACCAGCCTGGTGGGCGATGGTTTTCAGCCCGATAAGATGCTGGAAGAGTTGGGGAATCGCTGGGAAATCGCTCGCAATTACTTTCGTTTACGAGCCTGCTGCAATCCGATATACGCCGCCCTCGACGCGCTCGAAGATGCGTTAGCCGAGCTGCGGCCGTCTCCAGACCAAATCGAGCGCATCGACGTGGCGACCTATCGCTTTGCGTCGGTGATGCGCAATCCCGAGCCGACGAACTACTTCGGTGCGAAATACTCTCTCCCCCATGCGGCTGCAGCGCTGGTCGTACGCGGTAACGCGGGCTATGCGTCCTTTACCGAGGCGGTGGTCCACGATCCCGTCATTGCCGCCCTCCGCCACCGGGTGCACATCACTGAGGATGGACAGTTCACAGCTAGCGCTCCGCAGCTCAAGCCAGCACGTGTCACGCTCATCCTAAAAGATGGTCGAAAGACGACCGCACCTGTGAGAGTCCACGCGGTGATTTTCAGCGCCCCTATCAGGAGTCGGAAGTGCGAGAAAAGTTTCGTGAGCTGGCTGGACTCGTACTCACTCAGGAAGGGGTAGAGTGCTGTTGAACGGGCAGTTGATCAGTGTGACCGCCTGGGCAGTGTGCGTGATCTGATTGAGCGGATACGCCACCACAGCTTGCCCTAGCTCTCGATAGCTAGAGGGTTCGACCGTCAATTGGCAACATAGAGTCCCACCGGAGCGGGGCACAGGCTGCAAAGCTCTCTTTTCCCCGGTGCTCTTCGTGAAAAATACACCGCCTTGGCACTCAGCTTGGTGCCTATGCCCCGTGCGAACGACCAGGAGCACTAATCTGTTGTTGCCGGGGTCAGCTTATACAACGGCATTCTGGCTTTGATCTGCTCATCCCAGCCGCGCACACGCATGTCGATCATCAGCCCATCAGGGCCTTTGTATTTGGCGTTGACTGCGCTGCTCCCCGTGACACTCTGTGGAGCCCTCGGCCTCAATGGTCTTGCGGGCCTCTTCCATCTCATCCACGTAAAAGCCGATGTGATGCACGCCCTTCACGGTGGACGGCCCTTCGCCCAGATCCGGGGTGTCCTCACCGCGGTATTTGAGGATGGCAAAATAAATGTAGCCATCGCTCAGCCAGACCCCGTCGGCGCCAGTTTCCTTGGGCCGACGATGTAGCTCCTCAAGGCCAAATACTTTCTTGTAAAACTCGGCGGTTTTCGCTGGATCATCGGTTGACAGGGCAATGTGTTTAATCCGTGCCATAGTTGCTCCTCTCGTTGCGAATGTGTCTCACCACTACGCTTCATCTTCATCATTGTCTTATGCTAAGGTCGAGTCTAGGCCAATAGACCAAGGCAGTCAAGGGATGACCACTGAAACCCATCACACACTGCATTTAGGCGATCGGCGGCTGGCGTCGGTGCCAGTCGGTCTGCTGCTCATAAGCGTGTGCCACCCGTCAGCACCGTGGCCTCGTCGAATGGTTTGCCGGCGATTTGCAGCCCGATGGGCAACCCCGTAGACGAGAATCCACAGGGAATCGCTATGGCTGGCAATCCGGTCAAATTGAACGGTCTCATCAGGCGCAGGATAGCCTCGCGGGTAGACATTTGGCGATCACCTATTCGCACGTGCGTCTCACTGGGATGAGGAGCCGCCAGCATCGTCGCGGGTGTGATGAGCACATCCACCTGGTCCCAGAGCTGCGCCACCTCTCGGCACAGCAAGGTGCGTAGGCGTTGGGCCTTGAGATATGCGGAGGCTGGCAGCAACAGGCCCCATTTCAAACGCAGAGCAATATCTGGGGAGTAGTCCTGCGGGCGCGTGCGGATCCAGGCGTCATGGAACGCGGAGGCTTCGACCAGCACGATGATCAGGGCAGCCAGCGTGACATAGCGCAGCGCCGGCCATGACACCGCGTGGAGGGAAGCACCCAAGCCTTTCAACACCTCGGTGGCCTGGCGTACAGCAGCCTCGACCTCGGGATCGATCACATCCAAAAAATATTCGCGTGGGATGCCAATACGCAAGCCCCGCACGTCGCCGCTGAGGGCTGCAGCATAATCGGGCACCGGATGCCGGGCGCTACCGGGGTCCATGGATATCGTAGCCTGCCATGGCTTGCAGAAGCAAGGCGACATCCTCAACCGTTTTGGCCATCGGCCCGGCATGATCGAGAGACCAGCTGAGAGGGGTCAGGCCGTAACGGCTGACGCGCCCGTATGTGGGTTTGATACCGACAATGCCACACAGTGCGGCGGGAATACGAATAGAGCCACCGGTATCGCTTCCCAGCGCCCCCAGGCATAGTGAGGCCGCCAGCGCTGCCCCAGAACCACTGCTCGATCCCCCAGTGATGCGCTCCAAGTTCCACGGGTTGCACACCCGCCCATAATGTGCATTGTCGCCATCTGGGCCGTAGGCAAACTCGTTCATGTGCGTCTTGCCCAGCAGAATCGTCCCAGCCTCGGCCAAGCGCAGGGTCACCGTCGCATCATCCGTAGGTATATGATCACTGAGAATCTTCGACCCCGCCGTCGTACGTATCCCCTTGGTGGCGCAGAGATCTTTCAAGGCAATGGGAATGCCATGCAGCGGGCCACGCCGTTGGCCTGACATCATTTCCTGCTCAGCTTTTTTGGCGGCAGCGCTCGCTCGATCCTCCAGCACAGTGATGAAAGCATTCAGCCGCGGGTTAAGTGCCGAGATGCGCTGTAACGCTGCCTGTGTCAGCTCAACGGGAGACAACTCTTTGCCCAGCATGAGCCTGGATGCCTCGGCTATGGTCAGCGTGGTCAAGTCAACCATGATAATCTCCTCAGGACTACACCTCGCAGTCCTTCCCAGCAGGCCCTTTCTATGCCATGTGGCACCACCTTACGCCAATGCGGTCGGCAGTTCGATCGGCAAATCCAAGCGATCCCCCCATTCCTTCCACGAGCCGATGAAGTTCCGTAGTCGGGGATACCCCAACAATCGCAGCGCCAGGAGAGTATGGGAGGAGCGATAGCCCCCCTGACAAAATGCAGCACAGGTTTTATCCGCTGTAATGCCCTTGGCCTCGTACATGGCCCGTAATTCAGGGCCGCTTTTGAAGGCTCCCTGCGCATCGAGGTTCTTGGTCCACTCGATGTGCACCGCTCCCGGAATGGTCCCTCCTCTGGCCGCACGGACGCTCTTGCCGAGGTACTCATCATCCGTGCGTGTGTCGATGATGGCCAGATCCGGGTCACGAAGATGGGCATACAGATCATCAGCGCTCCAGTGTAGCTCTGGCCGAGGGCGAGTCCGGAAGGTGGTCACCTTTGGGGCGTCCATCTCGTGTGAGAGGGGCAACCCGGCTGCCTTCCAGGCGTTAAAGCCGCCGTCTAAAACATGCACGTCGTGGTGGCCGAGATATTCCAGGAACCAGAACCCCCGTGCGGCCCGCATCCCGGCGATGTCCTCGTAGAAGAGAACCTGAGTATCGAGGTTCACGCCTCGAAATTCTAGGACATGTTCGATGGCCCACATAAAGGCTTGCAACGGTTCCGGTGCCGTGTTATTCAGGCTGAGACCGAATAGGTCAAAATGCGCCGCCCCGGGAATCCAGCCCTCTTGTACGAGTGTGTGCACCGGGCGCACATCGATGATGCGTAGATTCGGGTCGTTGAGACGTGCGGCCAGCTCCGCCGGCGACCAGAGCAAATCGGGATTGGCATAACCTTTGTCTACCATGTCGAGTATTTACCCCTCTTTCTACCCACAATAGAAGAACGATTTCCCCTATCTAAGACTCGTTGTACCACATCTGTACCACATCTCCGTCCCCGATGGAAGTACCAAACGCCTGCCGGAAGGACTGTTCATGGTGTGCGGATTCACCCACCGTGTTCAGTCCTATACAAGAGCGAGAATCTTATGCCTTTCAAAGTGTTGATAATGATTCTAGCGGAAACGACAAGGATTTGATGGTCAAGGTTGCACGCTTGTCTGAGGTGCCTCTGAACCTAGCATGCTCTCACCACATCCAGGGGATCTGCAATTCTGAGCGACATGGTGCGGTACAGGCATGACTCTTGCTCAGTAGAAGATTTTGGATTAGGTTGGTTAGACTTGAAAACAGTAGGACGCATACTGAATGCCTATTGGCTCTTGTGTACCATCGCCGCTAGCTGCATAAGCATGTTCGCGGCGTTCCGGGCGCCGTCGCCACGTGTGGGCAGGGAATCCCCCCGTTCCCGTGCGTGGTATCTGCCAAACCCCGCATGGCGACGGTTGCTCTGATCTTTGCCGCTACGGCGGCACTTACGGCCGCTGCAGACGTTGAAGGTGTTCTTCAGCGCGAGCCACCCATTCGTGTTCCGCGGGCATTTCCCGCGCTAACGCCAGGTAATTGCGCCAGCGTTCGAGAGCTTTGGGGAGATCGGAGCGGTCGGAGAGAAGTGCCAACTGATAGGCTGCGGCCACGAAGTCGGGCTTGAGCTGTAGGGCACGCTCAAACTGTTCGCGTGCCTGATCCGTGGCCTGTTCGAACATCAACGACAGCCCCAGGTTATAGTTGAGGACAGGATCCGAATTCTGTAGCATCTGCGCCCGCCGCAACGAGGCTGTAGCCGCCGGGAAATTGCCAACCAGAAGGTAGACCACGCCTAGATTCTCGAATGCCAAGGGGTCATCAGGTTTAACCTCCAGGGCGCGCAGCAGCGTCTTGGTGGCATTAGCATAATCCTGCAGTGCAGCATAAGCTAATCCAAGGTCAAGATGCAGTTGATAATCGCCCCCATCGAGCTGTAGGCCCCGTTTATAAGCATCCAGGGCACGTGTGGCCTCATGCTGGGCGAAATAGGCGTTGCCGAGACGGCGATAGATAACCGCATTGCGCCTACCAACGCTAAGGAACGCTTGATAGGCTTCAATTGCCTCGGCATATTGCTTCTGGCGAAACAGGAGCTCTCCCTGTTGACGCCAGGCCATGGCGAATTTCCCATCCAGCTTCACCGCCTCCTTGAGGAGTAGCACTGCCTGAGTCACATCCTCGTCGTCATTCGCCATCTCGGCCAGTGATAACGCCCGGGCAAAACGCTCAAAAGCTTCCGCTGAGGCGGTGTACCGATCGTTAAAGCGCCGCCCCTCCGCATCGGACGGAGGGACTTGTAGCGCTGTGACCACGGCGCTCGCAAGTTTGATCCCCAGGCTATCTGGGTCCCGCTCTGCCGCCTGTTCTTGAGCCTTCGCTATGAAGCGTTCTGGCTGCGTCGCCCAAACCTGGATCTCGGCTCGCAAGGTTGGCTCCACTTGCATGAAATGACCGTATACGAGAGCATCGTAGCCCAATGGCCGCAAGTGTTCGAGCAGTTTGCTCACCTCGCTGTTATCGAGTCCATTCAGCATTCCCTCAGCGTCGGAGAAGGCGGAGCGCGGCAGAACCGTCACCTTTAGGTGTGACAGATGCTGTAGGCGTAACGCCACGACGTATGGGAGTCCGTCGCCGAGCCAGTCACGATCCGGGGCCGTCACCGGGAGCCCAAAAGGGACGATGGCGACTTTTTTCATGACGGCGTCGGTGGCGGCATTCAGTGGACACTCATGAATAGACACACTCAACGCGAGCAGTAGAAGGGCAAACCAACGTCCCGGCTTGGCAATCATCAGAGCATCTCCAGCACGGATAACCAGGGATGAGAGGTGAATCGAAATAGGCCGCAGCGCAAATCTAACATACACAGGCGTGTGAGACAAGCCAGCCTCCAGAGGGATATGGCTCTTGTCGGACCTCTGGTTTCAGCCTGCTTTACACCTCTATGACAGATGGATATATTATGAGGGGAATAGGGATGTGTACTTTGTCTATCGACTGGGCGGTTGTTCCAATCTACGTCTTTGCCCTCACGCGACGTCAGTTGTGGCCGAGGGAAGCGTTTGAAGGATCGAGAAACCTATGGTCGACACTGCTGGCCGGAACCCCATCGCCGACACCTTCGGCAGACCCCTCCGCAATCTGAGGCTATCCGTCACAGATCGCTGTAACCTGCGCTGCCAATATTGCATGCCAGAGGAGGAGTATGTCTGGCTTCCACGCGAAGACCTCCTCACCTTCGAAGAAATTCGCGAGCTGGTGGAGATGTTTTCCGAGCTCGGCGTCGACAAGGTTCGACTCACCGGGGGTGAGCCCTTGCTCCGTAAAGATCTACCAACCCTGGTGTCGATGCTGGCGGATAACCGTCGCCTTCACGACATAGCCATGACGACCAATGGTGTTCTCCTGGCTGAACACGCCCAGGCACTATACGATGCCGGCCTGTATCGCGTCACCAGTCAGCCTCGATACCCTGCGGCCCGAACGCTTCAAGCGCTTGACTCGACGCGATACTCATGGCAAAGTTCTGCAGGGCATTCGATCGGCTGCGCAGGCTGGTTTCACTGGCTTGAAGCTCGATACGGTAGTCATCCGTGGCACCAATGAGGATGAGATTGTAGATTTGATCGAGTATGGCAAGCGGGTTGAGGCCGAGGTCCGATTCATCGAATACATGGACGTGGGCGGGGCGACTCAATGGTCTATGGACAAAGTTGTGTCGCGTGCCGAAATCCTGGCGCATCTGGAGCACCATTATGGACCCATCTCGCCCATTCGCGAGCTCAGCTCCGCACCAGCGGAACGCTTTCGGCTTCCCGATGGCACGGTGTTCGGCATCATTGCCTCAACCACCACGCCGTTCTGTCGGAGTTGCGACCGGAGTCGACTGACGGCTGATGGCATGTGGTATCTCTGCCTGTACGCGCAGAAGGGTATTGACCTGCGAAGCCCCTTACGTGCTGGGGCCTCGCGTGACGACATCCGCGCTCTGATCGCGTCAGCGTGGCAGCGTCGGTATGATCGAGGTGCCGAGCAGCGCCACGAGCTCAGGTTTCGTGGGGTATTGGTCCAGATTGAAGGGCTTCGGGAAGACCCCCACCTTGAGATGCACACCAGGGGAGGATAGGCGAAGAGGTGCATTGCCTTTGAATGATTACATACCGAGTCGCCGGCGGATGAAGCGTATCTCCCGCGGTGTTTTCTCACGATTATGTGCCATGCGCGTCAGCAAGCCTTCCAGCAGGGCGCGGCTCTCGACTTCGGTGGCGGCGGATGTGGGATCGCGACCGTCGAGATCGCTGTGCGGTTGTTTGAGCCATTGGTCGCACATGAGATTCTCGACAAAACGTTTGATGACAATACGTTCGACGACGGGGATTCTGGTCAAGAATTCGAACCAATCTCGCGGCATGCGCCGAGTGGCCACGCGCATGCGAGCCTCCGGCAACACCAGCTGAAACCATCGGCGCAGTGACCGTGTGGGTTGTGGCCCCGCGTCTTCTCGCTCCTGATCCATCGTTTTCTCCCGCTCCTGGAGATTGGTCACGTACCTTGCGTGGGTTGAGATCACACTTCTAGCCGAGGCCTGGCAGGTTGTCAATCGATTAATGGGTGACCGGCCGTTGCTTTAAGACACGGGCGCACCCTAAGGTGGCACACAGGGTGGCAGCCAAACAAGTACACCAACCTACTTAGGAGGCGATATGGCGTTCCAAAATCCCCCAGACGATGCTATTAGAGCGCTGCTGGCGACATCGCAGACCGTGGCCGTAGTCGGCTGTTCGCCGAACCCCGAGCGCGATAGTCATCGCATCGCCAAGCTGTTGCAATCGCGAGGGCACCGGGTGATTCCCGTCAATCCAGGACAGCGATCCATTCTTGGCGAGACCTGCTACGCCAGTCTGCGCGACATCCCCGAACAGGTAGATATGGTGGACATCTTCCGCCGTTCGGAGGAGGTGGCGCCGATTGTCGACGAGGCTATTGAGGTGGGAGCCAGGATCGTCTGGATGCAACTCGGCGTGATCGACGAGCGGGCAGCGTCCGCCGCGCAGGCCGCTGGGCTCACGGTGGTGATGGACCGTTGTCCGGCGATTGAATACCGACGATTGTTCTGATCGAGCCCGCGATCGTGTTCCATGTCCAACGCCCACCGAAGGCCTAAAAGGAGGTCAATGCCGTGTTTACAGCCGCTGTGCTCACGCTGAGCGATAAGGGATCACGCGGGGAACGGGAGGATTTGAGCGGGAAGATTCTCGCCGAAATGTTGGCCAGTATCTCCGGCAAGGTTGAGGCCTATGCCATCCTGCCCGATGACAGAATATTGATCGAGGAGCAGCTCATCTACTACTCGGACCACATGGGTGTAGATGTGATTGCTACCACCGGGGGGACAGGAGTCGGTCCTCGGGATGTCACCCCAGACGCCACGCGCGCTGTCATCGACAAGGAAATTCCGGGGATGGGCGAGGCCATGCGGCTGGCAGGGCTGCAAAAGACGCCATTGGCCATGATCTCACGCGCGGTGGTCGGTTGTCGAGGCAAAACCTTGATCATCAACCTGCCCGGCAGCCCCAAAGGCGTGCGGGAGAATCTGGAGGCCATCCTCAAAGCCATTCCCCATGCCGTAGAGAAGCTCAAGGGTGATCCGGCCGATTGCGCTGTTCCGGAATCGGCAGCGGTCGCGACACAGACTGAGACCCGTGGAGTCGCTGGCTGACGCACAATGACATGATGGAGAGGGGAGGTGTTAGCGGACTTTCACGCGGACGACGATGCTGAGGTGGTTGTTGGCGAGACAGAGGCGTTGTGTGGTGCCTGAGGCGACGCCGGACGGAATGTTGAGGGTGAGGCGGCGGGAACCATGCGTATACCCTGAGCCCCGACACCCCGAGCAAATCGAGAACGGCGCCAACCCGGACCCCTGGCAGCTGGGGCACTGGTCCTTCCAGGGGATGTTGACCGGCACGGTGACGCCGGTCTGGGCCTCCTGGCTGGTCAGCGTAATTTCTAGTACCCGGTCGTCCCGTTCGAGCGGCCATTTATCCCATCCCTGGAAAAACTCTCCAAGGATATCCCCGAAAGGGGTGGTCTCGCCGCCTGCGATCCGAGGTCGTTGTCCGTGTCCCCCGTGCCCGTGGCTTGGCTAGCTCGCCGGTCTGTCGTCGCCAAGAGGCGATCGTATTCGGCCCGTTTCTCTGGGTTGCTGAGGGTTGCGAAAGCGACGGCGACGGCTTTGAAGATTTCCGTATCCTGGGGATTGTTCTGCGTGCGATCGGGATGATGGCGCATGGCCAGTTGCCGGTACGCCCTCTTGATCTCGTCAAGCGAAGCATCGCGCTGCAGCCCCAGTAAGGTATAATGATCCTTGCTCATCGACCAGTCTCGCGCACGTAACGCAGGCGCAGATCGAGGAGCAATTGCTGCAGCAGGCGCTCTTCGTCAGCGGATAGATTGCTCTGCGTTTTCGTCTGGAGGATGCCGAGCAGATCAATCATCTGCTTTGCGGCGGGAAGATCTTTCTCGCGTTGTTGCGTCAGCGGATTTGGGATGTCGCCCAGATGCATAAAGGCCTGGGTGCCCAAGGAGATAAGAAACGAAGCAAAGTTCATCCCTTCAGCTTCAGTCGAGTGCGGCTCGCTCGCCGGTGGCGGTGTCTGGGTTGGCCGCTCAGCCGAGGGGGCGGCTGCTTGGGGACGTTCGCTAGGGCGATCCTCGGATTCATGGCGAGCGGAAAATCGTCTATCACTGACGGTAAAGGATCGTTCGCCCTGTTCTTCTTCTTCCATCGCTGACTCCTCTCTCAATTCATCAGGGGTTCGAGCGCGCCGGGGTCATTGCAGCCAGGCGAGAAGATCCCCCCATCCCTCTCTTTCCCGCTCGCCTCGGATGTCGGCGGCTATTGTATCATCCACAATCATGAAGTCAATTCCGTCCCGGTTGCGTGGGCACTTTCAGTGGCTCCGATACTGTGAGGAGGGAGAATGAGAGCGCCACTGCAGCCCATCTTTGAGCAGCTATGGTGAGGCTCTCGGCGGGAGGGAAAGCACACATGGATCATGATGATAGCTTCTGCCAGAAATTCCACAAAAAGCCCTTCTCGGCTTTTTCGTCTGGGGTGCCGTTGCTCGAGGCTTCGAACTCGCGCAGGAGCTCCTCCTGCCGAGGGGTCAGGTTGGATGGTGTGCGGACCACCACTCGCACGTATTGATCCCCACGTCCGTAACCGCGCAGATTACGAATTCCCTCGCCTCGGAACATCAACACCTCGCCCGACTGCGTGCCTGCGGGAATGCTCAGCGTCCGCTTGCCATCCAGCGTCGGCACATCGATATCCGCTCCTAGTGCGACCTGGACGAAGGAGAGAGGAATTTCGCAGATGATATTATTGTCTTCGCGTTGGAAGAATTCATGCGGCTCGACGTGAATGAAGACGTACAGGTCGCCTGCCGGCCCACCGTGCATACCCTCGCCGCCCTCGCCTTGCAGCCGCAATCGCGAGCCATTGTCGACACCCGCGGGAATTTTGACATGGACGTGACGTTTGGCCATCACCAGACCTTCGCCCTGACAGGTAGCGCAGGGCGTGGTGATCATGACCCCCTCACCACGGCACTTGGGACAGGTGGTGCCCACAGTCAAGAATCCCTGCGTGCGTAATACTTGGCCACGGCCTTGGCAGGTGGTGCAGCGCGATGGACGAGCGCCATCCTTGCCCCCCGTGCCACTGCAACTCTGGCACAGCTCCGGGCGATCGAACTCAATGTCCAGTTCTTTGCCGAGGCAGGCATCGAGAAAGGCCAGTGACACATCATAGCGTAGGTCGTGGCCTTGCTGCACCCGTGAGGTGCCACGGCGGCGGGAGCCAAAACCCAGCAGGTCTTCGAAGAGGTCGCCGAACGTCGAGAAAATATCCGCCGCGGCGCCAAACCCCTGATATCCAGCCCCCTTCAAGCCTTCCATTCCATAACGATCGTAGAGCTGGCGTTTCTCTGGGTCGCTGAGGACTTGGTAGGCTTCGGATGCCTCTTTGAATTTCTCCTCAGCCGCTTTGTCACCGGGATTCCGATCGGGATGATATTGCAAGGCCAGCTTACGATAGGCCTTCTTGATGTCCTCAGGCGTCACGTTGCGCTGCACCCCTAAGACCGCGTAATAATCCTGTGTCGTCATGCCTCATCAATCCTCCGCCAGCAGCTTTCCCACGGCCACTTTGGCAGGCCGTAACACGTTGTCATGCAAAGTATACCCCTTCTCCCACTCTTGCAACACGAGATTGTGCTGGCAGGGATCCGTGACCTCAAGCGTGGTAATTGCTTCATCGAGGCGGGGATCAAAGGTGTGCCCCTGGCGGTCGAGGGGTTGGAGTCCGTGGCGCGCCAAGATGGTCAGGAATTGCGTGCGCACCAGGTTGATACCCTCGAGCAAGGCGTCGAGCTTGGGCTGCTGTGCAGCGGCTTGGAGGGCACGATCGAGGTTATCTAACACCGGAAGAAAATCAGCCAGGAGGTTTCCGGTGGCGAGCTCGAGACGCTGCTCGAGCTCGCGGGTCAGACGCCGTCGCAGCTCGTCCTGTTCTCCACGTAAGTCGGCGATATGCGACCGTAGCAAACGATCCTTTTCCTGGAGTTGCTCCTCAAGTCGTTCAATATAGGTCGGCATCCGGGATGGCGGGACAGGGGACTGGGTCTCTGGCCCACTGTCCTCACTGCCGCGTGCCACCCAGAAGCGCTTATCGTTGACGTGAAACTGGGGGCGATCATCGCCTCCTTCTGCTGTCGCCCCCTCGACATCTGCTGCAGGATCAGCCTTGCTTGGTTCTTTGGTGTCAGACATGGAAACGTTCCTCCATCGATTAGATGCGGCGCAAGCGACGAATGCGTTCTTCAATCGGTGGATGGGTGCTAAAAAGATTGACCAGGGAACCCCCGGTAAGCGGATTAACGATGAAGAGATGTGCCGTTGCCGGATTGGCCTCCATGGGAAGCCGTTGTGAGGCATAATGCAACTTCTCCAGGGCTCGTGCCAGGCCCGACGGTGATCCGGCAATGGCTGCCCCCGTACTGTCCGCGAAATATTCGCGCGATCGGGAAATGGCCAGCTGGATCAATGTCGCGGCAATTGGCGCCAGGATCGCCATAAACAACAGGCTCAGCATGCCACCGCCGCCGCTGTCCTCATCGTCTCGTCGGCCAAAGCCGAACATGGCGCCCCACTGCGCCATGTGGGCCAGCATGGTAATGGCTCCAGCCAGGGTTGCCGCAACGGTCATGATCAACGTGTCACGATTGCGGATATGGCCCAACTCATGGGCTAAGACCCCGGCCAACTCATCAGTGTCCAGCATGCGCAAGATGCCCTCCGTCACCGCGACGGCGCCATGCTCCGGATTACGCCCGGTCGCAAAGGCGTTTGGCGCATCGCTGGGGATGATGTACACGCGCGGCATGGGAATGCCGGCATGCTGCGCCAGGCGCTGAACCAGGCGGTAGAGATCGGGGGCCTCGTGGAGGTTCACCTCTCGAGCCCCATACATGCTGAGCACAATTTTATCTGAGAACCAATAGCTGGCGCAGTTCATCACGAGCGCAAAGACCAAGGCGATGAACAGCCCCTGATTGCCCCCGATCGCCCCTCCGATCACCAGAAACAGGGCGGTTAACGCCGCCAGTAACACCGTGGTTCGCAGCACGTTCGTCATGATGCTGCCTCCTTCACTCGTGCCAATTGGGTCGAAACCATACGCACGGGAATGGGCATGTCGCGGCCCTCTTGCTGTTGTGCGGCCTCCCGCATGACCTCACGTTGCAGGTGCTTGACAAACTCCTGCACTTCCTGCTGCAAGGCACGCATCCGATCGCGCATCCCGAGAATGATCTCGACACCAGCCAAATTCACGCCCAACTCGCGTGTCAAGCTGAGAATAATCTTCAAACGCCGCAGATCTTCACGAGAGTACAGCCGGCGATTTCCCTCCGAGCGGTGGGGGATCAGCAGTCCCTCCCGCTCGTAAAGACGTAGTGTTTGCGGGTGGACGCCGTACATACTCGAGACAATGCTGATGGTAAAATATTCGCCCAACTCGTCATTGTCCGGCTCCTCGAAACGGACAAACTCGTCCCAGACTCCTTGATGCCTCTCCATACTCTTCACCTCATGGACGTTCCATGCGCGGGTTATAGGGATTTAACCGTTCGAAGTCACGCAAGAGTTGCTGGGAGCGCTCATCCAGATTCTTCGGCAAGACAATCTTGACTCGCACAAACTGATCCCCGCGGCCTTCCCCTTTCAGGTGAGGCATGCCTTTCCCAGAAAGGCGGAACGTCTGCCCGCTCTGGGTGGCGGGCGGAATTTTCATCATGACCGGACCGTCAAGGGTTTGCACCTCGATCGATGCGCCTAATGCCGCCTCTGTCACCGTGGTGGGGACGTCGATATAGAGATTGTCACCCTTACGTTCGTAGAGGGGATGCGGGCGGACTTTGGTCAAAATATAGAGGTCTCCCACGGGAGCGCCACTCCGTCCGGCCTCTCCCTTACCGGCCACGCGGATCTTCGAACCAGTGTCGACCCCAGGCGGAATCTTTACACTAATGCGCTCTGTCGTCGGCATGACCCCACGTCCGTGACAGCGCGAGCATGGCTCGCCGGTCGTCGTTCCCACCCCTTCACAACGGGGACATGCTTGGCCTAAGCCAAAAAATCCCTTGCCGCCTTGCCGCTGGCCACTGCCCCCACACTCTGGACAAGTTTGGCGCCGCGACGAGGGCCGTTGACCGTATCCCGCGCACTCCGGGCATGGGTCACTACGCGTAATGGAGATGGGGGCAGTCACACCCCGTGCGGCGTCTTCGAAGCTGATCTCCATGGTATATTGCAGATCCTGGCCGCGCGTAGCAGCCCGTGTCTGACTCTCGCGTCGTTGGCCAAACAGGTTCTCAAAGATGTCACCGAAGCCGCCCCCGCCTTTGCCAAAATCGAAATCGCGTACATTGAAATTGCTGAAGTCCGTCCCGTCAAATCCACTGCCCGCACCTGCCCCCGGCTCAAAGGCACGATGACCAAATTGGTCATATTTCTTCCGGAGGTCGGCATTGCTGAGGACATGATAGGCTTCCGAGATCTCCTTGAAACGGCGCTCGGCCTCCTTATTCCCTGGGTTCAGGTCGGGGTGATGCTCACGAGCCAGTCGCCGATAGGCTTTCTTGATCTCTTTGTCCGTGGCCGCACGCTTGACCCCAAGTGTTTCATAAAAATCGCGCTTTGTCGTTGATCCGATCGCCATAATCTGTCCTCAGCCCTTCACTCCAGGTATACTGTTGCACGGTGTCCCTAGTTTCCAGGGGCTACCACCCCGTGGCACATGGTAACCTGCCCACTGCCAGGTTCGGGCTACTGCACTTCCACCTGGACTCGCTTGGGCTATACCTACTCATCCTCCCCCCGGGCAAGCGCGCTGTACCCAGCGCGCGCCCGCGGGGGGAGGATGGTGTTAGCGACGATCCGATTTATCGGTCTCTTCGAATTCCGCATCTACGACATCGTCGCGTCCACTGCGCGCCTGGCCTCCGGGGTTTGGTCCGGCATTTTGTGCGTCGCCGTCCGTAGGTGTTTGCGCGCTCTGGGTCCGCTGGTACATCAGCTCGCCCAGGCGGAAAGACGCCTTTTGCAACTGATCTGTGGCCGCCTTGATACGCTCGGCCTGTCCCTCTTCCAGAGCGCTTTTCGCCTCCTTCAGGGCCGCTTCGACCGGCTCGACCTCACTATTGTCGAGTTTGTCGCGGTTCTCGCTGAGCAGCTTTTCCGTCGCATACACGTCCGCGTCGAGCTTGTTGCGCAGCTCAATGTCTTCCCGTCGCTTGGCATCCTCAGCGGCGTTCGCTTCGGACTCCTTCACCATGCGGTCGATTTCGTCCTTTGTGAGTCCCGTAGACGCCGTGATGGTGATGGCCTGCTCTTTCCCCGTCCCTTGATCACGTGCCGAGACATGCAGTATGCCATTGGCATCGATGTCAAAGGTCACTTCCACTTGGGGTACGCCCCGTTGTGCGGGGGGGATGCCCACCAGATGGAAGCGCCCAAGGGTGCGGTTATCACGCGCCATCGGCCGTTCCCCTTGCATCACATGGATCTCGACACTGGTCTGACCATCAGCCGCCGTGGTGAAGATTTCAGATTTGCGCGTCGGGATGGTCGTGTTGCGTGCGATGAGAGTCGTCATCACCCCACCCAATGTCTCGATCCCCAACGACAGCGGTGTGACATCGAGCAAGAGGATGTCCTTCACGTCGCCTGCCAACACGCCGGCTTGCACCGCAGCGCCGAGCGCCACCACCTCATCAGGATTCACCCCCTGATGGGGCTCACGGGCGAACAGCTGCTTTACCAGCTCATGAACCTTCGGCACGCGGGTCGACCCACCCACCAGCACTGCCTCATCGATCTGTTCCGTGGTCAAGCCGCTGTCTTTCAGCGCTTGTAGACAGGGGCCTTTGGTTCGATCGATCAGGTCAGCAACCATCTGCTCAAAGCGCCCCCGTGTCAGTTTCATGCTGAGATGCTTGGGGCCGCTGGCGTCCGCCGTGATGAAGGGGAGATTGATCTCCGTCTCCAGGGTAGACGAAAGCTCGATTTTAGCTTTTTCAGCAGCTTCCTTGAGGCGTTGCATCGCCATCTTATCCTTGGATAGATCGATGCCTTGATCTTTTTTGAACTCTGCCACCAACCAGTCGATGACGCGCTGGTCCAGGTCGTCCCCGCCCAAATGGGTATCACCCGCCGTAGCCTTGACCTCAACCACTTTGTCGGCGACCTCGAGAATAGAGATATCGAAGGTACCACCCCCGAAGTCATAGACCGACACCACCTCATCTTTTTTCTTATCAAGCCCATACGCCAATGCCGACGCTGTCGGTTCATTGATGATCCGGCGCACGTTCAAGCCCGCAATCTCACCCGCCTCTTTGGTTGCTTGGCGCTGAGAATCATTGAAATAGGCTGGCACAGTAATGACGGCTTCACTCACCGACTCGCCCAGGTAATTCTCTGCCGCCTTTTTCAGCTTCTGCAGGATAAACGCCGAGATCTGCTGCGGCGTGTACTCTTTGTCGCGCACCACCACGCGAACTGCATCGCTAGGCCCACGCACCACCTTATAGGGTACCAACTTCAGCTCATCCTGCACCTCATCCCACCGACGGCCCATGAAGCGCTTGATGGAGTAGATGGTATTTTCGGGGTTGATGATCGCCTGCCGTTTCGCCACCTGGCCAACGAGCACTTCCCCTTCCTTGGTAAACCCGACCACTGAGGGGGTTAAGCGACTACCTTCTTCATTGATGATGACCTTGGGCTCCCCGCCCTCCATGATCGCCACCACCGAGTTTGTGGTGCCCAGGTCGATGCCAATGATCTTTGTTGCCATGAATCGTTACCTCCTTACCGTTCGCTTACGATAGGATCTGACACGATGACGTCGATCCCAGCCGTCAGTGATGAGACCATGCTACCTGGGGGGGACAGCTCACGTCGTGCCCCCCAACCCGCCGCTTCCAGCACGTTAGACCACGAGCCTTGCTCCTGAACTAGATACCGCTGACCGTGAGGCCTTTTCGATTTCCATAAAGATGGCACCCTGCTTAAAAATTCGCACAGCCCCATCCGATTCCGAGATGGCAATAGCCACGGCATCAGTCACGGCGGTAATGCCGGCTCCGGCGACATGCCGACTGCCTAAACCTCGGGGCAGTTCCCCTTCTTCCAGGGCGGCATTCAGATGTCGCCCGGCGGCCATGACGACCCCATCATCGCGGATCACAAACGCCCCATCGATGGCTGCGAATTCGCGGATCGTCTCGCGCAAATTCGGGTCCAGGATATTGCGGTCTTCCTCAGGGTAGCCATGAAATGGGTTCATCACCAGCTGGCGCGAGAGCTGTAAGACCTTCTCATGATCGCCAAGGGCGAAGATCGTCCCCACCGGCTTCCCTTCACGCCCCTGATTGGCCAGTTCGATGGCGAGGTTTAACACCCCTTCAAACACTTCCGGCCGCACCGAACCGACCATATTGGCCCCTTTGTTAGTCGTCAGGAGCTCGAACTCCCGTCCCAGATCAAGCACTAGAACATTATCCAGATGACGCAGACGGGGTAGCCCCGAGACACATACGATGCGATCTTTGCCGCACACGATGCCGGCGGAAAGCGCCATTAACACGGCGAGCTTGATCTGCCCCATACGGCTGAGATCGATGTTCGGCATCTGGATGAGGTGTTGCACGTGCGGATAGTCTTCTTCCAGATTCTCGGGGTTCCTGGTCACCAGCACGATGCTGGTCTTCTCCAGCAGGGGCTCAACCAACGCCACATGCTTCGGGGAGTCCGTACATAAAAATAGCGCCTGCGCCCTGACCGCGTTCGCAACCGTGCAGGCCGTCTGTAACAATACCTGACTGAGCGACTGAACCCGCTCCCCCATAGTCTTTCCCCCACCCCAATTTGCTGATGCTCTTGCAGATCGTGACTAAACATAATACATGAGTGTGTAATTGTCAAGTTATTTGCTAGGACAATCGGTAGATATAAAAAATTATGGGGAACCGTGCTTAGAAGGGCCTACTCAGTCCCTTTGTGTGGCGAGCATTCATGCAGGCATGGTGCAGAGGGGATGGGAGAGCTAGCGACCGGTACCTCCACGGCCACTCACTGCCCGGAGATAACGATCCCTGGCCATCGCAGCCGCAGCTTTGAGCTGTTCGTACAGTTGATCCTTAAGTTGGCAACGCTGATAGGCCACCGAGTCCACTTGGGTGGCTTCGGGAGTGCGGCAGGCCCGCAGGCGCTGCTCCTCGGCCTGGGACAACTGGTCTTCTTGGTAGCGCATGTCAGCCTGCAATTCACCCAGATGTTGGTCGCGAACGATGGGCTGGGTTGGGACAATTGGAGACAGTCCGTGATATTGCTGGTCCGCGATGTCTGCGGGCGGCACCGTCGAGATAAGTCGGCGCCGTGCACCCACCCAGGCTCATCAGCACCAGGAGGATCGACAGACCACATAATCTGCGCGCCGTGGGAGGACATTGATAGACTCGCCATGATGATCGCTCCAGCATTATATACCAGGATAGTCCGACGCTCACCAACTTGTCAATGTCTATAGCTCATGGGTAATAATCTCCAGGCTCTTACTGACGCTGATCGACTCGTGGTAACCTAGCAGTTGCCTGCATATTGCGCCTTCAGGGTAGCCACTACCATGTGCGGGGCCATCAGGCGCCGCGGTGCAAGCGAGCATTTTTAAACGTCAGCGTTCGCCTATATAGAGCAGCCAATGCGGCGGGGCAGATGAGATTCTCGCGTTCGGCTAAGATCGGAATCCACGACGGTGGTGCCGCATCCCGGAGCACCGCCTCGCAGACTGCGGCACGTAATCGAGGACGTTATGGTATTGCTGCTTGAGCGTAGCCACAGCTATCAGGATGACTTCGACAAACCCGGAGGGGACTCTGAGTGCCCAAGCGCCACTTGCACCAAGGCACCCCTGAAAGGTTGAGTATGATCAGCAAGGGCTCATGCATTGATTTAGTTTAGCGGTCATAAAGCGCTAACGCCCTTTCGAATCCAAGGGCTCGCGTCTGTACCATGCGATCGATTACATCTAGGCATCTTGTTTGGGGCGCATCATCTCTCGTCTGGCTGTACACTCGAATGATGGGACGACATACAATATCGGCGTCAGCTGCATGGCCGTATAATGCTCCCCAAAATTTGGACCACCGAATAAGTTAGCTGGTGAGGGCCGCAAGGAGGAGTGCATCCATGACGATGCCGCGGCGGCAGCATAGCGGTGAGTTCAAGGCCAAGGTCGCCCTGGAAGCGATCCGGGGCGAGCGGACGCTGCAGGAACTGGCGGCGGCCTATGGGGTGCATCCGGTGCAGATCGCCCAGTGGAAGAACAGTGGCGCTCGAAGAGTTGCCCACGCTGTTCTCCAGCCGACGTGGTACCAAGCAGAAAGCAGGAGGAGGCGCTCAAGGCCGCATTGTACCAGCAGATCGGCCAGCTGAACGTCGAGCTCGACTGGCTGAAAAAAAAGTTGGCCTTGCCCGTGGAGGCGAAACGGGCGCTCCTTGAGCCCGCGCATCCCCAGCTGAGTCTTCGTCGGCAGTGCGCCCTGCTGGGGGTGGCCCGGTCGGCGACATCAGCCGGTTGGCGAGCGAGAGGACCTACAGCTGATGCGGTTGCTGGACGCGCAATATACCGAGACCCCGTTTTATGGCGTGCGCCGGATGACGGCGTGGCTGCGGCAGCCAGGGCTATGCCGTCAATCCCAAGCACATCCGTCGGCTGCTGCGGCAGATGGGGTTGGAGGCGATCTATCCCAAGCCCCGGCTCAGCCAGCCGGCCGCGGGCCACACGATCGACCCCGATCTCCTGCGCGGGGTGACGATTGGCCGGGTCAATCAGGTCTGGAGTGCGGATATCACCTATATCCGCTTGGCCTCGGGTTTGTGTACCTGGTGGCGGTGATCGATTGGTTCAGCCGGTATGTGTTGTCCTGGGCGGTGTCGATCACGATGGACGTGGCGTTTTGTGTGGAGGCCCTGGAGCAGGCCCTCCGGCAAGGCCAGCCGGAGATTTTCAATACCGATCAAGGGGCGCAGTTGACGAGTCTGGCCTTCACCGAGCGGCTGCAGCAAGGAGGGGTGCGGATCAGTATGGATGGCCGCGGCCGGGCCCTCGATCAACGTGTTTGTGGAGCGGTTGTGGCGGACGTGTGAAGTACGAGGAGGTCTATGTGCGAGACTACCAAAGCGCGTGGGACGCGCGCCACCGGTTGGCCCGCTACTTTGCGTTTTACAACGAGGAACGGCTCCATCAGGCCCTGGGCTACCGCACGCCAGCAGCGGTCTACCAGGGCTGAGAACAGAAGCCTGTAACGGGTTAGGGCAAAGTATTCAATTGAGGCCCTTGAAACTTAACTTAATTTGCCCCCAAAATGGTCTTGACAATGGGGAGCACCTCAGACCGCATCAAGCGCCAATTGAGCGAGGACGCCTGCGACTGTGCCTGAATCACCCTCCACCAAAGCGGCCAACCGGCTTTCAACGAAAGGTCGTAAGGTCCCTTCGCCAACCGTTTCGACGTAAACGCGCTTGAGCGCATCAAAAGCATCTTGCCCCGGGCAATCTCCCCATTGCCGGCAGAGCTCGTCAAAAACGCGGGATTGGATTTCAGCCGACATTCCGCATCGCCTCGTTCATCTTCATGAATATTCAACGATAAAATCGCGTATAAGATTTGCCGAGCAGCTCAAGCAGCTGCTGATGTTGCTCTGTGAGATTCACCACCAAGAGGTCCCACTGCCCAGGAATGCGGCGGACATGAATCCCGCCAAAGTGCTGGAACACCCGGCGTGCTGTCGGATTCTGCACCGGTTGGCCCTTTTGGTTAGGAAACGTCGCGTTATGGTCCTTGAGCGCCTTACGAATACGGTACTCTATGGCGGCATACACCAACAAGCACACGGTCATCACCATCAAGAGGGCCATGATCCGTTCGGGCTTTTTGCGATAGAGCGAGGCGGCCAAAAACTGGGGGTCTTTCAGGAAACGAAACCCACGTTCTGCGTGAGCCTGCCCTTTGTATCCGTTGAGCACCTCCTGGGGCGACAACGTCGCCTCATCCAGCTCATTGGTGGCTAGGATGAAACACCGGTGCTGATCGATCAGCGCCTGACGAGGCGCGAGGGCGGAGGCGAGGGCGCCTTCGATCGTATAGACCACGCGGGCGGGTTGGGCATCGGGCGCGGTCGCCCCCGCTTGCCATAGCGTGGTGTGGGACGTACGGTGACCGTGGGGAGGAATGTCGCCTGTAAGCTGTACTCAAAGGTCGTCAGCGCCTGGTGGGCATCCGCTTCACAGGCGAAAGTCGTGCGACACAGTTGTGTGAACGCTTTGACTTCCTGGTCACTTTGCTTGCGCAGCTGCTTGTCGACCGTGCGCTGTGCTTGGGCGTAGCGGTGTTCAGAGGCGAGGAGCAGCCAGCGTTGCGCGACCCCTCCATACGTCGAGTGCAAGACTTGATAACGATACCCCTCGGTGAGCAGGGGCATGCTAGAAGGGGCAGCCTGCGCCAGCGCGGCTTGTGCTTCACCCAACGTTGCCGGGACACGCGTCATCCACTTCACCGTGGTCTCGGCGAGTTGCCGGAGGTTGTCCTCATGAGAGAGGGCACTATCCGCGACGAGATAGGTGGTGCCATAGGTCGTTTGTAACTGTGTAACATACGCCTTGACGACGTGGCCAAATGTTTTTCCATCACTCGCATTGCCACTGAGGGGTTGCATCAGGACAGGAATACCGGCCTGATGCTCGACAATCAACTCCAGCATCACTTGGTTGAGGTCCGGCCGATGATCGCGGCTGTAGCCTCGGGTGATGTGCATGACCTCGGCCTCGGGCTCCTCCTCACTGTTATAACGGCCATCGACGTGAACGCTCGTGCGATCAAGATGGGCCAAGCGCGGCGTCCGGCCCAAGCGTTTGGCTGCGGTGGCGGCAATGAGACTGTAGAGCTCCGTCACGCCATAGGCATAGAGCGTCTCCAAGGCACGACCGAGGGCGTCATCATTGAGCTGTGCGGGGGTCACGCGGGGCGCAATGAGGCGAGAGGTGGGCTTATTCTGGAAGAACCTCGGGACGAGGTAGAGCGCGTGGTTGACAAAGCCCAGACCATTGAGCACCATAGCTTTGACAGCTTCCCCGACGGTGAGGTCGCGCATTTCGGGGTTTTGTTGCGTCGCTTGGTCGATGACGTCGCCAATGCCAAGTTCGTCAAACATGCCCGCGACAAGGCCAAGATGATCCAAGATCTGACTGCGGTAGGTTTGTTCCATATGATCTCCTCCCCAGAGGAGATTGGGTAGCTCCCCACTAAACCGTGGTGCAGTGAGGTTGTAAAAGAAATGGGGGTCCTGACATATTTCTCTTGGCCATGTGTCCACGCACAGCCAGGAGGATCGTCATGGACCCCACGACGGTATTCTGCCCGAATGTGGCATGTCCCGCCCGAGGCCAAGCAGGCGAGGGCCATATTCGTCTCCACTCGCGCAAGGACCAACGGAGGCTCTGCACGGCGTGCCACCAGACGTGTACCGCCACGACAGGCACCGCGTTGTACCGCCTGCGGACCTCGGCAGAGACGGTCAGCCTCGTGGTCACGCTTCTGGCGCACGGCTGTCCGCTGCAAGCGATCGTCGTCGCCTGTGGGTTCGATGCGCGGACAGTGGCGGCGTGGGGGGCGCGCGCTGGCCGACAGGGCCAGGCGGTCCAGGAACATCTGGTGGAGCGCCCACGAGACCTGGGCCAGGTGCCAGCCGATGCGATCCGCGTCAAGACGCCGGGCGGCATCGTGTGGATGGCGCTGGCGATGATGGTCAAGACACGGCTGTGGCTGGCCGGCGAGGTCAGTGCGCCTCGTCATATGCCGCTGATTCGCCGGCTCCTCGAGCGCGTGCGCCGCGGTGCTGCGCCCGCTCCGCTCTTGCGGTGCACCGATGGCTTGTCCGCCTACGTCCGGGCGAGGCGTGAGACCTGTCGCGATCCGGTACGCACAGGCGCGCCCGGGCGCCCTCGGCTGCGCCCCTGGCGCCATCTCGACATCGCGCAGGTCGTGAAGCGCGACGTGCAGCGGCGCGTGGTCGACATCGAGCGCCGTATCGTGGATGGCACGCCCACGCGTGTCGAGACGCTCAGGCGTCGCTCGCAAGGGCACGGGGTGATCCACACCGCAGACATCGAGCGGCTCCATGCGACGTTCCGGGAGCGCTTGGCGTCGCTGACACGCCGCGGGAGAGCGCTGGCGCGTCGTCCGCTGACGCGGCCGCACGGGATGTATCTGCATCGGCAGTGTCGACAACTTCTGTACGTACCCTGCCAGTCTGCGCCGCACGGCATCGGCGGCCGGTATGACGTGTCTCCAGAGGACGCCTAGCCATGGCTGCCGGGATCACGGATCATGGCTGGACCGTCCAGGAGCTGCTGTCGTTTCACGTGCCACCACCCCGCTGGACGCCTTCCACGCAGCGGGGGCGCCCCTCGCGGGCACGGAAACGCCTGATAGCACGCTGGTGCTCATGACCACGGTTTAGTGTGGAGCTACCCGTTTACGCCAAGCCTAATAAATCTGATGTCTCCAATCCGGAAATTTTACAGGCACTACGAGAGATCGACAAAGCTCCAAGAGCCTTCTGGTCGGCGTCGATCCCTTCGGTTCTACAACTTGGCCTAAACCCAACAAGCGCTGGACGTCACGCTCCTCAACTTCGACTCGGGCGTGAAGGTAGTGCAGGCGGTGGTCGCCAACGCGGTCGCCATCGGTGGAGCCAATATCGAGCCTGTGGTGAACGCCTCGGTGGCTGGCGGCGATATCGTGATCATTGGCACTTATGCCAACCGGCTTACGGTCTCGATGATCACGCCCAAAACGGTGAAGGCGCCAGCGGAGCTGCGCGGCAAACACGTGGGCATCCAGGATGTCGGCGCCTTCCGCGAGGTCATGACCCGTATGGTGCTCGAAAGCGCTCAATTGACGCCTCAGGATGTGCACTATGCGCCGGTCTCCGCCCCCGGATACGTGCCAGCACTGCTGGCGGGCCAAATCCAATCCGCAATTCTCCAGACTGAGCAAGCGATCGAGATCCTCGAACGCGATGCGAGGTTCCACGTACTTGTCGATCTATACACAGTCGAGCCCGACTATTTCTATGGCACCTACTTCGCGAAAAAGGACTGGCTCGCGGCACACCCCGACCTTGCCATCCGTTACCTGACGGGACTGATCCAGGCCCACCGATTTATGTACCAACATAAAGCCGACACGATCCGGATCGCCGCCAAGGCCACCGGTTTCTCTGTCGGTGTGATTGACCAGACGTACGAGAGGGTTCTGGTGAATAATACGATTTTCCCCCTCAACGATGGCCTCGAAGAGCAACGCCTGATGTATACGATAACCAAGATGAAGTCGCTCGGGTTGTTCAAGGGGAAAGAGCCCGACCTCTCCCAACTGGTCGACCGTCGGCCGATCGCACAGGCACTTGACGCGCTGGGTATCATGAGGCCGTAAGCACCGCAAGCGAACCCGAGCACGACTGGGCCACACGTTCGACCATCCCGCGTTAGAACCTGACTAGCTCACAACATCGATCCGCCCGCAGGACCGCCTCTTGGCGAAACATGCGCTTGTATTGCTCACGAATCTGTTCGATCTTCTCGCTGCTGTCCCGCTCTTCCTCTACAGGGTAGAGGAGAATCAACAGCCGAGAGGGCTCTTGATGCACGACCCCCTGCGTGGTGAGAAATTGTCCAAGGCCCGTCAGAAGGGTCAAGCCGTTGGGGAAGCGCGGGGTAATTTCCGCCGAGAGAAACCCCAGAAAGGCTTCCTCCGACACCACGGAGCCGTCAGGCTTGAGGGACCCAAAAAACAGTTCCGTGCGGGTAAACCACATGCCTGGCCCCAGGGCGATGCTCACGCTGGGCCCTTCGGCGGCTGTGGACCCAGAGGGCGGCGCCAATGGTGCCGCGGCAGACGCCGCGCCGATACTGCTGAACCATATGACCAATGCCACGGTGCTGAGAGACCGCATCTTGAGGCACCTATGTCACCAGAGTCGTCATTAGGTGTGCCCACCTGTCACGTGCGATGAGTCCAGGTGGCTAATGAGGGTGGGGTCGTGTCCGGGGATCGTGATGGATCCGCCAGGGACCACGACGCTGTCCATGCTCCCGTGTCCGATGAGACGTGAGTGTCCCATGTAGTCCGCGAAGAGCACTTGCCTGAGCGTTGCCTAAGGGTGTACGGCAAAGACTATGCCGAGATGGGGTCTCCCTGGAGAAGCGTGAAACCGCTGAGGATGTCCAACAAGGCCAGCGAGCGCAGACGGGCGAGGTGTGCGGGAATCATCAGTCGGGAGGCGCATCGCCCATCCCTCATGTCTGTATCCATTTGAATGTCCTACCAAGACGGGCACTGTCTAGAACTGACCACACCTGGTGACGTCGCGCCGGGGCCATCTACGGGAGGAGCCGGAACCCTCCTTATCATGCCTGTGCGTTTCAGCAGCCGTGGGCGAGAGTGCATGCCGCCGCAACCGAGGGGGTGGCGTCTCAATAGCCATTCCCACCATTCCCTGAGTGCTTTGGTCCTGTATCCCCCCCTTCAGAGGGCATGCCTGAGGGATTCGAGCTGGAGTGACTCGGAGCCGTGCAGGCTGACATGCCTAAGACCATGAGGAGCAATACCACCCGCATGGCGTGCCTCCACCGTGTTGGTAGAGTATTCCAGAGTCGGCCACATAGCAGTTTCCTCCAGATGCTGGCAGCCTTTCCCTCTCGTACGAGGCTTGTACTGATGAAGAGATGATTCCCTGCTGGTTTATTCCAGTCCCTGCCACACGTCAGATGAGCTGCACACTCCTATCGAGGACAATCGCTTGCCATTCTAGAAGAGAGGTGTAGGTGCAATCCTGCACGTTGATGAGCAAATCGAGAGACGGGGGCAGGCGTTGAGAACATTCAATATTCGCCAAACATGGTGGATTCCGCCTCATCTATAGGAGTATTGCTCATCGCGCATCATGGGAGTATGTTACGGATGGCGGTGGTAGCCATCATGACGCGAGCATTGGAGGGAGCCATACCACCACGTACCCACGTGGTGGCAGCGGTGAGCGTGGCGGGGTCGCCATGCTGAACACGGGGAGTGCACCTCGAAGGCGCTCTCAGTAATCGACGCGAAACCCCTAACAAGGGAGGGGAACGTATGCCAGCGCCTTATATTTCGCTGAAAGAACTCCGCCGTGTCGTCATCGCCGCAGCCGTCGGCAACATCATCGAGTGGTACGACTTCTACATTTTCGGCAGCCTGGCTTCGATCCTCGCGGTCAAGTTCTTCGAGAAGAGCCACCCGGTGGCCGCGTTCCTCAGCACCATCGCGCTCTTCTCGATTGGATTCCTGATCCGTCCGCTCGGGGCCTTCGTGTTCGGTTGGCTCGGGGACAAAGTGGGTCGCAAATATACGTTCCTCGTCACCCTGAGCGGGATGGGGCTGTCGACCGCCGTGATCGGCGTGATTCCGACGTATGCCCAGATCGGTCTGGCGGCGGCCGTCATCCTCTTCGTCCTCCGTCTGATTCAGGGCCTGTGCCTCGGTGGGGAGTACGGCGGCGCCATCACCTACGTGGCCGAGCACATCGCGGACGAGAAGCGCGGGTATTACACCGGCTGGCTCCAGACGTCGCCCACCCTTGGGATCGTCCTCTCGCTGGCCGTGATCATCAGCACGCGCACCTATCTGGGTAATGACGCCTTCACCGAGTGGGGCTGGCGCATCCCGTTCATCATCTCACTCCTGCTCGTCGCGGTGGCCATCTATATCCGGCTGTCGCTGCAGGAAACCCCGATCTTCCAGGAGATCAAGGCGAAGGGGCAGACCGCGAGCAATCCTTGGCGCGAGGCCTTCCTGAGTCGCAACATGAAATATGTGCTGATCGCCAGCGTGGTCGTCCTGGGGCAGGGATGCGTCTGGTACAGCAGCCAGTTCTGGGCGCTGTATTTCCTCCAGACGGTGCAAAGGCTCGACGTGCTCACCTCCAGCTACATTGTCGGACTCGCGTTGTTGATCGCCACGCCGACACTGATCTTCTGGGGCTGGCTCTCCGACAAGATCGGCCGGAAGCCGATCATCCTGGGTGGCATGCTGCTGGCGTCCTTGACGTACTACCCCCTCTACCTCGCTCTCGGCCACTATACCAATCCCACCAGCGCCAACTATCCAATGGCGGTCCTTCTCGTGGCGGTCCTGGTCAACTATGTCGGGATGACCTATGGCCCCATCGCGGCCTTCTTAGCAGAGTTCTTCCCTGGGCGCATCCGCTACACATCGGTGTCGGTGCCGTACCACATCGGCAACGGCTGGGGAGGCGGTCTGGTGCCGATCATCACGACCTCGGTCTATCTGTCCACGAACAGCCTGGGATGGGCGCTGGCGTATCCCATCGGGCTGCCGTTGCTCATGTTCCTAATTGCCCTCTTCGTCATGCCAGAGACGCGCCATCATAGTATCTGGGAGGAAGGGGCGATCGAGGCGACGCGCGGGTAAGCCTCTCACAAGACCACCTCAATCAGATGCGGCCCAGCCTCTGCCATGCCGCGTTCCAATTGCCTGGTTAGGGACTCGCAGTTAGCCGCTCGGCTGGCGGGAACGCCCATGCCTGTGGCCAAGGCGACCCAATCGAGGTCCGGACGACCGATTTCGAGCATGTCGTTGGCCTTCTGGCCCGGCTTGCCGGCTCCGACGTTATTGAACTCACCCTTGAGGATCTGATAGGTGCGGTTGGCCCAGATCACCGCCGTGACGTCTAGCCCTTCACGGGCCATGGTCCAGAGCGCCTGCACCGTGTACATCCCGCTACCATCTCCAATGAGGGCAAGGACCTTGCGGTCCGGACAGGCGACCGCCGCGCCAACCGCCACCGGCATGCCGTAGCCGATCGATCCGCCCATATTCTGTAACCAATCATGGGGCGGTGCGCCAGCGGTGAGAGGGTAGAAGCCGCGTCCCGTGGTCACCGATTCATCGACCACGATGGCTTGCTCTGGGATGAGGTTCCCGAGAATGGCGCCGATTTTCTCCGGATCAAGTGCACCCGACGGCATGTCTGGCTTGAAGGGTTGCTGTAGTGGTGCATCCTTGAGCGCGGCGCCCACGGCATCCGCGAGTCGCTCCAGGGCATCGATGGCGTCTTCCTCCGGAGTGGTGAGCGTCGAGATGGCGCATCCTTCCGGGGTGAGCACGCTCGGCTGATCGGGATAACCAAAAAAGCCCACCGGTGCTTTGGCACCGATCAGGATCAAACGTTGCACATCCTTGAGCACCTGGACTGCCTGGGGTACTGGATACGGCAACCGGTTCACGGGTACGCGCCCGGCACCACGGTGCACGCGGGCGTTGGAACCCTGCCCCAGGAGCCGCGCCCCGGTCTTTTGGGCAATGGCGCCAGCCAGCGCCAGCCCCCGTTCTCGCACCCCCTCGCCGGCCAGTAGGAGCATCGTGCCGGGGCCCTGCGCCAGAGCCTGGGCAGCCTGTCGAACCGTCTCATCTGCAACTTTTGGCCGTTTGGGAATGAGGGGCACTTGTGCCGGGCCACTCGCCTCATTCCAGGCCGTATCACCGGGGAGGATCAGGGTGGCGATGCGCCCGGGCGGCGTCGAGGCCACGGCAATGGCCTCGGCCCCATCGGCTGCCACCATTTTCGCCTCTGCGGAGGTCTTGACCCAGTGTGATACGGGCCGTGCGATCCCCTCGATATCCGCGGTCAGGGGCGCGTCGTACTTGATATGATAGGAGGCGTGCTCACCCACGATGTTGACGATCCCGGAGTTCGCCTTCTTGGCGTTATGTAAATTGGCCAGCCCGTTTCCGAGCCCTGGTCCTAAGTGCAGGAGCGTCGCTGCTGGGCTCTCGCGCATGCGCCAATAGCCGTCGGCCGCGCCCGTCACCACGCCTTCGAAGAGCGCCAGGACGCAGCGCATGCCCTCGACCTTGTCGAGAGCCGCCACGAAATGCATTTCAGACGTGCCAGGGTTGGTGAAACAGACGTTCACCCCGCCACCAACCAATGTGCGTACCAGGCTTTCTGCTCCATTCATGCGTTCTATTCCTTCTCATGAGTTGCGATGCGGCTTCAGCCGCGCTCGTCAATCTGGATTACTGGATACGGTGTCGAGAGTGTTCGACCACGTAGAGCCGACCGGCGTCATCGACCCGCACCGAGACGGCGCCCCAGAAGCGCTTTTCGGCCTCAAGGTCCGTCGCACTCTGGCGCTTGGCGGCCACATCCGGACTGGCCTCGATGAAGTCCCGTGCCCACTTGGAGAGGGTGGCGTCGCCATGCAGCGTCGCCAGGTGCAGCCGTCAGGTCGCAAGATTTGCACCCGCTCGTTCCCCCAGTCCGCCACGATGATGTGTCCGGTGCGATCGATGCTGATGCCCGCCGGCCTGCGGAACTGGCCGTCGCCTGTCCCTGACGAGCCGATCGTCGCCACATGGCGGCCGTCAGCGTCGAACACCTGGAGGCGATCGTTACGCCAGTCCGATACGTAGACATGGTCCGCTGCATCCACTGCGACACCCCAGGGCATGTTGAGTTGACCGGCGCCGCTCCCAAAAGAGCCCCACTTCTTTACGAAGCGACCGTCCAGGTCGAACTTTTGCACGCGATGGTTGCCGGCATCGACCACGATGACGTTCCCTTCGGAGTCGAAGGCAATGCCGGCGGCACGGTTGAAGCGGCCATCCTCGGTGCCGGGACCACCCCAACTTGTGGATCAAGGTGCCATCCTGGTCGAAGCATTGCACATCGTGGCGCCACTCGTCGCTAATCAGCAGTCGTCCATGCGGATCGAGCACCATCGAGTTGGGCCAGACGAGTTGTCCGGGTCCGGTCCCGTATGCGCCCCACTCACCAAGGTAGTCCTCGTCCAGGGTGACGATGCCGATGCGCAAGCCCCCGACCGGCGCGTCGAAGATGTTCGAGCGGCTGAGCACGAACAGCCGCCCATCTCCAGTCGGCGCCACATCGTACGGATTGCTCATGCCGCGTCCGAACTCGACGAACATGCCGATCGTCTGGCGATAGCGATAGGGATTCGCAACGGCGACGCTCATCCTGCCTCCCGCTGGCGCCTCGACTACACGAATGCAAACGGCTCGAAGGTGCCGTTGACGATGGGTTTGGCCTCGACGTGGAACCAGTGTTCCAGGATCGTGCTGTAGGTCGAGCGGAAGTCGTTCGTGTAGGTGAGATTGCCCAGCGTCAGGTTGCCGTCGCGCAGAGAGGGATATTCTCCGTACATGCCTCCCTTGACCGCATCACCGAGCACGAAGGCGAGACCGCCGGCCCCGTGGTCCGTGCCTGAGCCGTTGTCGCGCACGCGACGGCCGAACTCGGACCACAGCAGCATGATCACGTCATCGGCCGCGTTGTGAGCTCGGAGGTCTTCGAAGAACACAGCGACGGCCTCGGAGACCTCGCGCCAGAGCTGTGCATGGACTCCCAGCTGGGTCCCGTGAGTGTCGAAGCCGTTATGTGCTGTGTAGAAGACACGCGTCCCGAGATCCGCAAATTTCACCTGGGCCACACCGCGAAGGCTCCGACCGATCGACGTCTTGGGATAGTTCACTGAAGAGTGATACTTTTCCACCGCGGTGCGCAGGATGGCGGCGCCTTTCTGGGCGTCGAGGCCGGTTTGCCCCATGTAGCGCAGCACCTCGCCCACGGGATCAGGGGGCTGCCGCGCTGGCACGGGTGGCAGGCCCTGGTCGTTCCATCCATCGTCGTACATCCACGAGAACACCTCGAGCGCAGCCTGGCGTTGGACGCTCGACAGGTTTGTCAGCAGTCCGTAAGAGTCCAATTCCGCCACCGAAGCCACCGGCACACCGGCCAGCGACAGCGCTCGCGGCAATCCGCGACCGAAGCTCACGGCAGTCAACACGTTGTCGGCTCGCGGGTCCAGGTCGCGCACCAACTTGCCGAGCCAGCCATCGGTTGCCATGGTCTCGGGTTGGGCAGTGTACCAGATGTCCATCGAACGAAAATGCGAATAGTCCGGCTTGGGATAGCCGATGCCGCTGACGATGGCCATATGCCCCTGGTCCCAGAATGGTTTGAGCGCAGCCATGCTGGGGTGGAAGCCGTAGTCATCGTCGATGGGAAGGACCTGATCCTCGGGGATCCGCACCGTCGGACGCTGGTCATAGTAGTGCGAGTTGCCATAGGGGACAACCGTATTCAGAGCATCGTTGCCACCGGTGAGCTGCAGCACCACCAGCGTGGGTGGTTTAGGGGCCATCGTCATCGTCAAATCTCCTTGCTGTGAGGAACGGAGGGGAGCGATATCCCGGCTATGCCATCTGGAATTCGCGGGTCGACGCGATCAGCGACAGCAACTCACCCACACGCTGCTCTGCCGCATGATCCCCCTCGTCGAAGTGCAGGGGACCACCCTGACTGACGAATTTGACCAGCGCCGCACGCGTCTTCGCCTTCACAGTCAGGGGGCCGAGCAGGTCGAGGCAGCCGTCGACGAAGTGTTCTGGGGATAACTCGCCCTGACTCTGCAGGCGCTCGATGATGCGCTGCACGCCCGGCTGAGTGATATCCCCGAGCTGTTTGGCGCCGAAATTCACGCGTTCGACCAGGCAGCCGGTATCGATCCATTCCTTGCCCATGTGCCAACCCTCGACACTGGGCGGGTTCAGGAGGTCCTGGCCCATGTAACGGCATTCCAGAGAGATGTCGCCAAATCCCGGCTTGGGCGACGCATAATCGCCGACGAGTCGCATGATGCCGACGACATGCTCGGCTGGGCTTTTGACCTTGGCGTAGTAGGCTCGTTCCGAGCGGAAGAATGGCGACATGAACAAGGCCCGCAGCATGGCCCGGATGTCGTACTGCGAGGTATGATACACCGAGGCGAGGTAGTCGATGGCGTCGGGATCGGGGTGGTCGGCAACAAAAAAGAGATACAGGCGCTTCGCGAGGAATCGGCCCGTCGCAGGCTGGCGCACGATGACGTCGATGATATCCGTACCGTCGAAGGGCCCACATTCGCCAAGGAACTCCTTCTCCTGGTCATCGTGGAGGTCCGGGCGAAAATCGAAGGCCCAGCGGTAGCGGCCGTAGGGCTTGACACCCGGAATCGTTTCTTTGAACGTCCAGCCGGTAAAGGCGCGTGCGCAATTCTTGACATCTTCCTCGGTATAGGTGCCGATGCCCATGGAGAACAGTTCGAGCAGCTCACGCCCGTAATTTTCGTTGTGGACGTCTTTCGTATTGAGTTGGTTGTCCAGCCAGAAGAGCATGGCGGGATCTTTCGACAACTCGAGCAGGATCGTTCGAAAGTCGCTGAGCGCTACACGGCGGAAGGTCGTGATCTGGCTCGCCATCTGGAGAGGGCTCTCGACCTTGGAGTTCCCGGTCGCGAACAGGCAATGCCAGAAGAGCACCATCTTCTCCTCCAGCGGGCGCTGTGTGTGGATCATACGCCATACCCACGCCGCCGCCGCGACGTCTACTTTGCGGGTCTCATGAAAATCTGGGAAGGAGCGAAAAAGAATATCTTCCTCGAGGTCTGGTGCATGCTCGGGATGGAGCAGCTCTTCGAGCGTGGCCTCGTATCCCTTCGCGAGCGCAACTTCAAGTTCGTCGCGGCTGGCGCCAAAGCCAGCGCGCCTGAACAGGTGACCCATAAGCTCAAGCTGGCTAAGCGGTCGCTCCGCTACGAAATCGTTGACTGGCATGGAATGTCCTCCACCTGAGAGCGCAGGCATATGCTGAACCCTGCGCTACGGTAGAACACTCCACCATGGTTGTCAACGCTTCATGTCTGTGCGGGGAGCCTCACCAAGTTGATCGTGACACGCATGCTCTGGTCGACCATCCCGACCAGAGCATGCGTGTCACCTCCTCACCCCTAAGCACCCGAAGGAGGTCTAGGGCGTTGGACAACCACCGACGCCCCATGGACCTCCTTCGCGGCTGCGAGAATTGCCTCAACGGGCGTGAGCCTGTTCGAGGGTACCATGCCCATACACGTTTTCGCCCGCCTCGGCTAGCCATCCATCCTCTTCTGCCTCGTCTAACGCCGCGAGGATCGCCTGTGCCAGTGCCCGCGCCGATTCCGGTGTGAGCTCGACCGCTACCCGCGCGCCGGGGCCCTTCGCCTCGTTGACGAAATCAATGTTCACCGAATGATCCAGCTCGATATGGTAAGGACAGTCATACGACACTCTGAGTCCACTCAGGTTAAACCAGCCTTTCACGCCCTTTCCACAGCCTTCGATCTCCGCCTGATGCATGATATTGGTGCACATGGTCGCGCTCCTTTCTAAATGAGGTTGACGAGTGATATGGCCTACCTGAGGTATTTATCGAGAAACTCAAACATCTTCTGCCAGGCATCGACAGCTTGCACCCGTCGATAGGAGGGCCGTTCAAAGTCGATAAAATCATGGTCGACGTTGGGATATCGATAGAACTCGTACGTCTTGCGCTGCTTCTTCAGCTCGGCTTCATGCTGGTCCACTTGGGCCAAGCTCGGGGCCTGACCCTCTTCCCCAAAGATGCCTAGGAGTGGGCACTTCAGGTCTTTGGTGTAATCGACGGGGGCCACCGGTTGCTTGGGAGTGAGCTCCTCTGTCGACATTACGACCCCCTCGCCCCAGCAGTCGATGGCTGCATTGAAGCGATCGATGCGACCGGCGGCAAGCACTGCATAGCGTCCGCCCGAGCCGGTTCCGAAACATCCGACCTTGCCACTGCAATAGGGCAATGTGCGCAGATATTGCAGCGCCCCTTCGATATCGCCCATCACCTGGTCGTCCGCAATACCCCCGACAGCCTGCACGTCAGCTGCGATGTCTTCTGGGGGGCCATTCCCCTCACGGGCGTAGAGGTTGGGAACAAGCGCCAAGAAGCCGTGGTAGGCAAACTCCCGAGCCGCCCACCGGTACCATTCATCCCAGCCTAACAGGTAATGAATCAGCACCAGACCTGGGTAACTCCCGGTGCCCAGTGGGCGAGCAAAGTACGCATTCACATGATCCCCATTAGCGCCACGCATGCTGACACTTTCCGCCAGCATGCCTTCATACATGTTCGTCTCATACATAAGCACCCCCATTCTTGACAGCATGGAGATCGCTACGAGCACTGGGGTTTGTCGTGACCAGGGTTAGGGCAACACTAGGAAGCCAGGTTGTCCCCGAGCCGTGGGAGTCGACAGGCTTCGCGCGCGCCTGGGTCAAAGCTGTGCAGCGCGCTCATGATCCGCACGTGGCCAGAATCGCCGCCGATATGGCCACGCTTCCCTCAATGCTAAGGATCATGGAATCATAATACGAAAGGTCAGAGCGTGCCACTTCCTTATACCAGCATTTGATCAGTGCATGCAAGAGGCGCGATCAACTCATCGCTCGTCAACAGCATCACGGGGTGGAAACGTGTCAGCTGGGTGCGATTTCGGGGCCGTACTTGATCGTCCATCTGGGGCTTTCCAGCCAAGGGAGTCATCACCTGAGAGCGAACCAAGGCAGGTACAAGCCGAAGCTTTTCCAATGGCTCCACTGCGCCGGCCCACGTATCCAAAGCTCGTCACAACATCCTGGCTCTGCGTCGTTTTTGGTGATGCGAGCCTGGCACAGAAATCATCACCCCTCCGTCGCGTGCTATACGAGTTCCGAGAGCGTGATCAGCGGTCGATAGCGGAGACCGTGGGCGGCAAACCGCTCTTGCGTGCCCTGCTCACGGTCGACCAAGGCATAGAGACTCACGACCGTCGCGCCGAGCCCCTGAACGACCTCACAGCAGGTCAGCAATGAGGTTCCGGTCGCGGCCAAATCATCGAGAAGGGCGACCGACATGCCTGGTTGCGGAGGGATGCCGCCAATCGCCGGGCGCCGCCTAGGTGTCGGCTCGCGAAGCCGGACATAAAACCCAGCCCACTGGTGGCGCGCCATGAGCGTCACGAGCGGGATCGCACCCATCGCCGGGCCACCGACGGCATCGACGTGATCATGTGCGAGCAGGGGCACCAGTAACGACTCGATCAGAGAGAGCCCATGGCCCAGGAGCGTGACCCGGGACGTATCGACAAAGACATCCATCACCGTTCCACTGGCCAAGGTGGCCGGCCCGTACTGTACCGCATGCTCCCGCAGGAGCCGGATGAGGTGCTGTCGGGCAGATTCCCATGCGGGCTCGCTCATATCTATACCTCCCCCCGTCACGGCTCCTGGAGCCAGGCGCCCAGGCGCTGCCGCATGGCGGGATCAGTGTGCGCTCATGCACGAGTGCGCGTGTCTGTGACCCCCTCAGCACGAGGGCGGCCGAGAAAAAATCCACCTCACCAAAATTGCGTAAGGCGTCAGATTATGTAAAAATTCCACCCCGCGACGTTCTTTCCCAGGGGGAGGGGAGCGAGGCGGGTGAGGAGTTGACGCCTAATGAGGAATTTGGAGCGGACCGCGCGATCGTTGACGGGGATAGGCATGAGCGACCGGGCGAGGCTAGCATGCCGCATGGGCACCTCCCTTCTCTGGATGAGCATCAGTCCGGAACACTGCCCTAAGCCCCGCAATAATGCCTAGACGCGAGTATGGGCGGGCTCTTCTGTAAAGTCAACACCGCACGTGACTGCACGGATTGCGGAGTGGCTGGCAGGTGCCAGCGGAGCGCAAGGCCCACCTCACCCCAAGGGACGATGAGCCCAGATGATCTGACCACAACCGGAGAACATCCGGTTGGACCTCACCAGCACGACCGAGCGTCCCGTCAACGATTCGTGTTCAAAGCTGACCACGAGGCGCACCTAGCCCGAGCCGGGGATGCGGACCGTCAGTGTAAAGCACCAGTAGATGTCCTCGCTGACTGTGACCGGGATCAACGGCACGAGCTCCTCGGCCGCGATGTGGGGGCTTGGCAACTTCAGCGTCCAGCCATGGGCATCCCGCAGGTGGAAGCGGGCCGTTTCCAACAGGCGGTTGGTGTTGAGCAGGCTGATCCGGTCTTTCAGCCGTCGGGCCAAGACGTGCCCCACGTCCTCCGCCAGGTACCACGCATCGAAGACCACCACGCCAAAGGGCACCTGGCTCCGGATCGCCTCTTCGATCAACTCGATCGCCCGGGCGATTGTGGTCCGAAACGGCTCATGCCGCGCCCGGCACTCCGGGTATTGGAGCAAGGTCGGATTCACCTGCTGATGCAGACGATTCCGCGCTTTTCTCTCGGTCGGGATCTTGAGCTCCGGAACATGCGTGGCCACGGCCGCTTCCCATGGGATCAGCTCTTCATCGCGCCAGTAGAGACGCAGCCCCAGGGGGAAGCGCACCGGGCCGCTGACAGAGAAGCTGGTGACGGGATGATGGGCGAGCGGATACGTGCCATCGCTGCGGTGATCGTGGCGGTCGACATCGTCAAAGAGGCTCCCCACCAGTTCGCACAGGGTGTCATCGATGACGACCAGCGACTCGCGGCGGCGCGAGCGATGGGGCTTCGTCTGCTGGAGCATGAACCGAACCCAACGACGATTGACCGCCTCCTCCCGCCAGGGAGCCTCCGCAAGCACGCGGGAGAGATTGGTGTTGTCGGCGCTGTCGAGGATGCAACGGGCCATATTCGCTAGGCTCTTGTTGGGCAAGACGATCAGCCTGGTCAGATCGTGCTGGACATGCCGAAACTGACACGGGTTCTCAAACACGTCGCGGATGACCGCAGCCCAGAGTTGCCATCGTCGGTCATCGAGGGGACAACCGCGGAAGACATAGAATCGTGAAAAGTGCTTGGCGGTGGTGGCGCCGGTGAGCCAGAGACCTGTGGTGATCGTGTGCCGGTCACGGGCCAAAGCCCAGCCGCAAGCCAAGTAGGTGAACGTTTGCCACGACGGAGTCGTCAAGATACCTTGAAACAAGGTCATAACCAAGAAGCCAAATGACGAGCCCAAAAAGGTGTCCACGGCACTATCCTCCGGAAAGCGTGTGTTGATGTCTGATGACACATTTTACCGAATCGATGTTGCCGTGGCACCCTCATGAGCGGAGTCCCCTACAGCGGGTGGAAAATCGCGAAACTAATGTCTAGTCGGGCGACCCTTCGAGTTTTTCTCCTGTTTTATTAGCTATTCGAGTAAAGACCAGGAGTTTGCAGAACGCCTCCATGCCGATTTGCAAGACAAGGGAGTGCGCTGCTGGTTTGCACCGCATGACGTTCAAGGTGGCCGAAAGCTCCATGACCAATCGATCAAGCCATTCGTGTCCATGAACGTCTGCTACTCATCCTTTCACCTCACAGCATGCATAGTGAGCGGGTGAAAACCGAGATTGCGAAGGCTAGGCAACGTGAGATGCGGGAACAAAGACAGGTCCTTTTCCCTGTATGCTTGGTCTCATTCGAGGCTGTGCGTGATTGGGAATGCTTTGACGCCGATACTGGGAAAGACTCTGCGCGCGAGATTCGCGAGTTGTCTATCCCCGATTTTAATAACGGGAAAAACTACGATGCATACCAGGAGGCGTTTCAGCGGCTGCTCCGCGATCTGAAACCAGAGGCCACTATACTCTAATGGAACCCACCGAACCCTGGGCTCTATCCGTGGTCTGTCACAACTATATACATCTGACACTTGCCCGCAGAGAACAGAACGGAGGGACCATGCCACCCAAGCAAGACAGCTTCGACTTCCCGGCGGAGCCCAAGGGCCCACCCAAGGCCGAACCGTCCCGGCCCGTGAGGACGCCCCCGCGGGAGAGCACATCGATTTGTAGCTATTGTGGCGAGCGCATGCCGTCGTCACTGCTCGACAGCACCCCTGCCGTCGGGGATGATCAGCGGTGGGCGATGATTAAGCCGTACCATAACTTCGGGTGTCGCTGGATCGAGAGCCGCGGGCTAAAACTCGAGGAAGGTCCGACCGCGCCGTGACAGTCTCAGGGCATGCGAAAACCGGGGCGGCTGCCTTCGCCGGGCGGGACCACCCCGGCAACTCAAGTAGTACCCCAAACCCAGGAGTACCACCGAGGCGCATCATACTGAAAGCCGCGTTGATTTGCACCCTGGCCTTGCTCCTAGCCGGTGGCGTTCTTGATGTGAACCGCTTGGCGAGCGATCGGCAAAAACCCAAGGTCACGTTCGCTCTCCCGGCAGCGTGGCGCTGTGATCGGCAACAATCGGCCCTACCGACCGCTGAGGGGCGCCTGGAGCCGTGCACCGTCTGCCAGAACATGGCACGGACCCCACAGGCCGTGACCATCAACAAGACTGAGCAGCCGGTGCCACCCCAAGGCCATGTCGCGATGTGCCACACCAGCGCCTTTAGGATCGCGGAGTAAGGGGAAATCAGCTCCGAGGGGGACACGGTCATGAAACCGCTGACGATCGTCATATCCAGCTACAACAATCGTCACTGGTACGAACAGAATCTTGGTTCGCTCTGCGCCCAACCGTACGACAACTTTCGGGCGATCTATGTCGATGGCGGCTCTTCCGATCAGACGGGGGAGTTCGTTGAGCAGTTCATCGCGGACCATGGGGTCGGCCATCGGATCCAGTTGATTCGCAATCCGGCCCTCCAGCCGCAAGTTGTTCCGTTTACAAACCGAACACGCCTGACCTTTGACGGAGTCCTCCCCCTCTGGGGCCCTCGTGGCCCCCGCCCAGCTCCCCCAGTGCGCGTGCACAATGGTCGCCTCTCTGCTAGAGAGAGGCAACGATCATGACGGATGACCAGCACACGCACAAGAGGGAGGCCTATGGCATCCGAGGGTCCTCCAAGAGCCGAGGAGATTCTTTGTGTGAGGGTTCCATGTCGCGATGGGAGGGAACGTGTAGGGCAGGCCATCAAAGTCTGACGACAGGCACAACGGCACCAACAGCAGCGCAGAGCTCCGCGTCCTGTGTCACCGCCCGAGACGCGCGCGAGGAGTCGGGCGGAGGGCTCCTGAAACGGGCCGCTCTGTATGCGTACATGTCGACTGACAAACAAGAGCGGGAGGAAACCGTCGCGAGCCAGGTGACTTGCTCCAGCAGGCCGCGGAGGCCCACGACTATGCGGTGCTCCATGGAAACGTGTGCATTGATGACGGCATCAGTGGGACGCGCCTGGATTGACCAGCCCTGGAGCGGTGACGCGATCTCGCAGCCGAAGGCGCCTTTGAGGTCGTGCTGGTCACGGCCCCTGACCGGCTCGCCCGCCGATATGCGTATCAGGTGGTCTTGATCGAAGAGTTGACCCGGTGTGGGTGTGAGGTCGTCTTCGTGCATCAGAGTCTAGGGACAAGCCCCGCCGAACAGATGCTCATCCAGATGCAAGGCGTCTTTGCGGAAAATGTACGGTAAGCGCGTCATGTGACGCTCCGTCACCCGACATTCCTCTCCAGGGACGGGTGCTCGTGTCTTGCGGCGCGTGTACGCCCGCCGCCATCAGCCCAGGAACCGCCGCACCGACGCTCGACTGATCCCTAACCGCCGGGCAATCGCCGAGTTGCTAAAGCCTGTGGCCGAGAGCTGCCGCACGGTGTCGGCGTGATGTGTTACGGTCGGCGGCCGCCCATGCCGTGTGCCACGTTTCCGGGCCTGTGCAATGCCGGCTTTCACCCGCTCGCGCAGAATCTCGCGCTCGAACGCGGCAAAGACCGACAGCATGCCAGCCAGTGCCCGTCCCGTGGGCGTGGTGAAATCTACGGCTTCATGCAGCGAGATAAAGCCCACGCCCAGGCCCTGCAACTCGTGGAGTGTGTCGACCAGGTCCGCTAAGGACCGGCCCCAGCGTTCCAACCGCCAGACGACCATGGCATCGATGTCTCGACGCCGGGCCGCCTGCATGAGGACATCCCGCTGGAGCGCGAGCGTCTGCTGTTTGTGCGTGGAGACGCGAGCATAGAGCCCCAGTTTCATGGGTCTGGTCTCCCTGGCCAAAAACCCTCCGCCAACGTGCCCAGCAAGCCCTTGATATCGCAAGGCTGCTGTGCAGCCCTCTGATCTGGTACAAAACTATAGTTTGTGGCCACGAGCACTACCGTAAATTTTCCGCCAGATGCTCGTGGGAGTCCTAAACGGTGTCTAGAGGGGTCGCACGCAGAGCCTCATGTTGTGGCGAGATTCCGTCCCGCTGTACAGCAGGCCCAATGATAAAAACTGATGAAATTTCCGAGCGGCTTTGGAGAGATAGTCTTCCGTCAAGTGCGTTACAGCTTTCTGGTGAGGGTTGTGTTAAGGTATACTGTACATATATGTAGTATAACTGGACAGCGCAGGAAAGGCAGCGGCATGCACCACGTCACGGTGGGTGAGCGCATTCGGCAATTGCGCCTCGGGCTCGTCCTGTCGGTGCGGACCCTCGCGGCCACGACCGGCTGTTCCCCGAGCCTCATCACCCAGGCGGAACGCAGGCGTGTCACCCCGTCCGTCGGGTCGCTGGAGCGCATCGCCATGGCCCTGGGGGTCAGCCTCGGCACGTTGTTCGCCGAGCCCGAGCCGCCTCCCTCTCAGCCCGTCCGCGCCCATGCCCGTTGCCACGTCGTCAGCACGTGGTCACCCGTCTCGATCGAGGCGCTGCGTCCCACGGATGGGGTGGGAACGCTGGAGCCCCTCCTTATCACCATGGCCACGGGAGGCGGCAGCGGGACATTCCCCACCGCGCCAGTGGGGGAGAAGTTTGCCTTCGTGTTACAGGGGGAGGTCACCCCGACGCTGGGGGACGAGGCGCATCGGCTAGGGCCCGGCGACGCGATCACGTTTGCAGCTGCGGTCCCCCATCAGCTGGAGAATACAAGCCCTGCCCCCGAGCACGTGCTCGCCGTCTCTGTCCGCGGGTGGTCTTGACGGCCAATGTCGCGCCCATGGTGCGACTGCCCGCCCCTGCGAGGGCGGCAGCGCCGGTACCGGGGGAAGGACGACCGTCCTGTGGCGACACCATACCACGAAGCTGGCCAACCGTCTATGTGGTGAGGGCATGGCAGACCGTTCGCGGGCGTTTGATGCTTGGTCACCGATGGTTGAATGGGGATGAACGCGCATGACCACTCAAAATCAAATTGGGGTCAACATGGTCAGGTTCGCCAACGCGATCGTGATAGCTGGAGGCGTGGCTGCCGTGCTCGTCTTCGCTCACGTCTTCTATCGCTTCGGCTGGACTGGCGAGCGGCAGTTCACCAGTGCGACGGCCGCCGTGGTGGGCTATGGCCTGCCCGCGGGCGCCGCCCTCCTGCTCTTCGCTGCCCTCAGCCTCAAACCCGCCGCGAAGCTCAACCTCGCCCTGTGCTGCGTCTCGCTCGCCGTGTCGGCGTACGGGGGGGAGCTCTTCCTGCGCCTCCCCCACGTTGCGCCCGAGGGCCCCAAGCGGCCGCTCATGTTCCTCGTCAGCGACCTGGGCGCCGGAGCGGCGGCGCAACTGGCCGCACAATTTGGCGTCGAGGTCGACCCCAGGACGTGGCCGGAGGTGCGCGCCGATTTGCGTCGACAAGGTGTTGATGCTGTCCCCTTTATCAGTCCCCCCAACAACCTCTTCATCCGGCAGCCGGATGGAGCGATCACCTCCGCGGTCACCATCCACGGCGAGGAAGTCATCCCCCTCGGGGCGATCTCCAAGCAGGTCACGATTCTGTGCAACGAGAACGGTCCGTGGGTGACCTACCCCAGTGACGAGCACGGCTTTAATAATCCCCACGGCGTGTGGCGCGCCCCTCACGTGGCGATCGCCGCGCTGGGGGATTCATTCACGCAAGGCTACTGTGTCCCCACGGAGCAAAGTTTCGTCGGGCGCATCCGCCAACGCGTGCCGGCCACCCTGAATCTCGGGTTTGCCGGCGACGGGCCGTTGCTCATGCTGGCGACCCTGGAGGAGTACCTGCCGCCTTTGAAGCCCCCACTTGTGTTATGGTTTTATTTCGAAGGCAATGACCTGACCGATCTGCAGACGGAACGCCACAGCCGCCTGTTGATGCGCTATTTGCACGACGACTTCACGCAAGGCCTCCCCGCCCGGCAAGGCGAGATCGACCGCGCACTCACGCAGGAGATCGCCACGCAACAGGCGCTCGAGCGCGAGAGACGGGAGCGTCGGCTGGCGAACCCTCGCAGACTCGTCCCGCAGGTGGTGGGCTTCTTGAAACTGTCCGCCTTGCGATCACGGCTGCCCCTGGTACAGGGGGTCCAGGCGGAAGACCTGGCGCGGGTGGCCGAGATCGAAGGCCCCGCCATAGCCCTATTGCAGGACATTCTGGCTCAGGCCCAGGCCCGCGTCAGCGGCTGGGGCGGCACCCTGTACTTCGTCTACCTCCCCAGCTGGAGCCGCTATTTCGACACGCCCGAGATCGGCGTCATCCAGCGCCCGCGCGTGCTGCACCTGGTCGGCAGCTTGGGGATCCCGCTGATCGACCTCGATCCGGTGTTCCGGGCCCAGCCGGACCGGCGCGCGCTGTTCCCCTTCCGCGACACCGGTCACTATAACGAAACGGGTCACCGGCTCGTCGCGGAAGAAGTCCTCAACGTGCTCTCCGCCAAGGAGCCGGACGACGCCCACGCACGCCCCTCCATGACAGGTCCCACCAAGGCTTCCGGACACCGCACAGGCGAACCATAGGACGCTGACATGAGCATGGAAGGCGTGGAAGGCCGGCATTCGTGTCGTCGTCCGAAACACTTGTGCAGATGTAGAGGAAGTCTCTCAGGCGGTATACTTGGTGGTAAGGTAGGAGCAGGGCGCTTGGGCTGACCTATACGGTCACGGGCCGGTTTCCCCACTCGCCCCTCCGCTTGTCGGTCAGACTTAGAGGCTATCCGGAAACTCAGGACGCTAATTTTAAAGGTTTAGCAGCAACGTTTCGGCCATGGAATGCAGGCCGACGGTGGGACGTGAGCCGGCGCAGCCTCAGATGGATGTGGCATAGAGAGATCATGGCCGCACTGGATTCAGGTTCCCGTTCATCATCCTTGCTGTGGCGCCGATAGCGACCATTCCAGGCGTTGGTCCGCTCCACCACCCAGCGTTTCTCCAACGGTGTAAACCCTTTGGTCCCTTCCGGAGGCGTCTTGACCTCGATGCGCCACGTCGGGCGATGTGCTGTCATCCATATGTGAAGGGCGTGATGGTGATATGTGGTGTCGGCAAAGCTCGTTTCGAGACGGGGGAAATCTTGCGGATCAAGCCACGGCAGGAGTTGCGGTGCCGCGACCCCATCGCCATTGATCTGTGCTTCACCCGCGCCCTCTTTGCCCCCTATTATGCCAAGGAAGGCGGCCACTGCTACGATCCGGCCAGTTCCTTCTTTCTGGAGTTGGCCAGCCGGGTGGATGGCTACCCCGACTCTGCCAGCTTTTATGTGGATCTGCGCCAGCAGGACAAAGGTCGCCGCAATCGAGAGCTCGTCGGGCTGCACGAGGCCATTCCAGGAGAGGATGATCTGAGCCACTTCGCTCACCGCATGGACGTATCGGATGACCCGGTCCAGTCTGCTGGAGGTGCTACGGCATGACTATGTCCCGACGGCCAGGGCTAAAGGCGTGGCGGAATCCGGGGTGATCATGCGTCATGCCCTGAAAAACGCGCTCCTGCCGGTGACGACCATTCTCGGCCTGCAGATGGGGACGCTTCTCGGCGGCGCGGTGTTGACCGAAACCATTTTCGCGCTTCCCGGTCTGGGACGCCTGGTGGTGGATAGTATTTTCGCCCGCGACTTTCCCATCGTCCAAGGGGTCATCCTCTTCCTGGCATTGACGAGAATCGCCTGCAATTTCGTGGTGGACATCACCTATGCGCTTCTGGATCCTCGCATCCGCTATTCATAAGAGCGGCCTGGGCGCCTTCTGGCAGCGCCTACAGTCCAGGGCGCTGTCGCGTGTGGGATTGGGGCTCGTCCTCACGGTCGTGCTGGCAGGGGGTTTGGCGCCCATGTTGGCGCCCTACGATCCCACGCACCAGGAGTTCAGCGCCATACTGCAGGGGCCGAGTCGCCAGCATCCTCTAGGCACGGATGATCTCGGCCGAGATGTGCTTAGTCGGCTCATGTGGGGCGCTCGTGTATCGTTGCAGGTCGGAGTGATCGCCGTCGGCATCGCGCTGGTGACCGGGACAGTGTTGGGCTTGCTGTCCGGCTACATCGGCGGCATGCTTGACAACTGGCTCATGCGCCTGATGGATGCCCTGCTGGCGTTCCCGGTCCTGGTGCTGGCGTTAGCCCTGGCAGCGATCCTGAGCCCGAGCCTGTCGAATGTCATGCTGGCGATCGGCGTCGTCGGCGTGCCGACCTAGGCGCGACTGGTACGCGGACAGGTGCTGTCGGTGCGCGAATGGGAGTTTGTGCAGGCCGCCAGGGCGGTGGGCGGTAGTGATTTGCGCATTCTGATCCAGCATGTGCTACCGAATATCACCGCCCCGATCATCGTCGAGGCGTCTTTGCACATCGCCGCGGCGACGCTCGCCGAGGCCGGGCTGCTCCGGCTGGTGCAGCCGCCTACACCCAGCTGGGGCGCCATGCTCAACGTTGGCCGTGGCTATCTGGAGATCGCGCCCTGGATGGCCATGGCCCCAGGGGCAGCGATCTTCCTCACCGTATTGGGGTTCAATTTTCTGGGCGACGGCGTGCGCGATGCACTCGATCCTCGCCTCAAACAGCCGGGGGGCTGTGCCCGTCCCACTCACGCTCACTGTTGACCAATCATGGTCATTACTGCACACGTTTCGCCCCGGTGGTGCCTGTCAATGGTTTCAGTGATCCCGGTCGCCCACTCCGGTCCCTCCCTGCGTACATCTGCCCAGCCACAGCACCAGATCGTGCTCCGGTCCATCCCCATGAGCCTGCCCCCTCTCCGCGCTCACTCTGTACTGGTCTATACCGGCATTCCTTTTGCTAAGGCGCGCCGCTAAGGCCCCATGAGGAAGCGAGCAGGGCGGTCAGCACCATGGCACATGCGTCCCTGGCTACCGACCACTTCCGCGTGCGGGGCCTCACTCTCAGCAGCATAGGCATACCCAGCCCGCGAGGATTGCCTCGCAGCTGGAAGACGTCCTCCGCTGAGTCAACCCTTACCTCGTCAGGAACAAGGAGCCCCCCATGTTTAGTTATGTATTTCCCTACCAGATGGCCCCCTGCGACAGCTTGCGCCGGCTACTGATGATGGTCGTGAGCTTGCTGATGCTTACCCACGCCACGCCCGTCCTCGCCGTCCTGCCCCCAAGCGCGGCCTGGGTCATGAATAAAGGCAGCGACAATGTGATCACCTATGCCATTGGGACGGCTGATGGCACCCTCACACCGCTCGGGCAGGCGACTGCGGGGGGAAATCCGGTGGACCTCGCATACCACCCCAACGGCGTCTGGGCTTACGGGCTCAATAATACGTCTCTCAACCTCTCAATGTACCGGATTGACCCCACGACTCACCTGCTCACGGAAGTGGGGCGGGTGGGGGCCGGCATCGATCCGCACTCGGTGCGGGTCCATCCTCGCGGCCATACCCTGTATGCCACCAGCCACGGCTTTGCCAAAGAACTGCCCAATGTGGCCTATAACGCCCTTTGGTGGTACACCCTCGATGCCTTCACCGGGGTGCCAAGGCTGGTCAACGAGATCTCTACCGGCGGCACTGATCCCGCCGAGTTTGCGATCGACCCCACCGGACGGTACCTTGTCCTGGCGAACTATCTCAGCGATACCTTGTCGGTGTTTCGGCTCGACCAGAACACCGGAGCACCGACATTCCTCCGGACAGTACCCGCCGGGGATCGCCCACAAGCGTCTGATGGCCCGCTCTCGGTGGCGTTCGATCCCTCCGGCAAGCGGATGTATGCGAGCATGTACTATGCCCGCGAACTGTGGATGTACCGCTTTGAGGCCAACACCGGGGTGCTGACGATGGCTACCAAGGTGCCTACCGCGGGGTTCCCAACGATGGTGAGGGTCCATGCCTCCAACCAGTACCTTTTTGTGGTACAAGACGGCGCCCAGGCACCGTACGTCGGTGCGGTGGGTACCTACACGCTGGATGCGGCCGGAAAGCCGACGTGGGTCAGCACCGTGCCGACTGGCGGTAAGACCACGGAAGCGATCGCCCTCGATCGCACCGGTCGGTTTGCCTATGTGGCCAATCAGCGGGCGGTCGATGGCTATAACGTGGGCAACATCGCGGAATATGCGATCGATGTCGCCACGGGTAGACTGACGCCCATTGGCCTCGGGAACGTGACTACGAGGGGCTTCCCCACTACGGTGGTCACCTCCAATCCGGTGGCCGACCAGGCGCGACAAGACCTGCTCACGCGGGCCACCACCGACCCACGCTTTGGGGCGCCGCTGCTCGGCACGTTTGCAGAGGATCTCACCGATCAGATCTTCGGGGTGCCCGGATTTGAAGTGCGATGGCTGGTTTTCCAAGTCACGGGCAACCGCTTCGGGATCATTTTTCAGGCGACTTCAACCGCTGACCTCTCGCAGCACTGGACCAATATCTTTGATCCGGATAAGGGGGTGCTCACAGGGTGGGTCCCGGCCTTCTGACGCCTCCGAGAGAGTCCGATCAGCGGAGCCCAGTCCGCTGATCGGAAGCCGCAGTGGACAATTCCTGTCCGGCGCCCTATGCGGACACCGTACGTGCCCGGTTGGGGATAGGTTTGGAAGCGTCTTCGCCAGCGCTATATTTGTCCGTATCGCCTGTGCCTATTGTGCGGTATGATAACATCGCTATGATGGTCGAATGTGTACCGTCGGTCATTGCATGATGGGCAAGCTCACACGTCGTCATGATCGCAAGCGGTAACCATTGCCTTGAGGGCAAGAGGCAGGAGGCGCATGATGGGACGTTTGGACGGCAAAGTCGCAGCCATCACCGGTGGGGCATCCGGGATTGGGGAGGCGACGGCGCGGTTGTTCGCTGAGGAAGGGGCACGCGTCGCCATCGCCGATATGGACGGCGAGCGCGGCTGTCTGGTGGCGGACGAGATCAAAGCCGCCGGGGCCGAGGTGATCTTCGTCGAGGCGCACATGGAGCGCGAAGCCGATGCCATCAATCTTATCCGTCGCACGGTGGAGCAGTTTGGCCGCCTGGATATTCTGGTGAACAATGCCGGCATGCGCCTCTATCAGACGGTCGTCGAGGCCAGCGAGGAGAGCTGGGACGCCATTCTCGGGGTGAACGTAAAAGGCTACGCCTTCTGTGCCAAGGCGGCCATCCCGGAGATGCGTAGGACAGGAGGCGGTAGCATCGTCAACATTGCCTCACAGCGGGCCTTCATCGCCGGGGGCAACATGGTGCAGTACGATGCCACCAAAGCCGCCGTCACCGGACTCACGCGTGGCATGGCCTTGGACCATGCGGCAGAGGCATATCCGGGTCAATGCCGTCTGCCCAGGGCCGATTTTCACGCGTTTCATGCCCGTCGAGCCGCCGCCGCGGGCAAGACGGCAGAGCAATTCCTCGACGAATTTGGGTACGACACGATGCTCAAACGTCCTGGGACCCCACGCGAGGTGGCCAACTGTATTCTCTTCCTGGCCTCGGATGAGTCTTCATTTGTGACCGCCACCTGCCTGCTCGTGGATGGCGGGCAGTCAGCGCTATAACTCCCGCGACACGCCGCACACCTGCGCCGAGAGGACGGCCCATGAAACCACTTGGATTGACGTTCTATCAGCCGGACAAAGCCTTTTGCGGTTATACGCTGTTCGCACCCATGCGGGACACCAACGCCTACCTGATCGATATGCAGGGCGCCATCGTCCACCGCTGGCAGCTGCCCCATCGTCCCGGCGATTACGGCTATCTGCTCGACAATGGCCATCTCTTGATCGGCCTTCAAACCGGCAAGGGACCTGTGGCCTTCGGCGGCAGGGGTGGCATCCTCATGGAGATGGATTGGGATGGGCACATCCTGTGGGAGTACGCGGAGGAAACCCTGCATCATGATTTCTGTCGCATGCCCAATGGCCACACCATGGTGCTGGGTTGGGAACGGATTCCAACAGAGCTGGCTCGGCGCGTCAAAGGCGGCACGCCGGGGACCGAATACGAGGGCGGCATCTGGAGCGATTACTTCCATGAGGTCACGCCGGATAAAAAAGTCGTCTGGGAGTGGCATGCCTATCAGCATCTCGACCCCGACGCCGATGCCATCTGCCCGCTCGACCGGCGCCAGGAGTGGACGCATGCGAATACCTGCGAGGTCCTGCCCGATGGCAACGTGCTCACCAGTTTTCGCTACCTAAACACGGTTGGAATCATTGACAAGCAGAGCGGTGACTTCCGCTGGAAATGGGGTAGGGACGAGTTGGGCCATCAACATGACCCCAATCCCCTGCCGAATGGTAACATCCTCCTCTTCGATAATGGCTTTCATACCGTGCGACCCGGGCATGCAGTCGCGCGTCCTTGAAGTGGACCCCAAAACGAACACCATCGTCTGGAAATACGAGGCGCGGCCGCCGTGGGAGTTTTTCAGCTTCTTTATCAGCGGTGCACAGCGGCTGCCCAATGGCAATACGCTCATCTGTGAGGGGATGAAGGGCCGGCTCTTCGAGGTCACCCACGAGGGCGAAATCGTCTGGCAATACATCAACCCCTTCTTCGGTGAGGATGAGCGCTACGGCCGTGTCAACCTGGTCTTCCGGGCCTATCGCTATGGCCCAGACTTCCCGGGGCTCCAAGGTAAAGCTCTCGATCGGCAGCGCTATGCCTGGCTCAATCACCTCTACACGTAGGAATAGCGGCGGCCACCGCAGATATACCCGGCGGAACATCGATGACAGCATGTTCCTGGGCGTATGCACGGTCGCCACTTGTCCGCCATATTGATGGAGACCGCTATGCATGCCGATCCCGCTCTCACGTTAGCCGAGCATGTCTGCCACACCAGCTACACCGATCTTCCGGATGAGGTGGTGATCGCCACCAAACGCGATATCCTGGACACCCTGGGAGCGATGCTGGGGGGAAGCGTCGCGCCGGGCGTTGCCGAGGTGGCCGGGCTGGCCAAGCACTGGGGTGGACGAGAGGAGAGCAGCCTCATCCTGCTTGCGGGGAAAGTGCCGGCGCCGCAGGCGGCTCTGGTCAATGCCACCATGGGCCACGCCTTGGATTTCGACGATACGTTCGATCGCGCCGGCAATATCCATCCTGGCACCTCGACGCTGGCCGCCAGCCTGGCCGTCGCCGAGATGCAAGGCGGGGCCTCCGGCCGCGATCTTGTCCTGGCCGTGACCCTAGGCTTGGACGTCGCCGGTCGATTGGCCTTGGCCGCCACCGTCGACCGCGGCTGGCACCGCACCGCCGCCTTCGGCATCTTCGGCGCCACCGCCGCTGCCGGCAAACTGCTGCGGCTGAACGTCGAGCAGATGGTTAATGCGTTTGGCATCGCCTTGAGCCAGGCCGCCGGGAGCCGGCAATGCATCCTCGACGGCGCGCTGACCAAACGCTTTCAAGCCGGGCAAGCCGCTAGCGGCGCCGTACTGTCGACCTTGCTGGCCCGCGAGAGCTTTACCGGGGCGCATCAGGTGTTCGCCGGCCGGTTTGGCTTCTTCCCCATGTACCAGCCCGACGGCTATGACCTCGACGCCATCACGGACGGCCTGGGTCAGATCTTCAGGGGTGTCGAGCTGAGCTTCAAGCCTTATCCCTCCGGACGCCCCAACCATGCCATGCTCGATGTGGCCCTGGAGATCGCGCATCGACTCGACCTGGCGACGCGCTGATGCAGGGGCCGGCATCGCCGAGGTGGTGATCACGGTGAATCCCCAAACCTACAAGGATCAGCTCAGTCCTGAGGCTGGCAAGCGACGTCCCTCGCAGGTGGTGGAGGCGCAGTTCAGCATCCCCTTCCTGGTGGCAGCCGCATTGGTGCGCGGCCGAGTCGGCATCGGCGAGGTGGCGGGAGTCGACGATCCACAAGTATTGGCCCTCTCGGACCGCATCCAGGGAGCGGTTCGAGCAGACGCGGCGCCGACCTGGGCGCAGATCACCGTACGGCGTGCCGATGGGCGCACCGCCTCCCTGGAAACGACGAGTCCGTCTGGCTCTCCGCAAAAACCCCTCAGCGACGCCCAGCTTCAGGCCAAATTCCGCGACTGCGCCGCCCATGCGGTGCGGCCCATTGCCGCAGAGGTCGTCGAGCGCGCCATACAGTTCATCCAGCGGCTGGAGGAGGCCACAGACGCGACGGAATTGGTCCGGCTCTTCGCTTGATGATATATTCTCTATCCTGTGAGAAATCCAAAGACAGAGATGACGGAGGTACTCGTCCAATGACTACCTGCAAGGGCGTCGTGAAGGATAACATTGTGGTGCTGGAGGATGGAGCCCAGCTACCTGATGGGGCTGAGGTAGAGGTACGACTCCTAGAACCTTCGTTCCGGCGTGATGACGTATTTGCCCAAGTGTTAGCCAACCGTATTACCCACTACGTTGGAATGGATCAAATGATCGAGGAGGACAAACAGGAACGGGAGGAGCACCCCGATACATGGCTCAAGTCCTAGCGCGTCTTGTGGTAGATTGCAGCCTCGTTGTCAAATGGAAAATTACCACCTAAGGCAGCGAATCCCAGGTCCGCCAACCATCTCGTGAATAGGCTTCTCAAGTAGATCGGGTTGTCTTAAAATTCCCAATGGGATGGCGCAACTGTATAATTCAACAGTGTTGTTGTGTCGGTTGGGTACCACAAAACCGCTTCCTCGTTAGGCAATACCTCGACGCGTCGCAGACTGGGTAGAAGGAGCTGACGGATGGCCGGCACCTCTCTCTGTGATGATCTCCAGCAGCAAATCGAGGCCGGTCAGGTGGTGGCCATTGTTGGGGCCGGTGTGTCGGTCGGTGCGACGAACAACCATGCTGTGGCCTCATGGCAGGGTCTCCTGCATCATGGGGTCGACTATTGCCGCGAGTTGCCTACAACGAGTGTCACCGACGCGATGGCGCAATTGCTTCACGCGCAGATCGATGCCGGCGATCTCGACCTCATGCTCGCCGCCGCCGAGGTGACCTCTGCCAAGCTCGGCTCCCCCAACGGCGGCGACTGGCGCCGCTGGCTGCGCGAGACCGTCGGCGAGCTCAGGGCACAGCAACGCGACGTGCTCGAAGCGCTCCGGGACCTCGGCGTCATCCTGGCCACGACCAACTATGACGGCCTGATCGAGGAAGTCACCGGCCTCTCCGCGGTGACATGGAGAGATGGCGCCCTGTTGCAGTGGTCCGCCAAGGTCTTTGCCGGTTCCGAGTATCGTCATTTTCGGCTCGCACGTGACGGCGACGTCGCCTCCCTGCAAGTCCAACATCCTGCCGAACAGCGCGTCTTCGTGCTCGGCTACGGCCCGGACCACAACAGCCTGGCTGCAATGCTTCGCCGGGGTCCAAACTGACGCAAACGGAAGCATTCGCGCCGGCTCGTCCCGCTCTGCTGCCGCCCGCGCCGGGTGTTCGTACGCTGCGATGCCCTTCATACACGCGAAGCACTCGCCGCCGAGATCGCCACGGCCCTCGGCCTCCCCCTGGGGCCTCTGATCGAACCGGCCCTATTGGCTGAGCTCGCGTCGGCACCGACGGCTCTGGCCATCGACAGCGCCGAGACGCCCTGGGAAGCCGACACGCTCCGCGTCGAAGAGTTTTTCGCCGCGCTTGCCGCACTGCCAGGTCTTGCCCTGATCGCCTCGCTACGTGGTGCCAGCCGTCCGGTGGGCGTGCCGTGGCGGCAGCCGCTCCAGCCACCCAGCCTGCCCTTGCCCGATGCACGGAAAGTTTTTCTCGCCATTGCCGGAGACCACTTCGCCACCGATCCCCTCCTCGACCAAGTATTACTCGTGCTCGACGGAGTGCCCCTCGCCATCATGCTCATGGCTGGCGCTCCGAGGGCCAACCCGACCTAGATGGCACGTGGAGGCGCTAGCAGGACGAACGGACGAACATGCTCCAGCGCGCCAGCGCCACCCATCGGCTGCTGAATATCGAGGTCTCCTACGAAATCTCCATCCAGGGGCCGCGCATGACCGATGCAGCGCGGCGCATTACTCTCCTTGCTCAGTTTCCTGCCAGGCGGGGTCGCGCATGGCGATCTCGATGCCGTCTTTCCCAGCCAGGGGGCCAACGCCGCGACAATCTTGCGCCAGGTCGGCCTGGCCTTCGACCAAGACCGCCGTCTCCGCCTGCTGACCCCGCTGCGCGAATACGTCCAGCGCGCGTACCCGCCGCCGCCGGACGATCAGCTCCCAGCACTCTCGCACTACCTGGGGCTGGCGAGGTCGCTCGGTGCAAAGAGCCGGGAGAGAAGGCGGGGCTGAAGCCATCGCGCGCCTCACGCCGGAAGCCGCCAACATCGAGGTCGCCATCCTGCGAGGGCTCGACGAATCGCGCCGCCGAAACGGCTATCAGAGCGGCTCTCAGCTTTGGCGAATTCGCCCGATTCACCGGGCTGGGAACCACCGCTGCGCTCAAACGGGCGGCGATGGTCGCGCAAACGCAAGGGGCCGTTGATCTCACCGCCCAGTGTTTTTCCCGCCTTGGCGACATCGCCCTTGCAACGCTCCGACCATGACACCGCCCGCACGTGCTACGAAGCGGCGCTGGCCATGTACGAGCGCATCACGGAGCCGTACTCCATCGGTTGGGTCCATCGTCGTCTCGGACGGATCGCGGCGGACGACGAGCGCCGCCGGCACGTCGATGCCGCAAAGGAAGCGTGGCAAAGCATCGGGCGTGGCGATCTTGTGGCGGAGTTAATGGAGGAGTTCGGTGGGGAATAACCTCATCTGCCACGCCCTTTGCCGCTGAATTGCTCCACCGCACAGCCGACCGCGGCGGTCTCAGTCTTCTCTAGCCTGCATACATTGGCGCTTGTCATCGCTTGGGCCTCGACGCTAGGAACTGACCATGGAATTGCGTGATGTGCCGTCCCTCTTGACGCACCGCCAGACAATGGCCATCTTCCAGCTGCGGTCGGGTCTCCGTAAGCATCGCAGATTCCTCACCCCTTGACAAAGGTGCATATACGCCTATATATAAATGTGCATATACACTTAATATGGGGCGTCTATGACGTGGATGTCAACCGAACCGTTGAGCTGAGGATCGCCTATGTCTCAAAGCGAGAGCGTCACTGCGTTGGAACCAGGAACTACGTACGACCCGCGCACCCGCCTGTTGCTCGAGGCACCGATCACTGGCACCCTGCTGCGGCTGGCGGCGCCGAACGTGTTGGTGATGGTCGTGCAGGCCTCGGTCGGGCTGATCGAGACCTATTTTATCAGCCGGCTCGGAACCGATGCGCTTGCCGGGGTCGCGCTGGTCTTCCCCGTGGTGATGCTGATGCAGATGATGTCGGCAGGCGCCATGGGCGGTGGGATCTCGTCCGCCGTCGCCCGCGCGCTCGGTGCCGGACGCCGGGCCGACGCCAATGCGTTGGCACTGCATGCGCTCGCCATCGCGGTGATCTTTGGGCTCTTTTTCATGCTCGCCATGCTGGGCGGCGGCCGATGGCTGTACAGCGCTCTGGGCGGGAGAGGGGCTTCGCTCACGACGGCGCTGACCTACTCCAACGTCATCTTCTCCGGCGTGATCCTGCTGTGGATCTTCAACTCACTCGCCAATGTGATCCGTGGCGCCGGTAACATGATGGTACCGGCCATCGTCACGTGTGTCGGTGCCGCGGTATTGATCCCCTTGTCGCCCTGTCTCATCTTTGGTTGGGGGCCGTTCCCACGGCTCGGCGTCGCCGGTGGCGCCGTGGCGGTGGTGGCGTACTATGCCTTTGGCAGCGCCGTCCTCGCTGGCTATCTCCGGTCGGGGCGAAGCCTCGTCAGACTTTCCTTCCATGATGTGGCCTTTCGCTGGGCGCTCTTCAGCGACATCCTGCGGGTAGGCGCGGTCGCAGCCCTGATCACCGTGCAGACCAATCTCACCATCGTCATCGCCACGGGTCTCGTCGGACGGTTCGGGCCGGCGGCGATTGCCGGCTACGGCACCGGCTCGCGCCTCGAATACCTCCTGGTGCCCCTCGTCTTTGGGTTGGGCGGCCCGCTCGTCGCCTTGGTCGGGACCAACATCGGTGCCGGACAGCGCCGCCGCGCCTTGCATGCCGCTTGGATTGGTGCCGCCATCGCCGCCGCCCTCACCGAAAGTATCGGACTCTATGCCGCGGCTTTTCCTCACACCTGGCTGTCGCTGTTCGATACCGATCCCGCCATGCTCGACGCCGGAACGCGCTATCTACACGCGGTCGGTCCGTTTTACGGTCTGTTCGGGCTCGGTATGGCCCTCTACTTCGCTTCGCAGGGGACAGGGCGGCTATGGTGGCCGCTGCTGGCGAACCTGGCGCGGCTGGCAATCGCGGCGGGCGGCGGCTGGTTGGCGCTGCGCTGGAGTGGCGACCTGTCGTATGTGTTCCTGGCCCAGGGCGCAGCCCTTGCCGTCTTCGGCCTGATCAACGCCGGAGCGGTCGCCGGCGGCGCCTGGTTCGGCCGCGTCAGCTCGCCGCTCGCGACGCTGTTGCCGAAACGATCCTGAACCTCATAGAGCCTTCACTTGCGCGCTCGGCGGCACCCTGGACATATCGATGGTGCCCACGAGCGGGACCCCCATCGGCCCCACCGGGATATACATCACCGTATGATTCGGGCTGGCGACCATGCCGAGTTGGGCCTTGATCGCTTCGTATTGCAGATATTCCGGCGTGAGCTGACTCTTGATCATGGCCATGGCGCGGGAGACCCCTTCGGCTTCCTTCTCCCGCTTCTCCGCCTCCTTCACGGTGATCAGAATCTCCGTCGTCTTTTGGTCCAGGACCTGGGTGGCGGCAATCTTCTGCGCCACGGCCGTTCGCGACCACATCGGGATAGCGGATATCACTGACGAGGGCGGCGATAATCTCGAACGGGGTGCTCGCCAGCATGGAGTTCATCCGTGCCGCAATCGCCGTATCAATGGTATCGATGTTATTCTTGATCTGGAGGCCGTCATATTTTTGGACCTCGGCGCGGGCAAAGGTCCGGATGGCTTGTTTGATGTAATTGTCATAGGCCACGCGGATAATTTTCTCGGGATCGGCCCCCAGCCCCAGGGTGGTGAAGCGTTCGACGAAGTCGCGGACCTGTGAGCGCCGGATGCGCCAGGTGACGCTCAATTCGAAGCCCACCTTCAAGTTATCCTGGCTCAAGATACTTTCCTGCTCGAAGAACGGTTCGCGAAAGGTATAGGGGGTGACCGAGACGTTGAGCACGCGCAGGCGCCAGCCGAGTCCCGTGGAGGTCGGACCATCCTGCGTCGTGATGAACGTATCCTGCCCGATGGCGATGGGTTCCTTCACCACGTAGCCGACATAGCCGGCCGGGGTGGAGGGATTGCTACAGCTCGACATGAGGGTGGCCAAGGCCATGATGCAGAGTAGGGGGGTCATTCGCATGGAGGTCTCCTCTGACGGCGACGTGCGTGTCTCCCATGCGCCTCTGGGGAGGCATGGCACACGGGGACACGCGTCTTGGTGCTGCGCGACCGGCGCAGAATGTACCGGAAATGGTGAGGTGGAGGGAAGCGGCATCTTCCCCAAATCTCGCATTTGGGATGAGGAGCATTGCCTCAAACCATGCACGCACCACCCGACTTCCTGTCTCGAAACGGCCAAGAGTCGACGCACATCATAGCATTTCTAAGCAAGGTATCATCATGAACGCAACCGCCGTCAAGATCGATGTCACCGCGGAAGCGGAAGACCCAGCCCTGTTCAGGCAGTCCCCGAATACCTGCGGGCGTCTCGATTACGCCTTCAATGACGCGGGTACGAGCATGCTGTTGCCAATTATCGATGAAACCACGACCGATTTTTGCCGGGTCTCTGGGGCCTGGATACCAATGTGCTAGGCATATTGTTGAAGGAGCTGATGCATGGCCAACAGCTCACTCCGGTTGGCTGTGCTCCTGCTATTCACCTCCCTCATGGACTGATGCTCTCAAAATGAGCCAGGTATCATCCAGGTTCGCCATGTCATTCTGAGACTCGAAGACCTGAATAACCTGCGCTGAAACGACGAAGAAGGCTTCTAGACGCCGCTTTCGGCATTCATGAGTTGGGTGGCATACCTGTTGCTCCATGACACCATCCACTGTCCCCCTGGAGGGCCTGTCATGCGAGCATTATTGGTGATCCTGGGACTCGTCGGACTCTTACTTATGCCCCCACCCGATTTGGCCTCCGGAGGTCCTTCACAGACTAAACAGGTGGGCTTGGCCTCCTGGTATGGGCAACGGCATCAAGGTCGAAAGACGGCCAGTGGGGAGCGTTTCACACGGGGACAGTTGACGGCAGCACATCGTTCTTTACCCTTAGGAACGAAGGTCAAGGTCACGAATCTGCGGACGAAGCAGCACGTGGTCGTCAAAATCAACGACCGTGGACCTTATGGCGGCGGCAAGAGTCGAATCATCGACCTCTCGGAGGCAGCGGCCAAGCGCATCGGCATGCGTGAGCGCGGCACCGAATGGGTGCAAGTCGTCATCGAGAACGCCTCCTAAGATGGCATCGACAGCATGGGAGACTGATCAGGCCGTGAGCCTCGTGGACAGAATTCTGCTGCGGATGTTTGGCCGTCCACAGGGCGTGTTGGGACGGCTCGGGGGGATCATCATGGCCCGCATGAACCGGAGCCTGGGCGGGCGGACCGTCGCCCTGCTCGACGTCCAGCCGCACGACCGCGTCCTGGAGATTGGCTTTGGGCCAGGGGTGGGCATTGAGCTGCTATCATCCGTGGTGTCATCGGGACACGTCGAGGGTGTGGATGTCTCCGAGGAGATGCGTCGAGCAGGCCAGGGTACGGAATGTCGAGGCGATTCAACGGGGCAAGGTCGAGCTCCGGAGAGGCTCTGCCGAAGCTTTACCGTTCGCGCCTGAGATGTTTGACAAAGCCATGGCGATCAATGCGATGCAGGTCTGGCCCGACGCCGTCGCTGGGCTACGTGAGATCTGGCGGGTGCTGAAGCCCGGGGGCCGAGTAGCGCTCGGGTTTACTCCCTATGCGGGGCAACCCCAGGCGGAGCTGACGGATGTGCTCACGACGGCAGGATTCGCTGGTGCGCAGGTGGTCGACATCGGGAGGGATTTCTGTGCGTCAGCGATCAAATCCTGACTCACGAGCGGACAGGTCACGGCCTCGGGCCCTGAGGGCGCAGCACTCGGCGGGACCTTGCGAGCCGGTGGCATACCGCATCGACGTCATCGACGTCATAACCATGTCATACGGAGGAACCCTTATGGTGAGCGCGACTTTTGTCTATAACGGCACACACACCTCCCACGCATCATGGGCTGAGCCCCCTCTGCCGCCAGCCCCACAACCGCCGCTCCCCGACCCAAGGCCCCCGATGCCACCACCGGAACCACCTCCACCATTTCCTCCACCCCCGCCCGCATGAGTATTGCGTGAACGAGAGGTGGTGGTAGGCCATCGCTCCGCGATGGAGGCGACCATGAGCCAGAGGCCAAATGGCTCATGGGGTCTCTGCTCCGAGCCGGATCCGCCACCCAGCAGGAGTCGCGCACCAGAATCCAGGCGCCACCAGCCTTAGCCTGCCCCATCGACACACCGAAGCATCTCAAGGAAATCTCAGGAAAATCTCAGGGAATTCTGCAGCCCATCTCCAAGGTTTTTTCCCTCCCAGGCCCTACATTCAACACAGATCACCGCGAGGGATAGGAAGAGCACTGGTTGCGAAGCTGAGGGGGTAAGCCATGCTGGCTGTCACAGTTCAAGAGTGCCTCACCTTTTTCATCAGCGTCGCTGTCATCCTGTATCCCTGGATGCCATGACCGGCCAGCGGAAGGAGTCCAAGACATGACCGCAAGGAGCCGCTCCCATCACGTGCCGATGATAAAGTCGCGTCTAGGGGCAACCAAGGCACCGGCACACCTCACCACAACGCTGTACGACGTCGTGGCCGCGCTGCAAGCCGTGACGGAGCCGGACCAAGATCACCTCGCGGTCGCTGTCCTCGTGCACTGGTTCCGGACCGGCCGTCTCACCTCTGTCGGGGACATGACGCTGACCGCCTAGACAGGACTGACCACAGGGTGATTTGCTGCGGGTGACTTTGCAACACCCTATCGTGACAGCCACTGTACCGTTCTTGTGACGGCTTGATCCCTGGCGACCATCATACCGCTTGGTCCTGATAAGGCGTGCACTTGAGTCAGAAATCAGGAACTTCATCGAGGAGTACACCCCTCATGGCGACACCAGCTTCGGCAGCTTTGCCAGGAAGCGCTACCGCTTCACGGGCAAAGAGCGCGATGAGGAAAGTGGACTAGTACTATCACGGGGGCGCGCTACTATGCGCCGGTGTTGGGGAGGTGGGGGCCTAGAGTGTCCTGAGCGAATTGGCCAGAGCACCCGGCAGTGAGAATGTACAATGTATAGCCATTCGAATTGGCGAAATACGTCTCCTGCGAAAAGCCCTCTCACAGGTCCTCGGTCTGCGGGATACTCTGCCGTGCTGCTGCATAGCAACGCCGCCCGGAGGAACTGACCCGACTGGCTCTGGGGTCGAACGTCTACCACCCGGAGCAGCCGAAGATTGCAGGCTACCTCGTCTCGCTGACCCACCATGCCTAGCCGTAGGATGACAAGGTCACCGAAGGCATCGTGTTCGTTATCACCTACGCTGGCCGCACCCCAGCTTGGCCACTGTCAATCAATGCAAAGGAGGGGAAACCGATGCAGCCGTACCATCGACGCACACCTGAGAGCACAATGAAACTCAACGTAACTGTCCTGCTGGGACTGCTACTGGTCTGTGCGCTCCTGGGGATTGGGCTGGTCTCGGCTGCGGCTGCCGAGGCGCAACGGCAACAGTCCTCGCAGAATCGCCACCAGCCCGTCGGCTCCTGGCTCGTGACCTACGATGTGCCGGCGTTTTTGGTCCCGATCCCGCTCCTTCTCAGCTTTGGGCGCGATGGGGTCGTGATCGAGACCGATAGCCCTGCGCCAACACCGGTGGGGAGCTTGGGAACGTTAATTTTGAGCAATGGGCATGGCGCGTGGGAGCCCAAAAAGGGAGGTGAGTTTGCCTACCTCTATCGGAAGTTGATCTACAAGGAAGATGGTTTCACGCCATTCGGGACCACGAGAACGACTGCGACGGGAGCTATTAGCGCCCATGGTACGCAGTTCGAGGCAGAGATTTTGATCGAGTTTCTTGACGTGGAGGGGAAGGTCGTCCTACGTGCACCAGGTACTGCAACCGGCACCAGGATTCATATGGATGAGGAATAGCCGGCGACTAGTTAGGAAACTGGGCGGGGGTCGAGGAGGTGAGACCATGCTGCAAAAGCGATAGCGTCTTTGAGGGGGCACGCAAGACAAGACAGAGTTCAGAAGCGTTCACGCTGCCAACTCGATCAGTTACACTTGCCAAAAGAAAGGAAGACGCCATGAGTATCGGTCGACTTTTAACGGAGAACAATGTGCTCGATTGTTACCTCTCCAACATCAGCACCAAAACGCGACAGGTTGACCATTCATGTGTTCAATCGGCTCGGTGAAGATCGTCGTCGAGCCTGTCTCGGCCTAAGCTCAATCCAGGTGAAGAGAGAGTGGCAACGGCGGCGGCAAGCGATGATCCCAGCGAGGCGCCCAGGTACTGCAAGTTCGTGGTCGAGGGCTCACGCACTGATTACCGCGGCTCTGCCCTAGTGCGAAAGGAGGGTGAAGGCTCTATCAGCGCCATTGCGGCCGAATAGCCCGCAGGGACGGTGGCGCCGGCAGAGGCCGGCGTCATCATCCTCAGCGTGCCCGATTGGAATAGCGATGGATTTGCACGATGGGCTCAAACAGCGATCGGCGTGAGTTTGAAGACATCGGGCTAGCTGCGCTGCTCGCTTGAGGTCACCTCGCCGCAAAGCCTCCCGCACATCATCCAATCTTTGTGCATCTTCAAGAGATAAATACGGCGACCATCCGACTTCTTCATCGATCAATTCGATATCAACTTCGGCGCCGTACTGCCCCTCACGTACAAACTTCGTATGGCGTCTTCCGGTCACGATTTCCTCCTCTTGAAATCTGCTGTCCGCAGCTCTGGTTCTGGCCTATAGGCTGTTACCACCACAGCCGGAGAAGCTGCTTACTTCGGGATACCCCAGACGCCGTGAACGGGCTTACCTTCATGATCCCTTTGCAGGACAAGAACACATGGTCCCTTATGATGTTCAGGATAATCTTCTACCACCACGGCGGATTCAACCCCAACGATGATATCCCACGCCCCGTCAACCCGCATGGCGTTTAACGCTCGCGCTCAGCGGGCCGGTCCACTCGTGCCCATGTCTTCTGCACAATGCGACGTGTAGGCTTCGTGGACCCGTTTGGTGAACCCACGATTCACTGGATCTACCCCTCAAAACCAAGGCGCTGTTCGACCTGGCTGGCCATGGCACTTCCACAGTAACGTTTGATGTCCATTATGAACTGCTCGACAGCTTCCTCTGTAACAGACGTCGGCACGTCTCTCAGTGAGTGGGTCAGTTCCTCTGAGGTGAGGTACACGTTGACACGAGTATTGTCCTCAGGCCAGGTATCGTCGCCGAGGGCCGATCGGAGACAACGTTGGTACGTGCGGTTGACAGCTTCCTCGAAATCAGCGCCACAGAAGAATCGGCGCTCAGCCGCATTCTCATCGAAGAGAGGCCTGAGGATCGACCCAAGCTCCTCCGCTTTGGGTACCTGAACACGGGGCTGATCGTTGGCCTTCCTTGCAGCTTGAGATACGCCTCCCAGCACTCGGGATGAGAACGCTCCCACCTGAGCCGAGGTGGTATGCCAAATCTGCCAAACATGGTCCAGCCCAAAGAACAGCTTCATTGGGCACGACTAACCAGGAATGGATGCCATCTCGCTTCAGCCTTGAGAACACTTTCTGGTGGTAGAAAGCTTCCATTGCGCCAGAGCCCGCCATCGACTCGACCTCGAAGCGCCCCTGCCCCTCCTCGAAGAGGTCGATACGGTTCATTTCAAACACGCTTCCCCACTCATCCACTTGTTGGACTTGATTCTCCGCAAAGCGCAGAGCAGCGTTCTTGTTCATTAGTCTTAACCCATCAGGCGAGATGCGCCTCGAGTGCCAACGCGGTCGAACCCTCGCTACTACCCTTAGACTTAGGCAACTCCCCCCAAGCGAGAATCTCACCAAAGTTGGAGGAAGCCCCTGCGAGGATCTGCGTGCAAGCCTGTTTGCTCCAGAGAAGCGTTTTCAGAGGGGAGAGATTTTGCTTCACTTCGGTTGGGGAACCGGAGGTCAAAAGCAGACATTTTACAAGCGACCGAACGTCCTCAGAAGGTTGGCCGTCATCCGCCGCGCTCGGTTCTGGCGTGAAATCAAAGACTGGACCCGGCCAAGCCGCCCGCAGTCGCTGAAAGTCCACGGGAGAATCGGAGCTCTTCCGATCTGCGTGAGACTTGGTCATGCCTGTTTTCACGGTCAGGAAAGCGGATGGTCAGGGTATCACCTCGTCGCCGCTCGATAATTCCGATCCCCGTGGTAGGTCGAGGGTCTCCAGCGCTAAGTTGGCACTTCACGAAGTATACGAGCTTCCCAAAAGGCAAGGTAGGGAGTTCGTCTATTGGATGGGGAATACGCGAGCACCGGCAGCGCAAGGTGACGTCCAATACCGCAATGGACCGTCAACAACCGCATCATGGGTGCTTCTGATGCTGGACAGGACCCATATAAATCGGGTATGGTGAGGAAAATTTCTGGATAGATATTCAATTGTGGAATCCTACTGCGTGAAACAATCAGCACCGTCTAGGCTCACAAGTGGCGAGTGCGGCTGACGGGGAAAATGTCGCATCGCACGTAACGAGAGGAGGAGTCACATGGCAAAATTCACGATCGCCACACCCGCTGGGGCGAGTTTCTCGGTGGCGGGCGTCGGGTATAAGCTCGAAATGGAAGGACTGGGCGTGCTCGACGCGGAGATCGTCGAGATCCCGAATGGGACTGAGGAGGAGTTTGCAAAAGCGGCCCGTAACGCCGACGCACTGTACGCCAAGGGTCGCCTCATCACCAAGCGTATGATCGACGGCCTTGAGCGCTGCAAGATCATCGCGCTGGGCACGGTGGGCGTCGACTCCGTCGACATCGCAGCGGCCACGGCACGCGGCATCCCGGTCACCAATGTGCCGGACACGTTCATCGAGGAAGTCGCCGACCACACCATGATGCTGATCCTGTCCACCTATCGCCGCCTGGTGGTCATGGACAGGCTGGTCCGAGACGGCCGCTGGGCTGAGGGCCGACCGATGCTGTCCCAGTTCCCGCGCCTCATGGGCCAGACGCTCGGATTCATCGCCTTCGGGCACGTGGCCAGGGCGGTGGCTGTGCGAGCCCGTGCTTTTGGTGTGCACATGCTGGCCTATGACCCCTTCGTCGAGGAGTTGGTCGTGAGTCAATACGGTGTAGAGCCGGTGGACCTGACCGAGCTGCTGCAGCGCTCCGACATCGTCTCGATGCATGCCCCGGCGACGCCGGATGCCCATCATCTGCTGACAGAGCACCACTTCCGACAGATGAAACCCGAGGCGTTGTTCATCAGCACTGGCCGTGGCCCCACGACGGACGAAGAGGCACTGATCAAGGCACTGCAGGAAGGTTGGATCGCAGGCGCCGGCCTGGATGTACTCGAGCAAGAGCCTCCCACATTGACCAATGCCCTGCTGAAGATGGACAACGTCATTCTGACGCCGCACGTGGCCTCAGCCTCGGCCCGCTTTGATCCAGTGCGGAAGCGACGGGTAGGGCAAGAAATCGCCTTGGTGCTGAGCGGCCGTTGGCCCAGGAGCTGTGTGAACCCGGCTGTCCTGGAGAAGAGTGCGCTGATGCGCTGGCAACCATACTCCATGGAGCGTGGTCCAGGCGCATAGGTTCTGACGTGGGCACCCGCTGGCGGTGGACTGTCGAGCAAGCGTCACAAGGCCAAAGAGCTTGCTCAGCCGCATGAGCTAAGCACGGTGACGAGCGCGCGATCTCGTCCGTCTATCGCAAGCCTTTCTGACGTAGCAACTCGTCTGCCCAGGCTGCCTCGACCGGAGGGAGAGGCGGATCAGGGTTGCCCTTGTAGTCCAGTCGCAAGTCGTAACTCGCCCGGTCATATAGGTCATGGAGGATCTGGCCAAGGAAGACGTCGGGCTCCTGGTCGGTTGGCTTCAGTGGCAGGGAGAAGGGGGGTATCGGCTGACGGACGCCAAAAGCATAGAGCGTGGCATTGGGCCTGCAGTCCCCCCGGCTCACTAAAATGCGGTAAGCGCTGGCTCGACCATTGCCAATGATCGGCATGGGCTCTCCCGCCCGAATGAAATCGATCTCGACCAGGTGCGTCCTGCTCGCCAGCACCTCCATACGCTTGTCCTCATATAATCGCCGACCACGCCCTGGACGCTTGTTGGTTGGCGAGAGGATCTCCACTACCGTCAATACCTTGTCTGTATGCGTTTCCCGCACCTCTAGGTAGGTCTCCCGCACTTCATCGGGTACCGGAACCTGTACCGTCAGCGCAGAGGACGCAGAAGGGCTCGGTTTCAACGCGGCCTCGGCGGCTGGCTGAGCGATGACCGCAAGGTCCGGGCGCCCGACAAACACGCTCTGATCCGACTCGGTGATATACAGCCGCGCTTCAAGGGCGACGTAGTACCGCGGCCGGAGTTGTGGGGCAAGGGAAAGTTGTAACGCGGCAATGAGCCCGTTATGCACCCCTGGCCAAAGTGCAGGATGTTCCAGATATGGATCCATACCGGGGAAGGGAGGCAGCACGAATATCCTCCTGAGGTGATCTGAAGACGTCAGGTCAATCCCCTCGCGCCCTGAGTCACAGAATCCTTCAGAGGGAGAGGAGGGAGCGAGCGGTCTTTGATGCTACCCTAACGACCCCTCACCCTAACCCTCTCCCAGAGGGAGAGGGGACTAAAACCGAAGGCAGAAAGGGAGGGCTGGAGAACGATAGCTGGGGGGAAGGCGCTGGCTCACCTGAGGGGAGCGTAAGCCAAGCGCCATCCTCTATCCGTCGTCCATACGGCTTGTGGGCAGTTACAGGGCTGCCTGCACACGCTGGCGGAAGTCTTCGGCCCCGAGACGCAGCAACCCTAACGCCGAAATCGTCACGAAATTGGCACCAGCCTTGATAAACTCGGCGACGCCGGTGGCATCGGCTGGGGAATTGCCACCGACCCCGGCCAGTTTGCCACCAGTTCGGATCTTGGAAACCACCTGCCGCATGACTTGCCGCACGGCTGCCGCGCCAGGATAACCCATACTCTGGCTCAGGTCGCTAGCGGCAACGTGGAGCACGTCGACACCAGGAACCTTCAGAATTTCATCCAGATTATGCACGGCCTCGGTCTCTTCGATCATAGGGATGACCAGCACATTGGCGTTAATCCAGCGTGTCGATTCATCCCGTGATACGCCAATCCCATAGTCATGAGCCCGCCCACTGCCCATACCTCGATGGCCCTCAGGATGGTATCGAGCCGCTCGCGCCACCGCCTCAGCTGCCTCCTGAGTATTGACATGGGGCACAATGATGCCCTGTACGCCCCGATCCAGAAACTGCAAAATGGTGGAGTCCGCATGGTTTGGGATGCGTGTGATAGGAGTGATGCCAAACACCTCGGCGGCACGCACCATGTGTTCCACTTCGTCCAAGCTCATCGGACCATGTTCGCAGTCGATCATCACGAAATCGTAGCCGAGGGCGCCGAACAGCTCCACCTGGTCCGGCGCAAAACGGCTGATAATAGCCCCGAACACAACTTTGCCCTCGGCCAGTTTGGCCTTTGTAGTATTAGTCTGCATAGCGTTCTGGTAACCTCAAAAAAAGGCGACTCCGCCGTTGGCATGAATGGTTTGACCGGTGATAAACCCGCTATCGTCGGTGACCAGGAACAAAGCAGTGGCGGCGATTTCCTCTGGCATGCCCTGTCGCCCCAGGGGAATCCCGCCGGCGCTCGGCACCCGCCCCTGATACCATTCGGGATTGGCGCGCGAGGTATCGATGCTGCCGGGGCAGACGACGTTGACCCGAATGTTGTGGGGGGCAAACTCGGCAGCTAAACTCCGGGCCAACCCCACCAGGCCCATCTTGGCCGCCGACACGTGGGCTCGTCCAGAACCACCGGAGAAAGCCCCCTCGCCCGTGAAGAATAGAATGCGCCCATAATTGTTGGCCACCATGCTTTTGATTACGGCCATGCTGGCGTACAACGCTCCATCCAGCACCACGGCGCGCACTCTTTCCCAATCTTCGACCGTCAGCTCCGTAAACGGCTTATGGGGGCGGATCGCCGCATTATTGATGAGGATATCGATCTGGCCAAATTCCGACATCGCTTTCGATATCATGCTGTCAATCTGATCTTTCTTGCCTACGTCCGCCAGGATCGACAGTGCCTTGACGCCATAAGGCTTGGGCTTCGCGTGCCACCGCATCGGCCTCGGCCTGGTTGCTACGAGAGTTGACCACCACATGCGCCCCTTCGGCAGCCAATTTCAGAACGGTGGCTCGGCCGATATTGCGGCCTGAGCCGGTGACCAGCGCGACTTTACCATCGAGCTTCCCCATCGACATATCTCCTCGTATGATCGGGACATCAAGTTTCGAACCGTCAGGTTTGGCGCACGATTATAACACAGCTCTAGGCCCAGTCCGCAGAATCATCGCCACAGCATGGCCTGATCGGCCACCGCTGGACAGGTGGGTCGGGATGGGGTATGGTGCAGGAAAATCCGCCTCCAGGCACGGGGAATCCACCCAGATGTCAACAACAAGCACCACCAGTGAGCGGCTCGACCAGGATACACCTGACACCATCCGCCTGAGTGTCATAGAGGCCACGACTCTTGGCGAACAAGCGCTGGGACGTCTAGGCTTTGCCGACGATGAAGTCTGCATCATCGTCGACCAATTGATCGACAATGCCTTGTGCGGCTATCCTTTTGCCAGTCTGCCGAGGATTCTGGCCATCGCCCGAGATGGCAAGACCCGCCAAGCACGCCAACCGGTACAGGTCGTCCACGACACTCCGGTGTCAGCGCTCCTCGACGGCGGCAACCACGTTGGCTACGTCGCCGTGTACCGGGCCGCACAGCTGGTGATCGACAAGGCCCGAGCCCGTCAATTCGCTGTGGTGGGGGTGTATAATAGTTACTACAGCGGGCGCAATGCCTATTATATGGAGATGATCGTCAATGCCGGCTTCGTCGGCATTCACCTGGCCAGCGGTCAGCCACACGTGGTCCCCTCTGGCGGGACACAGCCGGCACTGGGAACCAATCCGCTCTGCTTTGGCTTCCCGTCCGCGCAGGGTCCGGTGATCTTTGACATGGGCACCGCCGCGCTGCAGTGGGGGGAGGTGCTGCTGCATGCCGAGACCGGCGCGCCACTGCCTGCAGGGGTGGGGCTTGACCGGGAGGGTCAACCGACGCGTGATGCCCAAGCAGCGCTGCTCGGTGGTGTTCTCCCGTTCGGTGGGCATAAAGGCTATGGGCTGTCGTTCGTGGTCCAGGCCATGGGCCTCCTGGCCGGCGCAGCATTGGCACGCGGCCAGGTGCAGGATTATGGGTTTCTATTCATGGCGTTCGACCCTGGCCTGTTGATCCCAACCGACGAATTCAAACGGCAGGTGACAGAGCTCATCGATCGCCTCAAGGCGACCCCCCGACAGGCAGGAGTCGAGGAGATTCGCATTCCGTCGGAGCGTGCCTTCCGTGAGCGTGAGCGCCGCCGCGTCGAGGGACTGGTGTTCGACCGCGCCATCATCGACGCACTGCATGACCTTGCAACACCCTGAGATCGTCTTCCGCCGCTCGTTGGGGCGTGACACCAGCTCATGGCCACACGCAAGGTGTGCAAGTTCTCCTGGACGGCAGAGCCCTTAGCAAGAAACCCGGGCGATGCGGAACAGGCAGGGTGATACACCGCTCAAGGGGAAATGGAGGATGACGAGTATCCGCACCAACGTCTGTGTCGTGGGCGGGGGGCCGGCTGGCCTGCTGCTAGGTCTGCTGCTCGCCAAGCGCGGCGTTGAAGTCATCGTCCTCGAAGCCCACGAGACGTTTGATCGTGAGTTTCGCGGCGAAGTGCTGCAGCCAAGCACGGCGCATTTGCTCGACGAACTCGGGTTGCTCGAATATATCCTGGGGCAGCCGCATTCGATCCTCACCGAAGGGCTGATCCGCATCAACGGTAAGACCGCAGGTGGATTTTCCTTCAACACCATCGTGCCCGAATATCCCTATGCCATCTGGATGCCCCAGCCCATTTTTCTGCAGGCCCTGGTGGAAAAGGCCACCCCCTTCAGCAGCTTTCAGTGCTGGATGGGAGCCAGGGCGACCGAGCTCATGCAGGAGGGGGATACGATCACTGGCATCCGTGGTCTACGCCATGGCGAGGAGCCCTTTGAGATCCGAGCCGATGTCGTCGTGGGGGCCGACGGACGGTCGTCGTCGATGCGGCGGCTGGGCCACTTCGAAATCGAATACGAGCATCACGACTTCGACGTGATCTGGTTTGTCATCGAACAGCCACAGGACTGGCCAAATACCATCTACTTCTCGCTCGGATCGGATGTGCAGGGTCTGATGCTTCCCAAATATCCCCAGCAGATTCAGGCGGGATTGTTTCTCCCGACAGGAGCCTGGCAGGACTGGCGGAAAACAGGCGTTGCCGCCGTGGCCGAGCGAGTACGTGCCCTTGACCCGGTCTTCACGGATTTCGCCGATAACCTACTCGACTTTCGGCCATTTTTCCCACTCGCGGGACAAATCACCCTGCTCAAAGACTGGGCGCGTGATGGACTGGTGCTCATCGGCGATTCTGCCCACACCATGAGCCCCGCTGGGGCGATTGGCGTCAATGTGGCGCTGGCCACGGCGGCTGTCGCCGCGCAAGAACTCTACCCGCTGCTGGGGCATGGCCCGATCGCCCACGAAGATCTGGCCACCATCCAGCAGTTGCGCGAGGGGGATGTGCGCACCCTGCACCGTTTTCAACTCGGGGCCCAGCGTGTACTCCTGTCCCAATCAGGCGACAATCCAATTCTCAGCTGGCTCCTCCCCAAAGTGCTGCCGCTGCTGCTGCACTCGCCTCTCCTGCCCCGCGTGCAGCGCCGGCTGTTCTTCGGCGCGCCCCTACCACCGCTCGATCCCGCCTTCAGCTTTCGCTCTTGACGGATGCGATGAGGAGGAACCGCCGGCTGCGTGCGCCTGCGGCTATCCTGTGGCCAGAGCAATTTCACCACGGCTCTGTCTCTTTCCGCCGCCGTCGCACTTGCAGACTACCGCAGCTCTTTGTGCGGGAGGTCCAGGGCCTTCTCAGCCATAGTCGTTAGCATCCCCCAGGCGACCTCGGGATGGCGCGTGGCCTCCACGTCGTCGTAGAACGTGTCCAGTAGTACGTACTGCGCGCCAAGTTTCCGAAGCTCCTCCAGGTCCGCCCGCATCTGGTCGAGCGTCCCCTCACCGACTACACGCTGGTCGTCTGGGAGCGGCGCGTCAGTGAGGCGCAGCCGGATGCGCGGGCATAGCGCCGGTATGGCTCGGCCCTCGACGTCGGCGATTTGGCGCAGGCGGGGGAGTCCCGTGGTCTCTAGCCAGCCGGGTCGAATACGGTTCGGATGCCAGGCATCGCCGTAGCGGATGGCCCGACGCATGGCCGCGTCACTGGCTCCACCCACCCAAATCGGGGGATGGGGCAGACGCACCGGTCGGGGTGCCGTATGCACCTCCGTAAAGGCCACATAACGTCCCTCGAACGACGCCACATCAGTGGTCCAAAGCGTCTTGATCGCGGCCAGATACTCATTCGTCAGCGCACCACGGCGGTGAAAGGGTACGCCCAGCGCGGCGAACTCTTGCGGTGACCATCCCACGCCGACGCCGAAGAGCAGCCTGCCGCCGCTCAGTTGGTCCACGTTCGCCGCCATGCGCGCGACTTCCAACGGCTGACGGTAGGGAAGAATGACGACCGTGCTGCCGATCTCGATGCGACGTGTTATACCGGCCAACCACCCGAGAGTAGTAAACGGCTCGTAGAAGGGCGCGGGATAGCGGGCCTGCACATCGGAAGTCAGCGCAATGTGGTCGGAGGTCATAAGAAAATGATAGCCCAGGGTCTCCGTTAGCATTGCCCACCGCGCCAGGGAGTCCGGACGCGCACTGGGACCGAAGTTAATGAGGTTGACACCGAATTTCATGAGAGCTCCTTGCGCATGTCGAATGATCCAGGGATACATATCGCCTTGCCGCCCAATCCTTACTAGGCGCGTAACAGCGGCATCACGTGGCGGCCGAAGTCCTCGGTGCCGCTCACAAAGTCATCAAAGATGCACATGACACCTTTGAGACCGTCGATCGAGGCCAACTCGTCGAGCCGTCTGGCCACGGTTGCGTGGCTCCCAACGATTTTGCCAATATTGAGAGCGAAAGCGTTCTGCATCTCGCTGATAATGGCTGCTGTCCTGCCCGATGCGTCGAGATTGGCCTGACCGGTCATAAAGGCAATGGCCTCGAGGTCTGCGCCTTCCCGATAGTAGTCCCACTTCTGGTGAGCTTCCACGTCTGTAGCACCGGTAATGATGAAATACAGCGCGTAGGGTCCGACGTCCCTCCCGGTCTCCTGCGCATGAGCCAGCAGACGCCCGGTATCGGCAGCGGTAGCTTCGAAGTCGTCATTACCAATGATGAACTGATAGTCACCGTATTGAGCGCAAAATCGCATACCCCGGTCCGACTGGCCAGCACACACAATCGGCACGGCCCCCGCCTTTGGACGAGGAGATAAGCGGCAGTCACGCATCGTGAAGAACTCACCCTTAAAATCGGACTGGCCAGTCGCCCACAGTTCACGCATGATCGTGACGTACTCACTGCCGTAGTCGTAGCGCCGCTCGTAGTACCAGTCTCCCGGCCAGAGGCCCATCTGCAGATATTCCGATTGATTCCACCCGGACACAATGTTGATACCAAAGCGGCCATTGGAGATATCGTCAATGGTCGCCCCCATCCTGGCTACCAGCGCCGGCGGGAGGGTAGGCAGCGCTACCGACGCAAACAGCTGGATACGCTCCGTCACAGCGGCCAGTCCCGCCATCAGGGTAAAGGATTCCAGATTGTGATCCCAGAACTCTGTCTGCCCGCCGAAACCCCGCAGCTTCACCATGGACAGCAGGAAATTGAATCCATAGGCTTCCGCCTTTGCAGCAATGGTGCGGTTGAGTTGAAACGACGGCATATACTGAGGAGAGTTGACTGACATCATCCAACCGTTGTTCGCAATCGGAATGAAAATCCCTAAATCCATGTGCCCTCCTTTGAACTGGGCCAGCGACGAACTGCCTATCGTTCCATCGCCTATCAGCGCATCTGACGCCAAGATGAACGCTACCTGCAGGGTTCAAGGGCATTTCCACGTTTACTTCGGAGTCTGGACGGGATATGTAGATCAAGGACATCGCGGCTCGTTGGTTCATCCTGAACCGGTCGTCTGTAACTCAGAGAGAGCAATGCCTGTGCCAAATACTGGCCCGTAGCCACATGCCCTCCATCTCGGCATCCCAGTGGCCGCTTATGTGATAACTCATGCGGAGACCAGGTACGCGTAGGTCATGGGCAGAGACACCAGGAGACCCATGCCGGCATCACCCACCCCCCACTTTTGGGGGAATAAGGGGGGCATAGCCCCACGTGTGGGACACGGCATCAGGCCAAAAGGGCAGATACATAGTCAGCGTGTCTAACCTGGGTTTTGGCTCCTGACCAGCCCGGCGAGTTTCCGCTTTCCATCATTTACACATCATCGATAGGGCCTCCGTGGAGGCTCAGGTGGCCACGTCAAGCCTCCACGCCGCCGCAAGGCAGTCGGGGTGCCTTGCATCTACATGTCGAAATATTTCGCCAGTGCCGTGCCTCCCATCTTCTGTTCCCATAGGGACGGGTCATCCAGCTGCTGAAGCGCTCTAACACGGAGGCTGCGGTCCCGACTTCAAGGGACCCGAAGCGCCGAATTTTCTCCTCACGTTGCGCCTGCTGTAATGCTGCCATATCGCCTCCATAGAGGACAGCATAGAGCACCTCGTAGGTCCAGGCCGTTCCCGATCGGGGATACGAACTGAGCCAGATATCGTCGGTCCGATAGTCGAAGTCATGATCGAGTTGATCGAGAAAATTCTCAGGTGTCTCGGCCCACAGCTGGTCATGATGGTAATAGAGCCTCGGCATGGCTGCATAGAGCGGACTGAGCTGAGTGGAGCTATCAGCCATAATCTCCTCCTTCTCTTCGACGCTACCAACACGCGAGGTAGGATCACTTGCCCTCTGCACAGTTGACAGAAGTTCGCCATTTTCCTATATTACGCCCCTAAATTGAAGCTTACCATCGAGGCAACGCGGTGAGGGGTGTCCGCCAGCGCGGCACACGGGACGGCACAGCCTGTCAATGTTCCATGTGATGATCACCTCGGCAATGAGGCGACGATATGACCACGGCACTACGACAGGAGTTGCAAACGTATCTCCTAGAATATTCGCTCCGCTTTGGCGATTTTACACTAACCTCAGGGCGTAAGAGTGACTATTACATCGATGGCAAGCAGACCACCTTGCGCTCGCGTGGAGCGTATCTCGTCAGCCAGCTCATTCTCGATGAACTGAAAGGGACGGCGGTGGATGCCATTGGCGGGCCGACCCTGGGGGCTGACCCGGTGATCGGCGCTGTGCTGGCTTTGGCTGCGTTCGAGAACATCCCACTCATAGGTTTTATCGTGCGTAAGGAGGCCAAGGGACACGGGACGCAGCGCTTGATCGAAGGTCCACTCCAACCTGGCATGCGAGTCGCTGTGTTCGATGACACCGTCACCACGGGGGGGTCCTTAAAGCACGCCATCGATCAGGTCGAAGCGGAGCAATGTATCGTGACCAAAGTGTTGGCGATTGTCGACCGGCAAGAGGGAGCGCAGCAAAACTTTGCGCAGTGGGGGTATCCATTTCATGCCTTGTTTACCATCGAGGCGCTGAAAGCGGCTCGCACCGCCTGATCTCTCCATCGACCCCCAATGCCTTTCGTCTGGCGCGCATCAGTGCCACTAGGGAAAACTACCGACACCTCGTACAGTGGCAAACCGGTGCAGCAGCATGATCGGGACCAGGACATCGGACAGAAGAGGGAGAAATAGCATGCCTCAACGGCGGGTGCGCAGCACGGACGAGCAGCGCTTATTAGAAACAGCCAAGCGCTATCTGCCGGGGGGAACCCTGGGCAATACACGGTTTGCAGACGACGTGGCGTTCGTGGTAAAGGCCGGGCAAGGGTCAAAAGTCTACGATATGAGCGGCAATGAGTATATCGACTATCTTCTGGGATCCGGCCCCATGATCCTCGGCCATGCGCACCCGGCCGTTGTGACGGCGGTGCGCGATTACCTGGAACGTGGCTCGACCTACTTCACATTGAACGAGCCGGCGATCCAACTGGCTGAGGTCATTTGCCAGGCAGTGCCATGTGCTGAGAAAATCCGCTTCTGTTCCACCGGCTCCGAGGCCACGTTTTTTGCCCTACGTGCAGCCCGCACCTTCACCAAGAAGGATAAGATCCTGAAGTTCGAAGGGGGATATCACGGTAGCCACGATTATGCGCTGATGAGCAGCAGCCCCGGTGTTCCGAAGGACTTTCCACGGGCGATGCCCGACTCGGCAGGAATTCCGCGCGTGCTGGAGGATCAGGTACTCATCGCGCCCTTCAACGATCTCGACACCACCAGCGCCATTATCGAACGGTATCATCACGAGCTCGGTGGCGTCATCGTTGAACCATTCCAGCGCATCATCACCCCGCGCCCAGGCTTTCTGCAAGGCTTACGTGAGGTCACGCAACGGTTTGCTATTCCGCTCATCTTCGACGAAGTGGTCACCGGCTTCCGCCTGGCCTGGGGTGGGGCGCAGGAATATTACGGTGTGGTACCGGACCTGGCCGCCTTTGGCAAGATCATCGGTGGGGGATACCCCCTCGCGGCCGTCGTGGGACATGCCGGCCTGATGGAAGCCTTTAATCCCGATCGCGAGGCGTCGGGCGATTTTATCGCCCAAATCGGCACCCTGAATGGAAACCCTGTGGCGGCTGTCGCCGGGTTAGCCACCCTTCAGCAACTGCAACACGAGGGCACCTATCGGCATCTGTTTAGCATGGGACATGGGCTGCGCCAGGGGCTGTCTGCTCTGCTGAAACAGTATGGTATACCCGGCCAGGTGGTGGGCGAAGATCCGCTATTCGACGTGGTGTTTACTGATGAGCCGGTCAACGATTATCGCGGTGTGCTGACCCAGAATCGTGAGCTATTGCGCCGGTTCAATGCCGAATTGTTGGCGCGCGGCATTCTGAAGGGGAGCTCCAAGATGTACATGTCCGTGGCGCATACGTCAACGGACGTGGAACAGACACTAGCGGCAGTGCGGGAATCGTTAGAGGTGATGGCCAAGGTGTAGTGTTCGATCTCGAGTAGGGGGGAAAAACCATGATTCAGTTGACCCAGCAGATGCGTGATCTGATCGACCCAGCGCTGGCGAAGGGAACCCCGTGCCTGGTGGCGACAGCGTCAAAGGACGGGACCCCCAATATCGGCTATAAGGGCAGCGTGATGGTATTTGACGACGACTCGCTGGCCTATTGGGAGCGCACGCTCCAAGGGACACAGCACAATATCGAAGAGAATCCGAACGTCATGATCCTGTTTCGTGATCCGGCCACTCGTGCGGCCTGGCGTTTTGTGGGGAAGGCAACGGTTCATAAAGAAGGCGCGCTACGCGAGCAGGTTATGGGTCGAACGGTACAGCCCGAGTTGGATCGAGACCCCGAACGCAAGGGGTACGCGGTGATCGTCAAAGTCGATAAGGTATTGCCCCTCGGCGGTCAGACGCCGATCCAGAGTCGAGACAACTAGGACGGTATAGCCTGGCAAAGCCCATGGGTTGTCGCCTGAGTGCCACAGAGCTTCTCTGCTTGCAGTGGTGAGAATGCTCGCCGCGCTCAGAGTGACGACCAGGGGATGATTGCTACTGACCTCTACCCAGATGATGGCCTCGAAGCCGACCATCGCGATATTCCCGGCTATCAATGCCACCAGGTAATTTCTATGCATGCTCGGCCCCTCAGTGAAGTGTTGCACCACTATGTGGTCCCATGGCTACAGGCGGATTGGCCTCTCGACTGGTCGTTACTTGTTGGGCGTACCGCCCCACTGATGGTCGAAATCGGCTTTGGCAATGGGCTATTCTTACTCCGGCAGGCGGAGCACAACCCCGAGGTCAACCTGATTGGAATCGAGCTCTCGTGGGCATGGGTGCAACATCTCGCCAAACGCCTCGATGCAGCTAGGCAGGCACATGTGCGCTTGATTCACGGCGAAGCGCAGGTAGCATTGCAATACCTCTTTAGCTCCAACAGCATCAAAGAGATCTTCATCAATTTTCCGGATCCATGGCCCAAGAAGAGGCATCATTTTCGACGTTTGATCCAAACGGAACTGGTTGAGCTCCTGGATGATCGGCTGACACCAAGCGGACAAGTGACGATTGCGACTGACCACCCGGACTATGCCACCTGGATCGCCGCTATACTTGAACGCCAGACGGCATTGAAGCCACGATTTTCCACTACGGCTGTGGAAGAGTTGCCTGGCCGCATAGCGACCAAATACGAACAGCGCGCCCGTGGGGCCAACTTGCCAATTTATTACTATGTTTGGCACAAACCCTTCAGCTCGCCCCCAACGGCGCCCATGCAAAGAGGGGACGGCATGCCACACGTGGTTCTCAAAGGCCCGCATGACATCGAGAGAGTCTTGAAGAGTTGCACGACCAGGACTTGGCGTGAGGACCAACAAGGCATCGAGATCTCGACGAGCCTGATCCGCGCCTATCGTGAGCTCACCAACGACTCCTGGCTGGTGGAGCTGGTAGTAAAAGAAGGCAAACTCAGCCAGCAGATCGGTGTGACGCTTGTCCCCCGATCGCAGGCGCAAGTGCTGCTAAAACTCTCACCGATGGGTTTCCCCCGGCCGACATGGGGGGTGCAACGCGCCGTCTGGCATGTGGCCCAGATGCTTCAGGAGCAAAACCCGCAGTTGCACATACTGTGGATGTCGATGGGAGCATCCGAGGACGCCGCCGAAGGCACACTCGCAAAGTCGGGACGGCGTGGTGCGAGCACACGTACATCGCGGGCATCAGCGTCGTGAACGGGACATCTCCAATATGCAGGGGGGACAGTGCCATTGACTGCCGGCGCGATGATCACCGTGCAACACGCTCTCGCCATCGAAGCGGCTCTAGAGGCCTCCGGAGCGTTGCGATCCAGCGTTCAGGCGGCATAGCGGAGCACCGATTTGGCATTCTCCCGCAAGACTTTCATATCGGGCATAGCGATGCCAGGGAACGTTTTGTCAAGCACAAACAGACTGATACCGGAATCTGGATCGCGACCGCCACGGGTGCGGGCCACGCAGATAATATAGTCGGACACCGCCCCGCATAACGGGCGCGAACGTCGTGAGCGTCCCAGTTCATGCGGTTGTTCGGCTCAGCTCTGTCGCTCCTTCGGCGTGTCTCGAACGTCACGCTTGTCACGCAGGACCGGTGGGCGACGCCCGCACCCCGCTATGGTCTAAAGTGCGAGCCGTGTCGGATAAGACCAGGCGGGCACGGTCTATTCCTCTATGTTTTCGTCTCCTTGTCGCTTGTTGATGCCCGAGTCAAAAGTGCCGTCAGGATCACGTGCAGGACGACCGCCGGCCACAGTAGTATGCCGCTCAAACCGCCCGCGAAGCCGACGTAGGCGAGATACAGCGTGACGGCCGCGCTGTAGGTCAACATGCCGACCAGCGGCGTGCCCGGCCAGCAGGCGACCCCTAATGCGATCAGGGCGATGCCGGTCACGCGCGCCACTGGTCATGGCGATGCCGGTCAGTTCCGCGCCGAACAGCAACTGCCCGACCAGCGACGGCACAATCAGCAACGCCACCCCGGTCGCGGCTTCACTGACCGCAGCGAGAACAAGCACCCTTTTCATCGCGTCTATTTCTAGTCCTTTCGCGCGTGAGATCTGGTTCGCAATGGCTTGAAGCGGCTAGCGCTGCGGTGCTGCCTTAGGCTCCGGTTCGAGCTTGAAGGTCAGCTTGTTGATCTTGCCGGTGAACTTGAACGGAACATCGTAGCGATACTCCAGCATCGCGACGCCGGTGCGCGTGTCCTGGCCGATGTCGAAGGTTTCGTCCTCCGGGAACGTGATCGGGGTGGTGTGTTCCATGGAATTCCTGGCCACTTCCTTGACCGTCCACGGAGAGCACGCCCGTCCCTCCCTTGCCCAAGCCTGGACCATCGGACTTGAAGTCGAAGACGATGGTGTGCTTGCCGGCGCCCAGCTCAGGCCCTTCCCACGTCGTGCGCTTGAGGTCGAGCAGGTTGTAGAGGAACACCGGCTTGCCCCGGCCGAATGCCCAACTCGCCCTTGCTCAGGAACAGGCCATAGCCGCCGAAGCGCCCGCCGTCGGTGACGATCATGCCTTCCGCGCCACCTTCGGGGATCTCGACCTCGGCGGTGATGGTGTACGACTTGTTCAGGATGCTCGGAGCGCCGCTGTTGGGGACGCCGGTCAGTCCTCCCGAGTAGGTGAAGACCGTTCGTCCCGCCGTCAGGCTCGGGCGCGGCGTGTTCCAGCGCGCGAGCGTCGAGTTGTCGAGCGGCAGCACGTCATACTTCTTCGCCTCCAGATAGAAGAGGGCCTGCATCTGCTTGAGCTTCTCCGGCATCTTGGCAGCCAGGTCGTTGGACTGGGTGGGATCCTCCTTGACGTTGTAGAGCTCCCACTTGTACCCGGTGATCACGTCGGGCGGCGGCTTGCGTGCTCAGTTCCCACGGGAGCGTCGCCGGGGTCGTGCACGCCACCCAGCCGTCGTGATAGATGGCGCGGTTGCCGAGCATCTCGAAGTATTGCGTGGTGTGCCGGGTCGGGCGCGTTGGCGTTCGCCTTGTCCCACGTGTAGGCCATGCTCACGCCGTCCATCGGGCGCTGCTTGATGCCGTTGATCGTATCGGGCGCCGGGATGCCGGTCGCTTCGAGGATGGTCGGCACGATGTCGATGACGTGGTGGAACTGGCGGCGGATGCCGCCCACGTCGTTGATGTGGCCGGGCCACGACATGGCCACGCCCTGAGCCGTCCCGCCGAAGTGCGACGCCACCTGCTTCATCCACTTGAACGGCGTGTCCATCGCCCACGCCCAGGGTGCCGCAAAGTGCGGGAAGGTCCGGTCCGATCCCCAGAACTCGTACCAGAGGAACTGGTCCTTGACCGGCACGGCAACGCCATTGAAGGTGGTGAACTCGTTCGGCGTGCCGTTGAGCATGCCTTCCGCGCTCGCGCCGTTGTCGCCGCTGATGTAGATGATCAGGGTGTTGTCGAGCTCGCCCAGGTCTTCGACGGCCTGGATGACGCGGCCGATCTCGTGGTCGGTGTAGGCGAGGTAGGCCCCGTAGACGTCGGCCTGCTTGATGAAGAGCTTCTTCTCCTCCCAGCTGAGGGAATCCCACTCCGGCAGTTCCTTCGGCCACGGGGTCAGTTGGGCGTTCGCAGGCATGATGCCCAGCCGCTTCTGATTGGCGAAGATGGTCTCGCGCAGCTTGTTCCAGCCGTCGTCGAAGAGATGCATGTCGCTGATCTTCTTGATCCACTCCGGCGTCGGATGATGCGGGGCGTGCGTGCCGCCCGGCACGTAATAGACGAGGAACGGCTTGTCGGGCGCGATCTCCTTGAGCTGCTTCATGTACTGGATCGCCTCGTCGGCCATGGCCGTGGTCAGGTTCCAGCCCGGATTGCCCTCGAAGGGGTAGATGGCCGTCGTATTGCGGAACAGGTTCGGCTGCCACTGGCTGGCGTCGCCGCCGACGAAGCCATAGAAGTACTCGAAGCCCATGCCGTTCGGCCACTGGTCGAAGGGCCCGGCCTGGGTCGCCTGATAGAAGGGCGTGTTGTGGTCCTTGCCGAACCACGAGGTCGCGTACCCGTTCTCCTTCAGGATGGTGCCGATGGTGCCGTTCTCCTTCCGGATGACCGAGTCGTAGCCCGGGAATCCCGTCGCGATTTCGCCCACCACCCCGAAGCCGGCCACGTGATGGTTGCGGCCGGTGATGATCGCCGCGCGCGTCGGCGAGCAGAGCGACGTGGAGTGGAAATTCGTGTAGCGCAGCCCGCTCTTCGCGATGCGATCCAGTGCCGGTGTCGGAACGACGCCGCCGAACGTGCCCGGCGCGCCGAAGCCGCTATCGTCGGTCATGATGAGCAGCACGTTGGGCGCGCCCTTCGGCGGCACGACGCGTGGCGCCCACCAGGCTTTCGACTCCGAGGCCTTTTCCTTGATCACCCCGCCGAACTTCGGATCGGGCGGCGGAAGCTGTTTTCCGCTGATCGTGGTGGTGGCGCTGGGCGAACCCAACTCACCGGTAACTTGCTGCGCGATGCAGCATGAGGAATAGAATGCAAAGGCGACACCTGAAACCGCTATGGCGACGACCAGCTTGACTGCCTTCATACGAGACCCCTCCTTTTCGATGTGGTTTTGTCGACCGCGACATTCGCAGGCCGTGACCCCCGTGCGCCGCTGCATTCGGCTGGCGACGCGGTGATCACAGGCCGTCGACTGCTCCAGCGAGTCGGCAGACCGGACAAGCCCCAACCCCTTGGACCGCGTCCGTTGTGATGCCTTGACTGCTATTATAAGGTCCCATGCCATCGTGTGCCTCTTACCAGCCGAACGGCTGGCGTCAGGCGCGTGCGTCTTCGCACGTCGCCTGCACGCCCTTGTTGGGCGCCAGTTCTCTCACTGAGTGCTCCCGAATGGATTGACTCCCATCTGCACGAGCATTCCGACCGTATCCGCTTCGCCCCAATGTTCCACAATGTGGCCGCCGGCAACGCGATCCAGATTGATACCGCGCAATGCGATGCGCTTTCCAGATGGTCTGATTCCGAGCCATTCGCCCAAGTGAGTCCCTTCAACAGTCACGCGAAGAGCAACCCACTCGCCTTCGGCAATGACCTCATGGGTACGAAGCGTGAAATCTGGAAACGTGGTACGGATGGCGCGCAGGTGAGCCTCCACAGCTAACGGCCCCTTCGGTGCATCGTTGGAACTGTTGTGATCCACATATGTTTCACCGATGTCGTTTGGGATCTCCTCGAACCGACCCTCGGCCACAACGTATTGATAGTACGCAAGTACCAAAGCCTTATTCGATGCGCTAGTCATTTCAGCACCGCTCGCAGCCGTCCATTAGGCATTGTCAACTTGTTGCTGAGTCTGGCTGAGTATGACATAACTCGGTCATGAATACCTTTCAACCCCCATTTACAAGAATCACCGATTTCGACCTGCAATCATCAGCCAGGGTGTCTGGCTGTACTGCCGCTTTTGTCTCAGCTACCGCGACGTGGAAGAGCTCCTGTTCGCCCGGGGCATCATCGTCACGTATGAAGCGATCCGGAAGTGGTGCCAAAAGTTCGGGCAACGGTATGCCAATCAGCTCCGTCACCGCCGCCTGAGACCAGGTGACCAATGGCACATGGATGAAGTATTGCTGACGATCAACGGGGCACAGCACTATCTGTGGCGGGCAGTGGATCAGGATGGCTAGGTGCTCGACATCCTGGTGCAGAGCCGTCGGAACAAGAACGCCGCGAAGAAGTTTTTCCGTAAGCTGCTCAAAAGGTTAAGATACGTCCCGCGGGTGATTAGCACGGACAAACGCAAAAGCTATGGCGCGGCGAAGCGAGAGATCCTGCCTGGCGTCGAATATTGTCAGCATTGCTATCTCAACAACCGCGTGGAAAACTCTCATCAACCAATCCGTCAGCGGGAACAGCGCATGCAACAGGGCAAAGCGCCCGGACATGCCCAGCGCTTTCCTTCCGCTTACGGTCTCATCGCCCAACACTTTCGACCGCGACGGCATCTGCTATCAGCCTCCGCATACCGTCAAGAAATGAGCCATCGATTCGAGAGTTGGGCTGAGATCACGGGTACGGAACGGGCGGCCTAAGAGGCAGGAAGGATTGGAGTAGTGTACCCGTTCGCCTTATGACGGGATTAGCCTCGATGAGTTGACAATGCCATAAGATGGCCTCGAAATGGGCGCATCGTCCCACTCGACCACACCGTTTGGCCGATATCATCGTTAAGTTGACAATGCTCTCAAGAGGAACATGGAACATGAGAATCTTTGCGCAAAAGCAACATCAACATCAAACGCCAGCATCATCGAGCTTTACTCGGTCGAACACGGCAATACTTGGGCTGAATCATCACGCAAATCCTCTCCTGCACTTGCAGCGCACCATTGGGAATCAAGCTGTGCGACGGATGTTGCAGACTCATGCTGAAGAACTCAACGCCGGATTGAACGGTACGGCATCACCTCTCGTTGGGCACGATTTTAGTCGGATTCCCATACATCCTCCTACAGCAGCGATACAGACGAAACGAGCGATCAACACGCCAGGTGATGAATATGAGCAGGAAGCAGACCGGGTGCTTGCCAATCAGGTGTTGGCAGCGTCGGCGCAGACTGGAGTCAGCGGCGCACTACCGCACATCCAGGGCTTCTCAGGAGCATCGACTGGGCAGATGGATGTGGTGTCTGCCAGTATAGACCAAGCCCTTGCCCGTCCCGGCAGGCCGTGGGAGTCGGCGTTACGGCAGGACAGGGAGCAGCGCTTCGGCCACGATTTCGGATCGGGATTCGAGAGGTCGGTTGCTCGACTGAGCCCCATGGCGTTCCCAAGCGCGGCAGTAATTCAGCCCAAACTGAGGGTCGGCGAGCCGAACGACAAATTCGAACAGGAAGCGGATCGGGTAGCTGATAAAGTTATGAAGATGCCCGAAGCGCTGCCACCTGTCACAGCTATGAGCACTTCTGCAAGTGTCCAACTATCTTCAGCCATCCAGCCACATTTCATCGAGGGCGTCAGCCGTGGAGGTCAGTGCCCCCGGCGCGCGGAGAAAGAAAAAATCGAGCACAATACTCTGACAGAGACTACTACTGCTCTCATTCAGCGTAAACCTGGAGACGTGAACGAACCAAAAAATCAGATGTCTCGGAAGGAAGAAGATAAAAAGGCGGAACTGGAATTCCACAGCACAGTAGCGTTCAATAGTGCAGTTTCGGGATATAGTCCAACAGGACCGCCTACTGAGGAGGGTTTTGCCGCTATCTTGATACGGTGGGCCGTATGGAATACAGGCTGGAAAACCGCTCCTGAACATGTCGACAGGTTAACTATTTATAAAGCTGACCGTTGCTCCGGATGTAGAGATGAGAAAGACGAGGTCCTTACCGTGAATGTGACAACGCCTTCCATCGTTTCCATCACACAACCCGGTGAAGGTGAATCTGAATATGAAGGTATTAACCAGATGATAGGAATGTCCATACGGGCTGGGCATTACGACGTCTATGTTGACCTTGATGTTTATGACGAAGTGGAAGAAATTAATGAGGATAATAATACTGCTTTTACGACTTTTTATGTTAAGCCTCACAATAAATCTGAGCCGGATATCGGGGAGGAATAAGAAGCTCTCCGGCCCAAGAAGGACGCGAGGCCCGCTCCCGGCGTTGTCAACTTATCGACGAGCCTATACAGCCTCCGCACAATGTGGCATACTCATCTCATACTGATCCGGACATAAAGCGGCTCTTGGCCACTTTTGATACTGCTGGCGAAGTCTCATCGGGTGATGCGGCAGCGCCATCCGCCCCCGCACGGAGCGCCACGCGGCGCGCGCCAGCCGCCACGGGGGCCAAGCGGGGTGGCCGTGGGTGGGGAACAGCGCCCGAAAGGCGTCCTCCGTGAACCACGTCTCGACTTCATCGGCGCGTCGCAGATCGCGGTGCCCCTTAGGAAACGCGGCACGGGCGACACGCGCTGGTTCGCGAGGGACTGGCGCGATCGGCATCGGGCGCAGCCGGAGACACCTCCACATCTGTCCGTGAGGCCATCACTGACGCCGATACATCGTACCAGTACCGGGAGGACTTCGCCAGCAGTATCACTTTTGGTGAACGCCAACTGATGGCCTAGCTGATCTTGAGAAGATGGCTCGTTTCGCCATTGATTAACCACGATTTTCGAGCCTACCACCCTCTCCTCGCTCGTGGCAATTGTGCTTCCGTTACCCTGAATCACCAAAAGTGCGCAAGAGCCCACGCTTCCTGAGAACCGCCCGAGAACATCCGGCTGGACCCGCCTGTGGTGAGCATGACCGGTAAGAGTATGAGCCACAATGCCCACCGTGGTTTGGTGATGGTCGGTTGCGTCCAGTCTTCGACGTCTATTCGGTGGGGGTGCGGGCCCACTGCTCCAACAGCATCCGGTCTTCGGCCGACAGTCGGGCCTCCCGGTGGACCGGGAGGTAATACCAGGGTGGCATGTCCCCTTCACTGACTTCCTTCCAACTCTCCTGCAGCTTCTTCACTTGTTTCTGGGGACTGTACTGGTTCCAGCTGGACAAATTGAGTTCCGCCCGCCCTTCCTGCACATCTCGCACGAGCAGCCATGAAATGGGGGCGATATGGCTGTACCAGGGCCACACCGTTTCATGCGAGTGGCAGTCGTAGCACGCGCGCCGCAGGACCGCCTTCACCGCTGGGGTGGTGGGAATGTCGCTCTCCACAGGCGGATTGGCCGTATCCACCGGGATGAACTGAATGGCCACCACGAGCACGAGTAACCCAAGCCCCGACAGTACAATCCACCGTTGCATACACACCCCCTCGAGGAACGAGTATCGTCGCCGCCAGCTCATCATGCCAGTAGTGGCACAACCAACGAAAAAGGTTACGGGCCATGCTCGCAAGACAGGCTGTCGTTGGAGACATGCGCAAACCCGTGGCATCGGCCAGACGCTGCAAGGCGACCTTCCACAGGCGGCTCCGGCTGCCCTGGCTGCCTCCCCCATCAGCGGTCATGAGCAATGCCGTGGCGTCCTGATAGCGGACCACCCCCAGCGTGACCCACCAGCGCTGAAGGCTCTCCACCGCCAATGCGGCCGTGTCGTGATCTACGCCCACGCTCACCCCTCCGACCTTAGCGGTCTGATCGTCCACGCCAGACGGAGTCACCTGGCCCAGAGGCTTGTCGGCAAAATCATCGGTGCGCACCAATGCCGGGTCGCCTGGCGGCCGCCAGGCTCGGCCCCCATGCTTGACATCCCCCACCAATTCTTTCTTCTTCGTGTCGACCGAGACCACTGGTGGCCCGCGCGTTTGAAACGCCGCCCCCGGCGCATTCATGGGTTCGAATGGCGCCTTGCGATCGGGAGGTGCCGTGCCTTCCGTGGTCTGCCGATGGCCTTGGAGACGGTACGCCAGATCGGCCAGCCGGTCGGCGACCTGTTGCCGCCCCACCGTGTGCCCTGGCCGTGGCAGTTCCGCGGCCAGTGGCCGCACACGCTTGCACGTCCAACGCCATGGCGACGCTGGGTCCCCACGGCTGGTCGGCTCGACCCAGGCTTCCAGGTCGGCCCCCAACGTCGGCTCGTGATCTGGCAGGGGTGTACGGTCCCCACCAGGACGACGAAACGCTGCGGGGCCTCCTGGGCATCGCCGGAGAGGGACCCGTGCTCCCGCCGTCCCTGATCAAGGGGGCGGTGCGACAGTCCCGTGGCTGTCGCGACGAGCGTTGGCCCCCAGGTCCCATCGCTTTGGCTGCGGCGACGGCCCAGAGGCGGCGGCCTCGCTCCTCAGCCGCCGCCAAGACCGCACACTGTTCACGAAGGCGGGCTAGCATATCTGCTTGGCTCCTACCCTTATGATAGGCCACAAGGGTAGGACATACATCCACGTGGGCAACGTATGTACGGACGATTCCTAAGATGGCCAGCTTCGAGATGGGGCTCTCTCCCTCCTTACTACAGGCGATTCCACAGGCAGTGCGTCGATATGAACGGCGTCGAGCCGCCGATAGGCAACGGAAGTGCTTTAGCTCAGACCGTACGCCTTTCTCGAGTGATGAGTGGCAGTGGGCCAGACATGAGGATATGCTCGGGTATTTTCGACATGTTACACGCAGGTGTCAAGTGTTATGGTAGATTCCTATCGTGAACGCCGTTTTCTTGACCCATTATAGTCAAATCTATGCTACACTCGCTTCGGCAAGCTCGCGGTGTGGCCATTGATCCCTCCATGGAGTGAACTATGAGGGAGAGTCGATGGGGAGATAATGCTCTCCACCTGCAGAGGGACGCCATGAGTGCCCCCTCCTGGTCTGACTGTATTGGCATGGGGTTGCTGTGTGTCATCTATGTCAGCACGGCCGCGCTGGGCCTGTCGCTCGATGCGGTAAGCGGCATCGCCGCGGTGGTATGGCCCCCTACCGGCATTGCCCTGGCCGCCATGACATTGTATGGCACACGTTTTTGGCCCGGCATCACGCTCGGTGCCCTGTTGATTAATTTATGGGCTGGTGCCCCTGTGTCCTCCGCCGGCGGAGTTGCCGTCGGGAATACCCTTGAAGCGCTGCTTGGGGCATTTCTCCTGCGCCGTGTGGTTGGATTCCGTCCAGCCCTGGATCGCTTACAGGATGTCCTTGGACTCGTCATTCTGGCGGCAGGTCTGAGCCCTCTGGTCAGTGCCACCATCGGGGTTACCAGTGGTTGGTGGGGTAGTCTCATTTCGACTTCATCGTATGGCCAGGCTTGGTGGACGTGGTGGTTAGGAGATGCCATGGGGGCACTGATCGTCGCCCCGATGGTGTTCGTCTGGAGCACCTGGCCGCGTCATCGCTTATCACGCCTGCAGCTGCTGGAGGCTGGAGCCCTGCTCGGCGCCGTCATTGCCTTCAGTATGATCGTGTTCTGCGGCCTATGGGCTGCCCCAGGACTGGAGATCTCCTATCTTGTCTTCCCCGTTCTCACCTGGGCCGCGCTTCGCTTTGGCCCCCCAGGGGTAGTGACCACCCTCAGCCTTGTATCGGTGGTAGCCATTGCGTGGACAGCCCAAGGGATGGGCCCTTTCACCCGCGACACGGTACATGCCAGTTTGCTTGGGCTGCAAGCCTTCATCGGAGTGGTGACGGTGACAAGTTTGGTGTTGGCGGCCGCTGTGGCCGAGCGCAAACGTGCCGAGGCGCAGCAGGCACACCTCTACCAGGAAGCTCGGGAAGCTCGCGCCACAGCGGAGGAGTCGCTGGCACTCTTGGATACCCTCTTGGCCACTGCACCGGTCGGGTTCGCATTCATGGACCTAGACCTGCGCTTCCGACGCATCAATGAGGCTCTTGCCGCCATCAACGGACTGCCCACGGACGCCCATCTGGGTCGCACCTTGCACGAGGTGCTCCCAACCTTGGCCCCCATCGTGGAGCCCTTCCACCGCCAGGTCCTACAGACGGGAGAGCCCCTGGTGAACGTCGAGTTATGCGGCGAGAAACCGACCGACCCGTTGCAGCAGGGCTACTGGCTGGCGAGCTACTATCCGGTCCGCACTCGTGATGGGAGGCTTCTGGGGGTTGGGGTCATGGTTATCGATGTGACCGAGCATCGGCGGGCCGAGGAAGTGCATGCCCAGCTCGCGGCCATCGTGGCCTCCTCGGATGATGCAATCATTGGCAAAACCCTTGCCGGAGTGATTACAAGTTGGAACGCAGGGGCGGAGCGGCTCTATGGCTATGGCGTCAGCGAAGTCATTGGACAGCCGATTGCTCTACTGGTGCCACCGGAGCGCGCTGATGAGCTGCCGGCCATTCTGGGCCACCTGCGCCAAGGCGAGCGCCTGCAGCATGTCGAAACCGTCAGGATGCGCAAGGACGGCCAGCGGTTGGACGTTTCTCTCTCGATTTTTCCCATTAAAGATGGCAATGGCCGCATCATTGGTGCCGCCACCATCGCCCGCGATATCACCGAGCGCATGCAGGTGGAGGCATATCTGAAGGCCTCGCTGCGGGAAAAAGAGATGCTGCTCAAGGAGATTCACCACCGGGTCAAAAACAACCTGCAAGTCGTGTCCAGCCTTCTCGGTTTGCAGGCGCAGATGATTGCCGATCCCCAGCTCCGAGTCCCCTTCGAGGAGAGTCAGGCCCGCATTCAAACGATGGCGCTGATTCACCAACAATTGTACCGATCAGGGACTTTGGCTCAGATCAATTTTGGGGAATATCTCCGGGACTTGGCGATCAGGGTGGTCCGGTCATCACAGGTTGGTCAGGGGCGTCTCGAGTTAGAAATCAGCGCTGCGGAGGTGTACCTACCGATCGAAACCGCGATCCCTTGTGGTTTGCTGCTCCACGAATTGCTTTCGAATTGCGTCCGACACGCGTTCCCTGGAGGCCGGAGCGGCACCATCAAGGTCACCCTTCACCAACGTCCTCAGTGCCCCTATGTGCTCGCCGTGCGTGATGACGGGGCTGGCCTGCCTCCAGGCTTAGATGTCTCCACCACTACGTCATTAGGCTTGCGGCTCGTCCACCTGCTCGCGGCGCAACTACAAGGGACGCTCACGTTCGAGTCAGGTGAGGGGACAACCGTCACCCTCTCCTTTGGGGAACCCCTGTCGTAGGTCAGTTCCACTAGCCCACCGGTTCATACGCCCCAGCGGGTCGTACCTGGCCTATATCCAGGTGAGCGACCCATCATGATTGGACCTCACTGTGACCCCTCGTCCTCCATCCGCAGGCGGTAGCCCACTCCCGGCTCGGTGAGGATGTAACAGGGCTGCGCCGGATCGGGTTCGAGCTTCTGGCGGAGCTGCCCGATGTACACCCGCAAATAGTGTGTTTCGTGCACCGAACCGGGTCCCCACACCTCGCGTAATAAGTGTTGGTGGGTGATGACCTTGCCGGCGTGCGTGACCATGACGCGAAGCAGATCGTACTCCTTGGGCGTGAGTTTCACCTCGTGACTATCGACGACTCACGACCCGCTTGCCCAGATCGACCGTCAGCCCTGCCGCGTGGAACACTGGCTCGTCGAGCTCTGCCTGCAGTCGATGGCGCAGCGCCGCACGCATGCGGGCAAGTAATTCCCCCATGCCGAACGGCTTGGTGACATAGTCATCGGCCCCATTGTCCAGGGCTGCGATCTTCTCCGACTCTTGTCCGCGCACGGAGACGACGATGATCGGCACCGTGGACCACTCGCGCAGCCGATGGATGACCTCCAGACCGTCGATGTCAGGCAATCCGAGATCGAGCAGCACCAACGCTGGCTGCTCGGTGGCCGTCAGGGCGAGGGCGTCGCGCCCGCAGGAGGCTTCGATGACGCGATAGCCATGAGCGCTCAGGGTGGTCCTGAGGAAACGTCGAATTTGCGGTTCATCATCGACAACCAAGACACGGATGGCAGGTGAGGTCACACGGCACCTATCGTCTCCGCACGGTTGGCAATTCTTTCTCGAGTGGGAACGTCACCGTAAAGATCGCTCCTTTCCCATGCACTGGGCTTCTCGCCAGTGATGTGCCCGCCATGGGCTTCGACAATACCCTTGCAAATCGATAGCCCTAGCCCCGTGCCAGCCCCCTGTCGATCACCTCGCTGGACACGATAAAACTTGTCGAAAATGCGCTCGCGCTCGCTGGCAGGGATACCTATCCCCTCATCAGCGACCTCAAGGATCATCGATTGCCCATCGTGCCGAGCTGTAACGTGAATTTTAGTCTGCGGCGGGGAATATTTGGCGGCATTCTCCAGCAGATTGACCAGGACATGCTCGATGAGCACAAAATCCAGGCGAAGCATGGGCAGATCCGGATCGACCTGAACGACGAGCTCATGCTGGCCGAGTGATCGGGCAAGTCGAGACAGGGCGGTACCGATGACGTCGCCGATGTCGACCCATTCGCGCTTGACCTCCATGGCCCCGGACTCCAGCCGCGTCATATCAAGGAGATTGCCGACGAAGCGGTTGAGTCGTTCGGCCTCTTCCTGAATAGTCAAGAGGAGGTCCTGGCGGGCGTTTTCATCATAGGTTGCCCCATGCGTCAACAGGCTACTGACGGCACCGATGATGGACACCAGAGGGGTACGCAAATCATGCGAGATCGTCGATAATAACGCATCACGGAGACGCTCGGTCTCGGTATGCAGTCGGGCGCGCATCATCTCCCGGACCAACCGTGTGCGCTCGATTGCCACCGCAGCCTGTCCTGCCAGCGCCTCCAGGAGCCGCCGCTGATCGGGAGAAATGACTACTTCCGGTGTCTCGAATTGCAGGCCGAGGACCCCCACCGTGCCCTGGGCTGTGCCGAGCGGCAGGTAAAACCACTCACCGCCGGGTAGGGTGTCGGCACCCCGACCAGCCGTCTGGTTATGCTGCCAGGCCCATGTTGCTGCAGCGCGTTCAGCCGCGGTGAGCTGCATGTCGGCGGGGTGTCCAGCCTTAAGGACGAGCTGGTCTACTTCCGGCAACAGGACCACCACTTTCGCCCCAAGAATTTGCGCCACCTGCGTCACGATCGCCCGCAGCACATCGGTCAGCCCGGCTGCCCCGGCGATCTGACGGCTCAGAGCATACAGGGCAGCCGTTCTGGCCTCGCGATGTTGGGCGGCATCGGCCTGATAGCGCACGCGTGCCGCCAGATTACTGGTGAGGACCGCGGTGATGAGGAAGATGACCAGCGCCAAAATGTCTTGCGGGTTGGCGACGGTAAAAGTAAATATCGGCGACACAAAGAAGAAGTCATAGACGAGCAGGCTCAGGATGGAGGCAAGGATCGACGGCCCGAGACCCCAGGTGACGGCACTGAACAGCACGGCGATCAGAAAGACCATTGAAAGGTTCGGCAGTGGCAGAAACGATTCCAGAATCTTTGCCGTCACCCCCGCAACACCCACTGCCGCAGCACTCAATACATAGGTATAGATGGCGGGTGGTTGCAAGACGGGAGATGTCGGCGTCCGTTGCGAGCCTTCATCCGCTTCATTGATGACGTGTACCTCGATGTTGCCGCTCTTGCTGATCAGGTCGTGGACGATGGAGCCGCGCCACAGCTCGCTCCAGCGCGACCGTAGCGACTTGCCGATGATCACCTCGGTCACATTACGAGATTGTGCATAGCGGATCAGATCCTTGGAGACGTTCTGCCCTGGGATCGTGACGGCTTCGCCCCCCAATTGCTCGGCCAGGCGCAGTGTCTGGGCCACTCGGTCGCGGTCAGCGTCGGAGAGGCGGTGATGGCGTGGGGTTTCGACATAGAGGGCCAGCCACTCGGCATGGCGGCGATCGGCCATGCGTCGGGCCGCTCGGACGAGGCGCGACGAGTGCGGACTGGAGCTGACGCATACCAAAATACGCTCCCCGGCTGGCCACGGACCAGGGATGGCGTGCGCTTGCATGTAGGTCTGCATCTGCTCGTCCACCCGTTCCGCCGTTCGACGGAGGGCTAGTTGCCGCAGCGCCGTCAGGTTACCCAGCCTGAAAAAGCGCTGAATGGCTCGCTGGGCTTGTTCGGGGACATAGACCTTGCCCTCACGCAGGCGTTGCAGCAGCTCATCAGGTGAGAGGTCAACCAGCTCGATCTCAGCGGCGCAGTCGAGGATCCGGTCAGGAATGGTCTCCCGCACGTGCGTGCCAGTGATCTGCGCGACGGTATCGTTCAGACTTTCCAGATGCTGGATATTGACCGTGGTATACACATCGATACCGGCGGCGAGCAATTCTTCGACATCGAGATAGCGCTTGGGGTGGCGGCTGCCAGGAATGTTGGTATGCGCCAGTTCATCCACCAGGACCAGTTGAGGCCGCCGCGCCAGGATGGCATCAAGGTCCATCTCATCGAACGTTCGGTTGCGATATTCGATTTTGCGGCGAGGGATGATTTCCAGATCGTGAAGCAGTGCCTCGGTCTCGATCCGACCATGGGTCTCAACGACGCCAACCACGACGTCGACGCCCTCGCGCTTGCGCACCTGGGCAGCTTCGAGCATGGCATATGTCTTGCCAACCCCAGGCACGGCGCCGAGAAAGATCTTCAGCCGTCCGCGCCCCTCTTGCTCTGCGGCCGAGAGGAGAGCTTCAGGAGAAGGACGAAGGTCTGGATCAGGCGTTCCATGTGGCATCGTGATATACTCCCACTCGTTAGGCCAGTTATGCATTCAGGAGTATACCACATCTGAGGGCCTACCGGATCGACGCTGGATCGTCCGTGTTCAAGATTGCAGCGTCAATGTCCCTGGATCGGTCACGGCACAACGCCGCCTCAAAACCGAAGGATGAATTCGGTTACGATGGTATCTTGACTCTTCCGCAGGAGGCTGTCATTTGGCCAGGCGGGTGTCGAGCAGCATAGCTAGGCGTGTCGTCGCCTCACCAGTCCGCTTGACCGACGATAAACGTGTCCACCAGCCATGCTGTCAAAGCTCGCACATCCGCCTCCTTTTGTTCCTGGCAGCAGGCCTGTAGTATGAGCACTCGCAGACGGACAATCTCGTCGGCGAACACGCCGGCCACCGCTTCCAAGGTGCTTTCTAGACGTTCCCAACCCCGCGGATCTTCATCGAGGAGCATTTCTAGTACGCCATCCATGGCGAGTACGGCCACCAGGTAGCAGACACGCTCGGTGACTAGATGCTCCACCGCCGGGCGAGAACCAAATTGCGCCAGCAGTCGCTGCTCCATCGGGGCGTCCTGAGGTCGCGCTTGCAATCGTTGCGAGATACGGTTCCTGAGTGGCCCCAATTCGACGAAATCGCACATGTCTCTGACGTCCTCTCTCATGCCTCCTCTGAGCGGAGCGGATAGGTGAACCCTGTGAACAGCGTCAAGAGTTCTATGGACGCGATGCGCGGTCTAATTGACGAGGACCGTTGGGTTGTGAGAGCGATAATGGTCCAGTGTTGGCCTACTCATCAGCGCATACATGTTGGCCCGCAGCCAGCGCCATACCAACCCATAGATGAAGATCAGGATACTGACGTGCACGCCTTCACGCCACATGGGGGGCAGGGCGACGTGGTACGCCACCAACATCAGGCCCCCCATCAGGGGAACGAGGGCATATAATTGCCACCAGGCCGGCTTCCGAGGTAAAGGCATGCCCCAATCTCCTGCGTCAGTCGCATTGCGACCAAGAACACATGGCTCACTCTGATGCCGAGTGCAACAAATCATATTCCCCCCTAGCCATTTGTAGGCGTCCATAGGCTCACCTCTGACAGAGGCAGACGCGGCGATCCGTAGGGTTGTATCACCATCGACCAGATTTCCGTCCGTTCACCGACATTGGTAGGGCTTCTCGGGCACCATACCTGCTCCCTACGTGGGTGACCCCCGTCTCGTAATGCGAACGCTTGATGCTGGGCAATAGCATAGCGGGCTGGATATAAGGATGGTGTATAAAGACGGAGGATCTGCATAAGGAAGGTGTAAAAAAACTACCGTTGTAAAACTCACTCAACCGATTGATTCTAAGTACATAGACGGATCATTCAACGGGCTGCTCGGTTATGGTATCATGAGGTCAAAAAAGGAAGAGACCTCATGAGGACACCTCGGGCCCGACGTGAAAGTCAGCAGGTGGACTTGTATCCTCCACTGCAAGAATGTCCTGCATGTCATGAGGCATTGACAGAGCGATACCATAAGCAGCGATGGATTATTCGACTCGACCAGGACGTCAAAGTGATGAGCCACTTCCTGGAATGCAGTCATCCAGATTGTGAACGACAAGGAGCTGTCTACCGGCCGTACCAGGAAGACACACTAGCTTTGCGTGGCTACACGTTTGGAATGGATGTGGTGGTACGTATTGGTGAGCTGCGATACGACCATAACTTATCGATCACCAGGATGAGAAGTCAGCTCCAAACCGAATCACACCTCTCGATCTGTATCAAAGAGGTCGCCTTGCGGTGCGAGGTTTTTCTCGCGTTGGTGACCACGGTAGCCCGTCAAGATCAAGAACTGATCGAGCAGTTGAGCAAGGTGGGCCGTATAGTCCTGGCCATTGATGGCGTACCATATGTGTCTACTTAAGCCGCCGCCTTCAAATTACGGTGATTGGTTTTCTTTCGAACCACGGGCTGCCGCTTCCAGCCTCGTAATTGATCGAGGACCGACGGTCGACGGCGCCAGTTAGGGTCTTTGCCGGAATGGGTGAGCAACGCAGCGATCTTCTCCCACCGGCGCTTGGCCACGACTCCCTTCAGCTGGCACGCCTCGGCAATGGACTGACAGGACACGGCCAGCTGCAAGGCGAGGCGCCGCGGGTGGAGCGGCGCCTCTGTCCGAGGCGCTCCGGCCTGTGGCGGACGCGTCTTGAGGTGATGCGTGTGCGCCAGGAGGGCAGCGATGGTCGAGGCCATGAGCGAGGCATACAGGAGCGTCTTCAGGGAACAAGGCTGCTCGGTGTCGACTTCGTCGAGGCGGTTCACCGACTTGTCGAGCCGGATGCTGAGTTCGACCTCCCAGCGCACGCGGTAGAGGTCGGCGACCTGCAGCGGGCCGAGCCGGGGGGGCAGGTTCGTGAGGAAAAAGCCGTAGCCCTTCGGGGTCTGGACGCCGACGAGTCGGAGATGAAGCGGGCTGCTTCGCCCCGCCCATATGGACGTCGGCATCAATGGCCCGGCCATCGAGGACGAGGATCTCCGCCTCGATGAGGGCATCGAGGTCCGTGCCGGGGAAGAACTCCTGGGTGACCTGCCCACGGGCGATATAGTCTACCTTGGGTTTCCAGTGTGTCCTTGAGGCGGAGCACGAAGCGCACATCATGCGCTTCGCACGCCCGGAGACGCGCCAGACCGGCATAGCCAAGATCGGCCAGCAGGCCACAGCCCCGCCAGGACTCGTCGATCGTCAGATGCCGGCGGTCATGCTCCCGGGCCGGGCTGCAATGGTACGCGCACTGGGGCACCGCAGCCGACGGAGAGGACTGTATGGACGTTGATCGCCGCGTCAGTCGCCAGTCCCCGGAACGTCCTCGATCAGCGCGTCGCGGACCGTCACCGTCGTGGAATCCACGATGTACCAGTCCTTCACCCCGCTCGAGCGGTCCTGGCAGATCGACCTCCTGCGCCCGTGCATACGCCAGGGCACGCTCCGCCAGCGCCGCCATGCACGGTTCGAGGGGCGCGTCGAACCACCGATAGAACGCCGCGCGCGTGACCCGTGGCACCTCACACTCCAGGTAGGCGCGCAAGACGTCTGCCTGATAGGCGCCGCCTGGCGTCCCCGCCGAAATGACCATGGCCCGCACCAACATCCCGAGGTCCAGTTTGCGCTGTCGCTCGATCACCCCGCACTGCTGGCACAAGCGGTCAATCTCGTCCTGCGGCAGCATCGCCTCGAAGACCTGGCGCACCTCGTCACCTGTCATGGCCTCTCCCTCCGCGCTGTTCCGTCATGTCCGGTTCTCCGATGCCTCTGCGGAGGGCGAGTAGAGCATGCGGCAGCTCAAGAGTCAAGTACCGCTGGCCTGTGATGACCGGGCCTCTGGCTTAAGTAGACACGTATGGATGGCGTACAACCGGAAAAAAGCCATGACACACTCTATATTTTGCGAGATGTATGTTCAGGACGCGTCTGAGTGGCCAAGACGCTTCTATCCAGTGCCACCAGTGAAATTGAGCGATTGATTGACGAAGTGCTCAGTGTAGGACTCCCGATCGTGGGTGTGATGAGTGATCAGCAAGAGTCGATTTGTTGAGCTATGCAGCATAAATTGCCAACAGTGCCGCATCAGATTTGTCAGTTTCATGATTTGAAAAATGTCGCACAACCGGTCTGTGAAGCGGACCGTCATGTCAAGAAAGAGCTGAAACAGAAGCTCCGTGGGATCAGAGACATTGAGCGACAAGCGGAGCAATCGCCCACCAAAGAAGCGCAGCTAGCAGCGGACTATAGCCTCGCCATTCGGACGGTCATGCGAGACGATGGGAAGTATCCTCTCGATCCGCCTGGAGTGCAGCTGTATCAGAAATTGCAGCTGATTGCGGCATCGGTGGAACGGGTCAAGGCTGCCCATCCATCAGCCCTACTCAAAAGACTATCACGCATGCTATCAGTGTTGAATCTATTCCAAAAGGAATACGAGCAGTTAGTGATGTTCTTCAGCTGGATTCACCAGATCGCCCATCTCTTACATGTCCAAACAAGCTGTGAAGAAGCTCAAGCGCAGCTCTTGGGATTTCTTCAGAAGCTTAAACACAGCCGTCTTCCGATTTCGTTTCGATCTTGCCCGCAGATAATCCGGTTGTGGGGTGTAGGTCTCGAAAACTCATCACCACGAGAAACCGGCAGGTTCGCGCCCGTGTCATCACGCCGCTCGTCGCTCATAGTGGTGATGCAACCCGCCCACCTCTGGGACTTGCCTGATTGAGCCATCCGCTGGCGGACGGCCAGGCGTCCCACGCTGGCTGAGTCGCCTCCTAATGATCGCGCAAGCGCTGGCGTTGCCACGCCATCACGGTGCAGGGCTGGACGAACGCCAGGGCTCCTTGCCAGCCAGACCAGAGGCGAGACAGCCACCTCCAGAGCAGACGATCGGTTGGACGGAGGTGTACACGATGGACTGTGCGTTGATACACGGCAAGCTGATGCCGCAACGCACGATGTTCCAGGTGCAGCGATACGCGTGACCGGAACAGCGCAGCCATGAAGGCCAAGAGTGCAGAGATCACGGGTGGCATGATCAGAAACCTCATCACGATGGACTGTGGATGCGTGAAAGCATAGAGGTCCAGCATGAGGGCATCAGAGGAAAAAGTCAAATATGTGAACATCTTCAAGTTTTCTGGACAGACAACCCCTTCAACGTCGAGGAAGCCCATGCACGCAAGGGCTTACGGCGGCTCCAACGCCCAAGGCGACTGCTCTAGCGCCCAAACTTTCTCCGTTTCACCGAAAAAGCCCGCTCTTTCAGGGGCAGTTTGATGCTATTCTATCCTGGACCTACAATCTGAGGGAAGGGGCACTGAAAAACTCCACCATGCTGAAGAAGATCAACGCCGCACGGCACGAGGAAGTGCCGATTCAGATGAAGCGCTGGAACCGGGCCGGGGGTATGGTGCTGAAAGGCTTGGAACGCCGCCGCGAGGCGGAAGCGGCACTGTATGAGATGCGGTGGTATTAGCCAACCCTGGAGCGCGGTGTTGATTTCGGACGCCCTCGATGGGCCTTCTTGATCAGAGTATACTTCGATGACGTCATTCATGGTGGACGACATGCCGGGAAGGAGGAGCGCATGGCAGTGACGATGACCAGGCCGGAGCGCGAGGCGTTTTTGGCCGATGTGCATGTCGGGATCATCAGCATCGCCGAGGACGGTCGGGGGCCGCTGACGGTTCCGATCTGGTACGTGTATGAGCCGGGAGGGGAGTTGCGAGTCGCCACCGGAAAGCACTCACACAAGGGGCGCCTGCTCGCACGCGCGGGTCGGTTCAGCCTCTGTGTGCAGACGGAGACCCCGCCGTATCGGTACGTCAGCGTCGAAGGTCCCATCACCGCCATCGAGGCGGTAGACGTGGAGCGTGACGTGCGTCCCGTGGCCCGCCGCTACCTTGGCGCGGAGGAGGGTGATCGCTTCATCGAGCAGACACGTGAGGTGTACGCCGAGAGCATTCTGATCCGCATGCGGCCGGAGCGCTGGCTCACGGCCGACTATGCCAAGGCAAACCTGTGATCGGGAGCAGGCGAATCTTGGTCATCTGCGCAAGACTGTGGTATAGATGGACAAATGGTTGGTAGCGTGAGTGTGCTTGACGCTGGGGCACGATTCAGGAGTATGTCGCCCTGTGCCGCACCCGTGGATATTTTACCGAGGCCTTCTACCGCAAGGCCGTCACTCACATGGCCCAAACATAGCGAAGCTGTCATAGGAGGCTATATCAACCGTGACGCTTGAGCAAGAGGCCCCCATCAATCGTCCCAGAAGTCCTGAAAGCGCTGTGGCGCGAGTTCCGTGTACCGGACCGTATGCTGAATATGGCGATGCCCTAGGTAATGTTGAATGGCACGCGTAGCGGTGTTCCTGTTGGCCAAGTAAAAGCCGCAGGCGTGCCGCAACATAGGCGGATGGACCGGAAAGGGCAAGGCGGCAGCTGCGCCCGCCCGGCTGACCACGTGGTGGATCGTCCGCCCCGTGAGCGGCGCTGCGCGCTCCGAGAGGAATACGTCCGCCCCACCAACCTCCGCGGTTTCGAGCCGTCGCAACGCCTGCAACTCTGGACCATGCAGGGGATGCACCGACGAGACCCCATGCTTGAGCCGCCGCACATGGAGCAGCGCCGCATGCACATCGATGTGCTCCCAGCGTAAGCGGCTGGCCTCTGCCACGCGCAACCCATGCCGGTACATGAGCAAGATCAGCGTGGCATCACGGTCGCCGTGCCGGTCGACCTGACGGGCCGCGCCGATCGGTATTCTTGGGTTTCGTCGGTGGCAACTTGGCCGAAAATGACGGGTGGCGCATTACGTCTCCTCCGCTGCGAGCGCGCCTGGTGACCTCGAGATGGGACGCGTAGATTGCCGAAAACAGTCGTTCTCGGCCAAGTCAGGCGGCCAGGACATCGGTCGGCTGTCCGATCGCCAAGCGCTTGTCCAGATCCAGTTCAAAGATGCCGTAAGGATTGACGTGGTGGGAGATGAGTGGCGTCAGCGCCCGGAAGTCCTCTGGGGTCATCGCGGTCAACCAGGTGGGTGCTGTGAGAACCTGCTGGAGCATCAGGGTGTTGACATAGACTCAACACGCCTGGAGTAGATGCCAGGCGAGCATGGTGAGTTCTTGGTCGTCCAAGCGATGGCTGGGCATCTCGCCGCTTCTGCCGTAGAAGATGCACTCGTTGGCGCTGTTCCAGTTCTCGACCACGTTCAGGCCGTCGCGTACTTGATCATCTCGTCGTAGTGCTGACGGATCAGATCCCAGTCCACGGGACGCGTGAGAATCGGTTGCAGACGGGGGTAGTCGTCGGGGTGACCGGCGACGGAACGATACAACTTTTGCGCGGCGATGGCTTTGAGCCGCGGCATTAGCTCGAACCCGAGCAGGGTGCACAGGGCAACCCCCACATGGCTCTGCCCGGCCGAGTCAGTATATTGGCGCTCAATGGTCATCTCGGTACAGTGGCGCAGCACGCCCTGGATCATGGCCGCCACCTCTGAAGCGGAGCAGCGCTTGAGCTGCGAAGAGACGCAGGCCGCCCGCTTGTCCGTATGTCAGTAGATCGTCACCCCGGCCTTCCGATAGCGGGCGTGATACGCGGTCATGAGGTTCTGAGCCCAGACCCCGTAGTGCTTCGCATCCGATGCGCAAGCCGTGGTGACCTCTCCCCAGATCTCCGGCAGCTGGGCGGTCAGGGTCGCATTCACCACGCGCCGGATCGCGTCTTGGAGAGCGTCTTTCTGGAGAAAACGCCGCCGCACGTAGAGCAACTCCGGGTAGCTGACTCCCGCCTCGCTCGAGGCCATGCGCTTCAGCCCGGTATTCGTGCCGAGCCCGTACAAGCCACGTAACAGGCGCATCTGGAGCGTGCGCCGGTCGGGGGTCTCGCGGCTCCTGAGGCCTTTGAACGCCTCGGTAACCCCCACACGCAGATCGGTTTCTTTGAGCATATCCAGCAGTCCCGTCATGGGCCAGCGCCGTAGGACTTCCGCCTTGATGTGCTCCAGATGCGCGGGGGCCGGCTCCGCGTCCAGCGGGGTGAGCACAATGCGATGCTCGCTGTAGGCGCGCAGCCGCACCTTCGGGTTCCGCGGCAAGCCTTGGTCGAACTGGGGCAGGGCCTCTTGCATCTCGTGCTGTCCCTTCGCAAGAAAGGTGTCGGCGTCCATCGGGAGCGCCAGGGCGTCATAGTAGATGGCCCGTTGCTCGTCGAAATCCTTGGGCAGATCGTCATCGGGATTGCGATACCGGTTGGCCCCTTCGACCCAGAATCTCCTTACACCGCAGTTGTTCCCGTAATGCTTGCAGGGTACAGACTTCATAGTTGATCCGGTTGCTCCGGTCGTCGCCGTCGGGGCCAGTCTCGATCAAGAGCTCTTGAAGCTGGGGACGGACCACGCCATCCATGGGGATCTCCAGGCAGGAGATGAACGGCTTACGGCTGTCCCGATGGGTGTTCAGCAAGGCCAGGGCGTCAATCACAGGCCGGTGCGCGGCATTGTTGGAGCGGAAGGTGAGCGCCTCCAGGATCAACGGGAGCATACGGCGGTCGTGATGACTGTAGGAGCGGCGCAGGCGGGTATGAACAGAGCGCCGGTAGGCCGGGCCCTGGGTGCGGTATTCCCTGACGAGCGCGTTCAAGGTGGGTTCGCCCACGACCGGGAATAGGACGTCTTTGACAAGGCCCTCAAGCTGTTCCACCGCGGCTTCGGCCAGCTTATAGAGCAGAGTGGTTTTGCCGTCGACGCGCTGCAGGTCGGCCCTATACCAACATTCGTGTCATGAAGGGCAAACTAGGCTGAACCCCATGAGTTTCAGAGACTTGTGAGTGTATGTCTGCTGACCCATGCATTTCGCAGAACAGCAGAAAGGCGAAACAACATGGTCCAGATGCGCGCCTCAGCCACAGAAACTGGCGCGAAACAGGTATAATTTCGTATCATCACGCTGTTCTGCGAAATCTCACCGCCTACTTTGCCCTTGGTGGTGTAGTTGTTGGGTTAAGGCCTCATAGAACAGAGTACCGGGGTCACAACCGAGGGAAGTCAGGCATAAAGGTGAGAAATCCGGCAAACGGCGGGCTTTCCCAGGGTGAGAAATCTTACTTGATCTTCTCACCTTAAGGGTTTTAGTATCTGCGCCATGCAAAAATCCGCTGCCCTCGCGAAAATACCTGTGCCGACCGGAAACCCCTGGGCGCCGTCCCGTCATGACCCGGCGACCGTCCCTGTCCCGCTGCCGGTGATTATCGTCAGTGTGGAAGGCCCCTACACGGAGCGCGATCGGAAGCTCTGGACGTTTTTGCTGCACGCGGTATGGGAAGAACTGGAGGAAAGCACCATTCATGAAATGTCGGTGCGGGATATCAATCATGTGTTCCGCGAGCTCGGCGGCGAGCATGACGCGAAATGGATATGGGAATCGGCGCGGCGGTTGGCGAAGACGACGGTGGAATGGCGCTTAACCGATGGAGATGCGCGTTATGAAGGTATCGCGGCGCTGTTCAGCGCCGAGGTGAGCCGAACGGCCAAGGCGGCGGGGAAATTGCGGTTTCAATTCCCTGGGCTGCTCATTCCGATTTTGAAAGACCCGCGGCGTCTTGCCCGGCTGCGTACGCGTTTCATGATCGAATTGTCGGGGAAATACGCCGTTACCCTCTACGAACTGCTGGAATCGGTCGCGAATAAAGACGTCCCAACGATGAAGGCGGATGTGGAAGAGCTGCGTTCCTGGCTGAAAGTGCCGGAAGGCAAGTTGCTCCGGTGGCAGGACTTCCGGCGATACGTCCTCGAACCGGCGGTAGAACAAATCAATAAAAATCCTGAGGGGTCGGGATTTAAGGTCCGAATGAAAATGCAGAAAGAGGGACGGGCCATTAAATGGGTGGTGTTTGAGGTCATCAAGACCAAGGAACGGCAGGCGATTGACGAAAAGCTGAGGCTAGGTGAGAAGCAGCTGAGTTTATTTGATGTGCGGCTGCGGCCGGAGACGTACGAAGAGGCCAAAAAGCACGCGCCGGGATGGGATGTTTATACGCTGGAAACAGAGTGGCGTGAGTGGGCAGCGCGCAAGCCTGGATGGCCCCCGGATAAGCCGGATGCGGCGTATATCGGGTTTTGTAAGCAGCGGGGGGCGTATGCGGGTTAGCAATTGGATTAATACCATTCAGCGGAATTCGTTGAAGCTAAGTAACTTGATGTGATATGGTATGGTTCACCTTATTAGCTCCGTAAGTCTATTAAAGAATTGGGCATACGAGCTGCTCTCGGAACCCGAAACGGCTCCCCCCGTGTAAAGGTACCCGCAGATGGCTGCAGCCCCAGCAAGAGACTGGCGTAAAGAATTCGGCCTCGAAGGGAGGAAATCGCCCGCCTTCTTCTCCAGCGCTCAGGAGGTTGATGAAGCTGGCAGCGCGGCGCCACTTCCGCATGCTCTACGACGCGCCTTTAAAGAACTCCAGCTAGACGGTGTCCTCTGCTTGGAGAAGACGCCGATCATTTACTTCCGGGAGGTTGAGCGAATTGAACCGGTAGAGGTTGCATGGCTTCACCGGTTGTTTTGGAATCAAGGCGTTGCACCCATCCTGGTTCTGATCACTGATGATCAGGTTCATGTATATTCAGGCCTTATTCTACCGGCGGATGTCGGAAGCATTAGGGCTCAGAATCATAGCCTAGTGGAGAGACTGAACCGGGTTGGCGACCGGCTGCAGGCCTTCATCCTATCCGTTGAATCTGGCGAATACTTCCATACCCACCGCCGCTCGTTCGACCCTCGTCAGCGGGTAGATCGGACTCTGCTTCGCAATCTCCGGGCCGCGCGCGAGAAACTGGCGCAAGTACCCGCAGCGCGGATCTCACCCTATACCCTCGATGCCCTCCTTTGTCGGCTCGTGTTCACCTGTTATTTGTTTGACCGACAAGTAATCGATCGCGGCTACCTTGAATCTATAGGCATCCGGAACGCGGACCACCTGAGGGATATACTCAGCCGGACGCCACGGACGATTGCCAAGGATGAACTGTATACGCTTTTCGAGCAGCTGGGCCGTGACTTCAACGGTGATCTGTTCAGCGATGTGCTCAGTGCTGAGGCCTGGCAGGTCAAAGTCGAGCACGTAGATATACTTGATCGGTTCTTGCATGGCACAGACATGCAATCCGGTCAGCAGTCATTCTGGCCGTATGACTTTAGTATCATCCCCATCGAGACTATCAGCGCTATTTACGAGCACTTTCTTAAGGCTGCTGGTGAAGAGGAGAAGAAGGCCGCAGGCGCGTTCTACACTCCAAGATTCCTGGCCGAACTTGTCCTCGACGTGACTCTGGATGGGATACCGTCCCTGCTCGAGAAACGGTTCTTAGATGCGGCGTGCGGGTCTGGGATCTTCCTCGTTGGCTTGTTCAACCGGATGGCGGAAGAGTGGAGGCGCCGCAATCCCAACGCTTCTTACCTTCGGCAGGTAAGTGGACTGCTGAAAATCCTCCGTGAGAATATCTTTGGCGTGGATAAGAATGAAACCGCCTGCCGAATCACGGCTTTTAGCCTCTACTTGGCTTTCCTTGACCAGCTCCTTCCGCCGGATATCCGGGAACTCCAACGCAAGCGTAAAGTTCTTCCGAGACTGATCTATGCCCCAGGCGAAGCAAAGCCAGAAGATCGCGGAGGAACGATCCGCTGCGCGGATTTCTTCAGTGTGGAAGCGGAATTGCCAGTCAAGGTAGACTTCGTGGTCGGAAATCCGCCTTGGGCGAGTGTGAGTGATCGGAATGCACCAGCCGCGATATGGTGCGCCGAGCGGAACAAAGCGTTTCCAGATCACCAGATCGCAACCGCGTTCGTGTGGAAAGCTACGGAGCACGTGAAAGAAGATGGGAAAATTTGCTTCGTTCTCCCCCACGGTATGCTATTCAACCACAGCCGGGCGGCAATCAATTTCCAGCGAGAGTGGTTCCGGCAACACGCCGTCGAACTAGTCCTGAATCTGACCGATTATCAGCGGTTCCTCTTTGAGGAATCGGAAGCCCCCGCGTTGATTGTCCGCTACCGGAAGGAGCGGCCAACCGACAGCCGGCATCGCATTGATTACTGGGCACCCAAAACAGACTGGGCCGTTACTCAGGCTGAAATTATTCGCGTCCTACCTTATGACCGCTCACGAATAGCTATCCGGGAAGTGCTCGACGCCCTGAAGGGTGAGGATGTTCCCCTTATTTGGAAGGAACGGTTCTGGGCCACTCCTCGTGATCGGCGTCTTGCTCGATCGGCTTTCCTTACTGCCAAGACTCCGCGATCTTGTCGGAAGTCCCTCAAGAAAGAGTGATAAGCGATGGATTATTAGCCAGGGTTTTGAAGAACGACGGGATGGCTCGGCCACTCAAATAAAGCGCCTCGTCTTGCCTACGAGAACAATTATCGAAGCTTCTTCGTCCTTCTTGCAGCTGTCTCCTCCTAGAGGATGATTGCGACCAGCTCACCTCCCGCGAGGTGATGGTTCGCAAGCGGTCAAATACGAACATTGACATTTATCGCGGCCCTCATGTCTTGGTCACCAAGGGTTTAAGACGGTCAGCGTTCGCTGACTTCGATGTTGCCTTCCGGCACGCCATGCGCGGCATCCGCGGTCCTCATGAAGATCGGGACCTGCTCTTGTTCCTCGCGGCCTATCTCCAGACGGCACTGGCCCGGTTCTTCCTCTTTCATACTTCCTCGAATTGGGGTGTAAGCCGAGCAGAGGTTCACGTCGATGAACTGCTTCGCCTGCCGTTCCCCCTACCCGAGCAGGGCCATGACCCCAAAGAATGCCGCAAAATCGTGAGAGAAGTTGCTGAAGTTGTGACGGAGGCTGCTAGTCAGGCGAAGAAGGCGGTTATCGGCCGGGATGAAATCGTCGCTCAAGCCGTTAGGGACACCGAAAAGTTGGTCGAGGAGTACTTTGATGTTGACGGCATCGAACGGATGCTGATCGCCGACACCGATACCATCATCATTCCCAGCGTTCGGCCGACCAGGGCGCGCTGGGACATGCCGACCACTAAGCCGACAAACGAGGAACGCCGGGCTGTTTATACCGGGCTGCTATGTGAGACGCTGAATGGCTGGGCGAACAGCGAGTATCAAGTTCACGGGAAGACTACAGCGAATGTTGGAATTGGAGTCGGCTTGGTCGTATTGGAGAAGACACGGCGAGGGCAGCTCCCAGCGTCCCCGGCTGCGCCGATAGAAGACGTACTGTCGGTCATTACACGCCTACAGCAGACAGCGGCTAAGGGTTATGGCACTCTCCAACTGGTCCGCGGCATGAAAGTGTTCGACGAGAACCTACTCTATATCACAAAGCCCCTCGGGCAGCGGTTCTGGACAAACACTGCTGCACTGAACGACGCGGATGAGATCGCAGGCACTATTCTTACGCGGTCGGCCTGGGAGGGAGCATGATTGCTGGTGATCCCGTATTCTGGGACGACTTCTTCAAGCAAAGACTGATCCCTGCCATCCTCGCCCACGTTATCAATACTTGGGATCAAATGAAGAAGCCGGCGCAGACGGATTTGGAGAATGAGATTTCGCTGAAGTTGTACTCCGCACTCCTGAATAGCAAGGACCGCCAGCGGCATGCGTTTCTAATTCAATACGAGAGCGTAGAGGTCGATACGGACCTGGTCGCTGTGATCGGTCGGAAGGACATCCTCTTCTTCCCATCTATACCGGAACAGGAAGAAGGGGTCTACTTTTGTCTAGAAGCGAAGCGGCTAAATGCTCTCGTGTCCGGCAAGTGGAGATCCCTTGCTGGCGAATATGTAAGGGAAGGTATGCAACGGTTCGTGGACAGGAAATATTCCAGGTTCGTCCGCCACGGAGGAATGCTGGGGTATGTCCTCGACGGCAAGGTCGCCCGCGCGGTCAAAAACGTCGAGGTGAACATCCGAACACATGCAGGAGAATTGGGAATGGACCTCCCCGGTGGGTTTGTTCCATCGAGTATTCGGCCCGACGATCCCTCGGCCAAGGAAACGCACCACCACCGGGATGATGAGACAGCACTGTTCCGAATTCATCACCTTTTTGTAGAGGGGTAAGTGGGAAGAATAATAGGCCATTGAGGCTCCTATTCTGTCTCGAAACCCGTAGAGTCAAAAAACCCAGATGCATGTCTTTCCCAGCGTTTATAGACTCACCACCGTCTGCTCCTGGCCTTGATTTCCCTCTCGTGATGCCCCATACTCACTCGCACACCAGGCCACCGGATACCCTGTGGCCTGGTGACCTATTGCGTGCTGTTCTTTATTCATCTCGCCAGCCGTAGGATCCATGTGGCGGGGATGACTCCGCACCCCGATCAGTGCTGGATGGTGCAGATGGCGCGGAACGTCACCATGGTGGATTGGGGCTTCCTTACCCCTGGGCAGTACCTGATCCACGACTGGGATAGAAAATACTGCGCCGCATTTCAGCAGACCATCGAGGCGGCGGGAGTGACGCGGGTCCCGTTGCCGGCGCGGAGCCCCAATCGGAACGCCTACGCGGAACGATGGGTACGCTCCGTCAAGGACGAAGCCTTGTCGCGGCTGATCGTGTTTGGGGAACGCTCCCTGCAGCATGCGCTCACAGAGTATGTGGCCCACTATCATGCAGAACGCCCACACCAGGGCAAGGGCAATGTCCTGCTCTTTCCTGTACCAAGCCAAAACAGAGGAGGTGACGGCCCGATCCAGTGTGAGGAACGGCTCGGAGGGCTGCTCAAGTACTACCACCGTGAGGCCGCATGAATACGTGACCACAGAGGGGGACAGCCATGATGACCCGAGAAGAGGCGCTGCGACGGTTAGATGCCGTGACGAATGAGCTGGTCGCCTTGCGTACCGCGCTCGCCGAAGGCTGGATTGAGAGACCCGTCGACGATCCCACCCAGGTCTTTCTGGCCAAATGTGGGGGATGGGAGGATACACGGAGTCCCGAGGAGATCATCGCGGAGATCTATGCGACTCGGACGGTCTCCCCGCGCGGCACAAGCCTTCTTCCCCAGGAGACCGCGTGAACGACACGCGGCACTATCTCTTGGATACGGATATGTGCATCTATCTCCTCAACGGTCATCCGCGTGTCAAGGCACGCGGTGGCGCAGGTGGGGATCGCAGCCCTGGCCGTTGCCATCCCAACAGTGGGGGAGCTCTATTTTGGCGCGTATCATTCTGGACGCGTGGAGGCCAATGTCATACGAGTGCGTGCGTTTCTCTCCCCTCCTGGACCACAGGTGCTGCGCATTGATGAGCCCGCTGCAGAGCAGTTCGGTCGACTCAAGGCCATGTTGCGCCGCGAGGGCAGACTGATCGGGGACATCGACTTATTCATCGCTGGCGTGGCTCTGCGCCATGGACTAACAGTGGTGACGAATAATACCGGCCATTTTGAGCGGATCCCGGAGCTGCCTCTGGAGAATTGGCTCGAAACACCCCAGACGTTATCCTAACAGACTTTCTCTCTTTCAGCTTCGCTTCCCTTGATGAAAAGCCAAGCTGGGGTTGTTTGCAGGACCCCCGAAAAGGTACATTCCAGGGGATAGGCGATTGGAGTGCCCACCGGAGCACTCTGTATTGGGCAACACCCAATTGATTGCCATGCCTTGAAAATTCAAGGCTTTCGTTCTTCATGGACACGCCTATCATAATCGCTCACTGGTAGGTTCAGCAAGTACCTTCTGAGACCGGTAGCCTCTCGTGTCTCATGCCGTGTTTCAATATCCGATTCTCCAATAATCGCATACGTGCTGAAACATCAGATACTTACGGCGTGGTTCTCAGCGCCATTTTGGAAGCGTCTTGCTGGAATATACCTTTTCGGGGGTCCTGCAAACAACCCCAAGTTGACAAAACCCGCGTGGGTTCGGGCGCGACTGACAATGCTGAAACAGCATTCCCTAGAGTGTTGCAGCCAGGTTTCACTGAGTGTCGCAGTTTATCGTGTATGGAAGCCATGTACTGACTATGCAGAGGATCTGGGTAAATCCAGAGGAGGCCCCGCGCTTTTCGCACGGCATTTTCGTGTATGCCAGCGGGCCATTTTACCCCGATTTACCTCAAGCGGGTATGCAAGGGCACACACCGCGATTCTGTCGCAAAGTTGCTTCTTCGAAAGTTTGGCTGTCCGTAAGTCGTTGCATTTCTGATATCCGATTCTTGGATTTTGCCCCAAAAATCGAACTTTGCGCCAGAACCCAAACGCCTCCGCTGTCGCGGAGAGAGCAGACATGATGTATAATGTGACACGTTTTGACGGTGGCGTGCGCCATACAGGCGTCTGTCACCTCACACCGGACATTTGGCGGGGAGCGTCACCACATGCACAACGCAGGCGTGGGTACCCACACCTCCCCAGCGAGCCTTTGATGAGCCAGTGCTTCCCCATCACGTCGGCCGTGGCGGCGGGCCCTGCTATACGTGTGCGCCTTCGCGCGGGATCGTGGATGAACATCCGCACAGCTCGGAGCCTCTTCACCTCCTCCCACGCCCGGCACACGCTCTGGCGGGGGAGTGTCCCCGCTTCTCCTCCCGCCGCGCTGATCGGACACGTCCATCCGAGTAGCCCGTCATGACCGAACCGGTTGCCGTGCACACACCTACCATGCCACGCCTGGCGCCGTGGCTCACAGAGCTGCGTGCCTTGGGCACGCTGGCGGTGCCGCTGGCGGCGACGCAGCTGGCACAAATGGCCATGGTTACGACCGATCTCATGATGATCGGACGGCTGGGGGAAACTCCGTTGGCCGCGGCCGCGCTAGGGGCGACGCTCTGGGTGTTCGGCTGGCTGGTGGGCCATGGGCCAGCCGCCGCCGTGGCCCCCGTCGTCGCGCAGATGGTGGGCGTGCGCCCCTGGGACAAAGTGCAGGCGCGCGCTTGTGTACGCATGGGGCTGTGGGCGGTGGCCATGCTGGTCCCGCCGCTCGCGCTGTTCTTTGCGGTGGCCGAACCGCTCCTGCGGTTCACAGGCCAGTCGCCAGCCTTGGCAGCGCTCGCCGCGCCCTATGTGCATGCGCTGGCTTGCGGGTTGCCCTTCGAGTTTGGCTTCATGGTGTTGCGCAGCTTTGTCACGGCGTTGAGCCGTCCGCATGTGCCCCTGTATATCGTGCTCGCCATGATCGCGGTCAATCTGCTCGGCAACTATGTGTTGGTCTTTGGCCATGGCGGCGCGCCGGCGCTGGGCTTGGTCGGCTCGGGTATCGCCAGCGCCATCGCCAACGCATTGAGCTTCTTCGCTATGCTGGCGGTGGTGCTGACCGTGCCCGCCTTCCGATCCTATCGCCTCTGGCGACACCTCTTGCGGCCGGATTGGGCGCAGCTTAAGGAACTGTTCGGGCTCGGGCTCTCCATTGGTCTGGCCATGGTGTTTGAGGTCATGCTGTTCAGTGCCGCCACGTTGATGATGGGACGCCTGGGCACTGCGCCGCTCGCCGCGCATCAGATCGCGCTCAACGTGCCGTCGATCACCTTCATGGTGCCGCTGGGCATCGGCATGGCGGCCACGATCCGTGTGGGCCTCGCGGCCGGCGCGCATAATAGGACCAGGGTGCGGCGTGCCGGACTCACGGCGATGGCCTTGGGCGGCGCGGTGATGATCATCTTTGCACTTGGCATAGCCCTGTTCGCGCGCACGATCGCAGCACTCTATCTCCCGGCCACGCCTGACACCGCGGAGACTGGAGCGTTAACGGCACTCTTCCTGCGTGTCGCGGCGGCGTTTCAGCTCTTCGATGGCATCCAGGTCATCGGCGCCAACGCGCTGCGCGGTCTCAAAGATGTGCGCCTGCCGATGCTGCTGGCAAGCGGGGCCTATTGGCTGGTCGGATTTCCGCTGGCGCTTGTCCTCGGTTTCGGCCTGCATTGGCACGGGGTGGGTATCTGGCTGGGCCTGGCCTGCAGCCTGGCGGTGGCAGCCGTCGCCATGGCGCTGCGCTTCGCGTATGTGACGTCCCCGCAGCAGTGGAGCAAGGCAGATGCTTCCGGATGGCGTGCTCCAACAGCACCCTGTTGAGAGGGCTGGCGTGCGTGGAGGTGCGATCCTGCGACGGCGCGTCACGAAGCCGCCAGCACACAGAAGGTTTGTGGACACGCCAAGCTCGAGACGACCCAGGTGTCTGCGGTATCGCGGACAGCAATACTCATCGCGTCCAGGCTGGACTTGCCCCCTTCCAGCAGTGCTCCTCGCGTCCAGGCTATACTCCCAGCCGCGGCGCGCGGTGGGGGCGGCGCGCGGCCGGGCAGGGGGCAGGGCGCCGCGGGCGGTGGAAAAGGCCGTTTGAATTTCTTATACTCATTTCCTATACTCTTGCAAGTGCAAGAGATCGCAGAATCATAAGGGAGGGACCTATGAAACGATATGTTATAGCAGCTTTTTCGATTTTCGCCGTGGCGGCAACCGTGGGATGGACGCTCGCAAGTCATCCGGAGACCTCGGTGGAGCTTCAGGAAATCAGCCTGATCCAGAACTCCGAACACTCGCAGCCTGGCCCGACCAACGCACTGGCAGGTATCCGTATTCGCTTGAGTCCCAGCGATTTCGGCTACGACATCGGGGCGACGGCTGACGCCGTTCCGCAAATCTCCTTGGCTGCCAAATAGATCGGATTGG
>CAVPRW010000005.1:162500-190235 GCA_963707985.1 uncultured Nitrospinota bacterium | reverse complement strand
GCATAACCTTGCCCGCCCTCATTCTAATGGCTGTAGCCAGTGAAGCAATCTTCCGTGCCTTATTATTTTCTAAGGTCGGGTTTATGGAGAAACTTCGAACACCGGGGCTCTACGTTGACTATGATTTAGACAGTGATTACTGGAAGCTGTATTATCTTTTCGATGGGAAGCTCAAGCCTCCTGCGAATCCGCACCCGCTGTTAGGGTGGGTGGGGGATTTCTCGCGCGAAACATATCTTCATAACCGGGCTGCCAATCTCAACGGAAGAAAAGCTGTCTTGCTTTACGGCGACTCCTTTGCAGGATGCCTAACGACCCAGGAGGAATGTTTTCAAGGGGTTCTCAACGCTGATGATGAATTTGCGGCGAGGTACTACTTCCTGAATTATGGGGTCGGCAATTATGGTGTCGATCAGATTTTCCTGCTGCTCAAAAACTCCCTAGATCATTTTCAAAAGCCTTTTGTCATTGCGAGCGTGTTGACGCAAGACGTCGATCGAAGCACTCTCTCTGTCCGGATCGGACAAAAGCCTTATTTCGAGTTAGTTGACGGCGAGTTGGTTCTACAGGGAGTGCCTATCAATCCGGATCCTAATGATTTCTTTGCAAAGAATCCCCCATCAATTCTCTCCTATTTGTTCAGGTTATGGGTACAGGGAAATGGCTGGCCTGAACAAGTTCACCGATACTTTAAGGGTATCGATCATATCAAGGACAGAAGAATAAAGATCAATAAAAAGCTATTATTGAGCATGATCCATGAGTTAAGGGAAAGACATCTCCAACATGTATTCGTTGTATTCCATGTCGATCATGCAGTTCAGAATGCGGATTGGATAGACTGGCAGAATGACCTTATTGAAGGAGTGCTCAGGGATAATCATGTGCCCTATATTTCAGCGAAGGAGGTCGTCAGGAAACATTTACGCGAGCATAACGGCACCATCGATGACTATTACATTAAAGGGGATGGGCATCCGTCCGCATTGCAAAACAAGATACTTGCTGATGTGATGAAGAAAGTCATTCTGGATGCAATTCTAGACAAATGAATCTACCCATGGAGCCTGTGTCGGCGTTACCAGCCGAGTCACCTGCGCTGCAGAGGTGTGCCATGCGTCAGATTTCAGCATAGCTTTGAGCGCGTCTGCCAGGAGTTTGGCGTCGAGCACCGCCTCACCAAGACCAACCATCTCCGGACCAATGGCCAAGTGGAACGCATGAACCGCCCACTCAAAGACGCCATCGTGAACATGTATTCCGATCAGATCCATCACCATCTGAAAGAGCCTCTACAGGCCTTCCTGATGGCCTATAACGTTGCCAAGCGACTCAAAACGCTCAAAGTGCTCACACCTTATGAATACAAATGACTTTCATGGTGTATCATCCAGAAGTAACTATGAATACTTGCTGAACTCACAATACGGAGAAGTCAGATTGACTCATTTCATCATGATTTGCAAGGCGTTTTTGGATTAATATGTCGATTTTGAGTATATTAAGTAAGCCAGAGAAGTAGAGGAGTTTTGCGACATGAATAGCAAGCATTATTTTATCGCCTCATATTTCACTTTATTCGCATTATTTCTGACGATTAACTGGCATGTTATTTCGTCAGCCACTTACGAAGTAACTGATTTCGCTGCAAACTCATTACTTATACAAGATGCCAAGGCACTTAACCTTTTGGTAGGAAATTATTCTAGGATAGGATTTAATCATCCAGGCCCAGCAATACTTTACGTTTTAGCGGTGGGAGAATATGTCTTTTATGATCTTTTGTCCATCGTTAACAGCCCATTTTCAGGTCAATTGATCGCTGTTGTTGCCTATAATGTTTTTTGGATAATTTTAATCGCAGCACTATTTTGCAAGCTACTGAACAACCTACTTGATGCAGCAGCTGCGACAGCCATCTTTTCGTGCTTCAGCTTACTCTTTGATTATCAATTCCTGTTTGGAATCTGGTTTCCACATCTATATTATTTCCCATTCGGTGTTTTCATGTTATCTTTGGCAGGTGCATCTCAAGGTCGCGCCGCATTTTTTTTTCCACTGGTCATTAGTGCAGGTTTTTTAGTCAACGGCCATGTGTCATTTATTGCGATTATCGGCATTATGGCTGTCGGTGGAATCATATATAATCAGCTTGTGTCCAAGCTTTTTAGAATGCGTGCAGAAGCCTTTAATGACATTCTTAAGAAAAGCTATTTCAGTAAAGAGCGCATCAGAATTACTTTCGCAGCGATTGTCTTTGTGATGTTTTTCCTGCCACTGCTTATAGAGACTGCTCGCAAGTATCCTGGCCCCGTGGCTAAGTATTTAAGCTACCCATCCGCGAACGGTATTCATAGTATTCTAGAAAGCCTGGCATATGTAGGAAACTATTGGGGAAATGGTGTCATATCGTTAGCCATGGGTATGCTATTTACTTTATTATTGATATTTAGTACTAAAAAAGAAACGTCGTACCAAGGAGAGAGTTTGCTAATTGTAGTTTTGCTATCCACTATAGCATCTATTGTTTACGCCAAGATCGGTATTGATGATTTGAGTTACAAATACATGATACTGTTTTATTATGCGGCACCGGCATTTGTACTAACCATCTTTTGCATACAAATTTCTCGACAATTTTCAGCCATCTCGAAGAAAGTCTATCTACTTGGTCTGTCTAGCTTTTTCTTCACTGATTGTGATTCATCAAGCAAGGAAGGAGCCCAGTTATATTCTACACTATAAAGATGTCTCGATTCCAGAATTGGCCAAGAAAATATCCACGATAGACGGCTCGCCTCTTGTATTAGAACTTGACGGAACCGACGATTGGGGACATGTATGGTCCACAGTAGTAGGAGTCATGGCTTATAACAAACGCCGGAATATAGATCATATTTGCATTCATAGAAACTGGCACATTTTATTCACGGAAAACAATCGATGTACGCAGAAAGCAATAACAGAGGGTCGAAGATATTTGGTAAAAAAAGAAACCTCACAAGATGTAACTCTTTCTGGTTTCAATTTCTCTCTCTCCGGACTGTCATTCATCAAGCTAGAACCCTATGTACTTAATGCTGGCGAATACATCGCTGTAAGCGAAAGCAAACAAGCATTTTGGGACTATGTACTAGGCGATGGATGGAGCCAACCACAAGATCAACTCGTTTGGAGCACTGGGAGAAGGTCAGAAATAGATATCGCGGTCGAACATCTCCGCACTTCTCACGTTTATCTCGATTTGGAGGCATTCATTCCGTGGCCTGACTTTAAACAAGAAATTGATGTTTTGGTAAATGGGAAGAGTGTGGGAAGGGCTTCCTTTGGTGCAGCTGATAACAGAAAAGTAATATCCTTCCAGGTCCTGCCAACCGACACCGAAAGCAGCGTCATAGAGATTTTACTTTCTAATCCGATATCGCCTTTGGAAGCTGGCATTTCTTCGGATCCGAGAAAACTTGGCATTGCTTTATATGGTATTGGAAAAGACGTAATTGATTAGCGGGTTCACTCTTATGGAGGGTCATGGATGAAAGGGTGTTTAAAAAGCTTGCAGTTGCCTCTCAGGCTGAATTACCATGAGAGGTATGGAGCCCCGAAAACCATATCCGACCGAGTTATTGGGAGACAAACAGCGGTCGCACCTGCGTTTCCTCGGCTCGCAGCCAGCTGAAGATGTCAGTCAAGGTACGGGATGCATCCCGGCGGGGTTGCCAGCCCTTGACACTGGAAATCAGCCGGTGATCAGAGATGTAGATCCGCACATCAGCCAGGCGAGCTTCCGCTAAAGAAGAGAGGGGGATTTTGTTGCCTGTGATACTTTCGCAGATTTGGGTGGTTTCCCGCAGCGACAGGCTGTTGACCAGACCACCACCCACGTTGTAGCTCCGACCGCTGTATAGGGAAAAGTTCCGAATCTGATCAACGAGCAAGTCGCAGAAATCGTCGATGTGTAGGATGTCACGCACCTGCTTGCCAGTGCCCTGGAAACCAATATAGGAAAGCCCACGGCGGAAATAGTGTGCGCCCATCCAGAGCGCTATCACTCCTTGGTCGGACTTGGCCATCTGCCATGGCCCTGTCAGTAAACCACAGCGATTGACAATGAACCGCAGGCCATAGGCGTCGGCATACTCTTCCACCATCAGCTCTCCCGCCAGCTTGGTCATGCCATAGAGGGAACGCGCCCCCGCAAGCGAAAACGCCTCGCTGATGCCGACTGCCGAAGCACCCGGTACCGTCTGCTCAGCAGCAAGCGCAAAACGGGTTTCTTCCTCGACAAAGGGCAGACTGTTCAGTGGCTCAAATGGATAGACTCGGCTGGTGGAAATGAAGATGACGTCCGCTCTGGCGTGTCGCGCCAGCTCCAGGCAGTGGAAGCAGCCCATCAGGTTGGTTCGGATCACATACTCAGGCGATCCTCCGTAGCCTGCCTGGGCCGAGGGTTCTGCCGAACACTCGAGAATGAGTCCAGGGGCTTCCGGTAGCAGTGCCAGCAGGTCTTCGAGTGAACGAATGTCCCCATGCACGAACCGCACCCCCGCCCGCGCCAGCCGGGGCAGGTTCAGCTCTGAGCCACGGCGATGCAGGTTATCCAGGGCAATAATGCGTACGTCAGGGAACTGCTGTGTGAGGGCAATAGCGAGGGTTGATCCAACAAAGCCAGCACCGCCCGTAATCAGCATGCATTCATACATGGTGAATGTTGAGCCCCACCTGTTGCTGCTCGGCGTTGTGTCGCCTGTGATAATCACCCTGGGCAAGGTGTTTTTCCAGCCACAAATACAGAACAATGAACAGATACCGGCTGCCCATCTCCTTAATTTTCAGGTTGGAGATGCCAGTTTGCCGATTTCTCCAGCTAATCGGCACCACAGCGAAAGAATAGCCGCGCGTAATGGCCTTCAGCGGCATCTCTACCGTGAGATTGAAATGCGGAGAGATCAGCGGTTGCATCCCCTGGAGCACTTCCCGGCGATAGAGTTTGAACGCATTGGTGAAGTCGTTGAAGGGGACGCCAAAGAGCATTCTGATGAACCAGTTCGCTAGGCGGTTCAGGATCAACTTGTGCGGAGGATAGTCAATCACCTTGCTACCACGGACGAACCGGGAGCCAAAGACGCAATCTGATCCCTCAAGAAGCCGGCGGTAGCACTTCACCACGTCCTCGGGACTGTCTGATCCATCCGCCATCACGATGGCAACGGCATCGCCAGTCGCCTCGTGCAACCCGCACCGGACTGCCATGCCGAAGCCGTGCCGGCCCGTGTTCTGGACCAGGCGAATCTCGGAGTATGGCTCCGAGAGCGCCCGCACCATGAGAGCTGTCTTATCCGTGCTGCCGTCGTCCACCACGACGACCTCACAGGGGATGTCGGCCGCATGCAGGGTGCGCAGCAAGGCGGAGACGGTCTCTGCCACCGATCCTTCTTCATTACGAGCAGGTATGACAACAGAGAGCTTCACGTTAGGGCTTCCTTGTCCAGGCAGTGATTTGCCTCGTATACCGCTCTACAAGCTCATCGAAGATGCTGGAGAGGTCATATTCCAGCTTCCAGTCAGGAAAATGCGACTGGATCTTGGCCAAATCGGATATATAGCATATGTGGTCACCAATCCGGTGTTGCTCCTTGTACGTGTAGTCTATATGCAATCCCATCTCCGCCAGAATGTCTATCGTTTCGAGGATGGAGAGGCTATTCTGCCTGCCACCCCCGAGGTTATAGACCTCACCACAGCGGGGCCGGCGGAAGAAGTGCAGAAACAAGTGCGCTACGTCGCTGGCATGGATCTGGTCCCGCACCTGCTTTCCCTTATAGCCGAAGATCGTATAGGGCCTCCCAGTGACGGCACACAGGACAATATAGGCGAGATAACCGTGTAGCTCCACCGCCGCGTGATGTGGACCCGTGAGACACCCGCCGCGGAAGATGCCGATAGGCATCTGAAAGTAGCGCCCGAATTCCTGGCACAGCATGTCAGCCGCCGCTTTCGAAGCGCCAAAGAGCGAATGGAGGGATTGGTCAATGGATAGCTCTTCATTGATCCCATCAAGACCATTGGCATAGTCGTAGCGTTTCTCCAGTTCCACGAGAGAGAGAGAGTTCGGACGATCGCCGTAGACTTTATTGGTACTGGTGAAACAGAAGGGAGTCTCCCGGCAGAAATCTCGGGCTGCCACCAGCATATTCATGGTGCCAACGGCATTGACATCAAAGTCGTCATATGGGATCGCGGCTGCTTTGTCGTGCGAAGGCTGGGCTGCGGTGTGGATGATGAAATCCGGTCGCTCGTGTCGGAGCAGATCGCGTACACCTTGTCGGTCACGAATGTCCATGGCGTGATGACGATAGCGGGGAAGAGTGCTAATGAGCTCCTCAACCACGGGACGAGTCGTTCCCTCATTCCCAAAAAATTGCGCACGCATATCATTGTCAATGCCAACGACATCCCAGCCCTCGCCACAGAGTACACGAGCGCACTCTGAGCCAATAAGTCCTCCGGAGCCCGTAATGAGTGCCTTCATTTTCTCCCCTCTACATTGAGCAAGAAAGTACAGATTCTCTGTTGATCCGGAGGAACTGTCGCCGTTGTGATGCTATCTGTATACATGTACAATGCACATCATTGCATCAAGCCTGGGCTGATCCCTACATAGTGTTCACTAATTGCCCCCGCCTCGCAGAGACGATTGTCGTGGGCTCGCAATGATGCTTTCGACGACGGGACGGCTGTACCCACACGCGTAAGCGAGCTGCACCTGGGTCGGGGTCCGAATGTGGTGCAAGTCCGCTTCCTCCAGGCTTCGGAAGATGTCCTCTGGTGTAGGCGACGGGGGCAGGGGATCGACCGTCCTGGGGATCCCGACCGTGAGAATCCCCCGCGTATGCAGCACCTCCCGCAGGGCGGCATCATTCAGGGCCAGATCGCCGGCCAGCGAGTGGATGGCCGGGGCGGGGCGTGTCTCGACCCGGGCCATCGCCTGCTCCACCTTGGTGATCAGGGGCTCCACAGAGCTGGCATCACTCGGATTACCCACGGGCAGATGCAGGGCCAAGATAAAGCCCGCCGCTGGCTCGGCGATCATGCCGGGTTTGCGGCCGAACTGGGCGGGACAGTTACTCTGCCCTTTGCAGATGGGCGCAATCGTGGGATCGTAGGCATTGACGATCTTGCAATGGGGCAACGCCTCGCCTTGCGTCAGCCGGCGGGATTGGCGTTCGATCTGGTGATGCGCCTCGAGCGCGACCGTGAGCTGCGTGTCGAGACGTCTCTGCTGCTCGTCCGACAGCTGCGGCGCGCCGTGCAGGCATGCCTGGGCGGCCCGCGCCACCGGCAAGACTTGCGTGCCAAGCTCCAGCAATTGCGCCTCCGTCTGGCGTACCAGTGTCACAAAGACCTTCCCCATCCCCCGGCACTGGCGACCGAAGCGGTGCATCACCCGTTGGAGGTCGTGCTGGAGTCGCTCGGCTCGTTCCTGGAGGACCGCCCCTTGGGTGGCGCACTCCGCGGTGATGGCCGTGATGACCTGGAGGACTTTTTTTGGGCCTTATACAGGGTGGCGGCGTCATTCACGCGCTGGCTGCCCTGCTCACTGGGAAAGGTATCGACCACCAAATGCGCGGGGCTCACCAACCCGTCCTCTATCGCGGTCGCCGCCTGGATCGCCAGGAGTTCCTCCATCAACGGCGCATCGAGACGGCTGCGAAACTGGCTACATAGTGGTTACTAATTTTCCCCCTCCTCAAAACCAATTCCATCCGCCAATGGACCGATACATTTCCCTGGACCAAGTTAGTCGAAGCCGTTGAGCAAAGCTTTGCCAGCCGCTTCCCCAAACGCGCCAATGGTGGTCGCCACCCGGTCCCGACACGCGTCTTGCTGGCACTGGAGCTGCTCAAACATGAAGTGGGCGCGTCGGATGAAGCCATCTGCGAGCGGTTGCGCACCGATGTGGCAGTCATGTATGTGTGTGGCCTCGACGAAGTGCAACTCGATAGCCCGCAGGAGCACTTTGTCTTGCCCGAAACTCTGGCACAGTTTCGCAGCCGTATGGACGACACTCTGATAGATGAGCTGCTGGCTCTCCAGGCCGCCGCCGCGCTTCAAAGTTCCTCCTGGCACCAACAGTCATGTTTCTCACCTGTGCACTATGCCGCTCTCCGAGCATTTCCGCCTCTCACCTCCACGTCTGACATCCGTGTCCATGACGGTCGACGCCTTGTAGGTGTCTCCCACAAGCGGAGGGGGAAATGCCCTTCCCCTAGCGTAGCATGACCAAAAAGAGACCATGATTCACACGGTGACTTCCTGTTTCCTGACACAATCCGGTGGCACTCCGGCTCGGGTCACCATCAATGAAACCCGCGTGACAGCCGACGTCCAGCACGCTCTTGCCTGACCGGAGCCGCTCTTCTCCGGCTAGAACCTCCTCATGGGTCATGACCTCCTCCACGACTCCATTCCATACCCAGGCGAGCTATCTTGCCGGAAAGCCACACGGGGAGCACTCACTGCGGCACCGGACCACCAGACTGGTGGTTGTTGGGGCAAGAGTAGTCGAGCTGAGTGCCGATGTCAATGGGCCCTCGCGGGAATGACGGCATAAACCATTCCTTTCTCTACAAACCCATTGGCTCTCCTTCCCCCCGTCTGTCGCCACCATCTTGGGCGCATGCCCCTGCGGCGCATGACACTTGTCTTTGAATGTCCGGAACCGGCCGTTTAAGCTTGACATGGCTCAAGAGCCTTGTTATTCTGGCCAGGAACTTTTGCAGGTCTCCTCCTTCACAGAGGCGATGTCGAGCAGCGGTCACTCGTGGACACTGCACATCACCTGTGACTATCAGCAAGCCAATCGCAATGAGAAGCGCTTCGACCAAAGGCACCGGAGGTAGCGTGGCCGACGGATTCTTGAGCTGCCACGCGTCCGTGCTGTTCTCCATGCCTTGATGACTGTTGGAGCGATGAGCCTCCCCGGTGAGGGGGATCACCAGGTCGCTTATACTGTCCAGATTCGGTCATGAGGATGAGAAGCCATGAAATTGCCAGCATTCCTCGAGCGCTTCACGTCGCCCCTCCCTGCCACCCATGATTTGCCGCATGATCTTCGACGAGATCTGCGTTCTGGCCAACGGCGATATCGTGTGCTCATGTCATGATTCAGCGGGCAAGCAGGTGTATGGCAATGTCTATCGTGACCGCATTGCGGATGTGTACAACGGACCGATCTATCAAGATCTGCGGCGCTGGCAGCTCACCACCAAACCCGATGCCTGGTGTCCAGTGCTCCAGGCCGAGTGCTCCGGACGTGTCTCGCGGGCCACGCCGCGGGACGGATTGACTGGACGGGTGGTGCGCAAGCTGCAATTGGAGCCCACCTCCTACTGCAATCTCAAGTGCCCGGCCTGCCCGGTCACCCACTTTCACACCGAGCCAGCGTTTCGGGACGACCGCGCTAATCTCTTGCCGCTCGAGGTCATGCTGAGCGTGGTGGAGCAGTTGCCCGATCTGGAACTGATTCTCTTCTACGACTATGGGGAGTCCTTCTTGCATAAAGACGCGATTCCCTTCTTGCAGACGGTTCGCCGGCAACGGCCTGACATCCTCATACACACGAGCACGAATGGGCTGGCGTTGAATGCGAAGAAGATCGAGGCACTGGCCGCGGAACCCCTCATCGATCTCATCGTGTTCTCCATCGATGGGGCGTGGCAGGAAAGCTATAGCCGCTACCGCGTGAATGGCAACTTGCAGAGAGCCCTGGCGAACATGGAGGCGCTCGTGCGCGCATGTGAGCGTGCGGGTACGGCCGAGCGGGTGCAGATTATCTGGCAATACATCCTCTTTGAATGGAACGATAGCGATGAGGAGTTGGATGAGGCCCGTCGGCGAGCGGCCGACATCGGCGTGCCGCTGAAGTGGGTGCTCACGCATACCGAGGGGGCCTCCAAGCGCTATACGGCAGGCAGCGAGGCGGCGACACGGCTGTTTGCGGGCGAGGGTGCCGGACGCGTCTATGGAGGCGAAGACCCCTATAATGCCCTGAACGCAGAGAAGCGTATGGAGCTACTGCAGCTCGATGGCGGAATCACGGCGGGACGCTATATGGCGGGTCTGAGCTTGGATCGCGATGCTCTGACGGGCTCGGCAGGCAGTCGAATCGCTCGCCTGCTGACGGTGGAGAACCTTAGCCCCTCGGCATGGCGCGCCGAAGGAAGTCGCCGGTATAAGATTGGGGTACGTTTGCGCTCACATACCGGTCGTATCCTCCGCGAGCTCGAGGGCATGCCTGTGCCGCCAACTGTCTCATCTCCGGGCAGCAAAGAAACCGTGCTGCTGGAGGTCTTGCTGCCGGACACTCCGGGCCTCTATGAGCTTTTTGTTGACGTGGTCGAAGAGGGCGTGTGCTGGTTTTCCGACAGGGGCTCGCCGCCGCTGGTCTGCGAGATGCAGGTCCTCGCTGGGGTTGCCAAATCATGGCAGTATCAGGTACTGGTGGAGCAAGCGTACCTGGCGTTACTAGGGCAGAAGCCGGAGCCGGAGGCAGTGGCGCATTGGCAGCAGGAGCTTGAGGCCGGAGGCCAGCTGGAGTGGTTGCTGGCGGAGCTATGCCAGGCCGCGGCGCCGGAGGGAGGTCGCCGTCTGGTAAAGCGCCTCAGGCGTCTCCGGAAGGAGTTGTTGGCGGACATTGAGGCCATGGTGGCCCCATGAGCTGAACCAGGTGCAGGCATGAGAAGTATGTTTCCTGTCGCAGTAATCATCAAGACAGGGGCACTTTGATTTTTCCATATCTCGACAGGTGTGATTTGCCATGCTGGGACCCCCATGCTACCCTTGAGCCAGGCTCAAAACTCTGCGAAGAACAAGGGGGTGTGTGATGGAGATGCCGATAGTGGCGCCAGCTCCCGTCGTCAGCGAGCACACCGCGGTCTTCCGCGACTTGTTTGACAACCAGTGTCAGTTTCGGCATTGCCAGCACTATTTGACCGGCCTGATCGTCCTGCCCGACAAAAGCATGGCCAATATCGCCCGCTGCATCCTCGACAGTGCTGACAAAACCAACCTCTCCCGCTTTCTCTCGGAGGCCCCCTGGCGGGAGGACGCCGTCAATCGCCGCCGCATCCGGTTCATGCTCCAGCAGACCCAGACCCATCGGCAGCGGCATCGGGAGTCGCTGGTGGTCCTGGATGATACTCTGTGCGAACATGTGGGCAGCCTCTTTGATTATGTGGACCGCCACTATAACCACAGTGATGGCACCTATCCCCTGGCCCATAACCCGGTCACCAGCTTGTCTGTGAGTGGGCCAGTCCGCTTCCCCCTGGGCCTGCGTCTCTATCGCCGGTATGAGGAACTCACGCAGTGGGAAGCCTCGGTGGCCAAGCATTTTCCATAACTCCCCATCCCGAGAGAGAAAAAGGCACGGAATCGTCTCCAGAAGCAGGTGGACCCGGGGCTGCTCCAGGATCCCGAGTGTCGCGCGCGGCATGCGCCGTTTCGGACCAAAATTGCCCTGGCCATTGACCTCGTAGAAGAGGCCATCGGGCGCAAAGTGCCGTTTGGCGTGGTGGTCTTCGACGCCTGGGACCTGGCCGAGGATTTGGTCCGGGTCTTGGCCCGACGGCGGAAGGATTGGATCAGTCTGCTCAAAAAGAATCGCGGGTTGGAAACCGCCAGTTTTCAGCTGCGGGACGTTAACGGCTGGGCGATGAAGCTGCCAGGCCCACGCATCGCGGTCGAGGAGCTCGTGCCCCTGATCCCGGCTACCGCCTATCGCGCCATCAAAGTCCGCGAGCAGACCGACTGGTGCTTCACCCTGCGGGTCCGCATCGCCGGCTTGGGCAAGGTCCGGATCGTCGTGAGCTTTGAGGACGAAGCCTTGACGGGCCGCTCGGTGGTGCTGGTGACGAATCGAGTGGACTGGAGCGCGGCCAAAATCATCGGTTTGTACTTGCAACGGTGGCCGACGGACACGTGTGATCAGGACGGTCAGGGGCACCTGGGCTTCAACGAATATCGGATGCGGAGTGCCGAAGCCATTGGGAAACATTGGTGTCTGGTCTTCGTGGCCTACTCGCTGCTGCACTTGACGTGTCTGCCTACCGTACCGGATCGAACGCAGGGCCTCATCCAAACTATTGGGGACGCCTGTCGGCAACAAGGGCGCGCGGTGCTTCAACGGCTTCTGGCGTTCGTCCACGACCAATTGTCCCAAGGCGCCACGGTTGACTATCTCTTTGCACAATTATTTGCTAAGCAGCGTGGCATGGTGTCTGAATGATTTAGCTGACTGCCCCAAATCACAACAGCCGAGTAATAAATATTGAAAGTGTCTAATGGTTTAATTGGAATGAACTCTAATACATAAGCTCTAATGCGGAAAGCACCCAACGTCGTAGAGCATTGGCTGAGACATGAATTACATACAAAGTAAGGTATACATCCGGTGAGAACTCACCTTAGCCTCGATAGAAGACACATTTTCGTTGCTATCCTTTTGCTGTTAAGTGCAGCTGCGCTACGTCTCCCATCGTTGACCCTTAACGGCTTTTGGTATGACGAGTTATATACCGCTCGTGTAACTGTAATCCCTTTCAAGGCTATGGCTTATGAGTTGTTGGACGACGTCCATCCACCGCTTTTCAATGTATTAGTCTATCTATGGAGTTTGGTGTTTGGAACGTCGGAATTTACGCTCCGAATGCTACCGGCATTATTCGGTATTATCACTGGTCTTATATCTTTTTTAGTTTTTAAAAAAACATTTGGTTCTATCACAGCTTTTGCAAATTCCGTATTAATCACTTTTTGGCCGATTCACATCTATTACTCTCAAGAGTTGCGTTCCTATTCGCTATCCTTTTTGTTAGCCACTGTTGCCACTGGCACTTTATTTCGGTATCTGGAAAATCCAACGAGAAAATGTCGATGGTTGTTAGCCACGACGTGTGCGGCCCTATTTGCTACACATTACATTAGTATATTTTATATCATAGCATTATTAAGTGTTGGGTTCATTGGAGTTAATACAATATGGAGAAGAAAGTTAGTCAAGGGAATGAGGCTCGGCATTGCAACGTTCTTACTAATGTGTCCGAGTATACCTCATTTTGTGTATAAAAGATCCGTTATGGGACCATTTTGGCCAAGTCCAGTTACTTTTGATGGGGTAAAGAATACGATATCATGGTTATTTATAGATATAAGAATATTTATTTTATATTTATTGATGATTATTATCTCGGTAATTTTTGTTTGGTATAAAAGAGATCGGGCGGACTTATTGAAGATTTTAAATTTAAGTGCATTGTCGATCCTGCCTCTGACTGGGGTGATCATGGTATCCTTAATCTCTCCCCATGTGACAGTTCTTATTCCTCGTATAATGCTTGTTTTTGCTCCACCCATCATCATGTTGGCTGCGATGAGCATTACTTCCATTCCCATTAAAGTGTTTACCCCTATCACGTTGTTATTGGTTTCAGTTGGTTCTAGTTGGTGGTTATATCATAATGCTTACTACACAGTTCCAACCAAGGGATATTTTCGCGATGTTACACGCGAGGTAGCACGGCTTCAGAGAGAGTACAGTGAAATTCTTTGGATAACTCTCGACTATGATGCTATAATTCAGATAGGTGAGTATTATTATAAGATGTTTGGGGTTCAAATCAGTGACATTCTCGTCGTGCCCGACAATATGACGGATAATGAATTGTTAGAAAAGATACATATCGAGGCAATGCGAAGAAAGCTCAAGAAAATTGTACTGTTCTATATGGCGGCGCCCCGTAATCAGCGTGTTGTAGAGTTATGTAACAAACATTTTCAAAAAGAGGATAAGAGCCTATTTGATACATTACCGGGTAACGCATTCGTAGCGAGTTATTCTCTAGCAGCACACTAGAGTTCACCATGAGCCAGAGTTCAGGTAATTTCCTTGGAAGGTCTTCGAGTGCTTGCTGACTGGCCTCCTCCTAGCTGCATGCGAATCCTTGCACAGGATGGGTGGGCAATACTCACAGTGCCACAGAAGGACAATCTAGAAAAAACGTACGAAATTGCTAGTCTAACGACTCCAGAAGGAAGAAGGGAAGCGTTCGGACAAGAACATAGACGGCAACCAATCATGCGAAATTGGGCCACATTCATCGAATAGGTCGATTTTACACAGAGTTGGCTGTCGTGGATGGCTTCCAGTCGCACGTGAAGGCTTAGAGTTCATCTCGATTCATGATATCCTGGGCCTCCAACGAAAGGAGGCCACCGCTATGGGTACGTTACGGTTCGCTGATCTCCAGACCCGTTCGACCGAGGTGCTCGATTTGACTAGTCTCACGCTGGATGAGTTTCGGCAGTTGGTGCCACCCTTTGAGACCGCATTCCAAGACCATATGGCGGCATGGCGGCTCGACGGACAACCGCGCACCGCCCGTCGGTACACCCCCTACCAGAACTGCCCACTGCCGACGCCCGAGGATCGGCTCCTGTTTATCCTGGTCTACCTGAAGACCTATCCGCTCCAAGTCGTGCAAGGGCGACTGTTTGCATGGGCCAGAGCAAAGCCCATCAGTGGATTCATGTCTTGTTAACCGTCCTGCAAGCGACGCTACGTGCGCTGGGGGATGCGCCCACCCGGTCCGTGACCGAGCTAGCGAAGCGCCTCAAGGTGACCGAGACGGACGCGAGCGCGCTGGTCGTGCCGGTGCAGGAGCCGCCGAATCCATGCGATCCGCCTGCCCCGGCATCGGCCCAGGTCCCTGCCTCCCCCCTTTTGGGCATGATGGCACCGAACGGCGCGTCGGGCGTCCCCACGATCCGACTGAGCAGATGCGCCATTATATCGGCAAGAAAAAGTGCCACACGGTCAAAAATGTGCTGCTGATCAACGCCGTGCTCACCATCCTCTTCCTGAGTGAGACCTCTGCGGGGAGTACCCACGACAAGCGGATTGCGGAGGCCACGCCCTATCCCTTACCCGCGGGCAGTCGGTTGCTCCAGGACCTGGGCTTCCTGGCGTTCACGCGCGACCAGGTCGAGATCATCATGCCAACCCGCAAGCCCCGCGGCCGAGCCCTCACGCGCCGCCAAAAAACCTCCAATCGACGCCTTGCACGTCGCCGCGTCCGCATTGAGTACATCAACAGCAGCGTCAAGCGCTGCCGCATTGTCCACGACACCTGCCGCCTCCGAAAGGCGGGCGTCCGCGACCTGATCATGGAAGTCTGCTGTGCATTGCACAATTTTCGAGTACGGTTGACACCCTGGCAACCAATGGTCTAATCGAGATGAACCTTATTGAACACTCTCCCAGGGGCTATGTTGCTGCCGGGTGGCTTTTTACTCTGTCGTGTCACCGTCGTGAACACTGGTGGGGCGGCTTGGCTGGATCGGGCGCAGTGGGAGAAGGGTGAGGTACGCTTGAGATGGCGTTGGTTCGAAGAAGAGCATGAAAGCCCCGTCGTGGAGGGAGGCTGGCTCTTGTGCTATGATGTTCTCCCCGGTCAGGCGTATGAATTCACACTCGAGATCGCCACACCTAAGAAACCGGGGAATTATCTGCTGGAATTAGGTCTCGTGAGCGTGCAAGTAACGTCGTTTGCCAATCAGGGCACCACTCCGTTGCACGTGCCCATACGGGTTACAGACCCACCTCCCGGAGGGTAGGAGCTCACTCTAAAAGCAAAACTGGGAGAATTGCGATAAACTATAAGCCTGTCTGCAGTTGCGCCCAAGCCTATCCGACAATACTCAGGAGCGAGCCATGTGATCGGTCCGAGGACACCAGCGAGGACTCAAGCCAGCAGAGAGGAGCGAAGGGGCATGAAGCTTTCTGTGATCGTACCAGTCTACAATGAGATCGCGCACGATCTCCGAGATCATCAGGAGGATACGCGCGGCGCCGGTCCAGGTGCCGTTGGAATTGATTTTCGTGGATGACTGCTCGGTGGATGGGACCCGGGAGTTCCTCCAAGACCTCGTCACCAGCGAAGGGACGTGAGAACGGCGAGGTCAAGGTGTTCTTGCATGAGCGAAATCTCGGTAAGGGTGCTGCCATCCGCACAGCGATGACCCATGCCACGGGCACGATGGTCCTCATCCAGGACGCCGACCTCGAATACGACCCACAAGATTATGGCAGCCCTGCTCAAGCCGATTCTCGATGGTCATGCGGATGTCGTCTTCGGCAACCGTTTCCACGGGGGAGCCCACCGAGTGCTGTACTTCTGGCACGCCGTGGGCAATCGATTCCTGACCACCTTGTGCAATATGGTGACCAATCTCAACCTCACGGACATGGAAGTGGGCTATAAGGTCTTTCGTACCGAGATCCTCAAGCAAATTCAACTACACTCCAGTCGATTCGGCTTCGAACCTGAAATCACGGTCAAGGTCGCCAAGCTTGGGTGTCGCATCTATGAGGTGCCCATTTCCTACCATGGGCGGACGTATGCGGAGGGCAAGAAGATCAGTTGGCGGGATGGGATTGCTGCCCTCTTTCACATCATCCGCTACCGGTTTTTCGATTAGCCCTTCACAGTGTTTGGGCGACTGCTGACGTGGGAATCCGATGCCTGAAGATACCTGCTCAATGAGGAGCGTCGTAGTGGAATCTACCTCATTTGCCTACGTGAGTACGGAATTACATGCGCTTGCGGAAGCCAAGAACTATTACCGGTGGGTGATCAGACAATTTGCACCTTTCATCGGGAAACGGATCATCGAAGTCGGCGCTGGTATCGGCACCTTTGCGCAGTCCTTGCTGAATCATGTCCTGTCTCCGAGCTGATCCTCGTCGAACCGAGCGAAAATCTCTTCCCAATCCTCCAGCGGCGGTTTGCGCAGGAATCCCGCGTGAAGATCATCCATGGCTATTTCCAGCGTATTGCCATCTCAGCAACGGCTGACTCCATCGTCTTAGTGAATGTTCTGGAGCACATTGCCGAGGATCAGGCTTTCCTGGGTGACGCCCATGCAGCGCTGACTCCAGGGGGCACGCTCTTGCTCCTGGTCCCTGCTCTGCCCCGGATCTATGGCAGCTTAGATCAGGCCTTTGGGCATCATCGGCGCTATACCAAGACTGTCGCTAGCCCGCAAACTCCATGTCGCAGGCTTCGGCATTATCCGTCTAGCCTATGTGAATCTTCTCGGTATCGCCGGTTGGTTTCTCACCGGGAGAGTGCTTAGACGGATGACGTTGCAGTCTCGCTACGTGCGGTGGTATGACCAGTGGGTGATCCCGTGGCTGTCGAGGCTGGAAGAGCGCTGGGAACCACCATTCGGGCAAAGCCTGATCGTCATCGCGCGGAAGTCCGAACCCACGGGGAATGCCTGGTTCAGGATCGGACAGTGGATCCTGTGCACGGGCACCGACGCATACCATCGCACGGCCAAGGTAAGAGGCAGAGATGCGATGGCTGTCGATTCGTTGGCGTCAGATCTCCGAATACATCGAGTCGGATGAGATGAGGCACTGCATGCGCATTGGGCTTGGAGGGAAAGGTATTGACACCGCGCATCGGCGGCATCGGACGCTATGCCATTCACCTGCTCGAAGCTCTGCTGTCCCTGTCGTCCAGCAGTATCCGGATCTTGAATTTGTGATCTTTACAGCGCCGCAGACGGATCGGGAAATGTTGAAGGGTGTTGGGGCTAGCGATCTGTGAGCGTTTTCGCCGGATCAAAAGCACTCTTCTGCGGTCAGCCGTGTTGCTGCCGGTCGGGGTGCTGTTGGAACGCATCGAGGTCTTTCATGGCCTCGACCAATCGGGCATTCCGCTGTTTTGCAAGGCGGGAAAGTACGTCGTGACCATCCATGACGTGATCCCGCTGGTCCTCCCCTGGGCCTTTCCGCTGCGGCATCGGCTGGTAGTGGCCACAGCCTTCGCGCGCATCCGCAAGCAGGCGGAGCGGGTGATCGTCCCCTCCACAGCTGCTGCCGAAGACGTCGTGCATTTTCTCCGGGTGGAGCGGGAGCGCATCAGCATCATCCCTATGGGCTGTGAGCCCCGCTTCCAACCCATCGGGGAGCCCGTGCAGGCAGCGGCGCTGCGCCGACGGTACAATCTACCTGAGCGTTACATCCTGTTTGTCGGCACGCTAGAACCTCGGAAAAATGTTCAGACCTTGCTTCGGGCCTTTGCCCAGCTCATTGCCGAAACGCCACAGGATGACTTGACGCTGGTCATCGCTGGCGGAAAAGGTTGGGGCGGCGAAGACTATATGTCCACCGTGGACGCACTCAAGCTCCATGCTCATGTGCACTTCGCCGGCTTTGTCGACGATGAGCATCTGCCCGAGCTGTATCGCGGCGCGCTGTTGTTTGTGTACCCTTCGCTTTATGAAGGGTTTGGGCTGCCTGTTCTGGAAGCCATGGCTTGTGGCACGCCTGTGATCACCTCAAATCGCGCCTCGTTACCGGAAGTCGCCGGGGATGCGGCGCTATTGGTCGATCCGACACGACCGGAGGCGCTGGCCGCCGCCATGGCGTCGATCCTGAGCGATAGCGAACTACGTCAGGCATTGCGTGCCAAGGGGCTTGCCAGGGCCCAGACCTTCACCTGGGATGCCGTTGCCCAGCAGACTATAGCCGTCTACCGCGCCGTTGGCGGGGGATAAAGGGGTCGTGCATCACATGCGTATCGGCATCGATGGCAAAGTGATTTCATCGCGGGCCGGAGGGATCGGCATCTCCGCTTATAATCTGGTGCGATCCTGCCTGCGCATGGCAGCGGAACATTATCCACAGATGGAGTTCGTGATCTTCACCGGTCCTCACACCTGCTTGGAAGGCATCCAAGGAACCAATTGCACCATCGACACACGCTTCCAGGGCATCGAGAGCAGTCTGCTACGGCTTCTATTCTTTATCCCAAGAGGGCTCAGGACACAGCACATTGACCTCTTCCACGGCTTGGATCACATCGGCGTGCCCTTGTTCGCGAAGGTGGGGCGATACGTCGCCACCGTCCATGATATGATCCCGCTACTCTGGCCGCAATGGGTGACACGCAAGCATCGCCTGGTGGTGACGGCCGCCTATTACCGCTTGCGCCGACAGGCCGACCTGGTGATTGCTCCCTCCGAGGCCACCAAAGCTGACATCGTGCACCATCTGCAGATTAACCCGCAACGGATCGCGGTTATTCCCTGGGGGTGCGACGAACGGTTTCATCCGGGGGGCGACCTTGAACACTTCGACGCCGTGCAGCGACGGTATCGTCTGCCGTCTCAATACCTGCTGTTTGTGGGAACGCTGGAGCCCCGCAAGAACCTGACCACGTTACTCCAGGCCTACGCTCTGCTCCGCGCTGAAGGATGTGGCAAGCATTTGAAGCTGGTGGTCGCTGGGAGAAGGGGTTGGCTCTATGCTGACATCTTTGACACGGTCAGGACCTTAGCCTTGGATGAAGAGATCATCTTCACCGGCTTTGTCGACGATGAGGATCTTCCCGACCTCTATCGGGGAGCCCGGCTATTGGTTTTCCCATCGCTGTATGAGGGTTTTGGATTGCCGATCCTGGAGGCCATGGCTTCAGGCGTCCCAGTGATTACTTCCAATCTCGCATCGATGCCCGAGGTGGCAGGCGATGCGGCCGTTCTTGTCGATGCGCATGATCCTAAGGCAATCGCCGAGAGTATCGCACAGGTTCTGGCCGAGGATCAACTCCGCGAGGCATTGATTCAGAAGGGTCTCGCCCGCGCCCGATGCTTCACATGGGAGAGCGTCGCACAAAAGACGCTGGAGTTGTATGCGGCTCTAGCGTAAGACCCTGCGCAGTGGGGCGTCGGACGGCATCCCAGCGAATCTCTCCAGTATGAGTGGTGAAAGAGTACACGGGATAGGACCACCATGGCTGACCAGGTGAGGATCGATGCTGCGTCGACCCAAAATACTTGAGGCGATCTCTGAGGGAGTTGGTGGGGGGGCAAAGCACGTCTATGATCTGGTCCGCAAACTCCAGGGTGAATTTGCATTCAGTGTGGCCTGTCCCGATAACGGTCCCTACTTCGTTAAGTTTAAAGATTTGGGTGTTCCAGTGTTCGAGGTCCCCTTCACGGCCTTTAGCCCGCAGGAGTTTCTTCCTCATTACGTCGGAGGATGCAACGGGACGGCATTGAGCTCGTGCACGTCCATGGCCGCAAAGCTGGGCTCTATGGTCGACTGGCTTGCCTATACGCCGACACACCCGTGGTGTATAGCTTTCATGGCTTGCATTATCAGAAACATGGGGCTCTCCTACGTACCCTCTCCGTGGGGGTCGAGAGAGCTTTGGCGAAGCACACCGACCGGTTCATCAATGTATCCAGTTCTGAGCGTCAAGCCTGCCTCGCGCTGGGTCTGCTGAATGTCGAGAGAAGCCTGGTCGTCTATAATGGTATCGATTGGCAGTCCTTCGATACACTCAAAGTCGATATAGGGCAGGTGAAAAGCGAACTCGGGTTTGACCCTAACGATGTCGTCGTCGGCCATATCGCGAAGTTCGATGTTCAGAAAGCCCAGGATGATCTCGCCGCAGCCATCCCATTCGTGCTCGAGCAATGTCCAGGAGCGAAATTCCTGTTCGTTGGCGACGGGGCACTGCGGCCGCATATAGAAGACCAAGTGACGCGTCTAGGCGTCGATCGTCAAGTCGTGTTTACCGGCTATCGCGACGATGTGGCGAGGCTACTCAAGGCCATTGATGTCGTCGCACTCCCGTCGCGCTGGGAAGGTCTCTCCCTTGTCCTCTTGGAGGCCATGGCCTGCCGCAAGCCGATCGTGGCCTCACGCGTCACGGGAAACATCGATGTGGTGGTAGATGGAGTGACCGGCTTTCTCGTGCCGGGTGGTTCGCCGGAAGCGCTTGCCGGCAAGATCATCCGACTCCTGCAAGATGCCCAGTTGCGTGACGAACTTGGACGGCACGGTCGCGAACGAGTTGAGCAAGAATTTTCGCTGACGCGGATGGTTGCGCAGATGCGCTCAGTCTATCAGGATCTGCTGGGTCAGCCGTAGCGCGCGATGCAAAGGAGAGCTGTGAGGGTCGCCCTCGTCCATGACTGGCTCACAGGGATGCGAGGCGGGGAGCGCTGCCTCGAGGTGTTCTGCGAGATTTTCCCTGGGGCCGATTTATTCACCCTGGTGCATCGGCGGGGCGCCGTGTCTCCGACGATTGAGCGTGTGACGATCCATACGTCCTGGCTGCAGTCTCTCCCACTGGCCACCGTCTATTACCGGCATCTGTTACCGCTCTTTCCCCTGGCGATCCGGCAGTTTCAGCTCACCGGCTATGATCTGGTGCTCAGCAGTAGTCACGCGGTGGCCAAGGGTGCACGTCGTCACGGGAGCCCCTTGCATGTCTGCTACTGTTTCACGCCCATGCGCTACATTTGGGACCAGAGCCCGGTCTATTTCCCACGCAGCCGGTTTTCGCCGGTGTCATGGGCACTGTTACAGGCACTCTTCCGCTACCTGCGGCGTTGGGATGTCAAGACCGCCGGTGGTGTCGATGAATTCGTCGCTATCTCGGATCATATTGCAGCGAAAATTCGCGCGTATTATAATCGATCTGCACATGTGATCCCGCCTCCGGTCGATTGCGGGTTCTTCACACCCGATAGCTCCCCCCAGCAACATGGAGCCTCGTTCTACCTGGTCGTGAGCGCGCTGGTGCCGTATAAGCGCGTCGATATTGCGGTGGAGGCGTTTAATCGGTTGCGACTACCACTCGTCGTGATCGGCGTTGGCCCAGAGCGTGCGACGCTCGAGCGCCAAGCATCCTCCTCGGTCACATTTCTTGGCTGGCAACCCGACGAGGTGGTACGCGATTATTATCGGCAGTGTGAGGCCTTGATTTTTCCAGGTGAAGAGGACTTCGGAATTGTGCCTTTAGAGGCACAGGCCTGTGGGAAGGCGGTGATTGCTTTGGGTAAAGGGGGAGCCTTGGAAACCGTCATTCCCCTCAATAGCGCTGCACTGGAGGGGATGCCAGGTCGCAGACCGACGGGGGTCTTTTTTGACGAAGCCTCGGTCGAGGCGCTCTGCGAGGCGGTTTCAGTGTACCAGAGGCACGCGGAAGCTTTTGACCCCATGGCGATCCGGCAGCACGCGTTACACTTCGATCGGCCCGAGTTTAAGACACGGATCACGACCTTCTTAGCGGACAAGATGGGTATCGCCATCGACTGACAGTGTCAACCACACCCACACCTGGTGACCAATGTTTCGCCAACGCCTACTTTTTTTTCGGACTGTGCTCCTGGCCACCGACCTCGTGCTCATTGCTTTGGCCTGGCTTTTTGCGTATCACCTACGCCTCATCAGCGGGCTCATTCCGGTATGGAAAGGGGTACCGCCCCTATATGAGTACATCTTTCCGCTGTTGTACCTTATGCCTATTTGGGGTGTCGTCGGTGTTGGCCTGGGCCTGTATAGCCCCAGGCGGACGTTTGCATTTTGGGACGAAGGATGGTTACTGGCGAAAGCGGCCAGCCTGACGCTGGTATGCTTCACAGCGACCAGTTATGTCTTGAAAGAGGTGGACATTTCCCGCATGGTGTTGGCGATCTTCTGGGTGGCAGCGATTTCACTGCCCCTGGCCAGTCGCGTCTTGATCCCACATACGGTGCGCCAACTCCGGCGCAAGGGGACGTATCTACGGCGGGCGCTGGTGGTGGGCCATGAAGACCTGGCGCACGAGGTTATTAAGACGATTCAGCAGCACCCGGAAGCGGGTTTGACAATCGTCGGGATCGCCGCCGAGTCTCCACACCTGGTGGGTACACGTCTCGACGGCATTGAGGTGCTCGGGACACCACGTGCGGTGGTGGCGATTTTGCAGCAGGAGCATATCGACCAGTTGATTATAGCTCTTCCATTTCGAACGTATGAGGTTGTTGAAGACGTGCTTGCACAGATCGAGAACGAACCGATCGAGGTGATGTTGGTACCAGACCTATCGCGCTACCGCTCGCTGCGCTGTGGCGTGGAAGATCTGGCGGGGATTCCAGCGTTAACCTTGCAAGGGGCCCCATTGTATGGTTGGAACGCGGTGCTGAAACGCGGGATCGATCTCGGCATATCGTCCGTCGCCCTGGTACTGTGTGCGCCGCTGCTGGCGATGATCGCGCTCCTGATCAAATTCTCCTCCCACTGGGCCTGTCTTGTACCGACAGCAGCGCATGGGGCTCGATTGCCGGCCGTTTACACTTCTAAAATTTCGTTCCATGCGCACCGACGCGGAGCCGACAGGGACTCCTATCTGGAGTACAAAAAACGACGAGCGTTGCACTCGAGTGGGGTTCTGGCTCAGGCGACTTAGCCTCGACGAACTGCCACAGCTGATGAATGTGCTTAAGGGGGAGATGAGCTTGGTGGGCCCCAGACCCGAACGCCCAGAATTTATTGCCCAGTTTCGCCAGGGCATACCCCGGTACATGCTGCGACATAAAATCCAGGCAGGCATGACCGGATGGGCGCAAATCCATGGCTATCGTGGCGATACCAGCATCGAAGAGCGCCTACGTTACGATCTGGAATATATCCAGCGCTGGTCTCTGGTGTTGGATGTGAAGATCCTATTGCTCACACTCATCAAAGGGTTTTTACATACGAATGCCTGATGACCGTAGGCAACCTTCCGGGCCTATGCTCATGTGCTTGTCGACCGCTGGAAGCCCTCGTCTCAACCCGCAATCACGTTGTTCCGCCCTTTGAGGTGACTCGCTAGAATCCCACTCTGGGCAGGAGAAAGGACCCAAGTCCGATTTGGAAAGCGAAACGCGTCTCGGTCGTGCGCTGGATCATTTCCAGGCGTACAGTCCAGCATTCGGAACGGTACGTCGCGGTCACGGCATTACCGGCAAATGATTTATCCCGCGCATTATAGCCGGTCGAATAGACGAGGCCCCATCCTTTCGGCAAAGTTAATCCAATGGCGCCGTTAATAAAATCGACATTAGGATCACGGCGGAAGCGGCGCTCCAGCGCGATGTAGGTAAATGGCAAAGGTTGGAGGACGATGCCTGCATTGGCGATATCAAGCTGGCCTTGTGCTGTGTCATAAGCCACATCGGTGCGCAGGGTCAGGGTCGAAGTCAACTGCGCTCGCGCTTCGAGGTTGAGATCTGAAAAGAATGGGCCAGGGGCGATCTGCGAGAATGCCGCTCCGTTTTGACCGGTCAAGTCCAATCCTTGACTAATGCGTAGGAGGGCGAATTCTCGCGTCTCGAAAGCCCCGCCAGGGCTGCCCGTGCGAGCGTAAAGCCGGTTGGTGATGCTGAACATGAAATCATTGCGATGGAATACATCATCGAAGATATCGAACGGCTGCTGGAGGGTTTTTTCCGTGAAATGAGGGATCCAATGATAGGTGATACTTGGCTCCACCACATGCTTATATCGACTTCCCTCCTGGGAGCCGTAGATCCTGAAGAGCTGTGGACCTCTGATCTCTGCCCCCATCGTGGGGACACTCTGGGCCTCCGTTCCTTGCCCCGACAGGTCGAACACGGTTTCCTGAAATCCTAGGAACGGCGTGATCGCCGCCCAGGGACGTTGAGCGAGCGTCCCGCTGAGCTGCGGCAACAAGATAAAACGCCTCTCGTTGAGGTCGCCGCCAAGGGATTCGGTTCTATCGCCCAGGAAGTTCGTCGCTAACGCTCCTAGACCAAAAGTTAACGGACCCCAAGGGAGGGGTGTTGGCAGAAGGTCGAAGCCGACGTCTGGGTAACGTTTCAACCGCTCATCGTTCTGGTTTTCCACGTCGACTAGCTGTCGCGCTTGGAGACCAGCGGCGGCATGTTCCCAGTTGCGGAACAACGACAGATAAGAGTCGGCATCGCGGCGCGTGCGTGCGAGTAAATTCACCACTTCGAAGGTGCGATCGTAATTGGCCTTGCTCATCAGGTCGAGGGCAAGGATGCCTCTGATTTGTCCAGGGAGATTTTGCGCGGAACTCCCCCCGACCTTCCAAAACTGGTTACCTGTCAGGTCATCATCTAAGTAAAGCGTATTGAACTGCCCATGGTCCTCGGCGCTCAGGATATAGCGATATTCCAGGCTTGGACGGACGCCCCGTTTGCTCCAATAATCCACGCCGATAGTGGTATCGGATTGGTCATTGATCGCCCAGAAAAAGGCATTATTGAGAAAGAATCCTAGCTCATTGCTGGTCCCAAACCCTGGTGGCAGAATACCAGTTGCGCGTTCGGACTTGGTCGGGAGGATAAAATATGGTGTGTAGAAGACCGGCACATTCTTGATCCAGAAGGTCACGTGGGATAGATAAGCATAGCCCTCCTCTTCGATCGTTGCGTCTTGCGCCTTGAACAGCCAACCGGGACTTGGGCCCAGACACGAGGTCAAACTGCCGCGGCTGATGCGCGAACGTACCTCTGTCTCTCTGACAAAACGCTCAGCCGCGAAATAAAACGTCACCGGTTGAGCTGATTGGCCCCTGCGGTGCGCTAGGCCCTTGCCCTCTAGAGACCCTGTGGTCTGATGGAGGGTGCCGGTCTTTGTGAACAGGTTAAATTCGGCGCGCTCAGCTGCTACCTTTCGGTGCGGGTCTTCAAAGTGTACATGCCCCTCGGCCGTGCCCTCTCCGGTTTCGGTATTCACCTCGACGGCATCGGCGAGAATTCGACTTTCTCCGTACTTAATATCGACCGCCCCTTGAAAACGGAGGGAATTTTCAGCAGGTCGCCGTTCCAGATAATCGGCTTGAATATAAAGCGGCACAGGAGGTTCGGCGGCCTGGAGACTAGACGCCCAAGTTACCACCCAGAGTATGCGAACCAACATCACCGTGGAACAGACACTGCCTAGACGATCTTGGCTTGTCACAAAAGGTCCTATCACAGGCGAGTCATACGTTGTCGGATCGAATGCCTCTCCCAACATTCAGAGGCTAGTGACACCCTCCCGTGTGGTGCAGGCCGGCGAAATTCTATTCTACTATAAGCGAGCCGAGGGTGTCAGGTCTTCTGCTGGAATTTTGCTGAGTCTTTGGCATCGGACCACGGAAGATTGGCATACCAGTGATGTGTCACCCTGAGCAACCCCGAGGAGCGCATGCTCGGAGCCGACGCGGTGTGGTCTAGGCACACCAACAGTTTTTTCTTCCGGTATACGACATAATAGTCGGGCATCTCGCGTGGGTTGATAGGGTTAAGGGCATGGCGGGAGTTACGCCATGATGATGCTTATCAGTGCGTGGGGGGCACGACCCAAGTTGACGCGCTCAGTCTGGCTGTGTATGCTACCTTCGATCCATAACTTGGTCGTCTTTTGTCAAGGAAACGAGCGATGCCGAAAACCTACAAAGATCTGTCGGGCGACGGTGGCTCCAACATTGTTGGCCAAGTGGCAGAACAGGTTGCCCGATTACGGACGAGGATGCAGGACATTAGGCATAAGGTAGCTGTGGTGAGCGGCAAGGGTGGCGTGGGGAAGAGCGCCATCACCGTAAATCTCGCCACCGTCGTGGCGATGCAAGGGGCGGCCGTGGGCATCCTCGATGCTGACCTCAATGGCCCTTCTATTGCGAAAATGACTGGAGTGCGCGGGCAGAGGCCAGTGATCACCGCGGCAGGAGTGCAGCCAGTCCAGGGGCCGGCAGAGATGCGAATCATGTCGATGGATTTGCTCTTACCCCACGACGACACGCCAGTCACCTGGCAGGCTATGACGCCGACAGATGCCTACGTATGGCGGAGCAGTATGGAGGGCACCGCGCTCCGAGAGTTCTTGAGCGACACGATCTGGGGAGCGCTTGATTGCCTGTTTCTGGATTTACCACCAGGCACGGATCGTATCGCCACATTAGCCGACATCTTACCCGGTTTGACAGGGATCATTCTGGTGACAATCCCGTCCGAGGTGTCGCATCTGGTGGTACGCAAATCGCTCGCCTTAGCGCGAGACCTTAAGATTCCCATGCTAGGATTGATTGAGAACATGGTCGGATATGAGTGTCAGACTTGTCAGACCGTTGGTGAATTATTCAAGCCTGGTCAGGGGTTGCAGTTGGCACGTGACTTCGATATTCGATTTCTGGGGGAGTTGCCCTTCGATCCGCGTCTGGCTCGTTCGGGGGATAGCGGTATCCCCTTCGTGGCCATACACCAGGAGACCACAACCGGTCGCATGTTTCAGGCGATGGCGCGGGAGGTCTTGGGAGCCATCGGGTTTGACGCAGAAGGCCGCATAGAGAGAGGGGAGTGATGAAATTTCTGTGTATCAACTGCGACGAAGGGATGAAACTGGAAACCGCCAGCGGTCCACATGACGGATCACTCGAAGCAACCTTTGTCTGCCCGCGCTGCCGTTATCGCGTCGCCATGCTGACTAATGCGTGGGAAACGCAGCTCGTGCAGACCTTGGGTGTGAAGGTGGGTGGGCGCGCTGCTCCTGTAAGTCCGTATGAGCAAATTCTTGGCACCCTAGTGCAGGCAGAAAGCGAGGGAGTAGTGCCCGGTGGTGATCAACCCACCAGTCCTGGGTGTCCCTTTGCAGGCATGCTCGGACAAGCTGAAGCGACGATGTCACCGCCGGATATTCTCTGGAGCGACGCCGCGAAAGTCCGCCTAGAGCGCATCCCAGGCTTTATCCGCCCTATGGTCCAGCGCGCGATCGAGCGTTTTGCCCTGGAGCAGGGCCATCAGCTGATTACCGATGGGCTCATGGATGAAGCCCGCTCCAAGCTAGGGATGTAGGGGAGTGCAGTTTTTTGTCAGGCCCCCGAA
>CAVPRW010000005.1:0-160000 GCA_963707985.1 uncultured Nitrospinota bacterium | reverse complement strand
CCATAGCCGGTTCCGGCTAACGCGAAGGCCAAGAGCTTTTGGTGAGACAGGACGAGTAAATTTAGGAGAAGTATAGTCGGCGGTGAATGTCCCAGTGGCAAAGAAGTTTCCGCTGGGTGGAAATTGTCCCGTCACCACCCGACTATTTTGACAGTCCGATTGTGCTCCCGCCGTTCCACCGCTCCCGCTCTCCTTCAAGAAGTCCCAGCCCAGCTCGCATCCGTTGAATAACCCGATCGCCACCAATACAGTAACCACTGCAACAGTCCACCAACGTCCCATTTAATGTCTCCTATGGCCTTTGCGACGATGTCCCCGGAAATGGCTACTTCCGCCCGCTCAAGTAAGCGAGTGTCAGTTGGGTGAGGAGTTCGACCCCAATAGGTAAGGCCGCCTCATCAAAATTGAACAGGGCACTATGATGCGGATGAATGAGCCCCTTGTCGGGGTTTCCGGACCCTAATCGGAGATAGCACCCCGGCACAGCGTCCAGAAAATAGGCCATGTCCTCGGCACCCATGGTCATACCGACCGATACGACATTGGCTTCGCCAACGATCCCCTCGGCCACTCGCCGCGCAAATTGAGCCCTGCCCCCATCGTTGACGGTCACAGGATACCCAAATACGTAATTGAAACTGGAATCCGCCCGCATCCCAGAGGTGATTCCCCGCACGATGCGCTCAAGCCGCGCGGGCATTTCGTCGCGAATACGCTTGTCCACGGTACGCACCGTGCCCGACAGCTCCACATGGCTAGGGATGACGTTGAAGGCGGTGCCTCCGTGAAATGTTCCCACGGTTACCACCACTGGTGCCAATGGCGGCACTTCTCGACTGACCACCGTCTGCAGGGCGGCCACGACATGGCTGCCCACGACAATGGGGTCAACGCCGCTATGGGGATAGGCCCCATGACTCCCGACCCCTATAATAACAATGTCGAACCGATCGACGCTAGCCATGATGGGTCCTGCATCCACCCCAATCTTCCCTACGGGGAGACCGTTCCAAAGGTGCAAGCCAAATGTGGCGTCAACTTTTGGATGCTCTAGAACACCCTCTTCAATCATTCCCTTCGCACCGCCCGGCGGCAGCTCCTCGGCTGGTTGGAAGGCGAACTTCACCGTCCCGGAAAAGTGTTGGCGATGCTGCGCTAGCACCCGAGCCACGGTGAGCAAGATAGCCGTGTGGCCATCGTGTCCACAAGCATGCATGACACCAGGATTCTGGGAGGCATATGGAGCGCCACTCACTTCCTCAATGGGGAGCCCATCTATATCAGCTCGCAATAATACGGTCTTCCCCACCCCATTTCCCCGCAGGATGCCCAGCACCCCCGTCTGTGCCACACCGGTTCTCACCTCAATCCCCAACGCCTGGAGGCGCTCGGCCACGAATCCGCTGGTACGTCTTTCCTGGAATCCTAACTCTGGCCATTGATGGAGTGTGCGACGCAGATCGATGACGAATTCGCTCAGCTGGGCCACCTCAGCACTCACAGTAATGTTTGGAGCACTTCCCGCCATCACATACCGATCCTTCCTCGGTCCTGTGGTTAGAGATCTACCTGGGCAGAGTGCTTCTGCTCGGCATGAGCTATCGTACTCATAGCCCAAGGTTGCGTTTCCGGCCCAGGTAATTGTTGCCAGCACCGGTCATGCCCATCATGAAGCTGAAAATTGAGTCCGTCCTCCGATCGTGGGAAAGATCCATTACCGCTATGGACGAGTCATACAGCGATGCGTCTCAGGACTGATTTCGAGCAGGCCGCTGAGCATCGCCTGAAGTTGTCGGAGCATATTGTCACGATGCGTCCCTCCCCAATATAACCGCTTACATATCGCACAGTGTTTGAAAGTCATTTGCGAAGCATACACGTACGGGGGAACCCTTCCCTCCACAAGCGGTTTGGCGATTCCCCCCAGAAGCATATTACATTGGAGACAGCGGCTGAAAACCTGAATGCTCTCACTGAGACGAAACGCTTGCACGACCTGGCGCACTTGCTCATGGTAGTAATCGCTCACGATGTAAAAGCACTGCGCCAGCTCCCGACGGCGCATCAAGCACCGATCCCGCGTCATGACGATTCTCCCTCCAGGCTCTGCGCACTGCAAGAGGTGGGCATCGGTGGCGTCAGGATAATACATTACATCGATTCCCATCACACGCAACCATTTCGTGAGTTTCCCAAGCATCGTATCAGCGATAAACCGTGCCTCAATCGTCATGGCGATCTCAGCATCTACTCAGGCTTTCCTCATGTTGGCGGTCCTTCGTCGTCTCGTTCCTAAGGCCGCAGGGAGATCATGACTAGGGCACCGCAACGTATCCACTTTTCGCTTGTGGCCTCCGCCAGGCAATTTTATAATACTGGTTTGCACGCGTGTCTGCATGTTGGCGACATCTATCAAATTCTCACACAGTGCGCGAGATATTTCAATCACTATGGGCATCCCTTCAGCATGGATCGTACCTGTTAGCCGCCTGGTGCGAACCGGACTTGGGTGAGCGATGTCCCACTTGATGGTACCCTGGCGGTCAGGACAAATCCATCCAAGCAGAGCGATTTTCCAGGTAGTGACGAACAGGTAAGAGGGAGAAACCATCATGAAACCCAGGGTGTTCGTCTCGCGTATGATCCCTCAAGAGGGGCTAGACATCGTGCTGGCCGCGTGTGATGCCGAAGTGAACACGGACGATATAAATTTATCACAAGAAGATTTAATCGATAAAATTACAGACAAAGAAGGCATGCTGTGCCTGCTGACCGACGACATCAATGACGCCATCCTCGGCGCCAGCCCACAACTCAAAGTCGTCGCCAATGTCGCTGTTGGATATGATAATATCGATGTCCAAGCCGCGACTCGCCGGAGGATCATCGTGACCAATACTCCAGGCGTCCTCGATGACACGACAGCCGATTTCACATGGTGTTTGCTATTGGCTTCGGCCCGCCGGCTTGTCGAGGCAGATCGATATGCACGGGCTGGGAAGTATACCGGCTGGGGGATCATGATGCTATGTGGTGAGGACATCTTCGGGAAGACGCTCGGCATCTGTGGCCTCGGACGAATTGGACGCGGCGTAGCCAAGCGGGCGAGAGGGTTTGAGATGCGCCTCCTATATACCGATGCCGTGCAAGCCCCCGCCGAGGTCGAACGCGAATTAGGGGCACAGTTTGTGGACAAAGAGACGTTGTTCCGCGAAGCCGACTTCGTTACCCTGCACATCCCCTTGTTGCCCCAGACTCATCACTACGTCTCCACCAAAGAGTTGATGATGATGAAGAAGACTGCCCATTTGGTCAATGCCTCGCGCGGCCCAGTTGTCGATGAGACAGCTCTCGTGCAAGCATTGCAGAAGCGTCGGATCGCAGGGGCTGGTCTGGATGTCTACGAGTATGAGCCATCTATGGCCTCTGGTTTGGCCGAACTCGACAATGTGACCCTGGCGCCACATATTGCCAGTGCGTCAGTTGAGACACGGATGAAAATGGCCGTCATGGCGGCCACCAATCTGGTCGAGGCCCTCCAAGGGCGTCGACCACCGAATCTCGTCAATCCGGAGGTGCTGTCCTAGCAATGGAGATGGTAGAGGGAGGATGTGACGGCCATGACTAATTTCAAGCAACAGTTTTTCCTACAGTTTGCCTCTCTCGGTCTGACCGAGCTTATCGCCGACTATCGGAACCACTACGAGCCCAAGAAGGGGGACCGCTTCAACGTCGAAGGCATCACCTATGAAATTGGCCCCGCCAAAATCACCCAGGACGGAGTCGAGTTCGAAGTCAGCTCCAAGATCCCTCAAGATGAACTGCCAGGCAAGGCCGATATGATGAAATATTTCGAAGCGGTGAGAGCCTTGATGCAGCGCTCGGGCAAGGTACCCTTATCCATTGATATGGAAAATATCATCCGCGAAATCAGCGAGGAAGAAACTAAGGAGAGGGATTACGTCAAGTTGCGATACTGCTTGCCCGAGCACACGCTGTACAATGATGCCATGGTGACTGCAGAGCTTAAGCGCCTGCAAGAACAACCCGAGGCGGTCATCCTGCCCGATATCCCTGGGGTCAACACCGTGGCCGGTCGCATGGTCCTCAATCTGCTCAAGCACAATGTCCAACGCCAGGCGAAAGCTATCATGGATGAATTGATTCAAGCCAACGAGGAAACCCGCCAGCAGGTGCGCACGACCGCCGTGGGAGTGTCTTCATGAGCCAAGAGGGACGGACTGTGCGCTGTCCCATATGCAAACAAGAGACGACTTGGAGAGAAAATCCCCACCGGCCGTTCTGCTCCGAACGGTGTCGATTGGCGGACCTGGAAGGGTGGCTCGCGGGCCGATACGTGGTCGCGAGCCACCCTGAGGAATCTGCCCTCCCCACCAATGCAGAATCTCGCCGACGAGCAGTCCGAGACTGAGCTGAGGGAAAAGACTTGACGAGCTGCAAAGGGATTTCGTACAGTGCCTCGGTGGGATGAAGTCATCCTGCCACAGGGTTGGGGCCGTTGCCTGGCTGCAACTCAACGTTAGCGGGCCTATAAAGAATACAGTATTGTCACGTAAGTGCCCTTCGGGAGCACGACCAGGAGCTGGACCACATGGCCATGCCTGAAGAGGGTCGGGAAGGTTCGAGAATACCATTCTAGGAGCATACGCATGGAGAAGGCAAGAACACTGGGCGAGCTTGAAAAGCAAGGCTATCGGGTCCTGTCGGTCAAAGAGGAGATGCGCAAGAATCTCATCGCCAAGCTCGGACGCAAAGAGACACTGTTCCCCGGCATTGTTGGCTACGATCAGACGGTCATCCCGCAAATCGTCAACGCCATCCTCGCCGGACAGGATATTATCTTTTTGGGCGAACGGGGGCAGGCGAAAACACGCATCATCCGCAGCCTCGTGAATTTCCTGGATGAAGAAGTGCCGGTCATTGAGGGCTCTGAGGTCAATGACGATCCCTTCGATCCCATCAGTATGCATGGCCGCCAGATGGCTGAAGAACAAGGGGCTCAAACACCAATTGCCTGGCTGCCCCGCTCTCAACGCTATGGAGAGAAGCTCGCCACCCCTGACGTGACCACTGCCGACCTCATTGGTGAAATCGATCCGATTAAGGTGGCTGAGGGGCGTTACCTCTCCGATGAATTGGTCATTCACTATGGCCTCATCCCGCGGACGAATCGCGGGGTGTTCGCCATCAATGAATTACCCGATCTCTCTGAGAAGATTCAGGTCGGTTTGTTCAATATCATGGAAGAGCGCGACTTGCAGATCCGTGGTTTCAAAATTCGCCTACCGCTTGATGTCTATATCGTCGCTAGTGCCAACCCTGAAGATTATACCAACCGTGGCCGTATCATCACACCATTGAAAGATCGCTATGGTGCCGAGATCCGCACGCATTATCCGACCGCCATTGATGAAGAAATCAGTATCATGGAGACGGAACGCAAGCAGTTTGATAACGCACCCTATCGGGTGACGGTGCCGACCTTTATGAAAGAGATCGTCGCCGAGCTGACCGATTCGGCACGGCGGAGCCCCGAGATCAACCAGCGCTCCGGCGTCAGCGTCCGTATGTCGATCAGCAACTATGAAACCCTGATTAGCAATGCGTTGCGACGTGCCATTGTCCTAAATGAAAACGATGTCGTCCCCCGCGTCAGCGACTTGCCCTATCTATTTGCTTCGACCATGGGCAAAATCGAGCTCGAAAGCATCGAGGAAGGACGGGAAAAGGCAATCGTCGACGACCTGATTAAGAAGGCGGTCCGAAAAGTCTTCAATCGTTCTCTTAAAGTTGATACGTTCAGAAAATTCATCGAACGCTTTAAGGGAGGTTCGGCCATCGAGGTGTCCGACATGATGTTGGCGCAAGACTACAGTCGCATCGTGGGTGAACATGGCGACCTGATGGATGGCGTGATCGCCCTTGGCAGCTTCGATAACGCTACGGCTGTGGCCTCAGCTGTGGAATTTATCCTCGAAGGCCTGCATCTCAATGATAAATTAAACAAGGAGACGGTCGAAGGACGGCGCAGCTATCACGTTTGAGCGACTGGGACTACCGCCGGTGGGGAGCTGAACAGCCACGACCCGTGTGTTATGCGTCCCGTGCAGCAGTTCCGGTGAACTCACGGCATGGATGGGTATACGGACGAGGGGCATAGTGGTGACCCGAGGCTCAGTCGCAGGACTCCGAGGTGTGCATTTAATCGTTCTGGCCACCCTGACCCCAGTTCTGGTCTTGGTTTTGGTTTGCCCTGCTTCGGTGGCAGGCACGGTAGGGGGCTCAGCGCCGTTTGCGCAGAAGATCGAAGAGATGCGACAGGCGTATGACCGGGTTGACCACTATACCGCGACCTTTATCCTGCAGGAACGCGTCGATCGGGAGCTTGACCCGGACCAGCGGCTTCTGCTGAAATTTAAGAAGCCGCTGAAGGTATACCTGCGCTGGCTGAAAGGAAACCATGAAGGCCGTCAGGCACTCTATCCGGCGGGAGTCGATGGTAATGAGCTTTGGGTACGCCTGCCGCTACCCGTCGGCGCGGTCACTGTGAGTCTTGATCCACAAAGCCCCCGTGCCAGGAAGGGTAGTCGACATGCCATCACCGAGGTGGGTATTGGGAAGCTCCTTGACCTCATCACCGAGAATGCCTCTCGGGGCATGCAACGTAATGAGTTGACCATCGAAGATCGTGGTCAGCATCTCGCTTTCGATCGTCCGTCTCAGCGCTACATCTTACATTTCCCCGCCGACCCCGCCAAGGGCTATTACTGTATGAGCGCCATCATTGACGTGGACCACGAGTATCAGTTGCCAGTGTATGCCGAAATCTTCGACTGGCATGGGCAGTTGATCGAGCGCTACGGCTACCTTGACGTGCGCTTAAACCCTGGACTCACCGACGTCGATTTCGATTCCAAGAACCCCGCCTACGGCTTTTAACCCGCTAACCCGTCACCCAACGGCTGGGACTTTAAAGACCGTCTTGAAGTTCTCGGTCACGCGTTGCCCCACGGCCTCGACGCCAATACCTTTGAGCTCCGCGAGGCGTGCGGCGATGATAGCCACTCGGGCCGGCTCATTGCGATGCTCTCGGCCACGCCAGGGATGAGGGGAGAGATACGGGGCGTCAGTTTCGATGAGCAAACGCTCATCGGGTATAAGCGGGACGATGGTCGGCAGATCACGGGCATTGGTGAACGTCACGGGGCCGGCAAAGGAGATATAAAAGCCCAGATCGAGGCAGCGCCGGGCCACCAGCTCATCCCCAGAGAAACAATGCATGACTACACCAGCATCGATCGCATGTTCCTCATCGAGGATCGTCAGAACATCGTCGTGCGCCTCTCGACTATGGATACACACGGGCAGGTCGAGCTCTCGCGCTATGCGGATCTGACGGCGAAACTCGCGTTGTTGTACATCTCGGGGAGAGTGGTCATAGTGATAATCCAGACCGATTTCCCCCCAGGCGATGATGCGGTTCAGCTCGCGCTCACGGGCGAGTCCCATCAACACTTTGTAGTCCTCTGGCGTGGCATGCTTGGCCTCGTGCGGGTGGATGCCCACCGCGGCAAACACCCCCCCGTACTGCTGGGCCAGTGTTACCGCGCGCTGGCTGCTAGGTCTATCCACACCAAGAGTCAAGATAGCTGCGACGCCCGCATCCCGTGCCCGGGCGATGACAGCGTCGCGATCGGCGTCGAAATGTGGCATGTCGAGGTGCGCATGAGAATCGATGAGCATGATCATTTCACCTGTGATCCCGGATTGACCGGGCTATCGAAGCTGGCCAGGACGATCTGACCATCCGACTCAGCGGCTAGCACCATCCCCTGCGACTCTACACCGCGGAGAGTTTTGGGGGCCAGATTCGCCACCAGGATGATGCTTTTCCCAACCAGCGCCTCGGGATGATAACTCGCCGCGATCCCGGCCACCACAGTGCGTTGCTCCTGCCCCACGTCTACAGTCAACTTGAGCAATTTATTGGCTTTGGGTACAGGCTCAGCAGTCACAATACGTCCCACCCGCAAGTCCAGCTTTTGAAAGTCTTCATAGCTCACCTGCACGGGCGTAGCCTCCATCGGTGACTCGACAGCAACCTCGGCGGTTGGTGCAGCCACGACGAGCGGACGACCAGCATCGATGCGTGGAAACAGTTGCTCGCCGGGCTGGATCAGTGTTCCAGGGCGTGTACCTCGCCACACCATCCCCGTCGCCAGGCGCTGCGTTGCGATCTCATCCTGAATCCCTAACTGGCGCCACATCGACGCAGCCGTATGGGGCATAAAGGGAAACAGCAACAGGCCGATGATCCGCAGACTCTCGACCTGGTTGTACAGGACGGTATCGAGCTCACGACGCTGAGCGGGATCCCGTGCGAGCGCCCATGGCGCCTGCTCGTCGATATACCGATTCACCAGCCGAACATACTCCCACAGGCGCGCAAGCGCCCGATGAAACGCTAACTCATTGAGCAAGGGGTCAAGGTCCGGCAATAGTTTGGCAGCGGCTTCCGCCAGCACATTGGGCGCGGACTCCGAGGCTGTAGGTTGCGGGACAGTCCCCTGGCAGTAGCGCTGCAGCATGGTCAGCGTGCGGCTCAGCAAGTTGCCCAAGTCGTTGGCGAGGTCGGAGTTAAAGCGCTGCCTCAACGCCACATGCGAGAAATCGCCGTCGAGCCCAAAAGCGACCTCCCGCAGCACGAAATAACGGATGGCATCCACTGCAGTATCCAGCGATGCACCAGCGTGCTGGGCTAGTTCTTCCACCAGTTTGCCGGGATCAATGACGTTTCCCGTTGATTTCGACATCTTCTCGCCATCAGCTGTCCACCAGCCATGGGCGAAGACCTGCTCCGGGGGCGGCAGATCTACAGAGCGCAGCAGAATGGGCCAGATGACTGCATGGAAACGCAGGATCTCCTTGCCAATAAGGTGAATATTCGCCGGCCAAAACCTCTGAAAGGTTTCCGCATCAACTCCATAGCCGATGGCAGTGAGGTAGTTGGTGAGGGCATCGATCCAGACATAGATCACCTGACTAGGATCGAACGGCACCGGGATCCCCCAGGTGAAAGTGCTGCGACTGACGCAGAGGTCGCGCAGACCACCGCGTACAAAACTCAGCACCTCATTGCGGCGTGATACCGGTTGAATGAAGGTCGGATGGCTTTCGATATGATTGAGAATCCAATCCTGATAGTGTGACAATCGGAAGAAATAGGCGTCTTCGGTGATCCATTCAACCAGTCGCCCACAAATTGGGCACTTGCCGTCCTTGACCTCGGATTCCAGCAAGAAGGTCTCATCGGGGATACAGTACCATCCCTCATACACGCCCTTATAAATGTCGCCTTTCTCATAGGCCTTCTGGAACACTGCCTGAGCCACTGCCTTATGGCGCGGTTGGCTGGTACGGATGAAATCGTCGTAGGAAATATTCAGCCGTGCCCACAGGTGCCGAAAGTGATCCGAGATCGTATCGGTCCATTCCTGCGGCGAAATGCCACGGTCGCGGGCTGAGCGTTCGATCTTGATGCCGTGCTCATCAGTGCCGGTGAGAAAAAACACCTCATAGCCTGCCAGACGTTTATACCGCGCCAGGACATCCGCAGCGATGGTGGTATAGGCATGACCGATGTGTGGGACATCGTTGACGTAATATATCGGGGTCGTAAGGTAAAACTTCTCCTGCGCCATAGCTCCTCTCCAAGACGCCTACTTGGCGCCCTTGCCACAATGACAGGTGCCACAGCCACCACTACCCCCCCCATACCCGGACAGCTCGTAGTTGAGACAGCAACGGAGGCGGCCACACAAGCCCGAGAGCTTCGAGGGGTTCAGCATGAGCCCCTGTTGTTTGGCGGCTTTGATCGACACCGGCTTGAGGTCTTTGAGCCACGTGCTACAGCACAGCTCTCGACCGCAAACACCCACGCCCCCCAGGAGGCTTGCCTCGTCCCTGACACCGACCTGGCGCATCTCAACGCGAATGCGAAGGCGATGCGCCAGATCCCGCACCAGCTCCCGAAAATCGATCCGTCCCTCCGCCGTAAAGAAAAACGTTGCTTTACGCCCATCGAAGCTGTACTCGACTTTGCTTAGCTTCATGGGGAGGGCGTGGTTACGAATGGCGCTCGCCGCATGGGCCTGTGCTTCTTGTTCCAAGGTTTCGCGGCGTTTCTCTAGGTCGAGGTCCTCAATGGAGGCTTTACGAATGACCCGTGGCTTAGGAAGGCTGCGAGCACGTGCAGGCAGCCGCGGCGGTAACCAAACTTTCCCAAGTGCATAGTCATCGCCATGCTCGACCACGCACGTGTCCCCCAATCGCAGCCATTTCCCCTCAACACTATAGCTCGATGACTTGCTCGCCAGTCGCTTCGATAACTGCACGCCGACGACGTACAGCTGGGAGTCAGGCGAGAAAGGATCACTGTCACTGGCGATCACGTTGGCGAGCTCGCTCATACGCGTCTCCGATTTTGAAGAGCATCACCTCAAAGGCAAGCTGTGGATTGGCATTGTGCGCGATGGCTTCCCGAGTCGAGTGTACGATCTCGAACACTTCCCACAGTGTGGCGGATGGAACCCCGGCCGCCAGGGGTGATAGGGCCTCGCGGATATCTGTGTGCATGAGCAGGGTCTCCCTCCCGCCTGCACGGGACACCGCCACATCACGGATGAGTGACAGAAACATCTCGAAGAGCAGGTCCAGATCAGTCTTGCGTCTTGCCCACTGCTCAGCACTGGTTAACAGCACGGAGGCATCGCCCGTCCGCCCCTGAGTCCACAGCTGGAGGGCGTCTGCACGACGTGCTAGCGTGGCGGGGAGATCGAGTGCCAGGGCGACTCCTGGTCGATCACCACTGAGGCAGGTGGTACGCTCGGCTGCTGCCGGTTCGCACCCGCGCTGCCGCAGCAATGCCACGACCTGTTCATGCGCCAGCAGGCCGAAACGCACGACCTGTGCCCGGGAAGTCACGGTCGCCGGGAGATTCCCCAGATGCTGGCAGATGAGCACGAACAACGTTTCAACCGGTGGCTCCTCGAGCACTTTTAGCAGGGCGTTCCCGGCCTCGACCGTCAACTTACCAACATCGTCGAGGATAGCCACTTTCACGCGCCCCTCATATGCTTGTAGCGCCAAGACCTCGCGTAACTGTCGGACTTGATCGATCTTTATGACTTGCCCTTGGGGTTCGACCAGGTGAATATCAGGGTATAGATGGCGCTCGATGCGCCGGCAGACCGCACATCGCTCGCACGCATCACCGTTTTGGACTGGGCAATTAAGCGCCTTCGCGAGGGCCATAGCCGTGGTCCGTTTGCCCACCCCTGCGGGGCCGACGAACAGGTAAGCCGGCGGCAGACAGTGGTGCTGGATAGTCCGCAATAGCATCCGCCTCACTCGGTCAGAGATGGCTATGTCTTCAAACCCCATGTCACGCCTATCCATGCCCTGCCTACATCGTTGAAAGATTGGCTGCATGCTAGCATAGGCACCACCTTTTTTCTACTGATTTCAGTACCCAACCGACGGTGTATACGCCTGGACGTAACGCCTTGACTTGGCTCCACGTCACCGGATTGACTTTCTGCGCCACCACCATTACTATCAACGTACAGCGGGCTTCCCTAGGAAGCAGGAGCTGCCCTAGGTTTCGCCCGTGAAGAGCGATTGAAGCGCTGGGCCGTCAATGCTACAATAAGCTGTACCAGAGATCCGATGGGTGCCGAGCGGTACACATTCAGTTCGGGGGAGACCGGAAGCGCGCATGGAAGCCATGCTGACTTCACGCGAACAGCGCATATTAAAGGCAATCGTGCACGTGTATATCACCACCGTGGAGCCCGTAGCCTCACGGACGATCTCACGTGGCTACCGCATGGCCCTCAGTCCAGCAACGATTCGCCACGTCATGGGGCGCTTGGAGGAGTTGGGATACCTGGTGCAACCGCACATTTCGGCAGGTCGCATCCCCACCGATAAAGGCTATCGTTTCTACGTTGACAGCTTATGGCAAGTTCCCAACCTTCCCAAAGAACAGGTAGCGAGAATCGACGAAAGCTATTACGCTGCGCCAGCGCGCGACGTCGGGGATCTCATGGAGATGACCTCGCAGATTCTTGCCTCCCTCACGCAACAGGCAGCGCTAGTCCTGCTCCCACGCCTGGCGGCCGTGGTCGTAGCGCATCTGCAATTCATTCGGTTGCGCTCGCAGCAGGTGCTGGCAATCATTGTGGCCCGGTCGGGGTTCATCAGTAATCGGGTTATCGAGCTCGAAGAGGATCTCACCCAGGATCAGTTGGACATCATCAACCGCTATGTCGCCAGCGAATTCGCCGGTCTAACGCTCCCGGAGATTCGTCGACGGGTGACACAACTCATGGCCCAGGAGCGAGCTCAGTATGATTTGCTGGTACGCCGGGCCATGGATCTGAGTCAGAAAGCCTTCTCGGAAGAATCGCCGCTTGCCAACCCTGGGGAAGTGCGGGTCGGTGGTACAGCACATATCATAGATCAACCGGAGTTTGCGCAACACCAGGAACGCATGCGGGCAGTGTTGCGGACTCTGGAAGAGAAAGAGAAGTTACTGTGCATTCTCGATCGTTGTCTGGAGACCGACGGCGTTAACGTCGTCATCGGCTCCGAAAGTGCGATCGAAGACGTGATGGAGTGCAGTTTGGTCACCCATATCTACAAGGAGGGCGACCAACCTGTTGGCCTGGTGGGGATTATCGGCCCAAAGCGCATGGAATATCCTCGCATGATGTCGATTGTGGAGTATACGGCGAACGTCCTCACGCGTATGATGAGCAAGGGATAGCTTCTATGAAGATACCAATCTACAGCGGCGACGACCAACCTGAGGCCGCACAAGAACCTGGGTCCGCATTCGAGGTGTCCAAGGACGCGTCGGAAGCCATGGTGGACCCTGTTGTCGCCCCTGCTGCAGGAGAACCCGCTCCGGCGGATGTGGTGGTCCAGGAACTAGAGGCCGCCCTTGCTCAAAAGACCCAGGAACACGGCACCACAAGGGAGCAGTTGCTCCGGCTGATGGCGGATTTCGATAATTATCGCAAACGCACGACTCGACAATATGAAGAGGCCCGACAATATGCCACGGCGGACCTGGTGATCGCGCTCTTGCCAGGGCTTGACAACCTTGAGCGTGCCGTGCACGCCGCAGGACAGGATTTAGCCCCCAGCAGCGCGCGGATTGCCGAGGGCGTTAGCATGGTGCTCCGGCAACTCAAGGAAGCGTTGGGCAAGGTCGGTGTGCGTGAGGTGCAAACGCAAGGGGTCGCGTTCGATCCGACGCGCCATGAAGCGGTGGATATCGTCAGCGTGCCGGCTAGTGACGACGGCCTTATCGTGGAGGAAGTGCAGCACGGCTACCTGTTGCATGAGCGCCTCTTACGACCGGCCAAGGTGGTCGTAGGAAGGGCAGAACGCGATGCCACCCCTGGGGGAGCCTGATTATTACCACGTCCTCGGCGTCGGACGAGAGGCTAGGCCTGAGGAAATCAAGCAGGCCTACCATCGCCTGGCCACACACTTCCATCCTGATTTGCACCCCGACAATGCCGAGGCTGAAGCGTCTCTCCGCAGCCTCAATCAAGCCTACACCGTTTTGAAAGACCCGGAACAACGTGCGCGTTACGATCGCTGGGGCGCCTGGGGACCACCCATCTGGCGCCCGCCCGGCACGCGTGCGGTACGAGAATGGATGGTGGCGGCCGTGGATCATCTGCTCGCCGCCCGTGAGCAGATCGCGGCGCACAAGCCCCAGCCGGGTCAGGACCTGCGGTATACCCTCTCCCTCGCCCCTCAAGCATGTATGCAAGGCTGCGAAGCTCGCCTCGATGTTGCTAATGTGCGCTGGTGTCCGCAGTGTTTGGGCAGTCGTATGACTGGAGGGAAACCGCCGCTTCCGTGTCCGCAGTGTCGCGGAGCATGCGAGGTACGACGCCCGGGCTGGCTGTTGTCGACACTGTCTCTCTGTGAGGTGTGCCAGGGTGAGGGAGTCGTCGTTACCGACCCTTGCCAACGCTGCACCGGTACGGGCGCACTTCCTGTGATGCGCAGGCTCACCATTGATGTGCCCGCCGGGGTACGTGACGGCAGTAGGCTGCGCATTCAGGGGGAAGGACAACCCGGTCGGCGAGGAGGACCACCAGGCGACCTGTATGTGTACATTCGTTGTATGAGCGAGCCTGTACAGCCGCCACTTGCATAGCCCCCCCGATCGAGGCTTCCCTCGCGAGCCAACGATGCCTTGATTTATGTTGACATAGCTATAGTGCGTCCGTATAATCGCCGCAAAAAATCGAATACTTACAGCTCAATTCTGGGAGATTCCCGACAACGGTGAGTAGTAAGTGTCTAAAGGGGGATAATATGGCAACAGGAGCACTGGAACAGAAGCCGCGGTCGTATGCGACCACCGTGGCAGCGCGTGCCCCCGCGCGAGACTCCTTTGGAAAGAAGATCTCATTGTTTTTCCAACACGAACACGTGCTGGGCTATACGCTCATCGCTCCAGCCTTCATCTTACTGGGGGTGTTGGTAGCATGGCCCTTCTGTATGGCATTGTACTTCAGCGTTACCGATAGCTGGGTGGGACAGCCGGGATCTTTTGTTGGACTACGGAATTATTGGCATTTGCTGCATGATGGGATGTTCATCCAGACCTTACAGAACTCGTTTACGATCACGTTCAGTGCCGTGATCTTGAAGACGGTTCTAGGCATGGTACTGGCGCTGCTCCTGTTCCGAACCGGCCGCTTCAAAAGGTGGGTACGCGGTGCAGTTCTGCTACCGTGGGTGATTCCAACCGCCCTGAGCACACTGGGTTGGTGGTGGATGTTCGATTCCCTCTACAGCGTGTTCAACTGGACCCTGATCCATCTCGGCATCGTGCAGGGGGGGCCCAATTGGTTGGGCACATCCTCCCTCGCCAAAATTGCGGTGATCACTGTCAACATCTGGCGCGGCCTGCCGTTTTTTGCCATCACGATCCTTGCTGGCCTCGTGGCCATCCCCCAAGAGCTTTATGAAGCGGCTAAGACCGACGGCGCCGGCGCCTGGGCGCGATTCTGGTACATCACAGTGCCGATGCTCACGCCGGTGTTGGCCATCGTGATGCTGTTTTCGACGATCTTTACCTTCAGCGATTTCAACATCGTCTATGTGCTGACGCGGGGAGGTCCGATCAACAGTACGCACCTCTTCGCCACCCTGGCCAATCAGATTGGCCTACAGTCCGGGAAGATCAGCGAGGGGGCAGCCGTGTCGCTCTTCATGTTCCCCATCCTGGCGCTGATCGTGTACTTCCAGCTACGCTTCGTGCGCAAGGAGTAGGTCATGCAGCCACGGACGCGACACTTCCTCGGCCAGCTCTTGACCTTGCATATTCCCTTGGCACCATTCATCCTCTTTGCGTTGTTCCCCTTCTACTTCATGGTGATCACCTCCTTCAAAGCCGATGGGGAGCTCTATAATCTGAACGCGAATCCCTTCATTATCCAGCTATCCTCGACACATCCGGACTACAGTGGTGGACCAACCCTCGAGCATTATCAACTGCTGCTGCACGATACCCCATTCCTCACCTGGCTCTTCAACAGCGTCTTGGTCAGCGTGCTGGCGACGACGATTTCCATCGTCATCGCTATTCTAGCGGCATACAGCCTGGCGCGTTTGCGGTTCCGCGGCGCAGCCAGCTTCGGCACTGCAGTGTTCATGACCTATCTGGTCCCGACCACCCTGCTCTTTTTGCCGCTGGCGCAGGTCGTGAACCGGCTTGGTTTGGCTGATAGCGTGTGGGCCCTGATCTTGACCTACCCCACCTTCCTGGTGCCCTTCTGCACCTGGTTATTGCTTGGATACTTCCGTACCATTCCTCAGGAAATCGAGGAGTGTGCCATGGTGGATGGCTGCACGCGCTTCCAGGCACTCATCAGGATTGTGCTACCGGTGGCAATCCCTGGCATCGTATGCGCAGTGCTCTTCGCCTTTACGATCTCCTGGAATGAGTTCATCTACGCCTTGACGTTCATCTCATCGACGGCACAGAAGACCACCACGGTGGGCGTGACGGCGGAGCTGATCCGGGGAGACATTTTTTACTGGGGTGCCCTGATGGCTGGAGCCGTCCTGGGTTCGATCCCCATCGTGCTTGTCTATGTAGTGTTTATGGATTATTACGTCTCTGGCCTCACTCAGGGGGCGATCAAGTGAGTGTGTGAGTATAAGAGGGAGACGGTGGTATGGCCAGTGTGACACTCCAAGAGCTTAGCAAACGCTTCGACAAAGTCACTGCGGTGAACCAGATCAATCTGGACATTCCCGATAAAGAATTTGTGGTCTTCGTCGGACCATCCGGATGTGGCAAGACGACCACGCTCCGTATGATTGCAGGTTTGGAAGAAACCAGCGATGGGACGATCCTGATCGGCAACCGCGTGGTGAACGATGTGCCTCCCAAGGACCGTAACATTGCGATGGTGTTCCAGAACTACGCCCTGTATCCGCATATGGACGTCTATAAAAACATGGCCTTCGGGCTCAAGCTCCGGCGTACTCCTAAGCCTGAGATCGATCGGCGTGTCCGCGAGGCTGCGAGGATTCTGGGCATTGAAGAACTCCTGAACCGCAAACCCCGCCAGCTGTCGGGCGGACAACGGCAGCGGGTGGCGGTTGGACGTGCTATCGTCCGCCAACCCGAGGTCTTCCTCTTCGATGAGCCGCTGAGTAACCTGGATGCCAAATTACGTGTGCAGATGCGTAGCGAGCTGATCAAACTTCATTATCAGCTGGAGGCTACGATGATCTATGTGACACACGATCAGGTCGAAGCCATGACGATGGGCGACCGCATCGTTATCATGAACAATGGGGAGATCCAGCAGGTTGGCGCCCCCATGGAGGTATACGACCACCCGGTCAATATGTTCGTCGCTGGCTTCATTGGCAGTCCAGCCATGAACTTCTTCCAGGGTAAGCTGACAGCGCAGAACTCTGACCTGTTCGTCGATCTTGGCAAGTTTCTGTTGAAATTACCCAAGAGCCAGATCAATCGGTTCGGCAATCACGTAAATCAGCGGGTGGTCTTCGGCATCCGACCGGAAAACATCTCCGATCGGGAAGAGGCAGGAGAACACCAGCAAGAACGCGTCCCGGCCAAGGTCAATGTGGTGGAACCTTTGGGATCGGAAGTGATTGTCGAGCTCAGCGCCGGAGACCACACGTTTGTAGGACGCCTGGATCCCACGACGACTGCACGGCCAATGCAAGAGATCGCAGTCTACTTCGATATGGGCCGGTTCCATCTGTTTGATGCCGAGACCGGGGTCGACTTCACGCGCCAATGATCCTCCCGGCCGACGGGGCAAGGAGCCTTCCTAAGCCCCTGTCGGCCCCACATTGCCCAGACAGCTCCCAGCACAACTACGGCTTTGAAACACTCAGGCAACGTTCCTCCGCCAAACGGTTGGAATGCAAACGCTGGACACCCCGGTTGCTGAGCATGGGGCGGCTTCGGCGGAGGAGGCCACACACCACGTCTCAGCCAGACGTTGGCGAGGGATGATGAGCGCTATGAAAGGTGAAGGTGCCGCACCGATGAGGGAGGAGAGCTGATGAGCGGAGATCAAGCGCGGGTACAAGCGGTGTTCGAAGGGGCCAAGGCAGCAGGACAGACCGTTTTGAGCGCTCCTGAAGCACGAGAAGTCTGCGAAGCCTATGGCGTGCCGGTGCCGAAAGAAGGCCTGGCGCGATCGATTGAGGAGGCCACTCGCCTGGCTCGGGAGCTTGGCTTCCCGGTGGCCATGAAAATCGTCTCTCCCGACATCATCCACAAGACTGAGGCCGGTGGTGTCCTACTCGCCTTGAGCAATACCCGCGAGGTTCGACAAGCCTATCGGACGATTACCGCTAATGCCTGGAATTATCGGTCGGAGGCACAAATAACCGGTGTGCAGGTCCAACAAATGGTCACAGGCGGCAGCGAAGTGATCGTTGGCATGATCCGCGATCCGGCCTTCGGCCCCGTGGTCATGTTCGGCTTGGGTGGGATCTTCGTCGAGACGCTGCAGGATACAACCTTCCGTCTGGCACCGACGACTCCAGGCGAAGCACTCCGGATGCTCGACGACGTCCGCGGTGCGGCGCTTCTGCGCGGCGTTCGCGGGTTACCGCCAGCCAATCGGGAGGCGCTAGCGGACTTGATCGTCAGGGTATCCCAATTGGCGGCGGACTTCCCCGAGATCAGCGAAATAGACCTCAACCCGGTCATGGCCAGTGCCAAAGGCGCCGTCGCCGTTGACGCACGGTTGGTCCTCGATCCGACCGCCCACCCTCAGCTGCCCAGGTATCAGGCGTCGGAGATGCGCGCGACTATGCGACGCATTCTGATGCCGGATGCTATCGCTGTCATTGGGGCTTCCCCCGAGGCAGGCAAGATCGGCTATGCGGTCATGGACAACATCATCAATGGCGGCTATCAGGGGCAGCTCTACCCAATCAATCCCAGAGCCGATGTCATCCTCGGGCGGCCGTGCTTCCGTAGCGTCAAGGAGATCCCGGGTCCAGTAGACATCGCCATCTTCTGTATCCCGGCCCACCTGGTCGCACATGTGTTGGAGGAGTGTGGTGAGAAAGGGGTAGGCGGGGCGATCCTCATCCCTTCAGGATTTGCTGAGGTGGGTGAATCCCAGCTGCAGCAGGAAGTCGTCGATGTGGCGCGAAAGCACAGTATTCGTTTGATGGGACCGAACATCTACGGTTTTTATTATACGCCGCAAAACCTCTGCGCCACGTTCTGCACACCATACAACGAAAAAGGCTCGGTGGCACTGACATCGCAGAGTGGTGGCGTCGGGATGGCGATCATCGGCTTCAGTCGTTCGAACAAGATGGGAGTATCGGCGATCATCGGCTTGGGCAACAAATCAGACATCGACGAAGATGATCTACTGACGTTCTTTGAAGAGGACCCCAATACCCAGGTGGTGGCCATGCATGTCGAAGACCTCAAGGATGGGCGGGCGTTTGCCGAGGTGGCGCAGCGTGTCACCAAGCAGAAACCGGTGGTGGTGCTGAAGGCCGGACGTACCGATATGGGGGCGAGGGCCGCCAAATCGCACACAGGGGCCCTGGCGGGAAACGATCGTATCTATGATGGGGTATTACGTCAGGCTGGCGTGATTCGCGCCCGACACCTCAACGAGATGCTAGAGTTCGCCAAAGCCCTCCAGATGCTGCCGACACCGACCGGCGAAAATGTCCTCATCGTTACTGGGGCGGGGGGATCAGGGGTATTGCTATCGGATGCCTGTGTGGATCATGGGCTACGACTCATGTCTATGCCGCCCGACCTGGATCAGGCCTTTCGTCAGTTCATCCCACCCTTCGGTGCCGCGGGCAATCCGGTCGACATCACTGGCGGCGAGCCCCCGGAGACGTATCGCAAAACGATTAACCTGGCCTTATATGAGCCGCGTGTCCATGCGGTGATCTTGGGCTACTGGCATACCATTATTACGCCACCGATGATCTTTGCCAACCTGCTGGTGGATGTGGTGGAAGAAGCCAGGCGCCAAGGCATCGACAAACCCATCGTGGCCTCACTCGTCGGTGATGTTGCCGTCGAAGTCGCGGCACGTCACTTGCTGGATCACCGCATCCTAGCCTATCCCTACGAGACCGAGAAGCCGGTGGCTGGCCTCGGCGCCAAATACCGTTGGGCGAGGAACGCTGGATTGCTATCCGCTGTCTAAATCGAACCCCAGGAGATTGATACTTGGCCTGGCTCCCACCTCCTGCAAGACAATCCCCCCTTCGCAAAGGGCGAGGGGGGATTTGGCAGCGAGCACGCCGCATGTAAAGCTGTCCCAGTTCCCGCCTAGATCACGCCATGTTCCTGCCAGCGGTCGAGGTCCTGATGTGAATGCCCTAACAGCCCAACGAAAATCTCTTCATTGTGTTCGCCAGGGAGTGGGGCAAGATGCTCAACCTTGCCCGGCGTCTCCGACAATTTCAGCGGCGTGCCGGTGATCTTCACCGGGCCGTAGACGGGATGTTCAAGCTCGACCAGCATCTCTCTGGCCTGGACCTGTGGATCTGCCACCATCTCTGCCACATTATTCACCGGGGCCGCAGGTACGCCACCCTCCGCTAGCGTGCTCACCACCTCGGCTTTGCGGCGCTGACTGGTCCACCCCTGGATAATCGCGGCTGTATCTGCTTGATAGGTGCGCCGGGCCGCGGTGGTGGCGAACTTCGGATCATCTGCCAGCTCAGGCTTACCGATGATGTGGCAGAACCGCCGCCAGACCAGATTACTTGTTCCGGCAGCGACCGCCACATGCCCATCGAGGGTCGGATAGACGCCTGAGCTGGAGCCGGCGAACGAGATGTTCCCCTTACGCGTCAAGATTTCCCCACCCACTGTATACCGTTCGCCCAGATTATCCAGAGCCGTAATCAGACTGTCGAGCAAAGCCATGTCGATGTGCTGCCCTTTGCCCGTGCGGTCGCGATAATGCAGGGCTGACACGATACTGAAGGCGCACAGCATACCGGCGTAGTAATCGGAAATCGACTGCCCGGAGCGTGTCGGCGGGCTGTCGGGAAACCCAGTGATGCTCATATAGCCGCTCAGCGCCTGGGCCAGAATGTCATAGCCCCGCCAGTGCGCATACGGGCCATATTGACCGAATGCCGTGATCGAGGCATAGATGAGGCGCGGATTCACCTGTTGCAAGGTCTCATAGCCGAGGCCGAGGCGATCCATGGTGCCGACGCTAAAATTCTCCGCGACCACATCCGCACGTCTGACCAGATCCTTGAACAGCTCGACTCCTTGTGCGTGTTTCAAATTCAGCGTAACCGCTTGCTTATTGCGCTCACGATACTGATACACTGGTACGCGCTCCTCCACACCGTTACGTACCCGTTTGATGCCAAGAGACAGGCGTTCTTGCCCCTGCTCCCGGGACTCCACCTTGATGACTCGTGCCCCAAGATCGGCGAGTAGCATGGTACAGTATGGCATGGCGATGACTTGACCCAGATCGAGCACGGTAATATCGTCTAAGGCTTTATCCATACGCTTTCTTCCCTCCGAGCCAGCGTGCCGCTTCTGGCAACGCTGCAGCGCCGGTCTCAATGACCCTATGTCACGGCATCTCGAACGTCCAGCCGCCACAGAGAAACCTACCTTGCCTTTCTCCTTGGCATGAATATGACCTTGTACGCACCTAGGCCTCATTATACAATGGCCGTCGCAGGTGGTAGCGGGAGTTTTGGCGCAATGTCGGACACATCTTCGAGGCCGACACGTCAGGTGTCGATAGCGTGCATGCGAGGGATGATATGACAGCAGCAGTGCTTTATGAGCAAGACGATGGGATCGTCACCATGACCTTGAACCGACCGGAAGCGTTGAACTCGATTAACCGCCAGCTCAGGCGAGAATTGAATGACGCGATCGTGCGCTTCGACCGCGATGACCAGGCGCGGGTGGCCATCATTACCGGGGCAGGGCGTGCCTTCTGCGCCGGACGGGACCTGAAGGAGCGCGCCGCCGATAATGCCGCTGGCGTGCAGGCGCGCGCCAGTGATAGCATGGGGGCTGATGGCCTGGCTTGGTTCGAGCAGACATGGAAGCCGATGATCGCTGCTATTAACGGTTATGCCATGGCTGGTGGCTGGGCCATCGCGCAGATCTGCGATCTACGCATTGCGGCCGAGGACGCGATGATGGGGATTACCGAGGCCAAGTGGAGCCTACTGCCGCCGTTCGCCACGGCGCTCCCCAAGCTCATTCCCGTGGCCGCCGCCCTGGAATTGGTCATGACCGCCAAGCCCATCACTGCTCAACGCGCCTATGAGATCGGCTTTGTAAACCACGTGGTCCCCAAAGAACGGCTCATGGAAGAAGCCAAAGCCTTGGCGCGGCAGATCACCGAGAATGCCCCATTGTCGGTGCGCTACTTCAAGGAGTTGGCATATCGGGGACTGGATATGAGCGAGCCCGCACTGGCGGCCCTCACCCGTCATATCTACGACCAACTGTTGCGCACGGAGGATTCGAAGGAGGGTCCACGCGCCTTTGCCGAGAAGCGCAGGCCGCAGTGGAAAGGACGGTAAAGGAGATAAGATAATGGCGAGAGAGGAAACTCCAGGTATGGCGAGCACCATCAGTCTTGACCTGGACTCTGACAAAGCATACGAGATCGTCGCCGGGCAACCAGAGGCAAAAACCATGGGGGGAGCGCGACACAGCGGGATAGGGACACGTCTGATTGCGCGGCTCGTAAGCCACGTCGAAGTGCATCAATTGGGTGGCATCTATGGCCCGGACGCAACGTTTCAGATTGGGGAGAACCAGCGGATTCCCGATGTCGCCTTTGTGGCTGCCTCACGCTTCCCGGTGGAAGGTGAACCTGAAGGCATCTGGCCGATGCCTCCTGATCTAGCGGTAGAAATTATTTCGCCGTATGACCTCTACGAAAAGGTCATCAGCAAGGTCGAAGAGTACTTGGCTAGCGGGGTGCGACAGGTGTGGTTAATCTCTTCGGAGCACAAAACCATCACGATCTACTCTTCGCCGATACACACGACCATTTTGACGGAAGCGGATGATCTGGTGAGCGAAGATACTGCTCCCCGGCTTTCGTTGCCGGATCGCCGATCTGTTCCGGTCGCCAGTTGGGGTGAGGGGCTAATCAGCACTGGGGCGCTACCGCTTGGCAACCCGCCCCACCAGCACCAGCGATCCCCATGGCCGCTGCTCCAGGGAGCATCATCAGCCCTGCCTGAAGCGCGATATAACCCGAATGGCATTAAGTTAGTCGAACCACCTTTTTTGAGGATCAATGATCCTGAGAAACTCGTCGAGGGAGAAAGGCTGGCCGTAGGGTCTAGAGTGGCAATGCTAAGGTATATTGCCTTGGTGGGGTGTTAGCGTCGAAGTTGCATGCTTATGAAGACATGTGGTCTTTTAGAGATGCTATACCGTATCAGCTAAGCCCTGTAATAAATGTTCTTTCCGCTCTGCAGAGTCTAAAACTAATGCGCACGACTCCCACGGAACTTTCTGCATTTCAAGGTATTTGATTTCGAAAGGATGCTGTTTCGGCACAGCATCGATGGTCGTCTTGGCCTGCTCAATTTGACCAAGAGGTACATCGTATAGTGTACCCCGAAAACTAGACAGGTGGTTAAGATAGAATGGTTGTGTCGAGGAGGGTGAGAGGAGGAGGAGATGACGACGCAGCGGAAGCGATACAGTGCAGAATTCAAGGCCAGGATGGCGTTTGAAGCGCTCACAGAGGAAAAGACCATCAACGAGCTTGCGGGCGAATATGGGGTGCATCCGACCCCGATCGCGCTGTGGAAGAAGCCTTGGCAAATCGAAGGCCCCCGTCTCTTCGCTGCGCGGCCTGGGAAGCGGGCGCAGGCCGAGGAAGCCTGGAAGGCGCAGCTGTACCAGCCAATCGGCCAACTCCAGGTCGAGCTGGCCTGGCTCAAAAAAACAGTTGGAGTGGCCCACTGAGGCCAAGCGCGGCCTGATCGAGCCGGCGCAGCCCCGGATCAGCATAGCCCGGCAGTGTCAGCTCGTGGGGCTGCCACGAGCCAGTTGGTACGATCAGCCAACCGGCGGGAGCGAGGAGAACCGGCAACTGATGCGCTTGTGGGATGAGCAGTACACGCGGACGCCCTTTTACGGCGTACGTCGCATGACGGCCTGGTTCAAGACCCAGGAACAGGCGGTGCATCCCAAGCGCGTCGCGCGACTGATGCGGGTGATGAGTCTCGAGGCCATCTATCCTAAGCCGTGCACCAGCCCGCGTGCCCCCGGGCAGCGGGTATCTCCGTATGTGCTGCGCGGGCTGTCGATCACGCGGGTGACTCACGTCTGGAGTACAGACATCACATCTATCCGGCTGCGTTCGGGATTCATCTATGTGGTGGCCGTGCTCGATTGGTTCAGCCGGTACGTGGGGTCGTGGGCGGTGTCCATCACACTGGAGGTCGGGTTTGGCGTGGAGGCCTCGGAGCGGGCTTTGGAGGAAGCCCAGCCCGAGATGTTCAACCGTGATCAGGGGGCGCAGTTTACCAGCCTCGACTTCACGAGCCGCTTGAAGGCGGCAGGGATTCAGATATAGTGACTTGGGGAGTGACTTAGGGGATAAACCCCACTTGCACACGGAACGTTACTACTGTGGAACCGGCGAGCTCCCGGAATTCCGGGGACGCAATACCAGCCTGTGCACATTGGACAATCACACGATTGGTGCCGCGTTCCCACTTTTCGATGAGTCCTGCACGATAAAACACGTCCGCAATGAGCGGATTACGTTGAATTGAATCGTGTTCCCGCGACAGATCATCGAGGGTAATCCCTGAGGAGAGCCGTCCAGCGCTCCAGACCTCGACACGGTCATCGAAGATTGCCAGTGCCACCGTACCACCTGCAATGGTGTAATCTCTGTGGATTAAGGCATTGACTAAGATCTCCCGTAGCGCATCAGGGGGAATCAGTGGCCGGTCCACACGTTCAAGGCTGCCGGGTTCTATTCGGCCTGGCAGTGGCAGATGGCGCTGACAAAAGAGCAGCGCCTCTTCCAGAAAAGGTCTCTCCCTACCGGCTCGACCAGTCTTCCCGCAGCTCGCGCCGAGTCTATCGCCCGGAAGACCCCCTCTCGATTGAGATCCCGAAGGGTGGTCCCCTCTGCCTCTCGATTTTCCCAACGATGCCTGCTGTGAGCACGCACCAATAGGAGTTGCTCATATTGCCTCTGTGACATTCGCCTAGTTGAGCTTTGGATAGGCTCGTATGCACGTCCCTCGAAGGTGAAAGGAATCGTGTCGGGCAGTTTGTCAACATGGAGTGTGAGCACCTCACGACCCGCACCCAACTGAATACGCTCGATGGCGATGTGAGCGGGCGGCTCAAAGCCACTGAAGGCCTGGGCAAGGTCGCGCAAGGTCTGATCTGACACCTCTTGCCCAATTAATCTTCCATCTGACCTCACCCCCAAGATCACAGTTCCGCCGTCGCCATTCAGGAATGCACATACAGTCTGCAACGCTTCACGCAGCTCTCCCGTCGAACGCTTGAACTCAAGCGTTGGCCCTTCACCGCTGGTCACTCGCCGTTGCAGGGTACTGAGGTTCATAGATAGTTCCATATATAGCTTTCAAGAAAAAGATTTTCTGGCCAGGGGCGCTTAAGCCGCCATGGTCATTTCTGTCGGTAGACTGCACAGCGAGAGAATCTCTGCCGGCGTATTGGCAAACTTCAGCAGCGCGTGCTCGACTGTGTCCGTGAGCGCTTCGAAGGTGGGGAAGTAGTGCAGATGCGTGCCTTCTGTTTTCACGTTCTTCCAGAGCTTCTCAAGCGGATGGTCATCCGGTGAGTCGCTCGGCAACTGGAAGACCATCAAGCGCTCGGCATGCAGGGCGAAGAAGCGCTGCATGGCAGCCGACGTGTGATACCGGGCCCCATCCTGAATCAGGATGATGGGTGGCATGGTCTGTTCCAACACGTGTGTGAGAAAGGTGATGTACGCCTCAGAGTTGAGCCGTCCTTCCTGGCCTTGATACCAGAGCTGTCCGGTGAAGTACTCGATCACGCCGAACACTTTGTCGCCTGTGCGTTTGCCGGACGTCTTGACCAGCGGCTGGTGGCCCCGTCGGGCCCAGGTGTACGAGAGCGTCCCCCATGGCGGGAAGGAGGCCTCATCGCCAAACAGCAGCAAGGCGTGTTGCGCTGTTGCCAATCCCAGTATCTGGGGCCAGGTGGTAGTACACCACGCGTGGCGCTGCGCTTCGTTCAGATGAGCGGAGACAAACGCCGCTTTCTGGTAGCGAAAGCCGAGGTTCTTGAGTCATTGGGCGATGGAGAAGATGTTGTAGAAGACGCCGAAGCGGTCATAAATCAGCTGTTGGATCAGGGGCGAGCGCCAGCAGGCGCTGCTAAACCCAGCCTGCAGCGGCCCCTCATCCATGAGGGTGGCGAGGGCGGCTTTTGGCGTCGGGGTCAGTTTGGGCGGGCGGCCTGTGGGCTGCTGGCGCGGGGCGCCGTGAATCCCCTCGCAACAGAACCCCTGTACCCAGGTGGCGACGGTCTTCTCATGCACGCGCAAGACCTCAGCGACCTCTGCCAAACTCCGGCCGTCCCCAACGGCGAGGAGGGCGAGGCAAGACTTGACCTGGCGTAAGCGGCCCTGTTGCTGGGCCGTCTTCAGCTGGCGTGCCACGGCTTTGCGGGAGTACGTGGTGAGGGTAAAACGGACACTGCACATCGGGCATTCCTCCAAAGACAACATGGGAGTGATGTTTCTTTGGTAGGTATTGTCCCGATGTGTGGCGGCCCGTCAACCCCTCTTCAGAAAATCTTTCTCTTAAAGTCTATAGCCTGCTGGATGAGCGCTTCAATGACATAGGGAGCGGTCTGAAGTCCAAGAAATACTGTGGGCAAAGTCTATCCTAGCAGTGATGGGGTGTGGGTTTTTCCAGAAAACTCCTACATGTTCCACCTCTGTTAAATCACCCTCTCTTTTCGCAATTCGGCAATCTCCGCTGGTGGCATGTGCAGCAGCTCCGAGAGAATTTCCTCAGTATCCTGGCCCAGCGGTGGACCGGCATGCGTGACGCGGCCAGGGGTGCGAGACAGCTTGGGCACGACGCCGGGTTGTGGCAGCGTGCCGAGGGTCGACTCGGGGACGTCGATGATCATGTCGCGCTCCCGGTAGTGCGGCTCGACGAAGATGTCGGCCATGCTCATGATGGGCGAGTATGGCACCTGATGCTCCTCCAAGGCTTTGGATGCCTCCTCATAGGTATGCAACGCAAACCAGCACTCGACCTCTTGCGCAAAAACGCGCATGTGTTGCCCTCGGGCCTCGGGCGTGGCATAGCGTTCGTCCCGGGGTAGGTCCGGCTGTCCGAGCATTTTGCAGACGCGTTCGAAGAGGTGCTGCGCCGGTGCCGTGTAGGCCACCCAGCGGCCATCCTTCGTCTGACAGGCGCCCCCGGGCCAGCCGATTTGTTGCAATCCACCGCGCTCCCGCACCACACCCTGCCGCCCATACCAGGCTGCGGTATACTCCAGGGTGCGAAAGGTCGATTCGTACAGGGCGGCGTCGATCCATTGCCCCTCGCCCGTGGCGTCGCGATGGCGCAGTGCCACCAAGACTCCGAAGGCGGTGAACAAACCGGTCATGTAGTCGGGGTAGACTGGGGTCGGCCGGGAGGGGGGCCGATCAGCCGGGCCGTTGATGTACCAGGTGCCGCCAAAGGCAGACCCGATGGCCGCAAAGCCTGGGCCATTGCGCCAGGGTCCCGTTTGTCCGAAGGTGGTGATGCGTGCCATCACCAGGCGTGGGTTAATGCGACTCAGATCCTCCCAGCCCACGTGCCAGCGCTCCAGGGTCCCGGGCCGAAAGTTCTCCGTGACCACATCGACGAGGGGCACGAGCCGACGGACGATCTCCTGGCCTTTCGGGTGATGCAGATCCAACGTCATCACCTTCTTATTGCGGTTATCCACCGCCCACCAGTAGCCTACATTCTGCTCTGCCGGCCCCATGCGGCGGATATCGTCGCCGCGTCCGGGCATCTCGACCTTGATGACCTCAGCCCCGAACTCGGCCATCAGGGCGCCACAGAACGGACCAGCGAGGATCTGTGCCAACTCCAACACCCGAATGCCTTGCAATGGAAGCCGTCCGTCACTCATCATGCCATCCCTTCCCTATACTGATCTCTCTGACCATACTATGCAGCATTCGACAGAAGCTTTATATACCTATGACGTCTACGGCCACGACTTCACCCGGTATGTTCCCAGTACCTAGGTCCCATAACGGCGTACTGACACCAAAACAGCGCGTCTGGTCCTTGAAGTGGTGAAAAAAGTGATTAGTGCGCCGCTGTCCCAGCCAGCGCCCGCCACGGCTACCACAGTGAATCCAGAAATGCACCGCTTCGTAATACAGATAGCCCGCAACGCTCCCCGTCATGAGCAGCGCCGCCACTTCCCAGCTACCAGCCGTGAGTCGAAACAACACCAGCAACCCGCCAGCGATCGGCAGGCTGCCAGATATGGGCACCGTGATTTTGACTTCGTCCTGTGGATCTCTATGGTGTCCCAGGTGCAACTTTTCGACGACCGACAGGAGCGCGGGTGCTTGAGGGCGATAGTGCAGCAGAAAGCGATGCAGGAGATACTCGATGAGCGTCCAGGCGAGCAGGCCCCCAGCCATCAATGCCGGCTTCGCGACCTCAGGAAGCTCTGCTGCATGCCAAGCCCAGAAGCAGAGGCCAGCGGCCAACAGCACGTAGCATATAAACGGGCTCAGGAGAAAGCGATAACGTACGTGTCGGTGGTTGTCTCTCGTCGTCATCGATGCTTCATCCTACGCCTGCACCCCATACCTTCATTGCCCAATGGCCCTCTCCCTGCCCATCTCCCTCACATTGTGCTCGAAGAAGCCGATCGGTTATGGGTGTCAGGGCAACCACAATGAGGCTCCGTGGTCTTTCATCTAACTGTTTGCGCTGCGGTACCCAGCCGATCTACGTGTAAGAGTGACAATAGGAACATGCCAATGATACATACCAAACTTCATTCGTTCACAAGATTAGTCATCTGGAGTTCTCTGGGGGCACTCCTGGTTGGATACGTCTCGATCACTCCCCCGGCGATCTCCGGCGAGATGTACCGCTGGGTCGATGAACAGGGGCGTGTCCATCTCACCGACACACCACCAAAGTCCAAGGGGACCCTGCAAGAGTTCAAGGTCTATCAACCAAGCGTGCCAGGCCAGGTTCCGGCGCCAGGTGACCCACCCATATCTGCGCCTGGAAGGGTCAAGATGACCCCCACCAAACCCGGCGGGACGGTCGTCATCGACGTGCTGCTCAATCGGCGCCTGACCGCACCGATGCTGCTCGATACCGGAGCTGATTTCACAGTCCTGACGAAACAAGTGGCTAGCGACCTCCGGCTGACTTCACTGAATCACTTACCAACGCAAGAATTCACCACTGCCGGGGGGGTGGTCAGGCTCCCAATTGCCACGCTGCAGTCGCTACGCGTCGGTACAGCCGAAGCACGCGACGTCGAGGTCGCCATCGACATCGATGGTCACATGCCTATGGGGCTCCTCGGCATGACATTCCTGCGGCACTTCAAAGTGACCGTCGATCACCAACAGGAGCCAGGTCACCTTTGAACGTTAGCAATCGCTTCACAGCCGTTCCGACCGCCAAGAGGGATCTGCTACTTCTCTGGTGGCGGTAAGATCTGCGTATAGACGATTCGTGAACGGTTTTTGCAAAATGGCCGCACCTTGGTAGGCCACTCTCCGCTGTCCGATGCCTTCTGAAATGCCTCGCTATGCGGCACATCAGGACTCTCAAGCTCATAGATCGCTAAATAGCGGGCTACTCCCTCATCCGAGGTCTTGTAGCGTGCAGCGCTAATGACTCCAGGGACTTTTGTCAGGATAGGGATGTGCTCCTCGTCATAAGTCTTGTTGAACAGATCCTCTTTGTCGGGTTCGACATCCATCATCACCACATACAGATACTTGACGTTCAAGGCCATCAGTCCAGTCCTCCTGTGTGACCCGTTCTCCATGCTTCGAGGGCGAACGCGTGTCCAATGAAGGGGAAATGAGAATGGGCCTACTCTACTCCAGGAGGTGGGCCGTGACAATATGTTCTGTCACCTGCGCTCATTCGGGGCAGGCGATGCCTCCTGAAAGCGCCGCAGGCGAAAGAGATCCAGATGATGCGGACTGCGGCCAGTCTGCGCCAGGTCGGCCATGATTTCCCCCACGACACTGCAGAACTTGAACCCATGCCCGGAGAACCCGGCGGCGATACAGACCTGTGGAAACGTTGGATGCAGGTCGAGGATGAAATGCTCGTCTGGAGTGTTGGTGAAGAGGCAGGTTTTGAGCGACATCGTTGGCCCCGCGGCATCCGGGAAATACCGTGCCGTGAAGTGGCGTAACACGTCCTCGTCCTCACGGTGTGTGTCACGATCCATCTGGTCGGGGTCCACACGCTGCTCCAGATGATGGTAGCGTCCCACCTTGAAGCCGGGGATGCCGTAGATTGGAAACCCATAATAGCGGCCTTCCTCCACCGCCATGTTGAAGACCGGGAAGGCAGGCACACGGAACAGAACGGGCTGCATCGGCTGAAACCAACCCAATACCTGGCGTTCGGGTACCGCCAGGGTGTCCAGTTCAGGAACGAGCTTTGCGCCCCAGGAGCCGGCGCAGATGACCAATTTGTCCGAGCCGTAGTGCCCGCGGTCGGTGTATACCTCTATGCCCTGCCCCTTTGCTTCCCACCCTGTGACGTGCTCCTGACCATGCACTTCTGCTCCCAATTCCTGTGCCGCCATGACATGTGCGACGATACAGCGCTCTGAGAGCAAAAAACCGCCCTCGGGTTGATACAATGCCATGATGTCTGGGGGCAAACCATAGCCCGGAAAACGTGCTTTGAGCTCGCGATGATCGAGGACTTCATGGGGGAGATGGTGGATGTCGCAGGAGGCTTTGGAGCCTGTAAAGACCTCCCCATCCTCGGGTGAAGCATCAATGGAGCCGGTGATGATGAGCAGGCGCTCTTGCACCGTATGCTCCAACTGTCGCCAGAGCTCGTACGCCCGTCTGAGCAGCGGCACATAGGAGGGGTGTTCGTAGTAAGCGAGGCGGATAATCCGGGTCAAGCCGTGCGAGGACCCCATTTCATGCGGGATGTTATAGCGTTCGATGCCGAGAACACGCAGGCCCCGCCGGGCCAGATGGTACAGCGCCGAGCTCCCCATGCCTCCAACTCCAAGCACGATGGCATCATAATGGGTCACCATTGTCCTCCTTCGTAGATCGCGCTTGACACCTCAGGCCCGTTCGTATCCCAGGTCGCATCCTACACCGGAAATCCCCTACCTGGCAAACATTGAGCCGGCATCGTACTTGACCACGGGTAGAGGACTCTCTCCGAGAGGACACGTTACTAACTGCCTTGGCGGCAGCGCGGTAGAAATGACCATCGCGAAAGTAGTCGACAGAGGCCATCTGCGGGCTCGTATCGGTGCGCAGCACCATGGCACCCTGACGCACACGCACATGATGATCCGGCCTGTCGAGCTGGTCTATGCGAATGGGGTTGGCCATCAGCTGTGCCGTGGTCGAGCCATCAATGGCCGCAGGGATGAGCCAATGCAGGAGATGGCGGGCAATGCCGGATGTACCGCCGGGAAACGTAAAAATGGGATGATATTCAGCGCCAAGAAAGGCGATGGCGGTATAGGCATTCACCTGCTGGCTGGTGGCCGCCAGTGCATCAACCGCAAATCTGCTGTAGAAGTCCGACACGGCAGGATGAAAATGTTCCTGTTGGGTTAAGTACTCATGGAGTGTCATCTGGGCCAAGTAGTCGAACCTTGGATCGCTCTCGTCAGCCGGATCGGTGGGGCTGCCGGTACGGTCGTACCACTGGAGAAAATTGTCTCTAGCACGACGAGGATCTCGAAGAATATGCTGTGGATACGGCATATTGCTTAGTCCATCGCCATACACATCGAGTGTCCAACTATGAGCGCCGGGCAGCGCATAGGGCGTCTCATGATCAAAAAAATAGGAGTAAAACGGAGCCGGCACATCATTGGCAGCCCAATCACTACCAGTCACGCCATAGATTTCTTCGAGAAAATCGGCATAGGGATTGACGGCATAGGCGCCACCGGTAGCAGCCGTGACAGGGAGAGGAGCGGCATCATCGCGCCCGCATTCCCACCAAAAACCGGGTTGCCGTCAAGTATGAGCACACGTGTGCCAGGCCGCTGGTGCTGCAAGTCAAAGGCGGCTGCGAACCCTGACATGCCGCTGCCGACGATGATGATGTCATAGATAGCAACAGATGTCATTATCCCTAGAGGGGGACGACTGCGCGATGTGCAACGGCATAGAATGGGCCAGGAATGGGGATGGTGTAGTCTGCCAGCGCTTTGCCGCGTTCCCAAGGCGAGCCAGGAGCCATCATGTGAAGATCTCCGCCACGGACCCACGAGCGTTGACATCGCCCACAAAGCCACGTACACTCGCATCAACGAGCGTTCATCATGGCCTGCCGTACTGCCACCGATGAACAGCCAGTCGCTCCATCCCGGGTGTGTCCGTGCGATCCTATCCAAGTCACCCCGGCCAGTACACCTCGTGTCGCCCGGCCACATGCTTGAAGAGGAGATCGATATGGGTATTCAGGGGAAACAGACTCTCGTCATCCAGAATGGCACCCTGATAGACGGCGCGGGGAATCCTCCCTCCCGTCAATCAGGCCATGGTCATCGAGGGCAACCGCATTACGCACATCGGGCCCCTGCCAGAGGACCTGCTGCCATGGTGATCGGGACAACATGGAGAGCATCGATGCCACGGGGCAGTGGATCATGCCCGGCCTCATCGATGGCCATTGCCACCTGTCCTTCGGCTTCCCCCAAATCTCGGGAGGACCGAGCACGCGCGGGACTACCAGTCCCGGATTCAGCGCCTTGCGGGCAGCGCGCAATGCCCAGCAGGTGTTGCGCAGCGGTGTCACCAGCGTTGCTGTGCCTGGTGGTACCTGGTTCAACGACGTAGCCATCCGCGACGCGATCGCCGCGGGGCTCATCGAGGGGCCACGCATCGCCTGTGCCGGGTGCTTTATCGTCACCTATGGCGGCATCACGGACAACGAGCCATCATGGGTGGGCACAGCAGAGCATACCATCGGCGTGCTGGCCAATGATGTCATGGCGATGATCACCGAGGTACGGCGGCAGTGTAAGCATGGTGTCGATTTTATCAAGCTGGCGGATAGCACCTGGGGTGATACGCAGTTGATCGCTCCCGAAGAATTGTCGGCCGTGGTGCAGGAGGCGCATCGACGTGGCGCACGCGTCACCATTCACTCGCGTGGGGCAGGCTCGACCCGTGCCGCCGCAGAGGCGGGAATGGATTGGATTCTGCACGCTGACCTGGCCACCGACACCGACCTGGAGGTCGTGGCTGAGGCTGGGGTACGACTGATGCCGACCATGACCTTCTTGCAACGTGGGGCGGAAGTCGGCGATGAGTTCGGACGGGGACCTCGTGAGATGGACCGGCTCAAGCGTCACTGGGAGAGCGCCGTACACATGCTGGAACGCGCCCGGGCGCTGGGAATTACCGTCATGTGCGGCACTGATAGCGGCAATTCGCCCCTGATGCCCTACGGACAACTGCATGCCCACGAGGCCGAGATCCTGGTGCGCTATGGGGGCTACACGCCGATGGAAGCGATCGTCGCCAGCACCAAGAACACCGCTTTCGCCATGGGGCTAGAAGACGATCTGGGAACGCTACAGCCGGGCAAGCTGGCGGATGTCATCATTCTCAAGAGCGATCCCCTGGCTGATATCCGGGTGTTGCAGGGCGGCCAGCACCTGGCGGCAATTGTGAAAGATGGCAAGATCGTCCCGGTGAATGGCCACGGAGTAGCGGAAGAGATGCTGATGTTTGCACAGCCGACGTCGGCCTAATCGCCGCAAGAGGTGTCGCATGCCGAAGCGCCAAAAACACAAACACCACCGTGCCAAGGGGGCGCCGCAGAGCATAGCCGGCCTTGGCTCTGAGGGCTGGCGGGCCCACATCGAGGCGCTGCTCGCCCGCGGTCAGACACGGGAAGCGGTGGAGGCTGCCAAGCAATACCTCAAAGAGGCACCCGGTCCAGAGGCCGAGGCTCTGGCCGTGGAAGCCTACCAGGCACGTATCCAAGCCTTGATGGCGAGCGGTATGCATCAGGAAGCCCGGGCGCTGGCGTTGCTGGTCAGCGAACGGTTTCCCGCCGCTCAGGGGCGAGTGGCTCCCTTGATTCGCCAGAGTGAGGTCGCCAGCGGGAATTTCGACCCGCTCCTGATCGAACTATCTCGTGCTACGCCCGCTCAGCGGCGTGAGTTAGAGGCAACCCTCACCCGGACTCTGCATGACCCTGCCGTGCTGGCCGATTCCACTGCCCTGCCAGCCGATCATCCACTCAAGCGCACGGCCATCGCCGTGCGAGACCTCTTCACCGCGGTGACGACCGGTCCTCTCCCTGATGGGGCGCTCGCGGCTTTGGACGAGGTCTCTCGTCACTCGCCGCTGGCGCCGTGGAAGCTTTTAATCAGAGCCCTGGATGCGCTCTATCGTGGTGCCGACGCGTCTGTCACGGCCAACCTGGACGGCATCCCGCCGGACTCAGGCCCAGGGCGTCTGGTCCCAGTGCTCCGGCATCTGATTGCAGAGAACACGCCCACGGAGGAGCGGTCGGTGGCTGTCGCCACCCTCCTCGACCAAGTGAGCGGTGGTCGGACCATGATCGAGAGGCATCTCGCCCAGCTGACCCAGGCGCTGAACACCAAAAATGTACGGGCAGCGGTGGCAGCGGTGCAGGCGGTGCTGCCGCGGCTCGAGGCGTCCCACTCTGGGCTCAGATCGACATTTCTGGCCACCATCCTACACCACTGGTACCACCAGGACCTGCCCCCGCAACCTTTGATGCGCATCCTTTCCAGGGGGAAGCAGGATCTGGACCTCCTGCGGCTGATGGCGCTGACCATCGAACGCATGGATTGGAGCGATGCCCTTGTGCTGTGGGATGAATATGTCACCGTGGCCGTTACGGCCGGCATCCTCCCAGCCAAGGGGCCAGAGTTGTCACGCGTATTGCTGCATATGGCCGCACTCTTTCCGAACGATCCGGAGGAGGTGTGGGACATCTTCGATGTGGAGTCCGAGGAAGCCTTGCAACGGCGTGTGCGCGCTGGCCAGCTGCCGGCCTGTTTCGATCGCGGCGGATTATTGGAGCGGGCTCGGGAAGCAGACCCCGACCCACAGGTGTTTCGCGCCCTCGTCGCGCATCATGATCAGCGTCAACCCAAGCGCGCCGAGGCCGCAGCGGAGGCTTGGCGCCGCGCCCATCCCCAGGACCTGGAGCCTCTGCTCTACCTGATTCATGCAGCTGAGGGCCGCGGTGCCGTGCGCAAAGCACTCAACCTCCTCGCCGAGGCCGAGGCGATCAATCGCGTCCATCCGGAGGTGCGACAAAGTCGCTTTCGCTTGCTCCTGGCCGGAGCTGAGCGGCGAATCAAGGAAGGCAAGCTGACGCTGGCGCTGACAGACCTCGATCGCCTAGAGCAGGAACCGCGAGCCGCCGAGGGGGATCATCGGGCCTATCTGTTGGCGTTGCGCTGGGTGGTGGCGCGGAAAGCAGCGGACGCCTCGACTGCCGAGCAACTCGAGCAAACGCTTGCCACCAATGTGGGGAACCCAGCCCTCTCCGATCTTCTTCTAGAAGCGGTCGCCAGGTCCTTTGGGATCGAGCCACCCAAGCCGTTGGCGAAACCTTCACCAGCGGAGGCCATCGAGGCTCTGGCGCGGGGCTGTGACCTGTTCCGGGCGCTGAACCGTCCGCTCAGTGTGCCCCAGACATTGGTGGCACAGGCCGAGAAAGGCCTGAAGACCGCCTCGGTGTCACAGCTCCAGGCGCTATGTATGGGCGGCTTGTGGATCGGCAACCCGGCCCTCACCTATGTCGCCTCCTCCCATGGCCTGGCTCAGGATGGCATGCTGCTGCACCGCTTTCTCCTGGCGCGCGGCCAGGCCCTCAAAGCTGCCACCGGCATCGAAGCGCAGGAACGCGCCCATCAGTGTCTCCGCGCGGCGCGCGAATTGGCTGGACGAGCCCGTGACATGGACGCTGTGCGTGAGGCCTCAGCCGCGCTACAAACGCTCTCTGCAGGAAGCTGGCTCCTCCCATGGATGTGGGACGGCCCGGCTGCGTCCGAGTCACCCGCGACGCAGGAAGAAATCCAGCGCACGATCAACTCCGAACGCCGACACCGAGCAACGCCGCGTTTCACCCATACCCGAGAGCCGAGGCGGCGGCGTCAGCGCAAATCATCACGACGGCCATCGCTGCGGGGGCTATTCGAGGGCTTGTTTACCTGATTGGAAGGGAGACGATGAACCCGTTCACGGTTCTGGGTTTGGAAGAGACGGCAGACGATGAGGCCGTCCGAGCCGCGTACCTGGCGGCGGTACGAAAATCTCCGCCTGATCGCGACCCAGAGGGCTTCCGCCGTATCCGTGAGGCCTATGAGGCGTTACAAGACCATGAGCGGCGCCTGGCGCTACGGCTGTTTGGTCCGCCTCCGTTGGCGACTTTTGATGAGCTCCTTGACGCCATGCCGAAGGAGCGACGCTACGTCGGGCCCGGCCCCTGGCTCAACGTCCTGCGGGAGGGTCGTCGGTGAATAGCCTTGACCCGGAACGCCGTCAGCAGATGGTCGAGGCGATCGCCACCTGGCTCAATGATCTGACTCAGGCGGAGTCTCCACCCCCTGGACTGGCGCCTGAGATCATGGGGTCTTCGGAGCCAGCCCCCGATCTCTTTTCCATGCTCAGCCAACTCACCGCCCTGACGCGCGAGACCCAACTCCAGGGCCGAGCCACCAGCCGTCTGCACGCCGAGCTGAGCGCCGCTCTCACACAACTGGCTGAGACTGCGACCAGCCCTGAGGCCATGGCGCGAAAGCTGGTAGAAGCCCGGCGTGAGGCCCGTCTTGAATTGATCACTGAGTTGCTCGACGTCCGCGACCGCTTTACGCGGGGTTTGACAGAGGCCCAGCGCCGCATCGAGAGTCTGCAGGGCTTTCGCGCACACTTCGGCCAGCGCCCGGTGCTCGAAGCGCTGGTGGAGGGTAACCTGCTGGCACGGGAGCGCTTCGATGATCTGCTGCGCCGACTTGATGTACAGGAGATCCCGTGTGTGGGACGGGCGTTCGACCCTACCGTGATGCAGGCTGTGGAGGTGGTGCAAGTGTCGGACGCAGCGCCTGGGACAGTTGTCGACGTCTTCCGCCCAGGCTATATCAGCAATGGCCGTGTGTTGCGCGTCGCCGAAGTGAAGGTCGTCGGCGGCATGCCGACCACGACAGGAGAGCCAGACCATGGCTGACAACATTGTAGGTATCGACCTGGGCACGACCAACTCCGAAGTCGCCATGCTCCTTGGCGGGAAAGTCGAAGTGCTGGCCAGCGATGGAGAACAGATCATGCCCTCGTATGTGGGGCTCTCTCCTGAAGGGCAATTACTGGTCGGGACCCCGGCGCGCAACCAGTACATCCTTTACCCAGAGCGCACGGTGAAGTCGATCAAACGCCTCATGGGTACGGACCAGCGGGTAGTGCTCGGCGAGCAGACGTACTCCCCTGCCGAGATCTCGGCGCTGATTCTACGTGCCCTCAAAACGCGAGCCGAGGCGGCGTTGGGCGCTCCGGTGTCGCGGGCCGTGATCACGGTACCGGCCTATTTCTCGGACGCACAGCGTCAGGCCACGCGTGACGCGGGGGAGATCGCCGGCCTCGAGGTCGTGCGCATCCTCAACGAGCCAACTGCCGCAGCATTGGCCTATGGTGCCGATCGTCATGAGGATCGGACGGTACTGGTCTACGACCTGGGGGGCGGCACCTTCGATGTTTCCTTGGTGCAAGTGCACGGCGAGATTACTGAGGTGCTCGCGAGCCATGGCAATACCCACCTGGGGGGCGATGATTTTGACCAACTCCTGTTGGATTTCGTCCACGAGCGCTTTCGGGCCACGGGAGGGCCGGACCTACGGGCGGACCGTCGGGCGATGAGCCGGCTCTTGCACGCCGTTGAGGAGGCGAAGAAGCGCCTGAGTTTTGAGCCCTATGCCCAGATCCGTGAAGAACACCTGGCCGAGCGCGCTGGCGTGCCGGTACACCTCGACTTGGAAGTGTCGCGGGAGGAGTACGAGGATCTCATTCGCCACCTGATCGAGGGCACGCTCGACAGCGTGCACCAGGCCTTGGCGGATGCCGGTAAGCGTCCCGATCAGGTGGACGACATCCTCCTGGTCGGTGGCGCCACGCGTACGCCACTCATCTCGAGGCTCCTGGAGGAAAAGACTGGCCTGGTGCCGCGCCAGGACCTCCACCCGGATCTCTGTGTCGCCCTCGGCGCTGGTGTGCTGGCCGCTCGCCTGGCCGGTCATGATGTGGATCGCGTGCTGGTCGATATCTCCCCATACTCCTTCGGCCCATCACACCTGGGTTTCCGGCACAGCGTACCCTATGAACACTGTTACCATCCGATCATTGCTCGCAACACCCCCTTGCCGGTCAGTCGCACCGACTCGTACTTCACCGTCGTAGACAACCAGGAAGCCTGGCGGGTGTCCATCTATCAAGGGGACGATCCCGACGCTCTCAATAACATCCTCGTTGGCCAGTTCCTAATCGAAGGGCTGTCGCGGGTGCCAGCGGGCAATGAGATTCTATGCCGCATGGACCTCGACCTCGACGGCATCTTGCGCGTAACCGCGACCGAAAAGCGCACTGGCCTCGCCAAACACATCACTATCGAAGGCGCCACCACGGCTCTGTCCGAGGATGAGATCGCTCAGGCCCGGCGTCGCACAGCCGAGCTCTTTGGGGACGAGGATGAGGATGATCTGGATGCGGACGATACCGTGGTTGAAGGGGAGTTCACCGAAGAAGGAGACGGACGCGACCAGCGCGTGCAGATCTCCGAAGCGCGTGCCCTTCTGGAGCGCAGTCGGCGCCTACTCGACAAGATGACCTCCGAAGATCGTGAAGAGGCGATTGCGTTGCACGAACAGCTAGAGGCGGCGATGAACGCGCAGGATTGGGACCAGCTCCGTGAAGCGTCGACTGATCTCGCCGACCTGTTGTTCTACGTGGAAGAAGGATGAGTGAGGCACTCCGCTGTCCAACCTGCCGGACCCCATGGCGCGGCGTGACCATATGCCCGCGCTGTGGGAGCGATTTGAGTGTGATCATGCGCGTTGCGGCGAAAGCCTGGGAGCTGCGTGAGGCCGCACGGGCCGCACTGTGTGCCGGCGATCGTCCGGCGCAGGCGCTCGCCCTGGCCCGTGCGGCGTGCCGACTGCACGCGACCCGTCATGGACAACACCTGCTCGCGCTCGCGCTTGTTGCGGCTGGACAGATGGCCAATGGGCATGAACACGTGGATCAGCCGCCTATACCGTACGAGCTGGGCGATGGAAATCCGTCTTCTGACTGAGCACGACGTTGACGAATTTGTGCGGCTTCGCCACGAGGCCTTAACACGCGAGCCCTATGCCTTTGGACGTGCGCCGGAAGATCCACCCGCATGGCCGCCCGACAGTGTGGGATCCCGATTACGCGCTGTGCCGGAGGGTAACTTCCTGGTTGGGGCTTTCGAAGGCAGTCAGATGGTCGGTCAGGCCGGCTTCATCCGGTATGAAGTACGCAAAGAACACCACAAAGGCAGTATCTGGGGGGTGTATGTGACCGCCACAGCGCGAGGCCAAGGGGTGGCAAAAGCCATGCTGACGCAAATGTTAGATCGGGTGCGCGGCTATCCTGGTCTTGAGCAAGTCAAGCTGAGCGTATCGGTCCGACAGGAAGCCGCGCGCCGACTCTACAGCGCTTTGGGTTTCGAGGTATATGGGTATGAGCGACATGCGCTCAAAGTCGGCGATACCTATGTCGACGAAGAGCACAGGGTGTTGTGGTTGTTGGAACCTCCCGCAGTTGAACGCTCAGCGTGAAAATCAGCACATCCAGCCCCTATCCCCTGCGGCACACAGTATCACAACAGCACGGCCGTGCCTAGAGTAGCCCCCAACTTTGGTCCTGCGGCAGCTGATCGACCGAACACAAGCCTACCCAGCCTCGACGGCACGTTTATGGTGCCCTGTCGATACCACGGGCGGTGGCATGGCAGCAGACTGTCGCATCGACGCCATGCCCTCGGTATCGTGTACGGTATGGGAACTGCCGGCATGGCCATGGCTTGCCGGTCGTATGAGCTAGGCTTCATACCACCTGCGCTTGAGCGCCACCGTCGCGCTGTTCGGCCCACCACTGTTAGGCTCGACGTATACCACCTGACCCGGATGGCGCAACGGCTTGTCGGCAAGGCGGTCGCGCAGCCAGTCACACATGGCGCCATGCAAGGGGGCAGCCCAATTCGTGTTACTCTCCCCCGCGCCAATCGACGGCATGTGGTGCTGATCGGCGAAGACCCAGAGCTCGGCCGGCGCTGTTAGCTGGTCGAACATCCGGTAGATCTCCTCGATCGGGCCGCGCGGGTCGTACTCGCCGACCGCCAACAGTGTCGGGCAGGTGATTTGGGCCATGTAGCCGTCGAGCGTCATGTCACTTATCACCGCATCCAACTCCGCTTCGGTTTTTGACTGGGTCGTGTAGGCAAACAACTGCTTCCAGCGTGGCGACTCCAGATCCATGAGGAAGTACTTTTCCGCGATGGAGGCGGCGGGCGCGGCGATGGCGCGAATGCGCCGGTCGCGGGCGGCGAAACGCATGCCCCAGAATGCCGCGAGACTGATGCTGTAGACACCGATCTGTGTGGCGTCGATCTCCGGCCGCTGCAGCAGGTAGTCCAAGACGGTGCTAGCGGCGTCCTCAAAGTTGTCCGCCGTCAGGCGGATGCCACGTAGATTGCTCTCCGGGTGCCCCGGCCCGTCGAAGGAGAACACGTGCATGCCACGCTGATGGGCAGCATTGAAGAACGGATGCGGCCAGACTTCCTTAAGGCTGTCGCAGCCGGGGAGGTAGAAGACCAACGGGGCGGAGGTCCGATTGGGGCAGAGATGCAGGTTACCCGAGACCAGCGTCCCGTTCCAGGGGATGTCAAGGTGCTCGAGTCGGTAGGGCGCCAGGGCGATCACCTGGTCATAACAGCGGCGGACGCCGGCATACAAATAGCGTTTCTCGTCGTTGGTCTCGAAGATGATATGTTGGGCCCCGCCATACAGCGCGGTCGCCTGGAAGTAGAAGTCCAGCGCCGTCTCTGGATGGCCGGCGGCTGCCTCAGACTTCGCCAGTGCTTCCATGCGACGCGCCTGCAATCCCAGGTGCTTGCTGATCATGTCATGGCTGCGCACGCTTCTAGGCAGGCGACCTCGCCCGTCTCCTTGGAAATGGAAGACTTTGCCGGTCTCCTGGATCAGATAATCCAGCATCCACTGCTGACTATCCCGTGCCAGAGGTGCTCTCCCGCGTACGGTCGTCTTTCCACGTGCCATGCGTGTGCTCCTCCCTATCGCGATATGGTTGGTTGGCGAGTGGTGGCCGCGCGCAGCCCAAGCCGCTCTACCCGTGGCAGGACTTCCGCGGCGAAATATGGTAGCTCTTGGAGATAGTCGACGAAGTTGAGCGCCAGACCGTCCAAGCCCACGGATTGCAGACGAGCGAGCTCCTGGGCAACAGCGTCCGGATCTCCGATCGCACAGCAGCCCCCTCGCGCCAGGACCCGCCGCTCAACCTGAATATGGTTATTCCCGCTACGTCGTCGCAGGCCCTCAGCATCGGTCCGCAAGCGTGCGTCGTGCGCTTGCCTCTCGACCCGATATCCGATCGCTCCCCAGTCGGCGTGGTCGACAACATACTGCACGTACTCAACAGCATCCCGCTGGGTCGGGCGGCAAACGATGCCCACGGGCGTCCATACCTGGATGGCTCGACCACTTTCACGCGCTAGTCGCTTCGTCTCTGCGATGCGATCGATACTCGCCTCAGGCGTGTCGACTCCATCGAAATGCATATCCGAGTGGCGGATGGCGAACCGGCGGCCGGCTGGTGAGCTGCCGGCGTTCATCATCAGCGGATCTCCGGCGCCATAGGGCTTTGGCAATCCTTCCACGCCGCGGAGTCGATAGTGCGTCCCCGTGTAGTCGAACGACTCTCCGCCGGCCCAGATGCGCTTGACGATACTCCACCATTCTTCACCTTGCGCATAGCGCTCGTCGTGCTCGTGTTGCGACACCCCGAACATCTGGAACTCGTCCTCGTTCCAGCCACAGACAATGTTGACACCGAGGCGTCCCTGGCCGATGTGATCCGCCGTGGCCATCTGCTTAGCAGCGGCGACGGGATGGTGCAGAGGGACGTGGACCGTGCAGAACACATTGATGCGCCGAGTCGAGGCCAATAAGCCACAGGCCCAGGCGATGGATTCAAAACTGGAGCCGTTGGGGTTCGACTCGCCCTCGTAACCCTTCCAGCGCGCAATCGGGATCATGCATTCGATCCCAACCTCATCAGCCAATTGTGCCAGCCGGACGTTGTTCTCCCAACTGGCATCCCAGCTCTCGGGAAGCATCGCATAGGTTCTGCCGCTCGAACAATTGGGGCCGAAGAGCCCCAGTCTGAGGGTGTTGCCGTTGACGATCACCGCATTGCGTTGCCGCATCAGCCCTCCCCCCTCGCCGCAGCATTGGATTCACGTGTCGAAGCCGTTGTCACTCCCGAATTGCTGCACTGTGGCGTGTGCGTACAAGGATAAAGCGGTTTGCCTCACAATGGAACTGAAAACTGGTCGCTAATGTCCGCATCACTATAGCCCAAGGTTCGCAGCACGCTGGCGGTATGCGCACCCAACTCCGGTACGGGATACCGTACAGTACACGGGGCTTCACGAAATTTGAGCGGGAACCCGGTCATCTTCACGGTCCCATGCCCAGGGTGTGGGATCGCCAGGACCATCTCCTGCGAGGCCACCTGAGGGTCGGCAAAGACCTCCGCCAGGTTCATCACCACACCGCACGGCACACCAGCCGCATTCAACTGCTCAATCCAGTAGGCTTTAGGAGCCCGGGCGATACGCGCATTGATGAGCGCATTGATGGCGGCACGGTGCTGCACTCGGAGGTCATTGGTGCGAAACTCGGCATGGTCATGTAAGGTTTCGAGATCCAGTGCAGTGAGGAGCTTGGCATACACACCGTCGTTACTCGGCGCGATCGCGAGCTCGCCATCCTGGGCGGTAAACAACCCGTAGGGTGCGACAAGCGCATGATCGTTCCCGGTCGGTACGGGTGGCTGGCCGGTGGCGAAAAAGTTGGTGGTCAGAAAGGCACCTAGGCTCAACAAACTATCCACCATGGCCACGCCAACCTGTTCCCCTTGGCCGGTCTGGACCCGTCGATACAACGCCGCCACGGTGCCGAGCGCGGCATACAGGCCGGCTACGAGGTCGCTGATGGGGGCGCCAGCACGCATCGGACCCGTCTCCGGCGTGCCGTTACAACTCATGAAGCCGCTCATCGCCTGAGCGATGAAGTCAAAGGAAGGCCGCTCGGCATAGGGGCCTCGTGCCCCGAATCCGGTGACGCTGGTATGGATGATCCCTGGGCGAAGGCTTGACAATTGCGCCCAATCCAAGTCCAAGTCGGCCATGACGCCGGGGCGAAAGTTCTCGACCACCACGTCCGCAGTGGCAATCAGGCGCCGCAGCGCTGCCCTCCCTGATGCGTGACGGAGGTTAAGGACGATCGAGCGTTTATTACGATTGAAGGCGGCAAAGTACCAGCTCAGCCCTTCGACGATCGCGCCTTGCCCACGGAGGGGATCACCACCCGGCGGCTCGACCTTGATCACCTCAGCCCCCATATCTGCCAACAGGAGCGAACAGAATGGTCCCGAGAGAATTCGGGTCAGATCGACCACGCGAACACCCTGCAACTGCATCGGCCTTACCCCTCATGCACCATGACAGCCCCGACGGGAGCGGCACTTCCAGGCCCATCCAACGACTGGAGCCGATGACCTGAAAGTGGCACCGAGAAACCCCCTTGGATGACACGTAAGGTTACCACTTACGCGCGTATCGAGGAAAATTCATGAGGTCGAGTGTACTCGACCTTCTACTAGCGGGGCAAGTCCTGATGCTGAGTACGCTACGGCACCCGTTCCAACGATCCGGTAGCCTTTCATCAAGAGAGTGTTCACAAATCGATACACCCAAATTCTGCAACTCATGGATTTTTAATGGCGTAATAGCTTGATGCCACATCAGAGAGAATTTTCCCATGTGTTTCATTTCAGATCAACGACTTCAGAGATTCCCATCTATCGTTGTGCAAACACTCTCAGAAGGAGTACAACGAGCGCGATGTGGTACTGTCACCAGAAGGGCTAGACCGCCCGTTAGCTGTCGCGCCAAAGTGGTTGCAACCAATCATAGTGGTGGCGTATGATTCGGGCATGCGTCGAGGTGTGATCGCACAGTTTCGGTGAGGCCAGGTAGACATGAAGGCGGACGTCAATAGGCCGGCATCGACCGACACAAAGCCCATGGCGCTCTCTGGACATCGGTGTATTGAGCTGTTCAAGCGGTGCAATACCATCGCCCCACAGGATCGCCAGAAGACGATTTACCAGCTCGGAATCTATATGGACACCGGGGCTCGCCATGACCGCGCATCTACCCATAAAAACGTCTGATTTTTCACGTAGCCATCTATCCGTGGAGGAGATTTCCGTTCACTTTGGTGGTTTGTGCGCCGTCGATGGTGTCACTTTCGCCGTTCAACCAGGACAGATTCACGGTCTCATCGGCCCCAACGGCGCTGGTAAGACAACGATTTTCAACTGCGTGACAGGTTTCTATCAGCCGACTCATGGTGGTGTCTTCTTTCAAGATCGCCTCATCACCCACCTTCGCCCCGACCAAATCGCCTGCCTCGGCATTGCCCGTACCTTTCAGAATGTCCAACTCTTCCGTGGTATGAGCGTCCTCGACAATATCCTGGTAGCGATGCACAGCCAGGTGCAGACGGGGCTGCTGGCCGAGGCGTTAGCGCTCCCCTTTGTCCACCGGCAAGAGCGCCTGAGGCGTGATAACGCCCATGAGATTATAGACTTCCTCGGCCTGGCGACGTTGCAACGGCACGCGGCAGGCAATCTCCCGCTGGGCTTGCAGAAGCGCCTGGAACTTGGGCGGGCGCTGGGACTGCACCCGACGCTTCTGCTGCTAGACGAACCTGCTGCTGGCTTGAACACCGCGGAAACGCACGAACTCGCCCAATTACTGCGTAGCATCCGTGACCGCTTCAAGCTTACGATCCTGCTGGTCGAACATGACATGGGCCTGGTGATGAGTATTTGTGATACCATCACCGTGCTCAACTTCGGCCAGAAGATCGCCGAGGGGACACCGTTTGAAGTGCAACACGACCAGGAGGTCATCAAAGCTTATCTGGGAGAAACTGTCGGTGCAGAACAGCCATGAGTCAGAGGCCAACGGCGCACACCGGCTACCGTTGCTCACGGTGCGAGGGATCGAAACATTTTACGGCAACATTCAGGCGCTCAAAGGGATTTCCTTCGAGGTCCCGGAAGGCTCGATCGTCACCCTTCTCGGGGCCAATGGGGCGGGCAAATCCACTACCCTCAAATCAATTTCTGGCCTTGTTCCCCCGGCCCACGGCAGTATGTACTTCATGGGGCATTCAATCCTCGGTCGCCCCGCTGAGCAGGTTGTCCGCATGGGTATTGCCCACGTCCCCGAAGGTCGCGAACTATTTCCCGAACTGACCGTCCTGGAAAATCTCAAGATGGGGGCCTTCACCCGGCGTGATCCCGGCGAAGTGCAGCAGAGCTTAGAACGAGTCTACACGCATTTCTCGATTCTTGCTGAGCGTCGTTCACAGTTCGCGGGCACCCTGAGCGGTGGGGAGCAACAGATGCTGGCCATTGGTCGCGCGCTGATGGCACGGCCCAGGCTCATTCTCCTCGACGAGCCCTCGTTGGGGCTGGCGCCCAAATTGGTGGAGGAGATTTTCCGCATCATTCACGACATCCGAGCAGGTGGCGCCACCGTCCTGCTCGTCGAGCAAAATGCCAACAAAGCGTTGTCCATTGCCGATTACGGCTACGTCCTGGAAACTGGGAAAATTGCCCTGGAAGGTGAGAGCCAACAACTCCTGCGCAACGACCATGTGCGTCGCCTCTATCTAGGGTACTAGCGCGATAACGAGCGCGGAAGGAGGCCTGGAATGCAGCCGATTTGCCATGGCTGGGCCGTGCTAGCGGCCTTCATAGTCCTCATCCTCACGAGCGGTCCGTGGGCCGCTGGGGCAGCTGAAGTCGGGGTCACCGCTACGGAGATTGTCGTTGGCGCTGGCGTCGATCTGACCGGGGCGGTGGCGAATTGGGGCGTGAATATCAAAGCTGGCATGGAGGCGCTGTTTAATCGGATCAACGAAGCCGGGGGGGTCCACGGCCGTAAAATTAAACTCATTACCTACGACCACGTCTATCAACCGCCGAAAGCGGTGGCCAATGCCAAGCGCCTCGTCGAACGCGATAAAGTGTTTATCATGATGGGACATCTGGGTACACCGACCACCAAGGCCATTATGGGCTATCTCGAAGAGCAAAAGGTCCCGAACATCTTCCCCGCCACCCTGGCCAGTCTCTGGGCGACCTCCGGCAAATGGCATGTGGGAGATGTGGCCACCTATGCTGATCAAACCTGGCTGATCGTCGATCACCTCGTGAAGGAACGCAAGCTCAGCAAGATTGCCAGCTTCTATCAGGACGACGAGTACGGTCTCGACGGCCACCTTGCTGGCAAAGCGCGCCTGAAGCACTATGGGCTCGAGTATAGTGCTGAGGTGGATTACAAACGCGCCGACATCGACTTTAGCTCGCAGGCGGCGAAGCTCAAAGAGTCGGGCGCCGAGGCCGTTATCCTGCAGGCGGTCTACCGCGAGCCTCCACGGTTGGCGGAGCAGTGTCATGCCATGGGCTACAACCCCTTGTTCATTGGCCCATCGCCAATCGTACTGGACAAGACGATTGAATTGGGCGGCAAGCATGTCGAGAAGGTCATTGGGGTCGAAGTGTGGCCGTCGCCGACCGATCCTGGTCCCTTCCTGGATCAGTATCGCGACGATATGCAGAAGTATTTTCCACACTTGCCCCTGGATATGACAAATCTCTATGGCTATCAGAAAGCTGCGCTCTTCGTGGAAGCCATACAGCGCACCGGGCGCGACCTCACCCGTGAGGCGTTGTTGCAGGCTATCACCACGATCAAAGATTGGGACCCTGGTTGGGGCCTGAAGTATAGCTATGGCGGCGATGACCGCCGAGTCATGAGCCGAGCCGCACGTCTCGTCGTGGTGCAAGATGGTCGGTGGGTGAAAATGAGCGACTGGATGGAACTCGAAGAGGGCGGACGGCGCTAACAGCGCATCGTCGGCGTGGAGATTGCCCCCTATGGTAGAGATTTTGGCCAGTCAGGTGGTGAGCGGACTGGCGACCGGCTGTGTGTATGCCCTGGTTGCCCTAGGATTTGTCTTGATCTATAAGGCCACCGACGTGGTGAACTTCGCCCAGGGCGAGTTCGTCATGGCCAGCGGTTTTATCAGCTATACGCTGCTGATCCGTTATGGGATGCCATACTGGTTGGTGTTCTTGCTCACCATTCTGCTGTCGGGTGTCATGGGGGTAGTGCTGGAGCGGGTGGTGGTCCGTCCGATCATGTCCGCCCCCATTTTCAGCATCGTCATTGCCACCATCGGGGTTTCGACGGTTATGCGCTCGACCGCGGGCATCGTCTATGGTTATGATGTGCTGCCGCTGCCAACGATCTTCTCCAAAGATCCCATCCGGCTTGGTATCCTCAACTTCACCTTCATGGACGTGGGGGTGATTGGGTGCTCCATCGTCATCATGCTGGCCCTGTATCTGTTTTTCAAATGGACCAAGATCGGCATGGCGATGCGTGCCACAGCGCAAAGCCAGACCGCCGCCCAGCTCATGGGCGTGAGCGTCAAGCAGATCTTCTCGCTAACCTGGGCGATCAGTGCCGGGATCGGCGGCATCGCTGGTGTGCTCATCGCGCCGATCATCTATCTGGACCCCAACCTTGGCACCATTGGTGTCAAAGCCTTTGCAGGGGCGATCCTGGGGGGATTTGGCAGTATTCCCGGCGCCATTATCGGAGGGATGCTGCTGGGCGTTCTGGAAAACCTCTCGGGATATTTTTTCAATGCTGGGATCAAGCAAGTGTCCACTTACATCTTGCTCATTCTGGTGTTGATCGTCAGACCTAGTGGTTTGTTTGGCGTTGCGGCAATGAAGAAAGTTTGAACGGGTGGGGAAAGCCTTGAAAGGACCGTGGGACCGTCGAAAAACGGGCGTAGCGCTACAGGCGCTCCTGTTGGTGGCGACGGGTATGGCACTGTTGATCCTACCAAATTTCGTGGACAACTATGTCATCTATATCGGGGCACGCCTATTCGTCTATATTCTGGTGGCGCTCGGCCTGAATCTGTTAACCGGCTATGCAGGGCAGGTCTCTCTCGGCCACGCGGCGTTTTTCGCGATCGGCGCATACACCGCGGCGGTCCTGGCCGAATCGCTCCAATGGCCCTTCGTGATCTGCGTCACCGTGTCCACCTTGTTCACCGCGCTCGTGGGTTACCTGTTGGGATTGCCCTGTCTGCGGCTGAGCGGCCTCTATCTGGCGATGGCCACACTCGGATTCACCCTCATCGTGCAAGAAATGTTGCTCCAGCTCTCCGTCATCACGCATGGCTCGGAGGGTATGTCGGTGCCGACGGCATCGATCCTGGGGTTTAGCTTCGATTCAGATTACCGTAAGTACTATCTATTGTTAGGCGTGACCTTCGTCATGCTGATCCTGACGCGAAATCTGGTGCGGGGGCGGACGGGGCGGGCCTTTCTCGCGATTCGCGAGAACGAAAGGGCAGCTGAAGCCATGGGCGTTCATCTAGCCCAGTACAAAACCATCGCCTTCGCCATCAGCGCCTTGTATACAGGCCTTGCCGGCGCATTCAGCGCCTTTTTGGTAGGATTCCTCGATCCGCAGGAGTTCAGCTTTTTTCTGTCCATCCAGTTCATCACCATCATCATCCTGGGAGGACTGGCCTCGCTGCTCGGGTCGGTCCTGGGGGCCGGCTTCTTGATCATCCTGCCCGAATTGCTGGCCGGGTTGGACGTATGGCAGGCCCTGGTGTACGGGGTCATCATGGTGCTCACCATGCTCTTCATGCCCTTCGGACTGAGCGGTGCCATCCGGCGTTACGCCTATCGCTGGTTTGGCATCGGCATCGAGCCTATCATGCCTCGACGCCTGGGACATTAAGGCGAGTATTGAGAAGTGCAGGCTGAGTCATGCATGCTCCTTCCGTGCTCAGCACCCGCGCCTCCGTCCTGTTAGACTGTCGGCAGGGAAGTATCGCCGTCATCACCCTGAGAGTTGAATTGCGCCATCGCCTGGGGGAGAAATTGCTTGATATCTTCGATCCGGCTCTCAGGTGTGGGATGGGTCGACAGAAACGGTGGGGGACGCCGCCCCGAGAGCTTCGCCATGCGTTGCCACACACCGATGCCCGCCTGCGCGTCATAACCGGCTTTGGCCGCTAACACCAGCCCGATGCGATCGGCCTCGGATTCCTGCAGGCGGCTATATGGCAACAGGACACCTACTTGGGCCCCCAGACCATAGGCCGCCATGATGGTATTGGCGTATGGACTCGCCTGTAAGCCTACGGCTAGCGCTGTCCCTAGTAGCTGGGCTCCCATCTGTTGACTCATCCGCTCCGCTCCATGGCGAGCAATGACGTGCCCCAGCTCATGTCCCATGATGATAGCCAGCCCAGCTTCCGTCTGTGCCACAGGGAAGATACCGGTGTAGACGCCGATTTTTCCGCCTGGTAGGGCAAAGGCGTTGACAGTCTTATCTTCTTTAATCACACTCACTTCCCAGCGCAGGTCAGGGCGATTTACCGCACCCTCCAGACGTCTCGCCAGGCGCTGCACTGGCTCGGTATAGCGCGGATCGCGGGTAATCGGCTCCTTCTGCAGCACCTCGCGGTAGGCCTGCGCACCCAGGGCCGTCTCCTCTGCCTGGCTCACCAACATGAGCTGACTGCGGCCGGTGATGGGCACGGTCGAGCAACCGCAGCACAGCAGCAGCGTTCCCCCCAGCAGAAAGTCCCGGCGCGTCAGTCGCGGCATTTTGCGATCATCCGCGCACTCGGCAAGTGGCAGTTGTTCGCCTTGCAAATGTGGCGACATCGTTTCCCCCACCATTAGCAGGGTTGGTGATACTATTGACATCCACTGACGTCTATTGTAATCACGGGTTGCTGCAGCCGCAAGGACGGTCCGTACGCACACGACGACACCGCGTCACCAGGGGCCAGCATAGTATGCAGCCGCGATGTGCTTGGTCGCCCTGGTCAATCGCCTGACGAATTCGGCGCGGTCGGGAATATCTCTACGGCAGGGGGAATCAAGGATAGTAGCACCGCACAACGCTGACGCTTGGTAGAGGGGGTCACACGCAACCCTGGGGGGCTCATCCGACGTCGGCGAACAGGACGGGAACAAGTAGCTGCAGAAACCGGTCACGAACGCGACTCACTGAAGGAGGAGATGCGATGAAACAGCTTAAGCCCATGGTATTCATGACCGCCTTAGCTCTCATGGCCGTGCTCGGAGCTTCGACGTTGAGCTTAGCGGAGGAAACCCACTTCGCCGCATTAGACGCAATCAACGAAGTCCTAACTTGCTTTAGCGGGGAGAGGGAACATTCACCGCGACGATCGCTGAAGGGGATACCTCCATCGACTATGAGCTGTCATACGACGGTTTGTTCGGGACGGTCACGCAAGCACATATTCACTTTGGGAAACCGTTCGAGCAGGGTGGGATTGTGGTCTTCCTATGTTCGAACCTGGATCCTGCGCCGGCAGATTTGCCGGCAGATACGCCGGCATGTCCGGTGCCCTCGGGAACGGTAACGGGCACCCTGAATGCCAGCCGCGTCATCGCCCGCGCCTCGGCACAGGGCATCAACGCCGGAGCCTTTGATAAGTTGCTGACTGCGATCCGTTTCGGCGATGGTTTTACCTATGCCAACGTTCATACCACCGTTTGTCCCGGCGGTGAGATTCGCGGACAGATCCACTAGCGAGGTGGGCGATCCCCCCTCGCCCTCCCATCTCCACGGGCTGACGATATCTGTGGCGACTCACTGCGCCGTCGCATTGATGCCAGGATGTCGCAGTGCCCATTGGCGTTCAGGCACGTAGATACTGCACATAGTTCCCGTCGTCAACCTTGACCACCTCTCCCTGATGGACTAAGTGCTCCAGATGGGAGAGGGTTTCTCCCATCGCCATCCAGCGTCCGAAGTGATCCAGAGACGTCCCAAACACGTGCAGCGACACCGCATACGCCGTCTGAGGAGTCGTGCCAAGCGCCTCAACACAGCTCTGCAGCCGGCGATCGTGATGCTGAAGTAAGGCGTGGATGCGTGTGTCGGGTTCCTCGACCATCGGCCCGTGCGAGGGTAGCAACCGTGTGGCCCCAAGTGCCAACGTCGCCCGCAACGATTGGAGGTAATCCCCCAATGGATCCGGTCCAGAGTAGGGATGCCAACCGATGTTCGGGGTGATCTTTTGCAAAATATGGTCGCCGGAAAACATGAGCTTCTCTTCAGGCAGAAAGAGGCAGACGTGCCCGGGGGTGTGACCTGGTGTGACAAACGCCTCGAACCGCCGCCCTTTAGCCACCACCATATGCCCTTGATCGATACGGAGATCAACGTCAAAAGGCGTACCGAGGCTTTTGAGGTATGGGAGGACATCCCCATGCTCTCGTGCTTGCTCTAGTGGCAAGCCGTGATGGAGAAACTGCTCCTCGCGCTGATTGTCCAGGCCAGCCTGGACCCCCTCCCAGATCGTACGCTCGGCATCCCCCATCATAATCTGCGCACCCCCCAGGTGGCGAATACGAGCGGCCTGGCCACAGTGGTCATTATGGAAATGCGTGATGACCACCTGCGTGATCGCTTGGAAATCCAGGCCGATGTCGTCCAACTTACGCGTCAAGCTGGAAAAGGCCTCGGAGGTATTGACCCCGGTATCGATCAGCAGAAAACCGTCATCAGCTTCCACGAGATAGACATGGACATGGTTCAGTCGAAATGGCAGGGGGATGGTCAATTGATACAGCCCCGGTGCGAGCTCGATTGGCGGGCCATCACAGAGGGCTTTATAGTATTCGCGTGGTGATTCCATTGAGGACAATCTCCGCCATGTGGTGGCCGATCTCGTCAATCGTCAGTCGACCTCCTTTGGAGTACCATTTGAACATCCAGTTACACATTCCCAGAATAGAGAACGCCATCATTTTCAGGTCGAGGTCACGGCGAAAATGCCCGCTATCAACCCCCTGGTGGAGGATAGCCTCGAGCAGCGCTTCATAGCGAAAATGGATGCCTGCGACTTCGGCTTGGACCGGCTCGGATAAACTTGCCTTCTCCTGGAGAAAGACAAACATGTGCGGATAATTCTCATCGAACGCCTGCAGATGCAAACGGATGAACTCGAGGATCTTTTGCTGCGGTGGCCAATCCGACTCCATGAGTTTCTTCTGGCGCTCGATCAGCTCGCGGATGGGCTCTTTTGTCACCAGGTAGAGCAGTTCTTCTTTACTCTTGATATGGTAATAGAGACTGCCCTTAAGCATGCCCACTTCATCGGCGACATCCTGGATCGTGGTGGCGTGGTACCCCTTCTCTTTGAACAATTTGGCCGCAGCCGCGATGATCTCCCTGGTTCGAGGCGTGCTCATGCGCTCACCCTCTCGTCATCGACCTTCTTCCGCCCACAGGCGTAGGACAGTGCACGAAGGTCGGGAACCGCTCAAAAGCCGTCCCCTCTCCTGTCTACCGATTTTTGACCAAACATTTGGTAAAAAATTGCGACTGTCCAGTGTAAGCACTCTAAAGGTACCTGTCAACGGTTTTCCTTCGCGCTTGCCGTATTACTCGTCATCGCGCTCGCGACCTGTACCACCCGCGGCAGCACGAGCCGCCATCAGCGCAAAGAATTGCTCTCGGTTGAGGCGGCGGCTCGTGCTGCTTGTCGCCCTCCAACAGAAACTCATCCGCCGCTTCCAGGGTGTCCTCCACCCCACTACCGATCGTCTCCCCGAGGGTTGGCCGTGCCACCAAACCACGGCGATTCACCATCCACGCCGCCCCGGTGGCGTGGACATGAAAGGTCACATCCAGGCGATTGCGCACGGCAAAGGCCCGCAGGTCTTTCAACGAACAGGTCATGGCGGTTTCTCCTCCATCCGAGCAAGAGAGGGCCGCGCGAATATGGTTCCCCGTCTCGACGGCCGGCGAAAAAGATTTGATCCAACGCATGGGCGGCAATATACCCCGACTCGGCGTCCATATACACCAGGTGGTTTCAGGACGAGACACCCGTGTACTCAATAGTTAGCGCGCCGTGGGCCGCGGATACGCCGGAGCGTCCAGCACAGCACGCACCCGACGCGCCAGGGCCTCGGGTGTGAAAGGCTTCTGCAGAAAGGCGGTGCTCGGTTCCGTCATGCTGCGCCGGTTGAGCGCCTCGTTGGTGTACCCAGAGATGTATAGGACTTTCGTCTCTGGGTGTACCATTGAGACCCCTTGGGCCAGATCCTGCCCGGTCATCTGTGCCAGGACAACATCGGTTAGCAACAGATGAATCGGTCCCTCGTGTCGTCGGCAGATCATGACCGCCTCTTTGCCGTGGGACGCTTTCAACACCGAGTAGCCGCGCATCTCGAGGCTCGCACCGATTGCAGCTCGGACTTCATCTTTTTCTTCAACGATCAGCACGGTTTCTGACCCCTGCTGCAGCGTTGCAGTGAGGGCGCTGGGCTTCTGGGTGATGGCTGGGGGCTCGATCTGGGGGAGGTAGATTCTAAACACCGTCCCTCGTTCGGGTGCACTGTCGAACTCGATGCGACCGCCACTTTGACTGACGATGCCGTAAACTGTCGACAGTCCCAACCCTCTGCCTCGCCCGCGTGACTTGGTGCTGAAGAAAGGCTCGAAGAGGCGGTCACGAGTGGTGGCATCCATCCCACTCCCCGTGTCGCGTACCACCAACAATGCATAGCTCCCCGCTTGCGCACTGACGGGCATACGGGACTGTGGCTCATCCCAGCCGACGTTGGCGGTTTCAATGGTGAGTGTGCCCCCTTGGGGCATGGCATCGCAGGCATTCATGACCAGGTGAATGATCACCTGATCGAGTTGGGAGGCGTCAATATTCACGTAGCCGATCTGAGGATCAGGAGCGATCACGAGCTGGATCGCTTGACCCGCCATTTGCCGGATAGTTGCCTCTACCTTGGCAATCGCAGCATTGAGGTCTATCTTCCGGGAGGGCAGCATCTGCTTGCGACTGAGTGTCAGCAGTTGACTGGTCAGGGTCGTGGCATTGTCCACCGCCTTTTTGATCTCACCGGCGTAGCGTTCGAGCTGATTGTGGCGGTTGCGGCGATTTAACAGCAGGTCGGTGTACACAGAGATCACCGTTAACAGGTTATTGAAGTCATGCGCCAGCCCGCCCGCCAGCCGCCCAAGGGCATCCATTTTCCGGGCCTGCGAGCGATATTCTTGCAACTGTCGGCGCTCGGTGATGTCCTGGAACACGAGGACGGCACCAATGATGTTTCCGTGGCCATCTCGAAGGGGCGCGGCACTATCTGCGATCGGACGTTCTGTCCCATCTTTGTCCACGAGACGTAGGTGATGGTCTGCAAAGTTAATCGCCTCCTCTCCCCGCAAAACCTTGACAACGGGGTGTTCGGCAAGACCCTCTGCCATGTCATGTCGGACCTGCAGCACCTCCGCCACGTGGCGTTCGAGGGCATCGTCCTGGCTCCAACCGGTGAGGGCTTCCGCACGGGGATTCATGAAGGTCACCTGGCCCCGGTCATCCACGGTAATGATCGCCTCATCAATGCTACGCAGCGTCATGCTCAAGCGCTGCTCGCTCTCGTGCAGCTTTTTTTCCATCTGATGCTTATACAGGGCGATCTCGATCGCCGTCTGCAACTCTCTCGCATCGAAGGGTTTGAGGATATAGCCATAGGGTTCCGTGGCCTTGGCACGCCGCACGGTCTTTTCGTCGGCGTACGCCGTGACATATACCACCGGGATGTTACAGCGCGACCGAATACGTTCTACCGCCTCCACACCGCTCATCTGCCCTTTCAGGACGATATCCATGAGGACCAAGTCAGGATGCGTATCGAACGCTTTCCGAACCGCTTCTTCCCCAGAAAATGCTACAGCTGGAACGTGATAGCCAAATCCTTCTAACATCGCCTTCATGTCTTCAGCAACGATGCTTTCATCTTCAACAACCATGATCTGAGGGCGAATCATACTCATCCTTTCTCTCTTTATGTTTGTCGTGGACAAACGTGATCATGAATGTTGTTCCAAGCGTGCAATCGACCTCTACTTTTCCAGATAATTGATTAACCAATGTCCAGACTAGTTTCAGACCTAAAGAATCTACATTTTGTAAATCACTATAGTCTTGTAAACCAATTCCATTATCTTTTACCATTAAAGTTAATATACCAGAATCATTTGTAAATAGATTTATATTTATTGATCCTTCCATCCCTTCTCTAAATGCATGCTTTAACGAATTTGATATAAGTTCTGTCACAATTAATCCACATGGAATTGCTGTATCGACATCAAGGATAATATCTTTAACTTGAACATTCAGACTTATATTTTTTGAGTATGCCCCATATGATCGAAAAATCTGAACGGATATGGTCTTGATATATTCAGCAACATCAATCTTAGTGATATCTCGTGATCGAAAAAGGATTTCGTGAATGAGAGCCATTGATTTGACACGGTTCTGGCTATCAATAAACATCTGCAGTGCTGATGGATCATTAATATATTTCGATTGAAGATTGAGAAGACTCGAAATTATTTGCAAATTATTTTTGACCCGATGATGGATTTCTTTCAGCAGCACTTCCTTTTCTTGCAGAGAGGCCCGGATCTGTTCCTCTGCATGTTGCCGGTCGGTGATGTCACGGGCCACACCGAGACGCCCGATGATATGCCCATCCAGCACGAGATTCGCCATGGACAGCTCGATGGGCACGCGACTGCCGTCTTTGCGAATCATTTCGGCCCACACATGGGGAGAAATCGACTCTCCGGCGATGGCCCGCCGGAAACGATCGGTGAGCTCCGGCAGGTTCTCAGGTGCGACGAGATCCATAAAGGGCCGACCGAGCAACTCGTCGAGTCGATAACCCGTGAGCCGCTCCCCGGCAGCATTACCGAATGTGAACCGAGCCTCGACATCCAGGGTGAACACCGCATCGTTGAGCGCCTCTGTCACCACCCGATACTGCTCCTGCAGCCGATTCACCTGGCTGAACAGCTCACTATTCTCCATCGCCTGTGCGACCTGATTGGCGAGCACGGTCCCCTGGGTCAGATCGCGCGCAGTGAACCGATCAGTGTCTTCCATGTCGGCAAAGGTCATGGCCCCAACTACCCGTCCGGTGCGGTTAATGAGCGGGAGGCCGAGCAACGCCTGTGTGTTCAGGGTTCGGGCAATGGCGCTGGAGCCATAGGGGCTTTCCCTGATCCTATTGCGGTAGGCGGGCTGACCGGTGTTAATGATCCATGCGGTGTACGAAGTCGGTTCGGCTAAATCGTACGACATGCCGACAAATGGTGCGATCCCTTCACCGAAGGCCGCCACCAATCGTCGCCGTCTGGCCCTCCTCACTGACACGCCATAAAGCGCCGTACGCGTATCCCTGAGACCGGCCGATAGTCTCGATCAACGGCTGTGCGAGTTCCTCTGGCCGCAAGCTTGACAAGGCCACCTTGGCCACCTCGATCTGTGCGCGTAGAAAACGCGCTTCCGCAGCGAGCGCCGCCTCAGCTCGTCGACGCATGACGATGTCAGCGACAAGCTGCTCATTGGCGCGTTTGAGCTCAATGGTACGCTCCTCGACCTTGAGCTCGAGCTCTTCTTTCACCCGTTGCAACGCGACCTCCACCTCCTTGCGCTCGGTGATGTCAGAGTCCGTGCCAACCAGCCGATGCGGCTTGCCAGAGGAATCGCGGAGCACCGTCCCACGGGCTAGAAACCAGCGAATGCTGCCCTGCTTATGTACCATGCGATGCTCAATCTCATAATGCGGGGTCTTGCCTTCAAGATGCTCCCGTACGCCCAGCATGACCCGTTCAAGATCATCAGGATGTATATGGCTGGCCCATGCGTCAATCTTGCTCGGGATTTCAGACTCATCAAAACCTAGCAATGCCTTCAAGAGTGGATCGAGGTAGATATGGCCGGACTCGATATCCCAGTCCCAGACCCCCACTTTCCCAGCGTTGACCGCCAGAGTATAACGTTCTCGACTCAGGCGTAACGCCTGCTCCGCGCGCTTCCGCTCGGTGATGTCATTGAAGGTTACCACTGCGCCGGCAATGGTCTCCCCCTCGTGGATGGGGGTACTAACATATTCCACCAGGAAATTTGTTCCATTCTTGCGCCACAACAGACCTTCGCCGTCCTGATGGATAGCTCCCGTGGTTAGCGTATCAAACACTGGACACGCTTCCCACGGATGCGGGGTATTGTCGGCGTTGGAATGGTAGAGCATGGCATGGATGGGTTGGCCAAGCAGCTCCTTAATCGTATATCCTGTCATCTGGGCGACAGCCGGGTTCACAAAGGTGGCACGTCCTTGTAAGTCCAGCCCGTAAATCCCCTCACCTGCCGAATGCAAAATCAATTCGTTTTGGCGACTGAGCTGTTCGACTGTCGCTTTGGACTCCGCGAGTTGTCGGGATTTTTCGTTGAGCTGCAATATCAGATCTCTCGCCACCCGGATGGCCGACGCGCGATGGTACCGGTATTGTTCCGACGGTCTCGCCGTGACCGCGATATAGAGATTTGATCCGTAAATGGCGAGAATCTTGGGCAATTCATAGGGGATCGAAAGGGGACGATGCTCGACATATAGGAGATAGACCAGCATACCGAGATAGCAGAATAAGGAAAGATGTCCAAAAAAAAGAACTCTTTTGAAACTTGTATTATATTGATCGGCTACACGCATCACCATCAGCCAGAAGAATAAACTCTTTTCTCCTCCAGAATAATAGATCAAAAAGGTCCATATAAAGACATCAACCACAAGAAACGTGAAGCCAATATCAATTTTATTGATTTTTTCAAAGTAGAGATAGAGAACTAACCAGGAGATTAACGAATAGCTTATCACGACTGAGGCTATGACAAAAATTCGTGGCCGTGAAGAAGAATTCAAGATGAATAAGTTATGAAAGAAGATGCAAAAGGTCAGTAGGCAAAATCCAAGTATACGCAAAGTGGGAATCTTAACGACATTGAGACGATAAAGCCGTTGTGCTTTCTTTCGCTCGATCTCATGGGGGTCTAAATCGATGACCAGCTGGGGGGGATCACCGTGGAGGGCTCTAGTCCATCGTTTCGCCATGGTCATAGCCACTTGATACCTGCTCCCTATGGCTTTTAGATCGGCGCAAAGTGTGATCCTCCCAAACCAGATCTATGGTTGATTAATACGAGTATAGAATGAATCATTGATGACGTCAACGGCAATAATTGAGAATAATAAAGTGACATTGATGTATAATTTATTTGAATATTAGTAAAAATAGATTATTCAGTTCTATTCTGATATATGACTTAAAAAATTGTGATAATTTATCTGATACTATGACATGGTGGAATAGCCGACTGCGCGAGTTTCGCACCATCAGCCCGTCGACAAGGCTACAGCCCCTTCCCTCCCTGGCATGCCCGGGGCGGGCTTGGGTCCGGGAGATCTTGGCTCGGCAGCCCTATGGTATGGATGCGTCGGCGAAGGAAGGCACCTACGAAACTGCTGTGGACAAAAAAAGGGGCTGTCATGGGACAGCCCCTACATTCCCCACTTGCGTCGTTGTACTACCTGTTAGTGCTTCACCGGTCTGTGTTGCGAAGGTCTCGAATTGTTCGAGGTCTCGATTGTCATGTGCCGAAGGGGGGACTCTACCAGCACTGGTGATGTCTGGTAATGGCATTTCCATAACGTCTTGTTGAGTCTGACTTTCTTAAGTGCCTTCGTGTTATCCTGTCCGTGAAAAAATGCCTCGTGTTGCTCAGTTCGTTAGCTATTCGTTAGCTGTCGGTGAGCTGGAGGTAACCCTGAAAACCGGCGTTAGCGGGGATGTTCGGACGGTGCGACCGCGATCATCTCACGCCAGCGAGCCTCCGTTTCTGCTTCGGCCAAACCAAGCACATGGTAAAGGTGCCATGTGCCTCATCGTAGTCCATGACGGCATCCAGCAGGCGATCTTCGAGTGCCCGGCGATCTTCCCCGTCCTCGACGAACACCGCGAGGTTATAGTCCTCGCCGTCATAGGCCCACTCCAGGGGCACTACCTCCGCATCTGGCGGCGCGAGTTGTTGAATCTGTTCTAGTAAGACGTGCGGCACAGGTTTCATGGCGTGCTCCTTCCAAACGAGAGTCCTAAGGTCCCAGCCACGAGCTGCATGACCTGACGAGCAGTACGTAACCCTTCGACGCTATCCTGGTTCGTGAGGCGCTCACCCATATACTGTGCATGCAGGCGGGCGTTGTAGAGCCGGCGGATCGCTCGCGTCAGCGTCCGATCCAGTGTTGTTGGTGGCTGGCGCCATCGCCCCGGAGCGAAATGCTGGAGAACCCCCGCATGCGACCACTGGCCATAAGGAGGGTTGTCTAGCGCTACCCACATAGCGGTATAGACTGCATAATAACTACACGCGATGCTCACGTTGTGCCATCCTCGCTGGGCGCACAGCCCAGCCACCTCATCATGTTCGATTGCAATCGCCCACAGCGTGTGTTGTTGCTGTGTGTCCATCGCCCCTCTGCCTACCACCCTTGACCACGGGGCGAAAGGGAACGGCCTGCCGAAATCCTCACACAGCTTCATCCAGGGCATCCTGCACACGGGCGAGTGCCTCTTCAACGGTATCCCCTTCGGTGATCGAACTCTGTCAGCGCTGGGCTGGTGACGGTATAGCCACCTTCCGGTTGCGCAGTGAGCATCGAGGGGAGCTTGTAGATACCAGCCATCGAGAGTACTTCTAACCACAATCCCATTGAGCACCTTGACCTTGATCTGCGCGCCGTTCCCCACGGCCCTTTGTCCGCTCATTCATCGATGCGATTTTGACTGAAGCGGTACCCCTGCGCTTGCGGCTGAACTCGGTCCGCCGATCACACCTAGCACACCACTTCCGGTTCGCATGGCCATAAAACTGCCGACCGCACGGGCAGAGGTGATACCGGCGAGCGCTATCACTAGGGGTCAGCATCAGACAGGTCAGTTGCCAATAGGCTTCAGTCAATGGGCATCCTGCCTCCATCACCAATCGAGGGGGCTGGTGCAGTATCACGGGCGACGGCAGCAGGTCACTACAGCGTTGCCTTACGACCTCCTGAAGAAAGGTTTTCAAGAGTAGACGTTGCTGCTCCGGATTGTCTTCCCTTGCAGCGACTCGTAGCGTCCAGTCCGGGCTAACGATATTCCGGCTGGCATAGCGTCTGAGCAAAAGAAGGATAAGACGGAGGCGTTCTTCCTGCTCTTGCTCTAAAACATCTCGCATTGCGGCGGGGGGGAGCAGCACGCTTTGCCATAAGCGATGGACTAAATAGAGGGTGATGACTTCTATCTGGGCCGTCCTCAGTCGTACCCCTTCCCCACCATTGGGCATGACCTCCATTTGCAGTAGCATGCCGTACTTCTCACACCACGAAATCAGAGTTTCTGGGGACACCGAGGCGGTCAGGTCGTTCCACTGGACGGGTTCCCGTACCAGATTGAGCAGGTCAAAGAGAAGGTCATACTGCTCGGCCTTCTTCTCTTTTGGCAGCTGGTGGGCCAATCGACATGCTCCGGATAAACAGAGGTAGTGCACCCCCTCGCACTCAGAAATAATCACCTGCCCCTCATATGCCGGTAACCAGTGGTTGGCTAGCGGCTGAAAGAGGTTGCTGGGGATGGGTACGGTATAGACGTGCATCATGGTCCCCTCTGCAGACAGAAATGCAGACCCACCCGTCGTGCACAAGTGCAGGATAGTCTTTACAGTCTTCTCTGTCAATGCACGTACGAATGCTCAAAGAGGGTCTATCCCATGACCAAAAAGTTGCTATGGCCTCACGAGATCGGGCGGGAGTTGGGCGTCAGCGCCACAACCGTCCGTCGGTTGGCGGATGCTGGTGCGGTGGACGTCATTCGAGACGTCAAGGGCCGGCGTCGTTTCAAACCGGACGCCATTGAAGTGTTGCGTGAAAAATTGGGCCTAAAGGAGGTGTGCCGAGGTGTCGGAGTTGATCACGTCCCAAACAAGCTTCGATGACCTTCCGGAATTCCTGACGGCTGAGGAGATCCGCACCTATCTGCGGCTCGGACGTAGTACGATCTACGAGCTCTTGCGGCGGGGCGAGCTGCCTCATGTGCGGTTCGGTCGCGCCATTCGCGTGCCCAAGGCCGCGCTGGCAAGCTATCTAAGCAAGGAGGGTATCTGATGCAGCAGCAGATCCGCGAGGACTCCGGGCATCCGTGCTGGCAACTGCTGCTGCCCCATCACGCGGATTTGCTCCGGGCTAGCACCATTGCACCCGCAGTGATCGAGGCGCGGGGCTATCGCTCCATTGACGTCAAAGCACGCCTCAAGGCGCTTGGCTTCACCCCAGCGCAATGCCGCGTGCCTGCCCTTCTTATCCCGTCCTAGGGGGTCGATGGCGAGTTGGTCACCTATCAAATCCGCCCTGACGAGCCGCGCCTAAACAGCGACGGCAAATCGATCAAATACGAAACAGTGGCCGGTTCTCGTATGGCGTTGGATGTACCGAAACTTGCAAGATCATGGCTGGCAGATCCTGCTTGGCCACTGTTTATCACTGCGGGGGTTCGTAAGGCGGATGCCGCTGTATCCAAGGACCTGTGCTGCATTGCGCTCTTGGGCGTCTGGAACTGGCGCGGCACCAATGAGCACGGCGGCAAGATAGCGCTGCCCGACTGGGAGTCCATCGCGCTGAATGGCCGTGACGTCTATGCCGTGTTTGATAGCGATGTAATGGTGAAACGGCCTGTACATCAAGCCCTTGCCCGCTTAAAGGGGTTTCTTGAGTGTAAAGGCGCTCACGTCTGGTTGATCTATCTCCCATCGGGCGATGGTGGTGCCAAGGTGGGGCTTGACGATTACTTCGCCGCCGGACGCAGCGTTCAAGACCTCCTGGCCCTCGCCACTGCAGAGCTCCGCGAGCCATCCTCGGACGATCCGCCGACGCATAGCATCCCTTACCGTGCAACGCCACAGGGGTTGGTGTGGCTCAAGGGCGTTCATGACGGAGTGGTAGCGGTTCCTCTGACGAATTTCATCGCCACAATCGTAACCGATATCCTGGAGGATGACGGCGTTGAGGTGCGGCGCCGGTTTGAAATCGAAACCGCATTTAACGGCCGCACACGTCGCTTTGCCATTGCAGCCGATCGCCTCAGCACTATGAGTTGGGTCACCGAACACCTTGGCGCTTTGGCCCTTGTATATCCAGGAATCGCCGCAAAGGATCATGCACGTGCGGCCATCCAGCTGCTGTCCGAGGGCATTACCGAACGGACGGTGTTCACACACGTCGGCTGGCGGCGGAATCGTCAGGATCTGTGGTTTTATTTTCATGGTGGCGGTGTCCTCGGGGGAGAAGGGCATGTGCCCAATATGGAGGTGATTCTCCCGGATGGGCTGAAGCCTTTCATGTTGCCAGACCCTCCGACGGGCACTGCGCGAGTCGAGGCCGTCCGTGCCAGCATTGCGATGCTGGATCTCGCTCCAGATCGGATCACAATCCCCCTATGGGGGGCCATTTGGCGTGCTGTCGTGGGCGATGTCGATTTCAGCGAGCATGTGTCCGGCCCTACTGGTGCGGGGAAAACTGAGCTAGCGGCACTACTCCAGCGGCATTTTGGTCCGAGCTTCGATGCCCGACATTTGCCAGGAAGTTGGGCAAGCACCAGCAATGCCCTGGAGGCCTTGGCTTTCGCAGCTAAGGATGCGATCCTCGTGATTGACGATTTCGCGCCAGGAGGGACCAGCCACGACGTCGCTCGGATGCACCGCGACGCGGACCGTGTGCTGAGAGCACAAGGGAATCGCAGTGGCCGTCAGCGGATGAATCCTGACGCTAGTCTGAAGCCAGCCAAACCGCCGCGCTGTCTGATCGTCTCCACGGGCGAGGACGTGCCACGTGGCCAAAGTCTGCGCGCACGAATTTTGGTCATAGAGGTTGCCCCTGGTGATCTCGATTGGGAGCGCCTTAGCCAATGTCAACGCGATGCGGCAGCTGGCTTATACGCCCAAGCAACGGTCGCGTTTATTCACTGGCTCGCCCCACGCGATGAGCAGGTACGTCAAGGGTTACGCGGCGAGATCGCCAGTCGGCGTGGGGAAACCTACCAAAGTGGCCAGCATCGGCGAACCCCTGAGATCGTTGCGAACTTGGCTGTAGGAGTGAAGTTTTTCCTCCAATTCGCTCAGGAGGTTGCGGCACTCACCACGGAAGCGCGGGAGGCTTTATGGAATCGCTGTTGGACGGCGCTAGGAGTTGCCACTGCCACACAGGCGCAGCACCAAGCCGCCAGCGAACCCACCCGTCGCTTCCTCGATTTACTCGCCGCGGCGCTGGCCTCTGGTCGGGCGCACGTTGCCAGCCCAAACGGCAACGAACCCGAGATGCCCGAAGCCTGGGGCTGGCGTCAGGTGACTATTGGTAGTGGTCAATACCAGCGCGGCGAGTGGCAGGCTCAAGGCAAACGCATCGGATGGATTGATAAGGGCAACCTCTACTTGGAACCTGAAGGCGCATATGCCGAGGCCCAGGCACTGGCACGGGAGCAAGGCGATACACTGGCGGTCAGTGTGCGCACCCTTCATAAACGCCTCCACGAGAGGCGCCTGTTAGTCACTACCGACCAAGTGCGCCAGACCTATACGACCCGACACACCATCGAAGGGGTCAGACGTCCTATCTTACATCTGCATGCGAAAAGCTTCTGGGCCTTTATATCTTCCCAACCTGACCATACTGACCATGAGGCTGAAGATTCTAGCCAAAAAGGTCATTCGAACCGTACCATATCAGGTGTGTGGTCAGATTCTGACCCTCATCCGAGCCCCAATCAACCCAGAGAAAGCACTGATATATCAAAGGCATCTGATCAGCTGGTCAGGTTGGTCAGATCAAAGGTTAGGGAAGAGGTCCCTCGCAGCGATAATGGTGATGTATCCCCCGCCGCATGGTCGAGTTGTCTTGAGAACCCGACCGTAAAACCGACCAGGGATGGGGAGCGTGAGGTATTTGAATTATGACCGCCACAGACCTGCTTGGCGAACTTACGCGGCGCGGCGTCGTCTTGACACCATGCGGTGACCGCCCGCACGTAGACGCGCCCATGAGTACACTGACAGCTGAGCTGCGGCGGGCCATGGTCCAGCACAAGGCGGAACTGCTGCAATTACTGAGTACACCACTGGCGCCAGCTCCCTTCCAGCGAGATGCCCCACCCGTCGATTGCCTGAGCGATACCCCTTGCACTGCCTGTCGCTCCCATGATCGCTGGCGCTGGCTCGATGGACGGCTGATCTGTCGAGCGTGTCTGATTCATGGAAATGCCTAGGTCGTCGCCATCAGGGCATGGAGCGAGACGCTGCACGCTAAAATATGACCAGTCGCCGATGAATTCCCTCATGACAAGTGGCCCCGAGAGAGCACAGTCTATTCCTATAAGGAGATACGGGTTTTGGCGAAAGTCGGCGCGGGAACAAACTGTTTAATGCCCGATGGGTCGAGGGGTACTGTTCCAAGAAGGATCATTGTCCGCGACCCACAAAATTCGTGTACTCTGGGGATGGCGAGCTGTCAGCTGCAGGATCTTTCAATAAATGGCGAGGTTATCGCCGTTACTTTGATCACGTTGATGGAAAGCTCTTCCCCCCCCCAAATCTCCCTGGAATGGACAACCAGGGCGGTGGAATGATGCAGAGCGGCTGCCTATTCCATCCATATCTTTGTATACCCTGAATCCCTTGCAGCACAAGGTATGGAAACGATTTGATAACAACAAAAGGCTGAAATTTGCCTGATGATTTCGGTAAAAATATTGGAGGAACAATATGGGGGGCCGGGCTCGGGGCGGTGGTATCGGTGGAATACCAAGGATACAGCTGAAAGCCGCCAGCATATTGACGTCCGAGAGTGGCAACGGCAAGGATGGCTCCATACCGGCGCCCAGTTCTGGTGGGGTGGAATCATGGTGGAGGTAAAATACGAGCGTGTGCTCCTCTCATATCGGATTCGAAGAGGGGATGAACATGGGCTCGACATCGAAGAACCTGTTCCTTTAACTTGGACTCCGTGCCAGTATGGTGGACAGCGGCCGTGGTTTTGGTGCCCAGGCTGGGAATGCAATCGTCGCGCGGCGAAACTGTACCTAGGTGGTCGCTATTTTCTTTGCCGAGACTGCCATGATCTAGTGTACGAGAGTCAGCGCGAAGATGACGCCACACGGTTGGTCACCAAGGCCCAAAAGATCCGCCGGCGGCTTGGCGGCAGTTCTAGCCTGGTGGAGCCCTTCCCCGATAAACCCAAGGGGATGCACTGGCAGACCTACGAGCGGCTGCGGTGGATGGCTCGAGAGGCTGAAACGACAGGCATGACCCTAATGCTGGCGCAATTTAAGCCCATCTACACCAGGATTCAAACGGAGATACATATAAACAGCGACAAATGAGAGGGAAAAGAAAGCCTATGGCTTCATCAAAAACTGGCAAATCCTCACCAGCCGGTGGATATAAACCGCTATTGGCTGAACAGCGGAACGCCATTGAGTTGCTCGTGCAGGGTCAGTCCGACCGCGAAGTGGCCGAAGCCGTCGGAATCGCTCGGGAGACTGTGTGGCAGTGGCGTAATGTCCATCCGGTCTTTATCGCCGAATTGAACCGGCGCCGCAAGGAATTGTGGTGGGACGCACAGGAGCGGTTACGGGCACTCATGGGCAAGGCCATCGAAGTGCTTGAAAAGGTGGTCGAAGATGGTGATAGAAAGACATCAGTGGAGGTGCTGAAAGTAGCCAAGCTTTACGGACAGGCATTGCCACCCAACGGTCCTGAAGATCCAGAGCTAGTTCTTTGGCAGCAAGCTGAGCTGTGGGCGGCAGATGCGTACCGTCGACAGGGGCCAGCTGAGGATCCAACGCTGGCCTTGCTAGTCAGGGAGCAAAAAATTAGCGCCCTCACCCGCCAGCGAATGGCCGAGCTGCGAGAACAGTGGGCGAGCGAGTGAGTACACATAATTCGTCGGTCGACCTGTTCCCTTAGAACCCCCGAGCAACTGTCGGCTGACAAGGTAGGGACGATCTCTGATAGGGGGAATCCACTCCTAGAATTCGCGGGTAGTCAGGTCCTGGAGGCGCAGCTGAGCGATCCGTTGTATAGCCCTCTTAGGCTTTAGGGTGGGTAGGGTACATATTACATATGGTATGATAGTATTGTAGTAGAATTGGCTTAGCCAAAATGATAAATTCTCAAAGCAGTCGGGAACCATCGGCGGTCATCTTCATCGCGAGATACCGTTTGCCAAAGGTAAACTGGAGTATCCGACGTGACAAGAACCTCGGAAAGTCTCCCTAAATATGAGAATCCACCTGTTATTGAGGTGGTTTGCGGGGTACTTTTCAAGCCGATTGCAACGATGTTGGTACCGCATTTTGGATTACTATGGGAAAAATTTAAGCCTGATTACCCAAGCTGTCAGGAGGTCGCCCCATTACCGCCGGTGGTTGAAAGGTTCGACGAGACAGCTGGACCAACTCTCGAATTCGAGTTAACCGACAAGCTGTTAATACCACGGATTTGGTTCGTGCACACGAATGGCAATGGAATCATCCAGGTCCAGACTGACCGCTTTCTACATAACTGGAGGAAGGTGCGGCCACAAGATGAGTACCCGCACTACCACCATGTCATTGAGATGTTCCGGGATCACCTGGCGAAATTTGAGTCATACTTGAGGGAGGCCAAGCTCGGGACTGTAGAGCCACTACAGTACGAGATGACATACGTCAATCACATCCCGCAAGGAGATGGTTGGACAACGCTCAATGACATTGGAAAGGTTTTTCCTGACTTCGCCTGGCGGGGTGGCACACAGCGTTTCATGTCTGCACCCGAAGGAATCAATTGGCGAACAACCTTCGTCCTCCCCAACCGTGCTGGTCGATTGCACGTGACTATCCGCCATGCGATCCGTCCCCACGATAAGCATCCGATACTTTTGTTTGAGCTAACAGCACGAGGCGTCGGGAGCGATAAGTCACAGGAAGCTACTTGGTCTTGGTTCGATCTCGCCCACGAATGGATCGTACGTGGATTCGCCGACCTGACTGGAGAGGAAGTACAGCAGAACATATGGGGCCGAAAACAATGAATCCGATATCTGAGCGCCCTACACAAATACCACGGGCTTGGTTGGCTGATGAAGACAACGCTACCACGACAACCACAATGGGAGACGTCGACTGGGCAGAGCCCGATCTTACATCGGGCGGGTTCTATGAACCTGGCTCAGCTGCCAGATGGAATTCCTGGCCTGCTAGCACCGGCCTGGTACACTCTATCAGCTCACATGTCATAGCATCAGGTAGCCTCGTCATCGCATGCCAACTGATGTCACCAAAGTTCTCCTACGGAGTTCTACAGAGCTTTATAAAGGCAATTCGTGCCGTTTATGCAATTCCGAAGGATCAACATGGTAATACTATTGCAACCCTTTCTTGCGGGCTCATCCTAGAAGAGTTCCGGCATCATGCACCACAGTCATCGCGGGTTATTAGGCTCCTTATAGAAGGCAAAGAGCACACGGGCGAACGGCCGGTGGAGACCGAGAAGGCAATTAAGAGGCCTTTGACCTTCCTTGCGGATTGTAATCCTACAGGGAGTATTGAATCGCATGTCGCATATCCTGTAGATCAAGAGTATCCCGAACCAGAGCCAACTACATGGCGTGGCGTGTTCGCTCCTACTCACAGTCGCGAAGTGCTGTTCTCGCAGCAGGTTGAAATCCGCACCGCCGATTTACCACGTTGGAAACCCCATATTACAATTGGCCGCCGCACACTTGAGAGAGATGATGAGTGACGCCTGGTACGAAGCGGTGGACGCCAATAGTAGGTTGACTCAAGGCGACCTAATATTTGAGTGCCCATTGATCGTCTGGAGGGCTGAGCTTCTTGAAATACATGGTGCAGACGAAACCGAGGTCTTGCAGGGAGCGACTACAGCTATCCGGGCCGACGTCATAGTGATGACACAGGCCTGTGATCTCGAATATGAGAAAGTTACCAACGTTGTCCTATGCCCTCACCTTTCTCTCGTTGATTATCGATCGGAGTGGGAAGCCCAGATGCGAAGGGTAAACCAAAATCCGACAGAAAAGGCTTGGAAACGATATTGTGATGATATCTGTGACGGCTTCGTATGGAATCTTGCAATCTTAAACCCTGGCAATAGTGGGGAGATCAGCATTACCCACCGCCTGGTTGATTTTCACGAGGTATACACCATTCCGCGCGATTTCCTTGAGTCCCTCCTTAAGCATCGGGGACAGCCCAGGTTGCGCTTGCTGCCGCCTTATCGCGAGCATTTGTCGCAGGCTTTTGCTCGCTTCTTCATGCGTGTCGGCCTTCCCGTTTCTGTCACCAAGAACTGGTAGCCCTGCCCGTACAATGACTATCCTATCCCTCCTCAAATTCCAATCCTAACTGCCTAGCAGCCTCTTTCATGGCCTTGACCGCGGGATCATTTGGATCGAGAGATTGACTATCGTGCGCCTCTAGCTCGAAATGAATCCCCAAGCGTAGTCGCTTCAGATTCATCCGAGCAGCAGGGCTGATAAAACAGCGGAAAATCTCCGACCAGTTGTCGAGGGAGACTGAGCCGCTGATCATAAGCCGCATCATCTGTTCGGTAGAGGGCGCACTTGTGTCGACCGTAGTTGTCGTCGAGGAATCTTGGTCCTCGGGTGGCGTCTCGTCAGTCGATCTGGGGCGTGGCGTCGGTACGCGGTCACTCGATCCAATGGACACAGGCTCTGGCTCAAAGGGTGGGATAATCCACAGACCCTCCTCGTTCGCATCCAGAGTGACATCTTCTCCACACCACTTCCGTTGGAGATTGGCCAATGTCATCCCACGTCCAATGCCGAGAAGTTTGTCTCTGCAGGCTTGTTTTAACCCCTCCAGCACTGCACCAGGCGACGCAATCATGGGTTTGTCGGTATAGCGCACGAAGGCTTCGATGGCGTCTTTGACGCGAATACCACCCTCAGTGGGCACAAGCCCCACTCGTTGTAAGGTAACCGTGCCCACTTTGCGCAACACCCATTCTTCCGCTTCCACCAGTTGCTGCCAGACCGCCTGCAAATGCTCGCTCAGGGTGAGCTTGGGATTGCTCATTGTCGCCGGATTGACACCTTGCCCTTCGATCCGTGCGATATAGGTATACGCGCTCCCTAACGACTCGACGACTCCCTTGGACGCTGTCCCCAATCGCTTATTGAGGTCGTCACGCTGCTCGCCGTCGAGCTGGCTACCATAATCACGCTTCACGGCTTCGAGGGCAGCCACCTCGCGTAAGGCGTTGCGCAGCCGTGTCAGCCCACGTGACGATGGTAAGAGGAATAGCAGGGTATTGCGGTAGGTTCGGTCGCGATTGCCACATTTCTGGCTCAGGTCCAACAGGCGCTGCTCAACGGGCGAAGGGATAAGCGACAAGGCGCCACCGTTCTCGGAGTATGCGCACGCGGGAGGCATGATCAGCAAGGTAAGCGATCTTTGTTCAGGTAAGTCACGCCCAGGATTGACCAATGCATGCCAGGTTGCGGGTTCGGGCTTGAGATTCTTCATCTGCTCCTGCAGGGTCTCCAGAATCTCTGGATCGAAGTCTTTGGATGCCAATTGGTTACGGTACTGTACGATGAGCTTGGTCAGCGTCGGCGTGGTGCCAAACCAGTACCGTTTCCCCAGATTGCCGGCGCTGGCAGGGTGCAGGTAGAAGGCCCGATCTTCCAACGCCAACATTGCCCCGTCCGTGTATCCCCAATTCAGGTCCGGACGGCTGACGCACACTTTCAGGTCTTTGGTGCTATAGCCCGCCCGCTCCCCTTGCCCGCCGAACGACCCGAGCAGCATTGCCGCCGCCAGCCCTTGTGCCAATTTCTCGGTGCGATAGTCGCCTCCGCGCTCTTCGTCGAGCAGCAGTCGCATTCGCCTTGTCGCCGATCACATCGGCAGGCGACGACCGATTCGTAGGCCCCGCCCCAGAGGCGCGTCAGCGCCGCATGCCAGGCATCCACGGTCCAACGGATGTGGCACGGCTGGATCAGAGGTTGCGACTGTGTTTCCGTTTGGCGCCGCTGCCAGAGGTCACCGATCAGGCTGGCCAGGAGTCGCAGGACACCGCGCGTGCGCTGAAATTCGCTATGACTGCCCCACCGTAAATACAGGCCGTCGATCAGTGTCGGATGGAACGGATAGGCCGCCAGGAGACGCTCCTTATACGTTCCGCGAGTCGCCTCGGTGGGCACCTCGTTCTTATGCTGCTGATACATCTTCAGATAGGCGTCTGCAACGTGTTCGTGCTCTGCCACATCGCCCAGCGACTCAAAGAGCCGTCGGCGGACGACCTCGTAGATTTCCTCATCGGCCACAGGCCTGATATCGGCGCTCATCCGCCCGAACCGGCGTTCGAGCCGGCCGAGGATCTCCTGCCCCTTCTCCGACCCGGCCACTTCAAGATGGCTAGCGGGCAGGGTGGCGACCACTGCGACCCCTTTGACTTGCTGGACGGCTTCGCTGAGTTGCTGGACGAAGGAAATCGTCTGGTCGGCCAGGGTGGTATCGCCGACCTCGATCGCCGAGGCCCCGACACAGTAGTCGGCGAGCTCATCCAGCAGGATCAGGCACGGCGCCGCACGCCGGAGAACCTCCACAAAGAGCCCCTGGGGAACGGTGCGGCCCTGGTCGTTGGCTTCGATCGTGCGGTAGAGCTCCACACCGCCCAATTGCAGGGCCAGTTCGCCCCAGAGTGTCCGCGTATGGACGCCTTCGGGGGTCTGCCGCCCCTGCGTCGCGTCACAGGTCTGATTGGTGAACACGGCGACCGCCTTGACGTGTTGAGGCAACTGATCGCCAATCACATCCCGGACATCAGCACACGCACCAGAGCGGCGGATACGGTCTGAGTACTTGGCGAGATGCCACAGCGCCACCAGGGTATGCGTCTTTCCGCCACCGAAGGCGGTTTGCAGGCTCAACAGGCGGTCTCCTGCATCAGCCTCCCCCGACAGCGCCCGCGTAATCTTCTTGAGCACGTTGGTCAATCCAGCCGTCAGGTAGGTCTTGGCGAAGAAGACCTCGGGGTCGCGATAGATCTCCGGGACGGTCTTATCCTGCACGACTGCCCAGAGATTGGCGGCAAAGACCGCCTCGCTGAGCCGACCTTCGCGGATGTCTTCGTGAGGAATCGCCATGGCATACCAGGGCTTCAACGGTGAAGGAGTCATGGTGACACCTCATGGCTCAAAGGGTGGGCAACCGCGGTTGAACCGGCTGGGCAGATGCATCCGTCCTACGCGCTTCCATGCGTAACGTCTCGCGCTCCCCGAGCAAGGCACTGATGAGTTTCCAGTCCTGTTCCCCGCGGGGCAGCACTTCAAAGAGAGCCTGTGCCAGCTTCCAGAAAGGGGCATGGTCAAGCAACTCGTGTTCATGCAGATAGGTCACCAGGTCTGAACGGCGTTCTTCGTTCCAGAGGTGCATCGCATGATGGAGTTGGTCGATGAGCGGCGCGGTGACGTCTTCACCTAGATTGCGACGGTTGGTGCGGTCACGGAGCAGGGCTAGGCGGCAACGTGCGCCGTCCACCACGAATAAGCCGCGTCCCCTTGCCACGTCCATGGCATCCTCGCTGTCGCCGCCGATCTGCACCACCAGCCGTGCATCGTCCCAGGCCTGCTCGCCGATGCCGTAGAGATTCGCCCACACGAAATAGAGGCGCGACAGCACATCGCCGGTGAACTCTCCTGCGATAGCCTTCAGCGCGGACTCTTTCACCAGGTCCAACAGGTCAGGAACGCTCACTAGCGTGCCATCGGCGCGCTCCACCCGTTCGTGGCGTCCAAAGACGCCGACGGCAGGTCCGTAGCATGCGACGATCAAATCCGCTCCACGAAAACCATAGTCCCAAAACCGATGCACGCTCTCTGCTACCACCCGCTCGATCTCCCGCCGCACATCCCGAAGTGCTGCTACTGCGAAAACCTGACGAGGTCGGCAGATCACTGTGATCGAGGATTCCAGTGCTGACGATTCTATGGCTCTGCGTCGTGTTGCCCATTCTGTGTCCAAGGGATAACTCATGGTTCGCTCATTTTTTGAGGGGTTTCAACAATTGTGGTCGGGTCTCGGACGGAAAGGAGGTGCACCATGGCCGAGTCCCTGACCATTGCCAGCGAACGCGTCGATGATCTTCCCGTACTGGTGGCCCAACTCGACCGCCTGGGGGTGCAGCCCTTGCTGGACGAGCATGTTCCCACCCATGGTAACTGGGTGGGCCTCAGCCTGGGCTGGGTGACCGTGGTCTGGTGGACCCATATCCTGGTCGGAAGCGAACCATCGGCTGCATCCTGTGGAACCCTGGGCCAAGCAGCGACTCCACACCCTGCGCAGCTGCACCGGGCAGCCGCTCCATCCCCTGGACGTGAGCGACGACCGGCTGGCGGGGGTGCTGGAGGCCTTGAGTGATGATGGACACGGGCAGGCGTTTGAAGGCGTCTGGACCCAGCCATTGTGGTGCGTGTATGACCTGAAGCCAGAGCGGGTGCGCCGGGATAGCACCACGGCCAATGGCCACTGGAGTGTGACCGAAGACGGGCGGTTTCAGTTCGGCCACAGCAAGGATCATCGCCCCGACCTGCCGCAGGTCAAGATCAGGCGGTCGGCCCTGGATCCCCTGGGGATGCCGGTGGCGACGGACGTCGTGCCGGGGCAGCGAGCCGCTGATCCTGTGTATGTGCCCGCCATCACGCGGGTGCGTGCGAGCCTGGGGCGTCGGGGGTTGCTGTACGTCGGGGACTGCAAGATGGCCGCGCGGGAGACGCGGGCCTTCCTCCAGGCGGGGGGCGACGCCTACCGGTGTCCGCTGGCGGAGGTCCAGCTGCCGCCTGCGGTGCTGGAGAGCTATCTGCTGCCGGTCTGGACGGAGCAACAACCGCTGAGCCGCATCACCCGCGTGAGCGCCAGCGGCCAACGGGCGCATATTGCCGACGGCTACGAACGGCTGGAGTCCCTGACCATGGCCGTGGATGGGCAGGCCCTCAGGTGGAGGGAACGGCGGCTGGTGGTGCGCTCGCGCCAGCTGGTCCGCGCGGGGGAGACGGGGCTGCGCGCGCGGTTGACCAAGGCGCGGGCCGCGGTGGCCGCGCTCAACCAGCGGGGGCGGGGTCAGCCGCGGTGCACCGCACGGCCCGCGCTGCAGGCAGCGGTGGAGGCGATCCTGCCCCGGCACCGGGTGCATGGGCTGCTGGCGGTGCCGTACACCGAATGGGTGTACAAGCGCCGGCTGCGGCGCTATGGCAGCCGGCCCGCGACGGTCCAGGTGGAGCGCGACGTTCGGGTGCAGGCCGTCGTCGATCGTCAGGCGGTGGCAGTCGCCATCAGTCGGTTGGGGTGGCGGGTATACGCCACCAATGCGCCCCCCGACCAGCTCCCCTTGGCCCAAGCGGTGTTGGCCTACCGCAGCCACGACCTCGTTGAGAGCGACAGGGGCCGGCTGAAAGGGCATCCCTTGTCCTTGACGCCGATGGACCTGGAGCGGGATGACCAGGCCACCGGCTTGATCCGACTCCTGTCGGTGGGGTTGCGGGTCTTGACCCTGCTGGCGTGTGTGGTCCGCCAGCGGTGGGCCGCGGCACGGACGGTGCTGACGGAGCGGTATGCCGGGAACCCGCAGCGGGCGACGGCCCGCCCCACGACCGAGCGCCTGCTCAAACGCTTTGAGGGACTGACCCTGACGATCAGCCGGGAAGGGCGTCGCCGGCGGTCTCATCTGACGCCGCTCTCCCGTGTCCAACGGCGCATTCTCGCACTCCTGAACTTCACGGTGGACATCTCTATGAGGCTCTGTCCCGATGCTCACAAACCGCCCTAAAAATGAGCGAACCATGAGGGATAAGTTGCGGTCACCGTCAAATCGGCTTCAAAAAGCGCATGAATGAGCGCTGTCCACGCCTCGGTGGATTGGTGGGCGAACATAACGGCTATTACACCATGGGATTTGCACGCCCGCTTGCTTTCGGCAAAACAGCCGGCCAATTTACGCACAAAATGCAGTGTTGCTTTGTCGGCATCCCCATTGTGCCGATGCCTGAGTGCAGTGGCTTCGCTACTCTTGGGCGTAAGCGGTGTAGCAAAGGCTTCCGGGAAAATATCGCCCAGTCCACGCTTGAGCCAGACGTAGAAGAGGTCAGATAGATCAGCATATGCAATAGCGTCAAAGTAGGGCGGGTCGGTAACGACAGCATCAACGGTATTATCCTCTAACGGCAGATGAGCGCCGTCTCCATAGAGGACTTGGGAAGGCAGGCATAATGACGTGGGTGGCGGTGACTCATGTGAAATTACGCGAAGAATCCAGTCGAGTTGAGTCAAGAACCCCACCGGTGCCTTCTGTAAATGGATTGCCTTCGGGATAATCCCATACCATTGGAATCGCTTGGTTCGCAAATGGTGGAATCATGTATTCGCCATAATTTTTCCATAACCCAACACACGTTGAGTTCATGGAGTATTTACTTATCCACAGCCCCAAATACGCCACCACTGCTTTGCGATATTCAGCATCTGGCTCGAGCCGCTCCAGTTTTACTAGCAACTCACGCAAGCAGGCGATGAAGGTTTGCATGGCCAGCAGTTGGCGTGGGTTGAACAGTGATCCCCACGTCCTCATACCGTAGAGGTGGACGCGGATACCCGTTGAGTTGGCGATGCTCTCACCGTCGCTGCTCGTTATTTCAGGCAATATAGGTTCGCTTGGTCGCTCTGCCGTTTCAGCCAGCTGTTTAGCTTTCTCAAAAGCCTCCAAATCCATTGGCTGCACGGGGTGGTAATCCTTACCCTGCGGAGTGTCGGTTATAACTGTAACCATACGCTCGCTCAACTTGCCTTCCAACCCTGCATTACGCAGGTCTTCCACGGGCGTGGTCTGCTGACAAGTAGGACAGCGGCAGTCGCCGCGATTCAGCATCGTACCTTCAGTTTCAGTAATGTCCTTGTCCTTGGCAATGCCAAAGGTGACCTGCTTGCCTTGTCTCATCATTGCTAGTGCGACGAGTTTAGCTGATTTGTTGCAGACGAGAAGACTGCGTAGCAGCGGGATCTCCGCGCGGCACGTAGGGTTAGAACATGGAGCGGTGCGCGCCCAGAGATAACCAACCACGGGATAGCCATCCTGGCCCGGCGGGTAGAGATGTCCGATACGTGCTCGTGCGCGCTCCAGTATCCATCTCGCCCAGTACTCGACATCATGAGCTAAGCGATTCGGGATCTGAGAAATCGCCTTTTTGGATTCGGGCACTATGAGCGGCTGTTGTATGCCCGTATACCCAGTTGTCTGCTTGATATCCTTCGGTCTCCCAAAGCGCTGCGGGAACTCGCACGTGGCGCGCAGGATGAGATAGGCTACGGGATTATAATCATGGGCACTGGCCTGGCACCCAAGCCGCGCCGCCTCTAAGGGGATGGCGCCACCGCCCGCAAAGGGGTCAAGCACCACAGGGACAGACCCACCGTTGGCCAGTCGCACCAGCTCGCGGGCGATGCGCAGCACTTCGTGTCCCTGGGGGTTCTGTGGATCGCTCGTCTCCCACTTTACCAGACAGCGGTCATCGAGCATAGTATCAGGCTTGGGTTGCTTGCCATTCTCGCCCTTTTCGAAGGCGATCCACTCTGGCGACCACCTGGCAATAAAGGTGAGCAACCGGTTGTGCGGCGTGTCGGGCATTCCAGCATAGGGCTGGTACGGGTCAGGATCTCTGACTGCTTTGCGCCCCTGTCCATAATACTTCAGGAGTGTGGGTACATGGTGCTTGAGCAACCGGATCACGGCCTCTCGAAATTCAGCCGGGCAGAAGGGATCATCCGGATCTGGCACGAGCGAGGCAAACACCACGGCCCGCGATGCCGCCAGCGGCCTCCGAGCCCACCACAGGTGGAGCGTAGAGATATGGCCATGTCGCAAGGATTTATCGCGTACACTTTCGGCTGAGATTTCGCGGATCGGCAGGGCGACCTCAACCAACCGTGGGCACGTCATGTACCGTTTCTCCCTTCTGCTGCCAGTCTTGTTCGTCCACGAGATATTGGACTTGACGGTAAAGCATCTCTGGCGTCAGCAGCGCCATCGGATTCTGAATGATGTGTAGACGTGGCCTCTCGCCTTTGCAGTAGGTGGCAATGTACAAGAACGCACGATCGGCTAATTGCTGAAGTTTATCTACCTCAGGCGCCGTCAAGACGATGGCCCCCGAGGTTGCACGTCCCTTGACCTCGATAAAGCGGATCTACCCCGCAGGCGATTCTGAGCGGACGTCATAGTGTTCGCCATCTGATGACACGTCGTGCGGTATCCAACCGCGACTACTCTCGTAACGCATAGACACATCCATCGCAATGCGCTCGACCTCATCATCCCGACGCATTGGCATGCCATGCGAGGGCGACTTGACTTCCGGCTCAACGATGGCCACAGGCGCAGGTAGCACAAGTGCCGAGGTGACGATATCCGGCAGATTGGCGCTCAGGCGCAACATCAGATCCAGTTCGCCAAGCCTCTGAGCTTTGCGTGCTTTGAGCTGTTGGATACGCCGCTCCAACTTCTGGCGCTCTTCGGTGTCGTCGTCGCCGAGGAGCTGCGCCTGCTGGAGGTCGTTGAGCTGGTCTTGTAATTCCAAAATTAGGTCAGTGAAGGTGGTTTCGAGATACTGGCGTCGCAGCTCGCACTCCGCCTGGCGGTGATCTTGTACCCTGGCTAATTGTGGCTCGGTCAATTGCTCATAGGCCCATAGCTGCACCTCGTCAGTGGGCTGGTCTGGGAACACTGGGCGTTCGATGGAAACCTCAGGGGTGGTGTGGTTGAGGAGATTGGCGGGCGACGTCGCACGCAACCCCAAATGGTCGGCGACTACCACGCTCAGATGCTCATGGGCCAGGCGCTTTTTCTCTTCGTGCCGACCATCCTCAATGCAGGAGCGAACCAGCCAGATTCGCTGTGGGCGGGCGATGTTCGGGTCAATCAGCATGGCGCCTTTCGTGAACGCCTCACGCGCGCGCCGAATCGCCCATTCGATCAAGGTATCAAAGAGCGGATGTCCCGGACCCAGCAGCTTCGTGTGCTCCGGTACGCGCACTTGACTGGCGACGCTGACCAGTTCCTTGTCAAATACAAAGGGCGTGTCATACTTGTCCGGAACCGGGAGACGCATCTGCCGTGCGATGTTGAGGAGTTCACTGGGCGTGCGCCCGAGGTGAAAGACTGGAAAGTGCTTATCTTCGTTTACCGTGCCGCTCGCCGCACGATATGCCTTATCGAAAAATCGTTGCGCGAAGCGTGGCTGCAGACGGCGCTCATCGGAATCATCACGCAGCTTGCGTGCCTGCCGCAAATCGAGCCTCGATGCGAGTGATTGCTTCTTCTGTAAGGCGATGAGCGCCTCTGCCCTCTGCTCAAGCCCGCTGCTAAGGCATTGCTCCGTCTCCGATGCGGCCTGAGTGCCGCTTTCTGCGTCGATGGACTGTTCGAGCAAGCGAAGGAGCGGGACTTCTTCGAGTAACTCGTCGATCACATCATAGACGCGATCCGTGCCCATTTGCTCGCGCATCACATCCAGTTTGCTCAAGATGCGCTGCAGCACCGCACCCTCGCGGGTGTTAATTGCCACAAGGCTGTACACCCACACATCCTCGCGTTGACCGTAGCGGTGAATCCTCCCCATTCGCTGTTCCAGACGATTAGGGTTCCAAGGGATATCCCAGTTGATGAGGTAGCGGCAGAACTGCAAGTTAATTCCTTCGCCCGCGGCCTCGGTGGCAATCATGATCTTGGCGCGCGTGCGGAAGTTCAGCTGTGCTTGCTTGCGCTCTTCCACGTCCATGCTGCCGTGGATGGTGGCCACCGTATACCCTTTGTTGCGCAGCCGTGTGGTGAGGCTGTCCAGGGTGTCCTTGTGTTCAGTAAAGATGAGCAGTTTTTCGTCCTCGCGGCGGATCACATCCGACGAGTCAAGGACTGATAGGAGCTCGACGAACTTCGCCTCATTGTGATGCCGCAATGCCTCCGCCATCTTTAGGAGTCCAGACACTTCATCGCGTTCGTGCTTCACCTCTTCGGGATCGTCGCTGAGCACCTGGCGAAAGATGCGCTTGTCCACCTCGTCACGCTGGGTTTCATCCAGCTCTTCATATTGCCCAATATCATCTGGCAGATCGTCGGTGCTCCCCCGTAACAAGCGACTCTTCTCAGCGGTGGGGCGGAATGGGTCGCGCAGAATCTTCAAGATCTCGTCAAGCGCTGAGAGACGGTTTTGCAGGGTACGCGTGATGGCGTAGATGCTGCTGGCGAGGCGTCGCTGCATGACCATTAAGGTGAGTTCGACGTTGCGGTTCTTGCGCGCCTTGGCCACTTGGCGCCGTGCACGCACGTAGCGCGTCACCGCGTCGTAGAGGTCGAGTTCTTCAGGCGTCAATTCGTAGCCAGGGGTATTGGTGTAGCGCGGTCGAAACAGCGGCTGATTCTCCCAATTGACCATCTCTTCCTTCAGGCGACGTAGGAAGAAGCGATTGCGGGCTTTATTGATGGTGGCTTCGCCTTCGAACGCTTCGGTTTGGGTAGAATAGATCCCGACCTCTTCATGGATGCGCTTCGTCACAAGTTCATCTTTCTGAAAGAGATCTTGATCCAGCAGCATGAGCAGCCGACGGAAGGTATCTCGTCGCCCTCGATGCGGCGTGGCGGTCAGGAACAGGAGATGATCGGCACGTGGCGCCAAGGTTTCGATCGCCTGATAGCGGTCACTCCGCTCGACTTTGGTCCCATACTCGTAGGCCGAGAGTTTATGGGCTTCATCGACGACGATGAGAATCCCATTGCGTTTCCTTCGAGGCATTCAGACAACCTTCGTGTCTCGCAATAAAATCGATCGAGGTGATGAACAGCCCGTCCTCGGCCCTGGCAAATTGCCCCGGCTCTGCATCAAACGACGCGCGGTTGATCACGCGGAACGAGAGACCAAATTTGTCCTGCATCTCATCGCGCCATTGGCCGGTGAGCCCGCCCGGCGTGATGATCAGCACTTTGCTGAGGACACCACGAAACAGTAGCTCCTTAATTAGTGGTCACTAGTTTATTTGATTATTGATTTGATTGATGTTATGGGGTCTTAATCCAAGCAATCGGCGGAACTTTTGCGCCCGTTTTGACAGTCGCTGGCGCCGGATGCGTACCAGCGTTGCACCGTGATGGGCCATGACGGTCATTCCCTGTTGGACGACAGCGCCTTGTAAGCCTTTGTCACGCACCTGGCCGGCGCCGCGCGAGAGTACACTGGCGATGTGGCGTTCCACCACCGGGCGACTAGAGCCACACGCACAGGCCAACTGTACTTGGTCAGGAGTGCGCTGACGGTGTCAGCCCGCCTCGGCGAGGATGGCGTGCATCTCCTCAGGGGTGGGGGTGGGGTTGATCGGCTCGACGGTCTTGGGGATGCCAATGGTGAGCAGACCTCGCGCATGAAGCGCCTGACGCAGGACCGCAGCATTGATCCCGAGATCCCCCGCCACCGAGTGGACCCGGAGCCGCGGGAGCGCGCGGACACGGTCGAGGGCGCGTTGCACCTGGTCAAGCAAGGGCAACCCATCACTGGCATCCTAGGGGTGGCCCTCTGGCCCCCGATGGGCCAAGATCAAGCCCGTGGCAGGTTCCGACACCATACCGGGCTTGCGACCAAATTGCGCGGGACCATGGCTCTTGCCTGTGCGGATGGGTGCGAGGGTGAGATCATCGGCATGGACGAGTTTAGCGTGGCAGCGTTTTTTGCCTTGGGTGAGCTGGGTGGATTGTTGGCGGATGTGGGCAGGACTGCTCATCGCCGCGCTGAACGCATCGGCCAAACGCTGGCGCGTGGAGTCGCGCAGCGCTGTCGCCTGCGCGAGGAGTTGCTGGGCTGGTTGCCCAAGCGCGGTGCTGGGCTTGCCAAGCTCCAGGAGCTGTTGTTCCGTGTGGCGCACCAGCGTCACGAAGACGTGCCCGTGCCCTCGGCCTTGGCGACCAAAGCCACGCATGACTTTGGGGAGTTCCGGTTGCAGGTGGTGGGCTGGGTGCTTGAGCTGCGTGGCTTGGCTTCCGCATCGCGGCGGGATGCGGGCCATCAGCTCGAGGGGTTTTTTTGCGCCTTATACCGCGTGGTGGCATCGGTCACCCGTGGGCTCCCTTGTGCACACGGAACGGTATCGATGACGAGAGGGGCGGGACTGACCAGACCAGCTTCCATCGCGGCGGCCGCTTGGATGGCGATGCGCTCATCCATCAGGACCTCGTCAATACGGCCACGAAACGCACAGAGCGTCTCTGGGAGGACAACGTGTCCTTGCGAGCGAGGCGCCTGGTACTCCTGGAGGCCACAGGCGTACATCACGGCAACGTCCGTGCGCAAGCGGTGGCAGATGGCCTCATCGGCAGCGCCCACGTCATGTTTGAGCCGCTCCAGAGCCAACAAGACCCGGACTGGCATCGGGGCTCGTCCACGCAGGGAACGTGTGGGGACGCGTGTGGCAAAACTGTGCGCAATGGCAGCCACCAGAGCAGTCCAGGGAAAGGTATCGGCCCATTGGCGCAGGGGATGGGTGTCAGGCACACAGTCGGCCACTTGCAGCGGCAGTCCCGTGCCGCTCAACCAAGGCTGCAGGCCGCGCAGAAGGCGCATCGTGCACTCTCCTGATGACCGGGGCAACGCGGGCTTCGATCATGGCGTCGGCCACCCCTCTACCTCTGTGCAAGGCACACGCCCCTCAGCACCTGCGGAAAGGGGTATGCGAGCACTCCGACGTCATGCTGCATGGCCACACGCGACCGACGCGGTGATCAAAGCCGCAACGAGAGCGACAGAATACGACGCCATGCTCAACTTCACAAGTCCGATGAGGATGAGGAATAAACTAGCGGCCACTACGTAGCGGCCTTCCAAGACTTGAGGTTGGCGATGTTTTAGGCAAAAAGCGACACCCCAGTAAGCTCCTCTCTCAGGGTATTCGGAAGGTCTTTATGTCAAATCCTGTGTGGGAAATTCAGAGTTACGGGCAGGATAATGTATCAAACCATAGCAAAGCCGGCTGGCATGAGCTCCTGTTAGCGTTTGCGGAAGTTCGTTAGCTAATCGTTAGCTACCGCACACCTCAAAGCAGGTAATCCATTGAATTTATAGGAAATAAACTCCAAAAGTGCCGAAGGGGGGACTCGAACCCCCACGGGTTGCCCCACCACCCCCTCAAGATGGCGTGTCTACCAAGTTCCACCACTTCGGCATGACAGCAAATCCTCGTCATCACAAGAACGGCCACCGCTATATGCTATGCTGATACGTATGAGAATTACCTATGGCTGCGTCGGTGGCTTGTCGGTCTCTTCGCTTTGTGGAACAGGAGTCTCAAGCGTCCCAGGGCTCTCTGATGCGCCAGGTATGCTCGGAGCTGTCTGCTCGCCCCCGGATGGTATCATGATCGAGGTCGCTTCAGGTTTTGGTGCAGGTGCACTCATGATGACCGAACCCCCGACGTATTGCGAGGAGAAAATTGCCAATACCAGTGAGGTCACCATAAAAATGCCTGCCGCAGCAGTGGTGAGTTTGCTCAGAAAATTACCCGGTCCTCGCGGTCCAAACACCGTTTGGCTCGCCCCCCCAAACGCGGCCCCGATGCCTGCCCCCTTGCCAGCCTGCAACAGAACAATCAGAACCAGGGCAACGGCCACCATCACATGGACAACGACGAGTGGGACATACAACCAGACCGGCACTGTACTACCCCCTTTGGAACGACACAATCTGCGCAAAGGAAGACGCTTCCAGACTCGCGCCACCTACCAAGGCCCCGTCCACGTCCGGCTGGGTCATGAGCGGGCGAATATTCCCGGCATTGACGCTCCCACCATACTGGATACGCGCTTCGTCCGCAACAGCTTTTCCGTATAGCTCCCCCAGCAGGCTGCGGATGAATGCATGCACCTCCTGTGCCTGATCCGGAGTGGCGGTCTTGCCGGTGCCAATGGCCCAAATGGGTTCATACGCTATCACGACCCGTGACATGTCTCCGGATGCAATGTCCGCCAACCCCTGGCGGATTTGCCGTGCCAGCACGCTGAAAGTGGCGTTGGCTTCACGTTGATCAAGCGTCTCACCGATGCACAGAATGGGATCAAGCTGAGCGTTCAACGCCGCCCGCAGCTTTCTATTCACCGTCGCATCGGTCTCGGCAAAGTATTGACGCCGCTCTGAGTGCCCGACGATCACCCGCGTGCAGCCGGCATCGCGCAACATCGCTGCGGAGATCTCACCCGTATACGCCCCCTGTGGCTCCCCGTGCATGTTCTGTGCACTGACGAAAATTGTCGAGCCGTGCAACGCCTCAGCGACCGCCATGAGCGCAGTATATGGCGGCGCCACACCGATATCCACATCCTGAACCTGCGCCACTAACGAGCGCAGATCTTCTACCAGTGCCACGGCCTCAGCAGTGGTCTTATGCATCTTCCAGTTGCCCACGATGATCGGTCGGCGCATTGATCAGGCTCCCGCTCCTGGCTTATCCGTGAGGGCCGTCACCCCTGGCAGCTCACGTCCTTCGAGCAGCTCTAAAAATGCTCCACCACCAGTCGAAATGTGCGTGATGCGATCTGCCACTCCCACCTGATTGATGGCGGCCACACTGTCGCCACCGCCGACGATGGTGGTAGCCTGCGACGACGCGACAGCCATCGCCACCGCATTGGTTCCCTGCGCAAAGGGGGCGATCTCAAACACTCCCATGGGCCCATTCCAGACCACCGTCTTGGCCTCACTAATCGCCTTGCGAAAGGCCTCAACCGTCTGTGGTCCAATGTCCACACCCATCCATCCCGCCGGAATGCCATCTTTTGGCACACTCTGTATCGTGGCGCTGGCATCGAGGCGTTCGGCGATCACGTGATCCTCGGGGAGCTGGACGCTCACTCCCAGCGCGGCGGCCCTGGTGAGAATGTCTCGTGCGACGTCGACTTTGTCGGCCTCGACCAGCGAATTGCCGACCGGCACTCCTTGGGCTACGAGAAAGGTATACGCCATTCCGCCCCCGATCAGTACACGATTCAGCCGGGGCAACAGGTTGAAGATCAAACCGATTTTGTCAGAGACCTTGGCACCACCCAAAATCGCGATGTAGGGGCGCTCGGGAGTCGCCAGTAATTGCCCTAAGTGCGTGAGCTCCGCCTGCATGAGGAGGCCCGCAACCGCCACGGGGAGAAATTTCGTCATCCCTTCGGTCGAGGCGTGGGCGCGGTGGGCGGTACCAAAGGCATCATTGACATAGACATCTGCCAGCCGCGCCAGCTGCTGCGCAAACATGGCGTCGTTCTTTTCTTCCTCCGCGTGGAACCGCAGATTCTCCAGGAGCAGGATGTCCCCCGCCTGCATCTGTCCCACCAAGGTTTCCACTGTCGGTCCGACGCAATCGTCCGCCAGGGGAATATTCTTCCCCAGCAACCCTGACAGGCACTCAGCCACCGGTGTGAGACTGTAGCGCGGCTCGACCTTGCCGGCCGGACGCCCCAGATGCGAGGCCAAGATCACCTGCGCGCCTCTGTCCGTAGCATACTGGATGGTCGGGAGCGAGGCCCGGATACGTGTGTCGTCTGTGACGTGCCCCTGCCTATCGAGGGGCACGTTGAAGTCCACGCGAATGAAGACTCGCTTCCCGGCAATCGGTACATCGGCGATCGACAGCTTGGCGAGCTGCATCGTCATATCCTTTGTGGGGAGGGATGCGGTCTAGCGGCGGCTGATGTACTCAAGTAGATCGCGTACCCGGCAAGAATACCCCCATTCATTGTCGTACCAGGCAATGACCTTCACCATCCGCTTATCGATGACATTGGTAAGACTGGCATCAACGATCGAAGAATTCGGGTTCTTATTGAAATCCAACGACACCAGGGGCTCCTCGGTATATGCCAGAATTCCGTGCATCGTGCTTTCGGCGGCTTTACGTAGCGTCTCATTCACCTCGGCCTTGGAGGTATCGCGCTCCACTTCTGCGACGAAATCCACCACCGACACATTGGGGGTTGGCACCCGAATGGCCAACCCATCGAGTTTTCCCTTTAATTGCGGGAGCACTAACGCCACAGCGGTGGCTGCTCCGGTTGTGGTGGGAATCATATTGATCGCGGCAGCACGCGCACGGCGCAGGTCACTATGCGGAAGGTCGAGGATGCGTTGGTCGTTGGTGTAGGAATGAATCGTCGTCATTAAGCCATGGCGGATGCCAAAGTTATCCATGATGACCTTGGCCACTGGCGCCAAACAGTTGGTGGTACAGGAAGCGTTCGAGATGATCTTATGTCGCGTCGGATCGTAGTCTTGTTCGTTCACGCCCAGGACGACAGTCAAATCCGGGTCCTTCGCCGGGGCTGAGATGATCACCAGGGGGGCACCTGCCTCGAGATGTTTGGCGGCTTTGTCGCGATCGGTGAATATCCCAGTCGACTCGACGACAACGTCCACGCCAAGGTCCTTCCAGGGCAACTTGGCGGGGTCGCGCTCGGCCAGCACCTTGATTTCTTTCCCGTTGACCACCAGCGAGTGATCCTTGGCTTGGACATCCGCCTCCAGGATACCGCCGACCGAATCGTATTTCAGTAAGTGCGCCAAAGTCTTAGCATCGGTAATATCATTAATGGCGACGAATTCTATGGTGTCGTGGTCAAGTGAGGCACGCAAGAAATTTCTGCCGATACGTCCAAAACCGTTGATGCCAACGCGAATAGCCATTGCCTGACCTCCTCTTAGTACTGAGCCGTATCCCGCTTAGCCTGCCTTCCCCCTAAAGCTGCCTCACCCTTGGCCTCCCGGAACACTGAGAAGACCAGACATCGGGCAGCAGAGCCAGACGTCAACCAGGACGGTACAGCAACGATTCGAACGCTGCAGCGTTTCGAAATATTTGGCCATACTTGTCAAAACGGTGGCGTGCAACGCTACTGATCATGAATATAGTGCCCAGCATACCCCAACTATCGAATGGTCGGTCAAGTATATCCATTTTTGCAGAATAGTCAACTAGACCCCGGCTGGGCAAGGCCTGACGGCTGACCGAGATCTCACAGCTATGGTCCTGGTGATGGTACACCATCAGTCTCGCACCACACGGGCAAGGGCAAACACATCCACCTGCATCGCACCCGCGACCTTGAGTGTCCTGGCGATCTCTCCAAGTGTCGCACCAGTGGTGAGTACGTCATCCACGACCAGCACCCGCTTGTCCTCAAGCGCCGCGACAGGCGTCACGGCAAACGCGTGCTTGACGTTCTGGCGACGCTCGCTGCTGCTCAGCTCCACCTGGGGTCGCGTGGGGCGGACGCGAACCAGCAACCGCTCCAAGACCGGGGCGCGCAGATGATGTGCCAGCCCCCTGGCGAACAGCGTCGCCTGATTGAACTCCCGTTGCATGAGCCGCTCTCGATGCAGAGGGACCGGGATGATCGCGTCAAACACCGTTCCAGGAAAGTGCTCGTCAAAGTGCGCGATGGCGAGGTCAAGCAATGGCTGCGTGAGGTGCAACTTGCCGCGGTATTTGAGCTGATGAATCGCTTGCCGCAATGGGCCTTCGTACCGCCCAACGGCACGGGCATGATCGAACGGAGGTGGGGCAGCGCGACAGGCTCCACAGCGATACGCTGGACTGTGCGTCAAAGCGATTGGCGAACGGAATGGTTCCCCGCAACAGGGACAGTATGGTGGTGTGATCAGACGGATCAAGCGCCAACAGCTGTCGCAGAACGCTCCATGCCGTGCGGAGGCGATGGGCCGTCCACAATGATAGCAGTGCTGAGGTAAGATGACGGCAACCAGATGGCTACCGATGCCGCGCAACGCCTGCCACACCTGACACCTCAACTTCCTCCGTAAGCTCCTTCAGCGCCAAGGTTATTTCTTCTTGCACATCTCCATCGTGTTCTGTGCCGAGCGCTGCCTGCAATGCTTGTCGCGCCTCACCACCGCCAAGGCGTCCCAGGGCCCAGGCGGCATGGCTACGGATGAGCGGCTCAGCCTCATACAGTGCCGCTTCCAGGGCTGGTAATGCCCGCCGATCGCGCAGATTCCCCAGGGCCACGGCGACATTGCGCAACAACCCTCGCCGTTTGGCGCGAGTGATGGGACTGCCGTGGAACCGAGCACGAAACTGCTCGTCCGAGAGGGAAAGCAATGAGATGAGCTCCGGAGCGGCGAAACCTGCGCGCGGCAGAAATGCTGGTTCAGATGACTCCGGAGCCTGGCGATTCCAGGGGCACACCGCCTGACAGATATCACACCCGAAGATGTGTGTTCCCAGCAAGGGCCTGAGCTCGCGAGGGATAGAGCCGCGCAGCTCGATCGTCAGATAGGAGATACAGCGCCGCGCGTCGAGTACCCCAGGCGCCACCAATGCTCTGGTGGGACATGCGATCAGGCATCGCGTGCAGGTGCCGCAATGGGCTGTGGCTGGGGTATCGTAGATGAGCTCACGATTCAGTAATATAGCGCCCAGAAATAGCCAGGAGCCCACCTGCCGGTTGATCAGGTTGGTGTTTTTGCCGGGCCACCCCAGACCAGCCCGCCACGCCAGCTCACGCTCAAGGATGGGGCCAGTATCAACATACCAGCGTGCCTGCATGTCAGGTCCCTCGATCGCCCTGATGCAGGCGACCAAGGCTTGCAATTTGTCACCGAGCACCGTGTGATAATCCTGTCCCCAGGCATATCGTGAAATCCAGCCGCGACCCGGTGATGCCTCCGGCCCGGCAGGTGAGGTATAATAATTCATGCCGAGAACAATGATCGAACGCACGTCAGGCAACACGCGAGAGGGCTCCAGGCGTTTCTCAACGTTACGGCTCATATAGCCCATCTCGCCGGCAAAACCTTGCGCCACCCAGGCGCGCAGATGTCCTCCATGGGCGAGGGGTGCGGCAGAGGTGATGCCGATCAGGTCGAACCCTAATGCCGTGGCTGCAGTCGTGATCTGTTGGCGAAGAAACAAGCGGTGATCCATGGGGCTAGTTCCGATCTATTGCGTTGGTAAATCTTCGCCTCTTTTGATATCACATAGCCTTCGAGATGGCAAGATTAGCGTGCAACAACTTTCCCTTGCACTGGTGGAAGCAAGGTCGATATATTGGCGCGTTACTGGTTGTTTGCGAAGCACAACCAAATTGCCGCCAAAGGCAGTCGTCTGTGTGGGTCGCCAGCGTGCCTAAGTCTCCGGCCGCAGCAGCAGTATACCACTGTGATGGCAGTCATGAGCGGCGGGAGAGTTCCAGCGTGATCTGGCAGGAGGGATGGTCCATGGGTCAGGGGCTTGATGTGAAGCGCCTTCGTGACGATTTCCCAGCGTTGCAGCGCCCAGGGGCCAATGGGCGCCTGCCGATATACTTTGACAACGCTGCGGGTACCATCCCCCCACGGCAGGTGATCGCCGCCGTGACGGAATATTATGAACAATATCCGTCCTGTGTTGGGCGTTCACGGTATGCATGGGCCAACGAGGTGAAGGTAAAAGTGCACCAGGCGCGCCTCGCCATCGCCCGCTTCATCAATACCCCAGGAGCACACCAGCGCGCGGCGTATGACCCGGGGGATCTGGAGTGGCCAAAGCATGTGGTGTTTGTCAAGAACACCACTGAGGCCATCAACCTGGTGGCGCGCGGCCTCTTCTGGGAAGAAGGGGAGGTGGTCGTTACCGGCGACCGGGAGCACAACTCGAATCGCACCGTCTGGTGGGATCTGGCGAAAACGCGCGGCATTCTCCCGAAAGTGATCAAACGAGGTGGCTCCGATGCCCCAGACGCCGAGTTCGACGTCGAGGCCTTTCTGCACGAGCTGGATGAGATCGACCGCCATGTCGGGCCCGTTAAGCTCGTGAGCCTAGCCCACATCTATAACCTGGATGGCTATACCATCCCAGAGGCGGCCCTGAAACAGATCACGACCTACTGTCACAATCATGATCCGCTCATTTACGTCATGCTCGATGCGGCACAGAGCGTGCCCCATATCCCCGTCGATGTGCAAGCGCTGGACGTCGATTTTATGGCCTTCTCCATCCATAAGATGCTGGGGCCGACCGGTGTGGGGGTTTGTTACATGAAAGACCCCACGTGCTTGACGGAAGGATTTTTCCCTTCGGGCGGAGGGACGGTGACCCGCACCTTCGATGACCAAGTACCGATCTATGCCGACTCGCCAGCGCGTTATGAGGCCGGCCTACAGAACTGGTCTGGTATTATCGGCGCTGGGGCAGCTGTGGACTACCTCCAGGATAAAATTCACCTCATCCATCAGCATCAGGTCGAGCTCAATCGGTTGGTCACGGAGGCTCTGTGGGACGCTCATATGGCGGGTACGATCACGATTTTGGGGCCGAGGGATGTGCAGCGACGGGCATCGATTTGCACCTTCGAAGTTCCGGCACGATCAGGCGAGGATCCCTGGAGGCTGGAAGAAGACATCCTTGACCGCTGCAGCGAAGGGAATATCATGTTCCGCACCGGAGACTTCTGCGTGCACCCCTACTGTTTCCCCCGGAACGCCGCACGTATCCGATTGTCATTTTATCTGTATAATACACTCGAAGAGTGTCGCACGTTTCTGGATCTCTGTGCCCCATACCTCGACACGCGTCGTTGAGGGTGACATGCGACCACCTCCCTCGCTCATCCTATTCTTTCCGAGAGGGCCAGGGTGTAGAAGCCGAGGGCATTATGGCGGGCGAACGTGAGCCGGACATGCGCGGCGAAGGAGGAATCTCGGCCGATCGCCACGCCATCCGGTATTACCAGAAGATCTGGGCAGTAGGCGGCCTCATGGGTAAGCCTACGCGCGTCAACGGTACGGGCTTCGTCATGGCATGCCCGGGACGCAGCAGCGATGTCATCCATATGTCTATTTGGGTCGAAGACGCTCACATAGAGCAGATCCGCTGGCAATGTCATATGTGTGATCCGTGGATGCAAGTTGCTGGCGATATCCTCTGCCATCTAGCCCAGGGAAGCCCGCTGGAGGCTGTCCTACAATGGCGGTGGGATGATTTTGAGCGCGTCCTGGGCGGCCCCAGTGTCTTGATCATGGAGCATGCGGGAGCCGCAATGTTGACTCTGCACAAGGCCGTGATCGATTACCAGGTGCGAGCTTGTTTTGCGAGCGCGCAGGCTGGGGGAGCGAGTACCGAACCGACGCAGAAGTTGCGTGAGCTCGGACTCGTCGGCCGGGAGGGCCAGCAACAACTGCGTCGCCGCCTGGAGGGCACATTCAACGACTTTGCCATGCAAATTCCCCACGTCAAAGTCCAGGAATGGGTGGCGATGGGTACGGTGCAGGACGTCAGTCTGACGGTGCAATCGTTAGTCGAACGCCAGGTGATTCAGCGTATTCTTGGCCAGGGATGCGGTTTTCCACGCAGTTTCGCGGAGCAGCTTGCGGCCGACGGGTAGGGGAACACAGACATGTTCGACACGTTGAAGCACGATATCCGGGTGGTGTTTGAGCGTGATCCAGCCGCTCGGAGTGTCATCGAGGTGTTATGGTGCTACCCTGGGGTGCACGCCCTGTTCTTCCATCGCACAGCGCATTGGTTGTGGAGTCGTCGATGGCTCACCCTTGGACGCTTTATCTCCCATGTGGGGCGCTTCGCCACCGGCATCGAGATCCATCCTGGAGCGCAGATTGGGCCAGGGCTGTTCATCGATCACGGCATGGGAGTCGTGATCGGGGAAACTACTGAGGTCGGCGCTAATTGTACCTTGTATCAGGGCGTGACGCTCGGCGGCACCAGTTTGAAGAAGGAAAAGCGTCACCCGACGTTGGGGCAGAACATCGTGGTCGGCGCCGGTGCCAAGATCCTCGGGGCGATTACCATCGGCGACCACAGCAAGATCGGTGCAGGGTCAGTGGTGGTGACCGAGGTGCCGCCGCACTCGACCGTGGTGGGCATCCCCGGGCGCGTGGTGCAACGCAGTGCAGGGAAAGATGTCGAGACCATCGACCTGGATCATCACGACCTGCCGGATCCCGAGGCCAAGGCCATCAATTATTTAGCTGACAAAGTCCGCGAGCTGGAGCGCGAGCTCCACCAACTCCGCCAAGAGGTGCGCCGCACACGACATGAAATACGTCAACCCTGGTCCGCACCGGCACAGCAGCCGGAGGAATAACGTGGGATGAAACAGCCCATCTATATGGATCATCAGACCACCACGCCCATCGATCGCGAGGTGCTAGAGGCCATGATGCCGTATTTGACCGATCAATTCGGCGATCCCTCCAGTCGTGGCCACGCCTGGGGGTGGGCGGCGGAAGAGGCAGTGGACCGAGCCCGTGATCAAGTTGCGACGTTGATCGGGGCACAGCCGGAGGAGATTTTCTTCACCAGCGGGGCCACGGAGTCTGACAACCTGGCGATCAAGGGTATTGCACGTGCCTACAGCGGGCAGGGCCGCCATATCGTCACCCAACAGACGGAACATCGCGCCATCCTCGATTCCTGCCACACCCTGGAACAAGAAGGGTTTACGATTACCTATCTACCGGTGGACCGTGACGGCTTGGTAGATCCTGAGACGGTGCGGCAGGCGATCACCAAGCAAACGATCCTGGTCAGCATCATGCACGCTAATAACGAGGTCGGTACCGTGCAACCGGTGGCGGAGATTGGCGCCATCGTCAAGGCGCGCGGTGTCTTTTTCCATAGTGATGCGGTGCAAACAGTGGGCAAGATCGCGTGCAATGTTGACGATCTGCAGCTCGACCTGTTGTCGATTTCGGCGCATAAAATGTATGGCCCAAAGGGAGTCGGGGCGTTGTATGTGCGCAAGACCCGCCCGCGCCGCATCAAGATGATACCGCTGTTAGATGGTGGTGGCCATGAGCGCGGACTTCGTTCAGGTACCCTGAACGTCCCCGGCATCGTTGGCCTCGGCAAGGCTTGTGAAATCGGCATGCACGCCTGGCCCGAAGAGGGGGAGCGCCTAACCCGACTGCGGGAGCGTTTCGTCGCCGGCGTCATGCAGGGGTTAGACCATACGTATCCAAATGGCCATCCGACGCAGCGTCTGCCAAACAACATCAACCTCAGTTTTGCGGGTGTCGAGGCAGAGGCGCTGATCATGGGTATGACGGAGGTCGCCTGCTCCTCGGGCTCGGCCTGCACCTCGACGACGCTTGAGCCCTCCTACGTGCTAAGGGCCATGGGGCTTGACGATGCATTAGTGCATGCCTCAATCCGATTCGGTCTGGGGCGCTGGACCACGGAGGCAGAGGTGGATTTTACCGTCCAGACCTTGGTAAGCCGGGTGAAGCGCTTGCGCGAGTTGTCGCCGCAATATGAGATGCTGGCGCGTGGGATCGCCTCCAGGTCAGGCCGATGACCGACGCACGGACCATGGGTGCCTAATGCGACGCGTCTACCTCGACTACAATGCTACGGCGCCACTCCTCCCGAGGCGTTTGAGGCGGCCATTCCCTACTACACGTCGGTGTGGGGGAACGCCTCCAGCATCCATCGGCAGGGTCGTGAGGCACGTATGGCCGTCGAGGACGCCCGTGAGCAGGTGGCCCGACTGATTGGTGCTCCGAACCCTCTCGACCTCGTCTTCACCAGTGGCGGCACCGAAGCTGTCAACCTCGCGATCCGTGGCTATGCTCACGGCAACCGTGCGCGTGGCCACCACATCATCACCACGGGGTTGAGCACCCGCTGTGTTAGATACGTGTCGAGCGCTGGAGCAGTGCGGATTTGATCTCACATATTTGCCCGTGGATAGCCTCGGGCGAGTGCATCCTGATGTGCTGGCCCGCAGCATTCGCCCGCACACGATCCTGTTCACGCTGACCTATGGCAATCACGAAGTGGGGACCCTGCAGCCGGTCGACAGCGCTGGTGGATGTCGCCCATGCCCATGGGGTGGCGGTGCATGTCGATGCCGTACAGGCGGTGGGCCGTGTACCGGTCGATGTCATGGCGGCGGGGATCGACCTCTTATCACTGGCGGGACATAAATTTGGAGGGCCTAAAGGCGTCGGCGCGCTCTATATTCGTGAGCACTTGGGGGCAACCATGCAGCCGGTCGTATACGGTGGGCATCAAGAGCGGGAACGACGAGCCGGTACCGAGGATGTCCCAAGCATCATCGCGCTCGGAACGAGCCTGTGCCCTGATATCCCAGCGCCTGGGCGACGAAGACACGCGACTCACGCGCTGACGTGATCAGCTGGAAGCCGGAGTGCTGAGCCGGATTGGCGCCGTACACCAGCTCGGGGAGGGCGGTGAGCGGCTGCCAAATACCGCGAATCTCAGCTTTGCTGGGGTCAAAGGTGAAGCGCTCGTGTTTAATTTAGATTTGCTGGGGATAGCGGTTTCCACTGGAGCCTCGTGTAGCTCACGGCAAGGCGTGCCGTCCCAGGTCCTGGAGGTCATGGGGGTCGCGCGGGAGGTGAGCGAGGGCTCAGTGCGCTTCAGTTTGGGCTGGACGACCACCGACGCAGACATCGAGCGCGTGCTCGACGTATTACCCTCGACAGTCGAGCGCTTGCGCCTGCTGTCGCCATTGGCTTGAAAGGGGCCAGCAGGTCACTGCAGATAGACGGGGAGCGACACAGATGATCGACATGTACCTGCATGCATCTGTGGTTCCTGCCCTAGCGCTGTCGTGTCAGCCGTCATTCTTCGAGGGTATGAGGACGACTCATGGCGACGATGGGAAGTGGCTACAGTACGATTGTGATCGATCATTTTCAGAATCCTCGCAATGTTGGCGAGTTGGCAGATGCCAATGCACAGGCCTCAGTGAGCAATCCGGTTTGCGGTGATATGCTGCAACTCATGCTGAAAATCAGTGACGGCCGCATCGCTCAGGTGCGCTTCAAAACCTTTGGCTGTGAAGCCGCGATTGCCGCCAGTTCATTGCTGACAGAGATGATTCAGGGCAAAGCCCTCACTGACGTGCAGGACATTACCCCCGAGATGATCACTACTGCCCTGGGTGGATTACCCAAAGTCAAGCTCCACGCCGCCTCGCTGGCGGAAGAGGCCCTCAAGGAGGCACTTGAACACTACGAGGCAGCGCATGGGTGAACGGTTCATCTATTTCGATCACAATGCGACTACGCCGCTGCACCCCACAGTTTGGCAAGCCATGCGCCCCTTTCTCACCGATGTCTTTGGTAATCCATCCAGCCTGCATACGGAAGGTTTACAAGCCCGCGACGCGGTTGAAGAGGCCCGAGAGCGGGTGGCACAGCTCATCGGTGCCCGGGGGGAGGAGATTATCTTCACGAGCGGCGGGACAGAAGCGGATAACCTCGCCATTCTGGGTAGCGTCCTGGCGCGACAACGTCAAGGCGGGCACGTGGTGACCTCACAGATCGAGCATCCTGCCGTGCTTGCAAGTTGTCGAGCCCTGGAAGCCCGGGGATTTCGTGTCACCAGGCTTACCGCCGGGATCAGCAGGCACGATCGATACCGATGATCTCGCCCATGTGCTCACCGACGACACGCGACTCGTGACACTGATGCACGCCAACAACGAAGTAGGCACCATTCAATCCATTCGGACGTGTGCGGCACTGGCGCGTACCCGGGGGATCCTGGTCCATACCGATGCGGTGCAGAGCGTAGGCAAGATCCCGACACTGGTCGATGACCTTGGTGTCGATCTCCTGGCCCTCTCGGGCCACAAGATTGCATGGCCCCAAAGGGATTGGAGCGCTCTATGTGCGGCGGGGGATTGCCCTTGACCCCATCATGACCGGTGGCCCACAGGAGCGTGGCCTCAGAGGTGGGACAGAGCATGTCGCCGCTATCGTCGGGCTTGGGATTGCGGCTCAGCTTGCAGCCACACACATGTCCGATGAGATGCCCAGCGTTGCGACGTTGCGCGACCGTCTCGAGCAAGGGATTCAAGCCACGATCCCCGACGTGATAGTCGAATGGTGCAACGGCACCACGTCTGCCGACCACGACCAACCTGAGCTTCAAAGGGGTAGACGGCCAATCCCTGGTCGTGGCCCTGGACCTCAAAGGGATCGCGACCTCCACCGGGTCTGCCTGTAGCTCAGGGAGCCTTGAACCGTCGCACGTGCTCATCGCCATGGGCCTTGCTGACGAGTGGCTTCAAGGTGCGGTCAGGTTTAGTCTCGGCACTGGCAATACACTGGCGGAGGTGGATACTGTCTTAGCACCTATTGCCGCCGATCGTCGCCCGCTTGCGTCAGCACAGCAGGGGAACGGTCCGCCAAACGACCACGACGCCATCCACGATGCGTCAGCGCCCATGAGCTTCGTTTGCCCAGTCGCCTTGACGTCAATCTTGACCGCTGCCGACTCTCTCGCGTGGACTGGTATGCCTACCACGGGATACACACCACAGTGGCTTCCTCCTGGCGCCCGCCGGGAGAGGGAATCGACAGAGAGGCGGTGGCGCTACAGGGTGACCCTCCCCTGCACCGTCATCACCTTGACAGGCTAACGCTAGAAACGCTAGCATAGGGCGGAATTCCTTCTTCTATCAATGTCTAAGCGCGGTACGAGTGAGCCTGAAACCTAGGAAGGGGTTGCAGTGGGACGTGTGTGGGACGGAGGCAATGTCGCCGCAGGAGCTGTTGGAGAAGGTCCGCCGGGAGGTTATTCGTCTCAGATACGAGGGGCGCCCCCCGCCGACCCTGGCGGAGATTCGGGTGGGAGAATGGCCGCCCGACGCGCGCCTTCACGTGCTCCAAGCGGAGGCCTGTCGCATCACTGGCGTCTTCTCATCAAGTGCATGTCTTTCCCCAGCTCTGTGATTCCCAAACCATCCTTCAGACCCTGGCTGATCTGAATGCTGATCCGACCATCACGGGCATTGCCATTCACGCCCGTCTCTCGACACGCTTCAGCGAGCTTGCCGCAGCCTTGGCCCCGGGCAAGGATGTCGATGGGATGCAACCGCTGCATCTCGGGCGCTTCCTGACCAATAAGCGGATATGGCGCCAGCCGCGTGGGGCAGACATCGATCCAGCTGCTCAAGCGGGCCGGCATGTCCCTCGAGGGGACTCGTGTCATCTGCATCGGGAATGCCTCTGGGTTTGCAGGCATCCTGGCGTGGCTCTGCTTGCACGAGAATGCCACCGTATCGGCCTGGAGAGCTGCCACCACCTGGCCGATCAACATGCTCTACACGGTGACGTGCTTATCATCGATACCGACGATCTGCCCGCCATGGATGGTGTCCCCCTAAAGCCTGGGGTCATCGTGGTGGATGCCCGTGATCCGCCCGGACGGATGGCTGCCGCACCAGCCAGAGGGCTTACCCCAGGCGGTGGCACTGCTCATTCCGGTGCCTGGTGGGATAGGACCAATGACGCCTGCCAGGCGGTTAGCCTGCGCTGGTGGCCATGTACCGAGCGCCAGCCAGCGTGTCACTCGACTCATAGGTGCTCGTCATGGAGCAGGCAGCCTTCCCGTTTCTTGAACGTACCATCCTCACCGTCAGTGAGCTGAGCGAACGGATCAAAATCGTCCTTGAGGACACCTTTCTTCGACATCTGGGTTGAGGGTGAAATCTCCAACCTGCGGACGCCCTGCCTCGGGACATTCCTACCTGACGCTCAAAGATGAGCACAGTCAAATTCGCGCCGTGGTGTTTAAAATGCAGCGGCGGTATCTGCGCTTCGACCCTAGAGACGGTATGCTGGTGCTTGCCCGCGGGCGGATTTCCCTGTATGAGCCACGTGGGGAATACCAGTTGGTCATTGACTACATGGAGCCCAAGGGCATTGGGGCGTTGCAGATTGCCTTCGAGCAATTAAAGGTTCGCCTGGCGCAGGAGGGGTTGTTCGATGCCTCCCGTAAACGACCACTGCCCATGCTCCCCCGCTGTCTCGGGATCGTCACCTCGCCGACCGGTGCGGTGATTCGTGACATGCTGCAGATTTTGCGCCGGCGTTTCACCAATCTTCACGTCTGCGTCTATCCCGTCCGGGTCCAGGGGGATGGAGCTGCAGAAGAGATCACCCAGGGGATTGAGGTGTTGAACCGTTACCCTGGCATCGATGTGATCATCGTGGCACGCGGGGGGGGCTCGATCGAAGACCTGTGGGCGTTTAATGAGGAGAGGGTGGCACGGGCCATCTATGTCTCCAAGGTCCCCGTGATCAGTGCCGTCGGGCATGAAATCGATTATACCATCGCCGACTTCGTCGCCGACGTACGGGCTCCCACTCCCTCAGCGGCGGCAGAACTGGTGATCCGCAATAAATCGGAGCTGCACGCCGAGTTACAGTCGATGGCGCAACGGCTCGAGCGCGGCATGCAGCACCGCCTGGAGGCGCTGCGGGCCCGCCTGGAGGCGTGTCAGCAGCGCCGGGTCCTCAAAGATCCGTGGGCGCCGCTGCACACCATCGAGCAGCGCCTCGACGAGCTCAACGCCCGCCTTGCCCGTGCCATCCATGCCCGTCTGCATCTCGCGCAGGAGGCACTGGAGCGTGGTGAAGCGGCCATCGCCCATCTCAGTCCGCTGATGCGGGTTGGCTTTCTGCGCGCACGCTTGACCGCCCTGGAGCAACGCTTGATTGCGGCCCAGGGGGGGCAGATACATCACGAGCGCGAAGAGCTCGAACGCCTGACGGCGACCTTGCAGGCGTTGAGTCCACTGGCGGTGCTCGGCCGTGGCTACAGCATTTGTCGTCATCAGGCCGACGGACGGGTGATTCGCGAGGCGCAGGACACGGCGCCCGGAATGCACGTCGAAATCACGCTCTGGCAAGGCTCCCTACAGTGCACGGTCAACGCCGTGATGACGAAAGGATCGGGTGATGCAAGAACCGACATTTGAGGAGTCGTTGAAGCGTCTGGAGGAGATCGTCACCCAGCTCGAAGGCAATAAGCTCGCTCTTGAGCAATCCCTGCAAGTCTTCGAGGAAGGGGTAAAGCTGGTGCGTTTCTGTGCGAGTCGCTTGGATGAAGCCGAGCGCCGTATCGAGATCTTGCTGGCCGACAAAGAGGGACAGTTGCGTGTCGAGCCATTTCCCGAGGAATCCGAGGATCCCACGGGCGCCGCCGAGCGCCCGTGAGCCGGGGAAGGAACGACCATGGTCGATATCCTGCGCTACTTACAGGAGCAGAAAGTGCTCGTTGATGAGGCGTTAGCTCGCTATCTCCCGGGAGAAGAGCACTACCCTCCAGCCATCTTTCAGGCCATGCGGTATAGCGTGTTTGCCGGGGGCAAGCGGCTGCGGCCGATCCTGGCCATCGCCGCTGCCGAAGCGCTTGGGGGGACAGCCGCCGATGTGCTCCCGCTCGCCTGTGCGCTGGAGTGCATCCATACCTATTCACTCATTCACGATGACCTCCCAGCGCTTGGATAACGACGATTACCGGCGAGGTCGGTTGACCAACCATAAAGTCTTCGGCGAGGCAAACGCCATTCTGGCCGGGGATGCCCTGCTGACCTTTGCCTTTGAACTGATGGGCAATGGACGGCATTGGCAACGGTTTGTGCCGGAGCGTGTGGTGCAAGTGATGCACGAAGTCGCCTATGCCATCGGCACCTTCGGGATGATCGGCGGCCAAGTCGTCGACCTAGCAGATGGAGGGACAGGACATCGATCTGCCGGCGCTGCAGTACATGCACGCCCACAAAACCGGCGCGCTGATCCGCACCTCCGTACGCTGCGGGGCGATCCTCAGCGGTGGTTCGCCGGCTGCAGTGGAGGCTCTCACCGACTACGGCACGCATATCGGGTTGGCGTTTCAGATCATGGATGACATCCTTGATGTGCGAGGCGATGAACAACTCATGGGCAAGGCCTTACGCAAGGACGACGAGCGACGCAAAGCCACCTACCCACGCCTGGTGGGCCTGACCCGAATCCGAGGTGCGGGCGCAGGCTGCCGTGACTGCCGGCATTGCTGCGCTGGATCCCCTCGGCGGAACGGGGAGACGTGCTGCGCGACCTGGCGCAATTTATCATCGCGCGGGAGTCGTAAATGGCCGCGAGCGGTTCGCGTCTCGATCAGTGGCTGGTGACGCATGGCTATGCGGAAACACGCAACCGTGCGCGGTGGCTCATCGAGAGCGGACAGGTGTGGGTCCGTGGCCAGCCCTGTCGCAAGCCATCGCTCACCCTGCCCGATCCGCGTCAGGTCGAAATCCGTGGCGATGGGCTCCCGTATGTGAGCCGGGGTGGACTCAAACTTGCCGAGTGCTGCAGACCTTTGGCGTCGATGTCACAGGCCTGGTGGCCTTGGATATCGGGGCCTCAACCGGCGGCTTCGTCGATTGCCTCCTGCAGCGGGGTGCACAGCGGGTCTATGCTCTCGATGTCGGGGTAGAGCAGCTGGCGCCGAAGCTCCGCGAGGATGCGCGGGTGATCGCCCTGGATGGGCGAAACGTGCGGACGTTTCAGGCAGCCGAGCTTCCCGAAGCGGTTGATCTGATCACCATTGATGTCTCCTTCATTTCTCTCACGCTTGTGTTTCCGCTACTCCCCCCGTTCCTACAGCCTCTCGGACGCGTGGTAGCGCTAGTCAAACCACAATTTGAAGTTGGAGCGGACCATGTCGGTCGGGGTGGGATCGTGCGCGATCCTCGCTGCCGAGAGCTGGTGCTGCGCCGCGTCATGATCGTTGCTGAAGATGCTGGCTTTCGCGTGCTGCAGACCGTGGACGCGCCTCGTTCGCACCCCCATGGCAACAGAGAAATCTTCATCGACCTAGGCCGGGCAACGGAGCAGGCCGCGGTCGCCACGGGGCAATAGCACATCCCCCGGGCGGCATGCTCCAATCGCATCGCCCACGACTTCCTCAGGCATCGATGCATGGGAAAGAGAGTCATATGCAGACCGAGGCAAGCATACCTCTTGTGCTAGCGGTCGACGACGAGCCTGGAGTACTGGAGTCCTATAAGGTCGTTCTGGAGGATACCTGTGAGGTCCGCACCGTTTCAGATGGTACGGCTGCGCTCAAAGTCGTGGCCCACGAGGATATTCGTCTCGTCATCCTGGACCTCCGTTTGCCTGACATGGAGGGTTTGGAAGTCCTCCAGCGCATTAAGGAGATGGATGAGTATCTCGGGGTCATTGTGGTGACGGCGGTGGGTGATGTCAAGACGGCCGTGCGGGCCATGCAGGCAGGGGCCAGTGAGTATCTCGTCAAGCCATTCGATGTCGAAACACTCCAGGGAGTGGTCTCACGCACATTGGAGAGACAGGCGCTCATGAAAGAGGTGCTCTATCTCAGGTCCGAAGTGGAAGGGTATCACTCTTTTGTGGATATCGTCGGACGCGATGAGAAAATGGTCGAGATCTTCGATCTGGTCGGGCAGGTGGCCGATAGCGATGCGACGGTGCTGGTCACCGGGGAGAGTGGCACCGGCAAGGAGCTCATCGCCCGAGCCATCCATCGGCAGAGCCGCCGGAGCCAGAGACCTTTCGTGGCCGTCAATTGTACGGCGATCCCCGAACACCTGATCGAGAGCGAGCTCTTCGGGCACGAGCGCGGCGCCTTTACGGGGGCCGTCCAGCGGCGGATCGGGAAATTCGAGCTGGCGCACAGTGGCACCCTGCTTCTCGACGAGATCGGCAGTATGCGACTCGACATGCAGACCAAGCTCCTGCGTGCGCTCCAGGAGCGTGAGATCGAGCGGGTCGGGGGTGAGCGCACGATCAAGGTCGACGTACGCATCGTGGCGGCGACCAATGCGGATCTGCGCGAACTGGTCAAGACCAAAGCCTTCCGTGATGATCTGTACTATCGCTTGAATGTCATCCCAGTGTTTGTGCCACCTCTCCGGTCCCGCAAGGGTGATATCGTACTCTTGATTCAATCCTTCCTAGCCAAATATAACCGGCAATTTAACCGCCAAGTGCGGGGCTTCTCACTGGCGGCTATGGATGCGCTACAAGCCTACGACTGGCCTGGAAACGTGCGGGAATTAGAGAACATCGTCGAACGCCTGGTGGTGATCAGCAAGCATGAAACCATCCAGCTCCGAGATCTCCCCCTCGACCTCCAGTCGTCGCACACTCCGCTGGTCGAGCCGGTGGAAGAGGAAGGGTATGATCTACGCAAAGCGGTGCAGCAATTCGAGCGTGAATATATCCGTCGTGTTCTCGAGAAGACCCATTGGAATCAAACGATAGCTGCCCGTATGCTAGGTATTCATCGGAATACTCTGTTGGGGAAGATCGAGCAGCTTGACCTGCGTTAGAACACCTTTCCTCTAGTACTCACGTTTCTTCCGCGCACTCAATGACCCTGCCACTCCAAATGCCTCGTTAGTCCTTTAGTATATCAATTATATATCACATGCTTTATCTGACTTCAATGATACTAATATATTAGTCAACTCTCATACTCAAGGACAGTGCATGATTTCAGAGGGCACTATGCACAAATAATTATGCATAGTCGTCAAGATATCGTGAAGTAAGCCATTACCGCCTACTATCTCACCTATGATTGCCTGTATTTTCGTGCAGGCCCATTTCGTCGTATACCTCCAATGAGCACGCATGACGTGTCCGCAAACATGCGACTGACGCCCACTTGCACGAGTGCGCTCGCTGCCATGCAGATGTTGGCATCGTCCTTGCGTTATCCCATAAGCAGTGTTCATCGATAAGCAGTGGCATCGATGGCAATTCTAGGGGCAATGCCCCTCTGACATGGCTGATCAAACAGCAATGACCTCACACCCTTGATGGAGGACAGACACATGCGTAAAGTGATCATCGCCCTCATGATTTCGGCGGCCATTATCGTATCCGGCATCTCGGCAACGACCTTCACCAGCTGGCCAGTTTACCAGCAGCGCTTCTGCTGACGGCGGCGACTAACAACACAAGTCCCTGAGTCGACTACGGTGTTATGAGCCGCATTCGTCGCAGTGACGATGGGCTTGTATCAGGTGCAGTGGTTGATGATCAAGAAGATTGTAGTGATGTAATGTCAAGACTCAGCCCCTTTGCAAAAGGGTGAGGGAAGAATCCCTTACCCTTTTGCTGTTCTCAGACAGTGACCTTCGCAACCAGGCTGCTCACGGATGGGCCGCAGAGTTTGTTGATTTTTTCCGCTCTTTATGCCAATCTTAGGGAGAATTTGTGTCATCTGCCCCTCTGAGGGGGGCGGTATGAAAGCGAGGACCTCTCAGCAGCATCAGTGAGGCCGGTTCGGTGAAAAAAGCAGTAGCTTTGGAGAGACGCAATCGTTCACCATTTGCTTGCCGAGACACAGGTCGCTCAATGGGGTCATGAGAACGGCACGCCGCGTCATCGCAAAGCTCTCACAGGCCCGGCGCTCCTCGCGGCGGTTCATCGGCGTATCTCTGTTGATGGCGGTGACTCTCGCCATCTCTGCCTGTGACGAGCCGAATGAAACTATGCGGCCACGCGAGGCCTCATCGCAAGCGACGCAAGTGCCAGCCATCGGGGGTACTTATCGACGGCCTTTGGGACAGGATCCCTCCAGCCTCGATCCAGCCAAGATCGCTGATGTGTATGGGGTAGCCGTTGCCAACCAGATTTTTGATGGCCTGGTGGCGTTTGATGCTCACCTCAACGTGGTGCCCGCCCTGGCTCAATCCTGGTCTGCGTCGCGTGACGGCCTCGTCTGGACCTTTCATCTTCGCAAAGGTGTGCAGTTCCACAACGGGCGAGAAATGACCGCCGAGGATGTTGTATACTCGCTCTCCCGATTGCTCGATCCCGCCGTGGGTTCGCCCAGTAGTCTGCTTTTGGATAAAGTGAAGGGGGCGGCCGAGTTTCAGGGCTGGCACAACGAAAGTGCTCGAAGGGATCAAGGCCATCGATCGCTATACCGTAGAAGTTTCCCTCTCCGAGCCCTTTGTCCCCTTCATCAGCATCCTCGGCATGGCCCATACATCTATCGTGCCCCGGGACGAAGTTGAACGGTTGGGTCCAGACTTTGGAACAGCGCCTGTGGGCACTGGTCCTTTTCGCTTCGTGCGGTGGGTGCGGGGACAGGAAATCCTTCTCGAGACCAACAAACACTATTTTGGGGGACGGCCAGCCCTGGATCGCGTCCGCTTTGTCATCTTTCCAGGGAATACACAAGGCGTTATGCTAAAAGCCTTTGAGCAAGGAGAACTGGAGGAGAGCCCCCTGACTCCGGACCGGCGGAAGGAATTCCTTGAAGCGGTGACGTATAAAGTCATCCGAAAACCGACCCTCAGCCTCCTGCTCTATCGGGTTCAACCTTGAGCGTCCCCCGTTTCAGAAGCGAGAAGTACGGCAGGCATTCAACTATGCCATCGATAAGGTCCGTCTTAACCAGGAGGTCTATGGGGGGCTTTACGTGGTGGCCCGAGGCATTCTACCGCCGGGCATGCCAGGATATAGCCCTGAGGTGCAGGGTTACGACTATGATCCAGCTAGAGCTAAGACGCTATTAGCGGAGGCGGGCCATTCGGGTGAGAAACAATCTGGCACCCGTGACACTGTCAACCGCAGCGAAATCAGTCGAGGTACGCGCGGAGTCTCAAATCATCCAACACTATCTGGCAGTTCTCGGAGCATCCAGGTGGACGTGCAGGAATTCGATGATTGGCCAACCTTCCGAGGGGCCTTAGAGCAGGGGGATGTCCAGCTATTCCGCTATTCATGGTATGCCGATTACCCAGATCCGGATAACTTCCTCTATCCTCTTTTTCACTCTGCAGGCCAACGGAACTATTACCGATATCATAACCCCACGGTGGATAAGCTCTTAGACGACGCACGCAGAGAAACCGACGATCTGCGCCGCGTCAAGCTCTATCGGGAGGCTGAGCAGCTCATCCTGAACGATGCGCCGGCCGTGATGCTGCTGCACTACACGTATGAAAGCGTGTTCCAACCGTACGTCGAAGGGGTTGTGGTCAGCGCCCTTGGCGATCCATATGTCTCCCTTCGCAAGGTCTGGTTGAAGCAGACCGGGAAGACGAGTGGCGGGAAGTGAGGTCGGGCAAGGCATGCACTTTCCGCAACATGCGCCTTCGCACCAAGCTAGCCGTGTCGGTGGTGTGCTTAGTGGTGCTGCTGACGGCGGTCATGATGATCGTCGTCGAGTACCGTGAACGTAAGGCCATCGAGGCGCAGGTGCGCAAACGCGGCATGACGATCGCCCAGAATCTGGCAGCGGTCAGCACCAACGCGCTGGTGACCTATAACTATGTCCTGCTGGAGCAACAAGTCGGACGCCTGGCGCGCGAGGAGGACGTGGTCTATGTCATCATCCTCGACCGCGAAGGGCACGTGGCCGCACACAGCCGGCGCAGTGATCTGCAGGGGCAGCGTCTCACAGACCCAATCAGCCAGAAGGCCTTGGAAGGCCAGTGAGCCGCTCATCCAGGCCGGGGTCGATCCACGTCAGGGGAATATCGTCGAGGTGGCGATCCCAGTGTTTCCAACCGACGAGCGCGATAAATGGGGCACGGTACGCGTCGCCATCTCACTGCAGGGAATGTATGGGGAAATTCAGCGGACGCGACTCACCATCTTTATCTTCGGCATCGTCGCCGCCTTGGTCGGGTGTCTCGCCGCGTTGATCTTGGCGCGCCGGATCACCTCGCCGCTCGAGCAATTGCGGGCTGGAGCCTGTGGCCGTGGCTGGAGGTGATCTGGCGCATCGCATCGATGTGCGCTCGGCGGATGAGATCGGCGAGTTGGCAACGACGTTCAATCGCATGACGAACGACTTGCAAGGCCAGCAGGCGGCCTTGCAAGAAGCCAATCGCGAACTTGATGCCCAGTTGCGGGAGGTGTCAAATCTGGAACGGTATACTGCCCGTATCCTTGCCTCGATGACCAATGGCTTGGTGACCCTGAACATGGAGGGACGTATCGTCAAGTGGAATGACATGGCGGCGCGCATTACCGGGTATGCGGTCGACGAAGTTGAGGGGCAACTTTGTCGAGAACTGTTTGATAGCAATCCTTCATTTCTGCGGCTACTCCTTGATGGCATCCAGGGAAAGCACGTGTGGTGGGACCGGGGCGTGTCGTTCGTCCGTCCCGATGGTCGTGAGGTCCCAATTGAGATCAACACCAGCCTGCTTGAGGACGAGACCGGGCAGACCACTGGGCTGCTCGGCATTTTCCGCGATCTCTCTCTGGTGCGCGAGTTGGAACAACGATTGCGACGGGCTGACCGCCTGGCTGCAGTTGGGCGTATGGCCGCTATGGTAGCCCATGAGATCAAGAATCCGCTTGTAGCGTTGAAAACGTTCGTCGATATGGTTCCACGTAGGGCCAAGGATCCGGCCTTTATCTCCCGTTTCCAGGACATTGTCCCTAGAGAGGTCGATCGTGTGAACGCCATCATGGAGGAGTTGCTCGAATTGAGTCGACCACCGCGTCTTTCTCCGCGGTTGCTTCATATCCATCAGATCATCGCCCGTTGCGTAGCACTCTATGAGGAACAAGCTGCGGATCGCGGTATTACCATTGTCCAAGAACTCACCCCAGGACTTGCACATGTACGGGCTGATCCGGAATATCTGTCGCGTGCCGTGGGCAATTTGGCCATTAATGCCATTCAAGCCATGACAGTAGGGGGAAAGTTGACCATTCGCACGGGCCATGGAGTGCCCTGGCAATCTACCCTGGGCGAGACGACGGTACATGTCGACCTCGGTACAGCCGCTGATTCCGCTCAGGCGTTTGTGTTCATCACACTGGCAGACACAGGCACAGGGATGACCCCCGAACAACTCGATTCACTGTTCACGCCATTCTTCACCACAAAGGAGAAAGGGACAGGCCTCGGCCTCGCCCTGACGCACAAGATTATCGAAGAACACCAGGGACATCTGCATGTGGAGAGCCAATTTGGCATCGGGTCCACCTTCACCATTCTCCTACCCCTCCACAATGAAAGCTGAAAAACCGCTCCCAAACGTCATGGCTAGCAATGCCCAAAACATTGTGCACTTCGCCCGCTAGACAGTTCGCCTAGTACGGCGCTATGTTGATGCGGCTCACTCACACAGACATGGCACAAAATTACCATAATTGTCATAGAAGATCAAAAATAATCATAGTTAATTTATTATATCAATGATGATTTTTTGGCATTCTACGGCACTATTTTTGCTTGGAGATAAGATATGTAGATGCTCATCGTGTCACAGATGTAAAGCAGCATGGACAGGAGGTGCTCGGATATGTCCAGTATGCATTTAGTGGGTAGCCGTATGCTGCAATGCGCCGAGAAGACCTATATGACACGTGTCTATCGGTATCCTAAGAAAAATGGCGGCTTTATCCATACCGCTGAAACTGTTCTCGCTTCGGGCGACAACATTGTCAGTGATGGTAATACGATTGAAGAGGTTCTGGCCAAACAGCGCCAGATCCTGCCACTGGCATTATTTTCGCGAGATGTCTTGCGACGCGTGACTGATCGTCCGCCGCCGCGGATATATCCCGACAAGCTGTGATCTATCACTGGGGCGCAGGTGTTCCCATAGGGTCAGGTCTGATGGGACCCTGCGTGCCAGAGGGTCTCGCCAGTGCCATACCGTTCTACCCTTGGCAGCCTCCGTCTCTGGCCACAATTCTGTTCCGGATGCGCAGGTCCGTGCGAGCACACTCAGGACGTTAACGCGTTGATGATTGCAGCATCGCAATATGGCCGAGGTGGGTACCGGTCCATCGGCCCCAATCACCTGCATAGCCCGTCTCTTCTTCCTCCATCCCCCATCAGATGTACGTGCCACTGCCCCGACTCGCCACTGGCGGCCAAGACATACCATGCGCTCCCCCATCGGCGCCAGAGGGGCCATGATCGTCTCGCTCATGACCTTGGAGGTCCAAACGATCGTCTATGGCGATGCCGGTGTGAGGCAGCCCTTCATCTGCAACAGGTGACGTGGTCTACCCGCTCCGCGGCAGATCGCGGGTTGATTGACGACTATTCGACTCGTCAGAAAATTCAGACTGATACGGTGCAAAGTGTTGCAAAGGAGAATTGTCGTCGTTAGGATAGCAGGTAGAGGACACCGAATAAAATGGGCTTGTGAAAGGTTTCAGCGCAACACCCAAGTCCATCGAGTGCATACACGAGGGAGGGCTGGTATGAGACGAAAGGTCATTGGGACCTGGGGATGCCTCGTTGCGCTCTTAAGCCTGTGGTGCGTTGCCGAGAGTGCGTGGGAGTCAACTGGTGCCCTTGTGCTCGATATCTCGCGCTCGATGCAAGATAATGACCCCCACAACCTCCGGAGCGATGGTGAGCAAACATTCATCGATCTCCTCAACAGCGTGGAAGGCAATCATCTGGGTGTCATGTTTTTCGGGGCTAAAGCCCGCGTCATGCAACCTGTGACGGCCATCCGACGCGAAAGCGTGAAAAGTCTTAAGGACAGTCTCCCACCAATCGATAGTCGGGCCCAGCGCACGGAGATTGGACTTGGGATGGCCAAGGGAGTCGAAATGCTAGAGGGGCGTGGTGGGACGCGGTATCTCGTCGTCATGAGCGATGGCGAGCTGGACCGTTCCGGGCGCGCCGCCCAACGTTGGACCCGAGACGACGACCTGGCGTTGCGCGAGTTACGGGCGCTCTATCCCAAGTTGCGTCAAGAGAATATTCTCGTCTTCACGATAGCTCTTACCGAGTACTCCCGAAAAGCCTTGGCTGGTGGTACTGAGCCGCAACCCAACGCACCCATCCAGATGACTGCTGGCGAGCTTTTGTTGAAAGAAATCGCCGAAAGCACGAACGGCAAATTCTACCGTATTCTCCGTCAACGGGACTACCTTGATGCCTTTCTCGACATCTTCCTGCAGGTGCGGCCCCCAACCCTGTACACCTTGCCGCGGCAGGCGGACGGCAGATTTTACCTGAATCGGTTCGATGCGGAAGCCATTGTCATCGGCCCACGCGACATGGTATTGGTGACTCCACGGGGACAACGCGTCGGTTTGGGGCTGGCCGCACCTACAGAAAGCCCATGGATGCGTGTCTATCCCTACCAACACTGGTCTCTGGCGATTTTCTCCCGGCCGATAGATGCCCTCGATGGATACGAGGGCATCTATCAGGTGGTTGATCAAAGCGGCAATCCGGTCCAGGATACCAAGGCCTTGGTGCACTCGGCGATCACCTTCGCCTGGGAATACCCCCCCAAGCAGGAGTATGCGCTCCATGAGGTTGTGCAGCTGGGGGTCAAGGTCCACTCATTGGGCTTGCGGAACTTGCAGGAAGATACACAACTGGCGGAGTTCTTAAAGCAGACGGAAATCGTGGCCAGCATCTGGCATCCACATGCGTCGCTACCGGTGTCCAGGCGGCTTACCCCGCGTGGGGAAGACGGTCATTTCGTGTTTTCAGGCATGTTCGAGGAGACCGTCACAGAAGGTGATTATCGCCTCGAAGTGGAACTCTTGAGCGAACAATATCCGAGTCTCAACCGCAAGCTTAGCACCTCCTTCAAGGTTGGTGCGCCCTATTTTCACTTCACGGTGATGCGCCATGAACTCTCCACTGTCTCACCGATCCTCGCGTCCGACAATGGCCGTGCCCAAGCGCCGGTCTTTGCTGGGGACCGCATCGAGTTGTTGGCCGAGCTGGTCGGCGGCACTGTGGTCGACTTTCGCCGTGAGCCGCTCGTGCAAGCCGAAGTGGGGCGCGATGGTCAATCATGGCACGTGTTCCCGCTCGATCGAGTCAGTCAGGGAGAGACCGTGCTCTATCGCAGTCAACTCTTCACTCTACCCTTTGCTGGAGCTTATAGCGTGACGTTCCGGGCGGAAGGGAACGCCAGGGCGGAAGTGTGGGACGACCGACTCATCAGCACCAAAAGCTTGCGCGTGCATCCGGTACAAATCATTTACCCAACAACATTGACAGTTGCGTCAATGCCCTGGACCACAGGTCGCATCATCAAATACGTCTCGTTGGGAGGAATGGCGTTGGGAATGGTCTGCGCGGCCGGGATGGCATTCATCGGCCACTATATCCGAACCCCTCTCCGCGGTTGGTTGTTGTCGACTGGATCAGGGACTCCACAGCTGTTCGTGTTGAATAGTAATCCCAAGGAGGAAACCTGGCGACGAGTCTTTCCAAGAAAGGGGGCAACCATTGGGACCGAGCCACACTGCGATTACCTGTTAGATCGGCGCGAGACAAGCGATGAGATCGATGTCGCGATCTACGCGGGACCGTGGTGGGAACGATCGGGGGCACTATATTTGCGGAGCTTCCGAACTCCCAGCCATGTGTCGGTGAACGGGGTTGAGGTAGCAGACAAGCGAGGGGTCATGTTGACGGATGGGGAAACCCTGGAAAAACCCGTCCACGTGCGGTTCGGCAACTATGAGATGAGCTTTGATGCGTAAAAGACGGGATCGAGTCGCGAGGCCCAAGACCCAAGACCCTCGATACTCCGTCCTCAGCACCGTTTTTACAAAGGGGGAGACGATGAAGAGATCTGCCGGTTCGATTGCGGAGCTTCGACCCACCTTGGTCATCGGCATCGGTGGCACCGGCTACTTAGGGGTGACCTCGGTCAAGGAAAAGATGTTGCAGATGCTCCCTGAACTGGTAGAAGAGGGGCTCGTGCGCTTTCAAGTCATCGACACACCAAGCCAGAAGGTTCGCAAGCTGCCGCCGTCGGAATACTTTTCCTGTGGGGGCTATAACGCCAATCGCATCATCGACGCCATGCACCGCGAGCACACCTATGAGCACATCCGGCCATGGTTTCCTCCAACCCTGCGCCCCGGCCAGATCAGCTCAGGGGCCGAGGGCATTCGTCCAGTCGGGCGGCTGTGTTTTTTCCTGCGACGGCGCCGCATCGAAGAGATTCTCGTCGGTAAGATGCGCGCGCTGCTGGACGAGAGCTTGCCCCGTCGTGCCGCCGAGCTAGGGTTGCGATATATCACTGGAGACGGGCTCGACATTCACGTGATTTCGTCGGTGTGCGGGGGGACGGGTTCGGGTATGGTCCTCGACTTGGTGTACAACCTGCATTGGTGGGCGGGACGACTGACCGATGGCGTGCGGGTGGATGGACACCTGGTGCTGCCTGAGGCGTTCAACGTCATCGGCTCCAAGGATAAGTTGCGGAAGAACGGCTATGCCACGCTTGCCGAGCTCGATTACCATACGCGCACCGGTGAGTGGCGGGCGGATTATGGCGATGAAGCCATCGAGCATACCAATCAGGCACCATTCCGCTACAGCTATCTCCTCGATGGTCAGACCGAAGAGGGAACGATCGACATCGAAAGCCTGGCTGGGGCTGTGGGTGAGGCAATCCTGACGTTCATCTACTCGCCGGTTGGTAAACAAATCGAAGAACGCGCCGCCAACTGTCTGCCTGCCGAGTTGCAAGCTCTCGATGATCGTGGAATGATCTGTGCTTACAGCACTTATGGTATCTCGGTCGGTGAGGTACCCTTCGATGCCACGCTGCTGCGTAGTGCTATCATCGATTGCCTCAGCACCGTACCGGTGTCCTCGGAGGCGGTGCATGAGGAAACGGAACACTTCGTGCGCGGCCATGAGATTCGGCTCGATTTGCTGGAGTCGATGGAGCCCCACACTCGTCCCATCGAATGGGGACGTGAGCTGCCACGCAAAGCTGGAGACATGAATCCCTATATCCGCTTGTTCGAGCGCCAGGTCACTAACTATCTCGACGCTTATGAGGAGGCTTTGGCCAAGGCGCGCGAACGCTTGGAGGCTCTGGATACGACGTTTCGCGCCGCCTTGAAGGAGCGACTGTGGGAGCTCATCGAACGTCCGGGGCGGCGTTATCCGGCGGCGCTGGAGTTCCTGAAAGCGCTGTGCACCCCGGTGGAGTCAATCGAAAAACACTGTCTGGAGCAGATCGAGCGGCTGGCCAAATCGGCGCGTTTGGCGGGGGAAGAATTCCGCAGCGAAACGCTGGAAAATGCCGTGATCAACGGCCAACTGACCTCGTTCGCCGAACGTTTGCAGACTTCACAGCGGCTGGAGAAGCAGCTCCACTTCTATCGCTCACTACGCAAGTTTGCCTTCGAGGCGATGGAGTTCGTCAAGACCTTGATGACGAATCTCGACACCCTGCAGCGCGAGATCGCTCGCCTGTCGGAGGACCAAGACCTGTCGCGAGATAGCCGCTACCGCGTCAATGCACGGTTTCCGGTGTGCCGCTTTGAAGATCTGCAAAGCCTGATCCGACCGAAAGTGGAGGAAGTGGTCACCCTGTTCCTACGCGAGACCAAACGCGCCCATCTCGAAGTCCTCGCCGGGGAAGAGTCTCAGGGGCCGCGGGCACTGGCTGAGCGCGTGGCGCAGTTAGCGATGGACGGCTACCGACAGATGGCCCATATGCTCGATTATGAGGATCTTCTGTTTCGCGTCGGCAATGTCGAGGAAACCCTGGAGGCGCAAATCAACCGGGCTGCACCGAATTGGAAAATCGATCCAGCCTACCCGATGCGGAACAATATCATCGAAGCCTCGGCCTTTGGACAGTACAGCAATTCGCGCACGGGACAGCTACTGACCCATCTCGGGCTAACCGATGTTGAACCGTCAAATACGTATGATGCCGATCAATTGATTGTCTTTCGCACTGCCCACGGTGTGTCATTGCGGGGCCTCCAGCGTCTCAAGGATTACCAAGAGCTTTACCTGGCAGAAAGGCTAGAAGAACGCGCCCGTCTTCACATCAATCGTACGCTACAGATCCCCCTCATCGTGCCACGTGGTGAGGAAAAGAGCCCTAGCATGCGTGCCTTTGCGTTAGGGGCTTGCCTGGGCCTGATTTACCAGGACCTGCACGACTTTTACCTGCACGAAGAGCCTGAACCGCTCGGACGTGGACGCCGCCAGGCTTACCTCACCTTCGAGCACCGCTACCATGATCCGACTTCCAGCTTCCGAGATGAGATCGAAGAGACGTTGGAGAAGAAGATGAGGGAAGTCAAGGGTCTGTCTGATAACAGCGCACTAGCCGCCGTGTTGGATAAACACCTGACCGCGCTTGGCATCATGGTCGCTGAGATGCGGCAGGATCGCGACACCCATGCCTCAGAGGACCTCGAACAGGTGGTGTTGGAGCGTGTTGTCCTCGAGCGCGAAATTAAACTCCTCGTGCCAGAGTGGCGGTATCGCCAACGCGAAGCAGGGAAAAACTGAAGATAGCCCTTTAGGCGCTTTCTAGGCTCTCGAGGAGGATGAGGGGGTCGGATAGAGGTCGGCCCGCTGGCTCCCTTGCCTCGCCACTCGCCTCGGCATCACGAATACCAACGGCTAGGAGAATCCGAGGATCGTTTTATAGGCTTTCAGGGTGTTGGCCAGGAGCAGCGCGATGGTAAGCGGGCCGACACCACCCGGCACGGGGGTGAGCAAGCTGGCTTTCTCCGCCACCGGTTCAAAGTCGACATCCCCTACCGCACGCCCTTCCACCAGCGTGATCCCTACATCGATGACGACCGCCCCCAGTTTGACCATGTCTGCTGTCACCAATTTTTGCTTGCCGACGGCCGTGATCAAAATGTCGGCTTCACGGCTGATTGCCGCCAGGTCACGTGTATATTTGTGGCAGATGGTGACGACGGCATGGTGGTGCAGCATGCACAGGGCCATGGGTTTACCCACGATGTTGCTGGCGCCGATAATGACTACCCGGCTATCGGCAATCGGTACCTGATGCAACGCGAGCAGTTCCAGGATGCCGGCTGGTGTACTGGGCACCAGATACGGCTGACCTTCGAAGAGCTTGGCAACGTTCAGCGGGTGAAAGCCGTCGACATCTTTCAGTGGGGCAATGCTTTCGATTGCCGTCGCTTCATGCTCGGGCGAGGGAAGTGGAAGTTGAACCAGAATGCCATGAATGTGGGGATCGTCGTTGAACTCCTGGATACACGACAATAAGGTGCGCTCACCAGTGTTGCAGGGAAGAAGGCGGGACACCGAACGGATGCCCACCTTCTCACAGGCACGCTGCTTGTTGCGCACGTAGACTGCCGAAGCCGGGTCGTTGCCAACCAGAATGACGGCCAGACCCGGTGGATAGGGAGCATGCGGCGCTAGGCGCGTGATCTCGTTGCCCACCTCGGTGCGGATCCGATCGGAAACCGGTTTCCCCAGGAGTAGTGCAGCCATGGTGCGAGCCTATCCAGCTTTTCAATGCCCCGCTCGCCTTTCATACTGGAGCGGGGGACGACGGCTGCGGTGCCGGTTTATCCAGCCTTCACATAGCCTTCCCATTTGGCGTCGAGGTTCGGGTCCTCTACCGTCTGCATCAGATACTCGCCAAACTGAGCGCTGGTCGCACCGGTACTACGGCCGGTCATCACCATTTTCTTTTCATACTGGCCACACACATCCAGGGCCTTGTGGAGTTTAGCCCCCTGCTCGGCGAAGCCAATGTGTTCCATCAGCATGGCTCCCGCACGAATCATCGAACTGGGGTCGGCATATTGGGCGCGGCCTTCAGTGACCATCCGGGGGGCACTGCCGTGGATCGCCTCGAACATCGAGTACACCTTCCCGATGTTGGCACTGCCGGCCGTGCCCACGCCGCCCTGAATCTGGGCCGCCTCGTCGGTGAGAATATCGCCGTAGAGATTGGGCAGCGCCAGCACCTGAAATTGCTTCTGGCGGGCTGGATTGATCAGGGCCGCGGTCATGATGTCGATGTACCAGCCTTCCCACGTGATGCCCGGATAGCGCTCGGACACAAGGCGGGCGATGTCCAGGAATTTCCCATCGGTGGTCTTGATGATGTTCGCCTTGGTGACGATGGTCACCGAATTCTTGCCAGTCCGCTTGGCGTGCGCGAAGGCCGCATCGATAATACGCTCCGAGCCCTGGGAGGTAATCACCCGGAAGTCCATGGCCAGGTCTTCAGTAACGTTAATCCCTTGGCTGCCCACGGCATACATATCCTCGGTGTTCTCGCGAAAGAAGGTCCAGTCGATCCCTTGCGAGGGGACACGGACCGGGCGCACGTTGGCAAACAGGTCCAACTCTTTACGCATGCCAACGTTGGCGCTTTCCAGATTGGGCCAGCCATCGCCTTTTTCCGGCGTATGCGTCGGGCCTTTCAGCGTGACATGGCATGCCTTGATCTCAGCCAGCACATCGTCGGGAATGGACTTGAGATGTTTGGCGCGGTTTTCGATAGTCAAGCCTTCGATCGTTCGGAATTCCACCTTGCCGCTGCTCACCTGGTCGCGGAGTAGATATTCTAGCACCCTTTGCGACTCGATGGCGATCGTCGGGCCAATCCCATCGCCACCGATCATGCCGATTTTGATGGGTTTAACCTGATTGAAGTCCAACCAATCGGGTTGTTGTTTGAGGCGTTCGACGCGGGCCAGTTGCTCCTCAATGATCTTACCGAAGTGGGTTTTCGCGGATTCGATCTGGGTCTCGTAGGCCATTGCTGCTCCTTACTGTATATGAGCTTGATCATGAGAAGGCGCACCGTTGAAAAGCGCGCCGGGATAATGCCATCCTCTGTTGTAGATGCAAGGCTCCTATTCGTCCACGTATCAGCGCCCACCTTATACACCACCTGCGGCAGAGGGTCAACGGGGGTTGACGTGGGTCAGTGCATACATGCACAGCGCCGATCAGCAGCAGGGCAGGGCTAGGCGTGTTTTTTCAGTGACAGAATGCGTTCCCAGAGTGGCGATGCCTCATGGTCACGGTTCAGCTTTTCGAGCAAGAACGCCAGGTGTTCAATCGCATCCACGAAATCCGCATCGAGCTTGAGTGCCTGGCGATATTCCTGAATCGCCTGCTCGTACATCCCCTGACGTTCGTATGCATTGCCTAACTCGAAAAGCGCCGTGACGTTGTTGGGCTCTTTGACAAGCGTTTCTGTCAGGCGATGCAGTGCCTGCTCTTGTGCATCCGCCGGCCGCGTATTCAGATGCTGAATCAGCGTGTCCAGTCGGGGGGCTGGTTGGCTGGCGCTCAGCGCGTAAACGTTTGATGTCACCCTCGAGTTCGGCAATGCGCTTCTCCGCCTCTTGATTTTTCTGCTCCAGTTGCATTTTCTCTTGTCGAAGCTGCGCCATCAACTCTGCTGTCTGCCGAATCTTCTCTTCAAGCTCGTGAAACTTCTCTGGAAACATGGGTGCGTGGCCCCTCCGCCCAGGGTTGCCATTGGCGATCCCGCGACTCACGGGTCTAACACGATCCAGGTACTACGCGCCATCATTATGCCGTATGATGCTGCTTACGCGTCCGCTCCCTGCCCACCCCCCCAGGAAGTGGACGAATGGAGGTGAACGGCCAACACCCTGCTACTTAATGCTCCGCCATCTGTTGCAGGCGATCAAGTTGCTGAATGGCGTGGTCAAGCAGCTTGAGCGCTTCATCGCGCTCGCGGAGTACATCCTCGAGCCTCAGCTTCGGTAGCCTTCAGGCGCGCCTGCAAGACGGTCTCCTGCCCGGGCTTCCTGGATGGTGTGGCATCCTTGGGCGCGGCTACCAGGGTGTTGGGGGCAGGAGCCTTCAGGCGAGCAACCGTACGGAAACGCTGCAGATGTTCAGGGCCGACGTTGGCACGGTAGTCATCATCGGCCTCGAACACCGAGAGAATGACGTACTGATCTCCCTCAAACGTAAACGACTGACCTACCTCCAGCGCTTCGCGGTCGACTTGCAGGGTTACTTTGGTCGTTCGGTTGATGAAACCGTAGAACGCACACGTGACGACCATGGTTTCAGCCTCGCAATTCCAGCCGACGACGCTCGTGTCTTGTATATGGCATGGGTGAAGCGGTCGATATCCGCCGTGAGCCGGGAGTAAAAGCCTTTGACCAAATCGTGATGCGCCAGATCACGGTACTTCCGCCGCCAGATGATGCGGACCTTATCCGCGAGGCTGCGGTTAAAAAAGTAGTAGGTTTCCCCAATGCGGGTGATAATGACGCGTGTGCCGATGCGTATCGGTTCGGCACTGCGGCCGCGGGCCATGATGACGAAATTCTCGTCATCCTCGATGAGCGCGATCTGGAGGGGCGAACGAAAACCTTCCGGTGTGGTGTAAAGCACGGTATAGGTTTGCAGGACACCTTCACGGGTAGCGACTTCAGGGTCACGTTTCGGGCGGGAAGAAGGGGTGACTGCGACCTGATACGGGCTTTGCCAATTGACTGGGATCACCCGTTTCTGATCGGCCCGCTCGACAATAGTCACGAAGTTATTGGTGGCCAATCCGCCCGTACTCTGGGCCAGACCGATGTTACTCTGTGGTACCTGACGACGCGCCTCGACCTCGTGCCGGAGTTGCCAGACGACTTCGACGATCTGAGCCAGTCCTGAGGCCCCAACCGGATGGCCACGAGCCTTCAAACCACCCGATGGGTTCACCGGGAATTCGCCTTCCAGACTGGTGCCCCCTTTCTCGGCGGCTCTGGCACCCTTGCCCGGCTCGAAAAATCCCAAGTCTTCCGTACCGATGACCTCAAACGGCGTGAAGGCGTCGTGCACCTCTGCGAAATTGATATCCTGCGGCCTGAGTCCGGCCATATCGTAGGCTTTCTTCGCGGCCAGCTGCGTGGAACGAAAGGCGGTGAAGGAATCACGGAAGCGCACACCCAGTGTATCGGTCCCCTGTCCAATACCGCTGATTTTGATGTCGGTCGGGTCGGAGGTGAGGATGACCGCAGCCGCCCCATCGCTGATGGGTGCACAGTCATACAGCCGTAGCGGGGTGGAAACAATCCGACTTTGATCGTACTGCTCATAGGAGATTTCGGTACGAAAGTGGGCATAGGGGTTGAGTGCCCCGTTGAAGTGATTTTTGATGGCCACCGTCGAGAGCACACGCTGCATCTGCGGCAGAGAGATCTTGTATTGGCTCATGTAGCGCTGACTGAGCATCGCCGCCAGTGCGGGCATCGAGGCTCCACAATTGCGCTCATAGCGCTCGATAACCTGGGCGAGGATGCGCGTCGTCCGCGACGTGCTCAGGTGGGTCATTTTCTCCCCCGCCAGCACCAGCACAGAGCGCAGATATCCTGAGGCAACCGCATAAAAGGCGGCGTGAAGCGCCGCGGCACCGGTGGCGGAAGCCGTCTCCACCCGGGTGGCGGGCAGACCCCCACAGGCCAAGGTAGTCCGTGATCGCGGCGGCGATATTGCTCTCACCCGAAAATTCCTCAGGGTTCATCACCCCAACATACATGGCATCTAGCGTCTCACGCCCAGAGCGCTTCAACGCCGCCTCAGCCGCTTCAGCCATCAGCTCTGGTAACGTTTCACTCCGTTTTCCAAAGGCGGTCATGCCGACACCTAGAACAAACACCTCCGCCATCGTCTCGCCCCTCTGCTGTGTGGTCTGAAGTGCCGGACATGCTCCTGGTATCCTATCGTCGTGAGGTCAAAAGGAGGGGAGGACACCATCGCAAATTTCCCATCATGCTTCAGCCCTGCTACGCCGCCTCCGCCCTAGTGCGGCAACGAATTACGACGTCAGTGTAAGGCCAGCCTACGCACGATGTCAATGATTTTTCTGCTGGTATTGCCGTCTCTTGCAGTGTCCACGCGGGTTTATCGCTTACCATCAGACCAGTCATACTCAGCGGGCAGAGATTGGGACAGGCGTTTCAACAATTGACATCCCTAGTGCAATTCGCTACATTCAGGCGACATTAGCAGGCTGGACCGATCTGATCGATCAACGGCTACGAATGTCTCTGCTGCACCTGATCCCGATTCGGCTCATGAGCCAGTGTGAGGGGCAGGCGACACCCTGCTCGCGCATGATCGTCAGAAGGGACCTCACGTGGCTCAGGCCGTCGAACCACCGCCAGTGAAATTGATCATCGGACTGATTCTCACGCCTGAGGCCCCAATCGTGGTCATACGTCAGCGATTGGAAGCCATCTATGGACCGATTGATCAGGAAACCGCCCTCCTGCCCTTCGTGGCGACCAAGTTCTATGAACGCGAAATGGGACCAGCATTGCAGCGTCTGTTTTGGAGTTTTGACGCACTCATTGCTGCCGAGACCCTGGCTGGCATGAAGCACGAGACCAATGCCATCGAGCAAACGTACGCCGTGAACGCGGGGCAAGTCCGGCATCGACGCGTCAACCTCGATCCAGGGTATGTCGACCTGGCCAAATTAGTGCTCGCAACCACCAAGGACCGGCAACATCGTCTCTATCTCGGCCGGGGCATCTATGCCGAGGTGACGCTACGCTTTACCGGCGGCCGATTCGTGCCGTGGGAGTGGACATATCCCGATTATCGGACCCCTGAATATCTGGCGTTTTTCGACGCCGTACGGCGTCGCTATCGCCAACAACTCACGGCCCTGCTCGCGGAGCCCCATCATGTCTAAGCTGGCCTGGACGATGAGCCGCTTCACCCCTGAATGCCCCCTGCACTGGTGGGATGGAGATGTGGGATGCCGTCGTCAGTGCAACTGCTGTCGCTGATCGCTGCCTTGTGACCAGTACCATCTCCGTCATTGACCAGTCCATGCGTGTGAGGAGGCTAGCACCATGCAACAAAGTGCCCTTGAGATGCGCAATCAAACCCTGATCGATCGCGGTAACGCTCATATCGCCACCACCTACGGGCGCACGCCCATCGCCTTGATTCGCGGTGAGGGCATGCGAGTCTGGGATGCCGATGGCAAGATGTACTATGACTTTCTCGCCGGGTTGGGGGTGAACAACCTGGGCCATTGTCACCCAAGAGTGGTTGAGGCCATTCGCCAGCAGGCCGGTACCCTTCTACACGTGTCCAACCTGTACCACATTCAACCCCAGATCGAACTCGCTGACATGCTGGCCCAGATGTCATTCGCCGATCGTAGCTTCTTCTGCAATAGTGGCACGGAGTCGTGCGAAGCGGCGATCAAGCTGGCCCGGAAATACTCCCACGATCACTTTGGTGAGGGACGCTACGAAATCATCACCTTCGAGAACTCCTTCCATGGCCGCACCATGGGGTCGCTCTCGGCCACGGCGCAGCACAAGTATCACAAGGGCTTTGAGCCGTTGCTGGATGGCTTCCAGTACGCACCGTTTAATGACCTGCAGGCCTTGGAACGGATGATCACGCCGAAGACCTGTGCCGTGATGATCGAGCCAATCCAGGGGGAGGGAGGGGTCAACGTCCCCAGCCCTGGCTACCTGAAGAGCCTGCGCCAGCTGTGCGAGGCGCGCCAACTACTGCTGATCTATGATGAGGTGCAGTGCGGCATCGGACGTACCGGCAAGCTCTTTGCCTATGAGCATGAAGGGGTTCCTCCCGATATCATGACGCTCGCCAAATCGCTGGCGGGTGGGGTGCCCATCGGCGCCCTGTTAGCCCGTGAGGAGGTGGCCAGCGCCGTTTGTCCCGGGCACGCACGCCGCGACGTTCGGCGGCAATCCCTTGGCCACGGCTGCCGGAGTCGCGGCGCTGAAGGCCATCCACGACGATGGCATGCTGGAAAATTGCCAGCGTGTCGGGGCCTACTTCATGGACCGCCTCAAAGGTCTCCAACAGCGCTACTCCTTTATCCAAGAAGTGCGCGGACGGGGGCTGATGCTGGGCATCCAATTAGCATTTCCCTGGTGGTCAGTTTGTCAATGACTGCCTCGAGCGCGGCTTTCTGGTCAATTGTACGATGGATACGGTCCTCCGTTTTTTACCCCCGCTCATCGTCAAAGAGACAGAAGTGGACCTCCTGGTGGCGACGCTCGACGAACTGTTCGCGAAAGTGTAGGGGGACCGTCGATGAAGCGTGATTTGCTATCACTAGACGACGTCACCAGGCCAGAACTTGAGGCCTTGTTGCAGTCGGCCGCACGCCTCAAAGATTATCTCAAGCGTGGCATACCGCACCGTTTTTTGGCAGGGCGGACGCTGGGAATGATCTTTAAGAAACCGTCCAGCCGGACGCGGGTCTCCTTTGAGATCGGGATGTTTCAGATGGGTGGGCTGGCCCTGTTCTTGAATGACCATGACCTGGGCATGGGGGTGCGGGAGAGCGTGGCGGATATCGGACGGCTGTTCTCCCGCTATCTGGACGGTATCGTGATCCGAACCTTCGCCCACGATGAGGTCGCGGAACTGGCACGGTACGCCACGATTCCGGTGATCAATGGTCTGACCGATCTGCACCATCCCTGTCAGATCCTTGCCGACCTTCTGACCATTCAGGAAAAATTCGGCCGCTGCGAGGGGGTGAAGCTGGCCTGGGTGGGCGATGGTAACAACGTCGCCAACTCCTGGCTGCAAGGGGTCCGCCAAGATGGGCATGCACCTGGCGCTGGCGATGTCCCAAGGGCTATTGGCCGCCGTCCGAGCTCATCCGTAAGCACCAGGAAGAAGCGGCGGCGTACGGTGGCAGTGTGGAAATCATGGAGGACCCATTCCAAGCCGTCAAAGGGGCGGATGTCATCTATACCGATGTGTGGGTTAGCATGGGCCAGGAGGCGGAGCGACGCTGGCGGCTGGAGGTGTTTCAGTCATACCAGGTCAATCAGGCGCTCCTGGCGGCGGCCAAACCGACGACGCTGGTGATGCATTGCCTCCCCGCGCACCGCGGCGAAGAGATTACCGCCGAGGTCATCGACGGCCCCCAATCGATCGTCTTCGACCATGCGGAAAACCGTTTGCACACGCAGAAGGCCGTGTTGCAACTTCTGTTGAACAGAGGAGACAACGGTCATTAGCGATATGGACTGAGGTTTGAGTGGCTCGGCTCATCCTCGGCATTCACTCCTCAGTCCGATCCTGGAGTGCAAGGGATGCAGGCAGGAATCAAACGCATTGTGTTGGCTTATTCTGGTGGACTCGATACCTCGGTCATTCTCAAATGGCTGATCGAGACCTACGGCTGTGAGGTGGTGGCGTTCCTGGCGGACCTTGGGCAGGAAGAGGATCTTCAGGGGTTCGCCCGCAAGGCCGAGCGCGTGGGCGCTGCGAAAGTCTATGTCGAGGACCTACGTGAGGAATTCGTGCGCGACTTCGTCTATCCTGCCGTCCGCGCCAACGCCGTCTATGAGGGCGGCTACCTGATGGGGACCTCGCTAGCCCGCCCGCTCATCGCCAAAAAACAGCTTGAAATCGCCGCCAGAGAAGAGGCAGATGCCGTCGCCCACGGAGCCACCGGTAAAGGCAATGACCAGGTGCGCTTTGAGCTCACGTATTTCTCCCTGAATCCACACATCAAGGTCATTGCACCCTGGCGCGAATGGGACTTTAAGGGTCGCCAGGAGCTCATCGATTACGCCATTGCACACGACATCCCGGTGCCGACGACGCGCGAAAAGCCTTACAGCACAGACCGCAATCTTTTGCACACCAGCTACGAGGGGGGGATTCTGGAAGACCCGTGGCATGAGCCGGACGAGAAGATGTTCCAGATGACTCAGGCCGTCCAGAATGCTCCTGATCGCTCGCAGTACCTGGAGATCGACTACGAACAGGGAACACCCGTGGCTGTGGATGGCGAGCGACTGGGACCAGTGGCTTTGCTGATGCGCCTCAACGACATCGCTGGCTCGCACGGGATCGGCCGCATCGATATGGTCGAGAACCGTTTCGTGGGGATGAAATCGCGTGGCGTGTACGAAACCCCTGGCGGCACCATTCTGCACATCGCACACCGTGCAGTGGAGTCGCTCACCATGGACCGCGAGGTCATGCATCTGCGCGACTCGCTCGTCTGCAAATTGGCCGAGCTCATCTACTATGGCTTCTGGTACTCTCCGGAGATGGATCTCCTACGGCAGTTTATGGATGAGGCGCAGCGCCACGTCACCGGCACAGCGCGCTTGAAACTCTATAAGGGCAATTGTTGGGTCGTGGGTCGTAAATCTCCCACCTCGCTTTATCACCCACAGTTTGCGACCTTTGAGGCCGACAACGTGTATCGTCAGGCCGATGCCGAAGGTTTTATCAGGCTCAATGCGCTGCGTTTACGCATCCGCTCTCTGCTGCGCCCCTGACCGCGGCCACTGGGTATCGACCAGAGCCTACCCCTATCGTGGCGGGCGTGATGCAGCTGTCGCCGCACATCACTGATGGGATCGCGTCGACATTTTGCACCTGTCATTGAGAGAGAGCCCCCAATGCCTGCGGAGATCGCACGTCCCGGGCGGCAAGGAATGTGAATGCTTGAGCTGGTCATTATCGGCGGTCTAGGGCTGGTGATCATGACCCTGCTCGTGTGGTATCTGCACACGCTCCGGCGCCCATCCTCGTCGGACCTTGCTGACCGCGTGCAGATGCTCTCAGAGGGGCTTCTCAATCTCCAGCGCACCCTGGACGCCCGGATCGATCACTCTTCGCAGGCGTTGAATACTTCCCTGGTCACGAGCTTGACCCAGCTTACCACGCAACTGGTCTCCCGCGTCGACCAAGCCCGTCTCGACAGCCAGACCGCCATGGAAGAGCGCTTACAGGCGGTGCACCGCGAGCTCCAGCAGCAGTTTGACACGCTCCGGGCGAATATCCACGACAGCCTGAGCGATAGTCGCCGCGAGCTGTTTGGCATGGTCACGGCGCTGCAACAGGGGGTTGAGCAACGCCTCAGCGACAATCTCACCCAGCACAGCACCCTGTTCAGGGATATGGCCGAGAAACTGGGGGAGATTCGCGTCACCAACGAGCGCATCGTGGCTATCAGTCAGGACATCAACCAGCTCAGCCACATTCTTGAGTCGCCCAAGCTACGCGGCAATATCGGCGAGTTCGAGTTGGAACGGATGCTGAGTAACGTCCTGCCGCAGGCCCTGTATCGCATGCAGGCCCCCGTCGGAGAGGCGTTGGCCGACGCGGTGATCATACTTGAAGGCGGCTGGTTGTGCATCGACAGTAAGTTTCCCCTGAACAACTTTCGACGCATGGCGCAGCCCGATGCCGAGCCAGAGACGCGTCAACAGTGGCATCGGCTATTCTTAAGTGATGTCCGACGCCACGTCATCGATATCTCCCACAAATACATCCTACCGCCGTCGACGCTCGATTTTGCCCTGATGTTTATCCCGGCGGAAAACGTCTACTATGAGGTGTTGCTGAGCGATGAGGTACTGGAGTTTTCGCGCGCCAAGCGGGTCGTGCCGGTCTCACCGAACACGCTGTACGCCTATCTGCAAGCGATCTCCATCGGTTTCCGAGGCCTGAAAATCGCCCAGGAGACGCGCCGTATCGAGCAACTCTTGTTGGGACTGAAGAAGAACTTTGACGAGTTCAAGGAGCATTTCAGGCTCATCGGCAGGCACCTCGACCGTGCCCGTGGGCAATTCGTCCAGGCCGAGAGCGAGGTCAGCCGCTTCGATCACACCATCGGCGGCATTCAGTTTGGGACATTGCATGAGGAGTTACCACGGCCAGAGGATGAGCCATTACCGCATGAGGAGGCAACCGCCGGACCATAGCGCGATGGAATGGCTCTAGGAGTCTGCGATGGCGCATCTCGGTTTCATCGGACTGGGGGTGATGGGAAGCCGGATGGTGAAGCGTTTGTTGGACGCTGGCCATATCGGTCACAGGCTATAACCGCACCCGTTCAAAAGCCCAATGGCTCCTGGACCTGGGGATGCAGTGGGGTGAGACACCGGCTGCGGTGGCCCAGGCCACCGACGTCGTCTGCAGTATGGTGGCCAATACCGCGGCCTTGCAAGCCGTAACCGGCGGCGTCGACGGGGTATTGGCCGGGTTGCGCCCGGGGAGCGTCTTTGTCGATATGAGCACAGTCAGTCCAACCGTTAGCCGCAGCCTGGCCACACAGGTTGCAGCTCTGGGGGCACAGATGCTCGATGCACCAGTGTCCGGCAGCGTCATCACCCTGGAAGAGGGCAGGTTATCACTGATGGTCGGTGGGGACCGCGACGCCTATGAGCGAGTCGTGCCGATCTTGCAGGACATCGGCCCGAAAGTCACCTACGTCGGTGCGAATGGCCTGGCAGCCTCGATGAAAATCGCCACCAATCTCAGTCTGGCAGTGCAAATGCTCGCCTTCAGCGAGGGTGTTTTACTCGCCGAGAAAAGCGGCATCGCACGCGAGACTGCTGTGGAGGTGTTGCTCAATAGTGTGATCGCCTCACCCATGGTGAAGTACCGCGGACCATTTGTGCTGGGTCTGCCGGAGGAGGCGTGGTTCGACGTGAATATGATGCAAAAGGACCTCCTCCTGGCCCTGGAGATGGGACGGGAGCTGGATGTTCCCCTGCCCACCACAGCCGTGACCAACGAGATGCTCACCGCCGCCCGCGGTATGGGTCTGGCCGATAAGGACTTTGCCGTTGTTTTCGAGGTGCTTGCGCGCCTGGCTGGCCTGCCACGATAGGGAGGACTTGCCCAGGCAACGTATGTGCCTACGAGAGTGCTATAGGCGCTGTAAGCCTGGCTTCACCGGCGTCGCATGTGCAGCATGACCGAGCTGCCAGGGACGGCCACGAGCCGACTGCTGAAGTGTTTGCTGGGGTGAATTCTCCTCGGAGACTGGACGTTTGACGACGGTTGGCTCTGCACTCTGTTCGATGCGACGGCCCACGGCACCAGAGGCGAGAATGACCGCGGCCGTTGAGTATATACGCTGGGCCACCTGCTGGCATAACGGGCAGGTCATAGGATCGCCGGCCTCCCTCAGACTTCGACGTTGCTCGAAGGGTCCACAGCTGGCGCAGACGAACTCATAGGTAGGCATGGGATGACCCTCCCTCGGCACATGTGCTCACGCATCAGCTACATCCGGAAACCTTACCCAGGGGCGCACGGCTGTGCACCCCTGCCCGTGGGAACATGATCGATCTCGTTAGGTGGTGCTCGATACCGCACCACGTGATGCGCTGGTGGGTCCTGTGGCCGACGGTCGAATGTCGAAGTCAAAGATCTCGGTCGGAATGTGCAGTGTACAGCAGGCGTTTGGAATATCCACGATACCGCTGATCTTCCCTTCACATGGGGCGGTGCTGATAAGCATATAGCCCTGCTCACCGCTGTACCCGAATTTTTTCAAATACTCGATGGCATTCAAGCACGCACGCCGGTAGGCGACGTGGGCGTCGAGGTAGTATTGTTTACCTTGCTCGTCGACCGAGATCCCCTCAAAAACCAGATATTCCGAATAGCGTGGCTCGACCGGGCCCGGCTTGAAGATGGGGTTGACCATGCCGTACTTGCTGACCCCACCTTTGATCAGATCGACGTGCAGGTCCAGATAGCCCGACATCTCGATGGCGCCACAGAAGGAGATCTCACCATCCCCCTGCGACCAGTGGATATCCCCCATCGACAGGTTGCCCCCTCTGACATACACCGGGAAGTAGACTCGGGAGCCACGCGATAAATTCTTGATGTCGCAGTTGCCGCCGTGCTCGCGTGGCGGAACGGTGCGTGCCCCTTCCTTCGCCACACGTTCCGCCGCCGCCCCCTGTAACGTTCCGGCGAGCGCGGCCTGTGGATTGGGCGGGGCTGCCAACGGCGGGACGCGGTTCGGGTTGGTGGCAATCAGCTCGGCCTCGCGCTTGTTCCACATCGCCAGCAGCTCTGCAGAGGGTGCACAGCCGATGAGCCCTGGATGTGACAGCCCGGCAAACTTCACGTCCTTGATATGACGTGACACCGCGTAGATGCCCTGCAGGTCCCAAATGACTTTCTTGGCATCCGGATAGTGGTCGGTCAGGAAACCGCCGCCATTGGTTTTGGCGAAAATGCCGGTAAACCCCCACGGTGAGGTGACGAGCGCGCCGATATCAACGATGTCGACCACCAGGATATCTCCCGGCTCTGCGCCTTCGACGGCAATCGGTCCACTCAAATAGTGCACCTGGGGGAGCTCGACATCGCGAATGTCGTTGGCGCTGTCATCGTTTTTGATCTGGCCACCGGTCCAGTCATAACACTCGACACGGAAGACCGCACCTGGCTTGACTGTAACCACTGGTGGAATGTCTGGATGCCAGCGATTGTGTAAGGGCAGCACCTGTTCTCTCGGCGACTTCGTCAGGTCGATCGGAATCAGGGGTTTTGACATATAGGTTTCGGGTGTCGTTGCAGCTTCGGCCATGCCTCCCCCTTTTGTAGAAGGTTCGATCCAACGGTTAACGCAGCGCCTGCACCCACCCCGGCTGTCTTCAGGAAATCTCTGCGAGCCACGTCTTCACTCATGCTCCCTCCTTTCCCAAGTATCATCCTCAGATGAATCTGCAGTTGTCAGCGACATGAGATCGGCGGACGGCGTATTCCTCCAGTGCAAAGCGAAGGTCATCTGCCTGGGAACTCTCCTGTCCAAGCAATGTTGAATCTCTAGGCAGATGAACAGCCTGGGAACACGTCTAATGGTGCAGGAGCAATCGTTGTGCCAGGGCACCGGCCATCGCCTAGGCCGCAGAAGCGCCTCGGCTAGGTCGAGTGAGCTCCATGCCTGCTATGCCTTGTGGGCCAGGGCTTTAGGGCTCCTCAATCGTCTGAGTTGGCAGGGTTGTATGAGGCCGCAGCCACACCTGACACTGCTCGGAAGGACGCCACGATAATGATGACATGCACATGACGCATGCACCGTTTGGCGTGGCGCACCGACGTGTGAGGATCTGGGGTAAACAGGAGGAGCCGGGGAAGTCCGGGGAACATGCAGATGCAAAACCAGCAGTATCTACTTAACGATGCCCACGTAGACTCACAAAAAGAACACCTGCGAACAGGCGGAGGTGTATTCGCGGCGGCTCGCTTCGCGAATGATGCTCTGAACCAGTTGGCCGATCGAGCGGCGTTGTTGCGGCCAGAAGAAAATCGGTGCAAATCGCTCCTGTCGTGCCGCTCGATCGGCGACCAGCGTTAAAAAATCCGTGTCGTTGGTCAGCATCACGCGTTCATCGGTCAGCGCTTCGTTGAGCAAATCTGTGTCGTCAGCTTGCCCGCGACCGCGCTCTTGAACTCGGACAACATCCATCCCACGCTGCCTTAAGGCCTGGACCAACCCGAATACCACGTGTTCGTCCGCATACCCTTTCAGCATCGCTCACTTTTGCAGACGAACGTCACGAGCCAATTGTGATTCCTTCAAACCGCGCTCTTCTACTCGGAGAACATCCATCCCACGCTGCCTTAAGGCCTGGACCAACCCGAATACCACGTGTTCGTCCGCATACCCTTTCAGCATCGCTCAGCTTTTGGCAGGACGAACGTCACGAGCCAATTGTGGATGGTCCTTCAAAAACTGCTCAATGAACTGCGCTTCGTTCTGCAGCGCCTGATCGATCTCGTCATGATGGTCCTCGTAATATGCCAGGGCCGTATACACCTGTGCCAGCGTCAGGCCTGGGTAAACGCTCGCGGCAATCTCTTCTGGCGTCAGACCGCCCAAGTCCCGGGCTGCAACGATGTCTCGAACCCGGATGCGATGTCCGTCGATTCGTGACTCCCCGCCGCAGACGTCTGGTGTGCGCACGATGTGAGAATATTCGGTCCTAGTAGAAGTCTCAGCCATGGCAATACTCCTTGGTAGGGGACACTCTGACGCTCCATCTTACCACAGCCAAGTGGATGAAACGAATGACGGAGGGTCTAGACTTTGCCAACCGCCTCCTCGGCATAGAGGTCCATGAAGCGGAGAAAGTCGTCCTCCGGGCAGACCATGTCGACGGCACGCACGTTGTAGATGTCCGGGTGGAGTGCCTGCCACAGGCTCAATGCCCTCTTCCAAGTCACGGGCCATGTTGATCAGGCGGCGGCGGGCGGCGATGACTGCCACGTCCGTGGTCCCCAGGTGCTCCTGGCTGCGGTCGACGATCCCTCCCATGCTCTCGGTCATAGCCGTATCCTGCGTGCGGATAACCGGGATACCGGTGAAGTTCTGGGTACGCTGCATGTCTCGGTCGATGAGATAATCGTTGTCGGCGTTGCGGACGTCGCGGCAGATATCGATGATCATCCCATCAGGCAAGCGGTAGCGGGCTGGCTGGACCTCCGGGCTGTTCTTGCCCCGCTGCACCTCGGCCTCCGTCAGTGGGCGTTCGGGGTGGTAGTTGTACTGAATGACGGAGATATGGGAATCATCGATGGGGATCCAGCAGCGGCCGCCACGCGGGAAGCCATGGGCAGGAATGAGGCTGAAGGTGGGGAGTAGCCACTGGGTGACACGCCAGTAGTACTCACCCCTGTCGGCGTCCCGGCGGGCCCCATAGCAGAACCCGTAGTCCGTCGGCTTAACGGTAAGCTTCGGCGCGCCATCTCGGATAATCGAATCGTTGAAGCGGCCACGGAACGGGCTGTTCTCCACCTGTAGCGGCGCATGCAGCCAGGACACGTGAGCAGAGTCGATCTCGCCCTCCAACGCTTGCATGTAGTTGCATTCCTGGATCCAGCGCGACACGACGCGCTGCGTGTCCTGGACCCGCGCCCACTCCAGCGCTGGTAGGGCGGGCTGTTTGTCGGGCGGGCCCATGTAGATCCAGATACACCCGCCGTATTCCGCGGTCGGATAGGCCTTGATCGTCACCTTGTCTCTGAAGGTCGAGTCTCGGGGTTCGGTCGGCATATCCACGCAGTTGCCCTGCACGTCGAATTTCCAGCCGTGATAGACGCAACGCAGCCCGCACTCTTCGTTACGACCGAAGAACATCCCAGCCCGGCGGTGTGGGCAGAAAGCGTCAACGATGCCGATCGCACCATCGGTATCACGGAAGGCTACCAAGTCTTCACTGAGCACCCGCAACCGCACCGGGGTCCCATCCGGTTCCGGCAGTTCCTCTGCCAGCAGCACCGGATGCCAGAAGCGGCGAAACAACTCGCCCATCGGTGTTCCCGAACCGGTCCGGGTGAGGAGTTCGTTGTCGCTAAAATTGAGCATTTGAACCTCCGACTTCGCAGAGAAGTTCCCGTGGCGCATGACCTACAGCGATGCACGGTGCTCCGCATTATGCCACACTTTACCGCTCAGGAAAACCCTGGGCGATCAACAACCCTGGTCTTTTGCTGCTGTTGCGCCAGGGAATCCGCTCTTTACCCAGTCCCCTCCAGTTAAGCTCTCTTGCCCGGTAGCTCCACCGTATTTCCCGAGCCGGTGATGGCAATATTTTGCTTAACTCCGACGCTCTCACGCTCGATTTCTGTCATCAGACTCCCTAACTCAGCCAGCAGCTGGGGATCTTCCGCAAGCGCCTTTTTCAGTTGGGAGCGGAACGTGGCCTGGGTATCAGCATACTCTTTGCCGTCTCAAAGCCTCCTTTGCCTCGTCAATTGCTTCTTCAATCGTGGTCCGGCCAAGGCCCCGGCCCAGGGTGACATAGGCCGCCATGTGGCTAAGGATGTGCGTCAGGCGGTCTTTCACCCGATACGCTTTGCGTCACCGTAAGGCACTCTGCTCCCGTTGACACCCCAAGATTCCGTGGTCGTCTATCGCGCCCGGGCCAGGAGACGCGCTCCAGCGGCGCCCCCAACACCGCAGTTGCTGCTCTTTGAGGTGGTGCCGACCGGATAAGTCGGCGCAATTCCCCACCGGCGTAAAGGATGTCATGGCCATGTCTGCGACCGGATGCTCAGGATCCGCGGCTCATCTTTCGCCGCCATCGCGTCAATGGCGTTCATGATCAAGTTGAGGAGCACCTGCTGCCGCTGCACCCGATTGCCTCTGACCTCCGGCAGCTGCTTGTTCGGTTCCGCTTGGACGAGTATCCGGTGCTTCTGCAGATCGCCGCCGCCGGCCAGCGGCCGAGCGGCGCACGCAAGCTGCTCCATGGCGGCGCCCACGGGTTCGAGACGGGCAGCGGTGAGGGCGAGGGCGAGCCGGCTGACGAGGCGCTGGCGCTTACGATTGATCCGTTCCGACATCGCTCGCTCCGAAGGGCTTCACGTCCATGCTCGCATGCACCGCATGCGGGGGCGCGGCGCGCACGTGCGCCCTACCCCCGCGCTCCCGCTAACGCAGTGGCCGGAAGGCCGCGCGCAGCTCGGCCGCGAAGAGCTCCGGCTGCTAACCAGCAAGCACTGGATCGAACGTGGCGAAGTGGAAAGACTCATCCCTTAACTCCTCTCACGTAAAACTACTGCGCACTGATGCCTAAGGTTTGGACAGAAGAGAGCGAGTCGACGACTTGATTTGTGGTCACAATGGCACTGGCGTAGTTCGGGATATTGACGTCGAGAGCGGCGTGCATCTCCTCATCCGAGTAACTCGCGGTCGCGTCTTTCACCACCGTGACCTGGTAGCCTAGCTCAGCGGCGAAGCGTACCGTTGCCTCCACACAGGTGTTCGCAATGAGTCCGATGACGATGAGCTGATGAATGCCATGCTTCTTGAGCTGCAAATCCAGATCGGTGTTGGCAAAGCCACTGGAACACCAATGCTCGAGGGCCACGATGTCGCCCGGTTGCGGTGCGAATTCGCTGCGGATCTCGCCGCCCCACGTCCCGTTTTCGAAGGTCTTATGCGACCAGGCTGCCTCCTGGATCGGCGCGATGTACTTCCAGGTTTCGTAGTCGCCGGGACGGTACCGACGATGCAACGCATAGAAGACGCGAAGCCCCGCCTTCCGCGCCGCATTCAGAACCTGCAACATATGAGGAACACAACGATTCGCTTCCGCGACATCCTTCAGGCGATCCCAGACCTTCCCTCCCTCGGAAATGAAATCGTTATACGGATCGATCACCAGAAGCGCAGTGAGCTGCTTGTTGTATGTCACTTTGACCATGCTCTCTCTCCAACGATCGTATGCAGTATCGGATGATTCTCGGTATTAAGGTGCATAACGGTTGAACACAAAGTCGCGAGCCTTGACGGTCTCGTGGCAGGAAAAGCAGGTGTTGTGCACCGCCTCGTCGGCGGGTTTGCCGTCGTTGAATTGAGCAAACCCCCAGCCGCCGGTCGAGGCGTATTTTCTCGAGTCCTTGACCATGAACTGAACCCCGTTCTTGGGTGGCCCAGCCACGAAAGATTGGAGACGGCCAAAGGCTTTTTCGCTCTCCTCCAACGGGACGTAACTCCAGGCGAGCCGGGCAATGATGGTGCCGTCCGGGAACGGAGGGTTCCCTTCCCGGGAGGCCTTGATCGCCACGTCGTTGCCCAGAATGGCGCGCAGATCGTTGAGGTTGCCCTCTTCGTGGGCCACGGAGATCAACCTCCAGTCGCGATATCCGGCGGGGATTTTGACTCCGAAGATCGGGGCGGCCTCTCCATCGGCCTGTCCAGATGCGGGGGCCATGTAGGCGGCCACGCCGGCCAGCGCTGCAACTGCAACCAGCACGAAAACAATCCGTCTCATCCGGTGCCTCCTTCCAATAGGCGGAATTGAACCCATGTGTAATCTGGCAATCACGGATCAGGGTTCAGAACAAGCGTCATCACAAGCAATCCCAAATCAGGCAGGCCGGCCACGATTAGCGGAGCGATCGGAACGCCGCTCGGAGCTCGGCACTGAAGAGCTCCGGCTGCTCCCACGCCGCGAAGTGACCGCCCTTATCGACCTCGTGGAAGTAGATCAGGTTGCGATAGGCGCGCCGGGCCCATGTCTCCGGGGCTCGATAGATCTCCTCCGCAAATACCGTGATGGCCACCGGGAGGGAGATCTCGGCGGTCTTCTGCGCAGCCGCAACAACAATGCCTCGTCCGCTGTTCTCCCAGTACAGCCGCGCTGACGAGGTCGCGCTGTTCGTCAGCCAGTACAGTGTGATGTCGTCCAGCATCTCGTCTTTGGTGAGTAAGCGCTCGGGCTCGCCGCCATTGTAGTCATACATCCAGGCGGCAAGCCCCGCTGGAGAATCCGTCAAGGCGTAGCCTATCGTCTGCGGCCGCGTGGCCATCATCACGGAGTAGGCCCTGTGCTTCTTGTAGAACGTGTCGAGCGATTCGAACGCCGCGCGCTCCTTCTCGGAAAGTCCCGCCGGCGCGGGTCCGCCGCCGGCGAGCACCGCGGCCACCTCGGGCGGTACCGTCGCCGGCAAGTTGATGTGGATGCCGAGCAATCCTGCCGGCGCCTGGCGCGCCATCGCGCTGGAGATGGGGGCACCCCAGTCGCCGCCCTGGGCGACGTAGCGGGTGTACCCGAGGCGCTTCATCAGCTCCGCCCAGGCTCGCGCGATGTGGTCGGGGTCCCAACCGGTGCCTTTGGGCTCGCCTGAGAAGCCGTAACCGGGCATCGAAGGCATGACCAGGTCGAAGGCGTCTTCCGCGTGTCCACCATGAGCCGTGGGATCCGTGAGCGGGCCGACGGTCTTGAGCAGTTCGAACACCGATCCGGGCCAGCCGTGGGTCATGATGAGCGGCAATGCGTTGGGATAGCGCGATCGAACGTGCACGAATTGAATGTCGACTCCATCGATCGTAGTCACAAACTGCGGCAAGGCATTCAGCTTCGCCTCGGCTATCCGCCAGTCGTAGTCCGTCCCCCAGTAACGTACGAGCTCTTGCATCGTCGCCAACTGCACGCCCTGGGATCGATCATTGACTGTCTCGCGGTCAGGCCACCGTGTCGCCGCTATGCGTCGGCGGAGGTCGACGAGTGCCTCTTCCGGAACGTTGATGTGGAAGGGGCGGACGGCGTTGTCTTCGACCGCTGCGCCCAGGCCGCCGACGGAGGCCTGGGCATCGGCGGACGGAACCGTCTGCGCGTCGCTGGGGGCCGTGAGCAGGACAAGGCCGAAGGCACCTGCGGCGACTAAGGTGACAAGAAAGGTGCGCCAGGTGGGTGATGACGCTACTGCGGACATGATCATTCTCCTTCGTGGAAAAAAACGAGCTTGGCCATAGGTGAATGGTGCATTTCGGGGGTGGTGCCGGTGCCCGGGGTGCCAGGAGACGAAACCTGCACGTCCAGGCGGCCATCGTCGACGTTCCAATTCGGAATCCTGGCGAGATGGGCCACCCGGGCGAGCGCGAGGACCGCGGGCAAGAGGACGAGCCCCCGCGTGATTGGCATGAGGACTCCCGTGGCATGTCTCCTTTCAGGAGCAAACATGGCCACGACCTTGTTTACATCAATGGGGAATTCCGCCGACTCGCGAAGGCTGGTCCAGCGCCGTGACACCGTGTATTTGGGTGATGAAACCATCTCTTTTGTATGCCTCACGACCAAGCGCAGCAGCCCGCCCCCAGAGCCAGGCATGACCAAGGGCACTGGAACGGGCGGGTCTGCTGCAGCGCCTGGTTCGGCCACGCCGCCCTGGACGGCACTCATCGCCGCTCCACTGGTCGCCGTCGCCAGGATGACCTGGGCGCCGCCCAGCGTGAGGAGTTCCGCCGCGGGGTCCTGGGCCTCGCTGTCGATGTAGACCGACGCACCGAGCTGGCGGGCGAGCGGTTCCTTGTCCTTCCCGCGGGCGCTGCCGACCGTTTATATGGAAAATTTTCAGCACTGATGTAAACAAGGTCGTGGCCATGTTTGCAGGAGATGGGCCTCCGAAGCTATCTGACCGCGGTGCGTTAAATAGCGGGTGAGTGTGAGATGTGGGAGGCTGGGAACGATGGTGTTTCCATTGCCCTGAATTTGGATGACGCTGTTGTTGCGGCCGTGCAGTTCCGCGCCTTGCTTCAAAGCGACACCTCTCGATCGAGAAGCGTGCTGTAGCTTGACGAACCTAGCCATGCAGGATGGGTGTTACTCTACCTGACGCTGCGTCACCCTCACGGATGACGTACCTCTTCCATGTGCTGCGTCGGTGCATGATGCGGTACAGCATACCCTCCCCTCCCATTGCCATTCCCGAAATTCTCTAGCGCCTCGCGACGTTTGGCTCCCTGGCCTAGTCCCGCACACCAGCCACGCAAGCGATCGAGATAGAGGTAGACAACCGGCGTCGTATACAGGGTCAGCAACTGGCTGAAAATCAGTCCACCGACGATGGTGATGCCGAGCGGGTAACGCAACTCCGATCCGGTGCCGGTGCCGAGCGCCAGGGGCAAGCCACCCAACATCGCCGCCATGGTGGTCATGATGATTGGCCGGAAACGCAACAGACACGCCTGAAAAATGGCCTCCACCGGGCGCTTACCTTGGCTGCGCTCGGCGTCGATGGCGAAGTCGATCATCATGATGGCGTTCTTTTTCACGATGCCGATGAGCAGGATGATGCCGACGAGGGCGATGATGCTCAGCTCGGTGTTGGTCAGGAGCAGCGCCAGTAGCGCTCCGACACCTGCCGACGGCAACGTGGAAAGGATGGTGATCGGATGGATGAAGCTTTCATATAGGATGCCGAGCACGATGTAGACCGTCACCAGCGCCGCGGCGATCAGAAATGGCTGATTCGCGAGGGAATCTTGAAACGCCTGGGCGATCCCCTGAAAGCTGCCGCGAATGGTGGATGGTACACCCATCTCGCGCATGGCTTGCTCGATTTTGGTCACCGCCTCTCCCAGCGCCACGCCAGGGACTAAATTGAACGACATGGTGACAGCTGGAAACTGTCCCTGGTGATTGACCGCCAGCGGTGTCATGGAGGATGCATAGTGCGTAAAAGCGCTGAGCGGCACCAGCGTATCGTTGTCCGCCTTCACCTGGATGTACTTGAGGCTATCGGGGTTCTGCCAGAATTGCGGCCCTACTTCCATGATGACGCGGTACTGATTGAGCTCTCGATACATGGTGGAAACCGGGCGCTGGCCGAAGGCATCATAGAGTGTGTTGTCGATCGCTGCCGTACTGATGCCTAGTCGTGACGCCGTGTCGCGGTCGATCACCAGCGATGCTTCAAGGCCACGGTCTTGCTGATCGCTGTTGAGGTCAGTCAATTCCGGTAGCGTCCGTAATTTGTTCAGGACGAGCGGACCCCATTCATTGAGCTCTCGCACATCGTCGCCCTGCAACGTATACTGGTACTGGGCGGCGCTTTGGCGTCCGCCCATGCGCAGGTCTTGGTTCACCTGCATGAAGAGTCGGGCCCCGGACAAGCGGGAGAGCTTGCCACGCATCCGGGCAATCACCTGATCCGCGGCGATCTGGCGCTCTTCCAGCGGTTTCAGCGTCACGAACACGCGGCCGACATTTCCTGATCCCGCGAACCCACCGGTGAACGCCTGGACATAGGCCACGGCCGGGTCCTCGCCGACGATCTTGGCGAATTGCTCGAGCCGCTCCCGCATCGCCTGGAACGAGCTGTTCTGGTCGGCCTGAATCTGGCCGATGATCATGCCCGTGTCCTGCTGTGGAAAGAAACCCTTGGGGACGATCACGTACAGGTAAATACTGACGCCGATCGTCGTCAGCGTTACCAGCAGCATCAATGGCTGGTGCCGTAGAACCCAGCCGAGGGTGATCTCGTACAGGCGCAGGATTTTCGCGAAGACCCACTCATTGGCGCGATAGAGTCGGCCACGACTCGCCTCGCTCTGGGCACGAAGCAGCCCGGCGCACATCATCGGCGTGGTGGTGAGAGAGACCACCAGCGACACGCCCACGGCAACGGCGAGCGTCACAGCAAATTCCCGGAACAGACGCCCAAAGATCCCGCCCATCATGAGGATAGGAATGAACACCGCCAAGAGGGACATGGTGATGGAGACCACCGTGAAGCCAATCTCTTTGGCGCCCCGCAGCGCCGCCTCTCGCGGTGGTATCCCTCGCTCAAGGTGCCGCATGATATTTTCGATGACGACAATCGCGTCATCGACGACAAAACCGGTGGCGATGGTCAACGCCATAAGGGTCAGGTTGTTCAGACTGTAGCCCAGCGCATACATCACCGCGAACGTGCTGATCAGCGATACCGGCACCGCGACGCATGGGATCATGGAGGTGCGTACATCCCGTAGAAAAACGAACACCACCAGGATGACGAGACCAACGGACAGCATCAACGTGAATTGCACCTCGTGCACCGAGGCGCGGATGGTCGTCGTGCGATCGCTGCCCACCTGCAGCGCGATGGTGGGCGGGATGTCAGCTTGCAACTGCGGCAAGATCTCACGCACGCGCGCGACGGTCTCGATGATGTTCGCTCCTGACTGACGGTAGACGAAGAGCAGAATCCCAGGTTTCCCATTGACCAGGCCACTGTTGCGAATGTTTTCGACCGAATCTCTGACATTGGCGACATCGCCCAGACGCACTGCCCTGCCGTTCTCGTGTGTCAAAATGAGCGGCTGGTATTCCGCGGCCTTCATCAGTTGGTCCGTCGTACTCAGGGACCAGGTACGACTGCCGCTGGTGATTTCCCCTTTCGGGCGGTTGGCGTTAGCACTGTTCAGCATTGCACGCACATCCTCCAGGCTCAGACCGTAACTCTGCAGCACGGTGGGATTGACCTCCACCCGCACGGCCGGCAGCGCCCCACCCCCGACGCGCACCTGTCCAACGCCCTCCACCTGGGATAGCTTCTGCTGCAGAATAGACGACGCCAGGTCATACATGCGGGTCCTGTCGACCACGTCGGAGGTGAGCGCCAAAATCACGATGGGTGAGTCTGCTGGGTTGGTTTTCCGGTACGTGGGATTATTCGGCAGATTGGCGGGGAGTTGCCCACGCGCCGCGTTGATCGCCGCTTGCACCTCGCGCGCGGCAGCATCGATGTTCCGGCTCAGGTCGAACTGCAAGGTGATGCGTGATGAGCCAAGATAGCTGATGGACGTCATTTCATTCAGCCCGGCAATGCGGCCGAGCTGGCGCTCGAGCGGTGTAGTCACGGCGGAGGCGATCGTTTCAGGGCTGGCGCCGGGGAGGTTCGCACCCACCTCGATGGTCGGAAATTCCACCTGTGGTAGCGGCGACACTGGCAACAATTGGTAGGTAACGGCGCCGACGAGTGCCAGGGCCACGGTCAATAGCGTCGTACCGATGGGCCGGTTGATGAACAGTGCCGAGATATTCATACCACCTCCACAGATGAGGCTTGCGGCACAGAGCGGCGGCCGCGGCGCCTGCCTAGACGCTTCGCCAGGCGGTCGAAGGCGAGATAAATCACCGGCGTCGTAAACAAGGTCAGTAGCTGGCTGACCAGCAGGCCGCCGATCATCGTGATACCTAGCGGGCGGCGCAACTCCGCGCCGGTGCCGCCGCCCAGGGCTAGGGGCACGCCAGCCAACAGCGCGGCCATGGTGGTCATGAGGATAGGGCGAAAGCGCAGTAAACACGCCTGGTAGATGGCGTCGAGCGGTGCCTTGCCTTCCTGGCGCTCGGCGTCGAGTGCGAAGTCGACGATCATGATGCCGTTCTTTTCCACGATGCCGATCAGCAGGATGATGCCGATCAGCGCGATCACGTTCAGATCGATGCGGCAGACCATCAGCGCTAGGAGCGCACCAAGGCCGGCCGAGGGCAGCGTCGAGAGAATCGTGGCGGGGTGAATGTAGCTTTCATAGAGCACCCCCAGGACGATGTAGACCGTCACCAGCGCGGCTAGAATGAGCAGCGGTTGGTTCGACAGCGAGGCCTGGAAGGCTTTCGCCGTGCCCTGAAAACCCGACACGATGCTCGGAGGCAGGCCAAGCTCTTGTTTCGCCGCATCAATGACCTCCACCGCCTCCCCCAGGGAGATGCCAGGGGCGAGATTGAACGAGATGGTGACCGACGGGAACTGCCCCTGATGATTGATGACCAGGGGAGCAGTAGTCGTTTCGATACGCGTGATTGCACTGAGCGGCACCCGTCCACCTGAGGCGGAGCGCAGATACACATGCTGCAAGTCTTGTAAATCGTCCTGGAACTGTGGCTGGACTTCCAGCACCACCCGATACTGGTTCGATTGCGTGAACATGGTCGAGATCTGACGCTGGCCAAAGGCGTCATAGAGCGCGCTATCGATCATCTGTGGAGAGATGCCGAAACGAGATGCCGTATCGCGATCGATGATCAGACGCGCCTGTAATCCCAGATTTTGGTCATCGCTGGCGACGTCACGGAGCTGTGGCAGCGTCTGTAGCTTGCTGACTAGCCGGGACGTCCACAGGCTCAGCTCTTGGGCATCGGGATCTTCCAGGCTGTACTGGTATTGCGTGCGGCTGACGCGATCCTCGACGGTCAAATCCTGCACTGCCTGCATGTAGAGCGTCACGCCGTCGACCCTGGCGAGCTCCGGTTGCAGGCGGCGGATGATCTCGGTGGCGTGAATGTGCCGCTCCTCGAGCGGCTTTAAGTTGATCTGGATGCGCCCGCTGTTCACCGTCGTGTTCGTTCCATCGATACCGATGAAGGACGATAAACTCTCAACGGCGGGGTCGCCCAGGATCACCTTGGCGAGTTCCTGCTGGCGTTCGGCCATAGCACCGAAGGACACCGTCTGCGGCGCCTCGGAAATGCCCAGGATGACCCCGGTATCCTGCACTGGGAAGAAGCCCTTGGGCACCAGGATGTAGAGCCAGACCGTGACTCCGAGCGTGACGACGGCGACCGCAAGCGTCGCGGTCTGATGCCGGAGCACCCAACGCAGCGTCCGTCCGTACAGTCTGATGATCGCATTGAAGGCATGCTCGGAGGTACGGTAGAACCAGCCTTGCTCCGATTCGGGCTTGTGGCGCAACATCCGCGAACACATCATGGGCGTCAACGTCAGTGAGACGACCGCCGAGACCAGAATGGTGACGCTCAACGTCACAGCGAATTCGCGGAAGAGGCGACCGACGATATCGCCCATGAAGAGCAGCGGGATCAGCACCGCAATGAGCGAGATCGTCAGCGACAGAATGGTGAAGCCGATCTGTTCGGCGCCTTTCAGGGCGGCCTGCAGCGCCGGTTCACCTTCTTCGATGTAGCGCACAATGTTCTCGATCATCACGATGGCATCATCGACGACGAAGCCGGTGGCGATGGTCAGCGCCATCAGCGTCAGATTGTTCAAGCTGTATCCCAGTAGATACATGGCGCCGAACGTGCCCACCAGCGACAAGGGCACGGCCACGCTGGGGATCACCGTGGCAGCGATCGTCCGCACGAAGAGGAACATCACCATCACCACCAGCGCGATGGTGAGCATTAACTCGAATTCCACATCGCGCACGGAGGCGCGGATGGTCGTGGTACGGTCGGTCAGGATGGCCATCTCCACCGAGGCGGGCAGCGAGGCCTTGAGCTTGGGCAAGAGCTCCTTGACCCGGTCGGAGACCTTGATAATATTGGCGCCGGGCTGCCGCTGAATGTTGAGAATGACAGCCGGGACGTCGTTGACCCAGGCCGCTTGCTTCACGTTCTCGGCGTCATCGATGACGTCCGCCACGTCGGACAGTCGCACGGGCGCGCCGTTTCGGGTGGTGATGATCAGCGGGCGGTACTCGCTGCTGGACAGGAGCTGATCGTTGGCCCCGATGCTAAAGGCCTGACGGCTGCCGTCGAAGCTGCCCTTGGCCTGATTCACGTTGGCCCGAGCCACGGCCAAGCGCAGGTCTTCCAGCGTCAGCCCATACGAGGACAGGGCGGTGGGGTTGGCCTGAATGCGCACCGACGGCTTCTGTCCTCCGCTGATGCTCACCCGGCCCACGCCGGGCAACTGTGCGATCTTCTGGGCCAGGCGGGTGTCGGTCAGATCTTGCACTTTCGACAATGGCAGCGTCTTCGAGGTGAGCGCGAGAGTCAGGATTGGCGAGTCGGCGGGATTGATCTTGCTATAGATTGGCGGGTTGGGAAGATCGGTCGGTAGGTACGGCAGGGCCGCGTTGATGGAGGCCTGAACATCCTGCTGGGCCACGTCGATATTGAGGTCCAGTGCGAATTGCAGCGTGATTACCGAACTGCCGGCGGAGCTGGTGGACGTCATCTGGTTTAAGCCGGGGACTTGGCCGAACTGCCGTTCAAGGGGCGCCGTGATGGACGACGCCATCACATCAGGGCTTGCTCCCGGATAGAAAGTGATCACCTGGATGGTCGGATAGTCGACTTGTGGTAACGCCGACACCGGGAGCTGATAATACGCCACGGCCCCCACGAGCAGGATGGCCACCATCAGCAAGGAGGTGGCGACCGGGCGCAGGATGAACGGCGTGGAGGGACTCATTCCTTCCCCTTTGCCTGGCTGGCTCCGGTCATACGGGCCGCAACCTTGGTGCCTTGCTGCAATCGATCCACACCCTCAACGACGACGACTTCTCCGGGGGACAGCCCACTGGCAATCGACACATCGTCGCCCTCACTGGGGCCGATGGTGACATTGCGGCTTTCCACCCCATCGTCCTTGACCACATAGACATACGCCGATTGCGGACTCCGCTGGATGGCGGCAGCGGGTACGATGACAGCTCCCTGTTTGGTGTCCACCAACAGCCGTGCATTGACGAACTGATTTGGGAACAGGGAGTTATCCTCGTTGGGGAAAATGGCCTTGCAGCGTACTGTGCCAGTATTCGGATCGATCTGGTTGTCGATGGTGAGCAACGTGCCGGTGGCAAGCTTCTGTTTCAGATCGCGATTATAGGCTTCGACGACGAGTTTCTGGCCGGTGTGCATCTGGCTGAGGATACGAGGCAGATCATCCTGAGGAATGTTGAAGACGACAGCGATGGGCTGCAGCTGCGTGATAACAGCCAGGCCATTGGGGTCGTTGGCACGCACCATATTGCCTTCGTCGACGATACGCAGACCGATCCGCCCGGAAATGGGAGCGACAATGCGACTATACGTCAATTGCAGCTTGGCGCTGTCGATCTGTGCCTGGTCGCTCTTGATCACGCCCTCCACCTGGTCAACTGAGGCAATCTGGGCGTCAAATTCCTGTTTCGAGATCATGTCGCGGGCGAGCAGGGTTTTGAAGCGTTCCAGATCGCGCTGGGCGTTCCTGAGCTGGGCCTGGTCTTTGGCCATTTGCCCCTCCGCCTGGGCAAGTTGCACCTGGAACGGGCGCGGATCGATCTCCGCCAACAAATCCCCTTTGCGGATGTTTTGCCCTTCCTGGAAGGCCACTTTGATCAGTTGTCCATCGACCCGTGGGCGTACCGTCACCATGTTGGAAGCGGTGACAGAGCCCAGGCCCGTCAGGTAAAGACCCAGGTTCCCCTGCTTCGCCACTGTGGCGACCACCGGGACCGCGCGGAGGGCCGGTGCTTCCGTGGGCTTCACGCCCGGTGACGTACCCTGACCTTTGCCAGGGAGTAGGTCAGTGATCACCGCCGTAACCCGACTGATCTGCGGCATCCACTCCCCGACCTGCTTGTCCAGTCCTAGGCTCGGTGCTAGACCGTACGCCGCCGCACCGATCAGGCAAAGCACCAGTAGCCATGGCCACCAACGGCGTCGTGTGCGGTGGCTGTCGGTGGTTCCGACTCCGACGAAGGCCACATCAGCCTCCCGGACGTGTTCTGAACGACCGTCGCCGGTCTGCGATGGAGCAAGTGCCAGGTCCACCGCCTGGGATGGTTCTAGATTTGGCTTGCCTGGATCCATGTCGATCACCCCAACATGCACCGTAAAGGGAAAAGTGTCAATGAACGCACCAAGTTACTAGCACGTTTACAGGTACAATGCAAGCGGCATTGTTCGCTCTTCGACGCAACGACGATCTGGAGCTCCGCACCTTGTCAGCGATTGTGGGAAGACGATCGTACGTCGCCATGCAAAGAGGCATTCAGCGGATGCCAGGCAACTTTCGCAGCGGCGTTTAAAATAGGAGGCAGAGGCTCTGCTACAGCTTCACCATCCCCATCCAAAACATCGTATCATTGCCGACGTCGACGTCGTACTTGCGCACGAAATCGAGCTTGCCGTCGTTGCCGATGCGAAACACCGACAGGCACGCAGGCACCTGACGCACATTCGTCCCCTCCTGCACCAGTAGCGGCCTGATGTGGGCTGCAACCAGCAGGCGCCCGCTCGGATCGATGTGGAACGTGCGGCAGTGGATGCCTTGCGTTTCGGTGTGATCGATCGGCGTCGGTTCGCCGGTCTCCTGGTTGATCACGTAGGTCGCAATGTTATTCTCGCCACCGACAAAGACTTTTTTACCTTCGAGCTCTGTCGTAGTGTCGGCCCGATTGACGCCGTACACGAAGCGGCCGTTCGGGTGGACGTGCACGGTACCTGCCGCCTGCCGTGAGACGATATTGTTGGGCCGCGCCAAGGTTTCCTTCCTGAACACAGGCACCATCGACAGGGTGTCACCGTCGAGCGTGAACATGTCCAGCTTGTTCTCGCGCTCGAGTGACACGTAGACCCACGGCTGGTTCGGGTGAAAATCGAGGTGCCGCGGACCAAAGCCATAGCCACCATTGGGCGCGACGGAGACTACGTTGGTGAGTAGCCCGTTCTTGAAATTGAACACCTTGAGCGCGCCTGGGTCTTCGGGCTTTTCACCGGCACGGTCATTACCGCGCGTGACGAGGATTGCCAACCGGTTGTTGTCCGTCACACGCACCTGATGCGCGAAGATTCCAGCGTCGACCGGCCCCGGTTGCTGAACTTCCTCACCGAGCGTCGCGTCGCGATTGATGCGGTAGACTCGGAGGGCACTCGGATTGTTGAACGCCACGAGTACGTACTCGGACGCTATATCGGTTGTCATGTGAATCGGCCGTGAGGGCAGCGGAATCGGCTGGCCGTGCGGCGTCAGCGCGCCGGAGCCATCGATGCGAAAGGCACTCACGTGATGCCTATCGCCGACCACCCCACCCAGCCCGGACGCGCTATTGCTCGAGGCCACGTAGAGATACTGCCGCGACGCGTGCGGCCACGCATACTGGACATTCGCCGGCAGCGTCACCGAGCCGCGCTTACTCAACTCCGTGCCTGCCACATCAACGTCATAATGGGTGAGCGTCGGCCCCACGCTGGCATAGAGGGCAACCCTGTTGCCCCCGCCTCCCTGAGCCCATGAGAAGTCCGGGGCGACAGCAGCCGTTGCGAGTAGTGTCATAAACGTGCGACGATTGACCATGAGCTTTCCCCTCTCACTCCCAGGCTCGATTGTCCACGACTGTTTCATAAGTGGCGCCTGGGGTGACTAACCCAGGATAGCCCAGCATCCACTCGTACGTGTCCTCGAAGCGTGCCCGCGTGTATGGCATGGGCGGGCCATAGAGCAGGCGCCAGGTTTGCAAATCGTGCGGCGCGAGCAGGCCGTGGGCTTCTTGGAGCAGATAGTGCGCGTACTTGTCGGGGTGCTCATTGATCATCTTGGCGGCTCGTGCCTCGGCCCGGAACATGGCGGCGAGGGTGGGGCCGTCCAGCTCATCTCCAGCCGCCTCGCTACGCGTTGAGTGGCTCTCCATCAGAATGCGGAAGCCCTGCTTCTGGGCAATGCTAATCCAGGGCTCCATAAAGTTGCCAGCCGCCACTTCCCCCTTGCGCACGGCCTCCAGGCGCTCCTGCATGGTGCCGGCATGGACCACGCGGATATGCTCCTTCTTGATAAAGCCCTCGAGCATCTTGAGGGTCGTGAAATGTGAGCCATTGAATGGGCTGACAGCCACCGGCGTGTCTTTGAGCTGTTCAGGTTCGTAGATGTGGCTGTGCGGGGCGGTGATGATGGCCATCTTGGACATGGCGGAGCCCAGGGCCACGATTTTCGCCGGCCGCTGGCCGCACTGAATGGCTTCCACGGTACGCTTCATGACTCCCCATTCGCACATGCGGTACTGATCGACACCGCCAGTGTTGTAGAGGGCTTCCATGGTGCGGTCGAAGATCTCATGGCGTAACGCCTGGCGGTCGACATTGACCTGCGCGGTACCGGGGGTGTTGACGATCGTCACATCGAGCCCCTCGTCACGGAACAAGCCTTCATCTCTTGCCACAAGCACAGCCAAGTCATGAACGGCATTCATCATGGAAACCCGCACGGGCTTCAGGTCGGTTTGCGTAGTCATGATTGCTCTCCCTGTGCATCTCGATTGGTTGCCTGATTCTAGCCGCTCTTGCACCCAGCGTCAAACCCTTGCTGAAACCATTCGAGCGCATGATGGCTCAGTCCTATTTCGCCGTTGGCTGTCACGTGAGACTGAAGCGCTTTTCACCTACTCTAGCCTGGATGTCGACCAATGAACAGGCCCCTGCCCATCAACCCCTGGGGGTCGTAGGTCACCTCCAGACCGACTGCCGCTAGCGCGGCGTGCATATCTTCAGTCGCGAAGAGCCCCATCTCATGATGTTCGACGCAATGCTCTGTCCCCGCTGGCGTGCCAACTAAATAGTGCAGGTCGAGGATGGATACGTGTCCCGCGACGGAACTGGTACTGATGCGGGCGATCTTCAATTCGGGTTCATCGATGAATATGGCATGCGCCGTGCCAGGACGCCAGATGTCGGGAGTAAACCAGGGTTCAACGACTAAAAGCCCTCCGGCCTTGAGGTGTTTGCCCATGCATCCGACCGCTCGGGCGAGATGCTCCAGCGTTTTGACATAGCCGATGGAACTGAACAAGCAAGTGACAAGGTCGAAGGTCTTGCCGAGGTCGAACGCCGTCATATCACCGTGGTGCAAGGGGATGCTTGGGAGGCGTTGACGTGCGATCGTGAGCAATGCAGGAGAAATGTCTAGGCCCTCGACGTCGTATCGATCCCTGAGATACTCCAGATGACGACCTGTCCCACAGGCCACGTCAAGCAGGTGTGTCCCCGTTGAACGCTGATGCTCGCGGAAAATCGCCATGAGGCGGTCGGTTTCGGCAGAGTAATCCTTGAACGAGTAGATCTTGTCATAGTATAGGGCCGTCTCCGTAAACATGGCTACTCCATCATGGTGAAACGCATCAGTGATCGCCGATGTTCAGCAGTGCTAGGAGTTAGCAGCCCAACCAGGAGGGGTAAAGTTCTCACTGATGTCTCGTACGATCTACTGTTAGAACAACGGCAGACAAGCTTGGCAGATGGCGTCGCCATGGCGGTGATCGGTCCCACAGCAACCGCCCAGCACGTTTAGCTGCGGCAATTTCCCTTTCAGCTCGCGGTACTGTCGGCCGAGCTCTTCGGGGTTCCCTTCATCGAGCTCGGCGGCTTCATCCAGCTCAGCATGACTCTTGGTTGACGCATTGGCTCTCACACCGCGAATTCTGTCGAGCCATGGTTCGCCAGCCACCAACGCACCGACAAAATGCGTGGGATGGGCACAATTGATCATGTAATACGCGGGGCCACGACCGGTGGCGTCGTCGACCTGTGCGATGGCCTCTTGCAACGTTTGCCCGGTCGGCAAGCGGCCATCGGTTTCGACGGTAAACGAAATCACCACGGGCATCTCCGCTGCTAGCGCCGCCCGGGTGAGGCCGATAGCTTCGGCGGCATAAGTCATGGTAATGGCCGTCACCAGGTCTGCCTCCATCTCACGAAACGTTTGAGCCTGCATGGTATGGTAGTGCTCGGCGGCACCCTCAGTCATCAGTGCAGCCGGATTGTAGCCATCGCCTCGGGGGCCAATACAGCCGCTGATGACCATCGGCGTGGTGCCCAGCTCGTAGGTGTCGCGAATCTCATGCAGCAAGGTAATCGCTTTGCGATTCAGGTCGGTCAGCTCTGTGGGGGCATAGCCGAGCTTTGTTCCCCAATCCGGATTAGCACGCCACGTCGCGCTCTCCAGGATGCACCCGACACCATAGCGCCGGGCGATGTCAACATAGGTCCGGAAGTACTTTTGCAGCGCTGCATAGCCTGCATCGTGTGCCAGCAAATCGCAGGCGGCGAAGTAAGGCAAGGTCAACCCTTCGCGAAAAATGAGAGTGGTTTCGATGCCACCATCGGTGAGGAAAAGACCACCAGAGAGTTGCGGTAAACGATGTCGGTAGCGTGCCATATCTGCTCTCCGTTGTCCGGTGATGAGTTAGCCGAGTGCCGACCGCGGAGTTGATGAACCGTTATACGAGGATCTCGACCAGCATGTGCCACTCACAGCACCGGCCGCGGTGGAATGCCGTGCCCCAGTGCGGTGTGGACCATCTGCACCAAGTGTACGATATCGAATACGGCCAGCCCGGTGGCTGCCTGAATGTCCGCTCGGTACGGCGGCATGTTGGTGCATTCGAGGACTATAGCGCCAACCTCAGGGTGTTCGGCACAGAGTCGTTGCGCCACCCGGATATGCTCTCGACGCGCCGCTTCGACGTCGAGGGTCATCTGATTACCCAGCAGCACACGGGTGAATTCTCTCTCAGTCTCCAGGCCAGCGACGGAGGTCGGCATATCGGACGTAATGCCTACGCCCTCGAAATCGGCCAGTGTCAGCGATGAGGCATCGACGGTCATAATCCCCACAGATTTCCCAGGTGGGAGCATGTGGTGCACCATCGGTACCAGCATCAGGCTGGAGGTGAATACGGGGACCGTTACGGCCGCAGCAATTTCACGCTGGAACTTGGCCAGGAAGCCACAGTTAGTGGTGATGGACTGCACACCCTCCTGTTCCAGGAATTTCGCCCCGGCGATGAATGCTGGTAGCAGCTCCCGCGATCCTTGACGCACCACCAGCTCCGGTGAGGCGCCTTGCACCCGATGATAGCGGACGGGAAAAGGAAACGTCGTGGCATTGCCCATGTCGCCGGGGATGCGCGGGAATCGCGTGTCGAGCATCAGAATGCCGACGCTGAAACCGTAGAGGTTATAGCCCCCCTGCACCCGCATGCCGCCCCTTTCTCCGGTCATCCGGCATAGTGGTCGCGCGCCAACGGGGCTCGAACGGCACTGCCAGAAAACAGCACCGTCATGACGATTTCAACCGAATGATTTAGCGCCAAGCCCTGGCAGCCAATGGCGGCGCGCGTCGGCTTGCCGCGTTCGCCGAAGAGTTCGACCAGGAGGTCTGTGGCCCCGTTGATGACGCGAGGCTGGTTGCTAAAACCCGGAGCCGAGTTGACATAGCCGATCAGCTGTACGATCTGTTGCACGCGGTCGAGCTCATCCAACGCATACTTGACGGCGGCCAGGCTGGCCAGCGTCGCATAGCGGGCGGCTTCATAGCCCTGCTCAAGGGTTAAATCCTGGCCCAACACTCCAGGATTGAAGGGCTGACCATCTTTCATCGGCGTCGTGCCCGAGAGGTAGAGGACGTTCTGCACGGCATAGTGTGAAATAAAGCGCGCTCCCGAGGCATTACGGCGATACTGTTCATCGAGGTCCAGGAGCTCGAGTCCCAAGGCTTTCAGCTTGTCTTCAACGATCACGATGGATTCCTTCCACAGCATAGACTGCCGTCACTTGATCCCGCTCACCATCTAGCTTCCGCGTCTGGGGATTGTTGATGTTCACTTTGGTGCGTACATCATTGGCTCTTTCACGCTGCTTGCCGTTGACATATGACGCGATATTACTGGCCATGCCGCTCGATCCTTTAAGATCGAAGCTCACTAGGCTGGTCAAGCAAAGAAACTCTCCAGGGCATGATGTACCTGGCCTCCATTCTTGGGTTACAGTACTTCAGAGTCAAGGATACCACAGAGCCTTTCCGGTTGGGACAAGAAATCTCCTGAAATTCTAATATAAGGGAACGCTTGACCTGGGACCCACGTTCCTCTAGAGCAGGAGCCCTCAAGAGAGGGAGGTGGACCATGGAGCAGAGACAGGAAGCGATCACGACGAACCTGGCCGCGTGGTGGGGTTGGCCAGTCGCACGACGGGATGATCGGCGCGTGGCGCGGCGCCTGTATCGCCAGCCGGTGGTGGACGGCGTCTACCCCCTGGATGCAGGAGAGTTGCCGGATGAGTGCTTGCAGTTCCGCCAGGAGCTGGGGGTGGTCGCCGGGTTGGAGGAGGTCCGGGGCCAGGGCATCGAGCGCGAGATGGTGCCCATGGGGCAGGATGTTCTGCTGTACGCACTGAAGCGCCTGTGTGGGCTTGAGGGCCTGAAGGCCCTGCCGGCATGGCGCTTCAGCCATGAAGCCAGCAGGCGCTCGGTCGGGTGCAAGACCCACCACGTGCGGCACGGCGTGTGCCAGCGCGGGGCGGCCACGCGGCACTGGCCGCGCCCGGCCGGCCCTCTCTGCCCAGCGGCGCTGGCCCACACCCTCGTGCAGCGGGACGTGCGGGCGTTGGAGGCGTTGTGCAACGGCGCCATCCGGGCTTGGGCCCAGGCCGGGGTCGTTCAGGCCAAGGTGACGGGGATGGTCGATGGCACCGATCTGGAGACGACCGCCCAGTCTGAGGCCTGTGGCCAGGTCAGCCGCCTACGGAAGCGCACGGACACGCCTGGCCAGGGGCGTGCGATCGAGGTGACGGTGTCCGGCGGGAAGGTGAGCATCTTGAGCGATACCCTCACTAAGATTCCCCTGGCCGTGAAGGTTGTGAAGATCCACGAGCCCGAAGGCCTCGACTTGCGGGCGTTGGTCACGCAGGCCCGGACCCATCTGACCGGCGATGCCCGCCGGCACCAGGTCGTCTGTGCTCGGGGCTTGCTGTCGGGAACGGAGCGGTGGTGGCTGGAGCAGCCCGGACTCCGCTGTGTGGTACCAGCCACAGCAGACCTGGCGGTGCCGGCGGACGCCCGGGCCCTGGCCGCCGCCGGCGACGGACTCCCCGTCGGATGCCGGGTGCACACCGTCCGCCAGGGCCAGGGCCGAATGGCGTGGACCGCACAGTGAGAGACGGAGGTGGTCGGCATCACGGGCCTGACGACCGATGATCCGTAGGGGACGCCCGAGCATTGGCGCCAGGCCACTCGCCGCGACTTCCAGGCCAACCCCATGCACGCCGTGGTGGATGGGCATGGACCTGTGTCTAGCGAACTCAAGAAGCCGTTCAAAAACCGATCTGCCATGTTCATCCAGCGACCGCATGAAATCGTTTTGAGAGACGACCGGCAGTGAACCGGAGGCAATACGGTCAGGTTTGGTGAGCTCCCGTCCCACCACAATGTCTTGGGAGAGAAGGCGCGTGCCGCCGCTGGACAAGAACAAGGAGAATTCCACGCATGTCACGCGCACTCCTTTTGCCCGCAGAAAAGAGGCGGTTTGCCTGATCTCGTTCGTCACCTTTTGACCCACAATGACGATCCGCTGATCCTTATTGAAGGCCACGGCCTCGTCGGAGGCGAGCTCGAAGTGCTCCCAGCAGTGCTCCGCAAGGCTGAGAGAGTCGTCATTCAGATACGACCGCAGGATTGCTACAAGCTGTTCGCTATCAAGCGGTTCGACGAATGACACGTATTCGAGCGCCTGGGCAAGCATATCACGAGGTGTCCGGTCTCGCTTCAGCTCGACCACAACGACATCACCCCGTCGGTCTAAAGCGAGCAGGTCAATGACGCTGCCGAGATTCGTGCTGACCTGGCGACCAATGATCAGCAGTTTGCCGTCCTCGACGATCCCGTCAGGATTGCTTTCCAGCCAGTTCTCGAGAATAGCTTCATCGTGCTGCACTTGAAACGGAGTTTGGACGTACTCCTTGAACTTGCCGTCTGGTTCTATTCCGGAGACTCGCATGGTTTCATCTCATCTGCCGAACGGGGCACGAGCTAAGCTGTACCCCGACTCGCAGGCGGAGCCCCGCATGCGGGGCGAGGCCGAGACCGAGACCAAGGGGCGCAACGCAGCGGGGTCCCGAGCGCAACGAGGGATGCCAGCTTCAGCTCGCGCCCCCTGTTCGGCGTCGATTCGTTGGGTGTTTTTTTTGCGCACGTTGGGTCCGAAGCTCAATTAGCCGTCGCTGAAATGGTGTGAGCAGAAAGATGCGGTCGAACGCCGATGTGAAGACATGGTTTCCAAGAGCGTCAGTGATGTCAAAGTGACTTGACGGTAGACCTGCGTCAGTAACCACCAGAAGCCAAACTGTGGCACATCGAGAGCGGTATCGTACCAGGCGTGTCTCTTTTTCGCGGATCACCGGTTCGAGCCGCTGTGCTGTCAATGTCGGCACCGCATAGCCGTAAGCGGGTGCCCAAAGCTCCAGGCCTGATTCACAGACCGCTGTGAAATCATCTGACTTTTCCGTTCCTCATCATCAGCGGCTATCCATGCGGGCTAGCCGCTGATGAGCGATGAAAGTACATGAAACTAAAGAAGTATTCAGCCACGATCTCCGCCATCGGTATCCCGAGGAGTGGCTGGCAGGAGGGCAAACTGGGGTCCAGGAGGTTCTTGGACCCTCAAACCCGACCGGGAAGTGTTGGATCACATGCACATAATCCCTGTAATTACAATAACTTTCATGGGACTTTCCCCTAGAGGCCGCATGAATCCTGGCCGTGGTCAAGGAACGGAAAAGTCAGCTACGTTCACGGTATGCAACCTTCCTATTACTGACTACCTTTCCAGCACCGAACGCTAGGCTTCAGGCGCGGCGGGCAGCGGGAGCGAGGCACGAGCGGACGCTGGCCGCCGTCGCTTGCAAGCCCAAGTTAGGGGGCACCTGTAAGTGTAACAGCGCGATAATATATATCGTCCTGCCCGAGAACGTCACACTTTCGTGCCCACGCTCCGTGAGAATAGGATCCTACCCAACCCACATTCTTTGAGAACAGCCCGAGAACATCCAATGGGGCTCACCTGCCGTGCGAATGATCGGTGCGCACTCAACCCGATGGCGACCATGGCGCCGTACTGATCCGTGTCGGCCAGTTTCGCGAGTCTGTGCGGCCCTGGCGGCCTTCCTCAATCCCTCGCATAGTGGTTTATCCCTCGGGATACCGGGCGTAGATCTCCACCGCCTGTCGGTGGGCGTCCTCAACGGCCTTCTCGGCCTCCCAGTGGTCGACCAGTACTCGGTGCATCATACGGGCCAGGAGGTTGGTCGACAGCACCTCCGCCGCCGCAGCGGTCATGGGCCCCGGCGCGGCGAACGGGCGTCCCCGGCCTAGCATGGCGCGCCAATGCGCAAACGCGGGCTGCTGCCAGAAGTCGCTGGTGTACATCCCTGGGTATGGCGGTCCCCAGCGCCCGCCCCCCGCCTCCATCACCCCCCGCAGGTGCTCCGGCTCCATGTAGTACTGGACCAGCCCTTTGGCCACCTCGGGGTACGGGTTGTGCTTGAAGAGCAGCCACTCATTCGTGCTCAGGGCCTCGCTTGCCCCGGCGAAGCCCACCGGCACGGGGAGCATCCCGCTCACCTGCTGGAGATCCTTGTCTGACCCCGCCAGGCTGGCGTAGAGGCCGCTCGGGTTCAGGACGAAGAGCACCTGACGTGCCTGATAGGCCTTATTGTTCCCCTGATTATCCCAGGAGAGCGCGGCTTCGGGAATAATCTTGTGGATCTGATACATCTCGGCCATCCGCTTGACCGCCCGGATCGTGCTTGAGGAATGGAGGGCAACAGTTTTCTCGTCGGCCTCCACGAGTCCCCCGCCGTCGCTCCAAATCATCTGCATGATGTTGTAATCGGCATCCGTGGTCAGACCCAGGCACATGCCGTAGCCGGTGAGCTGGGGCGGGTGCTGCACCCGCTGGCACACCTCGATGAACGCGTCCCAGGTCGCGGGAGGATCGACCTTGGCGGCCTCCAGGAGATCCAGGCGGGCGATGAGCGGCCAGGGGCTCACGGCCTGGGGGACGCCGTAGGCCTTTCCATGGAACATGACGGCCTGGAGCGCGGTCGGAAAGAAGCCCCCGGCGGTGCGCTGGAGTGTCTCGACGAGATCGGTCACGTCCAGCAAGTGTTGCGGGCCGCGGAAGCGCGCGGCCTGGGCCCCGCTGAAATGGTCCTTTTCCGCGGGTAGGGTGACATCCGGCGGGCTCCCCGCGTCCAGCGCCGCCACCAGCTTCGACTGCCACTGGCGGGTGTCGATGCGGGAGTACTCGATCTCGTCCTCCGGGATCCCGGCTTGTTTGGCGTAGGCGTAACACTGTTCTTTGAGGAGCGTCTCCACCTGCGGCGGCTGGGTGACGGGCATCCATACAATCAATTTTTCGCGGCGTGCCGCGTGGGCCCGGCGCACCAGCCACCAGGGGGCGGTCGCCCCCAGTATCGCCATCGTCCCAACCTGTCGCAAGACCTCACGCCGTGTCTGCATCCTCGCCTCCTCTCCTGCTTGGTTCACGGCTTCTCGGACACCTGCCCGCGAAGCCTCAGCACCGGTCCTCGTGACCTCATGAAGCGGGATGCTACGGGGGGGAACAACGGACATTGTACCGGAGCCACGTGCAAGCGAGCGGGAAAAACGGTACCATCCCACTTCCTCTCTTACAGCTTCTCTCTCCCATTGAATTGTGCTTTGTGCCGCCTAACGCTGCCGGTGAGCGGCGGCCCACAGGTACGAAGCTACGCCTAGAAACCGAGCCTGCGCTGTGGGCCGTCCGCTCCACTGGGTTGTTAGGTGCGGTGCTGGCATCAACCCAGATGCTTTCCCCCACCTTCCTACGAGCGGCAACCTCGCCCTGGGGGCTCGGCACCGCATCTTCATGCGACCTGCGCCAGGGTGGCTTCAGCCTGGGGCAGCCAGAGGGTCATCTCCATGGCCCGGTAGAGGTCGATGGCGGCGGACAACTCGGCCTGCGCCTGCTGCCGCTGGCCGGTCTGGGTGTAGAGGGTGCCGAGCCCCAGACGGCAATGCGCCTGCAGCGGGCGCATGCCAAGTTCCTCGGCCAGGGCGAGGGCCTGGCGGTAGTGGGCTTCAGCCTGCGTGCTCTCGGGGGGATCGCATCGTGCCGCAATCTCGCCGAGGAGACGCATGGCATAGGCCTGGTGGCCCCGTTCCTGGCGCTCATGAGCCAGTGCCAGCGTGCGCTCGGCGAGGGTGTGTGCCTCCTCCATTCGGCCTGCCAAGACCTGCGCTTCCCCTAGGGAGAGACGACATTGTGTCTGAAAGCCTACTGTTTCCATCGCCGAGGTCTGTTCCAGTGCCTGCGTGAGCAGCGGCACGGCATCGGTAATGCGCCCAGCGAGGCTATATGCCGAACCTAAGGCCCCCGCCGCCCAGGGGAAATAGACGGGGAGATTCGCCTCACGACAGATGCTCACGGCCTGTTCGAGCAGGGGAAGCGCCCTGGACAGCTCACCCTGGTGGAGCGCCAGCACCCCAATTCCCCCACAAGCAAATATCAGGCTCACCGGGTGCGTAGCCGCCTCGGCAATCCGCAGCCCTTCGTCCCCAAAGGCCCTGCCCTCGGCGAACGTACCCAGCTCGGCATGGCACACGGCAAGATAGGCACGTGAGGACACCGCAGGCAGAAACGGGAGGCCGAAGTGCTCGTGGCGCCGCGCCCCCTCGAAGGATGCCAGGGTCTGCCCCAGATAGTCGATCGCCTGCCGATAATCGCCCTGGATGTGGTAGGCCCTGCCCAGGTAGTAGCTCGCCAGGGCCTGCTGGACCACCTCCCCGCCGGCCGTCGCAACCGCCAGAGCGCGCTGGGCGGCGGCGATGGCCTGGTCATGCTCGCCCAGGTGGCGGAAACAGTTAGACAGGAAGAGCGAGACCTGTCCCATCCGACGTGGGTCGTCGAGGGCCGCCGCGAGGGCCTCCACGATACCGGCGTGGAGCACACGCCGTCGCTCCTGCAGCAGACTCCCGTAGGCCACCTCATGGGTGAGGGCGTGCTTGAAGGTGTATTCCAGCTCGGGGAACAGCCGGGTCTCGTACAGAAACTCAGCCGCCTGCAGATGGGCCAGGCCACGATGCAGGTCCGCCTCGGGCAGCTCGGCAATCGCCTGTAACAGGGGCAAGGGGATCTCGTTGCCAATCACCGCGGCGGTCTGGAGCACCTGTTTTTCCTCCGGTGGCAGCCGGTCGATGCGTGCTGCCAGCACCGCCTGCACCGTGGCGGGCATCTGCAGGCTGGCGAGGGGCTGCGCCAGCCGATAGGCACCCGGCGTGCCGACGAGCATCCCCGTCTCCACCAGGGTGCGCACGCTCTCCTCCAGAAAGAAGGGATTGCCTCCGGTGCGTTCGATCAGGAGCGGCTTGAGTGGCCCCAGGCTGAGGTCATCCCCCAGCAGCGCCTGGAGGAATGCCTCCGCACTTGCGGGCGGCAGCGGGTCGAGCCGAAGCTGGCAGTAGTAGGTCTTACTGCCCCAGCCGTGCTGATACTCCGGCCGATAGTTGACCAGCAACAAAAGCTGGGCCGTCGGCAGGCTTTCGACCAGGCTGTCGAGGAGGGCCTGGGTCTCGGTATCGATCCAGTGCAGGTCCTCACAGACCAGCAGCAGCGGCTGGACCTGGCTTTCGCGTATGAGGAGGCGCTTGAGCCCGTCGAGCGTCCGTTGGCGTCGCTGGGGCGGATCGAGGGTCAGGAATGGGCTGTCCGCTGGCAGGGCGTCCAGGAGGGCGAGCAACGCCGGGATTGTCGCCTGCAGCGTCTCGTCCAGGGTGAGGATCTGCCCGGTCACCTTGGCCCGGATGGTGCGGGGGTCGTCGCGCTCCTCGAGGTGGCAATAGCGCTTCAGGAGGTCAACAACGGGGAAATACGGCGTGGCCTTGCCATACGACACCGAGGCGCTTTCGAGCACCAGCCATCCCTGGGTATGGTGGGAGTGGCCAAACTCATAGAACAGCCGCGACTTCCCCACCCCGGCCTCGCCCACCAGCGCCACCACCTGGCCGTGCCCAGCCTGCGCCTGGCCCAGGGCCTGTTGCAAGGTCTCCAGTTCGGGCTGCCGCCCCACGAAGAGGGTGAGGCCGCGCGCTGCGGCCGCCTGCAGGCGCGACCGCACCACGCCGGCCCCGGTCACCTCGTAGACCTCCACCGGGTCTCGCAAGCCCCTGACGGGCATAGCCCCAAGCGCCTTGACCTGCACAAAACCCTCGACCAGCCCCAGCACCGCTGGCGTGATCAGGATCGCGCCCGGCATGGCCATCTGCTCCATGCGGGCCGCCAGGTGCGTGGTCTGGCCCACCGCCGTGTAGTCCATGTGCAGGTCGCTGCCGATCGACCGCACCACCACCTCGCCAGCATTCAGCCCGACGCGCATGTGGATGGGCACTCCATGGCTACGCTGCACCTCGGCAGCGTACTGCTTCACGGCCTCCTGCATGCGCAAGGCGGCGTAGCAGGCGCGCACGGCGTGGTCCTCATGCGCCAGCGGCGCCCCAAACAGGGCCATGATGCCGTCGCCCATGACCTGGTTGACGGTGCCTTCATACTGGTGGACGGCGGCCATCATGCGGTCGAGCACCGGATCGAGCAGTTGCCGTGCCTCCTCTGGGTCGCGCTCGGCCAGCAACTCCATGGACCCCTTGAGGTCGGCAAACAGCACCGTGACCTGCTTGCGTTCGCCTTCCAGGGCGGCGCGGGAGGTGAGGATCTGCTCGGCCAGGTGGGGAGGCGTGTAGGTCAGCGGTGCGGTATCTGGCTGACGTACCCGATCCGACACCGGTGCGGCGGCTGGCGGGGGCGAGGCCGCCACATCGCCGGTCCAGACCAGGACGTTGCCACCCTCATCCACGGCCACGCGCTGCGCGGCAATGATCTCGTCTTTCAGGTCTTGCAGGCAGGCATCGTCGAGGCCGAACTGCCGCTTGAGGGCGTTATAGGTCACGCGTCCCCGCTGGCGCAGCAGGTCCATGACCTGATCCAGCACCGCATAAAAATCCATGGACACGCCCTCCTGGAACGGATGGGAGACGATATAGAACGTCTCGGCACGTATGATATCCTGGAGACCTTGCGAAGGAAACGTAGAAACGTCATCCATCGCAGCCCTATTCTATGGGCTTGGCACCTAACGGGACGGCGTCAGCGGCGGGTGGCCGAACCGCCACTTACCTTCGCCCATGCCGACGACATGTGAGGCGCCCCGTTCCCCACCCATCCACTGCAAGCCATTGTTATGTGGGGTCTTTTTTCGCTACAGCATCCCATAAGGACGTAATGAAAGCGTATGCATGATCCATGATTTCATAGGCTTTCTCTATCTCAGCGCGGTAATACTGAGGGAACTCCAAGTTCGCAACATCCATTCTTCTGATGTCCAGGTAACTACGTGTGTGTTTAAAAGCGTTTACCGCCTCTCGCACTTCCCGGAGTACCTCGAAGCCTTGCAGTTCCTCGACTTTTATTCCGTACTTCTCGTTTATCAATTGAATCAGCTTTCCCACTGAAACATCCACCACTTGACGAAGAGATCGAAGACTTTCAGGAGTTATATTTCTCCAATTGAGAGTCTTTGGTCCAGGGAACTTGTCCGACTCAACCCAGGCTTCCCAGGCAGCAGACTGAAGTTCGCTCTCCACTAACGCATTGATCTCGTAGTAGATCGTACGGGACGCCAATTCTTGCCGCCTCATTGGATAGAACAGCGCGTTATCGAGATCATCGATTCCGGGATACTCTCCGGCCTCATTCCTGGCAAAGACGTCCTCGATCTCCCGTCCGGACTCCTCGAAGGCATGGTCCAGGTAGTTGCGGAGCGCGCTGAATTCCATTTCCAAAATGATACGATTGCCCTTCATTTTCGATACTCCACATAACGTTCCCGATCAGCCGCCGCTCCCTGCGGTCGGCTGCATCGGGCAGTTAGCCGACTGGCGTGTCGCAGTCGGCATGCGTGGCGATACGGAACCATACGAGCCCACGTGGGACGCATATCGCCGCCGGACTTCCTACCGCGCGCTCCATGGCGGGGTCGGGAACCGCGGCTTCTCCGACGCCAGCTCATCCGGCCAGACCACCACCTTCTTGCCGTCCTGCCACTGGATGGTCACCGCTTTCTGGCCGACCTGAAAACCGCGCTGATCGACCGCGAAGTCGCCCAAAATAGTTTTTGTTTTCAGCGCAAGCAAAGCCTCTCGAAGCCTCTCTGAATCCGTGGTCCCAGCCCGTCGCACTGCCTCCACGAAGATCTGGCACCCGGCGTAAGAGTTCGCCGACTGAACGGCGGGAGCGCGCTTGAACTCCTTCTCGTAAGCCGAAACGAAGTCCTGGTTTCCGGGGTTCGGAAGAGTGGCCTCCCAAAAGGTGGCGCTATAGACGAACTCCGCCTCCTTTCCAAGCCGCTTGTAGTATTCGGGAAGCAAACCGTAGGGCATGCTGCTCAGCATCTTGACGTTGAAGTCCACTTCCTTCATCTGGTGAGTGATGGCCACCAAGTCGTCGAGACGCACAGAGGCTGCCACGAGGACATCGGGCTTGGCTGCCTTAAGTTTGTTCAGAATGCCGGAAAAGTCGGTCGTGCCATCCGGATACGTTTCGGAAGAAATGACGGTCAGGCCCTTGTTCTTCGCCACCTCACTGGTCCCCTTCGCCACCGCCTTCGGGAGAAGCGCGTCTTGATTCAGTATGGCCACGGTGCGAAGGCCATTGCGAGCCGCCGTATCAATCACGCCCACAGCGGCAGAATCTATGGGCGCAAGCACCATGATGAGGTAGCGCCGCCCCTTCTCCCAGATCGAACTCGTCGCCGCATTCGCCGCGACCATCACTTTCCGGTGCTTCTCGGGGACATCGGCCACGGCCTCGGTGATCGCTGTCCCATACGGACCGAGCACCGCATCGACCTTATCCTCCACGATCAGCTTCTCGTAGAGGCGGGCAGCTGTCTTTTCATCAGATTCGTCGTCATAAATGACGAACTAAGGCAGTTGAAGAACTAACTTGCCCAGCAATGAAATTGGGACCAGGTGTAAGACCCGTTTGTTGTTCGTGAATGGATTTGGACAAACCACCTCTTCAACCCCTAAAAGGGGCTTCTAGTCGGAGGAATAGAGAGCGGGCGTTCAAAGAGCAGGGCTTGGCTTCAGGCCCTTGCCAATGGGAGCTTGCCTAGGGTATAGGTGACATCCAAGACGAACTGTAAGGCTCGGCGCCGCAAGTGGGCCACGGTGCGCATGGCCCCTGCGAAGCGAAAGGCTTTCAGCCCTCGCAACTTCGGAGGGTGTCCATGGTCGATGACCTCTTGGTCGTAACTGTTGGTCCGCTCGCTGGCGGTACGAGCGGCATAGCGGATCTTCCAGGCTTCGGTCCCCCGCTGCATGGGGCCAATCAAGCGTGGGTACTCGGTGAAGGACATTCGGTGCGTATAGCCCCGAACCTTCTGCCCGTGCGGACACCGCTCCCGTTCCGGCTCGGGACACGGCCGGCCGCAGACATACTGGCGGCTGTCGGATTGATAATCATACCCGTTGGATCGGCAGGGCCTCCCACAGGGCGCATAGGGGGTGCCGTTCGCATCATAACCTCGTGCCAGGAGCGCCTCCGGGGAGAGGTCTTCACGCCGGGGGTGATACGCGATGATGGGGATGCCTCCCCGGCCCCGGATCCCGTGGTCGTTCTCGACCGCGTCGTCGCCGGAATCCGCCAGTTCGATCTGCTGGGGCCGGAAGGGGATGGCGACCTTGGCGCGATGCGTCTGGAAGTGGCTGCCCTCATGGGCATTGGCCGGATACGTCGAGTGGCCCACAGGCAACTCCAAGCCGAGTTCTACATCAATATTCGTGGTCGTTTGGTGCAAGTAGCCGAAGATGCGCTCGGTCTTGGGCGGGGCCTTGGTGTCGATGTGGTAGCCGACGTTGGCCTCCAGATCGGAGGGAACCTTGGGGCACCTCCCCCAGAGCTCTCCCTGAGGGCCCCGGCTGAGGTGGGACCACTTGATGCGCAGGGGCGGGAGGTGGTCGGTGGGCAGGGAGAGCAGCTCGGCGAGCTGCTGGTGTCCGGCAGTCTTTGCGCTATCCGCCGGCTCATACTCGATCTCCAGGAGGACCACTTTGGGCTCGCGGGGTTTGCCCTTCCTGGTGGTCGCGTGGAGGACTTTTTTGACCACCTCGGGGAAGGGGCAGCGGAGTTCGAGCCGTTTCGCCCCGGCCTGCAGCTGTCGGGCGAGCTCGTCGCGGCTGGCTTCATCCAAGGGGAGCTGCTGGCAGGCCTGACAGCAGTAGGCACAGCCCTTGAACCGGGAGTAGGAGGGCTCCAGCTGACCATCCGTGGAGAGCAGTTCGCCGGTGATGAGGCCAAATGCTTGGAAGAGGCCTACGAAGACGGCCAGGGCCGCCTCGATGGCCTCGGCCCCCACGCGGCGGCGGAAGTGGCTCAAATCGTCCTCGCCCGGAATGGCCTCGTGCAGCCCGGCCAGCTCGCGAGAGCGGCGGCCCTTGTCCTGCTGGCGTAGATCGGCACAAAAGCGGGCATAGTCGGAGTAGCGATCGACCCGGCTGGCCAACTCGAGGAAAAAGGCGCTGGCGGGATCATCGCAGTGACCGCCTTCTTTCGAATAGTAGGGGGCCAAGAGGGCGCGAGTGAAGCTCAAATCGATCGTCGCACCGATCAGCCAACTGAGTCCCCCCTCGACCTCGCCCTCCGCCGTGAATTCGATCGGGCGAGGCTTGAATTGGTCGTGGGATAGCCAGCGGTCGGGGCCCTTGGGGAAAGGCGTGGTGAAGGCCTCTAAGGTACGCTGGTTCAGTATGGTAGCCTCGTTCACAAAGGCCTCCAGGTCAAAGGGGGCGATGCGCTCCTGGGGCAACGGAAGTTTCGTTCGGCTCATCGTGGCTCCTCCTCAAAAACGGGCGAAGTTTTTGGTGGGAGCTGCGATGATGCCGAATTTCCGCCCGGGCGGACATCCCCCCTTGCTCAAGAGGGCCGCTAGCCTGGGGTCTCGAGTTCTTCAACTGCCTTATGACGAACTGGATTGGGCGTCCAAGAACTCCACCTTGCGCATTCACATGCTTCTCGCAGAGAAGGTATCCCTCCCGGCCGTAACCGCCCTGCAATGAATACTGTTTCCCGGTGAGCGACATCGTGGCGCCAATCCGGATCGGTTGCTGAGCCAAGCTGGGCCATGGCGCGCCGATAATGAGCGCGTCGAGAAGGACAACGATCAACCTACGCAGCCTGTGAGATCTCATGACTGACCTCCTTCGATGGTCCGGTTTCACGCGCCGGGTGTAGCACCAGTTTCCTACGTGCGTCGGTCGGCCAACGCCGGGCATGAGCCGCTGCCGGAAGCGGGAGCGCAGCGGACGCTGGAGGCAGTCGGCTCCATGCCTTAGTTAGACGGTTTTATGCCAAGCTGCTTGAGCGCGGCCAAGGCATCACGGTATCCAAGTTCATCAAGCTGTTGTGCCAACCTCCGTCCGCCGAACAGCAACGATCGGAGCAGCGAACCTGGGGGCGCCGAGGGGCAGATGTGAACCACACGAGCTTCGAAGTGACGCGTCTCCAGCGGGGGGGCGTACTGAACGGCTGGAAACTGGAACGACTGGCCGACACCGGCGGCACGCAACCGCAGACACCTTGAGACGTGCGCGGTAAGGCCGGAATGCTGTGTTATTTGTTGGCCGTTCACGACCCCGTTGGCATTTGTGTGGACTACCACGATGTCACGGCATCCCGCCTCGAGCGCCGGCAGAATCGGCGCATTGTCCACGACACCACCGTCGACATAAACGTCTTCGCCGTGCTGAAGATGCGGAAGAATACCGAACGGCAGACTCGCACTCGCCAATAGCCAGCGCCTCAGATCGACCGTTGAACCGTGGACCTCAATGTACTCCGGCACGTAGACAGGTCCTGGCGCGCCCGTTCCTAGGCCTGGCACCGCCTTAACCTCCGATTCTCGCGCGACGGTTACTACGAGCCGTGTCTGAGGCGGCAGTGTCCCAGCGTCAGCAATGTGCTTCTTGATGAGTTCGGCCAGTCTTCTCTCTGATAACGTGGCCAAATTCCAGTGTTCACAGGCTAGCCAGACGCCCCATGCGAACCATAGTGGTATATAGAGGGCGGCGATGTAGAGGTTGAACCAGAACTGAAGATAGAACGCGGGTTCATCTGGCATCAACAAGAGGACACTGACCGCAGCCAAAGCAAAGCCCGCGGATTTTCGAAGTCGTACAGCCCTTCGGACGGAAATATAGCGTCCTTCGATAGAAAGGACGCGGAGGAATGCAATGGCAATAAGGGTGGCGGTGGCCTCAGCCCGTAGACCGTTAGCCCATAGAATGTAGGCGAAACCGCCCGAGCAACAGCACACAGCGAACAGAAGCAGATCAGGTACGGACATGTTTCGAAGTGTCAGGGTGAACATCCGCACAGCCCCTCCGGCAAATGCTATCAAAGGGCCGAGTGGTGATGGTTGATGGTCCGTGCCCATACCCATTGCGCCTTAGCTAGTCTGTCTAACGC
>CAVPRW010000004.1:0-133770 GCA_963707985.1 uncultured Nitrospinota bacterium | reverse complement strand
GGTTTGTGTCGTCATGAGTTGTCCCTCGGTGATGGTGACCAGAATCGGGCGTCAACCCGCGGATGCGATCACGGCTTCCTTGTGCGCGGCAACGGCGTGTCGTTGATCTCCTTGTTCTGCGTGGTGGGGCAGGAAGGATGTGGCTGTAGAATCCACTGACCGCTCTGGCTATTGAACAGCGCACAGCGGCTCTTCTGCAACGCGACCGAGCTACCGGTCAGGTTGAGGCTTTGGCAGTCGAAGGTCGGGTTGCACTCCAGATAGAGCGAGCTCAACGCGCCGTTTTGCACGATGGCACTGGCGTCGCCGATCGTGGGTATCGAATTGTAGGAAAGATCGAGATAACTCAGCGACGTCAGCGCGTTGAGGTTCTTCTGATAGGCATCCAACACGCCGGTGAGCGCATTGTGTGACAGGTCGGCGAATACCAACGCAGTGAAGATTGGCAGGTCGAAGCTCCCTAACTGGTTGTACGACAGATCCACTACCACCGGAGTGATCGCCACCAGACCGATGATCGACTGAAGCTGGTTGTGCGAGACATCCAGGTTCACCAGGTTGGCAAGCTTAGACACATCCAGCGCAGTCAACTGGTTGCTGCTGAGCTTGAGCTTCTGCAACTGCGTCAGCGGCAGGTTGAACTGGCCGACCTGGTTGCCGCTGAGGTCCAGGCTGGTCAGCCCGGTGAAAACCTGCAGGCCGGTCAGGTCGGTGACGCCCAGGCCAGGGCAACTGACCTCAAGCAAGGTGGCCGCGGTGGTCACCGCGATTGACGATGGGTGCCCGGGTAAGGTGGCCAGGATGCAGGCCTTTAAGTTTGGGTCATTGAACTTGACCATGTCGCCAGGCGAGCCACCGCAGTCCGGCTTGGACCACACCGTCTGCGTCGTGTGATTGACGTTGCATAGATTGGTCTGCCACGATGGGATCGTCCATTGCGTCGGACCAGATCTCAGGTGGGGTCTCCCCCACGCCATGGCGAAGGCGTGTCGGCAACAGGGCCGTGCGGTGCTTCAGAGACGCTTAATGTTCGTCCATGACCGATGGTCCCAGGGTACCACCGTTGCGCAAGTTTTTGTGCAGTCATGTGTCAAACAGTATGATATGGTTCTCGTCTGATCCTACGTGACTACGCCAAATTACAACTGTCGAGTAAAGGAGCTGGCATGTACATCGATATGCATGCGCACTATGTCCCGCCCAAAGTTCTGTCCGTCCTTGAGCACGACCCTTCTCCGTACGGTGCCAAACTGATCGAGGCCGCAGGGGGAGGTCGGTGTGTCCATTTTACCTATGGGCTGACCATTCGCCCCTTTTTCCCCGAGCTCCTCGATCTTGAGGAACGCTGGCAAGAGATGGACCGGCAAGGGGTGGATCGGCAGATTCTATCGGTCTGGACTGATCTCTCCGGCTACGGCATGTCGCTCGCGGAAGGAGCGCGCTGGCACCGCCTGCTCAACGAGATCATGTGCGATGAGGCTCGCCAACACCCGCACCGGCTGTCAGCCCTCGCCTCGGTGCCACTGCAGGACGCCAAGGGCGCGGCGCACGAACTGGAATACTGCGTCAAGCAGTGCGGGGCGGTGGGAGGTGTCATCGCTGCGAACATCGAGGGCAGCAATCTGGGGGAAGCTCCCTTGGACGAGTTCTGGTCAGCCGCGGTGGACCTGGCTGTCCCGATCTTCATCCATCCCACGCAACCGACGCCACTGCCGCGCACGCGTAACTACGGCCTCAATCAGATCGTCCAGTACACCTACGATACGACGGCGAGCGTCGGGTCGCTGATTTTCAGCGGCGTGCTGGACCGCTTTCCTGACCTGACGCTGATCCTCTCTCACGGCGGTGGTTATTTCCCCTACCAGGCGGGCCGTTTCGATCGCGTCTATCGTGACCTCAAAGGGCCGACAGCGCCATCGCAACCGCCATCCGCCTATCTCCGCCGTTTCTTCTACGATACTATTTTACACCACCCGGCAGCCCTCCGTTATTTGCGCGACCTGGTGGGCAGCGACCGCCTGTTGCTCGGCACCGATTATCCCTTCCCCATGGACGATCGCACGTCCCTGAGGCTGCTGGAGCATGCCGGCTGCACCGCCGACGAAATCGCCCAGATCGGCGGCGCTACCGCAGAACGCTTGTTCAAGCTTTAAACCGGGTCACATTCGCAGTCTCAGCCAATGCCTCGACATTCAATCCCTACCGCGGTGCGACAGGTGAGTTGACGGCCGGAGACCTGGCGGCCTCCAGCACTCCCACAGGGCCTTCAGCCTCAACTGCAGCATAGTGCTCCAATGCCGCGTCTACGCCGGCGCCGGCGACGACCTTGCAGCCTTCTCGGCGTAGGACGGTTTCAAGTGCGGCGAGGCACAGGAGGACATTCTGCCGCGTGGCCGAGCATCCCATGGTCCCGATGCGCCACACCCGGCCTAAGAGCGGTCCAAAGGCGGCACCGATCTCGATGCCAAAGTCATGGAGAAGTACCTGCCTGACCCGGACATCGTCGATGCCCTCGGGGACCACCACCGGCGTGAGCATGGGCAATCGGTGGGCCCAGGGCTCCTGACCGAAGAGTTGCAACCCTAATGCTGCGATCCCAGCGCGCAAGGCGCCACTGTGCAGCCGGTGCCGAACGAAGCGTGGCTCCAGCCCCTCGACCTGTAGCGCTCGGAGTGCCTCGCGCAAGCCATAGACCATGGCGGTTGGCGCGGTGTGATGGTTGAAGCGGTCCGTACTCCAATAGCGTGACAGTTGGGTCAGATCGAGGTAATTGCTTTGGATTTTGCGGTGTCGTGCCTCCAACACTGCCGCCGTGCGGGCATTGAACGTCAATGGCGCCAGGCCGGATGGGCAGCTCAGGCATTTCTGCGTGGCGGCCACGGTGATATCAAGGCCCCAGCGGTCTACCGCGACCTCGCAACCGCCAAGCGTCACCACAGCGTCCACCAGAAGCAAGGCATCATATCGATGCACGAGCTCCACAATCTCCTGCAAGGGTTGCAGCACACCTGTCGAGGTCTCGCCGTGGATGAGCGCCACTAATTTGGTGCGTCCACCCTGCAAGGCGGCTCTCGATGGCCTCCGGCTCGATCACCCGCCCCCACTCAGCCCTGACCGGTACCACGTTGGCGCCGCAGCGCTCGGCGATCTCCACCAATAGCAGCCCGAAATTCCCGCATTCACCGACGACGACGCGGTCCCCTGGCTCGATCAACGAGGCCATCGCAGCCTCTAGTCCGGCTCGACCGGTCCCGGACACCGGGAAGGTTTTCGAGTTGTCGGTCTGAAACGCAAAACGGCATAGTGCCATCACTTCGCTCATAATGACCGTGAATTCGGGATCGAATTGGCCGAGTAAGGGAGTTCCCATGGCCCGTAAGGCACGTGGATCAGCCATGCTAGGGCCGGGACCGAGGAGGATGCGAGGACTAGGCAAGAGGTCACCGAGTTGCGGATTCATAACCGATCTGCACTCCTTTCATGAACGAGTTCGGACAAGGGTTGAGCGGGAGAGGCATCATACCACTTTTTATGCCCTCTCGATACACTTGGCATGCGTGGCCGCTATGCGGCAGGCCCCAGCTCCCCGTTTGGCTGTTGAGACCGTGTCCCCGCTCCCACCTGATTGCTGACCCGCCAGTCCTTGAAGACCACCAGGCAGCGACCTTGGTCGCCCGAACATTTCGATTGACACACACGGCCAGCCTACATACACTCGCGGCCACCTTCTACTCACATACAGGCCAGACCTGAGAGGAGACGTCGCTTCATGGCCTCACCATACCCACGCGACATGGTCGGCTACGGGGCTCATCCGCCGGACCCCAAATGGCCCGGGGGCGCCCGGGTTGCGGTGCAGTTCGTCATCAACTATGAGGAGGGCAGCGAGAACTGCGTCCTGCACGGAGATCTGGCATCGGAGGCGTTTCTTTCGGAGATCGTCGGAGCCCAACCATATGCCGGCCTCCGGCACATGAACATGGAGTCACTGTACGAATATGGCAGCCGAGCCGGTTTCTGGCGGCTGCATCGTCTGTTCACCGCACGTGCGATTCCGGTGACCGTGTACGGCGTCGCCATGGCCTTAGAACGCAACCCTACAGCCGTGGAGGCCATGCTGAGCGCTGGCTGGGAGATCGCCAGCCATGGCTATCGTTGGATCGATTACCAGTTCGTGGCTGAGGAGGTCGAGCGCGAGCACTTACACAAGGCCATCGCCATCCACACGCACGTGACCGGTACCCGGCCCCTGGGCTGGTACACCGGACGCTGCAGCCCGAATACCCGTAAGCTCGTCGCGGAGGAGGGCGGATTCCTCTACGACGCTGATAGCTATGCCGACGATCTACCCTATTGGGTCACTGATTATGGTGAACCGCACCTGGTCATTCCGTATACGCTGGACGCCAATGACATGCGATTTGCCACCAACCAGGGGTTTAATAGCGGCGAGCAATTCTTCACCTACCTGAAAGATAGCTTCGACATTCTCTATGTCGAGGGCGAATCCTCTCCCAAGATGATGTCGATCGGTTTGCACTGTCGCCTCGTCGGGCGTCCCGGGCGTGCGGCAGCCCTCGCCCGCTTCCTCGATTATGTCCAGGGCCACGAGCGGGCCTGGCTCTGTCGCCGCCTTGACATTGCCCACCATTGGCGAGCGCATCATCCCTATTCTTCCTCGCCCAGCGTCAGCGGGAAAAGTTGAGGGGAGTCATAGAGCTACGACCACGGCCCTTCCCTGACTTCCCATAAGAGCCCTCTGCAGCAGGGGGTTTCATATGTGGAGAACACACCATGCCGGCACGAACAGGTCAGGACTACATCAGGGGTTTACAGGAGCATCCACCGGAGGCGTGGATTGGTGGCGAACGCGTCGCTGACGTGACCACACACCCGGCGTTGCGCAATGGAGTGGGCTCGATCGCGGCCCTCTACGATATGCAGTACGACCCCGACCTCAAGGAGGAGATGACCTACATCTCTCCGACCAGCGGCGAGTCCGTAGGACTATCGTTTATCATCCCACAGCAGCCACCAGGACGTGGAACGCCGAAGCAACATGATGCTGCGCTGGGCGCGGGCGACCTGCGGCATGATGGGACGTTCGCCTGATTTTCTCAATGTCAACTTCGCCGCCTGGGCGGCTGCTGCAGATTATTTCGCGCAGAATCGTCCAGAATTCAAAACGCATATCGTGCGCTATTACGAATACATCCGGGAACATGACTTGACGCTCACCCATGCGCTCATCAATCTGCAGCGTCAGCGCACGCCGTCGGGCGCGCTGCACCTCAGCCCCGACACCGCCTTGCGGGTGGTCCGCGAGACCGATGCTGGCATCGTGGTCAAAGGCTCGCGCGTCCTGGCGACGCTGGGCCCGATCTCCGATGAGATCGCCGTCTACTCGCCGCGTCTACGCAAGATGGGCGACGGCGATAGCCCTTACGCGCTGAATTTCGCCATTCCCTGCAGCACTCCAGGGGTGAAATTCCTCTGTCGCGAGAGCTTTGATCTCGGTCGTTCAGCGTTCGATCATCCCCTGGGCTCACGCTTCGAAGAGATGGACGCCATCGTCTTCTTCGACGATGTCCTGGTCCCCTGGGAGCGCGTGTTTCTTCTCGGTGATATCGAACTGGTGAATGATACCAGTGTCGCGACCGGCTCGCATATTCATACGGCGCATCAGGGCGCTGCCAAGAACATCGCCAAGAGCGAACTGGTGCTCGGTGTGGCGCTGCTGATGGCGGAGACGCTGGGGTCGACCCAGGTGCCACATGTCCAGGAACGCCTGGCAGAGCTGATGGTGCACACCGAGGTCATGAAGGCCTCCTTGCGCGCTGCGGAGGCGGATGCCCAGCTCGACCGCTGGGGGGTGATGTGTCCCGCGGGCCTGCCGCTCGAGGTGATCCGCACCCTGTTCATGAACGTCTATCCGCGCATGGTGGAAATTCTGCAACTGCTGGGCTCCAGCAGCTTTATGATCATTCCTTCTGAAAAAGATTTCGACAGCGCCATGAAGCCTGAGATCGAACAGTATCTTGCCACCGACACCGCCAGCGCCCGCGAACGCGTCAAGCTCTTCCGCCTGGCCTGGGATATCGCCTGCAGTGCCTTTGGCGGCAGGCAGGTGCTCTACGAACGCTTCTTTGCTGGCGACCCGCTGAATCGGGCGCAATTTCTCTACAGTATCTACCCCAAAGACAGCGTCATGGAGCGAGTTCGCGAGTTCTTGGCGAAAGACGACGAGGCATAGGGGCGAGGCCACGACACTGTGCTTCCCTCTCTTCTAGAGGGGCACGGAGCATCTCGGGAACACACCTCACCGGGAGCAGGAGCGCCATGATCGAGGTCACCAGTGTGCTTGTGCATGTCATACGGGCACGAGAGGTGCTGCACACGCAGGGCTTACACCCGACTCCACAAGCCGATCCCGTAGACAGCACACATGTATGGTAGAATAGAGGCCTTGCCGCGGGCAAGGTCGCTTCACATTAGTGGTCAGGCTCGACATCCCATCGAGAGGTGGGAGCATGCTGAACGGCATGTCGGGGCATCCATGGCCTCAGTTCCAGCGATGGGCTCCTATGGCTGGCATGTGGTGGCCGTCGATAAGCGGACGTACCGTACATCATCCAGGACGCATGGAGGAGCAGACATGACTCTTGAGGGGAAGCCCTTCGTCATCGCCCTTGAAGAGCACTATTATGATCCTGAGCTGGCGGCGACCTTCGATGGTCCGGAAGGGCGTGCGCCGGAGACTCGCCGTCGCTTGGATGACCTCGGTGAGCTCCGCCTCAAGGAGATGGACGAGGCGGGTATCGATGTCCAGGTAATTTCCCATGGCGCGCCGTCGACCCAGCGTCTGGACGCGGAGGCCGCCGTGCGGCTGGCCCGCCATGCCAACGATCGCCTGAGTGCGGCGATCGCCGCGCATCCCGACCGGTTTGCCGCCTTTGCAGCCCTGCCGACCCCCGACCCCAAGGCTGCTGCCGACGAGCTGGAACGTACGGTGACCCAGCTGGGGTTTAAGGGCGCCATGGTCCATGGGTTGACCAACGGCGTGTTCTTCGACGACAAGCGCTTCTGGCCCATCTTCGAACGCGCCCAGGCCCTGGACGTGCCGCTGTACGTGCACCCGGCGGTGCCCCATCGCGCCGTCGTGGAGGCGTACTACCAGGACTACCTGGCCGACTTCCCCACCTTGCAAACTGCCGCCTGGGGGTTCACCGTCGAGACCGCCACCCAGGGCATCCGGCTGGTCCTCAGCGGCGTGTTCGACGCCTACCCCGACGTGAAAATCATTCTGGGGCATATGGGCGAGGGGCTGCCGTTCTTGCTGTGGCGCATCGACCATGCGCTGTCGCGCCCCGGCAATCGCTCAGTGTCATTCCGCGAGCAGTTCAGCCAGCACTTCTACATCACCACCAGCGGCAACTTCTCCACCCCGGCGCTGCTCTGCTCCATGATGGAGCTGGGCGTGGATCGTATCCTGTTCTCGGTGGACTGGCCCTTCGTGCCGAATATCCCTGGGACGAAGTGGATGAACGAGCTGCAATTGTCGGCAGAGGACAAGACCAAGATTTTGAGCGGCAATGCCAAACGGCTGCTGAAAATGTGACCGGGGGCGTCGGCGAAGACGTGGAGGTGCGCTGCTTCGCGCCTATGGTTCAGCAGTCGCTTCGGTGCTTGGCTTTCCGTGCCGCCCGGCGCTTGGCCGGAATCAAGGCAATCAACCCGCGCAGCGCCATGTTGACGGCCTCGGCGTCGGGAAAATACGCCTGCACGTCAGGGTCGAGGTGAATCGCCCCGGGAAGTGGACGGTACTGCGTCACCGTCTTCGAGCCGTCCTGATGATGTACAATGGTGGTGTAGCCGTTCCGCATGGCATGGCGATATCTGCCGCGCTCACCAATGCGCTCCATGCTCGACAAATCATATTCAGGGCGCATCGTGTCCTGTTCCGCGTGCTGCTGCTTAGCCTTTCTCATAGTCCATCCTTTCTCGCCGCGTGGCCTGGCGACAACTGATAATCCGTATCCGTCCCTGCCGCTCCACATAGCTGACGACCAGGAGGCGACCGCGAGCGGAGTGGCCAATTTCGAGATAGTGTTGTTCACCGACGGAATGGTCCGGATCGAGGAAAGTCACCGAGAAGAGATCATCGAACACCGCCGCGGCTTCCTCAAAGCTGACGCGGTGCTTCCGTTGATTCTCTCTGGCCTTATCCCCGTCCCACTCAAACTGCATGTCTAATGCCTTTCGTGCTCCTTGCCTTCCAGGCATCCTTGGGTGCGGTGAGATAGTTTTTCCTTAGCCTTCTTCATAGGCCCTCCGCCTCATAATAGCACACCCTACTGAGGAGAACACGGGCAGCGGAACGGGAGCCCCCATGCTCAGGGAGCGTGCCCTCACATCCGCCTTGACAAGGCCCTAGATGCCGCGTAACGTGTGCACGTTTTCTGCGTGGCAAACTGAGGCGGAGGGTCGAGTATGACGTTCGACGAGATCTTGACCCAAGTGCTTGAACTGCTCCGGCGCGACGGGCGGGTATCGTACCGGGCGCTCAAGCGACGCTTCGACTTGGATGAAGAGTACCTCGAAGACCTGAAGGCAGAAATCATCCAGGCCAAAAAGCTCGCAGTTGACGAGGACGGTGCCGTGCTGGTCTGGACTGCAGGATCTGCAACAACCCCGGCACCTGTCATCGACCAGGAGCGTCCCCCGCTGGCGTACACGCCCACATATCTCGCCGAGAAAATCCTCGCCTCGCGCGCCGCCCTGGAAGGCGAGCGCAAGCAGGTGACGGTGCTCTTCGCCGACATCAAGGGCTCGACTGAGCTGATCGAGGGCCTTGATCCGGAGGAGGCCCGTCGGCTGCTCGACCCGGCCCTGCACATCATGATGGAGGCGGTACACCGCTACGAGGGCACCGTGAACCAGGTGCTGGGCGACGGCATCATGGCCCTCTTCGGGGCGCCGGTCGCCCACGAAGACCACGCCGTGCGGGCCTGTTACGCCGCCTTGGCCATGCAGGCTGCCATGCGTCGCCACACTGAGGAAGTGCGCCAGTCCCACGGCCTGGAGTTGCAGATTCGGGTGGGGCTCAACTCTGGAGAAGTGGTGGTGCGGGCCATCGGCAATGACCTCCACATGGATTATTCCGCTGTCGGTCAGACCACCCACCTGGCGGCGCGCATGGAGCAGCTCGCCACCCCTGGCAGTATTCGGTTGACGGCAGCGACCCTCAGGCTGGCCGAAGGGCTGGTCCAGGTCAACGCCCTGGGGCGGTTTCCGGTCAAGGGGCTGGCAGACCCCGTAGAGGTTTTTGACCTGGTCGGGGCCAGTGCTATCCGCCGGCGCTTGCAGGCCAGCGTCATGCGGGGGCTCACCCGCTTCGTGGGGCGCCAACAGGAGCTCGCAGGCTTGCAGCAAGCGCTCGAGCGGGCCGGGGCGGGTCATGGCCAGGTCGCAGCGATCGTCGGGGAGCCGGGCGTGGGGAAGTCGCGCCTGGTCTACGAGTTCGTCCACTCCCACCATATGCAGGGGTGGCTGGCGCTGGAGAGTGCCTCGGTGTCCTACGGCAAGGCCACGCCGTACTTTCCGGTGATCGACTTGCTCAAACGCTATGGGCATATCGAGGACCATGACGACACGCGCACCATCCGGGCCAAGGTAACCGGGCAGGTGTTGACGCTCGACGAGGCCCTCCAGGACACCATCCCCGCGTTGCTCGCCCTCCTCGACGCCCTGCCGGAGGACCACCCGTTTCTGAAGCTCGACCCGCCGCAGCGGCGCCAGCGCACGCTCGACGCCCTCAAGCGGATATTGCTGCGCGAGAGCCAGGTGCAGCCGTTACTACTGGTGTTTGAAGACCTGCACTGGATTGACTCAGAGACGCAAGCCCTGCTCAATAGCCTGGTCGAGAGCCTGCCGACCGCTCAGCTCCTGCTGCTGGTGAACTATCGGCCGGAGTACCAGCATGGCTGGGGCAGCAAGACCTATTACACACAACTGCGGCTTGATCCGTTGCCGCCGGTGAGCGCCGACGAGCTCTTGCAAGCCCTTTTGGGGAACGATCCCAGCCTGGCGCCACTCAAACAACTGCTGATCGTACGCACGGAAGGTAATCCGTTTTTCCTGGAAGAGAGCGTGCGCACCTTGGTGGAAACCGGGGTGCTCCTTGGTGAGCGCGGGGCCTATCGCTTGGCACAAGCCCTTCCGACCGTCCAGGTGCCAGCCACAGTGCAGGCGGTGCTCGCAGCGCGCATCGACCGGCTGCCACCGGAGGAGAAACAGCTCTTGCAAACCGCTGCCGTCATCGGCACCGAGGTGCCCCTGGCGCTCCTTCAGGCCATGGCCGAGGTGCCTGAGGAGCCGCTCCGCCTGGGCCTCACCCATCTACAGGCCGCCGAATTCGTCTACGAGACGCGCCTCTTCCCCGAGATCGAATACACCTTCAAGCACGCCCTCACCCAGCAGGTGGCCTACGAGACGCTGCTCCAGGAGCGGCGGCGCGCGCTGCATGCCCGCATCGTCGAGGCCCTGGAGGCGCTCGCCGGGGAGCGGGTGGCCGAGCAGGTGGAACGCCTGGCCCATCATGCCCTGCGGGGTGAGGTGTGGGACAAGGCTCTGGCGTACTTCCGGCAGGCCGGGGAGAAGGCCATGGCGCGGTCGGCCTACCGCGAGGCCGTGGGGTACTTCGAGCAGGCGCTCAGTGCCCTCCCGCATCTGCCGGAGACAGCGAGACACATCGAGCAGGCCATTGATCTCCGGCTTCGCCCTGCGCACGGCGCTCCTGGCCGTCTGGCGACTTGGGGCGCATCCTGGCGTATCTGCGCGAGGCCGAGGCCCTCGCGGAGGCCCTCGACGACCCTCGTCGGCTGGGGCAGGTCTCTGCTCTTTCTGTCAATCCATTTCCGCCTCATGGGCGCGTATGACCAGGCCATCGCCGCCAGCCCAGCGCGCCCTGGCGCTCGCCACGGCGAGCGGGGATGTCGTCCTGCACGCGCTGGCGAACCACTACCTGGGCATCAGCCTACCACGCCCAGGGTGACTATCGGTCGGGCGATCGACTGCCTGCGGCAGACGTGGCGTCCCTCGACGGGGCGCGGCGCCACGAGCGCTTCGGTCAGGTCTTCCTGCCCGCCGTGCTCTCCCGTGCCTGGCTCGCCTGGTGCCATGCCGAGCTGGGCATGTTCGCTGAGGGCAGTGCCCATCGGCGGACGAAGGGCTCCGGATTGCCGAGGCGGTCGATCACCCGGCCGAGCCTTATGGTGGCCTCCTAGGGCTCGGTCTGCTGTCCCTGCGCCAAGGCGACCTGTCCGGGCCCTCCCCCTGCTCGAACGGGCCGTGGGCATCTGTCAGGACGCGGACCTCCCGCTCTATTTCCCCTGGATGGCTGCGGCCTTGGGTGCGGCGTATACCCTATCCGGGCGCGTCGCCGACGCCGTGCCGCTGCTCACGCAGGCGCTGGAACAGACCACTGCCACGGAAATGGCATGGTTCTTGTCACGCGCTCTGTCGCCTCCCCCTGGAGCGAGGCGCATCTGCTGGCTGGTCGCCTGGAGGAGGCGCAGGCCCTCGCCGAGCGGGCCGCTGGCGCTCGCCCGTGAGCACCAGGAACGGGGCCACTGAGGCGTATGCGCTGCGCCTCTCGGCGACATTGCGCGCGCACGGAGCCCCCAGCAGCGCGATCAGGCCGAAACCCACTACCGGCAGGCCCTCACCCTGGCCGACGAGCTCGGCATGCGCCCGCTCGTAGCCCACTGCCACCTCGGCCTCGGTACCCTGTATCTCAAGATCGGACGGCCGGAGCAGGCTCGTGCCGAACTATCCGCTGCCATCGACCTCTACCGCGCCATGGAGATGACCTTCTGGCTGCCCCAGGCCGAGGCGGCGCTGGCCCAGGTGGAGGGTAGGTAAGGGAGCTTGGAAAACTGCCTGGCCCTGCATTGGAGACTTTTGTCATGAACGCAGTCAAAGAATTACTGCGGCATATGATCGAACAGATGAGCGACGCGGAGGCACGCCAACTGTTGGAGTTCGCCCAACACCTCCAGCACAGACGTGATGACTCGCTCACCTTGAAGCGTTTGGCCACTGATCCGGCCTTCAAGGTGCCTGGAAATGGAGTGAGGGCCTTCCGTATCGTTGAGCCTATTCAAGGCAAGGGCATACCAGCTTCCAAACTCTTGGTGGACAATCGGCGGTGATCTTCTACTATCTCGATGCCAGTGCATGGGTCAAGCGGTACTATTCGGAGCTAGGCACACGTTGGGTACAGGAATTGTTTGCCCAGAACCCGACAATCGCTTGCGCCTCACTTGGTCTGATCGAAGTGACTGCGACTCTGTCTCGGAAGCGGAAGGCACGGGAAATCGACCCCCGCCCATTTGAACGGAAGGTGCAAGAACTGGAGGAGGATTGGGGGAGCTTTAGTGCTGCAAAGGCGCTTTGCAGATGTCGAGGACCGATTGGTCTTCGTTGCCTGAGACCGCGAGTTGAAGGAGGCTGCTCAATCGTCCGGCCTGGCTGTCATCGATCCAGAAGAACAAGAGAAACAGGCTGCGGCTCCTGGGGGTGGAGCCCAGGAGGAAGACAAATCCTAGTGGCACTATGGAGGTGCGTATGGCTACGACCTTTGCCTATCCCGAGGCGCCAGCAGAGCACGGTCACGGGGGCCGTGTCGAAGGTGAGCTGAAAGTCAGCGGCCAGTTGATGTACGCCGATGACCTGGCGTTGCCCGGGTTGCTCTACGTCGGGGCAGTGCGGAGTCCCTACCCCCATGCCCGCATCGTCTCCGTCAACACGGAAGAGGCCCGGAAGGTCCCAGGTGTGCACCTCATACTGACCGGGCGCCGACGTGGCCGCGATCCGTTTCGGCCGTGCGGTCTACGACGTGCCCATCCTGGCCGTGGAGAAGGTGCGGTTCACCGGCGAGATGGTGGTGGCGGTGGCCGCAGAGAGTGCCGCGATCGCCGAGGAGGCCGCGGCGCTGGTGGACGTGCAATATGAACCCATTCCCGCGGTATTCGACGCCGTGGAAGCCCTCAAACCGGGGGCGCCGGCCGTTCACGAGGCACCATGGTCATATGTCGGGGCAGCCCGGGGCCCCGAAGCACCCGTGAACCTGATCGGCCGTGCCGTGTCAACCGCCGGCGGGGATGTCGAGGCAGCCCTGGCAGCCTCGGACCGGGTCTTTGAGCATACCTTCAGCACCCAGGCCCAGCATCACGGCTACCTGGAGCCGCACTCGTGTACGGTGGCCGTGGAGCCCGACAACATCGTCAAAATCTGGTCGTGCAACAAGTCCCCCTACCGGTTGCGTGAGCAATTGAGCCTCGTGTTCGGGATTCCGGTGGAGAACTTCATCCTCCATACCCCTGCGATCGGTGGAGACTTCGGCGGCAAGGGCTCACCCATGGACATTCCCCTGTGCCTCGAGCTGTCGCGGCGCACCGGGAGGCCGGTGCAGATGACCATGCGCTATGCCGAGGAATTGATGGCTGCAGCGCCGCGTCATGCCTCGGTAACCCGCGTTCGCGTGGGGGTCAGCCGGGATGGTTACTTGCAGGCGATGGACGTCCATGCGGTCTTCAACGCCGGGGCCTATGCCGCCTTCCGTCCGTCCGCCAACTTCGGCGCCCGCACCGCTACCAGCTATCGTATTCCAGCCATCCGAGCGGTGGCCGAGCGGGTCTATACCAACCAGGTGCCCGGAGGCAACGCGCGGGCGCCAGGCGGGCCGCAGTTCACCTACGCCGTGGAGTCGATGCTGGACCTGGTAGCCCGAGAGCTGGGCCTCGATCCCTTTGCCTTCCGCCGGCAGAACCTGCTCCAGGCTGGTGAGGCGAGCCCCTTCGGCGACCATTGGCTCGACGTGCGGGCCACCGAGACGCTGGACCTGGCGGAGAAGGCATACCGGCCGGTGTTTCCTCAGGACGCGCCGCCCACAGTCCGTTTTGGGCGGGGGCTGGCGGTGTACGATCGGGCCACCCACGCGCCTCAGCGCACCAGCATGCGCCTGAGGCTCCAAGCTGACGGCAGCATCGAGGCCCAGGTGGCGGTGATGGAGACGGGCACCGGCTCGCACACGATGATCCGCCGGGTGGTGGCCGAAGGCCTGGGCTTGCCCCTGGACCGCGTGATCATCCAGTACGTGAGCACCGCCTACCTGCCCTATGACTCGGGCGTTGGTGGGAGCCGCGTGACCGTTTCCGCTTCCGAAGCGGCCCATTGGGGGGTCTTGGAGTTCCGACAGGCATTGCAGCAGGAGATGGCTCAGGCCCTGGGCATTCCAGTACAGCAGGTGGAGTGGCGCGCGGGCGGTGTCGGTGCCGACACGGCGAGCGGGCGCACCCTTGACCTTGCCGCCTTGGCGTCTCGGGGCGTGACCGTTGAGACCTTGAGCGACACCGGCGTCGGCCAGGCGGCGCGGGGGGGCGAGCATGAGGAGGCAGCGACCAGCTTTTGCGTGCAAATCGCCCAGGTTGGCGTCGACGTCGAGACCGGGCAGGTGTTTCTCTATGAAGTCCTCAGCGCCCACGATGTCGCGGACGTCCTGGAGCCCATCAGTCACCAGAGCCAGATCGAAGGTGGGGTCGTGATGGGCATCGGCTATGCCTTGCGGGAGGACCTGGGGATTGAAGAAGGACGGGTGAGCGCAGCTCATCTTGGGGACTACAAGATGTCGAATATCGCCGATACCACCGGGATACGGGTGGAGCTCCTGCGTGGCGGCAAGGGGGTTGGGGCGTTGAACGTTAAGGGCATCGGCGAGATCCCGAACGTGCCCACTGCAGCCGCCATCGCCAATGCTGTCGCGGACGCTGTTGGTGTCCGCATCGACTCGCTGCCCATTACCGCCGAGAAGGTCTTACGGGCCCTCTCAGCGCTCTAACCTGACCACGATGCCGACCTTGAGTGTTTGCACAAGCTGCAGACCGCTGGTGGGATCAGCGCGCGCGTCAACCAGAAGATTGTCGATGCTAGTCCCAAAGCGGTCTCCGGCTTGTAGACCATCATCCCTTGCTGTGGAACGTCATGGAGCGCCGGCAACGGGTGCTGACCTGGGCGGGTTGCAGCGAGGCCGTTGGAGGTACATGCATGGCGCTGAAAGATATGATCCCCTTTGGTATGGTTTTGCCACATCGCTCTCCCGACTCACTGGATATGCAAGCAGTGCACCAAGTTGCCCAGCGCGCTGAAGTCCTCGGATTCCGCGACCTGTGGGTGACCGAAAATACGCTGGATCACGTCTTCTGCTTTGACCCCATGGTGATCCTGACCTACGCCGCCGCGGTCACCACGACGATCCGGGTGGGGGTGTCCGTGGTCGTCTTACCCGTCCACAGCCCCATGCATGTTGCACACCAGGTGGCCACACTGGACTATGTGAGCCATGGCCGCGCTATCCTGGGAGTAGGACTGGGGCGTGAGGCACATTATACCGAGTTCCAGGTACCCCGAGAGCGCCGTGTGCGGCGGTTCCGCGAAGGTGTGGAGCTCATCAAAGCGCTGTGGACCGAGCCAAAGGTCGACTATCGAGGTGAGATCTTTCAGTTGGAAGGCGGCACTATGGCTCCCAAGCCAGTGCAGAAGCCGCACCCGCCGATCTGGTTGGGTGGCGGCCACCCCGATGCGTTGCGCCGCGCCGCGACCATCGCCGACGGTTGGATGGGCTCCGGCGGCTCGAGTACGGCCCATTTTTCGCAAAGCGTTCCCATCTTGCGGGCAGCGCTGGAGAAAGCTGGACGCGACCCGGAAACCTTCCCCATCTCTAAACGGGTGTTCATGTCCGTGCATGAGCGTCCCGAGGTGGCCCGCGCCGAGCTCCACCGCTGGTTCAGCGTGGTCTATCACAATCCTGACGGCACCGATGCCTCAGGGATCCATGGTACGCCCGAGCAGGTGCGAGAGCGTCTGGAAGCGCTGCTGGCCATGGGCGCCAACCACCTCTTGCTCAACCCTGTCTGCCGCCATGTCGAGCAGTTGGAGGCTCTGGCCACGGTGGTGGGGCTGCCCTAAGTACAGCCCGTCATAAATACCTACTCCATATCAGGCTGCGAGAGCAGGTGCTCCGGCCATGGTCTTGGCCACGGATTTCGTGGGCCAGTGGAACGGATGGGCCTGCTGATGCCATGCCTTGATGAACTGGTCGATAGCGGACGACGGGCCGTTGGACGCCGACCAGTTGCGCCACCTGGGATTGCGAGTGGCGGTCAGCCAGCGGCAGGATCGTGCGTCCCCGGCGCACCAGCTCTGCCGCCATCGTGGTCGACCGCTGCCAGCCTTGCAGGGTCTCCCGCTCCGCGAGGGATAACTCAATGACCAACGGTGATTTGCGGCCGCGAGCCATCGCACCATCCTCCTCTCCAGCAAAGTGACAGAGCGGACGGTATAGCAGCACGCCTGGTTCCCGTCAAACAATTTTGGACAGTTTTTCATGACGACCTGTACTAAGGTGTGATTGCTGCGGTTATCAACGACTGAGAGCTGATGGAGATGATCAACGTGCGTCTCATCCCTGATGCACAAGCCACGCTCACACCGGACGAAGCCGTGGCCGGGATGATTCTGAATGGCCTCGGGTTTGCCCACGAAAGCATTGACCTGCGCTTCCATCATCTTGACACCACCAGCGTTGCTCTGAGCGGCGAGTACATCCCTGAGCGCGATGAGCAGGCGATGACGATGACCCACGGCGACTCCATAGACCACCGACCGGACTTGGAACAAGCGGTCCTCGAGCTGATGGTGTCGCAAGAGGGTGGGGTCCCCTGTGTGAGCACCAGTTGGGATGGCAACACCTCGGAGATTCAGGTGTTCCAGGAACGGGCTCAGGGGTTGATGACCGCCTTGCAGAATGCCCCCAGCCCACGCTATGTGATCGCGGACGCGAAACTCTCTCACGAGGCGCATGCCACTATATAGCCACCGATACGTACAGGAAGAGCGCTTTGAGTCGCTGAAGAGCGACCGATTCGTTGGAGTTGGATGAGGAACAGTGAAGGGACCATGGAAGGAGTGGACCGGAATGGATGCACCAGCAATTCACACCGGTGGGATCGGCGATGCGATCATGATGGGTGAATATCTCCGGCAACAGTACGGCGACGACGTCATTGTCTCCGCTGTCGGTGAGGTCGTTGATGATCGAGGTGTCCGTGCCTATCTTCCGACCTTTGTCGAGGAGGCAGCACGCATCTATCGCGAGCAACCCGATCAGGCCATCGCATACGCCGACATCGGCGGACGGGCCGGCTATCTAGATGCCTCCACCCGGTACATCTTGCCAGGAGAGTTTGCTGCGGGCCATGTGGCGCGAGTCGCTGTCGCCGGGCTGGCCTCGGCGATCTATACGACACTCCAGGTATTGGCCAAACGTGCCGACGTTTTCGTCCCTGAGCCCGACTGGCCACATTATCCGGGCATGATTGATGATCTCGAAGGACGGTATCACGGTTTTCCTCTGCTGGATCCACAGCAGACTTTCAACGCTGAGGCACTGGCAGCGGGTTTACAAGCGGTGCCTCCTCAGGAAACGGTGGCGATCATTCTGAATACCCCATGCCACAATCCCACAGGCTATGCGCTGACAAAGGCCGACTGGCAGCGTGTCAAGGACGTCGTGTGGGAGCACGCGGATGCGGGCAAACGCATTTGTCTGGTGATCGATACCGCTTACGTTGACTATTATTGGGGGCAGCCGCAGTCCATCCAGCAGGACATCATCATGCCGCTCATGCCGCTGCACGAGCGCGTCACCTTGGCTATCGGATGGACGATCTCCAAGACCTTCCTGGCCTATGGGCAACGGCTGGGAACGTTGCTGGTCATCGCCAGAACTCCTGCCCAGGCGGCTGACTTGCAAGACCGGCTCTATCGGGCCACCATGGCGACCTATTCCCAGTGCTCGACGGTGCCGCAGTTGGTGATCGAGAATCTGCACGCTGATCCGCAAAAGCTGCGTCAGATTCAGACCGAGCGTGAGCCCATACGGCTCATGCTGGCGCGCCGTAATGCCGCCTTCGAGGCTGCGATCACGCAGACCGGCTTGGTCAGCTTGCCAGGTAATGGGGGATTTTTCCGGACGATTGAGCTGCCAGCTGGGGTGAGTGCTCTGGAGGTGGTCAGACGCTTGGCGGAAAAACGCGTGGCCATGGTGGCGACCGGTGAGCAGCGCTTACGCATCGCCGTCTGCTCCGTGCCCGAGGCCAAAATGCTGCCGATGTGCGAGCGTATTGGTGAGGTGCTAGGGGAGATAGCGGATCGTCGCTGACACAGGTCGCTTATACGAGCTGCCACTCTCGCAGCACACTCATCAGTGGAGGCAGCGGCTCTTGCCAGAGCCACTCCACCCTAAGCCATAAGCCTTCCAGAACGGTACTGCGATAGATGCCATCCTCGCCAATAGGGACGAGACGGTATATTCCATCGGCCCCCAGTTGATAAAATTCCGCCTGTCGGCGCAGGTAATCGAGCAACCAGTACTCTCGCACTCCCCCCTGCTCGTACTCGTAGAATTTATCTCCACGGTCGCGGGCCCGGCTGTCGCGGCTGATGATCTCGACGACGAGGTCTGCAGGACCGTCCAGATATGTGTCTTTGAAACGGTCGAGGTGCTCGCGGGAGATGAACAAAATATCGGGCTCACGGCCTGGCAGGTCGGGTCCGATTTTCATTTGAAACGGGGCGGTCAGCACAATCCCTAGCTGATGCGCATCGACAAAAAAACGGAGCAGTGCGGCCAATACAGTTACGAGATCCTGGTGTCGCTTCGATGCTGGACTCAAGATAATGACCTCCCCGTTGACCCACTCCGCCCACGTATCCTCATCCGCCCAGGCGAGAAATTCTTCGTAGGTCATCTTGCCAGGAGGAACAGCCTTCTCTGGCGTCTTGAAGGGCTTAGCATTGAGCTCTTGCGCCATACGCTCACTCCTCTGAAGGCTTGCTGCACAATACGCATTCATCTCGCCCCATGCGTCATTTATGCGGCTTGAGAATCAGCGTGTCGTATTCATTCGGGTCGACCACGGCCTCGACGATGACCGGTTCTGACATCGCCAGCGCCGTCGTAAAGGCCTCATGAAAGGCGTGTGCATCGTTCGCCGTGAGCACCGGCACGCCGAAATACTGTGGGGCAGGCCGATAGGCATCAGTGTAGAGGGCTGTGCCATATTGCGGATAGCCCCGGCGCTCTTGCTTGACCTTGATCAGCTGCAGATTGCGATCGGTCAACACCACGAACACCACCGGCAAGCCCATCCGCGCCGCCGTCGCCATCTCGCCGACCATCATCAAGAAGCCGCCGTCCCCGGTCACACATGCGACTGTTCGGTCGGGCAAGCAGAGCTTGGCGGCCAACGCCGCAGGAATCCCGAAGCCCATCGCCGACCAGCCATTGGTCATGATAAAATTCCCCGGCGCTTGCGGCCGCCAGAGTTGGCCGATGAGATGCGTATGCGCGCCGACATCGCAGGTCAGAATGCCATCGCGTGGCATGATCTCGCGCATGCTGGCCAGGACGTGATGCGGACTGAAGTGTGAGGTGTCAGGCGTCAGCATGGCGAACATCTGCGCCCGACGCTGGGCCAGCTCCTGCAGATCCCAGGCATTCGAGAACCTGGGAAACGCCGCCAGTTGCTCGATCGCGGCGCGCAGGTCGCAGACCAGCTCAGCGGCCACGGAGTATGTCGAGCGCTCGATGTCCGCCGGCACGGTATCGATCGACACCAGCGGGGCATTCGGCATCCAGTCCTCGTAATTGAATTCCACCGGATCATAGCCGAGCGCAAGCACCAGATCGGCCTGCTGGTTGGTTTGCGCGACGATATCGCTAAGCCCATGGAAAAGCACTCCGGCATAGCATGGATGTTGCTCATCCAGGAGGCCTTTGGCCATTGGGGTGAGGATGACCGGCAGCCGCTGGGTATCGATGAAGCGACGCAACGGCTCCCAGGCCGCACTGCGCATCACGGAGAGCCCGACGGCCAGCAGGGGCTTGCGGGCGTGTTGTAAGAAGCGCTGCACATCGGCGAGCTGTTGAGACTCGGGGAGGGGAGGGCGGAGCAATTCCGGAACCATCAGCGCTCCTGGCGGCACGTCATCATACCCGAGATCCTCCGGCAGTCCGAGGTGTACCGGTCCAGGAACCTCTGAGAGGGCCACCTGCACCGCGTGGGCGAAGGTATCATGAAAATTATTGGGACGCAGTGTGGTGGTCCACTTGGTCAGAGGTTTGAACAGCGCCTGATGATCGATCCACATCTGCATCGTGCGGTGACGCATGGCATCGCGGGCCTCGCTGGTGAAGGCGAGCTGTGGCGAGCGATCGAGATAAGCGGAGCCCACGCCGGTGCTCAGATTGGTCGCCCCTGGTCCGGTGGTCCCATAGCACGCCCCCGGCTTACCGGTGATGCGCCCGCAGACGTCGGCCATAAACCCGGCAGACGCTTCATTACTGACCAGCACGAAGTCGACCTCACCCGTGCGCATGGCCTCCATGAATGGGCACCATGGTCCACTCGGAATGCCGAAGACCTGCCGCACCCCGGCTTCGGCGAGAAGGTCTGTGAGGACCGCTGCCCCTTTGGCCATACATCCGCTCCTCCGCAAGCGAAACACCGAGAATTGAGCGCCGACTAGCGGCGGGAATTTACATCTAAGCGCGCTGGTCCACGCGCTGTTAGACACGCGCCAAGAGGGCTTCGATCTCCTGCCGTGTCGGCAAAGCTTCCTGGGCACCGCGCTTGGTCACACATAACGCACCGGCGGCGTTCGCGCGTACGATCGCCTCCTCAATCCCACGTCCTTCGAGGAGTGCTGTAGCGAGCGTCCCATTGAATGCATCGCCCGCGGCGGTCGAATCGATCGGCGTCACCGGAAAGGCCGCGAAATGTCGCACCTCTCCCTGCCGCACCAACAGTGACCCCTGGGCGCCGAGCGTGATGATCACGGTGCGACATCCCAAGGCCAGCAAGCGTTCGCCAGCCCGTCTGGCGCTCTCCGGATCCGTGACCGCCACGTCTGAAAGCAGCGAGGCTTCGGTCTCATTGGGAGTGACGATGTGAGGCAGCGCGAGAAAATCTGGGGTCAAGAGGCGCCCCGGAGCGGGATTCAGGATCGTCGTCATCCCAGCCTCTAGAGCCCGGCGTAATCCGTACTCGACTGTCTCAAGGGGAGTCTCCAATTGGGTAAGCAGCACACCCCCGACAAAGGCGTCGCCCGCCAGCCCCTGTATATCCGCCACCGTCAAGCGCCGGTTACTGCCCGGCGCGGTGGCAATCAGGTTATGCCCTTGGGAGTCGACCATGATCAATGCCACTCCCGACGCGACCTCCGCATCGCGCAATAATCCTTGCGCGTTCAGCCCCGAGGCAACCAGCTGCCGATAGAGCAATTCGCCGTTGGCATCCCGTCCCAGCTTGGCGATGAAGAACACTGGCGCCCCAGCCAGGTGCGCCGCCAGCGCCTGATTAGCTCCCTTGCCGCCATAGGACAGCAGAAAATCGCCCCCCGAGACGGTCTCCCCCACTTGCGGCAGGCGCTCGACCTTCACCGTGAAATCCACATTGGCGCTGCCAATCACCAGGATATGTAAGGTTTCAGAGCTCATGGCGTTTGGAGTCGACGCAGAAACAGCTCCAGGAATCGACCAGCGTCCACGTCCAAGGCGACGCGCACATTGGCAGGAGCCTGCAGATCTGAGCGCAGCGGCCGACGGTCGGCAACGAGCATCCCCGTCGTCAACTCCCCTTTGGTCTCTACCTGCACCGACAATGGTTCCGTTTGTATGAGCGTCGGATCGATCAGCGCCCCAACCGCCAGCGGATCGCACATGGCCATGCCCGGTGGGCGCTCGACCTGGGAGCTATAGGCGATCGTCCGGGTGGTGCAGTCCATGACGAATTGGCTGAGGAGCGATCCGATAGGGCGTACGGACAGGTCAATCATCTCACCCGTCAACCGTACCCGCTCGGTAACGTCAAGTCCGATCAGCCTGATCGGCACCCCTGAGGCGAAGACGATCTGAGCCGCTTCAGGATCAACATGGATATTGAACTCCGCCACCGGGGTCACATTCCCGGGTACGGTGACCGCACCCCCCATGATCACCACTTCTGCGAGCTGTCGGAAAGTATGGGCATCGCGGTGCCAAGCCAAGGCGAGATTGGTCAGTGGCCCGAGCGCGACCAGGGTGAGCTCGCCTGACGCGCGACGGATGAGGTCGAGCATGCAGGCCACGGCATCCTGCGTTACGTGTGCGGCGCCGACCGCAGGGTAGCACGGCAGCCCTGCAGCTGTATACAAACGTGACACCCCTCCCAGTCCATCGTCGCCATGCACATGGGTTGCCGTGTTAAGTATGCGAACCAGGGGTCGATGGGCGCCCCTCGCGACCGGCGGTCGGCGCTCTGGCGGAAAGAGCCCCAATACCGTTAGCGTGTTCTGAGTCGCCAGCTCGACGTCGACGTTGCCGCTGACAGTCGTGATCGCTTCGATGTACAGTTCTGACGATTGCAGCGCTAAGATCAGCGCTAGCGCATCGTCGACGCCAGGGTCAGTATCGATGATGACACGTCGCGGCATACGCCAAGTACCAGAGATTCAGTCATGAGAACTGGGCAAAAGAGGAAGTGCCAAGTGCTGAGTGAAAGATTTCACCAGCTCGAGCTCATTGCGAATTCCCAGGCACTTCGAGACTCACCTCTGAGCGCTCATCACTCTTTGAGCCCTGCCTTGTTACAACGGCAGGTGCCGATCTGATGTAGCTCGATAACGTTACCGAAGGGATCCCGTACGAACACCTGATCGGAATATTCTCCGACCAAGCCTTGAATACGCCAGTACCAGACGCCGCGCTGGTCTAGCTCCTTTTGGGCCTCCTGAATATCCTCCACCGCCAGCGCCACATGGGGAATGGTGGGGTCTTCAATCTCGCTACGGGCCATCGGCGATCTTCCCACCGCGCCCATCAGATGGATCTGCGCCGTCTGGGCCTCATCGCCGACATACACCCAGAAGCCAGGGATACCGGGGATATTGGGCCGTCCTGTATCCACCGGTAGCCCCAACACCTCGTTATAAAATTGCCGAGCCTGTTCGACCTCTTCAGTGGTCTTACCGATACGAATGCCGTGGTGGTGTAACTCTAGCACTTTGATAGCCATGAGCCCCTCCTGTCGATGCTAGCCGCTAAGCTCTATCCGGCACTGTCCAAGCGCCTCTGTCTTGCCCAGGTCGCTCCTGACTTTACCGAGGCGGACGCCGCCTTGCCCCCAGTTTCAGGCATCTATCGCCTAGACTTATACTCTTCTCCGCGATCCGCAGTCAACTATGAGTCCAACAACTCTACCGACGATGGTCCCATGCGAGGGCGCGCGTTCAGCAGAGCTGTCTCGCCATGATCGAGTCGGTTGAAGGCTTATCGGCTTTGGTTGACACGGCTCAATCAGTGCGTTCGATGGTAGATGAGGATCGAGGGCTTTATGCGCACTTTCGACGCCAGCGACGGGTAGGGAACCGGCATCGAGCAACCCGAGTTGAACCAGCACGGAAGCCTGATCCCAGTAGATGTGCTCGTGGGCCAGCTTGCCCTCCCGAAAACGCACGATGGCCACCAGCGCCACCTCCACCCGCTTTCCCGTCGGGGGAATGCTCGGTAGCATCCAGTCCATGCCGATGGTATGGGTAAACGTAAACACCATCTCGTCGACCAATTGATCGTGGCCAATGGTGCGTGAGATCGGTGTCATCTGCGTGTCTGGAGGCATCTGGGGGATGAACCGCTTGGAGTAAAACTCGCGCAGCTCCTCTCTCGATTTCTCTCGCGCGCGTCACACGCAACTGAATGACACACCCCGCGTCTTATGCTTTCCAGGTTGCGTCTAGATCTGCGCTCCTCCCGAGATATGTCCCGAGGTTCTGTAACAGACACGGCACAGACTCCCAGATGTACTCCATCACATGGTACACGTAGCTTCGAACCGCTTCGGGGTCGGTTTCCCAGCCGGGGATTGCTTCCCAGACATCCAGCAAGGCCTCAGATCGCCCATGGCACACGTCATTAAACAACGGCGCGCGATACTGAAAGGTGTCGAGGAGGAAAGATTGATGATCCGTGCTCATGGCAATGACCAGCTTCGTGGCGCGCAAGAGCTCCGGCGACACTTTCCGCTGGCGGTGCAGGGAGGGATCTATCCCCCGCTGCACCAAATAGGCGCGGATGTCCGGATGCATCTCCTGAGGCCTCGCCTGCGTCCCCGCAGAGCTCACTCGGATCAATGATTGTGGAGGGAGCCTCGCTCTGAGGGCGTACTCTGCCGTCATGCTGCGAAAGATGTTACCGGTACACACAAACAGGATGGATGTCATCGTGTTCACCAGCTCGCGGGAGGCGAGATCCATGACTTGGCGCGCAATCCCTGGGTAATCGCGCAAACCATGCGTTGCCACGCCTCCTACACCATGTGTTGAGGTGTGCCTTAACAGCCTTAGCAGATGATTATCATAGGGAAATGCTTGGCGGGATTCAAAGAATATTGACGGTGTGCCGGATGACCGCTCACTTGACAAGGCTAAGGTCTCCCATATAGTCTAGGGAAACCGGCCAAGAACAGTCATCACCATGGGACGGTGGAAATCAATGTTCGGCACGTGCCAGTTGTCCTTCACGTTTGTAGCCTGACAGTCTTGCCGGCGATACACGTGCCCCCCCTCCTCTGCGGCGTATGTGGGATGCGCTCCGTGTGACTCAACGGAGAGGGCACGATCAGCGGCGCCCATTCCCCCTATCAGTGGGACCACCATCCTGGGATATGCCGCCTATATCTACTCATGCACCACAGAGAGGGACCCCCATGCCTATCACCGCGTGTGGATATGCCCGAGGACGAGATATTTTCTGTCCGGCCGAGATCCAACAGCTGCAGGCTAGCATTACGGACACCACCAATCGCCTGGCGCGCGGTTTCCTCACACCGTATGCAACGAGTTTTCCGGACCTGCCCTTCGAGGAACGTCTCGAACAGGTCGCCCATCACGATCGCGCCTACGCTTATGCATTATTACACGGCATCTTCGCAGATGCGCACCTGGACCCACGCATCGCCGGGCTGGCCGACCATCCGCGGCTCATGGAGCATGTCCAGAGCTTCGTGGCGCCGCGGCAGATTAGCGGCCAGATCATCCGCGTGCGGGTGAACATCCCGTCTTTTCCGCAAAAACGGAGTCCGTGGCACCAGGATGTAACCGACCATCGCGGCCCGGATGGCAACTATAGCCCTGTGGCCCTCGCGTGCTGGATCCCCTTGGTCGACGCCACCGTGGCCAACGGCACTCTGGAAGTGATTCCTGGGATTTTTGACGCCCCATATGTCCACCAGCAGACAGAGGACGGGAAAATCTTCATCGCGCCAGACCTCCTCCCGGATGCCCCACGTGCAACGCTCCCCTGTCCGGCAGGAGATGTGATCTTTCTAGATCGATTCATACCGCATCGCACCCTGCCCAATCAGACCACACGCATCCGGTGGACGTTGGTCATGTGGGTGAAATGTCAGATGTAAGGCCTGGACGGTTCGTGCGACGGAGGCCGATGATCCCAGCGGCAAGCGGGCACCTGAAGCCAGGTGATGACCATGACTTTGTACAGCGGCTGCTCCGGGAACCCTGTTGCAGTTCATCTTTCACGCGGCCTCACGGCCTATGATGCATGGGAGCGATTATGGAGTACGGAATAACCTTCCCGCGTGCGGGAGTTGCCGATCAACCTTCGCCCTTGCAGTACCTCACGAATTTTGCCCGAGAGGCTGAGCAGATGGGGTGTGCCTATGGCGTCACTGGTGACCGCTTGGAGGCCGGGATCGATCCTTTCAGCGTGCTCACTGCCGTTGCGGAGGCTTCCGGCCATATGCGGCTGGTGACGTCCGTGTTGGTCCTGCCCCCGCGTGGGATTTTGGTCTCCGCCAAGCTCTTTGCCTCGCTAGATGTCCTCAGCGGCGGGCGCGTCATCGCTGGCGTGGGCACGGGTTCGATGTTCCGTGACTATGAGGTCGTGGGCATGGACCACCGCGATATGTGGCCCCGCTTCGAGGAAGGCGTGCAGGCGATGCGGGCTTACCTGACCCGTGGTGCGCCGCCCTTTCAGGGCAGATTCTATGATACCAACGGTGTCAACCTGGAACCGACCCCTGTGCAAAAGCCCAGCCTGCCGATCTGGATCGGCAGCTGGGGCAGCAACGCTGGTCTGCGCCGTGTCGCTCGCCTCGCCGACGGCTGGATGAGCTCTGCTGGGCCTGGACACCAGTCCCCTGAACAGTTTGCCAAAGACGTCCAGCGGCTCAACGCCTTCCTCGTGCAGGAAGGGAAGGACCCCACAACATTCCCCAACGCCGTCTCCACCATGGCGTTGTTTATCTCAGAGGACCCAGCAGAGCTGGCGCGCGTGGGCGGCCCCGGATATGTCGCAAGGCCGGCTGGCATGGGAGTCGAGCAACCGGCCGGACGCCCTACGGAAGATCCCCACGCTCACGACATGGTTGGCACACGGGCCGCTTGCATTGACAAGGTACGGCGCTGGAAGGCCGCCGGGGTCCAGGCGCTCTTTCTCGTCCCCCGTGGCAACGATCCTCTGGGACAAATGCGTCTCTTTATGCGTGAGGTAGCGAGCCAGGCTTAAGGCATTGGGAGGTCCTGGCTTTGAATGACGATTAGCGGGAATATCGGAGAAGACTAGGGTTGCTGGCCTCGATCGTGATCCTCGTCGGCACCCTATGAAGGTGTACCGCTGGTTCAGGCTGTGCACCGGGTGTCTCTGTTGACAACGAAAGGAAGGACAGACCATGAGCCGCATCGTACATCTGGCACTCAAAGTGGAAGACCTCGAAAAGACCACCGCATTCTACCAGCATGTGTTCGGCTTTCAAGAAGTCGAGACCGCGCGCACGCGGGATCATGTCTCCCGCCACCTGACGGACGGCACCCTCGACTTCACGTTAATTAAGTATGATGAGGGTACGCAATCGAAGGAGTCCCAGGCCTCGGGTACGGGGCCGTGCATTCACCATTTCGCTATTGAAGTCGATGACCTGCAACAGGCCGAGCAGCAGATCAAATCCTACGGCTGTGAAATCATCAGCGATCCGGGCGTGATCCCGATCAAGTTTCGCGCGCCGGGCGGTACGGTCGCGGAGCTCGTGCCGGTGGGACGATATAAGCAACCATAGAGCCAAGGAGAAGAGGCTCGTGGGGCGCCAGCAAGACTGAGACGGACGGATAAGTGCTCGGGAGACCGTCACGCTTATTCGAGGCTGTCACCTGGTTTGGCGGATGCCCCGGAGATGGCTAATAGGAAGCCCCCAGCCCCGACAAAGGCACTTGCCAAGAGCATCCACAGCATCATAGACGGGTCGTCCGTCGCTGCCCAGATGGCTGCCGTGGCTACCGGGGCGAGAGATTTGGCGACCATCGTCGGAATGGTGAGGGCCCCATTGAGGGCGCCATAGTGCGTGCGGCCGATGAGGTCGGCCACGGCCGTGCCCCGCACAATGGTCATGATGCCGTTCGCGGCTCCATACAGAGCGGCACACAAACCGAGCCAAACAGGCGTGTGGGCCAAGAATAGAAGGGCCAGGATGGCAGCAGGGAGCAGAATCACCACCGCGATTCCAATCTCCCGTGTCTCGAGGCGGGTGCTGAACAGCATCAAGACGACGCGGCCCGCCACCTGCATCGGGCCAATCAGCGCCACACTCGTCAGGATCGCTGTCATCCCAACCCCCCAGGTGGTCAGCAGCGGGACAAACTGAAAAACGAACCCCGAGGCAGTGGCATTGGCGGCGGTAAACCAAATAGCCAGTCCCCAGAAGATCCGCCCGCGCACAATGGTAGCGAACTCAGCTGTCGTGGAAGTGGACTCCTCCAACTCTGGCGCTCGGTTGAGGGCATGGGTCAGGGATGGGGCGGGTACGAACAATACATGCAACGGCAGACATACCGTCAGGTTGAGTCCCCCGAGCACGAGCAATGCCTGGCGCCAGCCCAAAGTGGCGATGAGGAGTTGCGTCAACGGCATAAAGACCGTGCTGGCAAACCCGCCCACGAGGGTTAAGGCAGTAATGGCACGTCGTGCATCCGGTCCGAAGGTGGCGGTGAGGACGGCGAAGGCGGGCTCGTACAAGACCCCGGCCATACTGACGCCAATCAACACCCAGATGAGATAGAAGGCCCACGGCGATTCGACCTCGGCCCAGGTGAGGAGAAGCAGTCCTCCCAGCAGGGAGCCAAAGGTCATGATGGATCGACCACCATGGCGATCAATCCAGGCCCCGACGGGCAATGCCACCGCCCCCGTGCTAAGCAGGCCAAGGGACAGGGCGCCGTTCAGCAGAGGACGCGACCACCCGAGCGTCTCCTGCATCGGGACCACGAAGAGCGAGAAGGCATAATACATGCTACCCCAGGAGATGACCTGCGCCACGGCAAGGGTCCACACGATCACCCATGGGCGACGTCGAAAGGCCGAGGCCCGAAGGCATCGCCGCCCAACCGCGAAACGGTGCGCAAGATCACGTGCCTTCAGCCACGGCATGGTATCGCTCCACAACGGCCAGGGACCCGAAACCCCCCGCTATAGGTTTGGTGCAGATCAAACGGCATGCTTGGTTGCCATGATCTCATGGCCGCAGGAATGACACTCCAGTGGACCACTGGTAGGCCGGTCTCGTGCGATGCTGGCTGGCATAGACGTATCCGAGGATGTCCCCGGGTCCGCTCGGGCCTCGCCGTATGCGCTGCTCGTGCATGCCGGACATGGCGGATGGTACCACTTGGCAGCTAGGCTTGATGCTTCAACAACTTAGAGAGATCGGCGAACGGCCTATAAGTATACGGTGGCTCACGCTCCCCGCCAGGTGTCACGTCCGCTAACGCGTCAGCGACCTGCTGCCGCGCGTGTTCATTGTCGTGGCAGTAGAGGCAGAGCAACTCCCAGTTACTGCCATCGGGGGGATTGTTGTCGTGATTGTGGTCCTTATGATGGACCGTGAGCTCGCGCAGCTTCTTCCCAGAAAATTCGCGTCCGCACCGCCCACAAATCCAGGGATACATCTTGAGCGCTTGCCCGCGATAGGTCTTCTCCTGCTGCGCCTGGTGACGCCGCACTTCGGCGATTATCCGATCCTGGTTGTCGACATCTCCGGGTGTCTTCTTCGATAACATACCTGCATCCTCCAAGTGTCCGGTGGAGAATACACCTACCTCTTCAGGCCTCGAGTGCCGTCCACCGTACCACAACTGCCATGCTCACATTTTCTTCACCACATCCTCAACTCGAATCACCCCAGGCTGCACGACCTTCGCATTGACGCCACGCAACTGCAGCTGTTTTCCTGCAGGTGAATTGATAAAGTTCAGCGCGTCCTGTCCAAAACGTGAGACAAATTTGGAACAGCCGGTGTGGGGTTGATCCGTGATTTCGATCACAGCCGAACCGAGGCTCAGTCGGGTTCCCGGGGGCACATTGTCTGCGCTGAGATCGAGGTCGATAAACAGCTGATCCCCTGCCAGGGGCCAACGTTCCTTTTCCTGTGCCACCAGTGCAATCACGCGGGCATTCATGATGGTGAGCTGCATGTTCGGGTGCGCCGACCCATCCGCGGTGCGGGAACTGCCGCGGGTACTCCAATTGTCCCCCACGAGCCCTTTGACCAGATCGAGTTCCCCTTCTGCCAGGACTTCACGCCTACCCATCTGAGGCCGCCGCACAATCAACGCCAACACACCGGCATCGATGGGCGACTGACGGATGGTGGGTAAGCCTGCTTCCAGTGCTGCCATCATCAACGGTTTCACCTCTGCCATCATTCACCTCCTGGTCGAACGCATCGTCGCCATAGACTACGTGCGCGGTGTAACCCGTCAGCCCATAAGCTACATTTTCGCCGCCTGGGCGACCGCGTCCTGGACCAATCGAACTCTTTGATCAGTGTACATAGCGTCAGGCTGATACACAAGACACTGCGATTCGGTCGCTCGTTCCCTGCTACATCCGCCAGAGTCTTGGGATGCACACCGCCATACCCACGGTAAGCATGATCAAGGCCAGGCCATTTACCAGCAGCGCCAGGTGAGCACTGGTGAGACTCGCCAGCGAACCAACCTCCAAATGACCAACTGGACCAATGCCTGTGCCGATAACCCAAGAACCCATGGCGCGTCCACGCTGCTCGTTGCCAACACTAAATTGCAACAACGTTTGGTGCAACACATCGGTGGCCGAGGCCATAATGTTGATGAAGATGATGCACCCGGCGGCAAACCAGAATGTGGGGGCATAGGCCAGCAGAACTTGCCCAGCGCCGAAGAGTGCCAAGACGCCCAGCAGCATTCGCCCACGGCGACGTATGACGCCAAGCCCAGTGAGGGCGCTCACACCGAGAACCCCTCCCAGGAAGCGAAAAGCCGTGAGCACACCGAGACCGCCAGCTCCGATCTGGAGCACCTCCTTGGCGAGGATGGGCAGCATCACTTGATGCGAAAATCCAAACAGCTCAGCCGCAGCGGTAGAAAACATGAGCGTGCGCACATCCTGATTGGTCCGTAAGGCGCGCAGATACGTCAAGAGATTTTGCCGGATCGGCTCGCGCACCGCCGGCGCGGCAACACCTTGGCGGCGCAAGGCGTACATGACACAGGCGCCAGTGCTATAGCAGGTTGCCATGACCACAAAAGTCATCGCCGCCCCCCACCAGGTGAGAGTGACACCGGCGACCAGTGCCCCGAGAACACCGCCGATGCGCTGTGCCAGAGAGACCAACGCAATGCCCTGCACGGCGCGGCGGACACCCAAGGTATCCACGACATAGGCCTGGCGTGCGGTCATTTCCAGGGCCTGCCACATGCCCAGGGTACCAGTGCCCAACAAGAAATACCATACCGTGAGCCGCTCCGTGTACGCCAACCAGGCAACGACCACCGACACGCCGGCCATGGCAAACGCCGCAAGTCGCATCAGGGAGCGCCGGTCGCAGCGATCAGTGACCGTACCGACGGCAAATCCCACCACCAGGTTCGGGGCCGCACGTACGGCATAGACGGCACCGACCATGGCTTCCGACTGCGTGAGAGCCAGCACCACCCAGCCGAGCACGACCTGCTGCATCCCTAAGCCAAGGTGGTAGGCCACCGTAGCTAGCCAGAGCACCTGCATATCCGTGTCGCGGAAGGTCATCGCCAAGTGCTCGAGCCGTCTGCCGGAGGGCTTTGCCCCTGGCGATCGATCTTCCTGTCCCACGATTCCGCATTGCCCAGCTCGTCCTTCTATGATCCCTCTGCCGCCTGGCGCCTCTTCCTTCACACGACCTCCTCGCCAACACATGTACCCAGGAGGACTGCTTCGGCTGCTATAAAGCTGGGGCGCATTATGGTTGAACAGACGCTGAGGTGTCAAGAACATCGGGGGCATGCGTCATGCGTCCTTCCGTCCAAATTACCTCATCGTGGCGCAATCATGTATCTGTCTCACGGATGGGAATCTCGTCTTACCGATGACTTTCAGTGCGGCACCGCGACGGATCCGAGGTCTGAAAGCTCTACAGCCGCAATGAAGCGGTCGTGTGGGAGGCGACCGTACGACCTCAACTTTCGCCTTATGGCGTTCACAGCTGAGACGGGATCACGGCTATTCCCTGCCTGATGGCATACTCAATCCAGAATACCAAGTGGCTCAAACGGCCGTCATGCACGGTGTGCAGCCTCGTATGAGCAAAGGACTCCAGATATGGCATGGACGTTGCTGTATGTTATCAACCATTCTCCATAGTTTTTTCATTTTATAGCAGCCATGGTGGCAGCTCAGGCGCCGCCGCACGGCATCCTGACAGGTGGCGTGCCCAAGCCGAAATGGCGAGCAGCAGCGTCCTGAGACGCCCCACTCTTGAAGTGGAATCATGGCAGAGCAGAGCAGCATTCCCTACATGAAGTATTGTCAATATCATAATCGGGTCTGGAGCCCAAAAACCCGCACCTGGAAAGTAGTCCCGACGGACTTTATCGCCGAATTGCGCCATGCTGACCTGCCCGTGGATCTGGTCGAATGGCCATGCCCGCGGTGTGTCAAGCAGAAAGGTCAGTAGGCCTTGCAATAGACCTGGCACCGCCGCGTCCGGCAGATGTTCAATCCCATGCTCAGATGGAGGTCTTGTGGGCCTCGCAGCGGCCTGTTGCATGTATGGTTTGAGTTTGTCAAAGGAATGAGGAGAGGAACACCACCAGACACCATATGGACGCCGCAGCGATGATTATCACTCCAGTAACGTCCATGTGCATCCGATTTGGCAGGTGGGGCAGGGCGGAATCGAACCGCCGACGCCAGCCTTTTCAGGGCTGCGCTCTACCGACTGAGCTACCGCCCCATTTCGGACAGATGAATAAAGGCGTTAACGTGGTTTTTGAGTGAGGCTAATGTAGTCGATGCCGGGGAAAAATGCAAGCGCATTCTTCCCCGGTCGGCTACGCGGTCCACCTGCTGGAGCGGTACTGGAGTGTGGTGGGATCACACTAGCGCACGCCCCTGGATACGGAGGGACCGTCAGCCCTTTCCCCTCGTTGCTTCAACCCGATGCCGGCCGCTTCCGATGATTCGCCTTCTTGGACCGCCAGCGTAACTTGCCCTTGCGCTTTGCTGCCATTTTTCCCCTCCTGCATGCTATACCGGGTTATAGAGCTCCGGTCGGTTGGTAAGAAGTCCCCTCTCACGCGCCCGATGCAGATTTCTGGCGGACGGCATCAGAACGAGCCGGGAACGGTAATTCGTCGGGGTCTACGGGAATCTCGATCACCGTCGGGACGGTGGCGGACAATGCCTTGTCCAGCGCCGGCCGCAACTCTGCGGCTGTTTCAACTCGTAGCCCTTGGGCGCCAAAGAGCCGGGCATATGCATCGAAACGGGGATTGCTGAAGTCAGAGCCAACGTAACGTTCATTGAAGAAGTACTTCTGATAGGCCTTCTCAGAGCCCCAGCAGTTGTTGGTCATCACCACGGTGACGACCGGGATGTGCTCACGCACAGCCGTTTCCAGGTCTTGGCTGGTCATGAGAAAGCCACCATCACCGCAGAGACACACCACTGGGCGATCCGGGCGCGCCAGTTTCGCACCCAGCGCTGATGGGAACCCCGCCCCGACACAACCGAGATCCCCTGGGGTGATGAAGGTTCGCGGTTCGTAGAAATCCAACAGATTATAGGCGTGGGACGCAGCGGCACCGGCATCGATGGTCACGATGGTGTTCCGTGGCAACGCCTCGCGCAACGCCTGATACACCCGTTGGGGCTTGAGCGGCAAGAGGTCCGACGCACCTGCATTGGCCAGTCGTTGTTGGCGTTGCTGGCGCCATTGTTGAATTACGGCCAGGCGCGCTTGAGCGCCTGGTTTTTGTGCCAGGCCTCGATGTATCCCAGCCATCACAGCTTTCGCATCGCCAAGAATGCCGACCTCCAGGGGATAGTGACGACCCAGCTCTCGCTCATCGACTTCGATCTGGATGATCTTTGCCTGTGCTGCGATGTAACGCTGATCGAAGAAGGTCGTGAAATGGCCCAGCCGCGTGCCGACAGCCAGAATAACATCAGCCCCTCGGACCGCTTCGGCCGCTTCGGGCGATCCGGCACGGCCGAGCGCGCCGATGACCAGTGGGTGGTCCTGAGGCACGGCGTCATTTCGCCCGTAGGATGTCACTACGGCCGCACTGAGCTGTTCAGCCACGGCCAGCACTTCGGCCTGGGCATCGGACCAGATCACCCCGCCACCGGCAATGATGACGGGAGATGTTGCCTGATCCAACACGCCCACCGCCTGATGCACCAGGGCAGTGTCCCCCGCATCGTGCTGGGCCCAACGGTAGCGATCAGGAGGGATGAACGCCATCTCAGCGGTCTCGTTCAGCATGTCGCGGGGCAAATCGATCAGCACCGGGCCTTTTTTCCCTGCCATCGCTATGCGAAAGGCGTGTCGAATCAGCTCGGGCACACGATCTCCACGCTGGATCTGGATTTGTGCTTTGGTGAGCGGTCGGAACAGCGTCAGCTGATCGAGTTCCTGGAAGGAGTCGCGCATCATCTGGCTGATCATCGGCGCCCCCGTAATCACGATCATCGGGGCGTGATTCATATAGGCACTGGCCACGCCGGTCACCAGGTTGGTGGCGCCGGGGCCGTTAGTGGCCATACACACGCCAGGCTGGCCACTGGCGCGCGCATAAGCATCAGCCATGTGGGCAGCGACCTGTTCATGGCGCACGCCTAAAAACTGAATATCCGAACAACCATAGAGGCCATCGAGGACTTCAACATAACAAGAGCCGACGACGCCGAAGATATAGTGCACACCTTCGAGGCGCAGCGCCTCGACCACTGCCTGTCCAGCCGACATCGCGGGCATACAACAGCTCCTCTCACGGTGGCAGCGTTGTGAGCTCGCTGCCGCGTCGGATCCTATGACCGGATGCAACTGCCCAAATTGCCAAAGTCGAGCTCATCATAATTCGGGGTCTCCTCCATGTCCGTGTCATGTGACACGTCAAAATGGAGGAGCTGCCCAGGACGAACGATAGACAATACCACCAACGCCAGTAAAATACCAGCCCGAGGCGTGTGGACACGATGTGGGAGCCATTCTGGTACGAACGAGCCTCAGCAGTGCGCCCTTAATGGGTTCTTAACCGTGCCAGGCAGCGGCTCGGTCTGTTAGCCAGTGTGGGGAATCTCCGGTGGCGGACGGAGACACATGCGAACCTGCGCGACAAGCTTTTCGAGTTCAGGCTCGCCGACGTCTTTTGAATTCTGACAAGGTGCCCAGCGGTATGGTCGTGGCTTTCCTTTTGCCGCTAGATGATGTATGAGATAGGAGGCACGTAGAAGGCACGCCAGCAGATTGCTGCCCACGCTCCGCCAAAACGTATAGAGGCCTTAGACGACTCTTGCGGGACCATGAAGTCAGCATATCTTGGCATAGCGCCCAAGCGCTCAGACGGATTCGCGAGTTGTTTTCGATGCCCCTCATGGCAGCTGGGTGAAGTAGGATCGCCGCTACCCATGCACGGATGGCAGCATTTCCCCGAGGTTGATGATACTGCCAGGGACTACTTATGGAACATATACCGAGATCTTACAAGACGCTGTCAGGGGTTTTTCGAGGCATGACGGGCACGCTCATCGGGCAAGTCATGAGAGAGACGGTTCAACGGGATGTGTCGATCCTGCCGTTCGAGGTGATATGTATATGCGACAATACGGTCAAACTGATTGTGTCTCTCGGCTATCAAGAGAGCGTACCGAAACCGTTCACCATTCGTGCCTGGGATTGGATTGGCTACGGACCTGAGGGGCGTCTGCGTCAGGTGCGAGGAAAGTTGCGGATTCTCACGATCAATGCCTGCGGGGAAGTGGTGTATACCTCTGTTTATCCACCTGAGAGGATGCCAGAGGTATAACGGCCGCTGCAGCGAACCCTCTATCAGCATGATCGTGAGCGCTGAGAACGGTTGCTGCGTTGCTCCTCGTCCCTAAATTCTACGTCCGTCCTTCCGCGTGCGTGCCCATGTCAATGGCCAGCAGCTCGTCGGTCGAGAGCCAAGCTTCGGTGCCGACCAACTCCGGCTCGCCGAGGGCGTCGAGGTATCGCACGCAGACGGTTTCTGCCTCGGCATTGAGCGTCACCACCTCTGCTCGGTCGCCACTGGCCAGGAGTACCTTGGTCCCTACGGATAATTGTGCAAGATTCACTTGTTTCTCCTTATCCTCACCGGAGCTCATGGGAGAGTCGGTAAAATAGTCTCGTTCGGCGCTTGCACCTGGTATGATAAGAATACCTCCTGACGTTCCCGCGCCGAGGCGAACACCGCCAGCAAAACTTCCAGCGTTGCTTTCCCCCATGGTCCGTCAGCAGACGGTCGGCGACCATTGACCACCGCTTCATACAGTTGATCGACGATGCCATGGCGTCCGTCAGTCTCCGTGCTGATCGGGATGTCCCTGGTCTCTTCGTCGCCATAGATGCGCAGGCCGCTGGGAGTGAGGCGCACATCCCCGTGTTCAAAGGTGACGACCAGCGGACCGCCCAGGACCCATGCGGCAGACCGCCGGGGTGGGCGAGCTGCCCGAGACCTACCGCCATAGCGTTGATCGCGCTTGAGCGCCGTCTCTGCATCTCCATTCGCCAATTGCCGAAGTGTCTTGCGCCCTTGAGCATAGACTGAGGCCTCAAGTGCTGTGCTCGTCGGCCCGACCCCAAACGTCAGCTCACGGGAATTGAAGTGATCATAGCCACTATAAACAGCCGTCGCCGCGGTTCCATCTTCGAATTCGAGGAAGGCAGCATGGCAGCCAACCACGGGACGACTCTCGTCCCACATGCCAGTCATAGCTCGGACGCTGCGCACCAGACCGCCCCCGATGGTTCGCAGGATATCGAACTGATGCGGTCCCTGCCGCCAGGTAATGCCACCCCCCAGACTGGGGTTGAGCTCCTCCGCGGTTCTGGGCCTATACAGCCAGTCAGCGAAATACCAGTAGTGAAGCATGCGCAGCCGGCCCAACTCTCCGCTCTGGACAATCTCTCTGATCTTGCGGATGTGTGGGTCAAAACTGTGTTTCACATTGACCATTAACTGCACGCCATGGCGTTTTGCCGCCTGGATCATGACGTCCGCATCATCAAGGGTGAGGGTCATCGGCTTTTCGACCAGGACATGCTTGCCCTGTTCCAGCGCGGTCAGGGCATGCTCTATATGAAACTGGTTCGGGGTGGCAATATAGACCACATCCACGTCGGGATTGCCGCACAGGGCCTCCACACTCAGGTAGGTCTGCCCTTGGAACTCCTCGTGAAATTTCTCCAGCTGACCTTTGTCGATGTCGGCGGCTGCAGTAAGTGCGATGTGAGGATGGTGCCCGAACGCAGGAATCATGTCGCTGGCGCCGCCGCCCAGGCCAACGATCCCGACGCGCACGATTGGCCCTCCATTGTCACTACCTGCTCTGCTGGCCATGGCTCCCTCCTGACAAGCACCAGGCTGAGGACCGAGTGTCATGTCTCGGCTGCACGAATAGCACTCGGCCCTCAGCCTTGCCGTTAATGCACCGGTCCCGCTAAGGCCTGCTCGCCTTCATAGCGGGCCACCATCTCGCGCAGGATCGGGGCGTATTTACCCGCCTGCCCCGTGCGCCGCATAATGCCCTTCTGCATGTAGGCCCAGGGGTCGTCTTTCCCCTCCCAGGGTAGCTCTATGCAATGGTTCCGTTCGGGATCTCGGAACACGTTCATGGGCTCTTGACCCGCTTCCAGGAGCGCAAGCTGTTGTCTCAGCATGCGCCGGTAGAGGATGATGCCCTTGTCCGATTCGCCCAGCTTTTCTTGCGAGCGGTCGGCTATCGGCCCTTGAGTGATCCAGGCCATGATGTCCTGGCCGCTGTTATTATCGAGCAAGGCCCACTCAGCTGCCCCTTGCTCGTCCATCGGCAGCGGCACGGTGTAGAAGGGGACGGTCTCCTGGCGAGGCACCTCCGCTTCCGGCGGCTGGGGATAGGCCGTAAACCAGATGTGCAGGGTCTTGGTATCGTCGACCGGCACCCGATACTGGAAGTTGCTGCCGACGCGTAAGATGTTCGGGAACAACACTGGATGCCCGATGCGCCATTCCGGGTCCTGCTCAGTGCGGCCAGCCACCACGCGCCGTTTAATAATTCCATAGGGAAATTCGTCAAAGCCGATTTTCTCATGCGCCCAGCGGTCTCCCACGCCGCTGCCCGGGCGATAGAATTGGCGCTTCAGCTCCGGACGCCCCAGTCGTTCCAGCACATAGTCGGCGAAGCGGCCGTGCAGCCACTCGACATGTACCGGGTCGAGGGAGTTCTCCATGATCTGCAGCCAATTGCAGGGGATGATGGTCGAGCCGATATCGCGCAGCACATTATCCCACACGAACATATCCCACCTGGGCAGCAGAGGCACAGGCTCCGGACCGAGATAGGCGAAGATCAAACCACAGAGGTCCTGGACCGGATAGCCGGCCATTTTCACCCGGCGAGGGAAGGTGCTGTCAGGCGCCTCGGCTGGCATCTCCAGGCACTGGCCAGTCTCACTGAACAGCCACCCGTGATACGGACAGCGCAGGCCCTCGTTCTCGGGGATGCCGTACACCATCGAGGCTCGCCGGTGCGGACAGGTATCGCCGATCAGGCCCAGGCGGCCCCCACGGTCGCGATAGAGCACCAGGGATTCGCCCAGGAGGGTGACGGGCTTGACCGGGTTGTCATCCAGCTCTGCCATGGCGGCAATGGGGTGCCAGTAGCGGCGCATCAACTCCCCCATGGGAGTGGCCGGCCCCACTCGGGTCAAGCGCTCATTCTCAGTGACCTTCAGCATGACTCCTCCTTTCGTGGCTGGCGGTGGAGACTGTCCTTGAGGCACTCGTCAGGCGTCGGCTTCAGTCGCAAAACGCGACTGCACCGCATTCGCATAGGCCAGATGTGAGCTATTTGAGCAGAGAACTTTTGTGGTGTCAATCGTTGTTCCTGTTTGGCTTTTTTTAGGGTACAATCATGCCACTCTCAGCTCGACACACGAGGCAGAAGGAGAGCGGCATGGCAAAGAACTATACCACCTGCATCACCAAAAGCGAGCCGGGCCTGTCGTAAAGCGCAGAAGGTAACACGGGAGTTTGGCGAGATCCGAGCAATTGCGTGGCTAGCCATTAAGCAGCATTTGGCGCGTGTGATTACATGGAGGTGACATATGGGACAGATCATGGGGATGGGATCCTCTCACTGGCCGGCAATGATCCAACCGGACGAGGCAAAGCCCTGGCCCTTCCTACGAACCTTGGCCCACGACCCACGGGTGCCGGCAGAATTGCAGGAACCACGCAACTGGCCAGAGGCCGTGCGCCGCGAGTATGGCGAGGATGAAGGAGTTTCATCCCACCGGGAGCATCGGCGACGTCTGGTAGAAGCCTTCCGAAACCTGCGGGCGGAGATCGAAGCGTTCAAGCCGGATGCGATCGTGATGTTCGGGGACGATCAATACGAGAACTTCAAAGAGGATATCATCCCGCCGTTCTGCATCATGGCCTATGACGACCTCACCAGCTATCCGTTCAAAGGGGGCCGCCGCGGCCATGTGAACGTCTGGGGCGAACCCGAAGACCATCCCATCAAGATCTCTAGCCGGCCGGAAATCGCCAAGTGGCTGGCCCGTAGATACCTTGAAGAAGGTGTGGACATGTCGTATGCCTACAAGCCCCTACACTGGGAGGGACTAGGCCACGCCTTTGTCAACATCCAGATGTACCTCGATTATGACCGTAAGGGCTTTGACTTTCCCATCGTTCCAGTGCAGGTGAACTCCTACGGCAGCAAGATCATCCGCAACCGGCGTGCGATCAATGGTGCAGGACAAGAGCCCGACCCTTGTTCGCCGACCCCCAGACGCTGCTTCGAAGTGGGGCAGATGACGGCTCGCATCCTCAGGGACAGCCCCTGGCGCGTCGTGATGTATGCCTCCGGTGGATGGTCCCACGGCTTTCTGGTGGAGAAGAACCACTGTCTGTGGCCCGACACCGCCACCGATCGGCTGCGAGCACAGCAGATTCGCGAAGGCAGAGAGGTTGAGTGGAAGGATATCACCGTAGGCGAGATCGAGGACGCTGGACAACAGGAGTTGATGACCTGGATCTGCGTCGCCGGAGCAATGCACGAGCTGGGCCAGAAAGGCGAAGTCATAGACTATGTCGAGACCCCGGGTGTGTTCAACTCGGGGAAATGCTTAGCTGTATGGCGGCCGTAGGCATTGCTTGTAAGGCTGTATACCTGAACGGATCACCGTGGTATCGTGTCGCCTGTAGCCCTTGGCGGTGCGCAGATAGAGCATTGCTGCAGACAGCCAGGGTGCACTGGCACTGCCCCACATCGTCACACGACACCTGGTCGCACGCATGGCTTTCCTGACCACGGTGATAGGTTGATGAGACAGGACAAGACGTAGAGGGACGGGGGCGCGAATTGTCTTCAGGAAGCGCAGATTGGCCGCATGAGCGGAGGAGAATACCAAGTGACAGAACACAGCTCAGTCTTCGACACCCCGCTGGACCCATATGAAACCCGCGTGCTGGCACTGCGAACCACGGTGTTGCAGCGTATCCGTGAGCAGGGCGCGCCAGAGGATCCTTTGTTGCTGCTGATCATCTGCTCGTTGGCCCGTATCCCAGAATCGGAGGGTGATCGTGTAGCGGTCGTCGTGACCGAAATGGTGGCTGGCCTCCGGCTTTCACAGCACGAGCGGCAGAAGACACACACATCCGTTGCCGGTGTGGCGCTGGCATTTGATCCGGAAATTCAACAATTCAAAGAGTTCTTTCTGGAAGCGGCTCAGCATGGCGCTCCACGGCACAGCCGGGCAGCATGGCGGGCCTATTTACAAGGGCTTATTCAGCTCTTTGAGAACGGCACCAAGGGATAGCCAGGCAGGAGGATTGCCATGTGCGGGCTCACGGCTTTCATCGAAGGAATGCCGAAGTGCGAGCTGCACATGCACATCGAAGGCACGCCGGAGCCCGAGATGACGTTCCACCTCAGCTGATGTGAGGGGACACATGGCGAACGCCAACACGAGCGCATCGGCGGAGAGAGGCTTTCGTCCTTGAGGGGCAATGATGGACATGGCCACACTCCTCTTCAGGCCCTCAAATCGTTCCAAGAGAGGGGTGGTATGGTGTTCACGTTGACGAAAAGGTAACCAGAACATCGCGGTGGTGACTGGGTTTTATCGTGCTCCGTGAATTGCTGCAGCGATTGCCGTTTGTATTCGGAAGCCCAATCCGGGATCGGCAATAACGGGGAGTGAAAGAGATGTTGATTGCCGACGATGTGAAGCGAGCCTTTGCAGGCCAAAACTGGGCGCCTGATGAAAGCGCTTACCTCGACGTGCATGCCGGCAGAATCGCCTATACGGTGAACTTAATCCAGGAGTATCACAGCATATTCAATATAAGAACCGTTCTAGACATTGGGGCTAGCTTCTTAACTACCAGCATCAAGAAGTTCATCAAGCCCGAAGTGTCCATTTCCACTTTAGGCTGGACGCATGCGCGGCTGGTCCCGCCAGGCGTTGTTGACAGGCATATTCACTGTGACTTGAACGACTGTGCGGACCAGCCTTTGCACGCGACTGAGCGCCTTGATATGATAGTTTTTGCCGAGACTATAGAGCATTTACACATTTCCCCGACACTGGTGCTCAATTTTTTGAGAAACCTCCTAAGACTGGAGGCCGGTGTTTTGATCATCCAAACCCCCAACGCCGTATCATTTTCAAAGCGGCGGGAAATGGCAAGAGGTAGCAATCCCTATGAGCTGATAAGAGAGGATCGCTACAACCCTGGGCACTTCTGGGAATACACCATGGAGGAATTGATCGCTTATGGCACACAGGCTGGACTGAAGGTGTACAGGAAAGAGTTCTGCAATTATTGGCAACCTCGCGATTGGCTGGATAGGCTTTTGGAGAAGATGCATCCCTCGTTCAGAGAGGGAATTACCATTTCCTTTCTCTCTTAGAAAAAAAGTCACCCGGACGACCTCTGCGGTCGGGGATCCGTATCGTATGCTGTTACAACTTGCGGCACTGGAAGTAACTCTTGTCGGTCATCACGCGGAGATCCGATGCCCAACGAAGGCGTGCTCGTGCCAAGGTAAGCCCGAAACCTTCGGAGTGATGATGCCAGATGGCGCTGTTGAGGCCGTAGGGGGTCGTACGCCCGAAGGGGGGAGTATCAGGGTGCTCCTCAGTCATGTCTCCCGGCATGACCTGTTGGATGTATGGTTGATAGAGAGGAGACGACAGCAGCTGGAGGACGAAGCCTATGGGGTCCGCTATCCGGGATTAGCGGGACTGGTCCCCTTGAATCCTCCGGGGTAACGACAGCTCGAAATAGCGTAAGGGCTCCTGGAGAAAGGGGTATTTCCCCAAGAACGAGATATTTGGACACTGCGGTTTCATGCGGTTGACGGCTTCCTCATAGCTTCCCCACACACTCCCCGATTGAAACAACACATGCACATCGTTACCCCAGATCTGGCGGACGATTTCGAACAAGCGCAGGCCGTTGCCATAGTTATAATATTTACTAGCAATGCAGGACGGATCGATGCGCCGAGCGATCGTTTCGTGAATGAACTGTAGCCACTCGGCGTGGGTGTCGGGAAAGTCGATATCAAAAATATAATGATCGAAGGCGATATGCTGGATCAGCTTCCGGGCCACATCAAAGGCCCCCAGGTGGACGATCTCATATTGGTGACCGACGGAGTCCACAATCTGTCGTGCTGCTCCAGGGAAATCTTCCACGAGTAAGATGCTCTCACATCGGTTTGCGCTGCTCAACACCGCTCCCCTTGGGAAGGTCTAATGCGTTTCGATGATGTCCACCCATACACGCTGACCAGCCTGGCATTTCGGACTTCCGGGTGGTCGGCGAATCAGGCCATTAGCTAGCATTTGCGGAGGCAGGTCTGGAGCTTTTTGTACATTCAAGGGGACGGCGATCAATCCTTCCGAACGTGCCTCAACCCATACGGGCTGGATGTGAGTTCGCGCTTCTGTCGACGGTAGAGACCCTACCAGCGTCGCCTCCAAGCGCATGGGTTCAAGGCGCCGCCTCCCTGCCAATTTCCAGATCGCCGGGCGCACGCACACTTCAAATGCCACGAACGAGGTCATGGGCGACCCAGGCAACCCACACAACGGGGTTCTACCATAGCGGCCGAAGAGCATCGATCTCGCATAATTGGCTGTGATGCCGCGAAAAATCATGTGCCCGCGCGCGCCGCCGAGGAGATCATCGACGAGATCAAAGTCACCCCGCTGTGAGCCACCCAGCGTCAGCAGCAGGTCGACATCTCCAGCCCCCTGCAGCGCGCTCTCGATCATGTCGAGCTGATCACCGGCGATCCCAAGGTTGAGGGCCAGCCCGCCATATTTGGTCACGGCCGCCGCAATGGCGTAGAGATTACTGACGTAAATTTGTCCCGGGGCCAGTGGTAGATGCGGTGGGACGAGCTCGTCGCCAAGCGCTAGGATACCGACGCGTGGGCGCTGGTGGACGCTGACGTGGGTTTTCCCGAGCGAGGCACACATGCCAATGCCCGCCGCGGTGATCACCTCGCCAGCCCGCAGCAGCGTAGCGCCTGCAGGGATATCACGGCCCGGGGGGATGATGTGGTCGTTGGGAGGCACGGGGCGCAAGATACGGACGGATTCCGCGTCAAACTCGGTGTCCTCGCGTTTGATCACCGCATCGGAGCCGTGGGGAATCGGCGCACCGGTCATAATGCGCACGGCGGTTCCGGGGGAAAGCGTCCAGGTTGCCTGATGCCCGGCTGCCAATGTGCCCAGGATGTTCAGTGCGATAGGGCGGTTGGAGGTGGCCTCTAACGTATCTGCTGATCGCACAGCGAAGCCATCCATGCCCGACTGCGGGAATCGGGGGACAGGGGCGTTGGCGACGAGATCATCGGCCAGCACGCGGCCCAACGTGTCGGCAAAGGGAATGACCTCTACGGGCAGCGGCTGCAACATGTCAAGGATAATCCGGGTAGCTGCGTCGACCGGGAGCATGGGCATACACGATCCAACCGGCATTGGCCGGAATCACAGATATCACCGCAGTGCCGCGCTCATGTCGCGGAGCTGATCTCCTCTGGTGTCAAGAAGCGACCGCCAGTGATCTCGCGATGCACGATCTCCCCGCCAGGACCGATGTCGATCCAGACCTGGAGGCTCATCCGACATTGGGCTCCCACCACCTCGCGCTGCAGTCGCCAGGCGACACCCGACTCATCGAAGATTTGCAGGCAATCAGTGCCGCGATTGATATGCAAGTGAAAACGCTCACCGCATCGCCCACAGGCAATATCCAGGAAGAAACGGTGTCCCACTCTCGGCGTTCGTGCTGTCGGACCATCGCCGAACAGGCGTCGAAGAAATCCGCGCATGATGACCTCCAGGGAGCCTGCGACCAGAGCGAAAACGCTGAGAAGGTGTTTTGCAGGGCCATTCTACGTACCAGTGTGCGATTGTCAAGTCTTATACCTGTATGGAGTGTTTCTGCGAAGTTTTGACGGGCCTCTTGAGCCCATTGGCCTTCGGCTGGCCGCGGTGCCATGCATGCTGCATAGTCTCCCCTTTCGATTGCTGATCGGCTATAATACGAAAATAATTCCTTGGCGCATGTCTGCAATGGGTAGATCACCCACCGCGCCGAACCAATCGAGGACAGTGGGGCGGTCAGCCTCATTGCACGCTGGGATTCACGGTTCAGAGGGGGGGCACGATGGTATTGCAGCGCAGCGCTTCGATCTCCAGGCGCGAGTTATTGAAGACTGTCGGTGTAGGGTCGTTGGCATTGGCAGGAATCACCCCACTGATCCACCCCTCGCGGGCCAGCGCCCAGCCGAAAACCTTGAAGATTTTGCAATGGAGCCACTTCGTTCCGAGGTATGATGAGTGGTTTGACAAGACATTCACCAAGGAATGGGGACAGCAGCACAACACCCAGGTGGTTGTCGATCATATTTCGGCTGGCGAGATCCGTGCCCGCGCGGCCGCTGAGGTAGCGGCGCAAAAAGGCCACGACCTGTTTATGTTTCTCGACCCTCCAGCGGTGTACGAAACACAGGTCATCGAGCACAACGAGATCATCCAAGAGATCGAACGCAAGCACGGGAAAATGGTCGATCTGGCGCAGAAGAGCATTTATAACCCGAAGACGAAAAAATATTTTGGCGTGTCCGACTGTTGGGTGCCCGACCCGGGCAACTATCGCAAGGACCTCTGGGACGCGGTTGGCATGTTTCCTGATACGTGGGACGACGTGCGGATCGGTGGGGCGAAGATCAAACAGCAAGTCGGCAACCCCGTCGGCATTGGTCTGTCGCAAGAGCTTGATACGAGCATGGCCATGCGTGCCATCATGTACTCGTTCGGGGCGCACGAGCAGAACGAAGAAGGGCAGCTGACGATCAACTCGAAGGAGACGTTGGAGGCGGTCAAATTCGCGCGCGCGCTATATCAGGAGGCGATGACGCCTGAGGTGTTCACCTGGGATGTGTCGTCGAATAACCGCTTTATGCTGGCAGGCAAGGGCTCCTTCGCGATGAACGCCATTTCCATCACCCGCAGCGCCGAACGGGACGTGCCCGAGATGTCCAAAAAAATCCAGCTCTCCAAGACTCCGGCTGGACCGGTGCGCCGCATGGGCTTGGAACACGTCATGAGCGTGTATGTGATCTGGAAGTTCGCAGAGAATAAAGAAGGCGCCAAGCAATTTTTCCTCGATCTTGTCGACAACTACCGCACGGCCTTCCTGGAGAGCGAATTCTATAATTTTCCCAGTTTCCCGAAAACAGTGCCCGACCTGCAGGAACTGATCGCCAAGGATCCGAAGGGCGACCCGCCGGACAAGTACAAGATCCTCGGCACATTCATCGACAATGCCACGAATGTTGGCTATCCGGGCTATTCCACTGCTGCCATCGACGAGGTCTTCAGCACCTTCGTGATCCCGACCATGTTTGCCAAAGCCGCCAGGGATGATCTGAGCCCTGAAGACGCCATCAAAGCCGCCGAGCGAGAGATGAAGCGCATCTTCGCGAAGTGGGATAAAGCGTAACCCTTAGGTCTCTTTGCCGTTCGGGAGAGGAGAGCCTGCGTGCGGTGGCAGGCCGACCCACCGGCGAAGCGTAAGCCTCAGGTCCCCTCGCCCTCTGGGAGAGGGTCAGGGTGAGGGAATGGCGTGAACAAACAGTCACGGAAAGGCATGGCCAATCTTCTCGAGCGTGCCGAATGGCTGGGGCCAATCATGTTGGCGCCAGCTATCCTCTACATCTTGGCGCTCATCGCCTTTCCCTTTGGTTTAGCGCTGCTGTATAGTGTCAGCGATGTCACAACCGGTCGCCAAACCTTATCCTTTGTCGGATTGGAAAACTTCAGGGGCATTCTCGAGAATCCAGCGTTCCTCAAAGCCCTCAAGAACACATTTATCTTTACCTTTACCTCTCAGATTCTGGTGCTGGTCCTTGCCCAAATCATGGCGCTTGCCCTACAGCAACGCTTCGCGGGGAAGCCGCTGGTGCGCTTCCTGCTGCTGTTACCCTGGGTCGCGCCCATCGCCCTCGGAACCATCGGCTGGAAGTGGATGTATGACTCACTCTACAGCGTCATCAACTGGACGCTGCAAGCCCTGCACATCCTTGGTCCAAACTCCTGGCCCTACTGGTTAGGAGAACCCGACCTGGCGATGATCGCTGTCATTCTCGTGCATGTCTGGCGCATGTTCCCCTTTGCTACGGTCATTCTGTTGGCGGGGTTGACCTCGCTGCCCCAGGAGGTGCTGGAGGCGGCGGCGGTCGATGGCGCAGGGTTCTGGCGTCGCCTGTTCCAGATCATCCTGCCAATGTTGCGCCCGATCATGACCGTCGCCGTGCTCTTCGGGGTCGTGTTTACCTTCGCCGATATGACGGTGATCTATGTGCTGACACGCGGTGGCCCCTATGATTCTACCCATGTCCTGGGGAGCCTGGCGTTCTTCGTCGGGATTATCGGCGGAGATTTAGGCGAGGGAGCGGCCATCTCCATCTTTTTGTTCCCGTTGTTAGTAGCCGTGGCTATTGTCATGCTGCGCATCGCCCGGCGCACTGAAGTCGATTGACATGCCGGCGCCGACACCTGCCAAACAACTCAAAGATTTTGGTGTGCGCAGCACGCTCTTAGCCGTGGTCACGTTCTTCACGATATTCGCCGCTTTCCCCTTTTACTGGATGCTCATCACCGCCTTCAAGCGTACGAGCGACCTGTATAATTTGCAAAATAACCCGTTTATTTTCAATGAACTCCCGACCTTGGAGCACCTCCACCTGCTCTTTTTCGGAACGCTGTTTCCGCGTTGGCTCCTGAATACCTTTTTCGTCGGCGCCATTGTGGTCGGGATCACCCTCTGCGTGGCGGTGCCGGCGGCCTACAGCCTGGCGCGTTTGGTTGGACGCTGGGGGGAGTCGCTGGGGATTGCTATCTTCCTGACCTATCTGGTGCCTCCAACGCTACTATTCATTCCCCTGTCGCGTGTCATCGCCACGCTCGGCTTGCAGGATTCGCTCTGGTCGCTCGTCGTCGTCTATCCCAGCTTCACGATCCCCTTTTGCACCTGGCTGCTGATGGGATTTTTCAAATCCATCCCGCGCGATATCGAAGAAGCGGCACGTGTGGACGGTTGTACCCGCCTGGGGGCGATCGTCCGCGTGGTGCTGCCGCTGTCACTGGCCGGCATTCTCACCGCCATCATCTTTACCTTCACGCTGGTGATGCAGGAGTTCGTCTATGGCCTGACTTTCATCACCTCGGCCTCCCAAAAGACCATCAGCGTCGGAGTGCCGACCGACCTAGTCCGGGGCGACGTCTATTACTGGGGGCCGCTTATGGCTGGCTGTCTGATCGCCAGCGTGCCGGTGGCCATCCTCTACAACTTTTTCCTGGATCGCTTTATTGCGGGGTTTACGGTGGGGGCGATTAGGTAAGAGGGAGGTCGCGGTCCCCTGCAAGGGGGGCAGCGGCCAACCGGTGCTCTGGACAGCGCTGCCCTCACCACAGCGTGGAGCGCAGCGCTCCAGCAAGAGAAACCCACCCCACTTTCGCCTGTGCGAATCGCACACTCCCGTTCATGTAGCCCGCAAACGTGCCACCAGATCGAGGACGCGCAAAATTTCTGTTCCGTCACGTGTCATCTGACGATCGCCGACCTGCCCCCAGCGTAGCATGCCGTCCCGATCTACCACAAAGGTAGAGCGCCAGGCTACATTGCGGGCCTCGTCGAGGACGCCATAGGTTTGGATCACGGTGCGGTGGATGTCGCTTAGGAGCGGGAAGGGGAATCCCTGGGCCTTGGCGTAGGCGGCGTGCGAGAAGGGGCTATCGGCGCTGATGGGCAGGATCGTTGCGCCACGCTGCCGGATCTCCGGATCGACCTTGACCAGGCCGAGGAGCTCCGGCGTTCAAATGCTGCCCCAGTCGAAGCAGTAAAACACCAGCACCACGTCCTGCCCTCGGAGCGCCGACAGCGTGATGTCGGCGCCCGAGGTGGATGGCAGGGTGAAGTCAGGCGCCGACTGACCAAAGCGTAAACTGGTCATGGCTGGATCTCCACACGGGATTCGATAGCAGCTACGAATGGCCTCAGTTGCTTGCTGAGCCGGCCGAATGCATAGCCATTTGAGGGTCCAGGAGGGCGCGCCTCGGTGGGGTTCGCGGCGATTCAGTTCGTGCACCAGGCCGGCGGAACCCTCTGCACGCCCCCTGCCCATTTTCGGCAGCTTGGACCAGCCTGCTCGCGATGGATTCAGAACTCCTGCTAGCCTCCTACATACCGTATCTGCCAGGTAAAGGCAAGCTGGTAGGACCGCAGGCTGCACGACTGTTGGGGGCGCCCTTCCCGGTGATGTGCTCGACGCACAGCGGAGAAAATCTGCTCGATTTTTGCTATACTCCACACGAAATTCCGTGATGGCATACCATTGTTTTCCTCCCCCGTCAGGTCGCTGGGGAGGTGAGAATTACCAGGACTGTGAGCCTCGACTCATCCAATGCCGTCGTGTGATCGCCACTGGGTCTTGCCTCGGCCCATCAGCCTTGGGTGCAGAGTGCAGACGCGGCAAACATGTTCGCTCCGGGAGATGTGACGATGCCTCGATTCTCTGCCAATTTGGGTTTTCTGTTTCAGGAAGTGAGCTTTTTCGACCGTTTTGAGGCGGCGGCGCGTGCCGGCTTCCGTGGGGTCGAGCACGGCTTCCCCTACGAAGCGCCACCCGAAGACATCGCCGCACGACTGCAGACATACGGTCTTGAACAGGCGCTGTGTAACTTGCCGCCAGGGGACCCCGCGCGGGGTGAACGTGGGGTCGCCGCTTTGCCGGGACGAGAAGAGGTGTTTGCCCAGTGTGTCGAGCGTGGCCTGAGGTATGCCCAGGCGTTGTCTTGTCGCTGCCTGCATGCGACGGCGGGCACTTCTCCAGCAGGGGTGTCACGGGAGGACTGTGAAGCGGTGTTTGTGCGCAATCTGCGCTGGGCCGCTGAAACGCTAAAGCCCCACGGGGTTCGTTTACTCATCGAGCCCCTCAATACCCGTGACAATCCCGGCTATTTCCTCACGACCATAGCGCAAGCACGCCAGTTCATCGATCGAGTCGGCAGTGATAATCTGTTTGTGCAAATGGATCTCTACCATTGTCAGGTCATGCGTGGTGATCTAGCCGAGGAGATCAAAACGCACCTGCCGCTGGTTGGCCATATTCAAATTGCCGGCAATCCAGGCCGACATGAACCCGACATAGGAGAAATCAACTATCCCTATTTGTTTGACCTCCTCGATGATCTGGGGTACATGGGTTGGGTCGGCTGCGAATATCGTCCTCGTGGCAGCACCATGGCTGGGCTGGGCTGGGGGCGTGCCTATGGTCTTGGAGTCGGGTGAGGGGGCAGCAAGAGACGTGCAAGTCTGACAGGGGTACGGATACTGACTGATCCAGTGGTATTGCTAGTCGTTACACCGGCTGCACTTGTACCCTCAATGCCGTGAGGCAGTTGGCAACGGCGTCCTCCAGAGCTGGCGAGAAGATAGGAAAACTATGAGCAGAAAGGATACGTGCTGTAAGGCATACAAGAAGAAGGGTCGGTATTGCAAGGGATGTCCGCGCAAAGGGAAGCACTGATGAGGGGGGAATGTCACGGGTCATATGAGACCTGACATTTCCCCTAGCACGCCGACGGACGCGATTCCCTCTCGACTTGGCGAGGGCGTTAGCCAACCGGCCGAGTTGCAGCGTCTCCGCCTAGAGCTGTCATGCGGCTGGGCTCATGCTCCGTTGACAGAGTGACAGAAAAAAATCTTGAGCTTTGTGCGTCGATGGGTTAATCTAGGATGTTTCATCGGCCCGAGCAGGCGCCTATGCCCTGTAATGTAACCGAAGAGGACGACGCATGCCAAGCCAGGAGCCGATCCACCTGTTTGTCTATGGCACCCTCACAGACCCGGAGCGCGTCACAGCCCTCACTGGTAAACAGTTCGAGCGGGTGGACGCAACGCTCAGCGGCTTTGAGTGCGTCAACTCCCCCCTAGGATACCCGTTTATCCGTCCCAAAACCGGCGCCGTTGTCCAGGGTGTCCTTCTCCTCAATATCGATCCGGTCAGTCTCGTCACACTTGACGCCTACGAAGATGAGGGCGATCTCTACCGACGCCAGAGCGTCGTGGTTGAGGTCGTTGACAGGCGAGTAGCTGCCGTGACCTATGTCGGCCATGCCATTCGGGCATCGGTCGTACCGAACCAGCCGGATGGCCTCTGTCTTGCGAGAACACCGGCTCGACCCCTGCCTGCTCCCTTCACTGATGAACACTGACGCACTGCTTGTGGTGTAGGCGCGTCGAGCACGTCATTGACATAGTCGGCTCATGCTTTGATGAGTGGGAGCTGCATGCCTGATATGGAAAAACAGGAAATCGTCCATATCCTTGAAGAAATTGGCACTTTGCTTGACCTGCAGGGCGAGAGTCCGTTTAAATCGCGGGCCTATACCACGGGGGCACGTGTCATAGCCAGCCTCGACACCTCACAACTTCAGGAGCTCGCCCGTAGCGGCAAACTTCAGAGCCTTAAAGGCATCGGCATCGCACTGGCGGAAAAGATCGGCGAGCTCATGACGACGGGACATTTGCCCTACTATGAGACGCTGAAACAGCAGGTCCCTGCAGGCTTGCTGGAGATGCTGACGATCCCGGGTATGGGACCGAAGAAAGTCAAAGCCATCTACGACCAGCTCAGCCTTACCACGGTGGGTGAGCTGGAATATGCCTGCCATGAGAACCGCCTGGTGGATCTGCCAGGCTTCGGGCGGAAGACCCAGGAGAACATCCTCAAAGGTATCGACCAGCTGAAGCAACATCGCGGCCAGTATCTGTGCCACGAAGCCATGCAGGCGGCGCGACCGCTCTGTGATGCGCTCATGGCATCTCAGCTGACGACGCGGGTGGCATTGGCTGGCAGCTTGCGTCGCCGACAAGAAACCGTCGAGCAGATTGACCTGGTGGTCAGTACTATGCAGGAGGAGCGCCTGCGGGCCCTAGTCGCCAAGTGGTCGCTGGTCGGGGAGGTACTCATCGATAAGCCTTCGCACCTGAGCCTCCATACGCAGGGTGGTGTGCAAGCTGACCTTCATCTGGTGGATGATCTGACGTTCCCCTTTGCTCTCCATGCGCTGACCGGAAATCAAGCTTATCTCACGGCCATCCAGGCGTATGCTAGGCAGCGTGGCTACATCCTTGCGGCAGACGGTCTGACACGTGGCCATGAGCTGGTGGCATGCCACGAGGAGGAAGCTATCTTCACCGCGCTGGGTCTGAGCTACATCCCTCCAGAACTACGTGAGGGCCTTGGAGAGATTGAGGCGGCTGCGCGCGGAGCCCTGCCGAGACTGATCGATGAGCGGGACATCCAAGGTGTGTTTCATGTGCATTCCACCTGGAGCGATGGCATGGCGACCATCGAGGAGATGGCGCGTACGGCTCAAGGGTTGGGCTACCGCTATTTAGGCCTTTCTGACCACAGCCAGTCGGCACGCTATGCCAATGGTCTCGAGCCCGACCGGGTACACGAACAGCATCGACTCATCGATCGAGTGAACACGATGTTTGATGGGCTCACCATTCTCAAGGGGAGTGAGGTCGACATCCTCCCCGATGGCTCCCTGGATTATCCCGACGACCTCTTGATGCAGATGGACTTTGTCGTGGCTTCCGTGCACTCGCGCTTCAATATGCCTGCAGCCGAGATGACAGCGCGCATCATCAAGGCCATGCGCAATCCCTACGTCACCATGATCGGCCATCTGACCGGCCGTCTGCTGCTGGCGCGCGAGGGTTACGCGTTAGATGTCGATGCCGTGATTGCGGAAGCCATGCGTCTGGGGGTCATTATCGAATTGAACGCCAATCCACACCGACTCGACCTCGATTGGCGCCATCTACGTGCCGCTCATACGCAAGGACTGCTCACATGCATTAATCCGGATGCCCACAGCCCCGATGGACTGCGCGATGTGACCTATGGAGTAGGTATCGCTCGTAAAGCTGGGGTTACTGCCGAGCGGGTGCTGAATACCCGGGGTCTCGAGGACATTCAAGACTGGTTGGCCCAGCGGAGAGCGGTACGCCTCCGGTCGTAAGCGATGGGGCCACGACAGGTTGTTCAGGAGGATAAGGGTACGATCGCGCTCGTATGGCTAGAAAGGGGATAAAGACGATATCGTAGGCCCCCACACGCTCTTAAGCTTCAATTGTCACACGGCACAATGTAGAACCGTAGTTGGGAGGCTTGTCACATCGAGTTCTGCGCCGAAGATTCCCCCCCGGGGTGCAGAACATTGTCACCGTACAATGTCGCAGTGCTCGTTGATCGTGGCAATCTGGAACTGATGCTATGCGGATATGCTGCATGTTGAATGAAGACGATACGGGGGTGGCATATGAACCGAAAACGGCTCTTATTCGCTGTGGTGGCTGCGTGTAAAGTGCTAGTTTTGTCCGCTCCGCATGCCGATGCCAATCGGTGGGTCTCCAATCGTGGGCAGGTGGGCATGGCCTCATGGTATGGCAACCGTTTTCATGGACGCGAGACCGCCAGTGGTGAGCGCTTTTCGATGATGCAACTCACTGCCGCTCATCGCGATTTACCGCTAGGCACCAAGGTCATCGTGACCAATCTCGAGACAAACGAAGCCGTGGAGGTCAAAATTAATGACCGTGGTCCCTTCGCGCAGACCTGGCACAGGATCATTGACCTGTCACGCGCTGCAGCCGACAGTATTGGCTTGTTGAGTCGCGGTGTAGGGCAGGTAGAGGTCATCGTCTCCGAGGAGGCCTTCGAACTCCGCAATGCCAATGATGCCGTGATGTATGAAGTCCAGGTGGGCGCCTTTCTCGATCTCGAACATGCCCAAGAGATGATGGAACAGTTACAGGGGACCCATTCTGCGGTCTATATCGCGACACGCGACGGTCCATTGGGGAGCTACCATCGGGTCCGGATCGGTCCCTTCCAGGCCCGTAGGCAGGCGCATGAGGTGGCCCAAGCCTTGGTCTACGAGGGCTATTATGTTTTCCTGGACGAAGTGGCAGCGAGCTCCCTCTTACATCAGCGCCTGCAGATGACACAAGGCGAGGGTTCGCGAGAATTCGCCCCTCCTGAGCCGGCCATAGATGTCCATAGCGTCAGTGTGCAAGGCGGGATAGCCTATTACATGCATTCATTCGACTAGAGGGTGTGTTCATCGCCAGAGCATCGCGGCGACGCTCGTTGCGGCGCTCTGGCAGTCGTGACTACATTTATGGCGGGCGGCAAAGGACTCTTCCAGAGCGGGGCGAGTCAGTACCTATACCACCTCAAAGATCATTTCGATCTCGACAGCGATGCCAAAGGGCAGGGCTTGCATCCCCACTGCCGAACGTGCATGCCGGCCCGAGTCGCCGAACAGTTGCACCAGGAGATTCTGAGGCGCCATTGATAACCTTGGGATGGTCGTCGAAGTCTTCGGTACAGTTCACCATGCCGAGGATTTTTACCACGCGTGTGATGCGATCCAGGTCACCGATCACACTCTTCGCGGAGGCAAGACAGTTGAGCGCAACCAGGCGCGCGGCCTCGTAGCCTTCCTCGATGCTCAGGTCTTTCCCAACCTTGCCAAGATAGGTGAATTCGCCATCTTTCGTCGGGACATGGCCGGAGATGAAGAGCAAATTACCAGTCTGGACAGCTCCCACATAGTTAGCGGCAGGACGTGGAGTCGACGGGAGTTCCAACCCCAACTCCTTCAGCTTGGCCTCGACACGCATGCGCAGGTCCCTTCGAATAACGTGTCAATACTAAGTGCTGCGTCCTGAGGGCTCAGCCTTGGCGATACTGCACACTCCGAACACAACACTTAGCACGGAATTTACATGAAGCTCTTCACCAACACTTGCCCTTGCTCAGCGGTCAAGCCGAGCGTCTGCGTGACCGGAGTTCCAAGTTTATATGATGAATCTTGTTCGTGGTAGGTGGGTGCTTCGGTGCGATAAAACACGCCAAGCGGGATCTTCTCTCCCCATTCATAGGTCTTGGGCATGGCCTTGTGCCAGTCGGACGAGTCGTATTCGGTCTCGTTGACGTTGTACACACGGGGTTTGAAGAATTGGTACATGTTCATATACGTCACACAGGGACTGAACACATCGACCAATGAGAAGCCTTTATGCTCGATCGCTTGGGCGATGAGGTCGGTGAGGTGATTGATTTCTCCCGAATAACCGCGTCCGATGAATGTCGCCCCGCCCACCAGGGCTAGGGCCAAGGGATTGATGGGCGATTCGATGTTCCCTTCCGGGGTGGACTTCGTCGCCGTGGTCTTCGGTGTCGTCGGGGAGGCCTGCCCTGTGGTTAATCCATACGTCATGTTATTCATCACGATGTAGGTCAGGTCCATATTCCGACGCATGGCGTGGATGAAATGGCCGATGCCGATGCCATAGCCATCGCCGTCCCCGCCGGTCACGACCACGTTCAGGTCGGGGTTGCCGAGCTTCATTCCAGTGGCGAGCGCGACTGCTCGGCCATGCAAACCATGGAAACCATACGCATGAATGTATCCGGGTAGGTTCGATGAGCAACCGATGCCGGAGACCACCATGAGATCTTTGGGTTGGATCCCCAGTTTTCCTGCGGCCCGTTGCAGCCCACGCAGCACCCCGAAGTCGCCGCAGCCAGGACACCAATCGGGGTCAACCGGACCTTTGTAGGCTGTAACGGGCAGTTCAACGACTGTAGGCATGGAGCACCTCCTTTACGCGCTCGACGATGTGATGGGGCTCAAGGGGTTCCCCGTCGTATTTGAGAATCTTCTCATCCATTTTGATGCCCGTCTCGGCACGAATGTGGCGGGCCAACTGGCCAGTGAAATTGTGTTCGACAGCGATCTTACACTTACTGCGTTGCAGGAGGGCCTCCACCTCAGCCGCATGGAAAGGCACCAAATACTTGATTTGCAGATGGTTGGCGGTGATGCCCTCTTCCGCCAATAGGGCAACGGCCTCGCGAATGAGACCCTGTGTCGAGCCCCAGCCCACGAGCGTCACATCCGCCTCGGCTGGACCTTGCAGCTCTGGGGCAGGTAGTTCGCGGAGGATACCATCGACCTTGCGCATGCGTTTTTCCATCATGGCTTTGCGAATGGCTGGGTTGGTGTACTCATCGCTGATCAAGATCCCCTGCTCGTCATGCTCGTCGCTGGGGGCGACGTACGCCGTTCCCTCGTGTCCCGGCAACACGCGCGGAGAGACGCCCGACTCGGTAAAGCGATAGCGCTTGTAATCGGGGGGGGTGGCATCAGTGATCAACTCGCCGCGGTCGATCGGTACATCAAAGGTAAAGGCCTCCGGATCAGCGGTTTCGCGGTGCTCAGACAGGAGCAGGTCGGAGGCGATCAGCACCGGGCATTGATATTTTTCAGCGATGTTGAAAGCTTCAATGATGCTGTAATAGCAGTCGACGGCATCGACCGGGGCAAAGATGGCGCGTGGATATTCCCCTTGTGAGGCTCCAAACAATTGATTCAGGTCGGCCTGCTCAGTCTTCGTCGGGAGACCGGTAGACGGTCCGCCACGCTGCGCAGATATCACTACCGCGGGTGTTTCCGTCATCCCCGCCAGTCCCACCGCCTCGGTCATCAACGCGAACCCGCCGCCGGATGTGCCGCACATCGCGCGCGCACCGACATGCCCGGCCCCCACCGTCATGTTCATGACGGCGATCTCATCCTCTGCCTGTTTGACCACCATGCCATGCCGCGGTCCATAACGGACCAGCCAATGCAAAATCGACGATGCCGGCGTCATCGGGTAGGCCGCGTAAAATTTGCACCCAGCCGCCAAGGCGCCCATGCCAAAGAGCTCATTGCCGGAGACCACCATACGTCGCTTACCGCTCAGCTGCCAGCGATAGCCGCGCTTGGCATAGTGTTCGATGGCATATTCGTAGCCTGCACGTGCCACGCCGACATTGGCATCGACGACCTTATCCCCTTTACGCCGGAAGGTCTCACGCAGCATACCTTCGAGGACATCGAAATCGAGGTCGATCAGCCATAACAGACCACCCAGCAACACCGTGTTTTGCATGATTGGGTTGCGGCCGAATTTCTCGCTGAGGTCCTTGACCGGGAAGGGATACAGTACGACCCCTGACTGTAAATCGTCTTGCGCGACCTGCAGCTTATCACTGTTATACAGGATACCACCGTTGGCATTGACTTCGGAGGTGTGTTGATTCAGCGTATCCTGATTGAGCGCCATCATCAGGCTGAGATGATCGCCGTGGCATTCCACTTTTTCATCGGCGATGCGCATCCGGAGCCACACATGCCCGCCGCGGATGATCGATTGGTAACTATTGTAGACGAAGACGTGCAACCCCAGGCGGGCACACACCTTAGCCAGGGTATCGCCGGTCGCGGCATTGCCATCACCGGCGGCCCCACCGATGCCTACAGTGACTTCCAGTCCATTCATACCCATTCCCCTTACTGTGCCACGATGTCGAGGTATCGTCCATCGTATGGAAGGGAGTTGAATTGTTTCCCATAGCTGCAGGCTCTGGCGCGCGTGACTGTTGCCGCGTCTCGTAGCTCGGCCAGATAACGCAGGTGCCGCGCCAGACATGAGACATATTGATGGACCTCTATGCAAGTTAATCTACACAAGTTTACGTCGAATGTAAACGCCCAATTGAGGCCTGTACGGGTTGGTGGAGCGAGGGGGCATACGGCGCGTTGACAGGGTGCCGTTGACACTGTGGGTGGGTTTCGATAGAGTGGGTCACCCTTCGGCGCTACGGCGGGCGCGCAATGCCCTGCCGACACTGCTCGACCATCCGAAGCAGGGCAACGATACCGTCACCCGACGAGCGTCACATGTCGCCGGACGCATGGAGAAGGATCAGTGGTCATGGCAAGTACCAGAGATGTCGCTATTGTCGGAGCCGGCATCGTCGGCTGTAGCATCGCATTCGAACTGGCCAAGGCAGGCATGCAGGTCTGCGTGCTGGAGCGGGGGGGAATCGGCGAGGAGTCGTCCGCTGCCGCTGCAGGCATGCTCTCGGGCCAGCATGGGGTGACCAACCTGGGTGACCGCTATCAATTGCACGTCGAGGCGCGTGAGCTGCATGCCCAGCTGGCGGAAGACTTGCGTGAACGGACCGGCATCGATGTGGGATTTTGCCGCTGGGGCCTGCTTGAATTACTGTTTACAGCGGGCGAAGTCCGCGCTGCAGATCGTTGCTATGCTGTCCAAACACAGGCGGGGCTGCGGATCGAGCGCCTAAGTCGTGAGGAGACGCTGGCCCTGGAGCCCGCCGTTGCGCCAGACCTGCAAGGGAGCGTTCGTTACCTGGACGAAGCCCATGTCCATAATGGGCGGCTCACCATCGCCCTGGCCGAAGCCGCATGTCGCGCCGGCGCCGAGCTCCGCAGCGGTACACCGGCTCTGGCCCTCATTCGCGAGCGGGAACGCGTCGTGGGTGTCCAGACGCCCACCGATACAGTGTACGCCGCGGCTGTCATCGTCGCCAATGGCGCATGGTCGAGTGACCTCCTCCGACCGTTGGGCCTGCTGCTGCCAGTCAAACCGATGCGTGGCCAGATGCTGGCAGTGCGCACGGTGCCGCGGACGGTGAGCCAGATCATCTATGGACGCCACATGTATCTGGTGCCGCGACCCGATGGTGAAACCTTGATCGGCGCCACCGTCGAAGATGTGGGGTTTCGTAAGGAGGTGACGTTGGAGGGCCTGGAAGAATTGATTCAAGCTGGACGCCACATCGCACCAGGGATGATGGATCAGCCGGTGATACGGAGCTGGGCCGGCCTGAGGCCAGGCTCTCCCGATGGCCTGCCACTGGTGGGGCCAGTAGCGGAGCTACCAGGGCTTATCCTTGCCGTCGGGCATTACCGTAATGGCATCCTGCTGGGACCCATGACGGGCCTGCTGGTGAAGCAATGGCTAGTCGACCACGTGCTGTCTTCGCATCTCGATTTACTGCGTCCCGAGCGCTTTCCACTACGTGAGCCGGTAGAGGCGTAATCCTGTTCCCTGTCCCGCTGGTACCCGGAGTACCAGATTGAGTACCCAAGCAGTGTTCGCTCTCCCCAAGGGCGGGCATTCGCGCGGAGGTTTTTCGTCCCCTCTCCTTCTGGGAGAGGGCTAGGGTGAGGGTGGCCATGGCTGATCGAGCGGCTGACCTCAGGCCGATGCCAGCACCCCAAAGCGTTCGATGCGATACTCCGCGAGCTCTGGGCTCGCTTGACCGGTGGTGATCTCTTGCGCTGCTAATCGCCCCACGAAGGGAGCCAAAGTCACGCCGCTGTGGGTGACCGCCACATAAAATCCGCTGATGCCAGGCACCGGACCGACGATGGGTCGTTCATCCTGAGGCATCGGCCGCACCCCAATCTTCATGGTCTCCACATGCGCCTGGGCCAGCTCTGGCAGGAAGGACGCGGCTCTGGCCAGCAGTTGTTGGCCACGCGTCAATGACAGGTCTGTATCCTCCGTGTCCATGCTCCACGATTCGCCCAGGAGGATGCGTCCGTCGGCTTGCTGACGGAGGTGGATGCTCGGAGTATGGACAACGGTACGTAGCAACGGTGGCAACGGCACGGTGAGCACAAGCGTACCCGGCTTGGGAAACATCGGAATCCGAATCCCAGCCATGGCCCCGATGGCGGCAGCGTCAGATCCACCGGCATTGACCACGACATCTGCCGCAAGCACGCCAGAGGGGAGACGGGCCCCGGTGACATGGCCATTACGGACTTCCACTCCAACCAGGCTGGTGTCGGTGCGGACCTCCACACCAAGCGTCTGAGCACGCTGAAGCAGCGCTTTGATGACCGACGGCGGATGCGTTGCCCCATCAGAGGCAGAAAAGCAGGCAGCGGTGAGTATCGGACGTAACAGAGGCTCACGCGCCATGATCTCATCGCGGCTGATCATCTCCACCGCATGGCCCCAACTCTGCAACTCCTGCACCCGAGCCTGCATCGCCTGCGCCGCCTCTGGCTGGTCCACCCAGTGGATACCACCATGCCAGTGCAACTCCATGTCGATGCCGAGCTCGTCAGGAAGTTGGTGATACAGCTCGACGCTACGACGTGCAAAGTCGTAATAGCTGCGCGTCGTCCGCGAAAACGCGTTCACCCAGGCAAAGGAGTTGTTCGAGGTCTTGCGGCCGGGTTGTTCGCGCTCGAGTAACGTGACTTGTGCTCCGGCGCGCGCCAGATAGTATGCGATCGCTGCGCCAACGATACCCCCTCCCGCGACGACAACCCGTTGTGCCATGTCCGTCTCCTTCCCATACTCGTTCGTAGTCCGTTGGCCCTGCTCCCAACTCTCTTGCCTCATCGGAGCACTCTATCATGGGTATGCCGTGAAGTCGAGAATTAAGGGGCGCCACATGGCCCTTCTGCCGGGGCCTAGAAGGTCCCCTGCTTTCTCCCCGATGAGCCTTCTGCTAGATTAGGTCCGAGTCCACCGTGACACCCGCGCACGCAAATTCCCTCGGTCAGCTTTATGAGACCTGACACATCGACTGAGGGGCGGGTTGAGTTCGCCCATCTGTTTTGGGAGCCAGACCTCCATGGACATTCACACACCAGACTGGGTGAAGCATGCTATCTTTTATCAAATCTTTCCTGATCGCTTCGCTCGCAATCCGGGCAGCACGCCTCCGTGCGGGATGCAATTCAAGCCTTGGGGCAGTCCCCCGGAGCAGCAGGGATTCCAGGGCGGTGACCTGCTTGGAATCGTCGACAAACTCGAATATTTGCGGGCACTCGGTGTGACCGCGCTGTACCTGACCCCCATTTTTGCCTCGGCCTCTAACCACCGCTACCACACCTACGATTACTACCAGGTCGACCCCCTGCTCGGCGGCAATGCCGCCCTGCGAAAGCTCTTGGATGAGTCACACGACCGCGGCATGCGAGTCGTCCTCGATGGGGTTTTTAATCATGCCAGTCGTGGCTTTTGGGCTTTTCACCATATTCTCGAAAATGGCGCAAACTCGCCCTATCTCGACTGGTTCCTCATCCGTGGCTGGCCCCTGCATGCCTATCCCGGTGACGTCAGGCATCCCCCAAACTACGATTGCTGGTGGGGACTGCCGGCGTTGCCCAAGTTCAACATCCGCAACCCCGGGGTGCGGGAGTACCTGCTGGAGGTCGCCCGCTACTGGGTTGCGTTCGGCATCGATGGGTGGCGGTTAGACGTCCCCACCGAGATCGACGATGTCAGCTTCTGGCAGGCGTTTCGCCAGGTGGTGAAGAGGGTGAATCCTGAGGCATACCTGTGCGGGGAAATCTGGCATCCGGCCGAGACGTGGTTGCAAGGGGATCAGTTTGATGCGGTGATGAATTATCCGTTCAGTCGAGCCGTGTTGGGTTTCTGTGGGGCCCGGACATTGGTCCATGGCTACCGACAGGGCAGCTACCCATTAACGCCATTGACGGCGGCGAATTTCGCCCGCCAGATCGACGAGCTTTATACGCGGTATGATTGGCAGGTCAACTATGCGCAGTTGAATCTGCTCGACAGCCATGACACTGCCCGTGCCCTCTGGATCGTGGGGGATGAGAAGAGCGCCCTGCGCCTATGCGTGCTCTGCCAGATGACCATGCCTGGAGCGCCCTGTATCTTCTACGGCGATGAGATCGGCATGAGCGCCGCCAAAGACCCATTCTGCCGTGCCGCCTTTCCCTGGCATGACCAGGGCCAATGGGACCACGACCTCCTGGCCTTCTATGGCCGGGCGACCGCCTTGCGACATCGGTACCCAGCCTTGCGGGCAGGAGCCTTTCAGCGCCTGCACGCCAGCGGCGGCGTGTATGCCTTTGCACGGACGCTGCCGGAGCAGTGCGCGATAGTCATCGTGAACACGCAGAGGCGGACGGCCATCGTTGACCTCGATATGACCGGAATCGTGCCCACCGGGATGGTGTTTGAGGGCGTCTGGAACGGCGGGCACTATGCAGTGAAGGGGCAGCGATTGTCCCGTGTGATCGTACCGGCACGGGAGGCCGCAGTCTTGGTCAGCAGCATCGGGCCTGGGTGCTGATGTCTGCAGCTCCTGCAAGTTTTCGGAGTGTATTCTATGGCTCATCGGGCGGAAAAGTCAGAGTCTATTGCCACCACTTTGACACGCGCTGTCCCCTTACCACTCATGCCGATTTGTTGCGCCGCTCCTTGGGAAAGATCAATCAGGCGGTTCCCGATGAATGGGCCGCGATCATTCACCACCACCACGACCGAGCGCTTGTTCTCGAGGTTGGTCACATGCACTTTCGTCGGAAGAGGCAATGTGCGGTGAGCGGCGGTAAGTCGACCGGGATCGAAATACTCCCCCATCGCTGTCCGATTTCCGGACTCCCACCCATACCAGGACGCAATACCGTACTCAGCATAGCCTGTGGCGCTCGTCATGGGGTAATACCACTGTCCCTTCACCGTATAGGGCCGGTTATAGGCCTTGCCTGTGCCGAAATCCGGAACACCCGGCTTCCTGAGCGTGCTTGGCTCACCCACCAGCTTCGTCGCACATCCGGAGGAGAACAGGGCAACGACCAGGACGGCAGGTAGGGCAAAGGTATGCCAGCTCAGTGCGGACGACACACGCGTGTTGGCGTTCACTCTAACATTCATCAGCCGGCCCCTCCAATGTGCGAACGATGCACCAAGACTTTTCAGTTCAATCGCCCAGGGTCCAGACGGAAGGATCCAGAAAGCAACTGGTGCGTCGACTCCATCACCGCTCCCTGCGTTGCCAAAATGGAACAGCTCGTGAACACTTCGGAACACGCTATGAACGCTCTGTGGGTATCTATGAACGGACACCCAATTATATATTACTTGTAGGTATCGAAGCCACTGCGAGATCGGGTAATCGTAAGGACCTCACCGGAGTAGCTGCTTTCCCCAAGAGACGCTTCCACTGCCAGCCGACCGCGTGAGGGGAAAGCTTCTGCGGACGCTGCAGGATGGACCTGGGGGGCACGCGGGTCCGACGCAGGGAGAAACCTCTGACCGCCTCAAGGAGAACTGTGATGAGAAGAGGTCTCATTGTTCTTAGTGTGCTGCTGTGCGCCCCATTGCTGTGGATTCCAGCGGCCAGCACCCAGACTCAGCGGCCGAACATCCTCGTCATCTTCGGCGACGACATCGGCATCCTCAATGTGAGTGCCTATGGCCGCGGCGTGATCGGCTACACGACGCCGAACATCGATCGCATCGCCAGGGAAGGTGCGATCTTCACCGACTACTACGGCCAGCAGAGCTGTACTGCCGGGCGCTCGGCGTTCCTCACCGGCCAGGTTCCCTTCCGGACCGGCTTGTCGAAGGTCGGTCTGCCCGGCGCGCCGCAGGGACTGCAGAAGGAAGACCCGACCATCGCGGAGCTGCTGAAACCGCAGGGCTACGTGACCGGCCAGTTCGGCAAGAACCACCTCGGCGACCGCGACGAGTTCCTGCCGACGGCGCACGGCTTCGACGAGTTCTTCGGCAACCTCTACCACCTCAATGCCGAAGAGGAACCGGAGAACGAGGACTACCCGAAGAATCCCGAGTTCAGAAAGAAGTTCGGGCCGCGCGGTGTCATCAAGAGCTCGGCGGACGGCAAGATCGAGGATACCGGCCCGCTGACCAAGAAGCGCATGGAGACGCATCGACGCGGAAGTCCTCGCCGCCACCACCGACTTCATCGACCGCGCCAAGAAAGCGAACAAGCCGTTCTTCGTCTGGTTCAACACCACCCGCATGCACAACTTCACGCATGTGCGGCAGGAGAACCGCAAGACCGAGCTGGGGGAGTATGCCGATGGCATGATCGAGCACGACGGCCAGATCGGACAGCTCCTCGACCACCTCGACAAAGCCGGGCTCACCGACAACACGATCGTCGTCTACACGACCGACAACGGTCCGATGGTCTGCCTCTGGCCGGATGCCGGCGCGACGCCGTTCCGCGGCGAGAAGAACACCAACTGGGAGGGCGGCTGGCGCGTGCCGGCCATGATCCGCTGGCCGGGAGTGGTCAAGCCCGGGACCGTGATCACCGACATCGTCGCCGGAGAAGACTGGATGCCGACGCTGCTCGCAGCCGCCGGGGTGCCCGGGATCAAGGAGAAGCTGCTGAGCGGGTACACGGCCGGCAACACGACACGTTCAAAGTCCATCTCGACGGCTACGATCAGAGCGATCTCCTCGCCGGCAAGGGCCCGAGCAAGCGGCGGGAGTTCTTCTACTTCAGCGATGACGGCGACCTGTTGGCCGTCCGCTACGACCGGCTGAAGGTCCACTTCATGGTGCAGAACGCCACCGGCATCGACGTGTGGCGCAAGCCGTTCGAGACGCTACGCGCCCCGATCTTCTTCGACCTCCGATCCGATCCGACCGAACGGGGCCAGGAAGGCATGGGATACAACGACTGGTGGTATCGCCACGCCTTCTACGCCGTTCCGATCACAGGGGATCGTCGGCAACTTCCTCGCCAGCTTCAAGGAGTTCCCGCCCCGCCAGCGGCCGGGCAGCTTCACCATCGACAAGGCGATCGAGGCGCTGAGCAAGCCTTCGGGGAGCCAGTGATCGAAGGAGAAGAGAGCTCTGCCCAGTATGAAAGGGTGGAACGACGTCGTACGCTGTACTGGCCGCGAAGGAAATCCTCGACGGGGCGTGGAAGTTTCCCGAAGCGCAGACGGTCAACGAGACGCCAATGGAGTAATGCGATATGAACATGAAAGCCGGCAAGCGACTATCCGTCCTCACCCTCGCGCTGGGCATGGTGTTCGCGGCAACGGCGACGGCACAAGAAGTCCTGCCCTTTCCACCCGCACCGTCCGGCTCCACTGCGGGGCTGACGATGCAGGATTCCATCTACAAGAAACGCGTCGAGCCAAAGCGCCTGGCCGAGGGCGCGCCGAACATCCTCATCATCCTGATGGACGATGTCGGGCCGGGTACGCCCTCGACCTATGGTGGCGAAATCAACACGCCGACGCTCGATCGCGTGGCGAAGACAGGCGTCTCCTACAACCGCTTCCACTCCACGGCCATGTGCTCGCCCACGCGGGCAGCGCTGCTGACCGGGCGCAATCACACGCGCGTCGGTAACGGCCAGATCGCCGCACTGGCCAACGACTTCGACGGCTTCAGCGGCACCATCCCGAAATCGTCGGCGACCGTCGCCGAAGTGCTCAAGAACTACGGCTACAACACCGGGGCCTGGGGCAAGTGGCACAACACGCCCGAGGAACAGATCACTTCCAAGGGGCCGTTTGACTACTGGCCGACCGGTTACGGCTTCGAGTATTTCTACGGCTTCCTCGCCGGCGAGGCCTCGCAGTATGAACCGCAGATGGTGCGCAACACCACCCAGGTGAGCCCGCACGAGTTACACCGCGAAGGTTACCACCTCACCGAGGACATCGCGGAGGACGCCATCAAGTGGCTGCGCGAACAGCGGGCCTTCGCGCCGGACAAGCCGTTCCTCATGTATTGGGCCCCGGGCGCATCGCACGGCCCGCACCAGGTGATGAAGCAATGGGCCGACAAATACAAGGACAAGTTCGACGACGGCTGGGACGCGTACCGCGAGCGCGTCTTCAAGCGCGCCAAGGAGAAGGGCTGGATTCCACAGAACGCCCAACTCACGCCGCGTCCCGCCACCATGGCCTCCTGGGAATCGATCCCCGAGGATGAAAGACCTTTCCAGCGCCGCCTCATGGAAGTCTTCGCCGGCTTCACCGAGCACGCCGACTACAACGCGGGACGGATCATTGATGAAATCGAGCGGCAGGGGAAACTGGACAACACGCTCATCTTCTACATCTGGGGCGACAACGGCTCCTCCGCCGAAGGCCTGAACGGCACCATCAGCGAGAAACTCGCGCAGAACGGGATTCCGACCAAGATCTCCCAGCACCTTGAAGCCTTGAAGGAACTGGGCGGGCTCGATGCGCTCGGCTCGCCGAAGACCGACAACATGTATCACGCCGGCTGGGCCTGGGCGGGCAGCACCCCATACAAGTCCACCAAACTCGTCGGTGCGCACTTCGGCGGCACCCGCCAGCCGATGGCCGTCTCGTGGCCCAAGGGCATCAAGCCCGACGCCACGCCGCGTTCGCAGTTCCACCACGTCATCGACATCGTGCCGACGATTTACGAACTGACGAAGATCACCCCGCCGCGCGTGGTCAACGGCGTGCCAGCAGGATTCGATCGATGGCGTCAGCATGGCCTACACCTTTGCCGACGCGAAGGCCACGGGCCGGCGGAAGACGCAGTTCTTCGACATCATGGCCAGCCGCGGCATCTACCACGACGGCTGGTTTGCCAGCGCCATGGGCCCGCGCGAACCGTGGGTGTCCGGCGTGCCGAAGGGCGCGCACGAATGGTCGCCCGAAAAGGACAAGTGGGAACTCTACAACCTGGACGAAGACTGGAGCCAGGCCAACGACCTCGCCGCGAAGATGCCGGAAAAGCTCGCGCAGATGAAGGACCTCTTCCTGCTCGAATCCACCAAGAACAAGAACCTGCCCATCGGCGGCGGCCTGTGGTCCACGGTGATGTTCCACCCGGAGGACGCGCCCGCCACACCATACTCGGAATGGACCTTCACCGGCGCCATGAACCGGGTGCCGGAGACCGCCGCGCCCAAACTGGGCAAGTTCGACAACACGGTCAGCATGGAAGTGGATGTGCCCGCCAACGCCAACGGCGTGCTCTACGCCTTCGGCGCGTTCTCCGGCGGCCTCACCGTGTACGTGAAGGACGGCGTGCTGAGCTACGAATACAACCTCTTCGAGGTCTCTCGCACGAAGATCAGGGCCAAGGACAAGCTGCCGACCGGCAAGGTGAAAATCGAGGTCGAGTCGAAGCTGACCGCCAAGATCGGTGGGCCGATGGACATCACCATGAAGGTGAATGGCCAGATCGTGGCGCAAGGCCAGGTGCCGCTGACTGCCGGATACCACTTCACCTCGAACGACTGCCTCGACCTCGGCAGCGACCTCGGTTCGCCCGTGTCGCTCGACTACTACGACCAGGCGCCGTTCGCGTTCAACGGCACCATCGGCACGACGAAAATCGCCTATCCGAAGAAATAGAGTGGAAGTTCCCCGAAGCGCACCAGGCCAAGTAGGTGCGGATTGAACAAGACGATAGCACGTCCCGTTTTCAGAGAGGTAACACGATGAAGCGAACTACTTTCTTGATAGCCGTGGTTGTCGTGCTCGGGAGACTCCTCGGCTGGCCGGTCGCGCCTGGCTGGCTGGCGGATGCGTTGGCACAGGACAAGGCGGCCCCTGTGCAGTCCGATGGCTCCGTGCTGCCGTTTCCGCCGACGCCGTCCGCCAGCATCGCCGGACCGACCTTGCAGGAATCCACGCACCAGCGGCGTGTTGAGCCGAACCGCCTGCCGAAAGATGCGCCCAACATCCTCATCATCCTGCTCGACGATGTCGGCTTCGGCTTGCCGGAGACCTTCGGCGGCGTGATCCACACGCCGACGCTGTCGCGTCTGGCCAACGAGGGCATCAGCTACAACGCCTTTCACACCACGTCCATCTGCTCGCCCACGCGCGCCGCGCTGCTGACCGGGCGCAACCACCAGCGCGTCGGCTCCGGCACCATCGCAGAACGCGCCGTGGACTGGGACGGCTACACCGGCGTCATCCCGAAGACGTCCGCCACCATCGCCGAGACGTTACGCCACTACGGCTACAAGACGGCGGCCTTCGGCAAATGGCACAACACGCCTGCGGACCAGACCACGGCCATGGGCCCGTTCGACCGCTGGCCGACCGGACACGGGTTCGACTACTTCTACGGCTTTCTCGCCGGCGAAACCTCGCAGTGGGAGCCCCGGCTCTACGAGAATCTCAACCCGGTCGAGCCGCCGCACGACGAGCGCTACCACCTCAGCGAGGACATGGCAGCCAAGGCGGTCGACGTGGCTGAAGCGGCACCAGGCCTTTTCCCCCGACAAACCCTTCCTCATGTACTGGGCGCCCGGCGCCGCGCACGGCCCGCACCACATCTTCAAGGCCTGGGCCGACAAGTACAAAGGCAGGTTCGACGACGGCTGGGATGCCATGCGGGAGCGCGATCTTCACGCGCCAGAAGGAGCTCGGTTGGATTCCTGCCAACACGAAACTCACGCCGCGGGCCGCATCCATGGCCGCGTGGGACAGCATCCCCGAGGCGGAGCGGCCCTTTCAGCGGCGCTTGATGGAAGTGTTTGCCGGTTTTGTCGAGCACGTGGATGCCCAGGCGGGCAAGCTCATCGACGGACTCGACCAGCTCGGACTGCGCGACAACACCATCGTCTTCTACATCTGGGGCGACAACGGCTCCAGCGCCGAAGGTCAGCATGGCAGCATCAGCGAACTGCTGGCCCAGAACCAGATCCCCAACACCATCCAGCAGCAGCTCGAGGCGCTGGAGCAGCTCGGCGGACTGGACGCGCTTGGCAGTCCCAAGACCGACAACATGTATCACGCCGGCTGGGCCTGGGCCGGCAACACGCCGTTCCAGCACACCAAGCTCATCGCCTCGCACTTCGGCGGCACGCGCAACCCGCTGGTCATCTCCTGGCCCAAGGGCATCAAGCCGACAAGACACCGCGCGTCGCAGTTCCACCACGTCAACGACATCGTCCCGACCCTCTACGAGATCCTCGGCATCAAGCCGCCGCAGATGGTGGACGGCTTCAAGCAGGACCCGATCGACGGCGTCGAGTATGGTCTATACCTTCGCCGACGCGAAGGCACCCGGACGGAAACGCACGCAGTACTTCGACAACAACGGCAGCCGCGGCATCTACCACGACGGCTGGTATGCCTGCACCTTTGGACCGTTGACGCCGTGGCTGACCGTGAGCCCCGGGCTGGCCACCTGGGATGCCAACAAGGACGTCTGGGAGCTCTACAACCTCACCACCGACTTCTCGCAGGCCGAGGACCTGGCCGCGAAGGAACCGAAGCGCCTGGCCGAGATGAAGGACCTCTTTCTGGCTGAAGCAAAGGAGAACAAGGTCTTCCCCATCGGCGCCGGCATCTGGCTCCGACTCCACCCCGAAGACCGGATCAAGACGCCTTACACGAGCTGGCGCTTCGACGCCACGACGACCCGCATGCCGGAGTTCACCGCGCCGGGCCTGGGCCGCGAAAGCAACCACGTCACCATCGACGCCGCAGCTCGGCGAGAACGCCTCGGGCGTCCTCTATGCCCTGGGCGGCGCTTCCGGCGGCCTCACCCTGTTCATGGACAAGGGCCACCTGGTCTACGAATACAACATGATGATCATCGAGCGCTACACCGCCCGCAGCCGACGACAGGCTGCTGCCGGGGAAACACCGCATCGAAGTGACGCACGACATTCAACGACAAGCAACCGCTCTCGCCCGCCGAGGTCGTGCTCAAGGTGGACGGTCAGGAAGTCGGCCGCACGACGGTGAGCCGCACGGTTCCGGCGGCCTTCACCGCCAGCGAGACCTTCGACGTCGGTGTCGACCTCGGGCTCGCCCGTGTCCCTCGACTACTTCGACCGGCGCCCATTCCGGTTTAATGGCACAATCGACACGGTCAAGATCAGCCTGGAGTAGTGGCGAGGACGCTCTGGCCCCTGGCCCCATCTGTGCCAGAGCATCTGCGCACGTGGTTGGCAGAGCACTTGAGCCAAAGTCACAAGCGGGAATGACCTTTCGCAACGACCTACAACGACTGGTTCCTCTTCCAGGAGCCCATCCTTTGAGGAAAAGATAGGAATGAGTCTCGCAACACTGATACCGCTTGTACTGAAGGCGAGTATCGTTCTCAACGTTATCGGCCTCGGGCTCAACGCCAGTGCGCAGGACGCCACCTATCTCTTCCGCAGGCCGAACCAACTCCTACGCTCGCTGCTGGCGATGCACGTCGTCATGCTGCTGTGCGCGACGGTGCTGGCGGTCAACTTCGATCTCCACCCGGCGGTGAAGATCGCGCTGGTGGCGCTGGCAGTGTCGCCCATTCCGCCCCTGCTCCCGAAGAAGACGCTGAAGGCGGGGGGTGAAGCGTCGTACGCGATCGGCCTGGTCGTGGCCGCGGCGGTGCTTGCGATCGTGATCGTGCCAGTCGCTGTAGAGCTGCTTGGGAGAGCCTTCGGGAAGCCCACGCACATGTCGCCCGGAGCGGTTGCGCTGATCGTCTTGAGTACGGTGCTCGTGCCACTTGCAGTGGGCATTGCCGTACGTAGCCTGGCAGCCTCGTTCGCAGAGCGCATTGCCCGGTCGGTCTCTCTGGGGGCAACGGTGCTACTCATCGCCAGCGCCCTCCCTATCCTGTTCACGGCGTGGCCGGCGCTTGTGTCTCTGACTGGCAACGGGACCATTGTCGCCCTTGCTGGATTCGTTTTAGTAGGGCTTGCAGTCGGTCATCTGCTCGGCGGGCCAGACCCGGAAGACCGTGCTGTGCTGGCGCTGTCCACCGCTTGTCGGCATCCTGGAATAGCGCTGGCCATTGCGCACGCCAGCTTTCCAGGGCAGAAGCTCGTGCTCGCTGCAGTGCTATTGTATCTGCTCGTGAGCGCCATCGTGTCCATACCGTACCTGGCCTGGCGCCGGCACGCCGGGAGCGTCGGTGCGGTCGAGGCCTGAAACCAGGCAGAAATATGCAGATCACCTATGTCACACACCGAGGTCTTACTACTTCGAGCGCTGCCCGTTCCGCTTTACCGGAAAGATCGAGATGATGACCGTGACAGTCACTGAGAAGTAGTAAGAACATGGGAAGAACATTGATAGGGATGGCAACCACCGTCACGACGCTGGCGGCATGGGCTACGCAGGTGTGGTGGTCGACAAGGCGCAGGACATGGTCGACCGAAACTGCACGGCCAGCAAAGACGTGATAGGCGGACGGCTGGGATGGATTGCATAGGGGCGTGGACATGCGTTCGAGTATTGTCCCCTGCCGAGTCACCCCACCCTAACCCTGCGCGGCAGCGTTCACGGCAGGCCGTCGAGCAGCGCCGTGGCCTCCCGCAGATCGGGCGTGTCAAAGCCCTCCGTGAACCAACCATAGAGGGGGGTCAGCAGCTGTCGGGCCTCGTCGCCCTTGCCCTGGCGCTGCCACAGGCGGCTCAGGCTCAGTGCGGCGCGCAGCTCCAACGTCTTGGCCTGCTGGCTGTGGGCCACGTCGAGAGCCCGGTGCAACCAGGCTTCTGCCTCGTGGACCCTGGGGCGCGGGAGGAGGAGTAGCAACTCCGCCTGGAGTCGGTACACCTCAGCCTCCCACCAGCGCTCCTCCGTCGTATGCAACAGCCGCACAGCCTCCGCCAGGACGTCCAGGCCGACCTCGGGCTGCCCCGCCTGCCCAGAGGCCTCCGCGAGCAACGCGAGAAAATAGGTTTGGAAGCGCTTGGGTCCGACAGCACTGATGCACCGCCCATCCCTGTTGGATCTGCACCAGGCCCTCGGCAGCCATCCCCCTGCATAGCCAGTGCCCAGCCGCGCAGCATGCGTCCCTGCGCGAGGCGCGACCTAAAGCCTTGCGCGGCTGCGAAGGCCATCAAGGCCTCGGCCTGGGCCCGCGTGGCGGCCACATCGCGGCGGTACTGGGCCACCAGGGCGGCAGAGGCTTCTGCCCACGACAGACTGGGTGGATGCTCCTCCTGGTGGGCCAGGTCGAGCGCCTCCTGAACGCGCTGCTGCGCCTGGTCGGTGTAGCCCGACGCCCACAGGGCATGCGCGAACGACGTGAGGTGAATCACCCTCAGCATATATCCCCCGGGAAAGAGGGGGGAGCAGAGCGGCGGTGTGTCGCCGCGGGGGAGGCTCTGCTCCAGGTGGGCACGGGCCACCACCACATGGCCACGATACAGTTCAACACGCCCTAAGGCCAAATGCGCTTCCTGCAGTAGGTCTGAATCATGCTCGCGTTGTGCCAGGTGGAACAGCTGCTGGCACAACGCGCCAGCGGTGCGCAACTGCACCTGGGAGGTATGAAACAGAATGAGCCCCCAGAGCACTCGGGGAAGCAGCGACGTCTCCTCCACCAGCTGGCACAGCTCGTGAGCCCGGGTGAAGGCCGCTGCCGCCTCCGGCGCTGGGACGCCCTTCGTGGCCATCAGGAGCTCGCCCAGGCTGCACTGTAGCGTGATTTCATGGCGTGTGCGCTCGGGGGTGTCCGGCGGCGTCACCAGCAGCGTCAACGCGTGGCTTATGGCGCCGATCGCGTCGGCATAGGCCTGCCGCTGGGCGGCATTTTCGCCCGCCTGCTGCCAATAGTGGACGGCCCGTTCGGCATCGCCCCCCCGCTCGAAGTGAACCGCGAGCTGGGCCGCGATCTCCGCCACCCGGGCCCCATACCCCGCCTCCAGCCGGTGCCCCAGCTGCGCGTGTAGGTGCAGACGTCGCACCTCACCCACATGCTCATAGAGCACCGCGCGGTACAGGGCGTGCTGAAACCGATAGCCCCCGCTCACCGTGCCATCCGGCCAGCACACCAGGCCCGTCGGGGTCACGAACTGCCCGTGCGCCCCTAGCGTCTCACAGACCGCTTCCACCGCGTCGACGGGCCGTTGCACCGCGGCCGCCACGGCCGCCACCGCGAACGCCTCGCCCTGCACCGCCGCCGGCCTCGAGCACCTGCCGCGTGACCTCGGGCAGCGCCTCCAGCCGTCGCAGCAGGAGCGGCTGGAGGCGCTCCGGCAGGATGAGTGCTGCCGAGGGGTCCCCGCCCAGCGTCCACTGCCCGTCCACTTGCGCCAAAAGGCCTCGCTGACCGAGGTCCTCCAGCACATTCACCATGAACAACGCGTTGCCCTCGGTGTGCCGATAGACCCGCTCAGCGAGCGCGGGTGCGACTGGCCCGCCCAGGCACCCCGCCACATAGGCCGCGACGTCCGCCGCCGTCAGTAACTCCAGTCCGATCTCCGTGCACAGCCCACGCCCGCGCAGCTCTTGGATTATCCCTCGGATCGGATGGGCCCGCACCACCGCGTCCGCCGGGCGATAGGTCCCGAGCATGCACAATCGCGCTGGCTCCCGGCGCTGTGCTAGATACGCCAGCAGCTCCACAGTCGCCGTATCGCTCCAGTGCAGGTCCTCCAGCACCACCACCAGCGGCGTCTCGACGGCATACACCTCCAGGGCGTCGGCCAGCTCCCGCAGCATGCGCGTCGACGTCGCCCCCTGCACCCGGCGCTGCAACCCCTCCCAGTCTGCCTCGACCACCAGCGCTGGCAGCTGCACCAGCCACAGTGGCGCCTGGCGCCGCAGTACCGCCACCAGGCGATCACCGTCCGGCTGCCGTCCCAATGACCCCAGGACCTCCAACACCGGCAAGTACGGCTCGCCCTCGCCATAGTGTTCTACGCACTGCCCGCGCCCGATGCGGATCCCACCCCACCCCGCCAGTTGAGCCAGCCACAGATCAACCACCGTCGTCTTACCAATTCCCGCTTCACCGCTGAGCATGACCAGCTGTCGGTCGCCGCCGGCTGCCTGCGCATACAGACGCTGCAGCGCGGCCACCTCCCGTTGCCGCCCCACCACAGGGCGTGCGCGATCTACCGGGGGCGTGATGTCGTCCCAGTCGCCCACAAACCGATAGCCCTCTTGGCCTACGGTCTCGACGTACTGTGGCGCTGCCGCGTCGTCGCCCAGGGCGGCGCGGATATCCCGGATACACACGCGCAGCACCGTGTTCGTCACATGCACGCCACTCCAGACCTGCTGCACCAGCTCGGCCTTCGGGATCAGGCGGCCTGGGTGTGCGGCCAAATAGTGCAACACCGCCAAGGCCCGCGGCCGCAGCACGATCGGCTGGTCCCCCCGCCACAAGCGCCCTTGCACGGCGTCCAACCGGAATGGCCCGAAGTGCACCTCGTGTGTTGGCTCCATCGCCTCTCCCCGTGTTGCCAAAATGGAACAGCGCGTGAACAGTTTGGCGTGGCCTATGAACGCTGCGTGGGTGTCCATGAACGGGTAGCCGATTATATATTTCTTTCAGTTACGCACGCAACTCAGATGTGTGGACAACCGTATCGGTATCTTGGAGGCGACGCATGTCCCAGGGGACGCCCTCACTGCCAGCGAACCATGCCTTTGTCGTGCAGTTTCGGGCGCAACAAAAAGGTACCCCGCTGCGCTGGGAAGGACGCGTCGAACACCTGGTATCTGGGGAGGCTCTGCGTTTCGACTCCCAGGAGGAACTGCTGGCGTTCGTGCGCCGGCTCTTGACCGGCGCCCAGAGTCCACCCACAGCCCCGTGAACCGACCCGACCGCCTCGGGGTGTCGGAGCGAGAGACGCGTGCACGCAGCCTGGGGCGTTGCTGTGCCATGCGCGTCCAAGAAAGGGGCGGGGTGAGATCGGCAGTGCGGGAGAGGAGAGTAGAGGAGAGCACATGACTCACGTGTTCAGGATCAGCATGCTCTGGCTGCTCGTTACACTGGTTTTGTCGCCGTGCTCATCTCCTACCGCTGCCCAAGGCAGCGCCCCGGCGGCGTTATTCAGGCCGGAAGAGATCGAGCAACTGGTGGCCCCAATCGCGCTCTACCCGGATGCCTTGCTGGCGCAGATCCTGATGGCGTCGACGTATCCGCTGGAGGTTGTCGAGGCGGCGCGGTGGGCGAAGGCGAATCCCAAATTGAAGGATCAGGCCCTGGCGGACGCTGTGCAGAAACAACCGTGGGATGCGAGCGTCAAGTCTCTGACCGCGTTTCCCCAAGTATTGACGATGATGAATGAGAAGCTGGATCTGACGCAGAAGCTGGGGGACGCCTGCCTCGCCCAGCAGAAAGACGTCATGGACGCCATCCAGCGGCTGCGCGCCAAGGCGCAGGCCCAGGGCAGTCTGAAGACCACGCCGCAACAGCGGGTCATTGTCGAGGAGCCGCCGGCGCTCCAAACCACGCAACAGGAAGTCATCGTTGAGCAGCCATCCGTGAGCCAGACCACGGTCATCAGGATCGAACCGGCAGACCCACAAGTGGTCTATGTCCCTACCTACAACCCGACGGCGGTCTATGGGGGGTGGCCATATCCCGCCTACCCGCCGTATGCCTATTATCCCCCTGGGTACGCCGCGACGACGGCCGTGACCTCACTCTTGTCTTTTGGGGCCGGGATGGCGGTCGGCTCCGCGCTGTGGGGCGATTTCGATTGGGGCCACGGAGACGTAGACGTGAACGTCAACCGCTACAACAGCTTCAACAAGACGAACATCACCAGCGGGAAATGGGAGCACAACGTCCAACATCGCAAAGGCGTGCAGTATCGTGACTCGGTGAGCCAGCAAAAATACAACCGCGCGACGCGTACCGGCGGTGATGGGCGCGAAGCCTTCCGCGGGCGAGCGGAGAGCGGCCAGCGAGAGCTGGCGCGCGGCGGCGATGAGATACGGCGTGATCTCGAAAAAGGTCGTGTGGGAGCAGAACGCGGCCGTGTGGAGGGGGGACGAGGCGATGCCGAGCGAGGTCGCCCGGGGGCGGAGAGTCGCGACCGCCCGGAGGCGCGGAGGACCCCCGACCTTCCCGACAGGGATCGAACCGCCAGCCGGCAAACCGGGCAGGAGCGCCGACAGATCGGCCAGGAACCCCGAAAAAGTGGCGCACGTGAGCGGCAGGGCCTCGAGCGCACCCACCAGGCGAGTGCATTTCAAGGCGTCGGTAAAGGGTCACGAGGTACGTCGAGATAGCGAGCGTGGCGTGGCGAGCCGTCAAAGTGCCGCCGCCTCGCGAGCATCCGTCAGCGGCGGGGGCGGTGGTCGTGCCGGTGGCCATGAGGCGCGTGGTGGTGGCCATGAGGCGCGTGGTGGTGGTCATGAGGCGCGTGGTGGTGGTCGCGGCGAGGGCGGTCGTCGAGGCGGCTCCAAAGGTCGCTGAGTTAGGGGCGGGGTACTGTGGAGTCGCATGGCCTGCTAGCCCACGCGATGACGAAGGCAACACGGTTGGGAGGTGAAGATGATACCGTCATGGGGCTCTGTGTTGAGACGTCTGCGGCGGTCTATCGCCGCAGGGTTGGCGGTCTTGCTGACGTGCCCTGGGGTGTGGATTCCGTCCACGTTCGCCGCTGCAGGCGAGCTGCAGCACTTTACCTCGGCCGAGGCAGGGGTGCAGGCCTTGATCGACGCGCTCAAAGCGGATGATTCGAAGGCTCTCCTCCAGGTGCTAGGTCCAGAGGCACGGTCGCTAGTGGTCTCCGGTGATCCGGTGGTGGACCGGCACGAGCGCGACTACGTGGTGCGGGCCTACGAAGAAGCCCATCGCCTGGCGATGTCAGGGGAGACGAAAGCCGTCCTGCAGGTTGGCAACGATGACTGGCCCTTTCCCATCCCCCTGGTCCAAAATAATGCGGGCTGGTCTTTCGACATACAGGCGGGGAAAGAGGAAATTCTCAATCGCCGCATCGGACGCGACGAGCTGGCGGCCATCGAGGTCTGCCGGGCTTACGTGGACGCCCAGCGTGAGTATTACCTGCGCAACCCGATGCACAGCGCCCTGCTGCACTATGCGCAGAAGTTTCTGAGCACGAAGGGGAAGCGCGACGGCCTGTACTGGGCCGCGAAGGCAGACGAGGGGCTCAGTCCGCTGGGTCCGCAGATCGCTGGCGCCAGAGGCGAGGGCTATGCCAGAGGGAAGGGAGGCAAACCCTTGGCCTATCATGGCTATTACTATCGCATCCTCAAAGCGCAAGGCCCCGATGCACCGGGCGGCGCATACGACTATGTGGTACGCGGCCAGATGATCGGGGGCTTTGCTTTGGTGGCCTATCCGGCGAGTTGGGCCACCTCGGGCGTCATGACCTTCCTCGTCAACCACGATGGCTTCGTGTACCAGAAGGACCTCGGACCCGACACGGCGGCCCGCGTTGGCGCCATGAGGCAATTCAATCCCGATCAAACATGGGAGCGCATAGTAAGCCCTGTGACATTGTCGAACAGGATTCTCATCAGGCCGCAAGGTAACCCCTGCAAGATTCAGAGTCAACAGACCTTGGGTAGGAAGAGGAGGCCCAGAGCATGATGGACTCTATGTATGGCTCTGGTGTTGACAGTCGTCGCGGGACTACCGTACCATCGATCGGCAGAGAAGAGGCATGGCTGGATGGATGGACCGATCATGTGAGTCTGGGAGCGGGCCTCGAATGCGGTGCGGAACGATGCCTCGACTCTGCCAGAAACCATGGGCCCTTGGGGGCCAACCTACCGCAAGCAAAGGAGAGTGGAGAATCTATGAGACACCTTTCGTCTTTCAGCAAATGGGCAGGCTGTAGACTGGCGGCATCCTGCGTGCTCCTAGTCCTGATCAGCATAGTCGGAACTTGGCCGGCTTGGGCGCAAAGCGTGGCGCCGCAGGCCACACGCGCGGCGACCCACCAGCCCTATACCTTCGGAGACGTGGTGAAGTTGTCAGTCTTCGGCCTAAGCGATCCAGCGACCTTCACCCCGCTGCGGTTGCGTGACTTTGGTGACGGCTGGCTTCAGCCGTGGATTGCGCCACCGAATGGCTCAAGCGGCGCATTGCGGGGTGGCTGGGTGAACACCTTCTCCGCCTTCTTCAGCCGCGAAATCGATCCTTCCTATAGTTTCACGTCCGCCGCGTCCGGGGGACGTGACGAACATGTCGGTGCCGCCGCCTATCTTACACCCGTGAACCGTCGCCTGGAACTTGGCCTTGCCATTCCGTTTGTGGACATCCTGGCGAGTGCGAATGGCAGCAGGAATGCCGCCGGCGGTTTAGGTGACATCGTCTTCACGCCGAAGGTGATGTTGCAAGAGACCCAAGACCTGTCGCTTTCTCTCGGCGCCGGCGTTCGTATGCCGACGGGGGAGCAGACGACCGGCAATGGGGTGACCGCCGTGAGCCCCTTCATCGCGTTTTGGCGTGACCTTGGTGCCAAATGGCAAGCCCGCGGGGGGATCGGGGCAGATGTATTCACCGGCGGGGCCAGCACACTCCCCGATGCGGTGTTTCGTGCCAACCTAGCCCTCGGCACGACGCTCAGTGCCCATGCATCGGCCCCTCTCGGCGATTTGACCCCGTATGTGTCGATGACTCTCTCTCAAGACATCGGGAATGGGCCGGACACGACCACGTTCAGCGTCACGCCGGGCATTCGTACCTACCTGGGCTGGAGCACCTACTTTATTACGGGCGTGGAAATTCCGGTGACGCACCCAGAGCCCTTCGATTGGCGGCTGACCGCCGTCGTGAGTATCGGGTGGTGAGAGCCTCATGAGACTGGGATACAGTGTGTAAATCGCGGTCGTAGGAGGGTGAGTGCGGCCTTGGCCCAGCGTGATCCCTTGCCATCCTGAAACGAGGGTGTGGGCAAGGCCGCAATTCTCTCGTTTGTCGCCTAATGTCACCAAGGAAGGCGGTCCGGACGAGGAACCCTTGCTGAGCCTTACCTGCGATCGTGAAAGGCAGAGCAGAGGTCGTGGATAAACAAAGCTATGTGCAAAGACTGCCCTGAGGATCGGTCGATCCCGCTGTGGTATGCACTCTACACGCGGAGCCATTGTGAGCAGTTGGTCTGCGATCAATTGGCAGCAAAAGGTTTCCACATCTTCCTCCCCAGGATTGACGCGTGGTCGCAACGAGTGGGGAAACGACGTCTCATCTCCATGCTCATGTTTCCTGGTTACCTGTTCTTGCGGCATGCGATCGATAAGGCCAGCTATATTGATGTGCGCAAAGCGCGTGGCCTGGTGCGTATTCTCGGCGACCGCTGGGATCGACTGAGCGTGGTCACGGCAGCATGAGAAGGACCATCGCGTCGGTCGACACCCCGCGCCGTCAAGGAAGTGCTCAACGATTTCCTGGAACGACGCCAAGGCCATAGCCGCCGAGAAACCAACATCGCGACCCCGATGTGCAATAATTGCCAGGATATGGCTTATCCGTTAGGCGATAACCCAGCACCCCCCGCATGGGAGGCAATGACTGCATCATGGCACAGACACCGAACGGTAGCGCGATGACGGAATTGACCGCCGACGCTTCTCACAGCGACGACACGAGCTTTTCGCTGGTGCAGGGCGGACCGCCCTATCGCATCCAGCAAACATTGGGGCTCATCCCCAGGACAGGGCTTGGCATCCCACGACGCCTGCTCTTTTTCATGCTCCTCACATGGGTGCCAATCTTGCTCTGGGCGATCGTGACCCACAGGGTGTTTGCCGGAGTCGCCTCCGAGCCGCTGTTACAGCACTTTGGCGTCCATGTGCGTTGCCTGGTGGCAATTCCGCTGTTCATCGCGGCGGAGGCCGTTGTTGAGGCGGTCAGTCAACGGCTGTTCCCCTACTTCGTCACCTCGGGATTGGTGACTGCGGCATTGCGATCTCGTTTCGTCGACATCTTGCGTCAGGCTGCGGGGATGCGTGATTCCTGGCGGGCGTGGGCCATCCTGGTGGTTCTATCAGTGCTGCTGGCATGGCACTTCACGGGTGTCGGCGAGGCGCTGCACGAGGACGCGCTGTCATGAGCCGTGAACCGCGAGACCGGCCAGCCTCAGGTGGGGATTCGGGGGATGGTGGTTCGTGCTCGTGGTGCGCCCGATATTCACCTTCTTCCTGCTCCACTGGCTCTGGCGGCTGTTCATCGCGGTGGTCGTCTTCTGGCGGATCACGCATCTTGATTTGCGGCTGGTGCCCACACATCCCGATCGCGCCGGCGGTCTCGGGTTTTTGGAGCTGGCACCGACCGCCTTCAGTCCCATCGTCCTGGGCATCTCGGCGGTGCTCGCCTCGGACTGGGCACACCAGATCCTCTACCACCAACTCCACGTCGCCTCCCTCAAGCTTCCAATAGCGGTGTTTGTGGCTGCCATGCTCGTCATCTTCCTCGGGCCGCTTCTGCTGTTCTCTCCACCACTGCGGCGACTGAAGCGCCGGAGTCTCCTCGAGTATGGCGCGCTGGTGGGCCAACACGGCTGGCTGGTGCAGCAGCGCTGGATTCTGGGTGAGCGAGTGGAAGACAAAGGGCTGCTCGATGCCCCGGAGCTCGGTCCGGTGGCAGACACGATATCGATGTATGAGGCGGTTAAGCGTATCAAACCGGTGCCACTCGGCAAGCAGTCGCTTGTCGCCATCGTGGTTCCCGCCCTGCTACCGATGATCCCGGTACTTGCCATCGAGGTGCCGGTGAAGGAGACCCTGCTCAAGCTGCTCGGGGCGCTGATGTGAATTGAACATCGCAGATCGGGAGCACGCCCTTTTGGGTAGCACCCATCATCGGGGCCGCACTCGCAGGGGGTGTGTAGAGGAGAGGAGAATAAGCAGCGGAACATCCGCTGCCGCCTTTGACCAAGTAGTCCCATGGACAGCTGCAGAGCCCCCGAGGCGCCTCAGCAATTGGCACTCATGCTACAGAGGGTAAAAAGCACAGATGTCTTGTTGACGAACCCCAGGCAAACCGATTAGATTGAAAGCGACGTTGATGCCTTTCTCCCCTCGCCGACAGAGGGGGTGGCAGTCCAATGGCTGAGGGTAGCCCGCCATGGACACAATCTTATACCCCACCGATACTGACCTCCTACGCGCACTCATACCTTTGGTGCCTCCAGCGACCATTCAGGCGACGCTGGCTGAACTGGGACTCGGCTCGGTCCCGCATCACCGCCTTCTGGACGAAGCCGTCGTGAGCATCTTGGAAGCTATACCAGTGCTGCGGTCGCGTCTGCTCGGTCAAGTGTTTCTCACACTCGACCAGGTGGCCGCCGTGCTGCATATTTCTCCTGCCACCCTGCGGCAATTAGTGCAGACCGAGGTGCTACCAATTTCTTCCTCTGGCAATAGTGCTCCTGCCCGGCAAGTGGTCGTGGCTGCGGAGCTCCTTAGACGTCGACTGAACATTCAACGGCGCCTGGCGGAGTTGTCTGAGGCCACCCTGGCCACAGTCGCAGAGCCCCTCACTCGTATGCGCTATGAGCCCATTTCACGGGCGTTCCTGTCAGGGCTAGGCGAGGCCGCCCGTGTGCCACTCATCCCCGATCCATTTCAACAGGCAGCGGTGACCGCTAGCCTGGACTCTGATGTGGTGGTCGTGGCGCCGTCAGGTTCGGGCAAGACCTGGATTGCGGAACGCGCCATCTCCCGTGCGTTGGCAAATGGCCAGACGGTGTGTTACACCACCCCGTTGAAGGCGCTCTCGAATCAAAAATTCCGGCGTTTTCGCGCCCTCTTTGGCTATCATAGCGTCGGTCTCCTGACCGGCGAACGGCGGGAAAACACGCACGCGCCCATCGTTGTGGCCACCACCGAGATTTTGCGCAATCAACTCTATGGACAAGGCCCATTCCCGGAATTGATCATTCTCGACGAGGCCCACTATCTGGCCGATCCCGACCGCGGCTCCGCCTGGGAAGAGGTCATGGTGTTGACGCCACCGACGAGTTTCCTGTTGCTCCTGTCAGCCACCATTTCCAATGCTGAGATCCTGGCCGACTGGATGGCCAGCATCAGACCGCGGCGACCGGAACTCATCACCACTGAAGTGCGCCCAGTGCCCTTGCGCTATGGATGGCTTGGTGAGCAGCGCTCTGTGCTCCCCATGGGCTTGGCGCCATATCTGCTCACGCCGATGGCGTTTCGCGCCCTGCAAGCCCACCACTTGCCCGGCATCTTGCATACCCTGCGCGGCTCACAGTTACTCCCAGCCATTATTTTCTGGCCGACGCGGCGGGCATGTGACGAAGCGGCCGCTGCCTTCCATGACGTGCGTCTGCCAGGAGCGGGTGAGCGTGCCGACGCGTATCACGAACTGGCTCATGAATATCCCCTCCTCGGGAGCCACCCCTTGCGACACACGCTCATCGGCGCCGGAATCGCCCCACATCACGCCGGGCACCTAATGGCGTGGCGGATTGTGGTTGAGGAGTTGCTACGCAATGGACTCCTGTCGCTCGTCTTCGCGACCACGACCCTTGCAGCCGGGCTCGATGTGCCGGTCCGAACCGTGGTGCTGCCCAATCTCAACGTTTGGGATACGGCTGGACCACGGGCCATGAGCGCGCTCGAATTCCATCAGATGGTTGGACGCGCCGGACGACGGGGCAAAGATCGCGTCGGATTTGTCTTGCTCTTACCCGAGGATCAGGAAGCCCTATATACCGCACAAACCCTCATGGCCTCAGCTGCGGAACCGCTGCACTCCGCGTTTCAGGTCTCGTATGGCCAGATCCTCGCGCTGCTGGGCCGGTTCGCGCTGCGCGAGGCGCGTGAGTTCTGGTCGCAGACCTTCGCCGCCTATGAACAACGGGCCACCATTCTAGCCCTGCAACGTCAGCTTGAGACACTTCCTGATGACCCGCTAGAGGGGCGACCCTGCAACGACCGGCTCGTGACACGCCATCGCTTTCATGCCCTGCAGCGCCACCTGGCGCAGTTGCAGTTGACCGAACCGCAGCGGCCCGCAGCACTCCAGCTCCGTCCAGGTCGTGTGGTGACGCTGGCTGACGGGCATCTGGCGGTCCTCCTCCGGCGTCTACCGCCAGTGGCTCATGCAGAGCAACGATGGGAGTGTCTGGCCAGTGGTGGCGCGCGTCGACTCTGTATGGCCAATGACATCGTGAGCGTTTCGGCCCGTCTGCTCGACATGAGTGACATTCGCCTCAGCGACCATGTCGTCACCCCGCTATTCTGCCCACAAACAATTGCCGCCCCCTGAAGCAGTCAATGCGTTCACGCCTTTTGCCGTCGGGTCACTCGTGCACCTGCGTCAGTCCGGACGTCTGGCCGTTGTGCACCGTGTATGGCGACGCGGGCCGACCACGGTGCTTGAAGTGTTGCGCGTTGATGGTCGAGTTGAAACCTGTCGTCTAGACCAGATTGACAGCTATTATCCTGTCGAACGGCTCCACCCTCCACTCCCCCTGGCCTTTGAACCAAGCCTGCTGATTGGACAACGTGCAACAGTGACAGGACGTCGTCCGAACCGCGGCAGACTCGTGGGCATAGAAGGTAGCCGGCTACGTGGGTTGGCCGTGATTCAGCTCGACGGCGGGAAGCTCATCACCTGCGCCATGCGTCGCATACGCTTCGTTCAGACCTATAACCAGGCCGTCATCGAGCCCCTACTGGCGCAATTACGTGATGTCGCCCGCACCTCCTCCACCCCATTCCTGGGGCGTCAGCCCCCCCCCGACCAATCTCCTCCCCAGGCCCGCTTGCAAGAGCTTCCCTGTCTGCGTTGCGCCCTGCAAGCGGCATGCGATACGTCGCTACACTCCCTAGAAACCTTGACTCGCCACCGACGCGAACTGTTGAACACCATCACCACGCTGCAGGCCAAGGCTGGGGGAGAGTTTGAACGGCGCCTGCGACTCCTCCAACGCCTGGGGTACGTCACTGAGCAGGGAGAGCTCAGCCCTGCTGGACGCTGGGCCCGCGAGATCCGCCATCCCAATGAGCTCGTGGTCTGCGAGCTGTTGCGCCGACAACTGGCCCTCACCGCGAAGGCTGAAGAGTTTGCTGCCTTACTCGCGGCTCTCACCACCGAGCGACCTCCGCGACGGCTGATCGGGCATCCGATCTTATTTGGCTTACCCGAGCTGATCCGTGATCTGCAGCGTCTCGAACAGCAGCATGGACTTCCCTCACCGCAGCTGAGCCTCATCTTGACACCAGTCGCACAACGTTGGCTGGATGTTGGGGAGGACGAGGACGAAGAGCCCGACTTCAGCCGCTCACGCAAGCCAGGGAAACCCCTGCCCTCGGCTGGAGAGCGGCGTGCGGCCTGCCTACATCGCTGGGCCACGGGCGCTCCCTGGTCACAACTGGTGAGTTGGGCTGGGATCGATGAGGGAGACCTCGAGCGCCTGATCCTGCAGACCGCGGAGTTGCTGCAGCAAATCGAACATCTGCCCTTACCACGCTATAGTGCCCTGGCACGTGCCGCGAGGGAAGCAATTTTACGCGCACCGGTCTCGTAAAAGAAAGGCCCGAGGGTGGAGGCTGAGTGGGGGAAAAATTGCGGCGCCTGGCCTTAAGAAACCACTGCATCCTTGTGAAAATGACGCATTTCTTTGCACCTATGACGGCGCACTCAGCACCTGTTGGCTAGGAGATTGCCCATGCTCGATCTGCTCGTTCGTGATGGTATGATCATCGATGGCACCGGTAATCCCGGATTTTATGGAGCCGTGGGAGTTGAAGGAGAGCGCGTGCGGATTTTACGGGGTGACCTCGTTGGCATTGAGGCCGCTCGGGTCATCGATGCCGAGGGGTATATCGTCTGCCCCGGCTTCATCGACATGCACGCGCATTCAGGTCTCGTCATGCTGGCCGAACCGCACCATGAGCCCAAGGTCCGCCAGGGGGTGACAACCGAATTGATTGGCGTCGATGGCAACTCCTATGCTCCCTTCCACTCGCATGAGGACTTCCTGCGCTTCGTGGAGCTCAATTCGGGACTGGATGGCAACCCGCCACTGGCGGGGAAGAAATGGTCCACGGTCGACCAGTATTTGTCGATGTTTACCGATCACGTCGCAGTGAACGTCGCCTACATTCTGGGCAACTCGCCGGTGCGGATCTGCGCCATGGGCTGGGATGACCGTCCCCCCGCCGCGAAAGAACTGGCCAACATGCAGGCGATCTTGCGGGAGGGTCTGGAGGAGGGGGCATTCGGCATGTCGACGGGCCTGGATTACCCTCCTGGAAGCTATGCCGATACCGCCGAGTTGATCGAGCTCAGCCGGGAAGCGATGCGGCTTGGGGGTATCTACCACACGCATGTGCGGTATAGCCTGGGGGATCGTTTCCTCGACCCATTTAAAGAAGCTCTGGAAATCGGGCAGCAGAGCGGCATTCCGATCCACATCACGCATTTTTACCAGCGCACCACCAGCCCTGGCGGAGCGGCGCAGATGCTGGGCCTGGTCGAGGATGCGCGCGATGGCGGGCTGGATGTGACCTTTGATAGCTATCCGTACCAATACAGCAGCACCCGGTTGCTCATCATCATCCCACAGTGGGCGCACAATGGCGGTCCCGAGCGGCTGAAGGAGGTGTTGCGCTCGCCCGAGGGGCGTGAGCGCATTCGGCAGGAGATGGAGCCGCGTGCGGCTTCCTGGCAAGACATGTGGCTGACATATTTCAAGCGCCGGGAAAACCATCGCTTTGAGGGACGTTCGATCGCTCAGGTGGCAGAAATGACAGGAAAGGATGTGGTCGACGCCCTATGTGACTTGCTGTTAGCGGAGGATCTGCAGATTTCGTATGTCTCTGCCGGCGCCAATATGGCCACCCTCCCGAAGTTCGTCAGCCACCCACTCTCCATGGTCGGCAGCGATGCCGTGCTCCTTGGCGACTATCCCAGCCCACGTACCTATGGCACGTTCCCGATCATCCTCGCCGAGTATACACGCGAGGAGCGCTTCATGGACCTACCAAATGCCATCCGCAAGATGACGTCGTTCCCGGCACAACGCCTGGGGCTACCTGACCGGGGCCTGCTACGGGATGGATTCAAGGCCGATCTCGTGGTCTTCGATGCCCAACGTGTCAGAGCCCCGGCGACGCGTACCGATCCCAAGCAGTTCCCGATCGGCATCGAGTACGTCATCGTCAACGGCAAGGTGGTGGTCGACAAGGGCCAGCACACCGGCATCATGGCCGGGCGCGCCCTACGCCGCGGGCGTGCGTCGACGTGACGGGACCACTGACTGGGGAGTGGCAAAGGTCCATAGCTGATGAACGACGGAGCATACAATGGAGACGGAATTTAGACGAGCCGCCACAGTCCAGGAAACCCAATGGGCCTGTGAGCTGACCCCATTGGCGGGAGGAGACCCTCGTTGGGTGGACTTCAAGGAGATCCGCGGGACTGACGTCCAGGAACGCCTCAAAAGGCTGCTGATCAAGCCCGAGAGTGCCAGGGGTCTTTTTTCGCATATCACCTTTGCGGGTCACCGTGGCTGTGGCAAATCGACCGAGCTTCTACGGGTAGGAGAAGTCCTCAGAGAAAACCGCTTCTTTGTGGTCTATTGTCAGGCCAACGAGGAGCTTGATATCACTGATCTCGAATACTCGGATCTTCTGCTGGCAGCCTCTAAGGTCCTGGTTGCGGACGTTGGCAAGCAGTTTCCACTCGATGAGAAACTGTTGGAGCAGATGACGAATTGGTTTACCGAGATCACCGAGATCGATACGACGACGGTCAAGAAAGAGCTTGAGCTGCAAACTTCGGCAGAAGCGGGGGCAAAGGTGCCCTTTTTGGCGAGCATCCTGGCTAAGATAACGGCGCTCATCAAGGGCACCGAGGAGTCGAGAAAAGAAATCCGTCAAAGGGTGCTGAAAAGTCCCGATCAGCTCATCTTCAGCGTCAATCTCATCCTCGACGAATGTCATCGAGCGATTCGGGCAGGAGGACCCTACGACGAGTTATTATTGATCTTCGACAACCTGGATCGGTATCCGCCGGATACGGTGCACAAAGTGCTTATCGAGCAGGCCGACAATCTGAAGCGGCTGCGCTGCAATATCATCTATCACTGTGCCAATCTCCCTGATCTATGAGCCAAGGAGGGAAGCACTCCCCGACGTGTTTAAGAGTGTCGTGCTGCCGATGATCAAAATCCGAGGCAAAGATCAGCGGTGGAATCAAACGTTTCCATTGGGTATCGAGAAGCTTATAGAAGTGTTCAAGCAGAGGATCGACATCGACAGGGTCTTTTCTCATGCCAATCTGGTGAAGAAGCTTGTCTTGAACAGTGGTGGTTCTCTACGCGAGCTCATGCGATTGATCCAGGAGGCCTGTCTGGAAACCATGGGGGACAGGATCGATGCAGCAGCGATCGAGAAGGCGATCGTGAATGTACGGGCGGAGTTGACCCGTCCCATGCCGCAAACCTTTTTCGCTGAATTGGCTAAGATCCATCAGGGTAAACAGACTGACAACACTGCAGATCAGCGCAGTATTCTCTTCTATCGTTATGCGCTGGAGTATAATGGGGACCGTTGGGTGGATGTCCACCCTCTCATCTATGACATGCCAGAGTTCCAGAGGGAAATCAGGAGTCTCGGTGGTGGCAAAAGGACGCGGACGAAAAAAGCCAACAAGTAAGGTGAACGGGAAGTTGGAGGCTCCCCGCCCCACCGAATTTGACAAGCTCCTCCGCTTCATCGTCACCTTTCAGGAACGATTTGCCCTGGCCTTCATCTGCGGTGAAGATCGCCGTCAGCGGCAGGGTGTGTTGGCTTCTCTTGCCGATCTCCTCAGAGAAAAAGGCATCTATCTGCGCCAGATCGATCTGACCTATCGAGAAGTGACGGATCTCTACAGCACCCTGAAAGAAGAGTGCCGTCAAAACTACCCTGCGGCGATTATCGTAACGGGAATTGAAGCTTCTCTCAAGGGGTCCTTGCTTGCCTCATTAAATATTCAGCGCGACCTCATCTCACGGGAAATCCACTGCCCCCTGCTCTTCTGGGTGTCGAATTTCGCGCTGACCGTCATCGCTCGGGAGGCGCCAGATTTCTATGACTTCCGGCATACAGTGTTCAACTTTAAGAGTACCAGGGACAGCCAGCCTTGGATAAGTCGCGATACTATCCCCAGAGACTATACGACACGGTTCGACCAGGCACGCAGGTCTAAAAGCCGGGAGGCCTTCCTCCTCGATCAATTGGAGAGATATCAAAAGGACGAAGACCGTATAGAGCAGCGCGACAGAATGGCGTATGGGGAATTGCTCGAGGAAGTGGCCCGCAGTTATAGGGATAAAATATACCGAACGGAAGCGCTCATGTATCTGGAGCAAGCGCTCAAGATCTATAGCGACCTTCAGGAAAAAGGCAGAGAAGCAGCGGTCTTAAAGGCAATCGCAGACATATATTATCTCGCTGACAATCAGGTCAAGGCTGCGGAGAATCTGGCAAAAGCGCTGGCGACCTACCGGGAGAGCGGCGATCGCCTGGGCGAGGCTGATGCCCTGCAGAGCCTGGGGGATGTCAAGTACATGCAGAGGGCCTATGCGGCGGCGGAGGCCCTTTACCAGCGGGCACTGGCGATCTATCATGAGAGGGGCGATCGCCTGGGTGAGGCCCATGCGTTGCAGAGGCTGGGGGATGTCAAGCAGATGCAGAGGGCCTATGCGGAGGCGGAGGCCCTCTACCAGCGGGCACTGGCGACCTACCGGGAGAGGGGCGATCGCCTGGGTGAGGCTGATGCCCTGCACAGCCTGGGGCATCTGAAGCGGGTGCAGGGGGTCTATGCAGAGGCGGAGGCCCTTTACCAGCGGGCACTGGCGACCTACCGGGAGAGCGGCGATCGCCTGGGTGAGGCCCATTCCCTGGCCAGGCTGGGGCAGGTCAAGCGCCAGCAGGAGGCTTATGCGGAAGCGGAACAGCTATATTCTGCAGCGTTTGAGATCTACGCCAGCCTCGATGACAAGTACAACCAGGGGGTGACCCTCCTGTTGCTGGCGGAAGTATATAGCGACCTGGGTGATCGGGAAAAGGCGCTGTCTTTCGCCGGCCAAGCTGAAGAACTACTCGCAGCATTCCCACGGATGGTTCAAAAGGGTGAACACGTTACGCAGGAACTTTCGTAGTGCGGGAAGGGAACCCCTCTGCAGAACACCTCGACGTGGCCCCTGATCGAAGGACTTGAGATGCGTCGGGAAGACCCCTTGCGACAGTGCTCCTCAGTTCATCGTAGATAGCCGCCAGCACAGTGGACGTGACTACAGTCTGGCAGCTCACAACTTCGGAATGTCATACTCCAGCCGCACGGTAACGATCTTTCCGGCGGCGAATTTCCAGATCTCAATAGCCGTCATGACATCGCCGTTCTCGTCGAAGTCGCAGGAGCCGGCCGCCCCTTCGTAATTGATTTTCTGCTTGGCCTCCAGCAATTGTATGGCTTTTTTCAGATCGGTGGCACCTGGACCGACGACCTCGCCCGGCGGATTGGCCACTTGCCGCAGGTGGTCACGGATGGCGACGCCAGTCATTTCCTTCACACCCTCCAACTTGTGCAGCCTTCATCGCCAGGCCAACGAGGGCGACGGCATCGTACATATTGGTCATGTAAGGGAGCGGCGGGACTTCACCATATGCCTTGCCGTACTCAGCCACGAAGACGTTATAGCCGTTGGTCAACACCGAACCAGGGGCCGTCCCCATCATCCCTTCGGCATTCTTCTCCCCGATCGCTTTCACGACTTCGAGGGATTTGGTGCCATCACAGAACATAAATGTCTTGATGTAGTTGCCTTCGATAGCCTCACGCAGATAGATCGAGGCATGCCCTGGATAACTGATGGCTGCGAGGACGTCCGGCTTGCCCTGGGTGGCCCTGCGCAGCTCAGCAACATAGCTAGGGGCCGGTGCCTCATCATGAGGGACCAGGGCCGCCACTTTCCCACCCCGTTTCTCAAAGGACTTTTTAAACTGGTCCGCCAGACCCTGGCCATATGGGTTGTTCACGTAGATGGCGGCGGCCGTCTTGTACTCCAGCTCCACGGCCAGCTTGGCGAGCACAACTCCCTGCAGGGCGTCGGAGGGACAAGTCCGGAATAAAAAATCCTGACCCTGGTCGGCGGGCAGGACAGTGATGAGCGGTGAGGTGGAAGCGTTGGTGATCTGCAACACTTTATTGGGGATGGTCACCGATTCCGCCACTGGAACGGTGACCCCGCTGGCCGCGGCGCCGATGATCTGCTGGTACCCTGTCCACATCGACGAGCTTGCGGGCAGCCGCCACGGCGGGAATGGCGGCGGTCTCATCATCGGCATGGATGAGCTGTAGGTTCAGGCCTGCTTCTTTGAGATGGCCGGCAGCGAGATCGGCCGCCTTCCGGAAGTTTGGGCCGAATTCGGCCAGCGGTCCGGTCAGCGGTATAAGCGTGCCGAGTTTCATGGTGCCTTGCGCTGCAACCAGGCGTAGCGTCGGGATCTCGATCAGGCACGCGCCTGTGGCCACACTCAGCCCCCTGAGGAATGTACGTCGATCGAGGGATCGGCTGCCGCCCTCCATCACATCTCGTCGTGCCATTACCACCCTCCTCCGAAAGGGTTCAACGTTAACGGCTGTGCCGGCCCATGACTAGCGATGGAACAGACCTTTACGCGAGCTCCTCCAGCAATGCCCTGGCCTCTCGTAGATCCGCCGTGTCAAATCCTTCGGTGAACCAACCGTAGATCGGCGCCAACAGCGCATGGGCTCCGGCTCGCTTGCCCTGCTGCTGCCAGAGGCGACTGAGGCTCATGGCGGCCCGCAGCTCCAACGACTTGGCCTCCTGGCGGCGGGCCACGGCGAGGGCCTGCTCCAAACTCTCCTCCGCCTCCACCTGGTGGGCTGCCGAATCCTGCAGCAGCAGCTCGCCCTTGAGCCGATACAGCTCGGCGTCCCAGCGGCGCTCCTCCCTGTTGTTTGCCGCCGCCAGCGCCTCGGCCACCAGCGTCAGACTTTCCTCGACCTGTCCCCCCTTAGCATCGGCCTCGGCCAGCAGGGCAAGATAATACGGCCAAACCACCTCGGCCCCCGTCGCCCGCCAGGCGGCCATGCCCTGATGCATCTGTGCCATCCCCTCCGCTCCCTGTCCCTGCTCGACCAACGCCCAGCCCTGGAAGAATCTTCCCCCCGCCAACAGCTGCGGAAACCCATGCTCGCTAGAGAGCGCGACCTGCTTCCTCGGCCCGCTCCTGGGTTAGTTGCCCCTCCCGGCGGAAGTGATGGAGAAGGGCGGCAAAGAACAGAACGTATGCCAGGCTGAAGGGGTGTGCCACCTCCCGGGCCAGCGTCAGCGCCTCGTGGCTCCTCTGCAGGGCTTGGTCTGGATAGCCCAGCCACCACAGGGTCACGGCGGCATAGGATCGGCAAGCCACCCCGGGGTCCTGCCCGTAGCGGAAGGCATGGGCACGGTGCCGCTGGGGGTCGTAGAGGGCGATGCCCTGCTCCAAGTATGCCCGGGCAGCGGCGAACTCGCCCAGATAGTTCAAGGTGTTCCCTAAGGCATAGTGGGACTCCAAGAGCAGCGCCGAGTCGCCGACATGCTGGGCCAGGGTGAGGAGCTGCTCCCCCAGCTCCCGCGCTGTCCGTAACTCCAGCCGTATGAGGTAGAAGTACCACAATCCCCGTAGCACCTGGAAGAGCTGCGGGGTCTCCCCTACCTGCTGGCAGAGCTCTCGCGCCCGGGCATAGGTGCGTAACACCTCAGGGGACCCATAGCCCTTGGTAGCCATCAACGCTGGGCCCATGGTGGTCTGCACGAGCAGCTCCTGCTGAGCGCGCTCGGGGGTGTCTGGCAGGGTGGCGAGCACCTCCAGCCCTTTCGTGAGGTGTGCCACCGCTTCCAGATTGGCCGAGCGCTCAACCGCGCGCTGGCCTGCCCGCTGCCAATAAGGGATGGCCTGCTCTGTGCGCCCGGCCTCGGTGTAGTGGTGCGCCACCAGCTCTGGTTGCGTCTCGGCAGTCTCCGGGAACCGTGTCTCTAACACCTGGGCAATGCGCTGATGGTGCTGCTGGCGGGTGCTCCGCAGTACGGACTGATAGGCGGCATCCTGAATCAGGGCATGCTTGAAGCGGTACGTCGCCTGCGGCGGCAGCCCCTGCTGGTAGAGGAACTCCGCCTCCACCAGCTGGTGCAGCCCCCGTTGCAAGGTGCCCTCGTCACAGGGGGCGACGGCCTGTAGCAGGTCATAGGCAAACTCGCGCCCCAGCGTCGCCCCGAGTTGCGCCAGGCCCTTCACCGATGCCAAGCGATCGAGCCGTGCCATCAGCGAGTCGTGCAGGGTGGCGGGAATGGCCAGCGGGTGCAGGGGCCCGGTCAGCTCATAGCGCTCGTCCCGCTCCTGGAGCAGTCCCGACTCCAGCACCATCTTGGTCAATTCCTCCACAAACAGGGGCACCCCATCGGTCTTGGCCACGATCTGCTCGACCACCTCGGGAGGTAGCACCTTGCCGTGGGCCGCCTGGCGGATCACCTCCACGGCCTGTCGTCGGGGCAAGCGGTTGAGCGTCATCTGGGTGAGATGGGCCCGCCCCGTCCAGGGCGGGCTGAAGTCCGGCCGGCAGGTGAAGAGCGCCAGGATGCGGGCGGTGGGGCCTTGGTCCACCAGGAGGGTGAGTAGCTCCAGCGTGGACGGATCAATCCAATGCAGGTCTTCCATGACGAAGAGCACGGGCTGCTGGGCGGCAATACGCAGCAGGATCGTCAGGAGGGCTTGCAGGGTCTTCTGCTTCTGCTGCTCGGGCGAGAAGGCCAGTGGGGCATAGTCGGTGCTGAGTGGGAGCGAGAGGAGGGTGGCCAAGAGGAACACGGCCTCTGCCAGCGGCAGGCCATACTGCACCACGAACCCCTCCAGCTTGCGAAGCTTCTGCTGGGGGGGCTCGTCCCGATCAAAGCGCAGCACCACCCGCTCCAGCAGGTCGATCAGCGGATACAAGGCGCTGTTCTGATGATAGGGCGAACATTGGCATGGGGTCAGCCAAGCCTGGGGCTCGCTGGCCACCTGTTCGGTCAGCCCCTGCACCAGGCGCGATTTGCCGATGCCCGCCTCGCCGCTGAGCAGCACCACTTGCTCCGAGACCGTCCTTGACCTGTGCCCAGCGCTCCCGCAGTAACGCCACCTCCTGCTCGCGGCCCACCAGCGGGGTCAGACTAGCGCTCCCGGCCGCTTCCAGGCGGCTGCGGGCCATACTCTCATACAACACCCGATAGACCTCCAGCGGCTGGGTGACGCCTTTCAGGAGTGGGGTGCCGAGCGACTGGCAGGCAAAGAAGCCGCTGAGCAGGTGAAGCGTCGCGGCACTGATCACCAGCGTATTGGGCGCAGCGATCCCTTGCAGGCGGGCGGCGACATTGGGCGTCTCGCCGAGGGCCAACTGCTCATGCTTCGCCCCGCCCCCGATCTCGCCCACGACCACCTGACCCGTATGGATGCCCAGACGCACGGCTAGTTGCACCCCGTGCTCGCGCGCCAGGCGGGCATTGAGTTGCCCCATGGCCTCCACCATCCCGAGGCCGGCGCGCACCGCCCGCCGGGCGTCATCCTCGTGCGCCAGGGGGTAGCCGAAGTAGACCAGCAGGCCATCGCCGAGATACTGGGCGATCTCCCCCTCATAGCGGGCAATCACCTTGGCGCACGTCTCTTGATAGGCCCGCACCACCTCGCGCCACTCTTCGGGGTCGAGCTGGCTGGCCAGCTCGGTCGAGTCCACCAGGTCACAAAACAGCACGGTGAGCTGACGTCGTTCGGCCTCTAGAGGGGGAGCTTCGGGCGAGGGGGAGCCGCTTGGGGGTGATGGTTCCGCCTGTGCACCAGCCCACACCAGCACCTTCCCCTCCTCATCGCTGGCAAGCTTCTTCGCATAGATCAGATCATCCTTCAGATCTTCCAGCAGGTCATCATCGAGCTGCAGCCGTCGCTTGAGGACACGATAGGCGATGCGGCCTTCCCGCTGCAGGAGGGCGACGATCTGTGACAGGATCGCTTCATAATCCATCATCCACCCTCCGCACCGGCCAGGGCCAGAGCTCACAACCTTCACTGTTTGGCTCGCAAAACGCTCTTCTCCTCGCGGAAGAATTGCCCCGGCATTATATCATGGCGGCATTTCCCCTGGGCCGACATTACAGTGGTACCCTGACAGCAACGGCAATGCTCTTGTCAGAATAGGAGACCGCCTGTACCATGAAGGCGGTATGTACTCTGGAGCGATGGCATCCCACCATCGCCATTCCGGAGACAGGGAGAAGGGTCCGGCGCCGCTCATCACGGCGTGCAAATTTGAGGTACAAGGCGTGCTTGTGATTGACTATCTGCTATTTGGCATGCCTGCAGGAGGTGAAACAACGTGCCGAGAGCCGTGGTGCCGGTGAAGGAGGAGATTCTACGGGCGGCGGAGCGCCGCAAGGCAGCGGAGGGCAGTGAAGGGATCGCTCAGTTTCTGGCCGAATTGATCGACCTGGGCTTTGAGCATCGCCTGCAACAACTCTATCGGCGATTCGAGGAGGGGGAGATCAGCCTTGGATTTTTTGCGCAAGAGCTCGGGCTAGGCGTACGTGATCTCTACGCAGCACTTGAAGGCCGCGACTTACCGACCACAAACATTGGTGCCCGGCAACCGACGACGGGGGAGTGATCTACTGGAGTGGTGAATATCAACCTCAGGCGCTCTTCTGGATGGGGGGAGGTTGGATGTGGCGGAATGGAGCGCTTATGAGGTTGCCAAGCAGGGAGGGCGGCATGCAGGTCTCCTGCGGCTATACCAGGGGAAAAGCGTGGAGGAAATTCAGCGGGCGTTGCGGAGCTATGAGAGACAGGCGGCGCTGCATCGGCAGAAGATGAGCAGCCCGGAGAGGTTCGTCCAAGATTGGGTCAGGAAGAGTCCTCGTGCTCAGCCGGGGCTCCTACGGCACTGGCAGCAGGATCTGATCCGCAACCAGGAGTTGGCCGATGTCATGCGGGGGATACTGCAAGAAAGGGGTATCCAGTAATGAAAGACGACGATACAGTTAAAAACTACCTCTTTGACCTGGGGGGACTCATCAAGGAGTATGCGCTGGCCGCGGTAGTGGAGCGGGAGAAGCAGAGCGATCGAGCCGCGCAGGAGTTCTACGACGGGTATGTCCAGGGTTTTCATAGGGTTGTTTCCCTCATGCAGCAGCAAGCCCAAGCCTTTGGTATCGATCTCAAGGATTTGCAGCTTGAGGGTGTTCAGCCTGACCGTGATCTGGTGTAGACACGACTTCACGACAACTCCGCGAGCAAGGCCTTCGCCTCCTGGAGGTCGGCGGTGTCAAAGCCCTCGGTGAACCAGGCGTAGATGGGTGCCAGCAGCTCGCGCGCTTCATCCCGCTTGCCTTGTTGCCGCCACAGGCGAGCGAGGCTCATGGCGGCCCGCAGCTCCAGCGACTTGGCCTCCTGGCGGCGGGCCACGGCCAGGGCCTGATGAAAGGAGGTCTCCGCCTCCGCCGGCAGCGTCCCCGGCTGCCGCAGGAGCATGACGCCCCGGAGGCGAGAGATTTCCGCTTCCCACCAGCGTTCCTCATGCTGCTCCACCAGGGTGTGGGCCTCGGCCAGCGCCCGGAGGCCATCTTCCATGTGGCCCAGATGGGCACAGACTTCCGCCAGCAAGGTATACAAGTATGGGACCAACAACGCCGCCCCGGTGGCCCGCCAGGCGGCGATTCCCTGGCGGACCTGCGCCAGCCCCTCCTCACCCTGGCCCTGCATGGCCAGCGCCCACCCACGTAAGCTCGTTCCATAGGCCGCCCACTGTGGAAATCCCTGCTCGGTCGAGAGCGCGACGGCGGCCTCTGCCTGCTCGTGCGCGGCTGGCACGTCCCGGCGAAACTGATAGACGATGGCCGCCAACCACTGCGCAAACGCCAGACTATAGGCATGCGACAGCGCGTGTGCCAACGCCAGGGCATCATGGAGGCGGGCCAGGGCTTGCTCCGGGTACCCCAGTAACCAGAGGGTCATCGCGGCCAAGGCTCGGCAGGCAATACCCGGGTCTTGGCCCATGCGGAATGCCAACGCCGTGCGCTGGTCTGGCGTATAGTGTGCGATGCCTTCCTCCAGGTGCTGGCGGGCAGCCGGCAACGCGCCAAAACAGAACCTCGTCCATCCGAGGGCATGGTGGGCAACGACGGAGAGCATGGGGTCGTGGGCACGTTGTGCCAGGCGCAACAGTGTTTCGCCGAGATCTCGTGCTGTGTGCAACTGCAACCGTACGGTATAAAACCGCCACAGACCATACAGGACCGGGATAAGCTCTGGGGTCTCGCCCACCTGCTGACACAACGCGCGTGCCTGGGTGTAGGCGTGCTCCACTTCGGGTGCTGCGAGCCCTTTCGCCATCTGCAATGCCGCGCCGAGGGCGATGTGCAGGGTCACGGCGTGCTGGATACGCTCGGGCGTCTCTGGGAGCGTCTTGAGCAGCTCGATCCCTGTGCTCAGGTGGCTGATGGCTTCCACATTGGCTGAGCGGTCGCTGGCGTGTTGGCCCGCCCGCTGCCAGTAGCGCACCGCCTGCTCGACACAGCCTGCCGCCGTGTAGTGCTGGGCCAGCAGCTCGGGCTGGGCCTCACAGAGCTCGGGAAAGCGGGCCTCCAACACCTGCGCAGCAGGGAGAGGAGGGCGGCGAAGAGGGGCACGGTCTCGGCCAGCGGCAGGCCATACTGCACGAGGAATCCCTCCAGTTTGTTCAGCTTCTGCGGCGACGATTCCTCCCGCTCGAAGCGCAGCGCCACCCGCTCCAGCAGATCGATCATGGGATACAACGCGGTATTCTGGTAGTAGGGCGAACATTGACACGGCGTCAGCCAGGCCTGGGGCTCAGTGGCCACCTGTGCCGTCAGTACCTGCACGAGACGCGATTTGCCGATGCCGGCTTCGCCGCTGAGCAGCACCACTTGCCCGAGCCCCTCCTTGACCTGCGCCCAGCGCTCCAGCAACAGCCCTACTTCCTGCTCCCGGCCCACGAGTGGGGTCAGGCTGGAGCTGCCGGCGGCTTCCAGACGACTACGAGCCATACTCTCATACCGCACCTGATAGACCTCTAGCGGCTGAGCGAAGCCTTTCAGGAGCGGGGTGCCGAGCGACTGGCAGGCAAAGAAGCCGCCGAGCAGCTGTGAGGTCGCGGCACTGATCACCAGCGTATTGGGCGCCGCAATCCCTTGCAGGCGGGCGGCGAGGTTAGGCGTCTCGCCGAGGGCCAACTGTTCATGCTTCGCCCCACCTCCGATCTCGCCCACGACCACCTGACCGGTATGGATGTCCAGGCGTACGGCTAGGGATACCCCTCGCTCCTGCCCCAGGCGGGTACTGAGTTGTCCCATGGCCTCCACCATCCCGAGCCCAGCCCGCACCGCCCGCTGCGCGTCATCTTCGTGCGCCTGGGGATAGCCAAAGTAGACGAGCAAACCATCGCCGAGATACTGCGCAATATGCCCGTCATAGCGCTGAATAACAGCGGCGCACGTGCTTTGATATGCCCGCACCATCTCGCGGAGCTCTTCCGGGTCAAGCTGACTGGCCAGTACGGTGGAGTCCACCAGGTCGCAGAACAGCACCGTGAGCTGGCGGCGTTCGGCCTCTGGTGCATGCGGTTCGGCCGGTGGCCGGTCGGAGTGTGGGGCGTGCTCGGCTTCGGGCCGAGGCAGTGGAGGAGTGTGCTCCGATGGTGGCGCCGTCTCCCCAGTCCAAACCAGGCCTTGGTCATCGTCCTCGACGATCGGATAGCGCGCATAGCGCAGTTCAGCCGTGAGGTCGGCGAGCAGCTCATCATCCAGGGCAAATTGTCGCTTCAGCGCCCGATAGGACACCCGCCCGCGGCGGCGCAGCAGGGCGACCACCTGATCGAGCACCGTATAAAAGTCCATCACCGCCCCTCCACCCGCGCCAGTGCCGCCTCCGCCTGGGGCAGCCAGAAGCTCATCTCCATGGTGCGGTACAGCTCAATCGCGATCGATAATTCAGCACGGGCATGCTCTGGCTGGCCAGTCGTGGCGTATAGGGTGCCGAGGCCACAGTGACAGTGCGCCTGGAGCGGGCGCATCCCGAGCTCGTCGGCCAGGGGCATGGCGGCGCCGTAGCGCGCTTCGACTGTTGCCTGGCCGTACGAGACCGAGCCGGCCTGGAGGACGAGCCAGCCATTCAGATCAGCAAACAGGACGGTCACCTGCTTGCGTTCGTCTTCGAGGGCGGCGCGGGAGGCGAGAATCCGCTCGGTAAGGTACGGCAGCGTGTAGGCGAGTGGCGCTTCTGCCGTGTCTCTGACAGAAGGTGCGGTTGACAGTGGGGCAGCGGTTGGGGGGAGTGGATCAGCAGGGCGGCCGAGGGGGCCATCCTCCCAAATCCAACCCCCCTTTACGAGGCGCATGACGTGAATTCGCCACCAGTATCAAACTTTGACGCACACCCCAAGCCTGTAGCGGAGTTGACAAGCGGCTCACTTCGATGGTGGCTTGGCTCTCATTTGCATGGCTGGCTGCGCCTGCAGGGCTGCGAGGATAGGCCTATCGCTTGGGTTGACGATGCGTTAGGAAGCGCCCAATGGATGCCGTTTGTTGTCTCTATCCAGTCTCACGGTGTTCCGCCCGAACCGACCTGGCGACGCCATCCCGCTTCGTGACACGGCCGCAACTCCTGGTACGCCTGTAAGCTCCTCCTGAGGGGAGGAAGGCACCCCTATCCGTACCGTCATCTCTCTCCACTGATCACAATCGAAGTTTTTAGACCCTGATGAGCGTGAACGCGTGAATTTCTCCGGATAGGAGGATGAGCATGTTGAGATGCCAAGGGAAGTTGCGAGTGTTCCTGGGACTGGTGGCACTCCTGATGGTCCTCATGACGCTCTTCTGGGCGAGTACAGCGGCGTCGGCACCGGTGTACGGAGGGCATGCAACGGTACTCAATGTGTTTTATCCCGAAGTCTGGGACCCTCACCTCGCCGGCACCATCGGCCCTTTGGCGGCGTTCAGTCCCCTCTATAACCAGATCGTCGAGTTCAACCCACTCAACCCCACCGAGATCACGGGCGACCTGGCGCAGCGCTGGGAGGTATCGAGCGACGGCCTCATCTACACCTTCTACCTGCATGAGAATGTCAAGTGGTGGGATGGCAAGGATCTCACCGCCGAGGATGTGGTTTTTAGCCTGAAGCGTATGATCGAGCCGGGAAAACCCCGACCTCGCGTCGGACTACTGCGGCCCTACATCAAAGTGGTTGAGCCGGTCGATCGTAACACGGTCAAGATCGAGCTGAATTTTCCCGCGCCAGCTTTTCTCCAGCTGCTGGCCGTCGACTACATGAAAATCGTCCCCAAACACATCATTGAAGCGGGAGTAGATATCAACATCTGGGACAATATTGTGGGCAGCGGCCCGTTCAAGATCAAGTCGGCACGCCGAGGTGATTCGGTGCATCATGAAAAGAACCCGAACTATTTCAAGAAGGGGCGTCCCTATCTCGACGCACTGAGCATCGTCGTCATCAACGATAAGGGCACGGCAGCCGCAGCCATCAAGGCAGGCAAGATCCAGTTGACGACGGCCATCACCGGGCTCGAGGTCGACGACGTGCTGAAGCTCGAAATGGACTTGAAGGGGAAATACAGCGTCTACTGGCAGCCCCCAAGTAACGTGGAGCATTTCTTCGGGAATGTGGAGCGCGAGCCCTGGAAGGATCTGCGCCTCATCAAGGCGCTGCGGCTCGCCACGGACCGCTATGAGCTGCAAAAGGCCTTTGGCTCGGGACATTATCTGCTGGGGGCGCCATTCCCGCCTGGGGCCTGGTGGGGCAGCAGCGACGAAGAACTGGCCAAACTCCCCGGTTACAGCCAGCCCAAGCTGAAGGATATCGAGGCCGCCAAGGCGTTGCTCAAGGAGGCTGGCTACGATCCCCCCGCGAAATTGGGCAAGCGAGTGCTGACCGCTCCCAATATATTGTATTGGCCCGATGTGGCGCAGCTATGGGTGGCGCAGATGCGAAGGAACTTGGGCCTGGAGATCGAAATCAAGCTCGTTGACGCTCCTACGGCCGTGAACACCTGGGTCTCAGGCGACTATGACCTGGGGAGTTGGGGCTATGCCTATAACATCGATGATCCTGACGACTACGTCACCGCGATCTACGGCCCCGGATCGCGAAACTTCACGCGTTGGCAAAACCCCGCGTTCCTGAAGTTACTCGACCAACAACGGTGCGAGTTAGATCGAGACAAGCGCCAGCAGACCCTGCGCCAGATGGAGAAGTTTCTGCTGACCCACGAAGAGCCATACGTGCCGCTCTTCTGGGCGCGGTGGAGCTATCTGGTGAGCGACAAAGTGCGCACCGAAGCGGGGCCTTTCCTGCCTGCAAGCACGGCGCAGGTGATGCTGAAATGGGAACATGTCTGGATAGAGAAATAAGGCGTTCAAGGTTCGAGGTACAACGTTCGACGTTCATCACCCGTATTTTTGACCGTTGAACACATACCCGAGACGAATTGTGCTCTATATCGCCAAGCGCCTCCTGCTTTCTATCCCTGCCGTCTTCACGGTGACGTTAATGGTATTCCTGCTGATGCGCGTCATTCCGGGCGACCCAGCACTGCTGATTTTAGCCGGGGTTTCTGGGGATGGAACGTTCACGCAAGAAGACCTGCAACATCTGCGGCACGAGCTGGGGACGGATTGCCCCATCTATATCCAGTACGCCAATTGGATGTGGGGACTCCTGCATGGAGATCTAGGCACGTCGCTGTACTACCGTACGCCGATCGTGAAAGAGCTCGGGCCCCGGATTCCGCCGACGCTTGAGCTGGCGTTCCTGGCGGTGTTCGGCAGCGTGGTATTGGCTGTGCCGTTAGGGGTGCTGTCGGCGGTCAAGCAGGATACCCTGCTCGATTACGTGGCCAGATTATTCACGTTTGCGGGCATCAGCATCCCCATTTTCGTCATCGGCCTCACCGTGATCTACGTGCTCATCCGTGTGTTTGGCTGGTTTCCGCCGTTGGGGTATACCTTCTTATGGGAGGATCCTTGGACAAACTTCCAACAGATGATCTTTCCCACCCTGGCGCTGGCCTTCTTCGAGATCAACTTCACCGCCCGGGTCACCCGCTCGGCGACGCTGGAAGTAAAGAGATGGATTATGTCCAGGCCGCACGCGCGGCCGGAGCAGGCCCGTGGCGTATGATCTTCCGGCACATGGTGCCGAACTGCGCTGCCCCCCCTATATCATCTTTGCCACTGCCAATCTGGGGTACGCGATAGTCGTCGAAGCCGCGCTCAGTTTCCTGGGAGTGGGCACGCCGCCAGACGTCCCATCCTGGGGTGGGATGCTGTCGATCAGCGGGCAAAAGTATGTGGAGGTCTCGCCTTGGTTGGTGATCTTCCCCAGCCTCGTGGTAAGTCTCGCCGTCTTCGGCTTCAATCTGCTGGGCGATGCTCTCAGAGACGTCCTCGACCCCAAGCTCAAGGGCGAACGCGTAGCCCCATTCTGAATTGACCGGAGTGCGCCAGAGGAAAGGTGTGTAGGAACCCGTCCCGGACTCGCCAAGAGGGAAAGGCAGACAGAGTCATGACTGTGTTGCCACACCCTCCTTGCAATATACGCTCTTGTGCGATACTCTAATCAAGCTCGCCTCTTAGGTGGAGAAACTGCGGTCACGGTGGACGTCATGAAAGAGATCATCTTACATCTCCCCGATACGACCTATGAGCGGATTGCCGCTGAGGCTGGCTCAGCCCACAAGTCACCCGAGCAGTGGATTCTGGACAGACTCTTTCCCGAAGCGAGTCCGTCAGCTCCCGTGGCTGAACCCCACATGCTGCTTGCTGCCGCCCTGGATTCGCTTGGCTTTCAGCGCATAGAGCCAGAGAAAGCCAAACGGCTGAGCGCGCTCCTTCAGGTACGCAAATCTCGAGCCTTGTCTCATAACGAAGCGCATGAGCTGCACGCCCTGATGTCGGAAGCCGATGCCCTCGAAGTCGAAAGCCTCCAACGCCTGGCCGCTGCTTTAGGGCGTTGAAGGCTGACCATGGCCGCAGCGGAAAGCCATCACGCCGAGGTTGCACGCCGCGCCCGCTATCGCTGTGAGTACTGTGGCTATCCCGAAGCCGCGAGCAGCACGCCCTTGGAGACCGATCACATCATCCCAGAGGCCAGGGGTGGTCGCACCAGCATAGATAATCTCGCGTTGTGCTGCCGCTCGTGTAATCTGCACAAGCATGTGAAAACCGAGGCCGCTGATCCTGTGACCGGCGAGACGGTGCCGCTCTTCAACCCGCGCACGCAACCATGGTCTGAGCACCTCGTGCTGGACCGCGACACCGGCGAAATACAGGGCTTGACGCCAGTTGGCCGGGCAGCGGTGGCGGCTCTCGCGCTCAACTCGACCCATGCGTTGACTACACGCCGGTTTTTGATCCGGCTGGGAATCAGATAGGAAGCCGGACGGCTTGACTGATTGATACCGTCCAGCACTCGGTCTTCTCCCCGATGCCTCACAAGATCTGAGCCAGCGCGGCCTTGGCCTGGGACAGCCAGAGAGGTCATCTCCATGGCGCGGTACCGCGCCATGGAGATGACCTCTCTGGCTGCTCCAAGCGGAAGTGACGTTGGCGCAGGCGGGATAATACACGGTCCACAGGAATGCAACGTAACCACAGGGGTGGACAGGGGCGCGTCTGGCGGCTACCGCATCCGACGAGACCCCCACTGGCTGACACGGCTGGAGGAGCCATGATGGATTTTTATGATGTCCTCGACCAAGTCGTGGCCCTCCTCCAGCGCCGAGGCCGGGTGACCTATAGCGCGCTGAAGCTCCAGTTCCACCTGGACGACGAGCAGCTGGCGGTCCTCAAGGACGAACTCCTCTACGCGCATCCACAGGTGGTCGAGGACGCGGGTCGTGGCTTACGCTGGACCGATGACACAGCAGCGCCCCAGACGCTAGCTCCTCCAGCACCCCAATACCCCCCACCGCCTGTCAGCCAGAAAGATTACTCCCCCCAGGGGGCTTCCCCACCCACCACACCTCACCCTCCTGATGCCGAACGCCGGCAGCTCACCGTCCTGTTCTGTGATCTGGTGGACTCGACGCGCCTGGCGAGCCAGCTCGACCCGGAAGAGCTGCGCCAGGTGGTGCAGGCCTATCAAGCCACCTGCGCCAAAGTGATCGCCCGCTTCGAGGGGCATATCGCCCAGTACCTCGGTGATGGTCTCCTGGTCTACTTCGGCTACCCCCTGGCGCACGAAGATGACGCCCAGCGGGCGGTGCGGGCCGGGCTGGGGATCGTCGAGGCCATGGGACAACTCCATACCTCCCTGGGGCCGGAGCGAGAGGTGCATCTGGCCGTGCGCCTGGGGATCCATACCGGGCTGGTGGTGGTGGGCGACGTGGGGGACGGGGCGCGCCAGGAACAGCTGGCCCTCGGCGAGACCCCCAACGTGGCGGCCCGCCTGCAAGGCCTCGCCGCCCCCAATACCCTGGTGATCAGTGCGGCGACCTTTCAGCTCCTCGGTGGGTTCTTTGCCTGCCAGCCGTTCGGCACGCCGCTCCTGAAAGGCCTGGCGCAGCCGCTGGCGGTCTATCGCGTGCTCTATGAGAGTATGGCCCGCAGTCGCCTGGAAGCCGCCAGCAGTACCGGGTGGACCCCGCTGGTGGGTCGGGAGCAGGAAATCGGGGTGCTGCTCGAGCGCTGGGCGCAGGTCAAAGACGGCCTCGGACAGGTCGTGCTCCTCAGCGGCGAAGCCGGCATCGGCAAATCGCGCCTGGTGCAGGTGCTGACGGACCAGGTGGCCGCCGAGCCCCGGGCCTGGCTCACCCCGTGTCAGTGTTCGCCCTACCACCAGCACACCGCCTTGTATCCGCTGATCGACCTGCTGGAGCGGGTGGTCCTGCGCTTCGACCGGGAGGAGTCGCCCCAGCAGAAGGTGGGCAAACTGGAGGGGTTCCTGGTGCAGTATGGCCTGCCACTGGCGGAGGCCGTGCCCCTCTTTGCCGCCCTCCTCTCCCTGCCGCTGCCGGCGGACTATGCGCCCGTGACGGTGTCGCCTGAGCAGCAGAAGCAGCAGACCCTCCACGTCCTGTTGACGATCCTGCTGCGCATCGCCGCCCAGCAGCCCGTGCTCTTTGTCATGGAAGACCTGCACTGGGTCGATCCGTCCACGCTCGAGCTGCTCAGCCTCCTGGTCGATCAAGGCCCCACCGCCCGCATCCTGACGCTGTTCACCTGTCGGCCGGACTTCAGCCCGCCCTGGACGGGGCGGGCCCATCTCACCCAGCTCACGGTCAACCGCTTGCCCCGACGACAGGCCGTGGAGGTGATTCGCCAGGTGGCCCACGGCAAGGTGTTGCCTCCCGAGGTGGTCGAGCAGATCGTGGCCAAGACCGATGGGGTGCCCCTGTTTGTCGAGGAATTGACCAAGATGGTGCTGGAGTCGGGACTGCTCCAGGAGCGGGACGAGCGCTATGCGCTGACCGGGCCCCTGCACCCGCTGGCCATTCCCGCCACGCTGCACGACTCGCTCATGGCGCGGCTCGACCGCCTCGCGGCGGTGAAGGCCCTGGCCCAACTCGGGGCCACCCTGGGGCGCGAGTTTTCCTACGCGCTGCTGCGCGCCGTGGCCCCGTGGGAGGAGGGGATCGTGCAGCAGGGACTGCACCAGTTGGTGGCAGCGGAGTTCCTGTACCAGCGGGGGGTGCCGCCGCAGGCCACCTACACGTTCAAGCATGCGCTCATCCAGGACGTGGCCTATCAGTCGTTGTTGCGGAGCACCCGCCAGCAGTACCACCAGCGTATTGCCCAGGCGTTGGAGGCGCAGTTCCCGGAGACCGTCGCGACGCAACCAGAGCTGGTCGCCCAGCACTACACCGCGGCGGGCTGCGCCGAGCAGGCGGTGGTCTACTGGCTGCGGGCGGGCCAACAGGCCAGTGACCGCTCGGCCCATGTGGAAGCCATCAGCCACTTGCACCACCGGGATCGAGCTGCTCACGACCCTGCCAGAGACGCCTGAGCATACCCAGCAAGCCTTAACCCTGTACACAGCCCTCGGCGCAGCACTGGTGATGGCCAAAGGACAGGGAGCGCCCGAGGTGGAGCACGCCTACATCCAGGCACACGCGTTGTGTCAGCAGGTGGGCGAGACCCCAGAGCTGGTCCCGGTCCTGTATGGTCTGTACCGGTTTTATGTAGGACGGCTACAGTTGCACACAGCGCGGGAGATCGGCGAAACCTTGCTGCGCCTGGCGCAACGTGCCGACGACCCCGCGCTCACGGTCGTCGCCCACTCTGCCCTCGGGTTTACGTCGTTCTGCCTGGGCGCGTTGCCTGTTGCCCGCCAGCACCTGGAGGAAGCCATCGCACGCGACACACCAGACCAGCACCGTGCTCCGGTATTCCGTATGGGCCAGGATCCGGGTGTTGCCTGCCGAGGCCATGCCGCTGTGACCCTCTGGTTACTGGGGTATCCGGAGCAAGCCCTGGCCCGCCTCCACGAGGCCCTGGCGTTGGCGCACGAGCTGCCGCATCCTTATAGTCTGGCGCGTGCGCGGTGTTGGGCGGCCTACGTCTATCAGTTTCGCTGGGACGTGCCAGCCGTGCACGAGCAGGCAGAGGCCGCCGTCGCGCTCTCGATCGAGCAGGGCTTTCCATTCTGGGCGGCCGCGGGAACGATCTTGCGCGGGTGGGCGCTGGCCATGCAGGGCCAGGGCGAGGAGGGGCTGAGCCAGGTCCGCCAGGGGATCGCCGCCTACCGAGCCACTGAGGCACCTCTGCTCGTCGCATACTATTGCACCTTGCTGGCGGACGTCTCTGCCCACCTGGGCCACCCGGAAGACGGCCTTCAGGCGCTGGTCGAGGCCCACACCCTGGTGGAGCAGCATGAGGAACGCTGGTGGGAAGCGGAAGTCTGTCGCCTGCGGGGCGTCTTGCTCCTGCGGCAGCCGGGGACGTCGCAGGCGGAGGCGGAAACCTGGTTGCAGCGGGCCCTGGACGTCGCCCGCCGCCAGGAGGCGAAATCGCTGGAGCTGCGGGCCGCCATGAGCCTCAGTCGCCTCTGGCAGCAACAGGGCAAGCAGGCCGAAGCCCATGCGCTGCTGGCGCCGATCTACGGCTGGTTCACCGAGGGGTTTGACACCGACGGACCTGCAAGAGGCCAAGGCGTTGCTCGATACCTTAGGGGAGGAGCCGTGATGTATTTTTCGGCGCTATTGTTCACAGCGCCGGCGGATGCCAGCCGACACCGACCCAGCGACGTCGCGCATCAACGATGAACTCGTTATTGATGTTGAGGGCGATAATGGTGGCCCGACCAATAGCTGTCAGCCCTATAAGACGTATCCCAGCTGCATCCCAGGCGAAGTGGTCGGTCCATGCGTGCTGACGGGGGTGAAATATGGGCACCGGTTCGCCGGTAAGTGGCTCCTGTATCCTGGTGGTTGGCCCTTTGAATTCATTGCACCGGCGGCAGGCAAAACACAGGTTGTGAAACGTGGTTTCGCCGCCTTGTGCTCCGGGGATGATGTGGTCTACAACCATTGGCTGGCCGGTATTGGCTTCGGTTGTCTGACAATAGGCACAACGGTGGTCGTCCACTTCAACCAGTCGACGGCGCAATTCGGCAGACAGGTATGTGCTCATTGAGGTTCTATAATTTGTCGGCGGGAGGAATGTGATGGCCGCGCCAGCGCAGCAAAGCAGCAGCCTGCACTTTCCGGAGCATGAAGCGATCGGCAGCAGTGCGTAATTGGGTCAGCTCAGCCCGTTCAGCCTCAGAGAGGGTGTCGTTGGCGTTCTTCTCAAGGAGTTCCTGGTACCGCACCATATCTGCTGCGGTCTGGCGACGGCGCGCGATGTGCCACAATGCGGCATCGTCCAGGCGATCGAGCGCGGCGAGGTCCGCCTGAAATTCGGCCGGTGCGTCTTCCCAACTGGGAGGAGCACCGACTTGGATGGCACGGAGCGCAACGTCATCAAACGATTGATGCGTTGCCTGGGCAATGAGTTGCAGACGCAAGTAGACGTGCTCCGGTAATTGTAGCGTGACAGCATGTGTAGTCATAGGGATGTCCTTTGCTGTACCAATGACGCCATTTTGGTGCATTATAGCATGTATTGCGAGGAACCCCAGGGCACGGAAAGGGGGAGGGCATGGCCAGCGCCGCATAGCAGGCCCGGATGGCGTGGTCTTCATGCGCGATCGGGGCCCCAAAGAGCGCCATGATCCCATCGCCCATGACCTGATTGACAGTCCCCTCGTAGCGGTGCACAGCCTCTATCATGCGTTCAAGGATGGGATCGAGGATGGTCCGGGCTTCTTCCGGGTCGCGGTCGGCCAGCCACTCCATGGAGCCCTTGAGATCAGCGAACAGGACGGTGACCTGCTTGCGCTCGCCTTCCAGGCTCGGACGAGCCTCCAGGATTTTTTCGGTCAGATGTGCGGGGGTATACGACAGCGGCGCCCGCTCCTGGTCGGGGGCCGGGGGCGATCCTGACGTCGGGGTCGGACGGGTTTCTCCGGTCCAGATGAGGCCACGGCCGTCGTCCTCGACGAGGGGTGGGTGGGCGTAGAGGAGCTCCTCCGTGAGCGCCTCCAGGTGGTCGTCGTCCAGACGGAACTGCAACTTGAGGGCACGATAGGTCACGCGGCCGCGGCGCTGGAGCATGGCCAGCGCTTGGTCCAGCATCTCCTCGAAGGTCATTGCCGACCCTCCACACCGCTCACAGCCTTGGATGGTACGGGAGTCGCCTGCCATGCAGGCTATCATTCTCCACGATGGCGTCCTTGGCAAAGCAAAGGGAACTCCGATGACGACACACGCCACAACAGGTTTACATCATGCCACGCGATCGAGCAGCACGGTCCGTTCGGGAAAATGTATCTCCAGGCGATAGGGGCGCAACAGTTGCGTCCCTATGAGGATCTCGTTGCCTGGTACAAAGGTCGTCTCCGCATGGACGGTGCGGCCGTCGAAGGGGAAATCGACAAGATACACGTCTTCCTCAAGGCGCTGTCCCCCAGCCAGCGCAGAAGATATACGACCAATAAACCGTGGCCGTACCGTCGCACGCAACGCCTCTGGCAGCTCCAGGTCTCCATTAAAGCCAGTGTCGATGATACCCTGCCACGTCTGACCAGCCACCAGGAGCATGATGATTGGCACTCCGTTGTCCGTCACGGTCCCGGCAATCACCGGCAGCGGCCTTTCCGCAGGTAATAGTCGGTGCCGACCCGGACAAAATAGAGGGGAGTCGCTATCCCTTCGGCTTCCATCTGGGCCACGATATCTTTTGCCGAAGCCCCAAACCAGATCTGGCCGCTGACCGGATCAATGCCCGCCGTCTGGCCAATCCGATCCGAGATGTCATGCTGGCGTTGATATGCACCCCAGACTTCCTGTGCTCTTTCCGTGTCGCGCTCAGTCCAGGTGTTCACAGCCATCTCTGCCCTTTCCTCCAGCCTTTTGCCCTTTGCCTTGTGCCCTTGTACGCAGCGCTGACGGATTGGAGGTGGCGATTCTACAACGGTCGGCTGACGATTGACAGCCCATGATACCTCATATTCTCCTGGTGCTGAATACAAGATCAAGCCCAATCCAAACTTGACTATGCTTTATCAGCAGCCCAGCTCCTCCAGCAGTGCCTTGGCGTCCTGCAGGTCGGCGGTGTCAAAGCCCTCGGTGAACCAGCCGTAGATCGGCGCCAGCAGCGCATGGGCTTCGGCACGCTTGCCCTGCTGCTGCCAGAGGCGGCTGAGGCTCGTGGCGGCCCGCAGCTCCAGTGATTTCGCCTCCTGGCGGCGGGCGATGTCGAGGTGCCCGCTGCAACCAGGTTTCCGCCTCCGCCTGTGGCGTCCTCGTCTGCCGCAGGAGCAAGACGCCCCGGAGGCGAGCGTATAGACTCCCGCCCCAGCACTGCCCCGAGCTGCGCCACCTCTTTGGCCGTCTGGAGCTGATCCAGCCGGGCCATGAGCGCATCCTGTAAGGTGTCCGGAATCGCCACCGTGCGCAGCGGCCCGGTGAGCACATACTGGTCCGCCTCTTCCCGTAGCAGTGGAGCCAGCAGCATCTTGGTCAGCTCTTCGACATACAGCGGCACCCATCCGTTTTGGCCACGGTGTACTGTACCAGCTCGGCTGGGAGGATTTTGCCTCCCGCCCGCAGGGTGATCAGTGCCTCGGCCTGCTGGCGCTCCAGGCGGTTGAGCACGAGAGGGGTCATGTGGGAGCGTGGCGGCCAGGGCGGGCTGAACTCCGGGCGATACGTCAGCACGTGCAACATGGGCACGGTGGGCGCCTGCTCGATCACCAGCCCGAGCACCTCCAGCGTGGTGGGGTCGGCCCAGTGCAGGTCTTCCCACGCCAGCAGCACCGGCTGTCGCTCGGCCTCCGCCACGAGCCACGCCAGCAGCGCGTCCAGCGTCTGCTGTTTCTGTTGCTGCGGCGTCAGCGTCAACGGCGCATAGCGCTCTGCCGGCAGCGGCACTGACAGCAGCCCAGCCAACAGCGGCACCACCTCGGCCAGCGGCAGGCGATAGGGCCGCAGCCCCGCCTCCAATTTGGCCAGCCTGGTGGCAGGGGCATCGTCCGGCTCAAACTGCAACAGGCGCTCGAGGTGGGTGATTATGGGATAGAGGGCACTGGTGGTGTGATAGGGCGAACAGCGAAAGGCCATACGCGGCAACCCCTCGGCGCGCACCTGCGCCCGCAGCCGCTCCACCAGGGCCGACTTGCCAATGCCGGCCTCGCCGCTGACGAAGACGACCTGCCCCAACCCGGCTTTGCTCTGGTCCCAGCGTCGGCGCAGCAGCCCGCTTTCCTCTTCCCGGCCCACCAGGACAGGCACTCCGGCAGTCACAAACTCCTCGTCATGGCTGGGCGTCGCCAATAAGCCACGCACACGGCTGAGCGCCATCGGCTCTGCGACCCCGTGGAGCGCGTGAGTCCCCAGATCTTCCAGGGCAAAGGTGCCGCGCACCAGCCGTGCCGTCACGGCGCTGATGACCACCGCATTGGCCGGAGCGAGAGCTTGGAGCCGCGCCGCGAGATTGGGCGTTTCCCCGAGCGCCAGGTGTTCGTGCCGCCCACCCCCACCCATCTCCCCCACGACGACGGGGCCGGTGTGGATGCCGAGCCGCACGGCGAGTGGCACTCCGTACTGTGCCGCCAGACGGGTATTCAGGGTGGCGATCGCCTGGACGATGCCAAGACCAGTATGCACGGCACGCCGGGCATCGTCTTCATGGGCCGCGGGGTAGCCAAAATAGACCAGCAGCCCATCCCCGAGATATTGAGCGATATGGCCCGCGTAGGGCTGGATGACCTCGGCCGCGGCCTCCTGGTAGGCGCGCACCACCGCGCGCAGGTCTTCGGGGTCGAGCTGGCCGGAGAGCTGGGTCGAGCCGACCAGGTCACAGAACAGCACCGTGAGTTGTCGCCGTTCCGCGTCAGGAGCGCTGCGTGCTAACTCAGGGATGATGACTGGCACGTCGTCTGGCGTGTGTGGCACTACGTCGTCCAAGGGGAAAGACGACACCCCATCCAGTGCTGGAGTCAGTCCATTCAGCGGTCGAGGCACCTCTGGGGAATGCAGCGGCGGACGTGAGGGAACAGGGAACGGCGCCATGCCGGTGTCGGGCGCGGCGCGCAGGGCGGTAGCGGTGGCCGCATCCGGCGGATCTTCCCCTGTCCAGACAAGCCCCTGGCAGCCGTCCTCGCGCCCCAGCTGTCGGAAGCTCAGCTCATCCCGCACAGCGTGCAGGCACGCCTCGTCAACGCCGAAGATGTAGTGCAGGGTGCGATAGGTGACACGCTTTTCGCGCTGGAGCAGCGCTGTCACCGCGAGGAGCACCGTGTAGAGCTGTCGCTCGACCTCGGGCTGCTGGCGGGAGTCTGGCTCCGCGGCGGGGGGTGCCCCCACCCAGACAAGGCCGCGCCCCTCGTCTTCCACCACACGGGGTTCTGCGAACACAAGGGCGTCTTTCAGGTCGGTAAGGTAGGCGTCATCGAGGTCGAATTGGCGCTGGAGCGCCCGGTACGAGACGCGACCTCGCTGGCGCAGCAGCGCGAGGACCTGATCCAGCACCGCGTAAAAGTCCATGATCGACCCCCTCCATCCAGATGGCGCAGAGGCTATCGTCCAGCCTTGCAGTGCTCGGGAAGCCAATCATCTCCCAGTGATCCCCTACTCAGCACGGTCATGGCACATGAGCTAAACGTTCATAGTGTGGAGGGCAACGTTGAATCAGAATGTTGCACCCTTGTAGCATGGGCCACAGTGGGAGTCAATGTGCTGAGGGTCATTCGATACCGAGATATACCTTGCGGACCATGGCGTCCTGGAGGAGATTGGCGGCGGTGTCGTGCAGCACGGTGCGACCGGTCTGCAGGACGTAGCCGCGATGGGCCACCTCGAGCGCCATCAAGGCATTTTGTTCGACCAGCAGGATCGTCGTGCCCTGACGATTGATCTCCTGAATCGTCTGAAAGATCACCTCGACCATGGTCGGCGCTAATCCCATCGAAGGCTCGTCCAACAGCAGCAGGCGAGGGCGGGCCATCAAGGCGCGGCCGATGGCCAGCATTTGCTGCTCGCCGCCGGAAAGCGTGCCACCTTGCTGTGAGGCGCGCTCTTTAAGACGAGGGAAGAGCTGCAGGACATGATCCAAATCGGTGCGCACCGCCGCATGATCGGTGCGGGTATAGGCCCCCATGTCGAGATTTTCCAGCACGCTGAGGCGGGGAAAGATGCGCCGCCCTTCCGGAGCCTGCGCCACGCCGCGCTGGACGATCTGGTGCGGCAGCAACTGCGCGATAGGCTCGCCTTCGAGCCTGATCTGCCCGCGCCGTGGATGCAGCAAGCCGGTAATCGTGCGGATGGTGGTGCTCTTCCCCGCGCCGTTGGCGCCGATCAATGTGACGATCTCGCCCTTCTCCACCTGGAGGGTCAGCCCCTTCAGCGCGTGGATATTGCCATAGTAGGCATGGACATCCTGGAGTGCGAGCATACCTTAGGAGGTCCCCGAGGAGCTGAGCACCTGTTCAAGAATATCGAGCAATTCGATAATGCTTACCAACTGGCCGGGCTCGACTATTGATTCTTCACCGACGTGAATATGATACGGGAAATTTGGTAAATTGCGGTAATGCTCGACATTATCCCAACGTTTTCTGAGCACTTGTTGTGACTGATCCATCCATTGATAGCGATATCGTCTTGTCACACACATCCCATCCTCAAGCACAAAATACTCTGCAACTTCGAGGAAATCATTATTACTGAGCCCCAAACGGGCACGAAAGTAGCCTCGGTCTGGCAGCACATATTCCTCGACAACTGTGATTGAGATGATGATAGAGCTAGTTATTAACTTAGCTTTTATTTCAGTCAAGTAATCTTGTGGAGCCATTATTCCTATTCAGCTTCAAGCATTTCAAGGCGTTTACACACAGACTCCCACATTTCATAGAAGACGCTCCATTCAACAAAATCCATCGCATCACCCAATCCCCCCGCTCGAAAACGGCGATAAAAATCTTCCGAAGACATGTGATATCGAGCCTCGAAGTCCTGCAATCGATTTCTGAGATCGCCTAACTCCCGCTGCGCACTCGCACGTTCCAGAGCAATGATCTTATCGAGCGACCGATCGATCATGTCACTGCGGTACCCTTGGTGATAGAGCGTCTCAAGATATCGCAGCTTCTTGAGGGTTTTCTCCTCTGTTGCCATGGCTTCCCTCCACATTAAGCTTCCTCCACGGCGGCCAGCATGCATTCTCAAATTGCCACATGTCGTCGGCCGAGATAGGCTTCAATCACCTGCGGATGCTGCTGAATCTCGGCAGGTGAACCCTCGGCGATCTTGACCCCATAATCCAGCACTGTGATACGCTCGGAGATGCCCATGACCACCCGCATGTCGTGCTCGATGAGCAGAATGGTGAGGCCGCGCTCGTCGCGGAGCCGTTGAATCAGCCGCATCATCTCCTGAGTTTCCAGGGGATTCATCCCCGCCGTGGGCTCATCGAGCAGCAAGAGCTTGGCATCCGTGGCCAACGCCCGAGCGATCTCCAGGCGGCGCTGATCGCCATAGGGGAGGTGTTTCGCCAGGACTCCATCCCGTCCGTGCAAGCCCATATACGCCAGGAGTTCGGTAGCTCGTTGACGGGCTCGCTCCTCCTCTCTTCGCACCCACGACGATTTCACAATAGCGCCGATCCAGCTTCCCTTCAGACGACAATGCATCCCCGCCAGGACATTTTCTTCGGCGGTCATATTGTTGAACAGGCGAATGGTCTGGAACGTGCGACCGATGCCGCGCGCGGTGATACGATTCGGACGCCAGCCAGAGATGTTATGTCCATCGAAGAAAATTTCGCCCTGGCTCGGAGCATAGAGACCGGTGATCATGTTGAAGACGGTGGTCTTGCCGGCGCCATTTGGTCCGATCAGGCCGGCGATCATCCCCGGCTCGAGGGAAAACTCGACAGCGTTGACGGCGACGAGGCCGCCGAAGGTCTTGCTAAGCCGACGGGCTTCCAACAGCGGCATCGTGGTCGCCGGCCTCCTCCATGTCTGGGTGTAGTTCGGCGGCACGTCGGGAGCTGGGAAACAGCCCTTCGGGGCGCAGTAACATCACGATGATGAGCGTGGCGCCGAAGAAAAACCAGCGCCACAGCTGTAAATCAACCTGCTGCAGCGCCGGGACCGACAGCAGCTGTCCGACACCGCGGACCAATTGCGTGGACTGCGCCAGGATGACGCGATCGAACAAAAGGATGATCATGCCACCGATCACTACGCCGCTGATGTTACCCATGCCCCCGAGGATGACCATACAGAGCAGCATAATCGAGACCTGAAAGCGGAACAACTCGGGGAAAATCGCCTGCAGCTTGGCGGCGAAGATCGCCCCTCCCAGGCCGGAGAAGGCCGCTCCCAGCGCGAAGGCCATCAATTTGGTACGAATCGGGTTGATGCCCATGCAGTCGGCAGCCGTCTCGTCCTCGCGGATGGCCATCCACGCCCGCCCTAGCCGTGAGCGTTCGAGCTGATGGGAGACGTAGACCGTCAGGCAGGCAATACTCAGGATCAGGTAATACCAGGGCAGCGGATCGAAACCGAACTCGAAACCGAAGAGCGTCGGCCGCCCGACCGGATTCAAGCCCTGTGGGCCATTGGTCAAATTAAAATTCTCCACCAGCACCCAGTCGCCGAAGCGCAGGTCGATATGCCACAGATTGCGGATCGAAATGGGGACGATCTCGCCGAAGGCAAGTGTGACGATGGCCAGATAATCGCCGCGCAGGCGCAAGGTGGGCGAGCCGATGATGACGCCGAAGAGGGCACACACTGCGACGCTGATCCACAGCACCAGCCAAAAATTCCACTCCAGCCCATGCCCCGGCCAGGTGAAGATGCCCACGGTATAGGCGCCAATGGCAAAGAAGGCGGCATAGCCCAGATCGAGTAACCCAGCATAGCCCACGACGATGTTCAGTCCGAGGGCGAGCACGACGTACACGGCGGAATCGGTCACGGCGTTGAGCGTCTGCAAGCCGAGGGCCCGGTCCAGAACGGGGTAAATAAGTACAATCGCGGCGATCCCAATGCCCTTGAGCCATGGCTGCCATGCCACCCGCGCGAGCCTCCCATCCACCATCCGGCTATACTTTGTCGGCTGTGCGTTCCCCCAAAATCCCCGTCGGCCTGAACACCAGCACTAACACCAGGATCAAGAACACCGAGGCCCGCGTCCACGCCGATGACAGGTATTGATCGCTGAAGGCCGAGAGCAGTCCAATCAGATAGCCCCCCAGTACGGCGCCGGGAATGTTGCCGATGCCCCCCAGCACGGCGGCTGTGAAGGCTTTGAGGCCGGCCTCGAAACCCATGAGGTAGCGTCCGGTATTGAGATAGAGGCCGAACACCATGCCGGCAGCGCCAGCCAGCGCTCCCCCGATGAAGAAGGTCAACATGATAATGCGCTCGACGTTGATCCCCATCATCGCCGCGGCCTCCCGGTCCTGTGCCGTGGCGCGCATGGCCTTGCCGAGTGTCGAGTGCCGGATGAACAGGTGCAGAGCCACCATCAGCGGCACGGTTACGCCGATGAGAAAGATATCCTTGGTGGTAAACAACACCTGCGTTTCGAGGCCCATGAGATCACGTAGGACGTCGACGGTGGGGAAGATATCGGGGTAGCGCACCTGACTAGGGCCTTTCCAATTCTGGGCGATATTCGTCAGCACAAACGAGGCACCGACCGCGGTAATCAGCGGAGCCAGCCGGGGGGCGCGTCGTAACGGTTTATAGGCGATACGATCGAGGGCCAGGTTGATCATACCGGTGCACACCATGGTGGCGAGCATCACCGCAGCGATGACCCACAGCAGCGTAAAGCCGGACAGGGTGGAGGTAGCCCCGAGTAACCCCAGGAAGCTGAGCGAGATGAAAAACCCCATCATGTAGACATCGCCGTGAGCGAAGTTGATGAGCTCAATGATGCCATAAACCATGGTGTAACCCAGGGCGATGAGGGCGAGGTAGGAACCGACGGTCAAGCCATTGAGGACTTGCTGGAGGAATACCTCGGAGCCAGTCATGGTCACCTATGTGCAGAAGATCGTCCACGACGCGCTGAGGATGGTACCCGCGGCTGCACACAGATACATGCAGATGATTTAGTGCCTATGCGTGTGCAGCCGTGTGCTTCCATACAGCCCCCGCCACTCAGCGCTCATCGATCATGGACACTTATCCTTGCTGATCAGCCCGACGAACTGGAACTTATGATCTTTGACCTGAAACCCACCCATGTCGGTGCGGTCCGTGTCGCCATTGTCGTCGAAGCTGAAACGACCGGTGATACCCTCGAAGTTCTTCGTATTGCGTAACGCTTCTAGGATCTTGCCTCGATCTTTGGCTCCGGCGCGGTTGATCGCGTCGACGGTGACAATGGTGGCCTGGTAGGCGTACATGGCCCAGCCGATGGGTTCATCCTTGTACTTCGCCTTGTAATCGGTGTAGAAGCGCTTGCCCAGGTCGGTGGGGAGTTGATCAGGGGGCAGACCGGCAAATGTCACATAGACATTGTTATTCACCGCTGCGGGAGTGGCCTGCTCGACCAGCGCCGGGGAGTACAGACCATCAGGGCCCATAAACTTGGCGCCGGCATCGAACAGCCCAAGCGCCTTCATCTGCTGGATGACCTGCGGGCCACCGGAATCGATCACGAACCCTCCATAAATCAAATCGGCGTTGGCCGCTTTGACCTTGGTCAACAGGGCACGGAAATCGATGTCGACCGACTCCACACCTTCATGGCCCACCACTTGAAGACCCAGCTCCTTGGCAGTCTTTTCGAAAACATCCGCGATGCCTTTGCCATAGAGTTGGCGGTCGTCGAGAATAAATACCCGTTTGAACCCCAGGCATTGCGCCAGTTTGGCAGCGGCCGCGCCCTGGATGTCATCAGACGGAAAAGGGCGGAAGTAGTTGACTTTGCCGGAAGGGCGATAGATGCCGGGTTCTCCTGGCGCATTTCCCGGCTTGGTCAGACCGGGGTAGGTGTTGGCGACGGTCACCTGCGCCATACCGGTCTTGTTCGTGATCGGCATGCTGACCTTTGCCGCGCCACTATTGTATGTACCGATATAGACCATGGCATCGGCGTCGGCGATGGCCTTTTGGGCGTTTTCGGCTTCGACGGTGCCATCCCAACTGCCGGTGACCGGAGAGGCATCGTCGAGATTCACCACCTCGAGCTTATACCCCGCTACCATACTACCCCCATGCTCGATCGCTAAATCGACGGCGCGTTTCATAGCCGTCCCTTCCGGAATCATCGCGCCCTGCATTGGCCAACTCGTATAAAGCTTCAGGACGCCCTTCGGTTGCTCGCCGGCGAAGGTAGGGACCGCACTCAAGGTTAGGAAGACTATAACACCCCATAAGCTCCATGGCGAATCCCTCCAGGCCTTCATCCTCCGCCTCCTTTCCCGTCGTGAGGGGCCACTCAACGTGTACGTACAGTGCGCGACTGACGACCCAACATCGCGCGCTTACCGTAACCTAATGCCTCCGACATTGTCAATGTCCATCACTTCGGGGTTTGAACCCTCCGGCTATGGCGCTTAAAAGGAACTCGAAGACCTCGTCGTTTGGCTGGCGCAGGACAATCGCTCTTGGGGCTATGACCGTATTGTGGGGGCCCTGGCGCATCTGGGCTATGGCATCAGTGATCAGACCGGTGCAACATTCTCAAGCGCCGCAGTCTTCCCCCTGCTGCCGAACGCCAGAAGACCGGCACATCGCACGAGTTCATGCGCAAGGCCGCATGACTTTTTTGGGCATACAGCATCACGTACGAAATCACGTACGAAGCTCTCTTGAGAAACACGACAGGTGCTCCGCTGGCGATGACGCTCGATCCGAGGTCGATCCGCTTGCTCAGCGCGGCGCTTTAGTGTAACCTAACGCAGACGTGGTTCCGTTCAAGTGAAATTCTCGAAGACGTCATGGACGGTTATCACATGGATCTCCACCTCTATCCCACAACGCTCAGCCGCGATCGGGCCATGCGCGAAAGCACACGCGCCCGTGGGCTCCTCTTCGATCATCGCTACTTTACCTATGTCGAGCTGAGCGAACGGCTCTTCCGCAGCGAAGGCTTGCCAGGTCGACTCATCGAGCCTGCCGCCCATACCGTGCTCGTGCGCCACAGCCTCACAGCATCGTTGGGGGAGGCCCCATCGCCCGGTCTGGTGGCTGAATTTCGCGGTGTGATCGGTGAGCTCAAGGGAGCCGGGTTAGGGGTCGAGGATTTTGCGGCGAGCCTTGACCTGTTGGACCCCACGGTCTCTCCAACGACCCGTCAGGCCTTGTATCGGCTCCTCGAAGTATGGCGCTGCTACCAAAGTTACCTGGCCAAGGCCGGCCTGGTTGACCGAGGTGACCAAGACCTGGCCATCCTGTTTCGGCTCCAGCAGCATCTGACCGCTGGGACGACGCCAGTGTTGCTGCGGGGGATACGGCGCATCGTCGTCCACGATATCTACCATCTCTCCCTGGTGCATTACGCCCTGGTGTCCTTGCTCATCAAGCTGGTCGCTGACGGCGGCATACTCCAGCATTTTTCCAGCGGGCTGAACATCGATGCGGTGACCTTCGCGGAATTCACCTGGCAACGCTTCGTTGCCGACGAAAGCCTGGCTGCGCTGGTACTGCCGGAATTTGCCAGACCCAGAGCCCGTGGCGGCAATCTAGAAGCCCTGAGCGAGCGCTTGTTCGGCAGGGGGGCTGTGGGGGAAGCCATTGTCCCCGACGAGACGTTCACAGTGATCGCCGCCCCCGGTCGTGCACGTGAAGTGGAAACCATCGCGCGTCGTATCCGCGAGCTCCTGGCGCGTGGGGTCTTCCCTGAGCGCATTGCCATCGTGGTGCGGAATCTTGACCAGTATGGCGATCTGCTGGAGTCGGTCTGCCGCCGCTATCGGATTACACTATGGTTCCGCCGGGGACTGCCGCTGTTTCATGTCCCGCTGACCAAGACCGTGTTCAGCGTCCTCGAATTAGCCGATAGTACCTATCCCCGGACGGCTCTCTTAAAGCTCCTGACCAGTGCCTATCTGCGACCCGACGGGCTCTGGCCCAACGACGTGGTGGGACTGGTCAATGCCGTGGGTTATCTCGATCGTAGTCATGCCCCCCTGCCCGCGCAACTCGCAGCGTATGTGCGTCGCCAGCAACCAACCGCGGAAGACACTCAGCGGATCACGGCTCTGGCTGACTGGGTTGATGCGCTGCACGCGGCGCTCGACGACCTGGTCGAGGCATCACGGCCCTTCCTGGCATATCTCGAGCGCCTCAAATCGCTTCTGACACAGCTAGGCTTTTTCCGGGCCATGGGGATGCACCCCGCCGTTCCGCTGCCGGTCATCCAGCGTGATCGCGAAGCGCTCTGGTCGCTCTTCGACACGCTCTGGACAGGGGCTGAAGCGTTGCACCTACTGGGTGATGCGCCACTCACGTTCCAGGAATTCCGTCTGCTGGCGATCGACCTCCTGCGCGAGGTCACGCTCGATCAGCCACGGCAGGCGGAGGGGGCGGTGTGCGTCCTCGGCGTCCAGGATACCCTGGGCCTCGATTTCGACCACGTGTATGTCCCTGGCCTGGCGGATACGGAGTTCCCACGGCACTATAGCGACCATCCAGTGCTTGACGACGGTGCTCGTCGCGCTTTCAATCCAGCGGCCCGCGTGGTGTTGATAGAGAAATTCTCAGGCATCCTGGATCGCCGCCTCCTCGGTAAAGTCCTGTTCACGGCGATCGACAAGGCCCGTGAAGAACCCTTGCTCTTCTTTCTGGCCCTGGAAGCAGCCAATCAGACATGCATGCTATCGTACCCGACGCCGCACGGCCAATGGCGAAGCGATCTTCCCCTCGATCTTCGTCGATGAGGTGCAACGCCATTTTCCTGAAGTCGATGGTCCGGGGCCAGTATTCCAGCGCCTACCAGCCCTGCCCTCGGTACCACTCCCGGCCCAGTGTCTGGAGCCTGGGGAGTTGTTGCGACGTGCCGCGCTCGCGTGGGGGACGACGGGCGAGACAACCTGCGGCCCTGACACCATTGCCTTGGATAGGGTGCTGCGCTGGCGTGGGGTGGTAGTCGAGCGCCTACGCGCGTTGGCGTTGATCGAGGCTCGGCGCAAGGATTACCTGTTAAGCTCTCGCCCAGCACCGGACATAGACCCTGCGCCGTTTGGCGATATCGGTCGCCAGATCGATCTGCGTGGCCGCTTTCTCGATCCGCAACGGCCGTGGTCTCCCACCATGCTGGAGGATGCTGCCGCGTGTCCGTTTGCGTTCTTCAGCAAACATGTGCTGCGACTGACATCCCGTACAGAGCCTGACTACGATGTCAGTCCGGCGACCCTGGGGGAGTTGGCGCATGGCATCTTGTCTGAGTTTTTTCATACCGACCCTCCCCGCCGGGCCGAGGCTGCAGTGCAGCACATGCGGGCCATTGCGGACCAGCTGCTGGCCAGGCGCCGCCACGACCCTGGACTTGGGCATCCCGGCTTCTGGCACGTCCGCAAAGCCGAGTTGATGGCGGTCCTCGACGATCTGGCAGTATATCTGGCGACACGACAGTCGGATGTCTATCGCACGCGCTACCATGAGTACGATCTCGCAGGAGCCGTGACCTGCGGCCCCTGGTCGGTCGCCCTCAAGGGCCGTGTCGACCGGGTGGCTGTCCGGGAAGGACCATCGGGGATCGACGCGGTGCTGGTGCAGGATTTTAAGTATAGTGGTAGCGTTGGGCGTTATCGTGAGCGACTTGCGCTGGAGGCCCTCGGGCAGTCGTCGTTCCAATTGCCTGTCTATCTCTATCTGACCCTGCAGCAGTTGGCGCAGGATGGGTACCAACTTACCCCTGACGCGGAGCTACATCTGCAGTACTTGCTGCTCAAGGACCCCAAGCGCAAGGTCTGGGACGTTGAGGTGAGCCGCACCTTCTTCGAGCCCGACCAGGTCGGGGGGCTCTCACACGGCATGCAGCGCATTGCTGAGCTGGCCATGGCTGGCCGCTTTGTGCCACAGCCCCTGGAGTCGAAGCACACCTGCACCTATTGCAGCTATGCCGCGCTCTGCCGGTACTGGACCAGCGGCGCCGGTGCAGAATCCTGGCGCGATGATGGGCTAGCCGATGAGGGGACATGAGACGGTGCACCATGCTCACGTTTAACCCAAGGCAGCAGGAAGCCGTGGCCTTCACGCGCAATACTGTCGTCAACGCCAGCGCTGGCACGGGTAAGACCGCCACACTGGTGGGTGCCTATCTGTCGCAGCTCAAGCAGGGCATCCCGCCAGGACAGATCTTGGCCATCACCTTCACCGAGAAGGCGGCGGCCGAAATGCGCGACCGCCTCAAGCGGCAGGTGCTGGATCGTGTCTCGGGCGTGTCTACCGGCAGTGGACCAGAGGTTGATTGGCGGCGAGTGCTGACCGGTCTTGCCAATGCACCCATCTCGACCATCCATGCATTCTGCGCCGGGCTTCTGAAAGAAAATCCCCTGGAGGCTGGAGTCGATCCGCATTTCGTCATCTGGGATGAGGATGAAAGCGGCTCGGTGCGACGTGAGGTCATCCTCACCATCATCCAGACACACATCTGTGCCGGTCACCCTGGCGTGCAGGCCCTATTTCGCGACCTGCAGCTCACGCAAGCCTCGCGCCATGCCCCCAGACATCTCGCCGAGGTCGTAGAGGCCGCGCTGCGCTGGCTCAATGGCCTGGGAGTGGACCTGCAGCGGCGCGATCCCCAGGGGCGCAATTGGCTTGAAGAGCGTTTTGCCGCCCAACGCATCAAGCTCGCCGACGTGCACGAGCGCTTTGCACAGGGACACCATGAGGTGCGCCTGGCCTTCGGCGCCATGGCCGCCATCGAGCGCGCCCATGGGAAGAACGCCCAAAAGCTGCTGCAACGCATCAAAGCCGAGTTTGCGAATATCGCAGCCGAGTTGGATCGCCTGACGCTGGATGCCCCGGCCGACATGGCCAGCGTGTGCGATAGCCTGGCGGATCTCCTGAAAGCCGGAAATTTGGGGTCTCACCCGACTGACGTCGCTCTCCGCGCCGGCCACGAGACACTGCGGCGCTGGCTTGGCGACAGGGCTGTCGATGGTGGGCTCAAAGCTTGTTTCGCCGGCGGAAAAAGCGTCGAATTGACGCGCCAGCTGATCGTGTTAGTGGACCAGATCCAGGCCGAATATCGCCGCCGCAAGACGGTGGCACGCAGCCTCGACTTCGACGACTTGTTGACACATACCCGCAATCTCTTGAAATTCCATCCGACCGTGCGTCGACGCTACAAGGAGCGCTTCCGGGCGATTCTGGTGGATGAATTTCAGGATACCGATGAGCTGCAAGGAGAAATCATCTGTCTGCTGGCGGAGGTGCGCGGCCAGGAACGAACCTTTCATGCATTCGACCGCTATCGCACGCTGCTGGAGCAGATTGTCCTCGACGACCAGCGCCTCTTCATCGTCGGCGATCCGAAGCAGTCGATCTACCGTTTCCGTCGCGCCGATGTGGGCGTCTTCGTGACCATGGCAGAAAAGATCGTGGGCAGCGGCGGCAACGGCATCGCCCTGGTGGAAAATTATCGCTCGACCGCTAGCCTGCTGACCTTCGCCAATACACTATTCAGCGCCGTGATGGATGGAGCCGGCGCGCAATCGCTGCCAGCGCACACGGATACTCGCCATCGCCTCCGCTATGCCGAGCAAGACCATCTGCAGCCGGGTCAGGTTTCTCACACAACTGGACGCTTGATCTTAATCCTGGGTGGGGAGGGACAAGCAGCAGAGGTCGGCCGCGCCCTGGAGGCCGGAGCCTTTGCCGAGTTCATCGCCGAGGCGCATGGCGATGGCACGCTGGCAAGTTATCGCGACGCCGCCATTCTGGTGAAGACTCATAGTTTCGGGCCACTGTATGAGAAGGCGCTGCGCGAGCGCGGTATTCCCTATTACCGGGTCAAAGGGGGCGGTTTCTTTCAACGTCAGGAAGTGGGGGACCTTGCGGCATTGCTGACCTTTCTGGTCGATCCCGGTGATGATCTGGCACTTGCCGAGGTGTTGACGTCGCCGCTGGCAGGTCTGGATTTTGCCGATCTGTATCGCTTGTGTGAGATACGGGCACCCGGTGCCATGCTCTCGGATGTCCTTGCCCCCGAGCGCATGGCCAGCTTGCCCGCTCCGCTACAAGAACGTCTGGCGCCCTTTGTCAGTCTGGCCGGGCGGCTGTTACACCTGTGTGATCGACTGGACCCTGCTGAGCTGCTGGAATGGGCCATTGGTGAGACCGGCTACGATGCGGTGCTCATGGCACAAGCCGATGGCGAGCAGCAGGTCGCGAATGTGGACAAGCTGCTCGATCTGGCCCGTGATTTCAGTCGTAAAGGGCTCGCCGGCCTGTACGAATTTGTGGCCTATCTACGCGACCACATCGGTGACGACGCCGCACGCACACCAGACGCGCAGATCATGAGCGAAGAGGAAGATGTGGTACGCATCATGACCATTCATCAGGCGAAGGGGCTGGAGTTTCCGGCGGTCTTCGTCCCAGATCTGGCCCATGAGGGCAGAGGTGAACGCGGTAGTCGGGTCATGTTCGATGAGCATTGGGGGATGATGTGTGCAGCAGCGTATGGCATCAATCGCGCGCGCCTGCTGCACCCGCTGATGCTCGAAGCAGAAGTGGTGGAACGCGATAAAGAGGTGGAAGAGCTCAAGCGCTTGCTTTACGTGGCGCTGACTCGACCACAACACCTCCTGGTCCTGGGCGAAGGTGCGAGCAAGAGGCCAGGCCCATGGCATACTTGGGTGATGGGGAGGCTGCTCGCCGAGCCGGAGCGGGCGGCGGTCGTTGCCCAGGTGCGTTCAGGGACGTTGCCATCGGCAGATGTGACCCTGGACGAGGTCACCATCGAGCTCAGACATGCCGGTACACTGGCGCAACAGCCGGTGATTCAGGTGGTCGAAACCCCATCCCTGCCCACCTCAACGGCTGACGAGCTGCACGCGATTGATCAGCGCGTCTGGGGGTGGCAGCCGCCGCTACCACAAACGGTGGAATTGTCGCCCACCGCGTTGGCGACACTGGCCAAATGTCCGCGCTATTTTTTTCTCCACGACCTGGCGGGTCTGGAGGAACAGCCGCCGGGGCAGGACGGGGGTCTGCCGGCAGTGGATAAGGGGCGCATCGTCCATGCCGTGCTCGAACGCATCGAGATGGACCTCCCCGTCGCAGCCCTGGCCGGCCGCGTGCGAGAGCTAATTCGTGGGGAGCCGGGGGCGTTTCTCCTGACGGCCGCCGATGTTGAAGAGCTGGGGCAAGACCTCGAACGCTATCTGCATAGCCCCACCTGGCAAGCCCTGCGGCACAGTCCACATCTTCGCCGCGAGGTGCCATTTCACCTGCATATTCAAGGAGAAGCGCTAGAGCTCTTCGTGCGCGGACGGATGGACGCGGTGATCAGTAGCGATGAGACGCCGGTAGTGATCGACCATAAGTACGCCTATTTCGATCGCCACAAAGAAGCGGGCTATGAAGTGCCGATGGCGATCTACGCCTTAGCCGCCATGCGTGCCATGGATAGCCCATCCGCAGAAGTACAGTTGAGTTTTCTACGCAGTCGCGTGTATCCTACGGAGCGTCGAACCATTCGTGCAACGGATCGTGTCGAAGAGCGTCTGCTACAATTGGCGCAGGTATACGTCGAACGGCGGCATGCCCGCGAGGTCAGTGCCTGGCCACGCATCGCACGCGAGCAGTGTGAGCTGGCGCGCTGTGGCTTTCGCCCCTTCTGCTGGGGGCGCCAGGATAGCCCTCTCCACTCGGGAGAGGAAAATGATGAGGGAGGAAACGACCATGACCGAGAAACAAAAAGCCGTGCTCGAAGCGTCTGACCTGGAACTGCTGGACGAGCTGAAAAACGGCAACCTGCTAGTGCGGGATACCGAAACCATGGCCATCCGTGGTGTGTATTTTTGCTATATCATGTCGACAGACGGCGGTATCCAGAATATCGATTACCACTACCGGACACGGCAGGCGGCTAAAACCGCCTAAGCGCATAGCGGGGAAACACGTGGATGCCTGCGTTGCTGCAAAGCCTATTGATGGATGGTGATGACACCGCCCGTGCAGGCGCGGTGTTGCCGGTGCTACGCCGGAGAGCGACGCAGGCCCTGACAATCTACGTGCATATTCCCTTCTGCATCCAGAAGTGTGGATATTGCGATTTTAACGCCTACCTGTATCGCCGTGACACAGCCCAGATGTACATCTCCGCCCTACGACGCGAGATTGAGCACACCGCCAGCGAGCGCCCATGGATGAGCTATCATGTGCCTTCCGTCTATTTTGGTGGGGGCACGCCTTCCACGCTCGCTCCCGCCGATCTTACCAGCCTGCTCAGCCTGATTCGGGACAGCTTTCCCGTGTCAGCGGATGCGGAAATTACGCTTGAGGCCGACCCCGGCACGATCGACCTGGTCGGCCTTGAAGTATTGCGTGCGGGTGGCTTCAATCGCATCAGCATTGGCGTGCAGGCCTTTGACGATGCCCTTCTGCGTCGACTCGACCGCTTGCACTCGGCGGTCGATGCGCGTTGTGTCCTCGTATGGGCACGACAGGCGGGATTCATGGACCTCAATCTGGACCTCATGTTCGGCCTACCAGAGCAATCCCTCCCCACCTGGGAGAGGAGCCTGCACGAGGCTCTTGCCGTCACTCCGACGCATATTGCCGTGTATGGTCTCAGCATCGAGGAGCGCACACCATTCTATCGACGACAACAACGCGGCGAGCTGACCCTACCCGATGAGGAGGTGCAGGTGGCGATGTTCGAGCGCGCTGATCAGCTGTTGTCCCCTGCCGGTTACGTGCATTATGAGATCTCGAACTACGCATTGCCGGGCTGGCGCTCGCGCCATAACCTGCACTACTGGCAGCACGGCGAATACCTTGGCTTTGGCGCCGGGGCGCATGCCTATCTGCATGGTTATCGCCGCGAGAATGAGCGACTGCCTAGACGATATATCCGTGCGATCTCAACGGACGGTAGTGCCGCAGGTGTGCCTGAGCGCATCGATCGGACACGTCGCTTTCATGAGGGCCTCATGGTAGGCCTGCGGCTCCGAGAAGGGATCGACCTCGAAGTCTTCACACGTGCATACGGCGTTCATCTCCCCGGCGCTTATGCTGAGCCCATCGCCGAGCTGATAGACTCTGGCCATCTGCGGTACCGTGACGGCCACCTGTGCCTTACCGACCGAGGCCGTCTGGTGATCGATGCAGTGCTTGCCCGGCTTGTTGCCGCCGATGATGCCGCCACGCCAGTGGCGGCGGAGCAGCCTTCCTCACAGAACATCTCGTGACCTGGTCAGGTCCCTCCCTAGTCTCGTCCCCGGTGTCGTACCCCCATGCTGCCGGTAATTAAACGTCTGGTCGTCTGCTTGGTCCATCAATTGTTTTCATGAATGCCATGAAAACAATCCGTTGGTTCTTTTGATGGTCGAGGTCTATATTGCCCACCAAGTGCTTGGACACAAGGGTGGAGGTGAAGTCCAAGCCGCGGAAGTGTGCAAGTATCATACACACCACAATTGAAGGAGAGATCACATGTCAGCACATGGCCAGACGATCTTGTGGGGAACCCATGTTGGCAAGTCAACCCAATATGCACGAGGACATTGGCTCCAGCGCATCGGGCAGTGGCTGGCTGGGGGGTCCGAGAACCGCACAGCGGCCCTCCGGATGACGCTCCTACGAGTCTGGGATAGTCGAGGGGAGCGATTCCGTCCAGCACAGACGGAATCTGCCCTTGAGCATGTGGCACAGGGTGGCGGGCAATCCTGGCTTATCACCATACATAGCGCTGCTCTCTAAACACCGGAGAAACGTTCCGCCAGTTGCCGCACTGGTCGAGTGCGGTGGGGCAATACAAACCTCCGGGTTGTGGGGTTACTCAAGGTGTTCGACGGTATACCCGTGTTGGAGAAGATAGGCTGCGATGAACTGACGATGGCACTCGGTTGCATGCTGCTCCGCACACATCAGGCAGAAGGGGGTGGGAAGCTGGCGCAGGCGCTCAGCCAGTATGTCTCCGGCGTAATCCCACAAGCGCCGATAGCGCTCACGCCAGTCCTCACAATTCATAAAGAGGTTTCCGAGCTCCACCGCTGACACGTATGTAATGTTGGCGCGAGCCAATAAGGCCTGGATGCCTTTATCCGCGGTCCTGGCCCTGACGTAAACTCCCATACTGGATTTGTCTGGCCGCAGGCGCACGTCCACCACGAGCGGAATGTTCGCCTGTTGAAGTAGTGCCACAAAATCACCTGGGGAGCGCCCTCCATAGCCGATGGTATACACACGCATCGGTAGCCCGTGTGAATGTTGGTTCGATGTCATGCCATGGCTCCCCTTTCAGGAATGTTTGCTCCTGGATGCTCCACTCTGAACGTGTGGCTGGTCTGATGTCAACGTTGTCGCTTCTCGTAGGTGTGTCCCAGAAGGTCGCCGTTATGGGATCATGTCACGTGCGACGTCTTGGGCCTCCCCCTCGCCCTGCTCTGGACAGCGGACAACGGCCACGGTGTAGTAGTTAGACTTGGCGGATGGTCGCCATGGCCCCTTCTGGCCAGGCCCAGGCGATGAGCCACGCCCGCACGGTGGCTTCGACACTCGCGAGGTGCGTGCTCCGGATCTGATTGAGCCGGAGCCGTTGTTGCATCCGTTTGAACACGAGGCTGTGCGCCCCCGTACCGGTCCGTCACCCGCACCGGCCCAAGCCGGCCAGCGGTGCAGTCATCGGCCAGATGTCGCCGCCAGTCATCCCCGGTGCCGCCGGGCTGCCGGAGCCTGCTGGCATCCACCAGGAGCACACGCCCCAGGGCCTGAGGGGGCGGCGGGTCCACAACCCGCGGGGTCGCCACCAGTTCACTGAGGAGCCAGCGTCACCAGGGACGACAGGCCCGCAGCCGTTTGCGCCAGGCGGCCTCGGAGCGATCCGCGAGCCCGATCAGCACCGCCCACGCCCCCAGGCGGCGCAGAGACCAGGGGCCCAGGACAGACGCGAGCACGGCCCGGAGCCGCTCGTACGGCGTGGCCAGACGACGGACGCGCTGGAAGGCTTTCAGGGTGCGAGCCGGCGCGGCGAGGTCCACGGGCACGCGCGGCACCACCTCGGTCGTCCACGTGTCCTCCACACGCGCCAATGGTGCTTCGACGGCACGGTCGGGATGATGCGGCAAGAGCAGCAGAGACACCTCCGGAAGAGGGTGATGGTGTGGCAACCATCATCTGACAGACATGGCTATGCTGGTCCTCGTTGCATTATTGAAGCGCTTAAGTGCGCGCCTATGGGGCCATGCCCCCCTCTCGGCCCCATGACAGGCCAGCCTTCGCTTCCTCCCGCGTCCCGTACCGGCTCCGCCGTCCCCCGTGCGTGCGCATGGGCGACTCCGGGGGCGTACGCCTGGCTCATAGCCTCCTCTCCTGTCCAGCCGTGCAACTTGCACCCTCGTGTCGCAAGAACGGCCAAGCTCACCGGCGCGCGGCTGTTTGCGCATCCGCTCCAGCAAGTGGTTGAACTAAGCGCTGCGCGCAGTTGGGCACGGCCCACCCCTAAGTGACGCCTCCTCAGGCGGTCGCGAGCCCAGTAGACCGCTCCTTCCGGTGCGCTCCATCACCCACCTCAGAGGCGGGATCGCCATGACCGCGCGGCGCCAGCGCATGCTCGAGGGCCTTCAGCTCCGGGGCGTGTCTGCACGTACCCAGGTGCGAGACGTCAGGGCCGTACGCCGACTGGCGGAGCACGCTCACCAGTCCCCAGACGTGAGCACCGCGGAAGCACTCCGCCAGGAGTTCCGGGACCTCACGCCTGTCAAGCCGTCCGCTCGGAGCGCCAGCATGATGGCACGGTACGGCCTCACGTGCGGCTGCGCGTCCACCCTCCACCGCGACTGGACTCCCCGCAGCTGTGTGCGCGCCCCGCGCGCGAACAAACGGCCAGTGCTCTTGAGCCTCGAAGCGGTGCGAACGCTGCTCGGCCGTGGGCGCCTGGGGGCCTTCCCGCCCAGACGGCCTGGTCCACGTCACCCCCCGGTCGGGACGCTTCCGCGCGACGTTCCGCGCGTCCCGACAACCGACCGCCCTGTGCCCGCTCGTCGAGGCCCACGTCTGGCATACGGACGGGGTCGTGCCCTGCGCGCCCGTCGGCCGTGGCGCGGCCGCCTTCCGAGACCTGGCCCCGTCCAGCGTGCGCGTGGCCCTCCGCCACACCCGTGTCCTCACGCGGGAAGAGGGCCACGGCACGTTGCCGGACAAGGACGCGGCCACGGCTCCGGTCACCACCTCGACGGTGCCTGCCGAGGCGGTCCGGCGCCGGTTGCTGCCGCACGGGCTGCCGGACCGCTGCCGCACCGTCCGCTCGGACGGCGTCCTGAGCCCTGGGAACCGGCCGGTGCTCACCCGGGTCAGCCCCTGCCGCGGTGCCACCACCGTCGCCACCGCCACCCCGGGTCACCAGCCCGATGTCACCGCCGCGCCCCAGGCACGTGAGGCCCCGCGGGGCCCCACGTGCGGAACCCGCGTGATACGGCGTGCACCACTCAGGCCCAACACGCGCTCCCCACCTGGCTCATGCCCCCCCAGGCGCTCTGGCGCTGCGCCACTCGGGCAGGCGCCACCGGCCAGGTGCCGCGTCCACAGATCGTGGCGCTCGTGGGCTCACACAGCCTCCGCACCGGGGGCTCGCGAGGCCTCACGGACCGCGACTCCTGCACGCCTGCACGGTGCATCCGCCCTCCCCTGGGCGCATGCCTGCTCGGTGTGCTCCACCGTGGCGATCACCCCGCGCCTGGAGCAACCGCTCCCCACCCCCTCACGCCGTTGTTCACACGCCACGATCGTCCCCCCCGGCTTCGTTCCACCCCGCCTTGGGTGGCGGCCTTGCGCCACACGAATGCGTCATACGTTCGGTGTCGCCGGAAAGAATGCCGTTCAGCTCAGTAAGTAGTTTCTGTGCTTCGTTCCTATCGAGGTAAGGGACTTTAATCGTCCGGGCCCAAAAGAAAGTCCTTCCGGTTAGCTGTGACACTTGCGCCGCTGTCATCGCGCGTTGGATTCCTTCCCCACGAGTGGGAACTGGGGTAAGAAATCTGACGTCACGGTATTCTTCGTCGTCGCCTTCGGGTCTGGGTGCTCCGGTCACCTCCGCAGCGGCGACAACGCCAACCCACTTGTGGCAGAAGAATACAATGTCCCTTGGGTTGAGGTACTCGACAACATGCTTGATATCTCCGTATGCGGCGACTCGTTTTTTCTCCATCATTTCCCAGATGGCATCTTCATCGTAACTTCGATTGGTGTCGAAGAGGATTCCTTTGACGGTTGCCGGGTTTCGGTGATAGTCATAGGGAAACGAGAAAAATTCAACATATCGCTGGCCTTGGATGTCATAAATTCGATACGGGAGAAACTCGACGGACAGGCCCTGAGTTTTCCAGTAGTTAAGGGCGCGAATTAGTCCTTCATTCGCTGCGTTGCCGACGACGTACAGGTGCTGACGGCGGTTAAAATTGGATATGGGTATGGGATTCTCTAGCTGAAAGGCCTCCTTGTGCGCGTCCAGGAGCTTGGCAGTTGTCATCCCCTTCTTCTGCATGTATACATCGTAACGGCGCTCTAGTTCAGAGTAGGGCCACTGGCTCGCATCTTGGGCATATCGAATCGCCTGCAGAACAGCATCCTCATAGGCCAACCCGCGTTTCAATTCGAAGATGACGAGATCCCCCGCCTTATTGAGAGCGTAGACATCAGCCTCGGCTTGAAGCTGACGCTCTTGAAAGATAGGCATCAGGGCAGGGCCGCGTCCTCAAAGAGAACATCCAGTAGATGGTCGGCCAAGAGGTCTTCGAGATCCTTCTCCCTCCGCTGCAGGTCTGACACCTCCAGAAAAGAAAGAGGTTCAAGGGTCCCAAGTCCTTTACCGGTATCAGAGAGCTTGTAAAGCACCGACCCCCCCTTGGATTTGACGACACCGAACGCTGAGGATAACCTGCTGGTATGGAGCGCAGCGGCATACCAGTCAGGTTCATCCTGTGGTTAGGCGGTTTGTTTCTTGAGGCTGATGGACAGCGGCGGCTCGCCCTTCAAGGCACTGACTTTCAGGATGGAAAAGCCCAGCAGGTTTCCCTCACTATCGACTTTTTCCATCACCGCATCATTCGCTGTCTCCCTGAAGTACCCTGCCTTGCGGTCGAGGAGTACTTCCAGATAATCCCCTTCATGGTCGTACCAAATCGTTATGTCTTCTGCCATGATACTTCGCCTCTTTTCAGGACATCCGTGTGGTATGCCGTGATCATGAATGGGTTAGCCGATAGGGCTTTCACAACAACGCACAAAAACTTGGCTGTGACTGGAGTTGAAGCATACCATTTGTAAAACAGCTCAACCGTCGCATCTGTTCGTGAGCGAACAATCCAGTCAGGATCGGCTATTGTTTCCGCGATACGCGATGTCTGGCCCGCCATTTCAGGATGATCAGTCTCAAGGTGGTGGAGGCGCTCATCGGTCAGTCGAATTGATCTGTTTCGAAGATCTTGGAAGTGTAGCATAGATTGGAATCAGTACGACCGTTTTTCCCGCCGAACGCAAAGCTAAACGGCCGTTTGCAGCGTCGCTGCAAACGATCCGAGCGACCGAAGGGAGCGCATTCAGCGTTTTGTTATCGCCGGCCCTTGATTTGAGGCAGCGAAAATGCGGCCCGCTCTGGCTGCCCACTGCCGTATGAGATTTCAAGATTAATCGTGCTCGAATCAACTTTGAAAGTGTAAATCTCATCATTACGGCTGTAGTTAATTTGTGGATTGCCGCCGAGCTCAGCTGGTGCCTGCGCGGTATGTACACGATTGCCCCTTACTTCACAGGCCAAAACATAGCGCCCATTACGCGATTTGTACTTGTGCATGTGGGATCCGGCCATCCCAGTGTAAGTACCGAAAGCACTTTGCCCCCCAGACGGCGCGTCCGACCAAGCCTTTTTGTGGGCGAGCGTGGCCATGCAAATGGCGGCGCTTTCAGGGTGATCGGAGCCACTGCTACACGCACCTAAAGACGCAAATGTGAGAATGGCTAAGGCAATGTGTTTCGATGCCATCAATTTCTCCTTGAGGCAATAACTCAAAGTTAAGCGGATGCCGCGCCCCGAACCTGCCGGAAGCTCAGGGCGTTATCCTGGCGGTCGGCTGGAACGCCGTGTTACGGGTGGAGCGTAAACCGGAACTGAAAGCGGCACCAGCTGGCCGTGATTTGCCAACGCCTGCACTCTGCTTGCTGGCGCCTGGGACTTGCCGAAGTAACTGGCCTCACCGGCTCAAGCGAGCGCCGCGCACGAAGGCCGAAAAACCGAAACGGTTGTGGGCGGCGCGAAACCTAAATGAAGCCGAAAACGAATGCGCGCTGATGTCAGAAAAACAAACTGAATACTCACCAAACAAAGCCAGCGTCTAACGCTGGCGGTGAGCTGCGGGGAAAACGCGCTAGCGTTTTGCCCGTCAGCTCCAGTGCCTTGTTCGACGGCAGGCCACCTCGGTCGGAGGGGAATCGACTTCCTAGCTCTTGCAACCCTTCAAAAAGTCGAGCATCCTCGCTAAGGGCTGCTTGAGAGCAATGAAGTCAATCTCCCTGCTGGCCGCCTTCCCTACGAATGCCAACTGGCAAAATGAAATGACCGTGATAGTAATACCCGTTGGTCGCTTCGAAGGGATGAGCAAGAAAGGCGCATTCTTGCGTAGAGCGGAATGTGCCGAGTTGCCGGTCTAAGATGGCGCCATCTCCCTTAGAAAGCACGGTAAAGTCGAGACACTCTTTGTCCCAGGTCTCATCCAGCCACGCCGCTGTCGGCCAAAAGCGCGGATTCAGAAGCGGATATTGCTTATGCTTCAATGGATACGCCCGTATGGTTGTTTCTTGAGCAGACTTTCTTGAAAGTTTAAAGCCGAGCTCTTTTAGCACGTCCCACAGCTGCTTCAGTGCCAAGTGAGAAGCATCAGAATTGTAGGTGTAGAGACTTCCGCTGGCTCCTTTAATGGTTCTTCCTATCATCCCATTTGCCTTCAAGGCGGCATCGAAATCGGCGAGAATCTGGCCAGCGAGGCTGTTTCTTCTGTAGTTGTTGTCAAATACTGGCAGAAAATCCACCCACAGATAGTGATCGACTCCCTGCGGGTGGAGATACCCAGGCAATGCTCGCAGCTGAGCATTTTCATGGTGGATGTTTGAGACAAAAATCAGGCTACATTTAGGATCTCGACAAGTGAAGCTGGCATGTCTTTGCATTTGGTCGAAGCTGAGCGGCGACTCAAGTTTATTCTCAAAATATATCGTGCCATCACTGCATAGAATCTTGAGGTCGGGTCTGGAGGCTGTATGACCAGCTGGAAATTCCTGGCCCACGAACTCGCATCGTTCAAATACCCCAAAGTAGTCCGGTGCTTTCGCCGCCAGCACCGCGATCCTTTGGACGAGCCTTTGACCGATGGCGGGAAAGAGATTGGCAATGTAGGCTAACGACCGAGAGAAGAAATCTTCGGGACAGTCGGGGTAGAAGATGAACACATTGGGTTTCATAAGCTGATTCCATTCAGTGACAGAGAATAACTTTGCGTACGGTGCATGTACCACCACCTCGGCCTGCGCAAGAACAGGGCCACCCCCTTTGCTATACAAGCGTCAAGTAGTGAACCGGCGACCGGCTTATTATGAGCCGAACGCTGAGAGCCTCCCCGAATCCTGTCGTATAACCAGCCACAGATGTTACCCTGCCGCCGAACGCCGGGCCTCAGGCGCCGCCAATGGCCGGAGCGACGCACGAGCGGAGGCTATTGGCGGTCGCCTGCAGGCCAATGTTAGGACACGTGGTACTGCCGACAACTGCGGGTTGCCCTCCCCGCCTACTATGGTACGGGACATAATGAACATGCACACCACCATGACGGAAGCTACGGAATCACGTCGAATGGATGCTGACCGTCGATGCGATAGGCATAAAAGTGACGGTCCAAGGTGAAGATACGGCGGAGTTGGCACCGCTCGGCAGCCGTGACCAGCGACGCATCGGCAAGGTCCATGGGGGCGTCGTCAATATGCTGCATGAGCGTCCCGTATCCGCTCCCATTCGGTGGCTGCGGGGATGTGCAAGACGACCAGACCGTCTGCTACAATCCCCACAGTTCGTCTTGGGCCGGCAGCCCGCCTGCCCGCCACAGCAAGTACATGGCTTCGGTGAGACAGGGCCATGTGGTCAGTAAGGGCTGCGCGGGCAGCGTCTGGAGTGCCGCTACACACCGGGCGTGGTGGGGATCGTCACGATCTACCAACGCCACCAAGGGGCCCCGTGTCACAGAGCGTCACAAGTGCCCCGCTTTCCGCTTCGCTTCCACGTAGTCCGTGAACTTCTCGCCGCATGCCTCCGACAAACGGTCGGCACCACCGCTCCGGATGCGCCCGACCCGCCCAGCGAAGAAATCTGCCAGCGTTTTGGGGGCCTTCGCAGGCGCATCATGCGTGCCTGCAGTCTCTGCGGCTCGTGGCAGGTGTGCGGCGATCCATCCGACGCGGCGTGGTGCCACACGCCTCAGGCTGCGGCCTGCAGCGCCGTATACAATTCATCGGGGATTTCAAGTAAATGACTCATGCACTCCTCCTGCTTCATCTTAGCAAGCGGGAAGATAGCTTGTCGAGCAGTGTTTGCCTTACTGAACTGACACTTTGTACAACGCCTGGGGTAGTGTCCTAGACATAATGACTTCCGATAGGTAGGCTGACCCCAAGTGCATCGTGGGTTCGCTTACCGGAATCAGCACCGCATCCTGTCGCCAACAGGCATGCGACAGACTTGGAGGTCAGCCATGCCACAATCTAGCACGCTCGACGTCGGAATGGATGTGCATAAAGAATCCATCGCAGTCGCCTCTGTGGCCCAAGAACATGGCGCGGAGGTCGTCTCCCTCGGCACGGTCGGAACCCGACCGTGTGATATCGACAAGCTGATCCGGCCGCTGCAGTCGAAGAGCCCGCAGGTCTGGTCTTTGTCGACGAAGCCGGTCCCTGCGGTGACTGGCTGTAGCGCGACCTGATGAACAAAGGCTACGTCTGGTGGGTTGTCGCCCCCGCCTTGATTCCCAAAAAGGCGGGCGACCGGGTCAAAACCGACCGGCGTGATGCCAGACAGCTCGCCCGGCTCAGGCGCTCAGGGGACCTCACGCCCGTGTAGGTCCCCGCCGTCGACGATGAAGCCATCCGCGACCTCAGTCGGGCGCGTGAAGATACCCTCCGGGATCTCCAGGCGGCCAAGTTGCGGCTCAAAGCCTTCTGGCGGCGGCACGATATCCGTTATACGGGTCGGGCCAACTGGAGCCCAGCCCACCTGCGCTGGCTCAGCGAGGTCGTCTGTGCGACCCCAGCCCAGCAAATTGTCTTTCAGGAGTATGTCCAGACCGTCACTGAACAGACGGAACGGCTGGGCCG
>CAVPRW010000003.1:0-150952 GCA_963707985.1 uncultured Nitrospinota bacterium | reverse complement strand
GGTGGCCTGGGGCTCGATGGCCACCCCCTTGATCGTGATACTCGCGAGGTCCACCTTGCCGCACGCCGGAGCGCTCCGGCTCCAGGCGTAGGTCAATCCCGCCGAGACTTGCAGGATGCGGTTTCTATCCTGGGTCCCACACCCCTGAAACTGCTGCTCCAGCACGGTCTTCAGCTGCGCCCCGGTCAACGTCATGGTCACCAGGCTATTGCCGAAGGGCTGCACCGTGAAGGCTTCCCCATAGGTCACCTGACCATCGCCTTCACTCCCGCTTGGCGCGTAGGTTAGATCGGCGCGGAGACCGCCCGGGTTCATGAGCGCCACCACCGCCCCGCCAAGCGCCGGGTCAGCCGTGGCCGCCCACTGCGCATCCGCAATCACATCTCCCAACGCGGACTCGCCCGCCGGGGTGGGATCGCGGGTGATATCCGCCGTCATGGAGCCGATCACACGGTTGGCTAACGGCGCCACCAGGGTCTGGTATGTGTCCACCAACGCGGTGAGCCGGGTGTCCGGAGGCACCTCGCGGGTCACGATCAGATTGTTCGCCTGCATGCGGACCACATCGCCGCTGGCGCGGTCAATGGTCAGGTCCACATCGGTCACGACTCGGCCGAACGAGGACGCGCTGGTGACGAGCATGCCATTGAGGTGGCAGTTATACGCCTGATGGGTATGACCACTGATCACCACATCGACCGCGGGGTCAAAGCGCTGGACGATCTCCACGATCGCCCCGGAAAGGCCCGGGCACTCATTGTACGTGCCCGTGGGGAAGCCGCCCTCGTGGATCAACACGACGATCGTTTCAATGCCCTGGGCCTTCAAGTGCGGCACCAGGGCATTGACCGTCTCGGCCTCATCCCTAAACGTCAGACCGGCCACTCCGGACGGCGTCACAATGGTCGGCGTGCCCTTGAGGGTCATCCCGATAAAGGCCACCTTGGCGCCGGCAAAACGGCGCACCTGATACGCCGGGAACAGGGTCGTGGCGGTGTCCTGGCGGACGACATTGGCCGCCAGGAACTGGAACGTGGCCCCCGCAAACCCGTCCCCATCCCGACACCCGTCCACCGGGTGACACCCTCCGTGTTGCATCCGCAGCAATTCCGCGGCGCCTTCGTCGAACTCGTGATTGCCGACCGCGTGGTAATCTAGACCGAGCACATTAAAGGCCTCAATGGTTGGCTCGTCATGGAAGAGCGCGGAAATCAACGGGCTGGCGCCGATCAGGTCGCCGGCAGAGACCACCACGGTGTGGGGGTGCTGGGCCCGGAGAGCCTGCATGTGCGCCGACAGATACGCCACCCCACCGGCCGGGATGCTCCGACCATCGGGCTCCGTGATGGTGCCACTCGGGCCGACGAGGTGGCCATGGAAATCGTTGACGGCCAGAATGTGGACGCTCACGGTCCCCGAAGGCGTCGTGCTCATAGGCCCCGCCACCACGGAGCACACCAGCGTTAGAGCGATCACGAGCGGCGACATGCGGAGGACTCTTGTCATGCACATCTCCCCGGCGATGACACCCGTTCCATGGGTGGTGTGGCGGCGTCCCACGGTCAGTCATGTCGTGGCCATGACGGCCCCGTGACTGCCCGTCTGTTCAGGGTGCGAGCGGAGCCTGACACAAGCAGGGGTTCTCCTCCCGCCCTTTGGCGCTTCATGAGGGCACAGCTCTGCGCCGCTCTCCATGCCACGCGTCTGGTCGATGGGTGTGAGAAAACGTCGCACCTTGCCTGACACGCGCACCTGTCACCCCGCCAACGCCTTCTGATAGCTCTCCTTGATCATCTCGGCTGAGGACTCGGCATAGATCTGGGTCGTCTCCAGCTTGGTATGTCCGAGAAATTTCTGGATCTGCTCGATGGGCATGCCCCGTTCCAGCAGGGTGGTCGCCACCGAGTGGCGCAGGAGGTGTGGGTAGACCCGCTTGGTGATGTGCGCGTCGGCTGCCGTCTCCTTGATGATCTGCTGAATGCGCCGGGGCGAGTACTGCGTGTGGTGGACCGTCTCGAAGAGATAGCCGGTGGTCCGATGGCCGAGATGGGTCCTCAGCTCCTGGGCCAACTGCGGGAGAATCGGGACGTACCGACTTTTCCCGCCCTTGGCTTTGAGATGGGATCATCTGCTCGTCAAAGAACACCTCGTCGGCTGTAATGTTGACGAACTCAGAAACTCGGGCGCCGGTCTGGAGCAGCGTCTTGACGAGCAGCCCTCGCGTGCCCTGCACCCGATAGGCGTGGACCATGAGCTGGCGCTCCTCTTCCCGGGAGAGTCGCGCGACGCCCCGCTTACGGGACTTCGGCCGTTCGATAACAAGAGCGCGGCGCACTGCCTTCGCCACGTAGTGGGTTTGATCATAGGTGAGATGGGATTGACGCCAGAGCTTCTTCGTGGCCGCAATGAGGGGTAAAAGGCTGGATGATAATTTCACTTCTAGATGACGCATCAGTGCTTTCTTTAAATATACTATAGGGGCTAAATTGCGTCAAAACCCCAGAGGAACATCGGCTGCAGGCCGTGCTGGCGCCCTGGAGGGGAGAGAAAGCTTCAGACGTATCGGCCAACTCCGGTATATGCCGCAGCGACCTCTACAAATTTCGCACGCGCGCGCCGACCGCGATACGCGAAGCGCTCCAGGATCATCCCCGCGGGCCCAAGCGACCAGGCAACCGGAGCAGTGATGAGCAGGAGCAGCAGATCATGGTGATGTGCCAACGCCACTCTACATCATCCGTCCTAAAATGCGCATACTGCTCCGCTCGCCCGTCTGTAACCCAGTATTTTTGCGACCCACAGATTTTATAAATTGCGCATCTCCTGCGCAATCCGTATAATTGGCGCATGCCCTATCAATTCAAACGCGAACCCCTGACTCAAGACGAAGCCACGCGGCTGGCCACCGCCTGCCAGTCACATCAGGAGAAGCTCGTCATCTGGACGCTCTTGGATACCGGCCTCAGAGTCTCAGAGCTAGCGAAGCTCAACAAAGACAACATTGATTGGCAAGGCCACCGTCTTATGGTCTATGGCAAGGGCGGTCCTTATGGCTCCCAGACCAAGCGGCGCATCATTCCCCTGTCTGCTCGCGTCCAGCCACTCCTTGAGGGGCATTTCGCCTTGCACGACTCCGTGGGCATGGCGTCCCGCACCATCCAGGTTTTGGTCAAGCGCGTGGCCAATCGCGCCCACATCCGCCGGCCCGTGACCCCCCATGTCCTGCGCCACACGTTCTCCGTCACGGCGATCCGGAAAGGTATCTCGCTACCGGCCCTGCAGCGGCTGTTAGGCCATGATCGTCTGACCACGACCGAGATTTACCTCAACCTCTCGCCCGAGGAGGTGATCCGTGAGTTTCAGGAGAAGTGGTAACGGCCATGATCACGTACTGGGTTGCATCGGTTCGGTCCGGCGAGAGCACGCCATCGGGGGTCACCTCGAGGGTGGCGACGCCAGCGAGCACAGTCGCCATCGCCTGGAAGGCGATCCGCCCGCTGAACGGATCGAGAGCAAATAGCGTTGAAGAGCTGTGCACCCCGCTTGCCCGCGCCGAGAGCCCAGCCGGTACACGGTTTGAACGGAAAGATCCTCCCGACGAACGAGGAGACACATGGAGCAGGTCCAACTCAACTGGATCGCGAACTTCATCTGGGGCATCGCCGACGATGTCCTGCGGGACCTCTACGTCCGCGGCAAGTACCGCGATGTGATCCTGCCCATGACCGTCCTGCGTCGGCTCGACGCGGTGCTCGAGCCGACCAAGCAGGCCGTCCTCGACATGAAGGCCGCACTCGATGAGGCAGGCATCGTGCATCAGGACCAGGCGCTGCGCCAGGCGGCCGGCCAGGCCTTCTACAACACCTCGAAGTTCACCCTGCGTGACCTCAAGGCCCGCGCCAGCCAGCAGCAGCTCAAGGCCGACTTCGAGGCCTACCTCGACGGCTTCTCGCCCAACGTCCAGGACATCCTCGACAACTTCGAGTTCCGCAACCAGATCCCGCGCCTCTCGAAGGCCGACGCGCTCGGCACGCTGATCGAGAAGTTCCTCTCGCCCGACATCAACCTGAGCCCCAACCCGGTGCTGAACGGGGATGGCTCGGTCAAGCACCCCGGGCTCGACAACCACGGCATGGGAACGGTCTTCGAGGAGCTCGTCCGCCGGTTCAACGAGGAAAACAACGAGGAGGCGGGTGAGCACTGGACCCCGCGCGACGCCGTCAAGCTCATGGCGAAGCTGATCTTGCTGCCCATCGCCGACGCGATCGAATCGGGCACCTACCTGCTGTACGACGGCGCCTGCGGCACGGGCGGCATGCTGACCGTGGCCGAGGAGACGCTGCAGGCGCTCGCCACCGCGCACGGCAAACAGGTCGCCACCCACCTCTTCGGCCAGGAAATCAACGCGGAGACCTACGCCATTTGTAAGGCGGACCTGCTGCTCAAGGGCGACGGGGACGCGGCGGACAACATCGTCGGCGGGCCGGAGCACTCGACGCTCTCGAATGACGCCTTCCCGTCGCGCGAGTTCGACTTCATGCTCAGCAATCCGCCCTACGGCAAGAGCTGGAAAGGCGATCTGGAGCGGCTGGGCGGCAAGGGAGGTATCAAAGACCTGCGCTTCGTCATCGAGCACGCCGGTGACCCGGAGTACTCGCTCATCACCCGCTCGAGCGACGGCCAGATGCTCTTCCTGGCCAACATGCTGAGCAAGATGAAGCATGGCACCCGCCTCGGCAGCCGCATCGCCGAGGTGCACAACGGCAGCTCGCTCTTCACCGGGGATGCCGGCCAGGGCGAGAGCAACATCCGCCGCTGGATCATCGAGAACGACTGGCTCGAGGCCATCGTCGCCCTGCCGCTCAACATGTTCTACAACACCGGCATCGCCACCTACATCTGGGTGCTCAGCAACCGCAAACCGAGCCATCGCCAGGGCAAGGTGCAGCTCATCGATGCCACGCTGTGGTTCAAGCCGCTGCGCAAGAACCTCGGCAAGAAGAACTGCGAGCTGTCGGATGAAGACATCCAACGCATCTGCGACACCTTCCTCATGTTCAAGGACACCGAACAGTCGAAGATCTTTCCCAACGAGGCCTTCGGCTCCTGGAAGGTGACAGTCGAACGGCCGCTGCGCCTGAAGGTCGATCTCGGTGACGAACGCCGGCGCGCCTTCCGGCGTGCCTGCATGGAAGCTGATGAGGAGCCGATCGCCAACGTCGTCGACCGTGTCGCCATAACGCTTGGGCCCGGGCCTCACACCGACTTCAACGTCTTCCTGGCGGCCGTTGAGTATGATGCCGAAGCACACGGGGTCAAGCTCACCGCGAAGCGAAAGAAACTGCTCCAGAGCGTCCTGGCTGAGCGCGATGAGGGCGCGAAGGAGGTGGTGGCGAAAGTCCACAAGCCTGGGAAGGCGGAGCCTGACGCCTTGCGTGGGCTGTTTGCCGTCACCCTCCACGGCACGGCGTGCGTCGTCGAGTACGAGCCCGACCCCGACCTGCGCGACACCGAGCAGGTGCCCCTGCTGGAAGAAGGTGGCATCGAAGCCTTCCTGCGCCGCGAGGTGCTGCCCCACGCCCCCGACGCCTGGTACGTCCCGGACAGCGCCAAGATCGGCTACGAGATCAGCTTCACCCGCTATTTCTACAAGCCGCAGCCGCTGCGCACGCTGGAGGAGATTCGCGCCGACATCCTGGCGCTGGAGCGGGAGACCGAGGGGCTGCTGCCACAAATTCTCTTGGAGGAACAGCCATGACCGTCGAAGAACAGCTTCTCGAAGTCCTGCACGCCCTTCCCCGTGAACAGCAGGCGGAGGTGCTGGATTTCGCCGTGTTCCTGCGGCTGCGCTTCAAGCCTGCCCCACAGCTCCCTGCAGCGGAGCTGAAGCCGCTGCCGATCCTGGACGGTCGGGTCCCCCCGGGCTGGAAGGATGCCATCTATGATCACCGCTGAGCGGGTCTTTCTCGACGCCGGCCTGTTCATCGGCGCCCTGCTGTGTCTGGGGAGGTTTCCGGCGCACATCTCTCTGGAGGGCTGATGATGCGGAGCTTACATGTCAGGGTACAGGTGGATAAGGACAGTCAGGTGACGTTCAGGATGCCGCGTGAGTTCGCCGACCAGGATGTCGATCTGGTCGTGGTGTTCGAGCCCGTCAAGTCGGCTGAAGGCCTAGGATGGCCAGTCGGCTTTTTCGAGGAAGTCGCTGGCAGCATCCCTGATTTCCCAGAGATCGAGCCTGAGGGTGATTTTGAAGAGCGGGACCCACTGGAATGACCTATCTACTCGACACCAATGCCTGTATCGCCATCTTGCGCGACAGAGGCTCCAATGTCGCCCACCGGCTAAGGCGAGAGCCATCCGGAACGGTCGCTCTCTGTTCGATTGTAAAGGCAGAATTGTATTACGGAGCATACAAGAGCCAACAACCCACCCAGACGCTTACCAGGCTCGGTCGGTTCATCAATATTTTTTATAGCCATGCTTTCGATGATGCCGCCGCCGAGGTCTATGGACGCATTCGCGCCGATCTGGCCGCGCGAGGTACGCCGATTGGCCCAAACGACCTGATGATCGCGGCCATTGCCTGGGCAAATAATCTGATTCTGGTGACCCACAACACCAGCGAATTTGCCAGGGTGGCTGGCCTCTCCCTGGAGGATTGGACGTGAAGCTGAAGCCTTACCCTGTCTATAAGGATTCGGGCGTGCCGTGGCTGGGTGAGGTGCCGGAGCATTGGGAGGTGCTCCCAAACCGTGCGCTCTTCACTGAGGTGAACGAGCGCAATCATCCGGATGAGCAGATGCTGTCCGTTACTATTACTAATGGGGTCATTCCTCAACAGGCACTGCTGGCAGACAGCTCGAAAAAAGACAGCTCAAATCAAGATAAGTCCTCCTACAAGCTCGCTCGGCCTGGCGACATCGTTTACAACAAGATGCGGGCTTGGCAGGGCGCGGTTGGTGTGTCCAACTACTATGGAATCGTCAGTCCGGCCTATGTGGTACAGCGCCCGCGCAACGGTGCCGACGCACGCTTTCTCCACTACTTGTTGCGAACTCCGGCGTTTGCGATAGAAGCCGAGCGTTGGTCCTACGGGATCACCTCCGATATGTGGAGCCTTCGGCCTGAGCACTTCAAGTTGATCTAGACGTGCCTGCCAGCACTTACGGAACAATCCTCCATTATCCGTTTCCTCGACTACATGGACCGGCGAATCCAGCGCTACATCCGCGCCAAGCAGACGCTGATCAAGCTGCTGGAGGAGCAGAAGCAGGCCATCATCCACCGTGCCGTCATCCGCGGCCTCGACCGCAACGTCCGCCTGAGGTCGTCTGGCGTGGAGTGGCTGGGCGACGTGCCGGAGCATTGGGAAGTAAAGCGGCTGAAGTCGCTTGTGAGACGTATTGATCAGGGCGTGAGCCCACAAGCAGAGAACTACCTCGCCGACGATGAATCGTGGGGTGTCTTGAAGGCAGGTTGTGTAAATCGAGGCGTGTTTAAGGCAAGCGAGCATAAGCGGCTTCCTCCTGATTTCTCTATCGATTCAAATTTGGCGGTCGCAGTCGGCGATGTCCTCGTTTCACGAGCAAGTGGGTCACCGCATCTCGTGGGGTCTGTTGGTCGAGTGGAAGTTCTCAATTTCAGGCTCATCCTATCGGACAAGACATTTCGCCCAGTATTCAAACAGGATATTGATCCTGATTTCATGGTACTGGCGATGAACAGTCGGTACTATCGTCAGCAGGTGGAAAAGGCTATCAGCGGCGCGGAAGGCTTGGCGAACAACCTGCCTCTGTCATCGCTACGATCATTTGATTTCATCGTTCCACCGGCTGGGGAACAACGGCAAATCGTTAATGAGGTGCGAAATTCGACTCGGGAATTGCTTGCGACTGTGGCGCGTGCAGAACACGAAATCTCCCTCCTCCGCGAATACCGCACCCGCCTGATCGCCGACGTGGTCACCGGCAAGCTGGACGTGCGCGAGGTGGCGGCGCGGTTGCCGGACGAAATCGAGGAGCCGGAGCCGCTCGACGAGGCGGAGGCCCTGAGCGACGCCGACGAAGACGCGGCCGACGACCTCGACGCCGTCTCCGAGGAGGACGAGTGCATGAACACCGACACCAGCGAGCGCGGCCTCGAACGGCTGATCTGCACGGCGCTGACCGGCCACCCGTGCGACCCGCCGCAGCCCGACGAGATGCGCGAGCGGCCGGCCACCTACGGAGTTGGCTGGATCGGCGGCGATCCCAACGACTACGACCGCGAGTACTGCGTGGACCTGGCGCAGCTCTCCGCTTTCCTGCGGGAGACGCAGCCCGAGACGGCCGAGGCGCTCGACCTCGGCCAGGACGGCCCGACACGGCGCAAGTTCCTGGCCCGCCTGCAGGGCGAGATCAGCAAGCGCGGCACCATCGACGTGCTGCGTCACGGCATCAAGCACGGGCCGCACCACCTCGACCTCTTCTACGGCACGCCATCGCCGGGCAACGTGAAGGCCCAGGCGCGCTATGCCGCCAACCGCTTCAGCGTCACCCGCCAGCTCCGCTACAGCCGCGACGAGACCCAGCTCGCCCTCGACCTCGGCCTCTTCATCAACGGCCTGCCGGTCGCCACCTTCGAGCTCAAGAACAGCCTGACCAAGCAGACGGTCGAGGACGCGATCCAGCAGTACAAGCGCGACCGCGACCCGCGCGAGACGGCTCTTCGAGTTCGGACGCTGCGTTGTGCACTTCGCCGTGGACGATCACGAGGTGCGCTTCTGCACGCACCTGAAGGGCAAGGCCTCGTGGTTCCTGCCCTTCAACCTGGGTTGGAACGACGGCGCGGGCAATCCGCCCAACCCGAACGGCCTCAAGACCGACTACCTGTGGAAACGCATCCTCACGCGCGACGGCCTGACCGACATCCTCGAAAACTACGCCCAGGTCGTCGAGACGAGGGACGAGAAGACCGGTCGCAAGAAGGCGGTGCAGATCTGGCCGCGCTTCCACCAGCTCGACGTGGTGCGCAAGCTCCTGGCCGACGCCGGCCGGCACGGCGTGGGCCGGCGCTACCTGATCCAGCACTCGGCGGGGAGCGGCAAGTCCAACTCCATCGCCTGGCTCGCCCACCAGTTGATCGGCCTGGCGAAGGACGGTGCGCCGGTGTTCGACTCGATCATCGTCGTCACCGACCGGCGCCTCCTCGACCAGCAGATCCGGGACACCATCAAGCAGTTCGCCCAGGTGGGCGCTACGGTGGGGCACGCCGAGCACTCCGGCGACCTGCGCAGGTTCATCGCCGAGGGGAAGAAGATCATCATCTCCACGGTGCAGAAGTTCCCGTTCATCCTGGACGAGATCGGCAGCGAGCACCGCGGGCGGCGCTTCGCCATCATCATCGACGAGGCGCACTCGAGCCAGGGCGGACGCACCTCCGCCGCGGTCTCGATGGCGCTCGGCGGGGCCGGTGCGGAGGAGGACGACGAGACCACCGAGGATCAGATCAACCGGCTGATGGAGGCCAAGAAGCTCCTACCCAATGCCAGCTACTTCGCCTTCACCGCCACGCCCAAGAACAAGACGCTGGAGATCTTCGGCGAGCCGGAGCCGCAGCCGGACGGCACGGTGCGGCACCGGCCCTTCCACAGCTACACGATGAAGCAGGCGATCCAGGAGGGCTTCATCCTGGACGTGCTCAAGCATTACACGCCGGTCGAGAGCTACTACAAGCTGGTCAAGAAGGTCGAGGGCGACCCGGAGTTCGACACCAAGCGCGCCAAGAAGAAGCTGCGCCGCTATGTCGAGAGCCACGAGCACGCGATCCGGCTCAAGGCCGAGATCATGGTGGACCACTTCCACGAGCAGGTGCTGGCGCTCAACAAGATCGGCGGTCAGGCGCGGGCCATGGTGGTGACGAGCGGCATCGAGCGTGCGATCCAGTACTACCACGCCATCCGCGACTATCTGATCGAGCGCAAGAGCCCCTACCGCGCCATCGTCGCGTTCTCGGGCGAGCACGAGTACGGCGGGGTGAAGGTCACCGAGGCATCGCTCAACGCGTTTCCATCGAGCCAGATCGCCGACAAGATCCAGGAAGACCCCTACCGCTTCCTGATCTGTGCCGACAAGTTCCAGACCGGCTACGACGAGCCGCTCTTGCACACCATGTACGTGGACAAGGTGCTCTCGGGCGTCAAGGCGGTGCAGACGCTGTCGCGCCTGAATCGCGCCCACCCGCAGAAGCACGACGTCTTCGTCCTCGACTTCATGAACGACACCGACACGATTCAGCAGGCGTTTGCCGACTACTACCGCACCACGATCCTCGCGGACGAGACCGACCCCAACAAGCTGCACGACCTCCAGGCCGCGCTCGACGGCTCCCAGGTCTACTCGACCGCGCAGATCGAGGAGCTGGTCGACGTTGTACCTCGATGGTGCGGACCGCGACCGGCTCGACCCGATCCTCGACGCCTGCGTCGCCGTCTACAGGGAGCAGCTCGACGAGGACGGGCAGGTGGACTTCAAGGGCAAGGCGAAGGCGTTCCTGCGCACCTACGGCTTCCTCGCCCAGATCTTGCCCTACACGAGCGCCGACTGGGAGAAGCTTTCGATCTTCCTGACCTTCCTCGTCCCGAAGCTGCCGGCCCCCGTCGAGGAGGACCTGTCGAAGGGCATCCTCGACGCCATCGACATGGACAGCTACCGGGTCGAGAAGCAGGCGGCGATGCAGATCCAGCTTCCGGACGTGGACGCGGAGATCGAGCCGGTGCCGACGATCGGCGGGGGGCACAAGCCGGAGCCGGAGCTCGACCGGCTCTCGAACATCCTCAAGACCTTCAACGACCAGTTCGGCAACATCCCGTGGACCGACGCCGACCGCGTGCACAAGCTGATCACGGAGGACATCCCCAACCGCGTCGCAGCGGACACCGCCTACCAGAATGCCAAGCAGAACTCCGACAAGCAGAACGCGCGCATCGAGCACGATAAAGCGCTCACGCGCGTCATGACGGCGGTGCTCAAGGACGACACCGAGCTGTTCAAGCAGTTCATGGACAACGAGTCGTTCCGGCGGTGGATGACGGATACGGTGTTTGGCCTGACCTATGAGTCTTCTGGGGGGGCGGCCTAACAAATCGATGAAGCTGAAGGTCGCCTGCGGCCCCGCAGCTGATCGGCGAGCCCTTCAGGGCGTTGCGGCCCAAGACCCTTCGTTGGCTGAAAGGCGAGAGGGTAAATGGCCACAGGAGGGATGTGGGACTACTATAGGGTGGAGCTCGGCGGGGTGCCCGAGCCAGACGAGGCGACGCTGAACCCCCTTCGGCCCCATTGGGTATGAGCTCGTGGCGGTGACCACGGCGGCCGCCACGGGCCGGCTGCTGGCGTATCTCAAGCGCGGCATGCCCCCCGAGGATGACGAGGCGGAAAGGGCATGAGCGCCGCGAGTTGGCGATGTCCCACTGGCCGCTGCCGCGGTCTTGCAGATCATTGAGCTGACGAAGGAGGTATTGATGGACCCCCTCACCAGTAGGGTGACCGCCCTGGCTGCTGGCGCGGCCGTGGCGCTTCAACCGGCTGTAGAGCAGAGGCCTTGAACTCACCGATGACCGCCCCCGACACGCCCGACTCGGAAGCGCGTTGGGTCGTCGTTGCCGTATTGGCGGTCGGCGCCGCGATCCTGCTGTATGCCGCACTCAGTCGGCACTCTGTCCTGCGGAAACCGGAACGGTTCCTGGTGTCCGCCGATAACCCCAAATATTTAGTGGGACGTGAGGAACACATTCTAGCGCTGACCGATGAATGCGAACACGCCTCACTGCTCTTCCTCATCGGGGAATCTGGCACGGGTAAAAGCGCTCTGGTACGGGCTGGCATGCTCCCACAGCTGCGTGCCCCGACCAGCCCGAGCACGGGTACCATCCGGCTGGTCCCGCCGCTTCGGATGCCTTTTCTCTGGAATGGCAGCAGGGGTTACAGAACGCAGTGACCACGGCCTTGCATATCCTCTCAGAGGCCGAGCTTCATCAACTCGGCGCATCATCCCCTTGCGATGCGACCGACCCGTTTGGTTGGCTGGCGCGCTTGCCGCACCATGGGGCACGCAAGCTCCTCCTCATCCTCGACCAGCTGGACGATTACCTGATGGCCCATCAGCCGCACATCGTCAACAGACGTAAGGTCGTGTCGCCGTCTCAGCTGATGGCCGCGAACGCCGATTGGGCCGCGCTGGCGCGGCTGATTGCCGAGGATCGACTCCACGTCGTCTTAGTTTGCCGGGCTGATTCGGCTGCGACCCTCGACGCGTTCCGCTTCACCGACAATATCGTCATGTATCTGCTACCCGGCGTGGACGCACGACTGCTCGCGCCCTTGCTCGACGAGCTGACCAACGCCAGTGACCAGGAGGTCGTGGTGGCCGACCCCGACTATGGCTGGGTGCAACTCAAATCCCGGCTATTGCGTGATGCATCTGCCACTGGGCAGGTACTCCCCCTACAATTGGCCATGGCGCTGAATTCACTCCGCCGCCTGCAGTATCTGACCCCGCGCGAATATGAGCGCCACGGAACCCGCCCACATAGTTTGGCGACCCATCGTCAATGACCAAGAAGCAGAGGTTCGTCAGCGACATATACAAGCGTCTCGACAAAAATCGAGGTAACCGATGACGGCACGGTGTATTTTGAAGATGCCGACGGCAATCCTCTGCCTGAACATTCGGTTACTGCTACCAAGAAGCAACAGGGCGACGCAATTCGTGATTTGATTCAGCAGAAGTGCGATGAAATCAACGCGCAAATTGAAGCCTTAGGGGAAATCCATCTCTACACACCCAACCCCAACTCCACGCCTCAATTTCAAATCCCACGGTACCAGGAGCCGCCACCCACAAAGCCAATTCCCGGGCGCCCGTGCCTGTTGGCCAGATTGTTCAAGCGGAAGCGTGCGCGACATGAAGCAGAGAACGCAGAGAAAGAGCTTCAATATGAACAAGCCTTTCAAGGACTGGCAGGCTGCAAAGCGGCGTTTTGAGGAATCGGAGCGACGTCGGAAGGACTTTGTCGAGCGAGATATCTACAGCGACCTTGGCGCGATGGAGAAATTCTTGGAGGAGAATCTCCAGAGCATCATTTGGCCACGCGAAACGACCGTAGCCACAGAAATTCTGGACGAGGGTCAGCGGCTATTTCTCGACGTGGATCTACCGGAAATTGAAGACATGCCAAACAAAAGGGCTTCAGTCCCACAGCGAGGCTATAAGCTTTCGGTGAAAGAAATGTCGGCTGCTCAGGTTCAGCGCCTCTATATGCGACACATTCATGGTGTCGGATTCCCAATGATCGGTGAGACGTTTGCTGCGTTGCCAACGGCCCAAGAGGTAGTGCTCTCCGCCTTTTCGCAATGTCCAAAGGCTGCAACCGGGTGAGATGCTTCGAGTGCCGGTCGTCGGAAACCGAGAAAAGGCCCTTGTTGACGCGGCGGTGACGTACCTCGCCTCACTGTATGAAGACTATCGGTTCCAAGCTTATCCGGATAGGCTCGTGTTGCGTCCATGGTAACCATCAGCACACGTACGGGATACTTGTCGAAACAAAGTGAATACGACGGAACACAGGTCGCAATGGCAACGCATTCATGGAGTTCCGGACAGTTACCGCCATATGAACGAAAGCCTCTTTATGTCTCGTGCTCACCAAAGCCATTTGCGGCAATGTGGTGCGGGGATACTTTGACAGTGTGCATTCAGGAGCCCTCTGGTGTCAGAAGACCTCATCTCCTCAATGAAACCATGCCAAAAGCTGGGTTCCAAGTGCATAGGGCTATAGTGCGCCACGAAGCGTGATGAGGAGCAAACAATGGTGGGACCGTAAGCCGTGTGAAGATAGGGCCCTTGAGTTTTTTGGCCAAACAACTGACATCACTGCAGGGATGGCATGCTTCAACCGAAGGGCTGGTATCGTGGGCTTTTCATACTCCTTCAGCCCCTCCTAGAACTACCGGAAAGGCTGAAGGTGCCGTCGGGAGGTGATCTGGTCAGCGATTAGTCAGCGGCGACCAGCGAGTCCAGCCTGGCCTTGATCACCTGCTTCAGTTGCCGGACTCTGGCAAGGTCGGGGTACTTCCCTTCCTCCTCCTTACGGTCAAAAATCTTCTCGCCATCCATGTAAATTTCTAGTCGGCCATTCGCGCCAGGGGTGAGAGAGATGCCTACATCTGGCCCAAAGGTTCGAAAGAATTCGTTCGCCAACCACGTGGCGGTCGCGTGATACTGTCAGGCCACGCAGTACAGGATATCTACGAGAACTTTCCACTCCCCATTGGTAGCCATAGCCACCCTCCTGATGTCCAGGTTACAATCGAACAGACAGACGACGCGACAATATCGTTCTCTTTCGTAGTCTACGCTTTTCGGCGATGATGTCAAGCGATCATCATCGCCTTCCTGTTGTGGGGGACTATTCGGTGTGGCGGCTTGCAGACAACGTACTCGTCGCCGCCACGCCTCACGGACGCCCCGTCGCCCCCAATCCTCACCCGCTCAGGCCTGGACGCGGATGATCGTGTCCCAGTCAGTGGCATGCTGGTAGGCGTATGCGACCCGCATGAGGAGTGGGTCGTCGAAGAAACGCCCAACGAGCTGCATGCTGACGGGGAGACCGGCCGACGACTTGCCCACGGGCAGGGCGAGCGCTGGGTGGCCGGTGTAGTTGAAGGGCTGGGTGTTGCGGGAGCCGCGGCTGTGTATGGTCGCGAGGTTGTCCTCGATAGCTTCGAGGGCGCTGCCTGGCGTATGGTTCTTCGGCGCTGTCATCAGGCAGGTGGGCATCACCAGCGCGTCGACGTTCGCCAGGGCCGTGTCGTAGGCCTTGATATAAGTCGGTCGCACATTCTGCGCCTTGGCGTACACGCGGCCGTGGTATTGGCGGCGGCTCATCTCGGCGGCGATGAGCGACAGCTTGCTGCGTGGCGCCAGCGTGTCGGCCTGGGAGGCCCACAGCTTATTAATGGCGGCGATGATGGAGGCGGGATAGTAGGTCCTGGTGAAGGCCCCGAAGAAGCCGGTTTTGAACACGGCCAGCGCGCCTTCGCCCGTGAGCGCCGCCTGAGCCGTGCGGATGGCATGATGCACCGGGATGGACACCTTGGAGACGTCGGCACCTAGCCGGGCAAGGACGTCGACCGCCGCCAGCACCAGGTCGCGTACGTCGCCCTCGGCCTCGTCGAAGCCCTCCTCGAGCACCCCGATGCGCAGCCCAGACACCCCGTCGGCCAGCCGGCCGATCACGTCAATGCTGGGGGGGACATCGCGTGTCTGGCGAGGATCATAAGGGTCGTACCCCGCGGTGGCCTGGAGTGCCGCCGCCGCGTCCTCCACGGTCCGCGCCATCGGGCCCGTATAGTCGATGCTTTGATCCGAGCCGAACCCGATCCCGAAGTGCGACACCAGTCCGAACGTCGGCTTGTGGCCGACGATGCCACAGAACGCTGCCGGGATGCGGATGGAACCACCTTGGTCGCCGCCAAAGGAGATGTCGACCTCGCCTGCGGCCACGGCCGCGCCGGAGCCCGAGGACGAGCCGCCGGTCACGTGATCATGGTTGTGGGGGTTGAGGGGCCGTCCATAATCCCCGATACCGCCGCCAGTGCCGAAGCCGCCACTCAGGCCGTTCATGACGTTCTTGCCGATGATGGTGCCCCCCGCCTGCAGCACCCGGGTGACCACGGTGGCGTCGAAGTCGGGGACAAAACCTTGGAGGGCGAAGGAGCCGAAGCTCATGGGCATTCCGGCCACTGCGATGTGGTCCTTGTAACTGACGGACTTGCCGGCCAGTAGGCCTTCGGGGGTTCCCTCGATCCGGCACTTCCACATCCAGGCGTTGAGCGGGTCTTCTTGTGGCCGTGGCCGATATCCGGGCTGCCGGGCGGCGGAGACCATCGGCGGCTTAGCCTCCTCTACCCTCGACTGCACGAAGGTGTCGAGCGCTTGCAACTGTTCCATGAGGTACTTCTGATAGAGGACGGCCTCCTCGGGACCCAGGTGGATCCCCAGGGCCTTGGCTACCGCCACCACTTCATCGACGTCAGGGACTGGGTACATAGGCTCATCTCCTCCTACTGGAAAGGTGGTCGAATAGAGACGACACATGCGCAAGACATGTTCCTTATAACCTGAAGGGTCACGGCCTGTAAACCGCCACACTCGAACCCGCGATAGAGTTGTGGCTAGCGTGACCGCCGGTGCTCAAGCCTCGACAGGTCTGGTTAGGGATGGACGCAGATCGGGCCGAATCAATGCTTGTGCCCGCATGGTAAGGCGCAGCGTGCCGGCAGCATAGAGCGCGCATATCGACATTGCCCAAACGAGAGTGCCGGCGAGGATCAGTCGGCACGCGAGGCGCGGCACTGGGCCGCGCCTACCACTGCCTGCCAGGAGTGGCTATGAAGCCCGTGCCGGCCATACCGGCTCGTGGTAGCCAAGCGGCACCGAGGGTCGGGCCCAGCGCGGCGGCGTCTCGGAGAGGCGCACCACCGGCCCGAGATGGTGCAGCCGACCGACCGGCGTGTCGCTCGTCATCGACCAACGCTCTAGCTCCTCAGGGGTGAATTCCTTCGGGATGTCCTTGAGTTCAACCTCTGGCACCTGGCCACGTCCGACAAGCCAGCGCCCGGTCTGCGCCAGTGAAATCCGCACGAGCCAGCTACCCCCCTCGCGTACGCGTCGGGCGAGCCCCACCATGGCGCCGAACGCCATCAGATAGCCGGTCAGATAGTCGATCGCCGACACCGGATAGAATTGCGGTCCCGGTGCCGCGCCAGGGAACAGCTCCCCCTGACGGCTGGTGATGCCGCTGACCGTCTGGACTACCGTGTCGAAGCCACGGCGTGACGCCCACGGCCCGACGTGGCTGAAGGCGCTCAGTGAGACGAAGACGATGCCCGGCCGCAAGTGCGCCAGCGCTTCGGGCGAGAGCCCACGATTGCCAAGGGTGCCCGGCCGGTAGCCTTGTGAGAATACGTCGGCCTCGCGGACCAGCCCGCGCAAGGTCTCAAGATCCTTCGGCTCGCGCAGATCCAGATGGGCAGAGAGCTTGCCGTGGCCGGTATCGTATTCCTGGTAGCCGAGATGCGGCAGGTGCGGCCCGGTGATCTTCAACACGTCGGCGCCGTGCTCTGCGAGGGTGCGGGCACAAGTCGGCCCGGCGAGGACCCGTGTCAGGTCGAGCACCCGGACGCCCGACAACGGTCGATCGCCGTTGGGAAGCATCTCCGGCGGGCTGTCGCCGATCTTGACGATCTCCATCAGCGGTAGCGCTGCGATCGCGGCAGCCTGCGGGTGCTGAGCCCATTCGTCCATGGTGCGGGCCATGCCCCCGGCGCCCTTCGCGGCGATGATCGCCTCTTCGAGCTCAAGCGCATCCCACTGCGCCACCGCTTGGCGCACCGCTTCGCGATCTTCCGGCACGCCGAGCACGCTGAGGGCGGCGGCCCGATGGTTCGGGAAATTGCAGTGGAGATAGCTCCAGCGTCCGTTCTTAGCCGGATAGACGCCCATGACCTGGTTGCGCTCGGTCGATACGGGCGCCCCGTCGATTTGCATGTAATGCCCGCTGCGGAGCGAGGCCGTCGCCCGGCGGGCATCGACCGCGACCTCCTGGCGACGCCCACTGCGCAATTCCCACAGATCGGAGACGGCGAGGCCGACCGCCGCGAGCGCGGCAGTACTGGTCTCGCCGATACGGAATGGCGTCGGCAAGATCGGATCGGTACCGCCGGTCATCTCAACTGCACGGGCGCGCTCCTCGGACCAGCCGGCGAACGGCAACAGCGTGCGCAGAGCATCATTGGTCATGGTCGGGACTCCTTCTTCGTCGCTATCGTGTGCGCTTATCTATGCAAGTTTGCCTTGTTCCTCACACCGCCTGGTGGTGTCATGATCTTCACTAAGGCGTTCCCCAAGTACTGGCGTACTCGTGCGTGCTCAAATCGCGCCGACTCCGTGGCGTCCTCCATGTCAGGGCGCAGGGTCGCCATCACCCACTCGCCACGCACCTGGCGCTCCAGCCAGTCGAGGCACCAGTGCAGCACCTCGCCCTCCTGCACATAGTCCTGTATCTGCTTCTCTGGGCCAGACGGTGAAGCTTCTATACCCTACAGGATAGGGGATGTGCGCGTATCTGTCCAGCAAGCTGGAAGGGATGGCGTACTTTTTTGCGCAGTTTGCTCAGGATAGCCATTCCGAACGATATGCCGATTGTCGTCAGGCTGCCCTTAGGGAGGGCCAGCGGCCGTAGGCGACAAACGCCAAGAGGAGCCCCACCACCAGCGGGATCAGCGCCGAGGCGACCTCACCGCCCGCGAGCGTGATTACCATCGCACCGATCATGATGATCACCAGCCCCACGGCAGCCAGCGGTGTCAGGCCCGGCCGAATCCGCAGGAGCCCGGGGAGGATCAGGCCGATGGCGCCAAGCACCTCGGCCACGCCGATGAACCGTACGAACCAGCCAGGCAGCGGCATCTGCCCCGTCAGCGCCTCAAGCGGCATGACTAGCTTCATGCCACCAGCAAATAGAAAGAGGAGCGCGAGCAGCCCCTGAATGATCCACAGTGCATAGTTCATGATCGGTCTCCTCGGTGGCAACTGGCACTTGCGTTTTGCCAGGCATGCGGCCTCTGCCCATGTGCGCGTGACCTGGGCCTCGATTTGCGGTCCAGGGTTTGCTTCAAGCTCTTCTTCATGCCGTCGAGAGGTGTCCTAGCGTGGTTGCTACGTCGGCGGACCTTCCCTCACCGGCCGGACTTCGACGGTGCCGACGCGCGCCACGGCACCTCGTGCGGCGATGGCGATCGCCTCGTCGAGATCCTTGACGTCGACGAGCATGAAGCCACCGAGCTGCTCCCGTGTTTCTGCAAACGGACCGTCGGTCACGAGTCGTTTGCCGTCGCGAACCCGGACGCTGGTCGCCGTCGCCGGAGGCTGTAGTGGGGCACCAGTCAGATACTGCCCGTTCGACGTGAGCTGTTCTGCGAGCTGCAGTTGCTCCTCGTAGATCTGCTGTCGTTCTGTCAGGCTCAGCTTGCCCCACGCCTCGTCCAAGTATATCAGCAACATGTATTTCACCTGTGTCTCCTTCAAAGAGTCGAACGGGGGGGACTGAATCGACACCCGGCGGGGGATGAGTTCTACCTGACGTAGAGCAGTCTAGGCCATGGTTCAGAAGGCCTACCTGCTGAGGGGGACGGCCATGCGGTGATGGCAATAGTACGAGGCCAGGCCTATGCACTGCACAGGTGAGGACGGTGGCCGGGTTCGGCATCCTTGCGTTCCCACCGGCCTGGATCATAACGCCGGCGCGGCACAGGGCCATCAGGCCGGTCACCGATGTGACACCACACGATGACGATAATCCCTAGCCGCCGGCCATAGCCCCGATAATCAGCAAAGGCTCGGCTCCCATCGCGACCGCGTCGGGCAGCAGGGCATCCGGCGATTCGTGGGACAGATCCTCCTCACAGGCGAAAAACCTCACGAAGGCTCGGCGCTGGTGCGTGACCTGGTCGCGCATGGTGCCGCGTAGCATCGGATAGCAGGCCTCGAGCGCGTCGAGGACCGAGCGCTGCGTGGCGGGACCCTCGACGGGGAGCTCCACCTCTCCGTCGACGTGCGCCAGTGTCCGCAGATGTACAGGTAGTATGACTCGGATCATGGCAGCGTCTGGACCTCCACGGACACCACGGCCGGAAGATCTCGGACGATGGGCGCCCAGCTGTCCCCAGCGTCGGCCGAGGCATACACCTGCCCGCCGGTGGTGCCGAAGTATACGCCGCACGCATCGAGCGCGTCAACGGCCATCGCGTCGCGTAACACATTGACGTAGCAGTCGTGTTGCGGCAGACCTTGCGTAAGCGCTTCCCACTCGTGTCCGCCCGTTCGGCTGCGGTATACGCGCAGCTTACCGTCGGGAGGATAGTGCTCGGAGTCGCTCTTGATCGGCACAACATAGACGGTTTCCGGCTCATGCGCGTGCACGTCGATGGCGAACCCGAAGTCGCTCGGCAAGTTGCCGCTGATCTCCCGCCACGACTCGCCAGCGTCGTCGCTGCGCATGACGTCCCAGTGCTTCTGCATGAACAAGACGCTCGGGCGTGACCGGTGCATCGCGACGCGGTGCACGCAGTGGCCAACCTCGGCATCCGGGTCGGGAAGCTCATACGGGGACTGCAGGCCACAGTTCATCGGCCGCCAGGTCTTACCGGCATCGTCGCTGCGGAATACGCCCGCTGCCGAGATGGCTATGAAGATCCGCTCGGCATGGCTCGGGTCCAGCACGATCGTATGCAGGCACATCCCCCCGCCGCCCGGCTGCCAGAGGTGTCCTTTCACGCCACGCAGCTCGGGAAGCTCCATCCACGTCTGCCCGCCATCGATCGAGCGGAACAAGGCAGCGTCTTCAACCCCGGCGTAAACCGTATCCGGATCGGTCAGTGAGGGTTCGAGATGCCAGACGCGCTTGAACTCCCAGGGGCGCAGCGTGCCGTCGTGCCACTGGTGCGTGCCGGGGACACCGTCGTAGACGAACTTGTTACCTACCGGTTCCCACGTCTGGCCACCATCGTTGGAGCGCTGGATCATCTGTCCGAACCAGCCCGTGGACTGCGACGCATACAGCCGATTTGGGTCAGCGAGAGATCCCTTGAGGTGATAGACTTCCCACCCCCCAAAGTGTGGGCCACTGATATCCCACCGTTCGCGCTTGGCATCCGACGTCAGGACGAACGCACCTTTACGCGTACCAACTAGAACTCGTACCCCACTCATCCCTTCCTCCTTCTTGAGGTTTGTGCCAGCCTTCGCAGACAGCCCATGGGCTCATCTTCTCATGGTATAGTCGAATGGGCCGGCCTGAGGACGACAGACCCGACGAAAAAAAATCGACGGGGCTTTGGACGACGAGGGGCTCCGCAAAAGGGGCTCCTGCAGGCGTGCCTGGGCCGCCTCGAAGCACGGCCGATCATGGAGCTGACGTGCGAAAAACGTATTGGCGTCCGACGGAACCTCCTGCAGGCATTGGGGAAGTAGCCGGAAAGAGCGAGGATTTGAGCGACACGGGGATCCCATGCCGGTAGACAGCGACGCATCCTGGCGCCATGAGGTCCAGTTCTTCTGAGGTCAGCAGAACAGGTTTGATCCATTCGTCAGGAGCGTCCACCGTCCGGAAGCATGGGTAGTCACCTGTCATAACCACTGTAATCACAAAGAAAATGTCTATATACCCAGAGAGGCGAAAAAAGATCAGCTCGGCTTGGCGACCTCAACTAAGGCCGAGAGCTCTGCCAACAGCCGTGCTAACCGTGCGCTCCCGAAGCGTTTCGCGACCTCGACCTGCACCTCTTTCCAAATGGGGTACACTTGGGCCAGGACTTCGCGACCGCGATCCGTCAGTCTCACCTCGCGCTCACGCCGGTCATTCCCCATGCCGACCCGAATGTGCCCTTGTTTCTCGAGGAGCCGGAGGTTTCGAGTCAACGTGGTGCGGTCGGTCACCGTCGCCTCGGCCAGGTGAGTGACGGTCACCGGCTCCAGGATCAGCATCTTCGCGAGGATGGACAGCTGCGTGCTGCGAAGCCCGAACGGCCGCAACCGCTCATCGTACATCTGGGTGACCGCGCGGGCGGCTTTACGGATATTGAAGGAGACGCAGCTCGATCCCTCCTGAGCCAGTTGGCCCATCCGCTCCTGGACGACGTCTCGGATCGTGTTCGGCATCTGTGCACCTACGGATCGGTCCCGTGGTTTCCTCTGGTAGGACTCTCCGACAATTGACATAGGAGTATATGCACCTATTTGCCGTTTGTCAACGATGTTTTCCTTGGTCTAGGGGTGTTCCCGATGTGATCCACAAAAACCATGGCAACGGTCGCGTATGGAGCCACTGTTTGGCCCAGGGAGCGACGTAGTGCAGCCGATGGTTGTCCTCGAAACAGTGGAGTCATGTGTGCTACAGAGGCAAAAATCTCGCTGTCATTCCCTGTACCATGAGACAGCCGTTGGCACGGTGATCATGGCAGCCCCCACGGGAGGAGGGCGCACCTGACGCTCCTCCCGATTGCTGCGCGCACCGGGGTGTAATAGTGGGATTATACCCGAACAGGTGTGTGATCTCGAAGGAATTGCTTCATACGGACCTTCGCTGCCGCCAGGGGCGCGCCATCCTTCCACTCCGGGATGAACTCGGCGTGAGGGAGCAGCTTCGCCACTTCCTCGGAGATCGGGAACGGATGCGCCGCATCGTTGCCCGCCAGCACCAGGCAGGGCGTCTGGCAGCTCGACACGAAGGCACGGTCCACGCTGTAGACGAAGCCAGGGCCATAGAGGTTCTGGTTGAACGCCTGCAGCACCTTCTCCGTAGCCTCGGGGTGGTCCTGTAGGGTCTTGGCCCAGGCTTCGAAATTGGCGGAGGGGGTAGACGGCATGGGTCCCACCCGCCCGATACTCTGGGCAATCACGGCACAGGCGATGCGCTGCGGCTGAGCCTTCAACATGCTGAAAATGAAGGGCCCACCGATGCACTGGCCGTACAGGTGGCACTGGTCGATCCCCAGATGGTCGAGCACGGCGATGTGGTCGGCAAGATAGCTCTGCCAGCCATCTTGGGCGGTAATGGGTGCACGGGACTGGCCGCCGGCGTTGCGCTGATCCATGGCGATGACCCGGAAGTCCGTGGCGAACTCTTTGGTGGGGTTCACGGGAGCGGAGGGACGGTTCCACACGTCAATGACCGACTGCAGGCCCGCGGGCGCGAACGTGAGAATGGGGAACCCCTGGCCGAACTCCTCGTAATAGATGGTGGCGTCGTGGTGTGTAAAGCTTGGCATGTGGTCTCCTTATCGTCATGGCGGTGGGTGCTGGGCGCAGGATCGTGAGCCAGTACATAGACATAGCACACGTGGAAGCGCCTATCATTGACAACGACACACAAAATCCGCGAAAATCCGCCCTCGGAGTATAGGATATTCACCCGGAGAAACAAAAGCCCTTTTTTGTCCCGGTACCTCGGGAGCGAGCCGCCTGCCCCGCCGGCAGGCAGCGCTGGGAATCTCTGGAGGATTGGTTCCCGAGTACACGTCTTGTCGTACGCCGAGCCGTTCACATACCACACACGAGGAGGAATATGTATGGGTACGTTTCGCATGTATACTGGCACGGATGGTCAAACCCACATCGAGACCATTGACCTGGACAAAACCACGTCCTGGAAGGATGGTCTGCAGACCACCAACATCACGTTCCGCAGCGCGCCAGTGGGACGATTCCAGGATTGGCATCCGGCACCTCGCCGCCAGTTCGTCATCATCCTGTCGGGCCACCTCGAAATCGGCCTAGGCGACGGCACAAAGCACATCTTTGGCCCTGGCGATGCGCGCTTAGTTGAAGACACCACGGGAAAGGGCCACACCACGGCGGTGCATGGCTCTGAGCCCTGTGTCACGACCACGGTGCCACTGGCGAATTAGTAGAGTCCTGCCAGGGTGGGAGAGTAGACGTCATGGCTCTCCCTGATTTTCCCCCAGGCATCCCTTGCGGATCTCCAGGCGAGTCGTTCTACTCGTCTCCTGGGAGCGCCGGCATTCTTCAGTGCTCCATAAACGAGCCACAGGCCCGCGCTCCCAACATCTCGCCATCGCATGGTGGGTCCAGGTTACACTATGCGCACGCATCGGGAGGTTGAGGAGCTTGGCGTTTTGGTGTTGCTCCATCCCCAGGGCGTTCCGGATCTGGCGAAACGGCTTAAGGGCAACGGCCTGCTGACCAACGTCATCGGCAATCCGCTCGAAACCACCATTGCCCTCTCTCATCTGATTTTTGAGGGCACGCTGGATCGATTTCCTGGACTGAAGCTCTGTGTGGCGCATGGCGGGGCCTACCTGCCCTCATACAGCGCCCGGTCGGATCACGGCTGCTTGACCTTTCCCGAGCGCTGCAGTGGGATGCCGTTGAAGAAACGTCCCAGTGAGTATATGCGGGATCTCTATTTCGACTCGATCGTCTTTACCCCCGAGGCGCTGCGGCATCTGGTGGCCGAATGCGGTGCGAGTCAGATCATGATCGGAACCGATTATCCTTATCCGTGGACCAGTACGGCTGTGGAGCTCGTGCTTGGGACTCCGAGCTTGAGTGACGCCGAGCGGGCGGCGATCCTGGGCGACAATGCCTGCAAGTTGCTACATATTCCCTCGTAGGGCGAACTCGGACCCATGGTCACCTGTGCAAGAGTCGGTCTCAGGTAGGCAGGTCCATATGGTTCGTGTCGCCACGAAGACTGCGCTCTAGCTGGTTTTTGAGGACAGCCGCGTCCAGCTCTGGCACATCCTCCAGAAAGAGCTGGTGCATCCAAAATTCCGGCATCGGCGGCTCCTCGTTCCACACCGTTCCTGCGCCATACAGGAGAAAAATGTCCCAGGCGATGTGATGCGGCCTGGGGCGTTGTCCCAGCTGCAACAGTCGATGAAACGCCTGGGACAGCTGGAGGTCGTGATCCCAAAAGTGCCTCAGCCGGCCGTCTGTGGGTAGACGCTCTTGCACCTGCTCCGCCGCCTGGGGGGTATCCCCCTCCAGCACGGGCAGCCACAACATATACAAGCGAAAATCCTCAGCTCGCGGCAACGACAGCACGCTATCCGTAGCGGACATGGCCCCGGTCACGCAGATCTCACAGGTCGGCGAGACCAGAAACAGCAGCCGTGGGAGCAACGCATCCGCATTGAAGCACGACGGCAGCGTCGAGTCCATGCTGCTCTGCGATCGCTCCAGTTGCTGAGAGATCTGCTCACTTGCTCTCGGTGTTGACACGATGACGCTCCTCACTGGCAGAGGCGGCCGTGCGCTGATCCGCCCACGCGTGCCTTTAGGCTTGGGTGAAGAACACGAGAAATTTTGGGTAGGAGAAGAATGTGCCTTATCTTACGATCGGTTGTGAGCACGGTCACGATACGATTCAGTCATGAGAACCACGGCTAGATAGTCCGAGAGCCGTCAAGTACGGCTAAGAGCCTCGCATCTGGCATCTGAGTATACATCATTGCAGCAACGTGTGATGCAATCGTCCGGGTCGTAGGTTCAAAATATTCCCATTTGCCTTTCGCCAGAGGTGGCGATTAGCCATCATCCTCAACGTCTTCACCAAGGTAGAGGCCATATAATCCTCATGCCAATCCCCTGTCCCGGTCAGAGAAGTGACGGTTTTATCCACTCTCGGGAATGGCTCAGGGGCTTGCGGACGTATTAGGACCTACAGGATTCGTGAATCCGTGGTTCCAAGGAGTTGGGCTGATGAAAAGGGTAGGATCATGAAATCCATTCGGATCGAACTGCCGGAGAAGCTCACTCACGAGCTTGACCTGCTGGTCCAACAAGGCTGGTTTCACAGCGCGGAGGAAGCCACCCGCTTTGCATTGCTCGAGTTTCTGCGCCGGCATCGCCTGGAGTTACTTGAGCAATTCCAGCGCGACGATATTACTTGGGCGCTGCGGCAGAAAGATGCCACACCTCAATGCCAATTGGTTCCTCACGGATGATGCTGCAGCGCGTGTCCTCGCGGCTTCTCTGGGTTTAGAGGTTCATGGGTCATTAGGTATTGTGTTGTGGGCAGCGGCCAGGAGGCATCTCAGCCGCGTTGACGCACAATCAGCTTTGGATCGCCTCGCGCAATCATCCCTGTGGACTTCCGTTGGAGTGCTCGCTGAAGCACGCATCGCTTTGGACAGATTGTTTACATGATTGGGCCGGTGGACTCCTATGGCTGACCCCAGAAACTGGACTCCTGGTTCAGGTGGGAAATGAGTCTCTACAACCCACCTGGTGGCGGGTCAAAGCGATGCCAAAGCAATACCAAAGCAATGCACATGCGATTTCACCCCGTGTAAGTCTCAACTCGGCCTGGAAGCGGCGGAGGGCTTGAAAGCAATTAGCGCTGGCACGGCTGAATCAGCATCCGTTCGCCTGGGGATCTCCCTAAAACGCCCGTTTGGAGAGGGTTGTCGGTTGAGGGTAGGGAAAAGGTGCGTTGGAAATTCCTATTCGTTCGTATTGGTGACAGCCTGCTCCAGGGTTTCTCGGATAAACCGCTGATAAGGGATGCCCCGTGCCCTGGCTTTTTCTTTCACCGCTTCCAGCAAGGGAGCCGGCAACCGCATATTGATGCGCGCAGCCTTTTTCTCGAATTCGAACCGCACTGGCCTGGCGCCCGAAAGATCATATTCGGAAAGGTCAGCCGTATCGACAAAACCTTCGGCTTCCTCGTCGCTTCTAAAGGTCGGGATTTTCTTTTTCATAATGATCAATTTCCTTTTGGTGCATATAGCGGGCGCTGATAGGCCGGATATATGACTTTCCATAATGTTCGCGTAGCGTGAAAACCAGAAAGACGTGGCGTCCCGCTGCGGTCTTTCCGATGGCCTTGAATCGCTTCTCCGTGGTTGAATGGGGACCTCCTCGGGCAGGCCAGCGGGAGGTGTTGCCAGAGCGCCAACGGTGTCGCTCGCCGGTCCGGCGCCAAGGCGGCGGAGATACCAGCCCAGCGGCTGCAATAGGCCAGCCCCCTCAGATTCGAGCTGTGCCACGGCGGACTTGGCCTCAGATGGCAATCCAGTGCCGCCCAGACCGGCCTGTACGCAGGCCTCGGCAAGCTGGATGATAGCCTGGGCTAACTACTAGGGCAGGCCGGCGTCGGCCGCATCGCCACCACGGGCACGGCGGGCCAGTTCCGCCTCCACCTCGTCTCGCTTGGCTTCCCACTGGGCCGCCTGCGCCTCGTCACCTCGCGCCCGGGCGATTTGGGCGAGATTGTAGTAGTCGCCGGGTAGTTTCCGAATCATGCTAAGGCCTTCGTCGATCTCTCGCGCCTGGTGGGCGTGCGCTTCCGCCTTATCCAGTTCGCCCATGAGCAGGTAGACTCTGGGACAACTGGCCACGGGACCTGGCCTCGCCCGGCTTGTCTTGCCGGTCGATCTTCATCCGCAGGCTCTCTTGCAGGAAGCGCTCGGCCTCTGCAAACCGCTGCTGCGCGGTCGCCTCGTCCCCGCGCTGCCGGGCCGCTTCGCCCTCCTGTTGGCAGACGATGCCGATGTTGTGCGCAGGCGATCGCCAAGCGCCTCAGTGTCGCCCCGGCGCTGGGCGATCTCGCGGGAACGTTCATACCACGCCCTGGCTTCTGACAGACGACCCGCAAGCTGCTTCGACCGAGCCGAGCAGGTTACAGGTCCGCATGATGCTGGCATCGTCGTTCGCGTCCTGGAACAGCTTCAGGGCTTGCTTATACAGATCAACGGCGCGGTCGTATTGTTGTCTGTCGTTGGCCAGGACTGCCTTGATGCTGAAGGATTGTTCCCTCCAGTCCCTGATCGCCGAGACGCCGGGCGGCTTCCAGGGCCTGGTCGTAGCGGGCATCCGCCTCCTGGTAGCGGCCTTGCTCCATGAGGATTTGGGCCGTTCGCACGAGGCCCGCGACAGCGTTGCGGTCGATGTCCCAGTGCACGGTGAATGTCAACGCCTTGCTCTGCCGTGCTGAGGGCCTCGTCAAGGCGTCCTGCTGCCCTCAGCGCATTGGCGAGATCGCCCAGCGTTGCGGCCAGGTTGTGTCAACGTATCGGCACAGGCTTCTCGCCGCAGTTTGGCCTCCTGCGTGTCGCTTGTGAGCAGATCCTCGATGGTCTCAGACGGCAACAGGTTGGCAGCCTGTCTTACGAGCCGCTCCCAGGCGCCCACCGCCTCGCTCAGGATCGGGATCGCCCGCTTGGCATGACCGGCTTCTTGGTAGATGCGACCGAGTTGCGATTGTGCAGTGGCTAACTGAAAGGCCGCATCGAATGCGGTGGTCTGTTGCAAGCGCTCGATAAGGGCGTCGAGCATCTGGATGGCCTCGGCGGTGTGTCCCTGCGTGAACAGCGACCAGGCCCGATTACGTTCCGCTCCTGCCACCGCTGCGCTGAACGTGGTGTGCGCTGCCGCGTCGGCCAGCCAGGCCGACCATTGTGTCGCGCTCGCGCAACCGGGCCGCAGCGTTCCAGATACTCGCGGAACGTATTGCCCATCTGCGGCAGCGACGTCGAATTGGTCCGATGCCACCGCCCAGCGCACCGCCGTGCGAACGTTCGCCTCCTCCCGCGCCAACACGTCCATGCCACCACGCGCGGCTGAGCCGCGAAGGGCTCTGTCAATCGCCACGGTCAATGCACGGTAAACCGCGATGAACCGCTGGCGGACGTCTTCCTGGTCCGCCAGGCTGAGCCCGCCGTCATCCGCATCGGCCTGGCTGGCGGTGGCATCGGCGAGCACCGCCCCTCCGACGGCATACGGCAGTGTGGGATGGAAGCGCAGGTAGGGGCGGTTGTTGATCTCGATGTCCGTTTCCACCCGCACCAGGGCGGTTGCTTCCAGTTCCGCCCGCACCCCATCCCACGCGGCCGGGTCCATCTGGCTCACGTCGAGCAAGATCTGCTCAAACACGCCACCCTGGAACAGGCCGAGCCACGGCAGACGCAGCCTTGGCCTGGGCGCTCAGCCGGCTGGTCGAAAAGCGCAGCGAGGCCAGGAGCGAGCGGTTGCGCTCGACCTCGGCATCACCAGTGAATTGGTCCAGCAGCTCGCGGAAGTGGGCCACGATCTGTTCGGGCGTCAGTTGCTTCAGATGCGGGCCGACCAGCTCGATCGACAGCGGATGATCGCCCAGCACGTCCAGCAACGCCCCCAGGTTGTCTTTATCGAAACGCGTCGTCATCCAGCGACGTGTCGTGTTTGCGCAGCACCTGGGCCAGCAGATACAAACTGTCTGGGCGAGCCAGACCGGCCAGCTCCATTCGCCGCACCCCCGGCAAGCCCGCTTCCCGCGGACGGCAGGTGATGAGCAAGCGGCCGTGACCCGCCGGGTCCTCGGTCCAGTCGCGGAAGAGCGTGATAATCCGCGTGCGTTCCTCGGTGGTATATCCCGAGTGCAATCGCGAGGGTGACGGCGGACGACTCGCCGGACGCCGTCCTGGACGGGCCGGGAGCCCTGTGCGGCGTTATCGAAGGTTTCGAGCAGGCTTTCAAAATTGTCCCAGACCATCAACACATCCTGTTCCTGGAACAACTGGCGGGCGCGCTCAAGCTGCTCGGCCTGGCTCAGGGCCTCAAAGCCGTGGCCTTCCAGATAGGAACCCAGCACCTGGGCGATGCGCTCGGCCGTGACCGGCTGTTCGAAGCTCAGGAAGCAGGCCCCGTCAGGGAACAACCCAGTCCGGGTGAGCCAATCGCCCGCCTCGCGGGCCAGGGCCGTCTTGCCCATGCCGCCCATGGCGTGCAGCAGGATGGCCCGGTCGGTGCGCAAGGCGCGTTCCAGGGCGTACAGCTCACGGGCGCGGCCGTGGAAGTTGTACAGCGGCGGACGCGGGAAGGCGCCGATGTGCTGGCCTGTGGGGAAACGCGGGCGGTCGCTGATTGGCGACGCTTTGGCGGCTTCCTGGGGGGTATCTGGTCGTGCCGAAGTCCCCACCATCCGCATGTCGCTGCCACGCTGGTACAGTTGCGGCAGGAACCAGTCCTGGAGTTGGATAGTTCTTGCCTTGCGGGCCATACTGCAGCCAGCGATCCCGTTGGGCCATGAGCGCCCCGCGGCCACTTTCCATGGCCTGGCCGATGCTGCGACCGCGCGCCAGCTCGCGGTAGAAGCGCGTGAGCAGAATCCTGGCCGCCTCGACGTGCACGGCATAACTCATGGCGATGACGCTGCCCACGCCCGCTTCGATCAAGCGCGGCGCCACCGAGCGAAACGCCACGTCACCGACCTCGCTGCTGCGGCAGGCTTCCAGGATCACCAACGGAATATGGTAGCGCGCCAGCAGGTTGCCCAGGTCGTCGGCGCGCACCGGGTCCATGTCGACGCGTGCCTGTCCGGGTTGTTGGGCCTTTTCGAACAGCAGCACGCCCAGTCCCAGGAGCCGATCGTAGTTGCCATGGCCGTCGAAGTGCACGATGTCGTAGGCCCCATTGGACTCGGCCAGCATCTCCTCCAGCCGCGCCAGGGTGGGGGGCCGGCAGAACTCGACCGTCACGTTGTCGCCAAGGGAGGTGAGGGCATCCAGCATGGCACGGGTGCTGTGGCGCGGATCGATGAACCCGGCGTTGTCGGGCCGACTGACGACCACCAGCAGGCGCAGCGGCGCACCGACGTCGTACGCCAGGTGCTGGTGCCCCGTTTCCAACTGCCGGCGGATGGTGACATCGCGGCGCGTCAGCGGGCCGCGCTCGTCGGCCATGAGTTCCCACGGCAAGCGCAGAATGTCGCCGTTGCTGGTGGCGATCGTCAATAAGCGCGGTGGTTCGGCGTCGCATCAGGTCGCGTATCAAATCGCGGTGGTCACCGTAATCAAAGATCGCCTTGTACAGATCGCGGCCCCACTGGATCAGTGATTGTTCGATGCGATTGGCACGCAGCACGGAACCGCCAATGGGCAGGTCCATGAACTCTTCAAGGTACCAGCGCAAATCGACATAATCCTCGGGACGCAACTGGAACGTGAACGGTTGTGGTGGTCCACCGCCGCGCATGCCGCCATCCGCACTGCTGAAGTCGACGCGGACCGTCATGGTGGTGTCTGGTGCCGGTTGAAACACGAGTCTCAGCTCAGCCATCGCGCTCATCCCCCAAGATTGGGACGCCTCACGCATGATTCGATGGCAACAGCGTAGCACTTTTTTGAGACGCATGAAACGATCCGCTTGATGGATTCTACACCTGCGACAATTGCCAGGCACAATGTGTCAATTTTTTGGTTACCGCGTATGATGTCCTGGCAAGCGTCTGGGTGACACAGACAGGACCACACGGTGAAGGAGGCCAATGTCGTGATGGACAGACGGGAACTGGAAGCGTTTGAAGCCAGCGTCATGGCAGACGACGAAGTCCGGCGCATGCTGGAAGACATCACCCACAGCGTAGCCGTGGAGGTGCAAAAGCAGTCGCCAACACGCCTTGATGTGACGACTGGGGCTGTGGCTGGTGGGGCTGGCTGGCCTCTGGCAGTTGGCCAAAGTCGGCATCCAGCACCTGCGAGGGATGAGCGATATCCGTCTTGTTACAGAAGCAGATTGAGGTGATTGCCGAGGTGAAGGCTCTGGGATACGACGAGAAACAAGCCGCACAGGTGGTCGAGCGTCTGCTCAAGAACATCCGCACGCGGCCCGACGACGATTCGGTCCTAAAGACGTTGCAGAAGATGCTACCGTCCTAGTGCTTCGCACCGCTGGCAGGCCGCAAGCCCTCTTCCCTGTCGGCGTGCATCAAGACGAGCAATCATGGGGGAAACGACCGAATCAGGTGACACGGTGGGAAAAATGTGGTTTATTCTCCCTATTCCGCTGTTCATTGTCCGTTTGTCTGTGCATCATTCTAACCTCACAGCAGAGGAGTATCTCATCATGAATATTGGCACATCCGTTCCCCTGCCGGCCTATACCATCGACCCGGCCTTTATGGCCAAGAAAGCCGAAGAGCTGGGTTTCGAGTCGATCTGGTACGCGGAGCATCCCGCCGTGCCGGTGCACAGCGCCAGCCCCTTCCCGTCCACTGGCGGCGAGATCCCCTGGACCTATTCCCATTTCACCGATCCCTACATCGCCCTGGCCAGGGCTTCCGGGGTCACCCGCACCATTAAACTCGGCACGGGCATTACCCTGGTACCCGAGCGTAACCCCCTCCTCCTGGCCAAGGAGATCGCCAGCCTCGATCGGTTTAGCGGCGGACGCTTCCTGTTTGGCATCGGCACGGGCTGGCTGCGGGAGGAAACCGAGCTCATGGGTGGCGACTTCGAGCACCGCTGGACGCAGACCCGGGAAGCCATTGAGGTCATGAAGGCCCTCTGGACCCATGACGAGGCGGAGTACCACGGCCGTTATTTCAATTTTCCACCTGTGCGATCCTTTCCCAAACCCGCCCAGCAGCCGCATCCGCCGGTGATCCTCGGGGGACACGCCAAGAACGTGTTGCGCCGGGTGGTGGCCCATGCTGATGGCTGGTTGCCGAACCGCATCACGCCCGCGGAGATCGAGAAGTGCCGCGGAGAGCTCGACGCCATGGCCAAGGAAGCGGGGCGGGACCCGAGGTCGATTAGTATTTCCGTCTATGGCCAGCTCCCGGACCGGACGGTCGTGCAGTCGCTCCTCAATGCCGGTGCCGACCGTGTCGTGGTGCGGCCCGAACATGTCGAGACCGAAGCCGAGATGGGCGCACAGTTAGAGCGCATGGCCGAAGCGGTCCTGCGCTAGGCACGCACAATCAGGTCGCCGCCGCGATGGGCCAGAGAGGACCTGCGCAGGTGAGGCTGGGCCTGAGGCAAGCGCAATGGGCCTGGCGTGGCCCGGCGGTGGCGGTAGCGTGGGGGAGGCTCCCCGCGTATAAGCCTTGTGGTATACCGATCCGTTCAATGCGCTGGAAGCCTTGGCGCTGTGTCGTCCCAAGGCTCTATGACGTCAAGCGCGCTTGTCAGGCCCAGCCAAGCACCTATGGATCTCCGAGCTGGTCCACAGCTCCTAACGTACTTCCCAATGCGGCACAGTCGGCTTAACTCCGGGCTGGGGCACAGGAGGTCGCGACGAGATTGCGGCTTCGTTACCTCGCTCTACGAGTGCAGATTTGGATTCTCTGCTGTCACCGCTTCCCCGCGCGTCGCGGTGATGAGGCGGTCATCTGCGGTAACGAAAATCAGCGGTGGCAAGCCATGAGCGAGTAACGATTGATTAACGATACTGGCGGAAGCCAACTGCACTGCGTCGTAAGCCCGCAGTGGATGGCGTTGGACAAGTTCAGCGGCAAGATCAATGATCCCTGGCTGAGTCGGGACAATGCGATATTGCATGGCGCAGTGGGCTCGGAAGGTCTGGATCAACTCATCTCTTTCGTTCAGTGTGATGATGCCTTCGCGAGCGCGTCTGGCAAGTGCACCGGTCACTTCAGCCCGTGTGATGTCCACGATACTGACGATGTTAGCGGAAGCCGGAGCCACTATAGCTCTGACCCAATCGGAGCCAACCTCATCTACGTAGCGCTTGACCAGACCGCTGGAATCGCAATGGTAGAAAGGCATCAGTTCCGACCTCGCTCTGCAACGATTACTTCAGACAGAGGCCCCGCCGCTCCCAGCTTCGCGGCCAGTTCTTTCAATCGTTCTTCGGAGACGGCCTGGTAACGCTGCTTCTCCTCTGCCAAGCGCTCTACAAACAGGCCACTCTGCTGGAAGAACCGCTCATATTTTTCCGCAAGATTCTCCGCTGACGGCTCAAGTAAAGATGCTAATTGTTCAACGGCCACTTGCTCGACGCTTTTTTTCTGCTCTGACGCTAACCAAGCCAAGCGCCGTGCCAGTGCATCGGGAATCTCAATTGTTAGCTGGGTCATAGCTGTCACCTCTTTCGGAAGCGCCCTGTTATGATACAGGAAATTTAAACGCATTTCTTCTCGATGTCTACCCGTAGCCCTCACGCGGGAGGCACGCGCGGGTGCGATAGTGAGGTGGGTCTGCACAGCGTGGTAGATGGCACAGGATCTGACCGATCTTTTCGCAAATTTGGTTGACATCTGTGTAGAACTGTAGAAAATAGATCACAGAATTTCAATAGTTTAGAATGTTCACGGCAAATGGCAATGAGATTTGTAACGTATTGCTTTACAAGAGAAAATTGAATTAGCGCCTGGACAACTTAAGGTGAAAGAGCCTTAACCACATGCCAATGCCCTCTAGCAACTCGGGACTTCGCGATAATCATACACGCGGGACTGTCGCTGAGTTCCTCAAAGGAGAAATTCAGGACGGTTCGCGGCTGTCTGTTGTCTCCGCCTACTTTACCATTTACGCTTACGACGCGCTCAAAGAGTGCCTCGACCGCATCGACCACCTTGATTTCCTGTTCGGTGAGCCATCCTTCGTCAACCGACTCGATCCCAGCAAGACGGAGAAGAAGTCGTTTATCATCGATGCCGATGGGCTAGAGCTGGCCAACAAGCTCCAGCAAAAGCGCGTCGCCAAGGAATGCGCCGCCTGGATAGAGCGCAAGGTCGACATCAAAACCATCAAGCAATCCAACCTGCTGCACGGCAAGATGTATTATGTGGCAACGTCAGGAGTCGAAGAGGCCATCTTGGGGAGCTCAAATTTCACGGTGCGCGGCCTAGGCCTGGGCAACGGCAATAATAACATCGAGCTGAACCTCATCGTTGACGGCGATCGCGATGGCCAGGAACTGAAGCAATGGTTCGACGATCTTTGGAGCCATCCCAATCTGGTCAAGGATGTCAAACAAGAGGTCCTACAATATCTCCAGCAGCTCTACGAGAACAACGCGCTGGAGTTCATCTATTACAAGACCCTCTTCCACATTTTTGAAAAGTTCCTGGACGACACCGGCAAAACCGACGCCGAACTGGGCCGTTTACAAAGCCAATAGTCGCCTCAATCCTTTCCTTGCCGACCGCTTCCGCTACGACGTGCTCGCCCACACCGACCTCAGTCGGGACCGCGGCTATTCCGGTGACATCAACCTCGAAACGCTCAATTGGGGCAACTACGATCTCATTGTCATCGACGAATCGCACAACTTCCGTAACAACACTCCGGGCAAGCGCGACGAAGCCGGCAACCTCATCCGGAAAAGCCGTTATCAGCGGCTTATGGACGAAATCATCAAGGCCGGTGTTCGCACCAAGGTGCTTCTCCTCTCAGCGACACCGGTAAACAATGACCTGAAAGACCTGCGCAACCAGCTCTATTTCCTGACTGAAGGCGACGACTGGGCGTTTGCCGACACGCTCGGCATCGGCAGCCTCAAAGAAACCCTCGCGGCTGCTCAAAAGGTGTTCTCCTTCTGGGCGCGACAGCAAAGCTCCGAACGCAAGACCAACGAACTGCTTGAGAGGCTCAACGCCGCCTTTTTCAAACTACTCGACGAACTCACCATCGCTCGCTCCCGCAAGCACATTCAGAGGTACTACAACCAGAGCATCGCCCAACTTGGTGGTTTTCCGGAGCGGAAGAAGCCTATCTCGATCTATCCCGACATCGATCTGCGCGGACGATTCCTCTCCTACGATAAGCTCAACGATGAAATCGTGGGCTACAAGCTCTCCCTGTTCAACCCATTCAAATATGTCTACGAGAAGTTCAAGAAGGCATACCAAACCTCGACTCACGACCCCTTCACGCAGGCCGACCGCGAGACGTTCCTCATCGGCATGATGAAAGTGAACTTCCTCAAGCGCCTGGAGAGTTGCGTGAAGTCGTTTGAAATCACCATGGACCGCACCATCGCCAAGATTGAAGCCTTGGAGAAAAAGATTCGAAACTTCCAGGCTTTGCCCAACCAGAGACCCCGAATCGGATGAACTGGAACTCGACTTCGGCGACCCTGGACAGGACGAAGAACTGGAAGAAGCCTTGCTGGTCGGCGGGAAATTCACCTACCAACTGCAGCACTTGCGGTTGAACGACTGGCTCAAAGATCTCAAAAGGGACAAAGACCAGCTCCGCATCCTGTTCAACGCCGCCAAGGATGTCAGCCCGGAGACTGACGCGAAACTGCAAGAGCTCAAAAAGCTCATCGCCGCCAAGGTTGCCGAGCCCACCACGAACAAGCTCGGCGAACCAAACAAAAAGGTTCTCGTCTTCACCGCCTTTGCCGACACGGCCATCTATCTCTACGAATCGCTTGTGCAGTGGGCCCACAAAGACCTTGGCATCCACGTCGCGCTGGTGTGCGGCAGGGGCGACAACCGTACCACCATTGGCGGAACCGCCTTCGACCACATCCTCACCAATTTCTCGCCGCGCTCCAAGTGTCGGAACAAGATTCCCACCATGCCGCAGACGGGTGAAATCGACCTCCTCATTGCCACGGACTGCATCTCCGAAGGCCAGAACCTCCAGGACTGCGATTACCTCATCAACTACGACATCCACTGGAATCCCGTCCGAATCATCCAGCGCTTCGGACGCATTGACCGCATTGGCAGTGCTAGTCACACCGTCCAGCTCGTCAACTTCTGGCCCACCGAAGACCTCAACAAGTACATCAACCTCAAGAACCGCGTCGAAGCCCGCATGGCCCTCGTGGACATCGCCGCCACCTTCGAGGACAACATTCTCCAGAACACAGAAATCGAGGAACTCATCCACGAAGACCTCCGCTACCGTGAAAGTGAAGGAGGTATTGGACACAAAGCGGAAGAACGCTAATGCCGATACAAGTATCTTGGAGCACGAAATTGACCATCTGGTATACGTCCTCTACGGCCTGACGGCGGAGGAAATCAAGATAGTCGAAGAGTCCGCGCCGTCGACCAGCCGCCTCGCGGAACCTGCACCCGACTCGCCCCCTTTAGTATAGAGGTCGCGCTGCCTCCAGCAGTAGCCCCAACCGAGGATCCCACCGCACGGGTAACTCCGCGACACACTGCGCTCCCGCCCCTTGCCCCCAACACTGGCCATCGCCTGCTTTGCCTCTATACTTGCCTGCTGTGCCTAGGGTGATAGCATGCTGTCGAGAGCAGGGAGTATAATGCGGTTCTATCCCCTCAGCTTGGGTGTCCCAAAGCCGGGGTAGACGATGGCCGGAGATAGGAGAGGAACCATGCGCAACGCCGAGCTCTATGAACAGGATTTTTACCGCTGGACGCAGGAGCAAATCGCGCTCTTGCGGGAAGGGAAGTGGCACGAGATCGACCGCGAGCACCTTGTGGAGGAGATCGAAGACTTGGGACGCAGTGCGCGGAAAGAGCTCCGCTCCTATCTAGAGAACCTGGTCCTACATCTGCTGAAGTGGCGTTATCAGCCGGACTATCAGACCCGCGGTTGGCGCGATTCGATCGTGGAAAATCGCGCTCGTATCCCGGACTGCCTCACCGAGAGTCCCAGTCTGCGCCCGCAGTTGCCGACCCTGCTGCAGGAGTGTTATCCGCATGCCCTGCGCAGAGCTGCCCGGCAGACACGCTTGCCCCTGCCCACCTTCCCAGAGACATGTCCCTGGACTGTTGAGCAGGTCCTCGATGCTGCCTTCTGGCCTGACACCTAATCCTGCCACACATGCAAAGCGTTGACCGCTCGCGCTATCAACTGTACAATAAACCTATGGAATCTCCTTTTCCGGGCATGGATCCCTACCTTGAACACCCCTCGCTGTGGCCTGATGTGCACAATCGGCTCATTGCTGCCCTGGCTGATGACCTGAGTGAGCGTGTGGCCCCACGCTACTATGTGGGATTAGAGCGGCGCACGTACCTCTTGAAAGCAGATGATCTTGTCTTCATTGGGCGTCCTGACATTGCCGTCGCTTCAGCTACTGATGCGTTAGGATTTGCCCCGAACCATGTGGCGACGTCCGTCACTGTCCTGGAAGTGGATGTCCCCATGCAGGATGAGATCTCTGAAAATTTCCTTGAGGTCCACGAGGTCAAGACGGGAAAACTGGTCACGATCTTGGAATTACTCTCGCCTGTCAATAAGCTGCACAGGCAGGGACGGGAGGAGTACGAGCGGAAGCGTGGATACGTCTTCCGTAGTTGGACAAACCTTGTCGAGATCGATCTACTACGGGCTGGAGACCCTATGCCGGTGGTTGGTGCACAGGTGCAGAGTGACTATCGGATCCTCGTGAGCCGAGGCATACAACGGCCTCGCGCATCGCTCATTGCTTTTACGCTACGTCAGCCTATTCCCGCTTTTACCCTCCCCTTATTGCCAGACGATGACGAACCTGAAGTTGCCCTGAATCGCGTTCTCCATACGCTGTACCGCCGCGCCCGCTATGACCTGCGGCTCGACTACACCCAGCCGCCCATCCCACCCCTGGCTGAGGCCAATCAGGCCTGGGCTCAGGCGCTTATCACGGCGCGTGGGTCGGGACAGTAAAGATCATTGGTAAATCAGCATGAGGTGTTCGATATCAGCAAATGACGAATACTCTTCACACAATCTTGACGCCTGACGGGCCGCGAGTCGAACGTTATCCCGTGCCGCTGAACGATTGGCAAAACGCCACAACGCGCTGGTGCCATTGATCCCTGGGGCTGGAAAGTGCGGCCACTTAACATGTATCGACGAAGAGGCTTCTCAGGTGAGCCGTTTTGGCATGCTCGTAGATGTAGTGAAATGGAGATTGGCCAGGGTGGGTGCGGGACCGGCGGCAAGAGCCATGGGCCAGGCGTGGCCGCCGGCAAGTGGCGCTGCTACAGGAGGAGTTCCCGAGCATACGCCTGGTGACATACTTCGCAGTTGCTCTGGGCTCTGGCTTTCCCATATCGGTCAATAGGGTTCCCTGACGAAGATGAATGTCGTCCCCTGCACAATGGGCGCACTGGCGCCAACGAAGGAGACCTGCACATCTTTGACCTGGCGCTCCCCCGCCCGTCCTGACGCTTGCAGTGCTCCCTCAATGATATGGGATAGCCCATGGATGCGCCCGGTGCTCAGGCTCCCACCGAAGGTGTTCAGGGGTAGCTCGCCATCCAGTTCGATGCGTCCGCCCTGAATGAAATCCAGCGCCTCGCCCTCCTGACAGAATCCGTAGGACTCCAGGCCGTAGATGACCGAGGCGGAGAAGCCGTCGTAGATCTGTGCCACATCGACATCCTGGGGGGTGAACCCTGATCGCTCCCACGTGAGGCGGGCGGAGCTGCTGCCACCCTCCATGTAGTTACTCAGACTGCCGATGCGCCCTGCCACCTCGAAGGCCAGCCGCTGACCATAACCCGCGATATAAGCCGGGCGTGGTTTCAAATCGCGGGCCCGATCGGCGGTCGTCAGCACGATCGCGACAGCCCCCTGCACCGGGATATCGCAGTCGAACAGGCAAAACGGATAAGCGACCATTCTGGAATTCAGGTAGTCCTCTCGCGTCAGCGGCGTATTGTAGAAGTAGGCATCAGGGTTCATGTTGGCGTGTTTACGTTGGGTCACGGCCAGGGTGGCCATCTTCTCCCGATTCTGGTTGTGCCGTTCCAGATAGCGGGTGTATGCCACCGCCATGCCCTGACCGGGGCCGCCAAACCCATACGGGGCGGTGAACTGCGCCGCTCCCTGAGCGTAGCTACCGGGCAAGTTCTGATAGGTGCCGCGGGGATTGTGCATCGCCCGCCAGACCACCGCATATCTGCAGACTCCAGCCAAGAGCGCGTTAACGGCCTGCTGGACGGCACCGCCGATATTGACGGTCTCCACCTGGATGTGCCAGCTCAGATTCGGGAGCTTCAGCATCGCCATCATACAATTGACCGACACGATGCTGATGCCGTCCACAATGGCGTGCCCCGTCGCCGGTAACTCCGCGTAAGTCGCCAGTCCATCGACTTCTGACATATCCAACCCGGAGTCGTCAACGGCGGCTTTGACTGCCTCCAGCGCACGCGCGGCCAGGGGGACATCCGCCGACCGGGTTAATTTCGAGTATCCCACGCCGCTGACGGCCACCTTACATCTGTTTTCCCACATACCACAGACCTCCTTTGGGACCGAACCTAATCGCTCGCCAGCCGGAACTGCGGCAGGGTGATATCATCGTTCAGCTTTTGGAAGACGACCTCAACGCGACGCCCCACCTTCGCCTCCGTATAGGGAGCGTCCAACAGATTGCCGGCCAGCAGCGCCCCTTTTGCTTCGTCAAGCTCGACAATGATGCTCGCATAGGGAACGGCGGCTGTAAAGCGCTGGTCACCGGTGTGATACATGATCGTGTAGGAGTATATCGTCCCTCTGCCTTGCACGGGTTTGAACGCGAGGTCGGTGGATATGCAGTTCACACAGGTCGCGTATGGGGGATGCTGGAAGTGCCCACACGACTGGCAATGCTGCAGCGCCAGCACACCCTGCTTGGCAGCTTCCCAGAAGGGTTTGGTCCACTCATTCGGCACAGGAATTGGCCGGGTTACCTTGCTCCAGTCGCTCATCGTCATGGTCTGTTTCCTCCCGATCGCATGGGGTGTTAGTCTACCATGGATCGGCATTTCGCACGCACTTTTTCCGCCTGCCAACGGTTGCGGCGTGGCGGAGGTCAGCTCCGCCTTCACGTCGGGGAAGCACTGCATGCCGAATTCCATAGCTTCCTCCTCGAAGAGCGTATGGACACCAGAGTATACTGGCTTGCCGCACCTCGCAGACGACATCACCGAGGCTCGCGCGACGCTCATCGCTTGGCCATGACCGGAAGCGCCTTGAGGCCGCGTAGCGCCAGGTTGTCCTTGAAGGGAGGGCGGTCCGTCGCCAGACGAATGTCCGAAAACCGCCGCAACAGCGCCTCGAAGGCGATGCGTGCTTCAAGCCTGGCCAATGGCGCCCCCAAGCAATAATGGATGCCGCGGCCAAAGGAGATGTTGCTGGCCTGCTTGCGCGTGATGTCCAGTCTCTCCGGATGCCTGAAGACGTCTGCATCACGATTGGCAGAACCGATCAGGGGGATGATGCCTTGGCCTTTCTTGATCTGACGGCCGTGGATCTCCATATCCTCCAGGGCGGCCCTCGCGTCCACTTGCACGGGCGAGTCATAGCGCAGGAACTCTTCAACGGCGGACTCTATCAGACCAAGATCTTCACGTAGCATGTGCTGTTGCTGCGGGTGACGCAAGAGCGCCAACAGACCGTTGCCGATGAGGTCGGTCGTTGTCTCGTGGCCGGCGACCAGGAGCAGCCGCAACATCATCAGCAGCTCGTTCAGATTGAGTTTGTCGCCCACGTCTTCGACTGCGACGAGGGCGCTGATCAGGTCTGGTTGGGGCCGTGCACGCCGCGCTTGGATGATATCGTGGAAGTAGTCGTCGAGGCCATAGGCGGCCTGGATAGCTGCCTGGTCATCCACTGCTCTGGCCGTCGGCTCAAGCGTGCGAGCGATGCGGTGCGACCATCCTGCTAACCTGGTCTGATCCTCCTCTGGTACCCCAAGAAGCCTGGCCAGCGTGAGCACCGACAGTGGCTGGGCGATGGCCTGCATGACATCGAACGCGGCTGGATCCTCGATCCGATCCAGTAATGTCTCCATCATCCCCTGGAAGTGAGGCTTGAGTGCCTCGATAGCTCCTGGGGTGAAGGCTTTGCTCACCAGTGCGCGCAACCGCGTGTGATCCGGCGGATCCAGGAAAAACATACTCCGACGTGGGAAGGCGGTCGCGGACCGCAGCCCCTTGTGGGATGTGCCGATTGCGCGCATCGTTGGAGAAACGCTTGTGGTCGCGCAGGATGGCATCGACATCCTCATAGCGTGAGAACACCCAGGCATGGGCCAGCGTACTCCAATGCACGGGATCCTTGGCGCGCAGCGCCGCATAGGTAGGATAGGGATCGAGGTACATAGATCGGGAGAGTGGGTTGTAGGTGATCCCGCTGTGCCACCATTCCGTGGCGAGCATGGCGCTAATGGCCACCGGTCTGAGCAGGCTTTGCGGGGCTACAGCCACGATGGTCTCCTCCCCTTTAGGATCACAGGAAACGCGCTGCTACTCTATGATTCCGACTCATCTTCAGTCGGGCCCAGCGCGGAGTCGGATTGGTTGCCATCGTTCGATGTGGGTTTGTCGAACCGCATATACAAGTACTGGAGATAATCCTTGTCATGCAACCATTTCAGCATCATGGCGGCGCGCATCAGGGGATCGATGGAATCGCTCTCAGCCTCCGCATCGTCCGGCACCAGAAACCGATGGGTCGGGCGCGTCTGCAACGTAGCATCCAGCAGGCAGCTGCAGCTCAGTCCCGCGGCACTGCCAAGCGCGCGGTGGTCGGCATCTTCCCCCCAGATGTCGGGCCAGGGCCCGTATCCGTCACGCAGCGGAGCCTCGATACGCAACCTTGGCACCTCCGCCTGGCTGGCGGACTCCGTCAGAACGATGTCGGACGCAACCAGCGTTCCTCCCGAGCCGGAGCACTCGTGCCACCTCGCGGAAGAATGTGCGACGGGAGGCGAAATGAAACATCGCTTCGATGCACAAGACCCGGTCGAAGCTCTGGTCGGGGAAGGGGAGTTGGCAGGCATCGGCGGCCACCCATCGGAGCTCGTTATGATGCAGCGCTTCGAGTTGTCGACAGATGTCGATCTGACGCGGATCGATGTTGAGTCCTACCAGCGACATGCTGCCGAAACGTCGATTGATGTGCTGCACTGTCCCACCGAACCCACAGCCTACGTCCAGCACGCGCTGCCCGGCGTGCAGGTCGGCCATCTCGACGAGCACCTCGGTGAGCCTCTCGACCGCGCGGTCGATGTCCTCGACCCTCAGAGGCTCGCAAGCAGTCAGGGAAAGGGGATCATCCCAGTGTCCCACATGGACAAATCGATTGGCCAGACCATGGTGAAATCTGTCGATGAGAAAATCGAAGTACGGTGGGACTCTGGACTGCATAGTCATCCCCAGCGGTTCATCACATGCGGTTCTATGCTCAACGTCATGAAGCGGTATAGGTCGGGCGCCGTTAGGCACCCAGGGCTGGTGGGACTTAATGTCGAGATCGATCAACAGCTGCGCGGCAGTATAAGCTCCTTGGACAAAGAGAGTCAATCACAAGCGCAGCGTCGTCACGTCAGCCATGAAAGTTCGTTTTTTCTGCCTTGTTGTGGGGGGCCTCATTCAGTCATGCTGATGCGAGGGGGCAAACCAGTTGTGCCAGTGAAGGTGGTGAGACAAGAGTAGGTATCTATCGCCCTAAGAGCCTACCACGATACGTGGAATGAGGGGATTGATGCGAGTCGTCACCTCGTAATGAATCGTCTCAAGCCAAGCGGCCATTTCCTCAGCTGTGATGGCCGAGATTCCCTGCCGCCCGATGAGCACCACTTCATCGCCAGGCTCGACGCCAGGAAGATCGGTCACATCGACGCTCATCAGATTCATCGACACCCGGCCACATACCGGCGCCCGTTGTCCGTGCACCAGCACCTTGCCGCGATTGGACAGACTGCGGCCGTAGCCATCATAATACCCCAGCGGCAGCACCGCGATATGCGAGTCGCGCGTCGTCACGTAACTGCCGCCATAGCCCACATGACAGCCACATCCCACCTCCTTCACAGCGGCTACGCGCGTCTTCCAGGTCATCACCGGGCGAAACATCAGCTCTACCGCGCTGGCACGCCGCACGGCAGGTCCAGGCCAGAAGCCATAGAGCGCAATGCCAAAGCGGACCATATCGAGATGGCTCTCTGGCCACAATAGCGCCGCGGCACTGTTCGCCGCGTGTCGGACAGGGGTACGAATTCCGGCTGCGGCTAACATGGCGACGATGTGGTGAAACCGATCGAGCTGGCGGTGTGTCCACTCCGGCTGCTCGGCATCGTCCGCGCGCGCGAGATGCGTCGCCACACCGTTGACGTGCAATGTGGGGTATTTCGCCAGCAAGTCGAGTAGGACCGGCACTTCATGCAGCATGATCCCCTGGCGGTGCATGCCAGTGTCGAATTTCAGATGGACGTCGAGCTCACAGGCAACCTGGTGGGTGAACTCCCCCACCATCTGTACCTGTTCTGGACTCACCAATAATGGCATGAGCTCATGGGCCAGAAGCAGGGGAACATTGGCCGGGGGAAGTGGTCCCACCAGGAGCATCGGGCAGGTGATTCCGGCCAGCCGGAGTGTCACAGCCTCGCCGACGGCCTCGACGCCGAGCATATCGACGCCGGCGTCAAGCAGCACCTGGGCAGTCTCGCACAATCCATGGCCATAGGCGTTGCCTTTCACCATTGCGAGGAGTCGACAACATGGCCCAATGATTTGACGGCAGGTATAGACATTGGCGAGAAGCGCGGCGCGATCGATCTCTACCCAGGTGTTGGGTGTGATCATAGGGGAGGCTCAGGATCTAATTCGAAAGCCCCTGGCATTCGACAGATTGTCGCACATCATCAATAAAGGCAGCCGGAAGTTGAGATCGTGGAGGTTACCAGCGGTCATACCCACGACGACGCCTTCCTATGAGAGACCAACGGCCTACTGCAACAGTTTCCCGATGCGACCCCAACGAATACCATCGAGCAGAACCGCTTTGGGATTGGGGATGGGGATATTCCCCAGCCAGAAGAACTTGGACTCGGAGCTATCCCACGACCAATAGATAATGAAGGCGCGTCCTTTCACCTGTGAGCTGTCCAGAAACCCCCAGTCTCGGCCATCCGCGCTGTTATCCCGGTTATCTCCCATCACAAACAGTTTACCAGGCGGGACCACTTCAGGTCCCCAGTGGCTATAGCGCGAGGGATGCGCCGCGGCCCGCTCATCGAGTTTCACGTAGGGTTCTTTGAGAGGCTCACCGTTGATGTAGGCGCGGTGGTTACGCACCTCAACGCGGTCCCCCGGCAGGCCCACGACGCGCTTGATGAAGTCGCGCGAGGGATCACGAGGAAAGGGAAAGACAATGATGTCTCCCCGGTTTGGCTCACCCATGAGGCCGAAGGCGCGGACTTTGACGTTCATCAAGGGTATCTGCAGGCCATAGGATAACTTGTTCACCAGGATATGATCACCAATGAGAAGCGTATCCTCCATCGATCCCGACGGAATCTTGAACGCCTGCACCACAAAGGTTCGAATCACCAGGGCCAACACAACGGCAATGATGATCGACTCGGTGTACTCCCGCACCGCTGATTTCGGCCGGCCTGTCGTTTTGTCTAGTATCTGCACCGGGGTCATCCTGCCTTCTTCTCAGCCTCTTGACTGGGTGTTCATTTATCGCCCAACCTGCAACACCGCCACGAACGCTTCCTGGGGAATCTCCACTCGCCCTATACGCTTCATACGCCTTTTGCCCTCTTTTTGCTTCTCCAGGAGCTTGCGTTTGCGAGTAATATCCCCACCATAACACTTGGCCGTGACGTTCTTGCGTAAAGGCACCACCGTTTCACGGGCGATCACCCGCGAGCCAATAGCCGCCTGAATGGCGACTTCGAACAGCTGGCGCGGAATCACCTCGCGCATCTTCTTGACCAGATCACGGCCATAGAAATAGGCTTTCTCCCGGTGGATAATCGACGAGAGCGCATCCACGGGTTCGCCATTAATCAGTATGTCGAGCTTCACGAGGTCGGCCGCACGAAAGCCCACGAACTCATAGTCGAAAGAGGCATAGCCACGGGAAACCGATTTCAGCCGATCATAGAAATCGAACACCATTTCGTTGAGCGGGAAGTCATAGGTCAGCAGCGCGATCTTGGGTTCGGGATAATGCAACTTACGCTGGATACCGCGCTTCTCTTGTGCCAACTGCAAGATTGCCCCCAGGAATTCCGGTGGCGTCAGAATCGTACCCAGAATGTAGGGTTCCTCGATGCTGGCAATGAATTGCGGGGGCGGCACCTTGGAGGGATTGTCCACTGAGAGGATCGTGCCGTCGGTCTTGTTCACACGATAAACCACCGTCGGCGCCGTACTCACCAGAGTCAGGTCGAACTCGCGCTCCAGCCGCTCCTGGACGATCTCCATGTGCAACAGGCCGAGGAAGCCGCAGCGAAACCCGAAGCCGAGGGCGAGGGAGGTTTCGGGCTCGAAAGAAAAGGCCGAGTCGTTGAGCCGTAGCTTTTCAAGGGCGTCGCGCAGGTCTTCATATCTGTTATCCTCGGCAGGGTAGAGCCCACAGAAGACCATGGGCTTGACTTCTTTGTATCCTGGCAAAGGCACGTCGGTGGGATGTTCGACGGCAGTGATCGTATCGCCCACCCTGGTATCGCCCACCTCCTTCAGCCCCGCCATCAGGAAACCCACCTCACCGGCCGTCAACTCGTCGACGGCGTACGGCTTCGGAGTGAAAACGCCAAGGCCCGTAACCTCGTATTCCCTCGCAGTGGCCATGAACCGGATGCGCATACCCCGTCGCACCAGACCCGCGAAGACGCGAATCAGGACAATCACGCCCTGATAGGAGTCAAACCAGGAGTCGACGATAAGGGCTTGGAGCGGATCTTCGGCACGCCCTCGCGGGGGCGGCAGCGTCTCGACGATGGCTTCAAGAATCTCTGCGGTACCAATACCCTCTTTGGCACTGGCCAGGATGGCGCTATCGGAGTCGAGGCCGATGACATCTCGAAGCTGAGCTTGGACGCGATCGGGATCGGCATTCGGCAGATCGATTTTATTGATGATGGGCACGAGCGTGAGCTCATGCTCGAGCGCCAGATAGGCGTTGGCCACGGTCTGTGCTTCCACGCCTTGCGCCGCATCCACGACCAATAATGCCCCTTCGCAGGCTGCTAGACTGCGTGACACTTCATAGGAAAAATCCACATGGCCAGGGGTATCGATCAAGTTCAACACATAGGTTTGGCCATCGTGGGCCAAATAATTGAGGCGCACAGCATGGGCTTTAATCGTAATGCCACGCTCGCGCTCCAGGTCCATCTGATCCAGGACCTGTGCCGACATTTCGCGGGATGATAAGGCGCCGGTAAACTCAAGCAAGCGATCGGCCAGGGTTGATTTGCCGTGATCGACGTGGGCAATAATGGAAAAATTGCGGATCAGCGCTGGATTCATGCCATGCAGCTCACGAGGAGGCCAACTGACTTTTCAGGTGATCGATCGCTTCCACCGGCTTCGGATCGACGCCGCGCAGTAACGCGAGGTAGTAACTGGTAAAGTCCCCAGTGTAGAGAAGTGAGACCAGACGGGCCAAGCGCGACTGGCCTTGCGACCAGACTTCGGTGATGCCGGCAGCGCGCTCCTGCAGGAAGGCTTTGGTGATGTCGATCTGCTGCGCGATTCTGCCCAACTCCTGGTCGTCGCGCAATAACACCACCCATGGTTCCAGCGCGCTTGGAAGCGCCCCTTGCCAGCCGACCACCTCGTTATGGTTCAGTTCGGGAAACGCTTGATGGGAGGCCAGCACTTTACTATTTTCATTAAACTGGGTGCGCCAGCGGTAGGCCACGACGTCAGAGAAGTCTTGCACACCGTAGATGAGTGGGAACCTGCCGAGGAGGTCTCTGGCTAAGGCTTTGGGAAGGTTGCGAAACGTCTCGATGCCGGGACGGTACTGGGCGCCAAGCTCTCGCAACACGTCGATCGCCTCGGCGATAGACGCTCTCTGATCGGAGATCAACCCCAACCGTGCCAGGATTACCACCATCGGAGTGAACAGATATCCCAGTGTGGTGCGTGGCGGCATACCCTCGGTGACGCGCACACAAGGAATCCGCCAGGCATGGGCCAGCTCTGCCAGCTGCCCACCACTGGTCACCGCCAAGACGCTGGCCCCACGGGCACGTGCCTCACCAACGGCGCTCAGCGTCTCCTCCGTATTGCCGGAGTAGCTCACCGCACAAACCAGCGTCTCGGGCCCCACGAACCCCGGCAGGCCATAGTGCCGGTTGACCAGGATCGGGATCCGACATTCCGCATGCAGATAGGAGCGCAACAAGTCGCCACTGATACTGGAACCACCCAAGCCTGTGACCACGACGGCGCGCGTGTCTGTGGCCAGCGGTAAGTCAGCACTCTGACCGAGGCGCTCCCCCGTCTGTAATTGTGCAGGCAAATCAAGCAAGAGATCGAGTATCCCCGATCGGTCGACTTGCAGCACTTCCAGATTGTCGAGATCGACCATAGGTGTTCTCCAGCATGATGAGCGCCAACCTGTGGCGCTGAACGGCAGATAGCCTTTCGAAGCTTACCCCGTTTACCCCCGAAAGTCAAGGCAAGCGCTGATTCACAGACGCGGCATAATTAGGGGCTCACATAGCAACACCAATATGGGAAGCTATGCAGAAGCTGATGCGACGTTGCCATGTCATATAGGCATCATGTTCGATCGTCCACTCCATGTACAGGTTCAGAATTGTCAGGTGGGACGCATCCGGGTGCAACTGCACAGGAATACGGTCACTCAGCGATGACGTGGCAAGGCGGTAGCCCCTCCATGGCGTCCCAGTCAGGCCATTCGTTTGGTAAGTGGGGAGCCCCTGACAGTATGCTAATCCTAGCACACGGGAGGGGGACGTAGGCCAAGTGGATGCTGGTCGGCCCGCCTGCGCCCTCCGCATTGACACCTGCTGGGAGGTATGATAGGGTACGACTCTCCTGTTAATCTTGGCATAAGGGCACGGCATGCCGTGCCCTTATGCGTTTTCACGCTGCCAGGTAGCCTCTTCATCTGTAGCACGGCAAGAGCTGGCAGCACATCACCCCAAACTTGATAGAGGATGACGGTATGACGGGGGTCGTAGACTCCATCATCCAGGCCATCGCCACGGCGCTCCAGTTGCAAGCGTCACACGTGACCCGCACTGTGGAGCTGCTTGAGGGCGGCAATACGGTGCCGTTTATCGCCCGCTATCGCAAAGAGATCACCGGCGCGCTGGATGAGGACCAGATCCGCACGATCCAGGAGCGCTATGCCTATGTCAGCGACTTGGAGGCGCGCAAAGTCACGGTGCTGGAGACGATCGAGGCCGCAGGCAAGCTCACAGCTGAGCTGCGCGACCGCATCACAGGCTGCTCGACGAAGCAGGAATTGGAGGACCTCTACCAGCCCTATCGCCCCAAACGCCGCACCAAAGCCAGCATCGCCCGCGACAAGGGACTAGAACCGCTGTCCGCCACCATCCTCACCAACGCCTCCAAGATCACCGATCTCGATGTTGTGGCCCAACCCTTTGTCAACCTTGAGGCCGGTGTATCAACCATTCAGGAAGCTTTGGAAGGAGCAGGGCATATCATCGCCGAGCACGTCGCTGACGATGCCGACATTCGCCAATGGGTCCGAAAGCGGCTGTGGCAACAGGGCACGCTGGTCACGAAGGTGAAGAAGGGCGCGACCGATCCCGAGGGCAAGTACGCCGACTACTACGATTTCGCCCAGACGATTCACAAACTCCCATCGCATCGTGTGCTGGCGATTAATCGTGCTGAGCGCGAGAGCGTGATCGCTGCCGCCTTGGAGGACTCAAGCCCAGAGGTAGTGGGCTTCATCCAGCAGCGTTTGGCACCCAAGACGACCTCAGCAACCGCACTCTTCCTGCGTGCCGTCTTTGCGGATGCCTATGAACGGCTATTGCATCCTTCCCTCGCCAGCGAGGTGCGGGCGGAGCTGACAGCACAGGCAGAGGAGGTCGCCATCCAGATTTTCGCCAAGAACCTGCGCACCATCCTGATGGCTCCACCACTCAAGGGCAAACGAGTCCTGGGTATCGACCCTGGCCTGCGCACCGGCTCCAAGCTGGCGGTGATTGATGCCACCGGAAAGCTCCTCGCCCATACGACGATCTACCCACACCCACCGCGTCAGGATGTGGCCGGGGCGGCGCAGGCCATATTGAGCCTCATCGACCAGCATGGTGTGGAGGTGCTAGCCATCGGCAACGGCACAGGCCGTCGTGAAGTTGAACAGTTTTTGACCGCCCATGTGCTGCCGCAGTGCCCACAGGTTCAGCGGGAGATCGTCGACGAAGATGGTGCTTCGGTATATTCGGCCTCGCGTGTGGCACAGGAAGAGTTCCCCGATTTGGACCTGACCATTCGTGGCGCCATTTCTATTGCCAGGCGCCTGCAGGACCCCCTAGCTGAGCTGGTCAAGATCGAGCCCCAAGCGCTGGGTGTTGGGCAGTACCAGCACGATGTCAATGCCAAGCGTCTGCAGATCTCCCTTGACCAGGTCGTCGAATCGTGCGTCAACCGCGTCGGCGTCGACGTGAACACGGCTTCAGCGCTGCTGTTGCGGGCTGTGTCCGGGATAGGACCCGCTCTGGCCCACAACATCGTCGCCTATCGTGAGCACCACGGTCCGTTCCATAGCCGTGTGCAATTGCGCGACGTTCCCAAACTTGGCGACAAGGCGTTTCAGCAGGCAGCAGGTTTCCTACGCGTGCCGGAAAGCGCCAATCCATTGGACAACTCCTGGGTTCACCCAGAGCAGTACCACGTCGTCACCCGCATTGCCGACAGTCTAGGAACCCCCGTGGCCGGGCTGATGGTGCATCCCGATCAGCTCTCACGATTGCAACCGCAAGCATTTGTAGATGCGGCGGCAGGGGTGGGCATACTCACGGTGCAGGATATTCTCACAGAGTTGCAGAAGCCCGGGCGCGATCCTCGCACCACGGTGGAGTCCTTTGCCTATCACCCCGAAGTCGCCGACATCAAGGATTTGCAGCTGGGGATGGTACTCAACGGCAAGGTCACGAACGTGACCGCTTTCGGCGCTTTCGTCGACATCGGCGTGCATCGAGATGGCTTGGTGCATATCTCCGAGCTCTCCTCCAGCTTCGTCACCGATCCCCACAGTGTGGTATCCATAAACGCCCGCGTCCGCGTCAAAGTGCTCGCGGTTGACGCAGCACGCAACCGGATCTCCCTGAGCATGAAACAGGCCGGCGCACAGACTGGCTGAGCGAAGCTGAATGTGGGTGCTCCCATCACGCCTGAAACGTCATAGGGTTGTATGCCGCCTGGAGGATTCTCTCGGACTTTGCTGGCTGCTCGGCATACTGTTGATGGGACTACCTTGCGCCTTCGCAGACAAGACGTTCGTACCGTTGCCGATCTTCACCACCGACCCCAACGAACGCCAAACGTATGGCGCGTTGCTCGCCATCATCGACGCCCGAGAAGGCGCCTTTCACTCCCTCTTGGTACCGTATGCGACGTACAACCCCCTACTCGGTGTCGCAGGTTCGGTCCATTATGAACGCTTCTTCGATCACAACACGAAATTCGATACAGATGTCTCCCAATCGACGCGTAACCAGGCCTTCTACCGCCTGCGCTATGTTGATCCCAACCTGCGTGGTCCGCGCTATCGCTTTGAAGGCTTCGCCCTCTATGAGAACGATCGGACGGCGCGCTTCTACGGCATCGGGGCCAATAGCCTAGAATCGAACGAGACCAACTATACCTTGCGTCAGGGCGGGGGAGAGGTCACCTTTGGCCGGCGGCTGATGCCTGAGCTCACCGCCTCGCTGACCGAGCGCCTGCGCTCGGTCACCATTCGTCGTGGCGCCGTGGACTCGCTGCCGTTTCTACAAGACGTGTTTACAGACATCCCCGGCGAAGACGGTTCGTTTGTCTGGGCCCATCGTCTGGCGCTGACCTATGACACGCGGAACTCCCTCGTCATGCCCACCCAGGGGCGTTTTGGCCAAGTATTTGTCGAGGTGGCTGACAAGGCGATCGGCAGTAAGGCATCGTTTGTTCGTTATGGCCTGGAGGGGCGGTGGCTGTGGCCGCATCTAGGTGAGCGTCTGGTGTTGGCGGTGCGTGGACTACTCGATCGCGTGGATGGACCTAATATACCATTTTTTGAGCTCAGCGAGCTCGGAGGTGATGAGACGCTGCGGGGGTTCGGGGAGAACCGCTTTCTCGATGAGGGACGCGTGTTAGTTAACGCCGAGGAGCGCATTAAGGTCTTTCAGATCAACTACGGCAACGTCCGGACCGACATCGAGCTCGCAGTATTTGCGGATGTCGGACGAGTGTTTCACAACTTCAGTGACCTAGGCTCCGGCAAGATCCAGACGGTGATCGGCGGTGGGATACGCTTTCTCGCGGCCTCCCAAATCGTCGCCAAGATCGATGTTGGATTGGGTAGCGAAGGGGTCGCAATCTTCACTGGGCTAGATTATCCTTTCTGATCAGTAGGACCATCTGCGAGGATGACGTGCGGCTGCAGCATGGCCGTCAGTTCCACAGAGCGGCATCCAAGCCATAGCACTTCTCCAGCAGCAGCCGTGGATTATGTGGCTGCGCCAGTATGGGTGGGCCGAGGTTCCAGATCACTCGGGCTGTTGGCAGGTTTTTTGGCAAGGGGTCTCAGCCATGGGAATATGGTTCATGGATGAGACGAACACCCTGTACCAAAAGTGCACCATGGCAACTACAGGAACGACTATAGTGACCGCCCCAGCGTCACCACCGTTCCCCGCACCCCATCAGCATAGCACTGTCCTCCGGCGGTGGGATCGGCATTTGTAGCCTACGACAGCCGGCCTGTCTTGGCTATCCTCCTGCCCGCCAAGTGGTACAACTTGATGCAGTTCTGAGACATTACGTTTGCTTTCCTCCCCTCCGCCCTGCCCTACTGATCCACAGAATCCCATGCCAGCACTGGTTTTCTGACCTTATCGGAGCGTGGGGACCGACGCGTGGCATTCACTTTGCTCTATTAATTGACCGATTATGATAAAAATATCATATTTATAACACTAATTTGATCGGTAACTTATCTATGCACAGCCGCTCAGTTCCGCCCACTAATTGGCCCACCAGCCCGCCCTATCGCGATTTCGAGTCGGCATCCAGCTGCACCACTGCAGGCGTTCCCCCACAGCGCATCTATGCTCACACCGAGTGAGAACTCTGCAGAACAGACTGATTCGACGCCGGTTCAGCCGCCACGCTCACGGCGACGTAGAGAACAGAGACGGCGCCGGCGTGGCCCACAAACCACCATCCTCATCGTTGACGATGAGGAGCCTGTGCGAGAAGCGCTCATGGAGGTGCTGAGCACGCAAGGCTATAGTGTTCTCACCGCTGCCAACGTGGAGCAGGCAGAAGCCATCAAAACGCAACTAGGCGTTGCGGGGATCCAACTGCTGATCACCGATGTCAATCTATTGCCTACCGCCCAGGCGCAGGCGGGCTATACCCTGGCCCAGCGTTGGCGCGCCATGCATCCTGAACTCCCTATCATCCTCATCAGTGGAGATTCTAGAAACGAGGACTTGCCGGAGGTACGGGACGGGTTGCTAGGGTTTCTGCTCAAACCTTTTCCTATGAATACCCTTATCGAAATCGTCCGGAGGGCGCTCGGCAGGTGATGGTGGGGCTGACTAACCAACTCTAGCGGGAGACCCATGAGGGCATGGCCTAGCGGGTCTCCCGCCGGGAGACGTGGACGAGACAATCTTGGTGAAGAAGCCATCAAAGATGGCACAACCACTCAAGCCGGGCTACTTCAGCGCTTGCACTGCGGCCACGACCTCCTTGGTATCCGGCACAGTGGGAATATCGTACTGCTTCACAAAACGGACAACGCCTTCCTTATCGACGACCACCACTGCCCGTGCTGCAATGCCACGTTCCGACAGATAGAAGCCATACTGATCGGCCACTGCTCCCTTCGGATGGAAATCGGCCAACAGAGGGAACTGCAGCTCTAACTGTTTGGCAAAAGCTTTGTGCGCCCAGGTGCTGTCCACACTGATCCCCAACACCTCCGCGTTAAGGCTCTGAAACTGCGTCAGATCGTCGCGGAAACACACATGCTCATTGGTACAGACGGGGCTAAAATCCAAGGGATAGAAGGCTAAGACGACATTTTTCCCCTTCAGGTCGCTGAGCTTGTGATCTTTATCATCATTGCCTCTGAGCGTGAAATCGGGTGCTGGTTGCCCTACCCCAATCGGCATGATCATTCCCCTCTTCTATAGTCACATAACCGCCTTATGCGGAAACCCATGCTGTCCATTTTTCCATGTCCGTCCAGACCCTCCCTCATTCAGGGGGAGGGTGGATAACTTCGCAGACACTGCGTGTGTCGCAATCGTCACCATAATCACCCAGACTTAGCAGTTGGGTATGGAGATTATTATACCATATCTCCCATCTCACGTTCTTCCTCAATGGTGGCGACAGACGCCACAGCATCATCATCACCCAGCGAAATCAGGCGCACGCCCTGAGTATTGCGGCTAATCACCGCCAACTCGCGGACGGGCAGGCGGATGAGATTACCCGATGTCGTCATGATCATCAGCTCATCCGCCTCGGTTACCTGTTTGATGCCTACGACTCGGCCGTTACGCTCCGTCACTTTGATATTGATCAACCCCTTGCCACCACGCCCCTGCACCCGGTATTCGTCAAGGGCGGTACGTTTGCCATGGCCATGTTCGCAGACGGTGAGCATCGTCGCTCCAGGGTTCAAGACTTCCATGGCCACCACGGCATCCCCCGCTTCGAGATCGATGCCAATGACCCCGCGCGCGGTCCGTCCCATCGGTCGTACATCGGCCTCCCGGAACTGGATAGCCTGGCCGTCCGCTGTTCCCAAGAAGATGTGTTGTGAGCCGTCGGTGAGCTTGACCGCGATCAGTTCGTCGCCGTCGTCGAGAGAAATCGCTCGGATGCCTCCCGCACGCGGATTTCCGAAGGCCGCCAAGGGTGTTTTCTTCACCAGCCCGCGTTTGGTAGTCATAATGACGTAGCGGGCGCTGGCAAACTCCTCGACGGGCACCATGGCGGAGATGGTTTCTCCATCGTCCAACTGCAGGAGATTCACCAATGCTTTGCCCCGCGAGGCCCGCGTACCCTCGGGGATCTCATAGACCTTGAGCCAGTGGACCTTACCGATATTGGTGAACCACAAGATGTAATGGTGGGTATTGGCGATATAAAAATGCTCGACGAAGTCCTCTTCTTTGGTCTCCATCGCTTTGATCCCCTTGCCACCGCGGTGCTGGCTGCGGTAGACGCGGGCAGGAGTACGTTTGATATAGCCGCCACGGCTGACTGTCACCACCACATCTTCCTGCGGGATGAGGTCTTCGATGTTGAGCTCGACCGCTTCCTCAACGATCTCGGTGCGCCGCTCATCACCATATTTGTCCTTGATCCCCAGTAGCTCCTCCTTGATGATGGCGCGTACCTTCAGCTCATCAGCCAAGATGCCTTCCAGCTCGACGATGCGCTGCTGTAATTCCGCCAGCTCCTGCAAGATTCTGTCGCGCTCCAAAGCGGTGAGGCGTTGCAGGCGCATGTCGAGAATGGCTTGGGCTTGTTCCTCAGTAAGCGCTAGCGTCGCGATCAATTGCTCACGAGCCGCCGCTGGCGACTCGGCAGCGCGGATGAGCTCGATCACCCGGTCGAGCTGCTCCAGGGCGACTCTCAAACCTTCGAGAATATGGGCGCGTTCCCGCGCCTTGCGCAGATCGAACCGCGTGCGACGTGTCACCACCTCTTTGCGGTGCTCGAGAAACTGACTCATCAGCTCCTTGAGGGCCATGATCCGCGGTTGATTGCCCACCAGTGCCAGCATGATGACGCCGAAGGTGCTCTGCATGGGGGTTTGCTTGTAGAGCTGATTGAGCACTACCTCACCCTGGGCACCGCGGACAAGCTCGATGACGACCCGCATACCCTCGCGATCGGATTCGTCGCGCAGATCGGAGATGCCCTCGATTTTGCGGTCGCGCACCAGCTCAGCGATTCTCTCGACGAGCTTGGCTTTGTTCACCTGATAGGGGATCTCAGTGATGATGATCTGCTCCCGGCTGGTGCGCTTCGAATGCTCAATGAGCGCCCGTGCCCGCATGGTGATGAGGCCGCGCCCAGTCTTGTAGGCATCGCGAATGCCATCGGTGCCATAGATCAGTCCCGCGGTCGGGAAATCGGGACCTAGAATGAACTGCATGAGATAGGGCTTCCCTGGGTCGTCCTCGTCGACCTCGACGCTGATCTGGGGGTCCGCTAGCATCGCCACCAACGCGTCGACCAGCTCGCCCAGATTATGGGGTGGAATATTCGTCGCCATGCCCACAGCGATGCCGGCAGAACCGTTCATCAGGAGGTTGGGAATCGTCGAGGGCAACACCACCGGCTCTTCGCGCGTGCCGTCGTAGTTGGGGATGAAGTCGACTGTTTCCTTCTCCAGATCGCGCAACATCTCCTGGCAGATCTCGGTCATGCGCGCTTCGGTGTAGCGCATGGCAGCCGGTGGGTCACCATCGACGGAACCATAGTTGCCCTGGCCATCGACCAATGGATAGCGCATGGCAAAGCGTTGTGCCAGGCGCACCACGGAGGGATAGACGACCCCCTCGCCATGCGGATGATAGTTGCCGCTGATATCGCCGCAGATCTTGGCGCACTTCCGATAGCCGCGGTCTGGAGTGAGGTTCAGGTCGTACAGGGTCAGCAGGGCGCGCCGATGCACCGGCTTCAGCCCGTCGCGCACATCCGGCAGGGCGCGGGCGATGATGACGGACATCGCATAGTCGAGGAAGGCTGTGCGCATTTCATCTTCGATGTTGATCTGCAGCAGTCGTGCGTCAGTGGCCATACAGTCTCCTAAATATCCAGATTCCTGACCTCCAGGGCATGCTGTTCAATGAACTGGCGGCGCGGCTCTACCTGCTCACCCATGAGAATGGAGAAAATCTCCTCTGCCGCATAGGCGTTTTCCAGCGTCACCTGCAGCAGCACCCGTTTGGTCGGGTCCATCGTCGTCTCCCAGAGCTGATCGGGGTTCATCTCCCCTAGGCCTTTATAGCGCTGCACGCTCAGCCCACGCTGCCCGAGTGATTTCACCGTCTCGATGACCTGCACCACCGATTGACACAGGCGCTCTTGCTCCTTCACCAGCAGTCGATACGGGGGCAGACCAAGCCGCTTCAGCGCTTGTCCACGCGCACGCAGCTCACGATACTCGGCCGATGTCACCATGGGTGTATCGAGCATCAAGCGGCTGGACATGCCCTCCCGTGCGCGTTCGAAGAGCACGCGGTAGGCCCGCATGCTCTTCATCCCATGTGATCCTCGCTTCAGGTACAGGCTCGCCGGGGTAGAGTCGGCGGAAAAAACCGCTGACGGCAGTCACGCTGCGTTCGAGCTTCTGCGCATCTCTGAGGCTATCCGCGTCTATGGACTGTTCGATGGTCACAGCGCGGAGAACCAGCACATCCATGCGACGATGCTCAAAACGTTTCAGCAAGTGCTCGTAGGCAATCAGCCCTTTCAGGAGGGTGATTAGCTCCGCACCCCGAATCGCGTTGGGCTCATCTTCTAACGCGTTGAGCACCTCTCCCGCGCCTTGTTGTTCCACTCTTGGATTGCCATCGATGGAGGGCTGCGGCACCAAGGCCAGCTCGCTCGTGCCCTGCTCCAGGATATAGTCCTCGAACGCCTGCTCATCCTTCAGATACAGCTCACGATTGCCGCGCTTGACTTTGTATAGCGGTGGCTGAGCGATGTAGAGATAACCCCGTTCGATGATCTCCACCATCTGCCGGTAGAAAAAGGTCAATAGCAAGGTACGGATGTGCGATCCATCCACGTCGGCATCGCACATGATGATGACCTTGTGATAGCGGATCTTATTCACATCGAAATCGTCCGATCCAATACCGGCGCCAAGCGCCGTAATCAGGGTCTGAATCTCCTGCGATCCCAGCATCTTGTCGAATCGGGCTTTCTCGACGTTGAGGATCTTGCCGCGCAACGGCAGAATCGCTTGCGAGCGGCGGTCGCGCCCTTGCTTGGCCGAGCCGCCGGCCGAATCGCCCTCTACCAGGAAGATTTCCGCTTCAGCGGGATCACGGGCGGCACAATCGGCGAGCTTGCCGGGTAATGCGGCGCTGTCCAGTGCGCCCTTACGTCGCGTCAGATCGCGGGCTCTGCGCGCGGCCTCACGCGCGCGTGAGGCCAGCACAGCCTTTTCCACAACACCCTTGGCAACGACGGGATTCTCCTCGAAGTAGACCCCCAACCGCTCGTTGACGAGACTTTCCACCACGCCCTTAATCTCGCTGTTCCCCAGTTTCGTCTTCGTTTGCCCTTCGAATTGCGGCTCGGGAACCTGCACGCTGATGATCGCCGTCAGCCCCTCACGTACATCATCGCCGCTGGGCGTCTCATCGCCGCTCTTGAGCAGATTATTGGCTTGCGCATAGCTATTCACGGTGCGGGTCAGCGCACTTTTGAAGCCGATCAAGTGTGTACCGCCCTCGATCGTGTTGATGTTATTGGCGAAGGAGTAGGTCTTTTCGGCGTAGCCATCATTGTATTGCAGGGCCACTTCGACGCGCACGCCATCCCGCTCGCCGGCGAGATAGATCGGGTCAGGATGCAGCGGCGCTTTCGCCCTGATTCAGGTACTCGACGAAGGAACTAATGCCCCCATCGTACTTAAACTCCTGTTGCCGGCCCGTACGGGCATCGTCGAGTGCAATGCGCAAGCCGCGATTCAAGAACGCCAGCTCCTGCAAGCGCGCCGCCAGCGTGTCATAGCTGAACTCAAGGGTCTCGAAGATTTCAACATCGGGATAGAAGGTGACCTGGGTTCCACGGCGGCTGGTCTTACCGGTAATTTCTAGAGCAGAGACTGGATGGCCCCGCTCGTAGCGCTGGTGGTAGACGTACCCGTCGTGATAGATCTCCACTTCCAGCCACTCCGACAGGGCGTTAACCACCGAAATACCGACACCGTGGAGGCCGCCCGAGACTTTGTAGGCCCCTTTATCGAATTTGCCTCCGGCGTGGAGTTTAGTCAACACCACTTCGACCGCCGGCTTACCCTCGGTCGGATGCATGTCGACGGGAATGCCACGGCCATCATCCACCACGGTGACGCTGTTGTCCAGATGGAGTGTGACCTGGATATTTTCGCAGAACCCAGCTAAGGCTTCGTCGACACTGTTATCGACAACCTCGTAGACGAGATGATGGAGCCCCTGCACGCCGGTGCTCCCGATGTACATCGCTGGGCGGAGACGCACGGCTTCTAAGCCTTCGAGCACCTTGATCTGGCTAGCGTCATAAGCCTCCGGGTCGCCAGCTGCAGGCATCTCCGGCCCGGTGCCTCCCTGTGTGACACGGCCTGCTTCGTTCTGTTCAGCCATACTCCCACCTGTCGGCGATCTGCTACAGGGCAGACGCCTTGCTGCAGGATTGTCCCGTTCTGAGTGCGGCTTCCTGTGGTGCCAATTGGCGCTGGATGGTCACTAGGCGTTGGCGACAATGGTGCCCGCGTCGACCCTCCACACCTGCGTCTCTGGCACTGCCGCACACAGCGCTTCCAAGTCGGCAGTCATCTCCGTCCCACTGATAAATACCTGGGCGCGCATGCTCTGCAAAAATTCCCACAGTAGGCCACGCCGTCGCCGATCCAACTCAGCCACCATATCATCAAGCAACACGATCGCGGGCGTCCCCAACTCCGCTTCCAGATCTTCTAACATGCCGATCAAGATCAGCAGCACTGCCAGCCGTTGCTCCCCCTGGGAGCCATAATTCTTGAGGTCATGCCTTTCCAGGGTAAAGCTGACATCATCGCGTTGCGGTCCGATCAATGACATCCGGGCCCTCAATTCGTCACGTTCCACCCTAGCGATGCCCTCCACCATACGGTGCACAATCCGCGACATGTCGGCACAGCCAGGATCTAGCGGCTCTTGCTCATCGGTTCCCCCTCCGAGGGCTGGCCGGTACTGTACCTGTAGTGCCGTTGGACTGCCCAGCTTCAACGCATTCAAGCGCTCCAGTTGCCGGTTAAGCCGCTTCAGGTAGCGTGCCCGCGCCCGTACAACTTCCGCTCCCACCTCGGCAAACTTGGTATTCCACACGTCTAAACTGGCGCGGTCGATCTTCGGCCCCTTCAGTAGTCGATTGCGATGTTTGAGGATCATCTGATGGCGCTGCAAAAGGCCGAGATAGGTCGGCTGCAAACTTACCAGTGCGCGATCGAGAAGCCGGCGGCGTCCTTCAGGAGAACCTTTGATCACCTGGACGGAATCCGCTGCGAAGACCATGACGTTAAGATGTCCCAGATAATCAATAGTGCGTTGGATCTCCCGGCCTTGGACTTTGAGGATACGTCGCTGCCCATTCCAGGACATGCCGAGCGTCAGTTTCCCATTATGTGCCGGATGCTCAACCGTGCCGTGTAAGCTGACCACCTCTGCCCCCCAGCGAGTCAACTCCGCGCGTCCAACACCGCGAAAAGACCGTAACTGGCCGAGCACATAAATACTTTCGAGAATGTTCGTCTTGCCCTGGCCGTTATTACCCACTAGAATATTGAAACGTGCGCCGCACTCAAGCTCCAGTCGGTCGAAGTTGCGGAAGTTGCGCATCTGTAAGGTCATGAGTCGCATCAGAACCCCGAGCAGCAGAAGACCGAGGCATCGGAACTGAAGACCGCATGTGACACACACTCCCGGTCTAACCGACCATCTGTGCCGCAACAGCCTTCTGAGCGCCCGGCCACCATCCCCATCCTCTCCTGCTCGGTCGTCAGCCTACAGCGCTCGACCCTGTCTTACAGTCGCAATGGCATAATCACATAGAGACTGTCGGGGTCAGCCACCGGTCGCATCAAAGATGAGCTTACGGCATCTTTCACTTCGAGAATGACCTGATCAGCGTCCACGACATTCAAGACATCCATCAGGTAGCGTGCGTTAAACCCCACCGTCACCGCTTCCCCCTCATACTCGGCCTCGATTTCATCGCGGGCTTCTCCCAACTCGGGACTTTCGCTCAAGATCGTCAATGTCCCCGGCGATAGTTTGAGCCGGACTGCTCGTGATTTGTCGGGCGCGAACAGGATGACTCGACGGAGGCTACTGAGGAAAGCATCCTTCTGTAGCGTAATGTGTTGCGGATGACCCTTTGGGATCACTCGTTCATAGGCGGGGAATTGCCCGTCAATGAGTCGGGTCGATAACCATAGATTCCCGCGACGGATGAGCAAATGTTGATCGAGTAAACTCACCGTTACCTCATCATCCTCACCGTTACCATCCTCAAGACTTTTACGGATTTCGTCCAGGGCTTTACGAGGCACGATCACCTGCTTGGTCATAGCCTCAGCATGTTTGCATTCGCGCTGGATGGCGGCCAAGCGGTGACCATCGGTTGCCACCATCGATACCCGTCCCTCCATAAAAGCAAAAAGTGCGCCACGCAGCGCAAAACGCGTTTCATCCTGAGAGGTGCAAAAGGCTGTTTTCCCAATCATTTCCCGAAGGGTAGAAGCAGGGAGCGACAGATGTTCAGCACCTTCAAAAGGTGGAAACGGCGGGAAATCTCCTCCTGGGAGACTTGGAATCCTGAAATAACTCCGGCCGGCAGTGAGTTCAGCCCACTGTTGCTCATTGATGCGGAGATCAAGCATTGTTCCACTAGGCAGCTCACGCACGATATCAAATGTTTGCCGGGCCGGTAGGGTGATGACACCTTCATGGATGATTTCCGTCGCCATCATCCCCTTGCAGGTAAGCTCGAGGTCCGTCGCCACATAGGTGAGCTGGTTCCCCCGTGCGTCGAGCAGGAAATTGGCCAGAATCGGTGTCGTGGTCTTGCGCTCGACGACCGACTGGACACGCTGCAGGCCCTGCAAAAATTCTTCACGACTGATCCGGATCTCCATGAATCCACACTCCCTTTGTGTATCGAGTTTAGGAAATCCTTAGTAGATGGTCGTAGTAGACGCGTGGGATATGTGCATAAGCGACCCAAAGCATAGCACACCGATGGGAATCGGCTGTGCAAAACTGTGGGGGAAAGTCCCACAGTGTTCAGGGAGATTCAGGTAAGAAGTCGCGGAAGCATTTATGCACAGGTGTGTACACAATTTATCCAGGGAGATATCCCGATAGACCCCGATCGATTGTGTGCCAAGGATGAGAAAATGGGGATCTTCGGCGGTTGTCTCGAGTTATCCACATGGTTATCCCCAACTGTGGATAACTCGATAAATCCCTGTAATATCGATGGATTACGATTCATCGTCTGCGCCACCATGAGGTCTACCTGCAGTTCAATAACCAGGTGAAGGGTGTGGAAGAACAAGGTATTACCTCCGCCGAAAGGCTCTGACCACACGTATAAAGTACCAAAAGACGATTGAAAAATCAACGCAGTTTCTGCTAGAATCGGAGCGCGGTGGGTGATCATCCCACTGAACCGTGCGACCAGCAGCAGAACGGACCAAACTTGTGGAAGGCACGTCTGCCGCATTACTCAACTATGTGATCTACGTTGGATTTCTGATGAACTATTCACGATAGGAGCCCGCGTGCGGCCTATACAGAACAGATAGGTACGGCGGAACGCGGCCTGGACGAGTGAGGACGTGAACATGAAACGGACCTACCAGCCGAGTCGGATAAAGCGCCGCCGCACCCATGGCTTTCGAGCACGCATGGCAACTCGTAGCGGCCAGCAGGTTTTGAGGCGACGCCGGCATAAGGGCCGCGCTCGCTTGACTGTCTGAGACCGGGTGGACCAGCGTCTACGCAGACATGAACGCCTTGCCGCTAGAGCCGACTATACGCGTTGTTACCGGCATGGGCGGCGGCTGCGGACGGAGTATTTTACGATATATGCCTACCGCCATGGGGGAGATGTCATTCGCCTTGGGCTAGCTGCGGGCAAAGCCATTGGTATTGCCGTCGTGCGAAATCGGGTGAAACGCCGGCTACGTGAGCTTTTTCGGCGTCAGAAAGGGCTGGTTCCCAGAGGCTATGATCTGTTCGTGCGCGCTGTTCCCGCCAGTGCTCAGGCGTCCTACAGGACTCTTGAGGACGCCTGGTGCAAGACCATGGCTAGGTTGACGGCAGCCGAGGCACCCGGCCACATTGCTCTGAAGGATGGATAGATACGTGCAACCCCGATCCGGCTATGGTTGGTGATCGCCGGGTAGGACGAGTACCGTGGGTTGGAGTGCAGGACATTGGGCATATCGATGGTCAGATATCTGATCTGTGAGATGATACGGCTCTATCAACTGGTAATCTCGCCTGCGTTGCCACCCTCGTGTCGGTTTTATCCATCCTGTTCGACGTATGCTATGCAGGCGATCACCCGCTATGGGTTATGGCGAGGTCTGCACTTGACCGCATGGCGACTATTGCGTTGTCATCCCTTTCACCCTGGAGGGTGGGACCCGGTTCAGTAGTGGCGCTCGCCCCCATACCTTACAAGGCCTGCGCAGCCACTCAGGAGGTTTTATTAGTGTATGGAATGGCGTGCCATTCTCGCTGTCGCACTGTCGATCCTCGTGCTTATCCTCTGGCAGTATGTCTTTGTACCTGCGCCAGATCCTCCCCATTCGTCTGTAACGCCAGAGTCTCAGGAAAAGCCGACTCCTGAAGCCAAATCCCCGCCTGCCACCACGGCTAGGCCCGATGCACCAAATACTCCGCGCGTGGGGCCTGGCTCGGTGGGACAAGCGGCGCCGCCGCAGTCCTTGAATGAGCGCATACAGGCGGCGAATTTCACCTCCTCGGTGGCGCAACTGGCTGTGACGGCAGAGCAGCCGCGAGGAACTGTCCGCTTTGAGTATCAGGACCCTACAGGCTGGCGTGTGATGAAGACCTTCGAACTGCAATACGGCACTTATGCCATGGAGGTCGACGTCACGCTGGACAAGCCGGGTCTGAGCTCTGCACCGACGGCCGCGACGTCGCCAGAGCCCGAGCGTCTAGTGACGGTTGAAAACGATCTGGTCCGCATGGTGATGACTACTCGGGGGGCGCGCATCAAGGAGCTGCTGTTGAAGAAATATGCGGCACCGTGGAAGAGCCCACCCAATATCGTGTGGCACTGGGACTCCCTATGGCGGAGCAGTGGCGCGGCTACACTGGCGATGGGGCGAGGTGGCAACGAGGCGCGGGTGAACTTGGTTGAAGTATCGGAAGAAGGGCTGTGGCCAGCTGTCGAGATCGCGGCGGATGGACAACATGCCATGCTACGATGGGGTCCCGGCCTACACACCGACCTGGAGTCTAATGGCAGTTATGCCAGCCCAATGTCCTTTATCAACGGCGAGCGCTGGCTCGCCACGCCGCCCGCTGGTCAGCCGCCATTGGAGCGCACAGGGCAGGTGCAATGGACGGCAGTCCACAACAAGTACTATGCCATCGCCGCGATTCCGCGCACGAGCACGACGTGGAGCGTTTTACATGAGGGTACGAATGCCCTCGAATATGCGGTGGCATTACGCTGGCCGCTGCCTGCAACCTCGACTGACGTACATTTCACCGTGTATGCTGGCCCCAAGGAACTGCGTCGACTGGCGGCGCTCGACGCCAACGGCAAATCGCTCAAGGAGTTGGTGTTCTACAACTATGGCTGGGTCCGAATACTGCGGCCGGACATTTGGCTCTTACGTCCACTGCAGTGGCTCTACGGCGTGACCCACAACTACGGTGTCGCCATCATCATTATTACGGTGATCATTAAGCTGCTCTTTTATCCACTGACCTGGAAGAGCTTTAAGTCGATGCAGGCCATGCAGCATATACAGCCGCAAATGAAGCGGCTTCAGGACATGTATAAGAATGATCGCCAGAAGCTCAACGAGGAGATGATGAGGCTGTACCGCGAGCAGAAGGTCAACCCCCTCGGTGGCTGCTTGCCCATGGTGATACAGATCCCAGTGTTTATCTCCCTGTACCAGGTTTTATATGCCTCGATCGAGCTTCGGCACGCCGGGTTCTTCTGGTGGATCAAGGATCTGTCTGCGCCCGACTATCCCATGGCTTTGCTCATGGGTGCCTCCATGGTCGTCCAGCAGTGGATGACGCCAACGACCGGCGACCCACGGCAAGCCAAAATGATGTTGTTTATGCCGATTATTTTCACTTTCATGTTCCTGAATTTTCCGGTGGGACTGGTGATCTACTGGCTGGTGAATAACCTCCTTACCATCATACAGCAGTATGTCATGCTGCGCAGCCGCCGAGTGGCAACGAAATCGGCTGGTGAGACGGCCTGATAGTTGCTGGTTACGCGGAGGATCTGGACAGGTGCAGGCGACGCCGGATGACACGATTGCCGCCATCGCGACGCCCATTGGTGCAGGAGGGCTGGGCATCATTCGCGTCAGCGGGCCTGCCGCTGTGGCGATTGTGCAGTTAATGTTCCGGGATCGACACGGCCGGGCAGTGGAACACTGGCCTTCGCATCGGGTACGCTTCGGCAGCATCATTCACCCCTGCACCGGGACCACACTCGATGAAGTGCTGGTAACCTATATGCGGGGGCCGCGCTCCTATACCTGTGAAGATGTCGTCGAAATCAGCGGCCATGGGGGCATCGGCGTCCTGGCCCGTATCCTCGAGGGGCTCGTTGCCGGTGGCGCACGACTGGCGGAGCCGGGGGAATTTACCAAGCGCGCCTTTGTCAATGGTCGGCTCGACTTATCTCAGGCTGAGGCGGTGATCGATTTGATTCAGGCGCAGACGGAAGAAAGCCAGCGGCAGGCGCTGGCCCAGCTGCAGGGAGGGCTGTCACAGGCGATTGGCGCCATGCGTGAAGAGTTGCTCGAGGTCCTGGCGTATGTCGAGGGTGCCATGGAGTTTCCTGAGGAGGATCTAGAACTCTTAGCCTGGGAAACCTTACGTACCAAGGCGCGTGCCGTAGAGGCGCGGATGGCGACGCTGTTGGAGACCTTCCAGACGGGCCGTGTGTTGCGCGCGGGGGTCCAAGTGGCCATCGTGGGACGGCCGAACGTCGGCAAATCGAGCCTGTTCAATGCGTTGTTGGCAGCGAATCGCGCCATCGTCACGCCGATTCCGGGTACGACGCGCGATGTGCTGGAGGAAGTCGCCAACCTGTGTGGCTACCCGTTCCGACTGGTGGATACCGCGGGCATCCGTCCCAGTACTGACCTCGTGGAACAAGAGGGGATTGCCCGCGCGCGCGCGAGCGTGGAGAGCGCCGATCTGGTGTTACTCGTGCTTGATGGCTCGGAGCCGCTGATGGCTGAAGACGAGGAGGCCGTGGCGGTGGTTCAGGGGAAGCACGTCCAGGTGGTGCTAAACAAGGCGGATTTGCCCCCACAGGTGACGGCGGATGAGCTGCAGGTGCGGTTTCCCGAATGGCCTAAGATTGTCGTGTCGTGTCAAGAGCATCAGGGGCTTGAGCGCTTGACAAGAGCGATGGTGGCGGCGGTTGTAAACGGGCAACAGCCCCCACGCGAAGGCCCTATGGTCACCAGGTTGCGCCAGTGGGAAGCTTTACAGCGCGCTTACCAAAGCTTGCGACAGGCCTGTGATGCCATGGAGCAGTGCCTGTCGGGCGAGTTCATTGCGGTGGACTTGCGTGAGGCCCTGGAATGGCTAGGTGAGATCGTTGGGCTCAATTACACCGAAGACCTTTTGGACAAGATTTTCAGCGAGTTTTGTATTGGGAAATAGTCAACACGGCGTGATTCTCTTCACCCTCGCCGACAGGCCCTGTTCCTCTGTGAGAGGACGAGGGTGAGGCAGCCGATTGCAGGATATCTCCTATGGACTGCGCCAAAATCTATGACGTAATTGTCATCGGTGGTGGCCACGCGGGTTGCGAGGCTGCCCTCGCCGCCGCACGCATGGGCTGTCAAACCCTGCTACTCAGCATTGACCTGGATAAGATCGCCCAGATGTCCTGTAATCCCTCCATTGGTGGCTTGGGCAAGGGGCATCTGGTGCGTGAAATCGATGCCCTGGGCGGCGAGATGGCGAAATGCATCGATCTTACCGGCATCCAGTTTAAAATGCTCAATCGTAGTAAAGGTCCCGCGGTGCAGGGCAACCGCGCCCAGGCTGATAAGGCTCTGTATCGCCTGCAAATGAAGGCGACGCTGGAACAGCAGGAGGGACTGGAGATCAAGCAGGGGACGGTCGAACGCCTGCTGGTGAGTGATGGGCGTATCGCCGGTGTCATGACCGGCATGGGGTTCGCCTACGGCGCCCGAGCCGTGGTAGTGACGACCGGTACATTCCTGCGGGGGCTCATCCACATCGGTCTGAAAAACCAGGCCGGTGGTCGTGGTGGAGAAGCGGCGGCCTATGGACTCTCCGAGCAGCTCATGGAACTGGGCTTCGAAATGGGACGTCTGAAAACTGGCACCCCACCGCGCCTCGATGCCAAAACCATCGACTTCTCGAACCTGGAACCTCAACCTGGTGACCCCGAGCCGACGCCGTTCTCGTACTCAACGGCGGCCATTACCCAGCCGCAGGTCCTGTGCTACTTGACTTATACCAATGCGGCGACACACCGGATCATTCGTGAGAACCTGGATCGTTCACCGATGTATGCCGGGGTAATCCAGGCACGCGGTGTCCGTTACTGCCCATCGATCGAAGATAAGGTGGTGCGCTTTGCCGACAAGGAGCGCCATCAGATCTTTCTCGAGCCAGAGGGACGCCAGACGCTGGAGATTTACCCCAACGGCATTTCCACCAGCCTGCCCTTGGACGTCCAGATGCAACTGGTGCACACCATTGCCGGATTGGAACGGGCGGAGATCACGCGCCCAGGATATGCCATCGAATACGACTACGCTGACCCGCGGCAGCTCTTGCCCAGCCTGGAAACTAAATTGGTCCGCGGCCTCCTGTTCGCCGGGCAGATCAATGGTACCACCGGCTATGAGGAGGCCGCAGCACAGGGTCTGATGGGCGGGATCAACGCTGCCTTGATTGTGCAGGGCCGTGAGCCGTTGATCCTCGACCGTTCCGAGGCCTACATTGGGGTGATGATCGATGATCTGGTCACGAAGGGCGTGACGGAGCCCTATCGGATGTTCACCTCACGAGCGGAGTATCGCCTGTTGTTACGCTCGGATAACGCTGACCTGCGACTGCGGGATAGGGGTCATGCCGTCGGCCTCGTGCGCACACCCGAGTATGACCGATTTCTGACCAAACGGGTGCAGATCGCTGCGGAAGTCGCCCGTCTGGAGAGCACAAAAGTCAATCCGACGGCGGTGGTGAATCAGCGACTGGGTGAGCTCCACAGCGCGCCACTCAAATCCGTTCTGACGTTGGCGGATCTGCTGCGTCGTCCTGAGATCGAGTACCGGATGTTGGCGTGCTTTGCGCCGCCTCCCAGCCCATTACCGCTGGCGGTCACCGAGCAGGTCGCCATTCAGGTCAAATACCAGGGCTATATCGAGCGGCAAGAGGCGCAGGTAGCACGCTTCAGGAAGCTTGAGGCCAAGCCGCTGGCCAGGGATTTGGATTATGATGCGATTGGAGGACTCTCCACGGAGGTGCGTGAGAAACTGCGAGTCGTACGTCCCACTTCACTGGGACAAGCCTCCCGCATCTCTGGCATGACACCCGCGGCTATTGCCATCCTGGATGTCTACCTGGAGAAAAGGCGGCGGCACCGGTAGGCACCTTGTTCCCTCGCCTGGGGGATGAGGGGGTTGAGGAGCGATGACGCCGTCTGTACCGACAACCGAGGTTCGCTTGCAACAGCTTTTCGCCGCCGCCAGCAGTCCTCTAGACGAGCTTCGGTGCCGCCGGTTTCTGACCTATCTGCGCGAATTACAGCATTGGAACCGGACGATGAGCCTGACATCGATCAGTGATGAGGTCGGGATCATTCGTAAACATTTCCTGGGGTCCCTCGACTTCTTGCAAACCTTCGTCCCTCATCCTGGACTGCCCCTCCTGGATATTGGTACGGGAGCAGGGTTTCCTGGCCTACCATTAAAACTGTGGCATCCTGAGCTCGCCGTGGATCTGGTCGAGAGCTCGGAGCGCAAAAGTGTTTTTCTGCGGCAGCTCTGTCGTGTTCTGGGGCTCGACGACGTGCGCTGCCTCGTCACCCGCGTGGAAGCGTTGGCGCAGGAGGAGGCGATGCGTGAGCATTATGCCGTTATCGTCTCGCGCGGGGTTGGGGGGCTGCGGCGCTGGCTGCCTGCTGCACTGACCCTGTTACAGCCGGGCGGACGCCTCGTATTGGAGAAAGGACCAGCGGCCCTGGCGGAAGTGCACAGCCTAGGGGGCGTGCTCGCTGCTCACGGCGGGGTCCTGCTCGATCTGATGTCGATCCCTGGCGAGTCGGCGGCGCGTACCATGGTCGTGATCGGCAAACCCAGCGGCGGCCAAAAATTTGACAAGCCTGGGTAAGTGTGTTATCTGAATCGTGCCGTGCGTCTGGTAGAAAAAGCCGCATGTGAACCACCGACGACGCGGCGTGCGCCCATTGCAGAGGGTAGAGAACATGCTCGACGTCAATTGGACACTACCGGTTGTCCTGGTCAGTGTCATCATCTTCCTGGTGTTGATGAATAAGATCCTGTTCAAACCACTCATAGAGTTCATGGATGCTCGCGACAAAAGCGTTCACGACAATCTCGACGAGGCAGCGCGCCTGCGCCAGGAGGCCGAGAGCGCGTTAACGGGCTATGAATCCGCCATCGAGACAGCCCGTCGAGACATGGCGGAGCAGGCGGCAGCTGTGCAGCGGGCGATGGATGCCAAACAGCGCGAGCAGATTGAGCAGGCCCGCAATGAAGCGCACACACTGGTGGCGGAGGCGCAGGTGACGATCACACGCGAGGTGCAGGAGGCTCGCACCCGTCTCGTTGACACGGCCCGTGAACTGGCGCGATTGGTGGTGGTGAAGCTGATGGGTCGTGAGGTGAGTCGCTAAATGTTACACCGTGGGGACGCGCACATGAGGCTAGGGAGTAGCCATCGGTGGGCGATGCTACTCGGCATGCTGGTGTGGAGCAGCGCGGCAGTTGCGGCGGCGGCGGGTGGTGGGCACCATGCCGAATTTAACCTGTTGGAAGAGATCTTCCGTTGGATAAACTTCATCATCCTTGGGATCATCCTGTATGTCGTGCTCGCGAAAGTGTTGCCGCGGGTCTTACAGGACCATCGCCAAAAAATTCAGCAAGCCATCGAGCAGGCACAAGCCGGTCGGGACGAGGCTCAGCGATTGCTGCAGGAGAATCAACGCAAGACGGCAAACCTCCAGGAGGAGCTCACCCGGCTACAACAGCAAGCCACGCAGGAACGCGAAGACATGGCCCGCCGGCTGGAGGCAGAGGCCCAGCAGCTCGCCGCACGTATTGTCGCTCAGGCGCGGTTGGAGGTTGAGCGGGCCACGGAACGGGCTCAACTAAGCCTACGCCAGGAGGCGGCGATGTTAACTGTGCAAATTGCCGAGGACATCTTCCGACGTGAATTGCATGATGAAGACCAACAGGCCATCGTCCGTCGTTATATCGCGCGCATAGGAGAGCTGAATTGATTGTCTCAGTGGTGGCCAAGCGCTATGCCAAAGCTCTGGTGGCGCTCGCCCGCGAACATAGGCGACTGGCGGATACCGGGGAACAGCTCAAACGCTTCACGCAGCTCATCGACGAGACGCCTGGCCTCAAATCCATCCTTTACAATCCTGCCATCAGTCAACACTTTAAAGCGGACCTGCTGACCGACCTGAGCCAACGGCTGGGCATCGGCTCCCTTGAGGCGAATTTCGTTCGTACGCTGCTGGAAAAAGGCCGCCTACCGGAAATGTCGCACATCGTCGCTCTCTACGAGGTCTTGGCGGAGGAAGCGCAAAATCGTCTGCGCGTGCGAGTAACATCCGCCGTCCCGCTGTCGTCGGCCTTGCAGGAAGAGGTGCGGCAACGCTTCGCCCATTATACAAGTAAGGACATCGTCATCGACCAAGAAATCGACCCCGCGCTCATTGGCGGCATTGTGGCTCAGATGGGGAGTTTGGTGCTGGATGGCTCCATCCGCAATGAGTTGGCGCGTTTGAGAACGGCATTGGTCGGAGACCACCGGGGGGGATTAGCGTAATGCAGATGCAAATCCGGGCAGAAGAGATCAGTGATCTGATCAAGCAACGGATCGAGAGCTATGAGGGGAAGATCGAGCTCAAGGAAGTGGGCTATGTCATCTCAGTCGGCGACGGCGTGGCCCGCGTCTATGGTCTCGAACACGTCATGTACGGCGAGATGGTTTTGTTCCCCGGCGACATCTACGGCATGGCGCTGAACCTCGAAGAAGAGACGGTTGGCGTCGTACTCCTCGGCGAGGATACCCACATAAAAGAGGGCGATGAGGTCACGCGCACGGGTCGTGTCATGGCTGTTCCCGCGGGTCAGGCACTGATCGGACGCGTCGTCAACCCATTGGGCCTGCCGCTGGATGGCAAAGGGCCGATCGACACGACGGAATTTCGCCCTATCGAGCGCCTGGCGCCGGGCGTGGTGGATCGTCGCTCCGTGCATCAGCCGATCCAGACCGGTCTGAAGGCCATCGATGCCATGATTCCGATTGGCCGTGGTCAGCGAGAGCTGATCATTGGCGATCGGCAGACGGGCAAAACAGCCGTCGCCATCGATGCCATCATCAACCAGAAAGAGACCCAGCAAACCGATGAGCGGGTGTATTGCATTTACGTCGCCATCGGGCAGAAGCGGTCGACGGTGGCGCAGGTCGTCAAGGTCCTTGAAGATGCTGGCGCCATGGAGTATACCATCGTCGTCGCCGCCACCGCCAGCGAGCCCGCGCCGTTGCTGTACATGGCACCGTACGCCGGATGCGCCATGGGCGAGTACTTCCGCGATAACCGTGGTCACGTGTTGTGTATCTATGACGATCTGTCGAAGCACGCCGCGGCCTATCGCCAGCTCTCGTTGCTACTGCGCCGTCCGCCGGGTCGTGAAGCCTATCCAGGCGATGTCTTCTACCTGCACTCGCGTTTGCTCGAACGCGCGGCGAAACTGAGCGATGATCTCGGCGCCGGTTCCCTGACAGCGCTGCCGATCGTGGAAACGCAGGCGGGAGACGTATCAGCCTACATTCCCACCAACGTCATTTCGATCACCGATGGCCAGATTTACCTCGAAGCGGACCTCTTCTACGCTGGTGTGCGCCCCGCTATCAACGTGGGGATTTCCGTGTCGCGTGTGGGAGGTGCGGCGCAGATCACCGCCATGCGGCGCATCGCTGGGCGCTTGCGGCTCGACCTCGCACAGTACCGTGAGATGGCAGCCTTTGCGCAGTTCGGCAGTGAGTTGGACGCGGCTACGCAGGCGCAGCTCACCCGCGGCGAGCGCATGGTAGAGATCCTCAAGCAAGATCAATACAAACCGCTGTCGGTGGAAAAGCAGGTCATGATCATTTACGCTGGCATCAACGGTTACCTGGATGATATCCCCGTCGAGGCCTGCCGGAGCTTCGAGGAAGACTTTTTTCCATTCGTCGAGAGCCGGTACACCTCCTTGCCCAAAGAGATTAAAGACAAGAAACAACTGGACGCCGACCTGGAGGCCAGACTGCGCAAGGCCATTGAGGAGTTCAAGGCCGATTTCGTCAGCCGCCTCAAAAAATAGTGCGGAGTGTTGAGTACTGCGTGAAAAAACGCTTGGCTCTCGGTATTCACCATCCAGCACTGTTTTCAGGAGAGTATTATGCCCAGCCTGCGCGATATCCGGCGCAAGATCTCGAGTGTGAAGAAGACGCAGCAGATCACCCGCGCCATGCAGATGGTTTCCGCGGCCAAACTGCAGCGGGCGCAGGATCGCCTGCTGACCTCCCGTCCCTACTCGAATAAGCTGGCGGAGGTGGTTGGCGATCTCGCCCTGCGTGCCGATCCGCAAAGACACCCGTTGTTGCAGCGACGTGAGGGCCCAAATACGCTGGTGCTTGGTGGTGACGACCGATCGGGGCCTATGCGGTGCCTTCAATAGCAATGCCCTACGCGCGGCCACCAGTTTCGTGGCCCAGCATCCTGAGTGGAAGACATCGTTAGTGGTCGTTGGCCGTAAGGGGCGAGATTTCTTCCGACGTCGTCCACAGTTCGAAATGAAGAGCCAACGCGTCGACGTCTTTGGGCGGCAAGTGTCCTTCGGGGTTGCCCAGGACCTCGCGCGAGAGTTGATCGAGGCGTACACCGCATCGACTGAGTATGGTCGATCGCGTGGTCATGGTCGGCAATACCTTTGCCTCTGCGATGCGACAACAAACAGTGACCTATACGATGTTGCCCATTCCCTTGCCGCCCAGCTCACCCGACACAGTGCTCTTCGACTACATCTATGAGCCGTCGGTGGATGGGATTTTGCGCGAGCTGTTGCCGCGTTACGTCGAGGTCCTGGTCTATCGCGCCCTGCTCGAAACGGCGGCGGCGGAGCATGCGGCGCGTATGACGGCGATGGCGGCGGCGACGGAGAACGCTGGCGAGCTGATTCACCAACTCACCCTGTTTTACAACAAAACCCGTCAGGCAGCCATCACCAAAGAGATCCTCGAAGTTGTCTCGGGCGCGGAAGCACTGAAGAGTGCATAAGCAAACGATGGTGTGAGGCGGGCTGTGGACGGGAACCAGCGATCGACACAGATAATTGGGATATATCTGTGTCGATCGCTGGTTCAGCGCAGGACTCAGCACTGTTTGTCGTGGGAGGGATCATGAACGTTGGACATATCACTCAAGTGATTGGCGTGGTGGTGGACGTGGCGTTCGATGAGGGGAAATTACCCGACATCTCCAACGCCCTCAAGATCGTTAAGGAAGGTAACGGTAACGGCTCCGCCGAGCGCAACGAGATCATTGTCGAAGTCGCCCAACACCTGGGCGAGAACACTGTCCGCTGTGTCGCCATGGAGCCCACCGAGGGCCTCGTGCGGGGCATGCAAGTCATCGACCTCGGCGCACCCATTAGCGTGCCAGTCGGCAAAGAAGTGTTGGGGCGAGTGCTCAACGTTATCGGCGAGCCGGTGGATAAGATGGGCCCGGTCAATACCAGTGAACGGTGGCCCATTCATCGTGACGCGCCATCCCTGAGCGATCAATCCACCAACATCGAAGTGTTAGAGACTGGTATCAAGGTTATTGACCTCTTGGAGCCCTATATGAAAGGGGGTAAGACCGGCCTCTTCGGCGGGGCGGGTGTAGGCAAGACAGTGATCATTATGGAGTTGATCCACCATATCGCGCTGCAGCACGGTGGGGTATCTGTCTTTGCCGGCGTGGGGGAACGCACCCGCGAGGGGAATGACCTGTGGCACGAGATGAAAGAGTCGGGCGTTATCGATAAAGCCGCGCTGATCTATGGACAGATGACTGAGCCTCCAGGTGCCCGGCTGCGTGTCGGCTTGACCGGCCTCACCGTCGCCGAGTACTTCCGCGATGTCGAAGGTCAAGATGTGCTGCTGTTCATCGACAACATCTTCCGCTTTACGCAAGCCGGCTCCGAGGTATCCGCGCTGCTCGGGCGCATGCCCAGTGCCGTGGGCTACCAGCCGACCCTTGCCACGGAGATGGGAGCCTTACAGGAACGCATCACCTCGACGCGCAAAGGCTCGATCACCTCAGTGCAGGCGATTTATGTGCCGGCTGATGACTTGACCGACCCCGCACCAGCCACGGCCTTCGCCCACCTGGACGCCACCACGGTGCTGTCACGACAAATCGCTGAGCTCGGCATCTATCCCGCCGTCGACCCGCTTGATTCGACCTCGCGTATTCTTGACCCGCGGGTGGTCGGTGAGGAACACTATGGTGTGGCACGCTCGGTCCAGCGCGTTTTACAGCGCTATAAAGACTTGCAAGATATTATCGCCATTCTCGGTATGGAGGAGCTGTCTGAAGACGACAAAGTCACGGTGGCGCGGGCCCGCAAGATCCAGCGCTTTCTGTCGCAGCCGTTCTTCGTCGCTGAAACCTTTACCGGTACTCCTGGCCGCTACGTGCCGCTAGCCGAGACTGTCGCGGCTTTCAAGGAGATTATCACCGGGAACATGGATCACCTCCCCGAACAGGCCTTTTACATGGTTGGCAATTTGTCTGAGGCCAGTGAGAAGGCCGAGCGGCTCAAGGCAGGAGGTGCCTGAGCCATGGCTGAGGACTGGGGGCGCATCCTGTTAGAAATAGTCACACCGGAACGGCAGGTGCTCAGCACTGAGGTGGATGAGGTCTCGGCGCCGGGCGCTCTCGGATACTTTGGCGTGCTCCCAGGGCACACGCCCTTTATTACCACGCTCGGCCAAGGCGAGCTTGGCTACCGGAGTGGCAATCAATGGGAGCATCTCGCGATTACCTGGGGGTATGCGGAGGTTTTGCCCAATAAGGTGACCGTGTTGACTGAGACTGCCGAAATGGCCGAAGAGATCGATATCGAGCGCGCTGAGCGCGCTAAACGGCGTGCGGAAGAGCGACTGCGCGAATGGTCGACGACCGTCGCCGATATCGATTTCGAACGAGCTTCCGCAGCTTTAGAGCGTGCCCTCATCCGCTTGCAAGTGGCTCAAAAGCGTGTTGGTCCCAGCACACAGCGGATGGTCGAGACACGAGCGCGACCCCCAGAGTAAATGTCCGCTGCTGCTTCTTCTCTTGCTGGAAGCGGGTGGGGGCGAGGCTCCTTTTAGTGTGTCGCAGGTACTAATCTGCATATATGTAGGATGTGGCATAAGATCGTGCCTGGCTGCACCACAATCTTTCTTTCCTTTCAGCACCATATCCTGGAACTCCGAGCAATCAATCCAAATATACCCCCTCAACGTGCAAATTCTCCGACACCGCTTTACTCAGTGCCTGGTGGTTTGGGCTCATTAGGGGAGGATTCCTGGCCGTCAGAGGGGCTGCGCCCCATCCCCTTGCTCAATTTGAACACGTCTCTGATGTGGCGCGTGACCTCGCTGGGTTCCGCCGGTTCAGGTTCAGGCGTGGGCTCCTGAACAGGTAGCACGACTTCTGGGGCTTGCCGCCGGCCCTTACCGACGGGCGCGCCAGTCGGGGGCTCGTGGGGGTACACGCCTGGCTCCGCAAGGGTGCGCTGGCGGGGGGGGCACGTCCTGGCCCTCGCCTAGGACCCGCACTTCTGCAATCGTCACAGCCCCTGCCGGTCGACTGGCATACAGGAAGATATGACTGAGGGACACCGACCGCAGCAGACGGCGAAGCCCGTCTTCCAGGGCGACGTCTGAGAAGCGCGCACTGACCCGTTTCCCAGCGCTGGGGCCGGGCGAGATCCGGATACCGGCCTGCCGCCCAATGTGCGCCAAGACCTCCGCCAGATCTGCCTCCTGCACGTCCACGGAGAGCCGCCCGTCGTGGACCGCCACCGAAAGCCCCTTCGCGGTACTGGGCGGGCGCGGGTCCGCGGGTGGCAGTCGTGGCCCTTGGGCCCAGGCGCCCGTGCAGAGGACGAGGACGCAGAGAAGACCTACCAGCCTACTGACGATCCAGTCGCCATGGGGGCGGTGCGGTCGAGTCGACACCATAGGGACTCCTTTTCGAGGTCACATCACGCACATGAGAACGCCCTGCCTGCGGCACACCGCTCGCCGAGACGGCCGTCGGGGCACACCGATGCGCTAGCGGGCCGACGTCTGGCGACCGCTCGGGGCCACGACCTTCACGGCGCGCTCTTGACGATCCTGTCGAGTGCCTTCCCAGGCGATGACTGCGGCGCCATCGGGCAGCAGGGCGATTTGGGGGTTGACTGCCGTCCTCGCCGCGGGCTGGTCGTCGACCCGGATGTCGGCGTTGAGCCAGGTCCGCCCGAAGTCGGTCGACCAGGTGAGGTAGATCCCCTCCTGCTGGTCCGCTCCCCGATCCTCCTGCCAGACGACGGCCAGGGTCCCCTTCCCGTCGAGGGCGATCTGGGGGAGCCGCGCTTCCGCCTCGCCGGGGGGACCCGTGTTCAGCCGGACCCCCTCCGTGTGCCAGGTCGTGCCGAAGTCTGCGGACAGGTTGAGGTAGATGTCCCACCCCCCATGCCGGGCATCCTGCCATACCACGTAGACATGCCCTGCGGGGCCGGCCGCCAGGGTGGGCACGCTGGCGCGGGCGACCTTCGGCTTGGCGACATCGAGTCGTACCTCTTTTGACCACGTCTGGCCGTGGTCGGTCGACGCTACCAGGTAGATGCCGTACTCGCCCTCACGGTTATCGGCCCAGGCGATGTAGATGTGCCCCTGGTTATCGGCCGCCAGCTGCATGGGGCCCTCGACATTCCCTTCTGCGCCTTTCACGCGGCGCTCCTCCCGCCAGGTCCGGCCAAAATCATCCGAGGCCCGGAAGTAGACGCTGCCGCCCCCATCCCGGGTATCGAACCAGATGGCGTAGACATGGCCCCTATCGTCGCTGCGGATCTGGGGCCAGGCTTGCATCACCCGCCCCCGCCCCGCCGTCTCGCCGCTGAGCTTCAGATCCTGCGGGAGCCAGCTCGCGCCATGATCGTCCGAGCGATTGAAGTAGATGCGATGGCCTGCGGACCGGCCCCGGCGGCTCCCGTCGGCGCCGTCGGGGCGCTCATCGGCCCAGACGACATAGACATGGCCCTGGCCATCGGCACTGAGTTCGGGCGGAAAGGCGCCATAATCGTGATTCAGCTTCAGGGCGGGCGCGAAGGACGCCCCGAAATCCCGCGAGAGGCTGAAGAGGACATCCTTCGTGCCATCGCGATGCTTGGTCCACCACACGGTGTAGACATGCCCTTGCCGGTCGCTGTCCACGCGGGGGCTGGACGACCGTGACCCACTCGGGTTCGCCGCATCGAGGCGACGCGCCTCGGGCGGCCAGCTCTGGCCCCGATCGGTCGACCGGTTGAAGTAGATATGCCCGGGCTGGCTCTCACGGGCTTCCGTCCAGATCAGGGCGATCGCGCCTCGGGGATCCACGCGCAGGCGCGGGGTGATCGAGCCCCCTGGGGCCTGCGACGCGGGGATGGCCAGAAACGCATGACTGGGCGCAGGGCTCACGAGCATGCCAAGGATGGCTCCCAGGATGAGTGGCTTGAAGATCGTCATGGCACTCCTCTCTCACCTTTCTCAACGTCCTCAAGAGCGCCTGCTCAGCACGCCATGCTTCGTCATCGAGACGGTCCTGGACGTTCAGACACCTCAGCGCGTTCAGGGCCAGACGTGACCGCGCAGGCGGACGGCACCTCATCTGACGACACCAGCGGGCCCGTACCAGGCCACAGCGTGGAGCCATCAGGATGGCGAGACGACGACTGGGCGAAAACCGATCGCGGCGCACTTCGACGGGGCCGCTGTGCACACTGCCACCGATGCGACCGGGAGGCGAGGGCTTTCGAGCGTCCGCCTCCCGGTCGCGGCCCCCAGGCCCAGTGGCCGGCCTGCGGGCGTGGTTCTAGGTATGCCGTTGGCGCAACGATTCGGCTTACTTTTCCTCCGCTGGGTCGGAGTGGTGCAGATAGCCGGTGCCAATCAGGCTGGTGTTTGCGACTAATTCAGCAATCGTCTCCTGGAAGCCCGAGTAGACTTTCTTCTCGAATTCGTTCGAGGAGTCAACAGCCCAGCTCTCAATGTGGCCTGGCTTACCACCGCACGCCGCGTTCGGGAACACGTTCAGGTTGGTGAAGTTCAAGGAGGTCAGACGCAGCCGCTGCGTGCATTTGAGATCGAGTCGGCGGGAGCCCAGGTAAATCTCGTCACAATAGCCATCCAAATTGATCCGGCTGGCCCAATCGACTTCGCCATACGGCTTCCCATACTTCACGAGTTCTCTCGCCAGGTCCCCTGTCGCGCTGAAGAAGTACAGGTTGGTCCGGAACGCGCCCGTGTCCCCAAAGGTCGCGGCGACCGTGTTATAGCTGTTGTAGCGCAGCCATGTGCCATCCTTTTTGCCTTCCCAGCAGTCGCCCTCTTTCCCCTTGCAGGGGATGGAGTCGATCCTGATCAACGAGTTGTTGTTGCCGTTGACCAGGAGCACATACGTCAGAAACCGCTTGCCGTAGCCATCCAGCACGATCACGCCTTCCGGCGCGGTTTGCACGAGACCACCGAACTGGCCATTGGCGTCGGTGGGATCGTGTAACGCGAAGAACTGCGCATCGGTCCTGGTGGGTTCCACGATCGCGTCTTGCTTGTAGTTGCACGCGGCGTCAAAGAACTTCAGGTGGATGTCCGAGCCCTTGTAGCTCAGGTCTTGGAACGACGTGTCGGCGACGACCAGGAACGCCGACCAATTGGCGTCGATTTTGTAGAACGGGATCACATGCACGGCGTACTCTTCCAGCATCGGATCCGCGAGCCCTGACCACGCAGGGGCTGCAAGGCCCATAGACAGGGCGAGAGCAGCGATCATGACCACACTCTTCCATTGCATTCTCATGAGTAAACCTCCTTGACTCTCTTCACTCTCCGGCGATCACTTCACCGACTACTCGGACAACACGACCATTCCACTCCCTGAAAAGCCACAGCTATCATCGTTCATCTCGCCATGCGCCCATCACCTCCTTTCGGTGTCTTGGTGCATCTGAGGAAAAGAGCTCCTCCCCATTCCCCTCTGGACGCTCCATCCTGCGGTAGAGCGCCGCGAATGACGCGTCAACGAGCGTCCGCGCCTGGTGACGACGTCGCTAGCTCTGGGGATACACGCGATACCACTCCCCCTGCCGTTTCACCCACTCCTCATGAACGACCATCTCTTGTTGCTGGCGCTCGAGCAGCGGGTGTTTGATTCGGATCACGGTGCGCACCGTGAGGAGGCCTTTCGCCTCCTCGATCGTCACCGCCTCAATCCGCGCCTCCAGATACTGCAGGGGGCCCTGCCCTTTAATGTAGTCGGTCAGGCTCATCTGACGGCGCACCTTTGGCTCCAGCAAGCCATACTGGGCCGCATAGTCCTCCTTGATCCGCGCCCTCCAGAAGGTCTGCCCCCGCGCTTGCAAGCCCGATTCGAGCTCCGCCTTGGCCGCTTCCTGAGCTGCCAAAGGCAAAGCCAGCAAGGCCAAGCCCAGCAAGGCACCCAGCAATACACGCGATCGACGCCTTGCGCAGGAGCCTCGCCAGCTAAGCTCAATACCCCTCCAGTCACTTTCCCGCTGCCGCTGTGACCACTCAACCATCGGTAGCTACCCTCCATCTACACAGAAGCTTAGGCCTCGAAAAGCGTGACACGTATCGCCGATGACCTGCTGCACCAGTTGGGCATGCCGTGGTCGGATCGCCGCGAGGTCGAGGGTGAGAATATAGGCCAGCAGGCCCCGCACCTGTTGCGCCGCCTGCTCGATCTGTGTTCTCTCCAGCGGACTCGGTTGCAAGAGGCCATGCGCTTGGGCGTACCCGAGGCACTCCAAAGCATGCCCCAGGACCTTCAGCTTGGCACCGGCGCGAAACACCTCGACGCCTGGAACAGAGGATATCTCTCGGTAATAGCGATCGATGAGGTCGGGGTCCGCCTGCAGACGATAGATCAGCATCTGCAACTGCTCCTGCAGGATGTCCCCGCCGCCGGCCTGGAGATATCCGTGCTTGGCCGCCACCAAGAGGCTATAGCACAGGTGGGTGCCACCACAGGTAAAGCTGTGAATGGGCATCTTCTTGGGCAGCGGCAGATGCGCCGCGACGTAGGGTTTGAGCTCTCGGGTCGCCTCGTCAATCACCCGCAAGCCGAAGCGTACGACCTCCTGGAGCTGAATGCGCTCGCCATAGGCGTTGTCCCACGCATGGGCCTCCAGCTCTGCAAAGGCGATGAGACTCCAGGCCAGATCATCGCGATCGAAGGTGCGCGGATCAAAGCGGAAGAGCGCTTGGGCCCCATCGGCCAGGTCCTTCAGTTGCATGACGCGACCGTCACACGAGAACATCTCGGATGGGGGCACGCCCGCTTCCAGGAATGTTTTGAGAAACATGTTCGAGTGCACTTCAATCGTGGCTGGAATGTAGAGATACCGTTGCCTATTGACTTCCTGGGCCCGCACGCAGGTGCGCAGCACGTAACCAGTCGCACTCTCTCCATTGAGGCGACAGCCCCTCCCGACGCCACGGATGGCATGCACGAGCGCCCACGGATCCTGGGGGGTAACCGCATACCGCTCGATGAATCGCCGCACCCTCTGGTCGGGGTCATGGGCAGCCAAAACCTCAGAAGAAGATGCCGGCGCCATGCTAGCCGCTAGCGCGAATTGCAAAAAACGCCGACGGGTGAGTAGTGGTTCACAGACTTCGTAAAACCCCTTAATCATTGCTGACTCCACCAGTAGAGATTATCTGGCCGCTTATCTCCCACGCGAACCGCATTCTGCAACCACTCCTCAGGTTAGACCAACCTTCCTGCGGTACACTTGGTGTGAGCGGCTATCACCGCACTGACCCTTGGCTATTTGGCACGACAGCCAAGCGCCATTACCTCTTTCGCGAGGCAGAGACGTGCCCTCGCCAAGTTGCTGGGCAGGCGATCCATGCCTTTCTTCCCCGCAAAATAAAAAAGGGCCGCCTAGAAAGGCGGCCCTTGACAATAGCTGTACCCATTGTGTATACTCGTTAAATACACACTAAAAGGTACAAAAAGAGAGGGAGCATCCTCACATTGTCTATGAGGATGCGTCTCTCGTCGAGAGAAGCGTCAGGGCCGCCACGCTCACTGGGCGCTTCTCTCGTAGTCCTATATCTTTTATCTTTACCTGCCCCGTCCTTACCTCAACTAACACTACTCATAGCATATCTGCTTCTTACCCCCTGCATTTCTTCCTTCTGTTGTCCAGCACTTGCATGGAGCAGTCAAGGTACGTCCCTCGCTGGGGGGGACCAAACATCCGTCGCCATCCGGGGAGCGCACACATCCTTAATAGGATACCGCGACAAGCCAGGCGCATTTCGCGTAGCCAACTAGGTTTATATGGGGTAGTGTCGGTCTCAGCTGGCCGGTTGTTGTCTCGCCTCGATTCCCCGCTGACGGTGGCTCTCACGCTGTAAAAGGTGTCAGGCCATACGACATTGCACTGGGAAATTTCGCCCCATGTTCTTGGCGACTCCGGCAGGTACCCTCAGCACAGAAAACAGCGTTTGGTTAACCTGGCACGAGACGGTACGTATGAGCCTACGCGCTAGCTATGGGCTGGGTGGCTTTAGAGGTATCATAATCAGCAGGCCAGCACAACATCATACCGTCGAGCGGCAGGTTTTCACCTGTGGAGACGTCGTGAGTCACCTCAGTCCAGATGATAACACATCGGATGAATTCATCCGGATTCACCTGCGTTAACATCCACCTGAACAGGTGATGCTAGGGGCCGAACCAGCCAGGTGGAGTCTGGCTGTATGTTTTGATGTCTTCCCACCCCTCAGCGCCACAGATCTCAACGCTGAGGGTCATGGCAGAGGTATCAAGTAGCAGGTAGCAGGTATTGGAAGGCATAGGATTCGTTAAGGACGGATCATGGTCGTGACAAGCATGGCAAAAACGAAGGGGGGGGGAGCCCATGAAGCATTCTCCTCTCGATGCAAGGAGCTTAGGTATTAGTCACCCTACTAGATTCACAAAGGAAAGCCTGCTCAATTCTCAAGTGCGCTTCCTGTGGATTTGCCATGATGACATCACACTACTCTATGGTGTATTATTTTACCGTTTCCGTATAGCTATATACCATTATTTGTACAGATGTCAAGAGAAATTATCAGGGGCATCAGTTTGTAGGACCGCCCTCGAATTGTCGGATGGCGTCGAGCATCCAGACCCGCACCATGGAGACACCTCAGCAGGAGTGGAGGGCTGGCAGAGGACCGGTCTCTCGCGATGTTCATTCGTCCGTCTTGTTACCCCCAGGCATGTTACATCTGTATTGCAGATATTCTTCCTCGAAACTGTAAATTAGTGTTAGCGGGCCAATTTGAAGGCTTATCTTGTGGCCTAACTGGCCCAAAAGTCGGCTGAGCAAGGACGATGCCAGATGCGCTGATTGAGGCAAAATATCTGAAATCATAGAGTGTGCCTCGGAGTCACAGCAGCAGGATCCCGGGGCGTGGCTATGCAGAATCATATAGCGAAAGTGCGTCGGTGAGAAGAATCGCACAATTTCGCGTGATATGTCAATAGGTTTCAGGTATTGTCGAGATCTGGCCATGAATATTCAGATCTGAACATTGTGGATAGATTTGTCTAATACTTCGCGCTTCGAGCTCATCTTCTCGACCATTTCTGAGTGGAAGTAAGGTGACCGCGAGCGCAAACATCCCACCCTTGACACGGGAGGCTGGAGCCGCGCACAATCGCAACAAGCCCTTCCCCCTAGACGGGGTTGTCCGAGATTTTCTCGTATGCTCTTGCTGGCCCATGCAGACGAAGCGCAGCCGGCAGTGGGAGCCACTTGCCCTAAGCAAAACGCTGACCCTCGGCTGCGATCAAAATAGGAGGACATGATGGCCGAACGCATTGGCTTGATTGGCATCGGGGCCATGGGTGGCCCTATGGGGCAGAACTTGCTGAACGCTGGGCACTCACTGGTGATCTATAGCCGCACGCGGACGCGTCCTGAAGTCGAACGCTTGATCCAAGCCGGTGCCACCTATGCCCCAAGCGCAGCTGAAGTCGGGAGTCGTGCTAGCATCGGCATCACCATGGTGGGCAACGCCGATGAGGCGCGGCAGGTGACGCATGGCCTGCTCAGCAGTATGGCGCGCGGCGGCATGATCATCGGCATGGAGACCATCGACCCGGCGACTCGGCGCGAATTGGAGGTCGAAGCCGCCGCCAAAGAAGTGGCATATCTGGATGCACCGGTAAGCGGCGGCACCATCGGTGCCGAACGTGGCACGCTGACCATCATGGTCGGCAGCGCGCTGGAAGCCTTTGAACGGGCGCGCCCCATCCTCAACGTCCTGGGCACGAATATCTACCATTGTGGACCGGTCGGCAGCGGCGCCGTGGCAAAGTTGAGCAATAACTGGATCTATCTGGCGTCGATGGTGAGTGTGGTGCAAGCAGCACGCATGGCGCAACGTGTCATGCTGAACGAGGCCATGACACATGAGATCTGGCTCAAATCGACCGGCGACTGCATCGCCGTCCGCACCCGTGTGCCGTTCCACAACGTGGTCCAGAATAACCCGGTAGACCAGGATTATCGCCCGGGTTACCCGATCGAGCACGCACTCAAGGATCTCAAGCTCATCGAGAGTAGCGCTGGAGAGATGGGCATTTCCACGCTGGGCATGCCTGAGATTATCTCGGTGTATGAGGCCGCGGTACGGCAGGGATTGGCGAAGAAAGACATCTCCGCCATTGCGGAAGTCCTGCCATAAATGCTAGAGGCGCATGTGCGTTGACTTCTTCTGCTCCACGAAGACGATGGGGTTTCTAATAACGCCGGAATGAGACGAGAGGTGAGGATATGCCCATACGCCGGGGCGAAGAGTATCTGGAGAGCCTCAGGGACGGACGTCGCGTGTGGCTGCTGGGGCAGCAGGTGGAGGACGTCACCACTCATCCTGCGCTGGCCGGTTGCGCTCGGAGTGTGGCCGCAGTTTACGACCTGCAGTATGACCCGGGGCAGCAGGATCTGCTGACCATGCTATCGCCCACCACGGGCCAGCTGGTGAGCCTGGCCTATCTGCTGCCGCACTCGGTGGACGACCTGGCGCGCCAGCGGCAGATGTACGAATTCCTCGTGCGTCGGACCGGAGGCGTTGCGGCCCGCTTACCACAGCACCTGGCCACGGTCGTGATCGGACTCTATGATGTGCGACACCCCCTGGGTGAGGTGGACCCGGCTTTCGCCGACCACGTCACGCACTACGTGGAGTATTGCCGAGAGCACGACGTCAGTATTGGCACCATTTTCACTGATCCTTTGCGTCATCGCAACCACCCCACGACCGATCAGGAGCACTTACGGGTGGTGGAACGGCGTCCCGACGGCCTCATCGTGCGCGGAGCCAGGGGGGTTGGGACCCAGGCGCCATACGCCAATGAGCTCCTCTGCCTGACGGCGCCACGGCCCGATCTCAAGCCCGAGGAAGTCGTCTACTTCGCTACGCCGGTGAACGCCGATGGTATCCACCTCGTCTGTCGACAACCGTTGACACCTCCCAACCCGGAAGATCATCCCCTCAGCCCCTATTGGGATGAAATGGACGCTGTCGTCGTGTTCGATGATGTGTTCATCCCGTGGGAGCGGGTCTTCTACCTGCGGAGCGCCCAGACCGCTGATCCCACCTTTGAAGCGCAGGTGTTTCAGGGCGCTGTCGGCCTTGGCCCCTGGTACGTGTTGGTGCGCATGGCCGTCAAGGCTGAGGTGTTGCTAGGCCTTTGCGCTGCCATCACCGACGCCCTCGGCACCGCCAGCCAGCCCCTGGTGCAGATGGCCATGGCCGATGCCATGGTCTACCTTGAGACCCTGCGGGCCCTCATTCAAGCCGCCGAGAGCAACCCAGTTAAGTCTGCGTCAGGCCTGGCCCTGCCTGACCCCACGAGGGCGCTGGCAGCCCGTATCTGCGCTATTGAACGCTATCCGCACCTGCTGCAGAGCATACGCGAGCTGTCTGGCTCAGGTCTCCTCATGGCCCCGGGCCATGCCGACCTGCACCACCCCGAGGTCGGTCCCCTCCTGCAGCGCTATGTGGTGGGCAAAGATCGTGGAGGACCCGAGTACTTTCGCTTGCTCAAGCTGGCCTGGGAGTATACCTGCGACGCCTTCGGCTCTCGCCAGCTGCTGTTCGAGATGTACAACGTCAGCAGCCTGGCTACCAATAAACAGCGGCTCGCGAGTGCCTATGATACGAGCCCTTTCGCGGCATTAGCCAGGGATCTGGCAGGCATCAACGGGCTGGCCGACCGTCGGTGAACGGCTCTGACATCTGGGTTGCGAGAACACAACAAGACTACCTCCTGGATTTGGGCTACTAGCTGGCCCAGTCGGTTGCGCACCAGATCGTCGAGAGGACCTTGCGACTCGTCGCAGGCCTGGGTGTCAGGTCGGTTACGGGCTCTGGATGCTCACCCCGCCGTCCACAGCCCAGGTTTGCCCGGTGACATAGGCCGCCGCAGGAGAGGCCAGGAATACCGCGAGGTACCCCACCTCCTTCAGGCGGCCCACTCGTCCGAGCGGGACGGTTTTGGCTGCGGTGGCGTCCCGTTGCTGGTAGGCCTCCGCTGACATCTGCTCCGGATCGGGGAAGGAGCCCGGGGCCACGGCGTTGACCCGTACGCCATAGGGCGCCCACTCCTGGGCCAGTGATTCGGTGAAGCGCATGACCCCGGCTTTGGCCGCGTCGTACGCAGCTGACCCGGCCCGGCCCCGGAAGGAGGCCCAGCCCGAGATGTTCACGACCGCGCCCTGACGACGCGCCAGCAAGTGGGGGCCCAGGGCACGGCAGCCCTGAAAGGCCTCAGTCAGATTAATGTCCACAATGAAGTGCCATTCGTCCTCAGTCATACCTGCGGTGGCGGTCCCCGGCAGCTGGATGACCGGCTTGCGGATGGAGTCGCCCACGCAGGTCACCAGCGTGTCCAGATGGCCAAACCCCTCCAGCACCTGCTGCGCCACCCTGTCCATATCGGCCGCTTTGGTGGCGTCGCCGGTAAGGGCCAAGGCATTCCGGCCCAGGGCCCGCACCTCCTCGGCCACGCGGTTGACCCCGGTGGGGGTCAGGGCACTGACCGCCACATCGGCACCGGCCTCGGCAAAGGCCAGGGCGATGCCCTTGCCAATGCCGCGGCCTCCTCCGGTGATCAGCACTTTCTGCCCAGTGATGTCGAATGCGGGGCTGCTCATCATACCCTCCCTTATCTCGCCTCACGACTGGAGACCTGGCCCTCGCCCTCGGCCGCCCGCAGCGACAATGACGGGCTCCAGCTGCAGGTCGCTATCTGTCTTTGGCGAACACGATGTCGGCGACCTCAGCCGTCTCTGTGCAAGGCTAAAGTACTGCCCTTAGCTTGTACGCCTGTGCCGTCTCCGCGTTATGGATTTATATCATGAATCTGTCACAGCGCGGGGAATCTCGACGAGTTGCCTACGCCCCGTCGGCCACATGTGCTCATTTGCCTGCCTCGGGCTTCATGCCAAAATCGCCAGCCGTCACGATGACTAGCTTCTCTGGGTCGAGGTAGTTTCGCATTGCGGTGACAACCTGCTCAGGAGTCAGGTCATCGATTTTTGCCTCCAGCTCCTCCTGGTAGATCATCGTGCGGCCGGTATAGCTGAGGTCGGAAAGTAATCCTACCAGTGCGCCGTCAATGGTCCGGCGGATCTTTTGCGCTTCCAGAAACCCCTGCTTGGCGCGTTCTAGTTCATCGACCGTCACGCTATCACGCAGCAGACGGACGAATTCCTCGTGGATAGCCTTTTCCACCCGGTCAATGTTCTGCGGATTGCAGATGGCATTGATGGTCAGGCTCGCTCGCGTGTCGAATGATGAGACACTGAGGTTCGACCCGACCGAGTAGGACAATCCCTCCTGCTGGCGGACCCGCGCACCCAGGCGCGAATCGAGCGCGCTGCCGCCGAAGATGTAGTTGGCCATGACCAGCGCCGGATAGTCCGGATCGTCGTCGCGCAGAGGAAGGACCATGCCGGCCGCATACGTAGCATTGGCCTTGTCGGGTGTGTTGAGCTGCTGCTGAGAGCTGACAAGCCCGGTGGGCGCCTGGGTCACAATGCGCGCGTATGGCTTGATCGGCGTCCACCCAGCCAGTGTTTGTGTGAGGATCGGTAAACAGGCCTCAGGGTCGAAATCGCCAACGATCGTTAGTTCTCCTGCCTGGGAGCCAAGGTATTCGTGGTAGAGCTGTCGGACCTGGTCGTAGTGAACGGCTGCGAGACGATCGATCGATTCCTCGATGGTCGGCACGTAACGGATGTCGTCCTTGGCGTATGGCGCAAGTTGACGGCGGAGATGACGATTGGCCAGTGCGTCGGGCTCGGTTCGCGACTGCTCCATCGATGCCAACCACTCACGCTTGATCAGCTCAAATTGATCGGTGGGAAGCGCCGGCTCGCGCAGCACTTGGCGTAGGATCTCGAGCACTGCGGGCAGACTGTCTCTCTTGGTGTGGATTGAAAAGCTTAGGGCGCCCGCCATCCCGGCTTCGGAAGATCCGCCGCGTCCCTGGCCGCCTCGGCCACCGCCTCCGCCGGCACCGAGCGATGCGCTGAGCCGATCGAGCTCGTCGCGCAGTTGCTGGTAGCTGAGTTGCTTTGTGCCCCGTAGCATGAGCGGCGGCAGGAGGCTGGCGGCGGACTCATAGCCTTTGAGGTTCTCCTCGTTCCCATAGCGTAGCGTTAACACGAGTTGGACCTCCTGCCCACGCGTTTTCTTCGGCAGCAGGGTGACCTTGATGCCTTCAGGCAGGTTCATGCGCTGTGCACGGACTTCGATATTGGCTGACGTGGCGTCAAACACTTCGCCCGCGGCAATGGCCTCGCGGCCCGTATAGCCCTCGACCAAGGAGTTGACGTCCGGCGTGGTGGGGATCGTGATGCGCTGTGGCGTGTCGGTTGGGATGAACAGGCCCACGGTGCGGTTGTTGCTCTCTAGATAGCGCGCCGCAACAGCTTGCACCTGACTGGGCGTGACTTGCTCGAGGCGATCGCGGTGCAGGAAGTACAGACGCCAATCCCCCTGGGCGGCCCATTCACTGAGCGCAACCGCGGTCTGGTTGGTGTCGACTGCGGCCAGCTCGCGGGCCTTGAGGATCTGCTGTCGAGCGCGGTTCACTTCCTCGGCGGTTACGCCTTGCATGCCGATATCTTCGACCGTGGAAATAATGATCTCGCGCACCTCATCCAGCTCTTTTGGGTCGCGCACCTCCGCTTGCGTCATCAGCAGGCCCGGATCATGCTGGCCACGGGCGCTGGCATAGACGCGGGTGGCTTTTTTCGTCTCGACCAGTGCCTTGTAGAGCCGCCCAGAGGGCTCCGAGCTGAGGATGGTGGTGAGCACCTGGAGCGGGGCCCAGTCCTCGTGCGGACCGGCGGGGATGTGATAGGCGATTCCGACCGCTCCCACGTCTCCGACGCGCCGCAGCGTCACCAGCCTCTCACCATCCTGTTCCGGTTCTTCGGTGTATGTGGTATTGAGCGCGCGCTGTGGCCGTGGAATCGCACCGAAGTACGTCTGCACCAACGCCAGTGTCTTGGCCTCGTCGAATTGGCCAGCTACGACCAGCACGACGTTGTCGGGCTGATAATGCTTCCGATAGAACTCCCGCAGGTTCTCGATCGGCACACGCTCGATATCGCTCCGGTTGCCGATCGTCGACTTACCATAGTTGTGCCAGTTGTACGCGGCGGCGGTGATCCGCTTCATCAGCACAGCCGTCGGCGAATTCTCTCCCCGCTCGAATTCGTTCCGTACGACGGTCATCTCCGACTCGAGGTCCTCCTTCTTCACATGACTATTGACCAGGCGATCGGCTTCCAGGCGGATGAAGAACTCCAGATTGTTGTCCGAGGCTGGGACGGTTTCGAAATAGTTCGTCCGGTCCGCCGAGGTGCTGCCGTTGAACTGGGCGCCATGCTCGCGCAGCACTTTGGGAATGTCGGGGTGCATTGGCGTGCCTTTGAAGAGCAAGTGCTCCAGCAGATGAGCCATGCCGGTCTCGCCGTACCCCTCGTGACGCGAGCCCACCAGGACGGTCATGTTCACCGTTACCTTGGGGCGTGAGCTGTCGGGATAGAGCAGAAGCCGCAGGCCATTGTCGAGCTGATATTCGGTGATGCCCTCGACAGTGGCGGTCTTTTTCGGCCCTTCGGCGGCCGAAACCAGCGTGCACAGCACGAATGGTACGGCTATGCCCCAGAGGACGCTGATCGCTATCAAGGTGCGCATTGTAACCTCCTGATCGATTGAGATAGATGCTTCGGTCGGGTGCCCATTAGACTAATATGGTGTGGCAACTCCGCCCGAAGTTCAAGGGTTTTCTCCACAAAAACCTTCCTTACCCACTGATCCGGACATGAACCGCTTATCCAACGGCGTCAAGTCATTCGAGAGTGCAGGGCCCCAGCAACATGACTTGCGCGATGGCATATTGGCGGCTGTGCGACAGCGATACCAGGATGGTATGGACCCCGAGTCGATCGGCCAGCGCCTTGGCGGGACCCGACAAGAGGAGGTAGGGCTTGCCTGAGGGCTCGTTCCGCACTTCCGCATCTGTCCAATGCAGGCCTCCGCTCAAGCCGGTGCCGAGGGCCTTGAACACGGCCTCCTTAGCGGCGAAGCGCACGGCCAGGTGTTGGAAGCGGTGGCGTTTCGGTTGACAGTAGGCGATCTCGTGGGCGGTGAAGACGCGAGCCAGGGCTCTGGGGCTGGAGAAGACCCGCTCCACCCGGCTGATCTCTTCGAGATCGATGCCGATGTCGATCACCGTTCCCATAGAGGCCTTTGCAGGGTCGCTACCCTGTGGAGCTGTTCACGGTCGTGCGAGTGACCCATGATCCATGCCGCCGAGGTTGGGGGAGTAAAACGACTGCAAGCGGTGGTTTAAATGGTCCGCGGTTTCTTGCATGAGCATTTCGCCAATCTGGTCGGGATGACGTCGGCGCCAGTCCTCCAGCTCCGTGCCCTTCACCCATTGGTTAAAGGCGCCCAGGGATGGGCCGCAATGGACCTGGAAATCGACCCGTCGGTCCACGTTCCCGGCGAGGGCTAGATTCATGGTCTGGATGAAGTACGAACGGAAGACCAGGGCCATTTTATGCTTCGGGTTGCGTTCTGCCTTGTCGATTTCTCCGGGCATCATCGTCAGGTAATGGTTTCTGGTGTCCGCGTAGACCTCCTCGAAGCTCCGTCTGAAATACTTCTCCTGGATATGCTTCGCTGTCTGGGCATCGATGGACGCCAGGCTGTCGTGTTCGCGCCAAAGACTATAGAGCTTATTGGCCCGGGCTGGGAAAAATACCCCTCGTTTCATGACCTGGATCTTGGCGCCAATCTCGAACATGTCGCCAGCCGGTGCATAGTCAGTGTCCTGAACGTTGATGTCTTGCAGCATATCTTTGACCACATCGCTCATGCCCGCTTCCACGGTACACTGGTTAATCGAGCCTGTGAGGACGAAGTCGGCGCCGAGCAGAAAGGCGCACGCTGCGGCTTCCGGAGTACCGATCCCCCCGGCGGCGCCCACACGCACCTGTCGGGCATACTGATACTGCTGTTGCATGCGATCCCGCAAGCGGATGATGGTGGGGATCAAGACAGCGGCGACACCCATGTCCGTGTGACCGCCCGAGTCCGCCTCGACGCAGAGGTCATCGGCTAGAGGCACTGCTGGTGACCATGCCGCCTGCTCGGCGGTGATCTCGTGCTGGTCTACGAGGTGCTTGACGATCCGTTCCGGGGCGGGGCTCAGGAACAGTTGAGCGACCTCCGGCCGGGACACCTTGGCCAGGACCCGGTTGGTGATGGTCAGCGTGCCCCGCGCATCCCGGTCCAGACCGCTGAGGCGGAACTTGACCAGCGCCGGCGTGATCTGCATGTAGGCCGAGGCCTCGACATTGCGAATGCCGTACCGTAAAAAGAGCTCGACGGTGTCCATTTCAGTCTGGGGTCGCATGGGGTTACACAGGAGGTTCATGCCATAGGGCTCGCCGTTGCTGAGCGTTTGTTGGATGGCGCGAATGGTTTGCTCGATGTCGGGTAAGCGCACGCCGCCGGTGCCGTAGAAGCTCAAAAATCCTGCTCTGCCCATCTGCACGACGATGTCCTTGGAGGCGATGCCCTTGTACATGGCCCCGGAGGCATAAGCGTAGCGCAATCCGTAATCGCGCTTGAACTCCTCAGAGCCCAGGCGCTCAGGCGTGATCTTTGGCAGGTACGGCGCCGGGGCAGGGCTGCTAGCTTTGGCGGGCTGGGCTGGGGGCTCTGTCACAGGACGACTGTGCGGTCGCGGCGCTGCATCCGGGTGTGGCTCGTCTTCCACCACTAGGGGGGGTGCGGTGCGTTGAATGTCGGCGATAAGCCTGGTCAACACATTGCCGGGCCCTAATTCTTCGAAAGTCGGCGCGCCCTGGCTCATGAGGTAGCGAATGCTTTCGGTCCACCGTACAGGCCGGCAGATCTGTTCGGCTAGATTGGTTCTGAGTTGTTCGAGCCGGTAGGGACGAGCATGCACGTTGGAGATCACCGGAATGTTAGGTGGCATGAAGGAGACGTCTTGCAGGAAACGCTCGAACTCTTCCATGGCCGCTTGCATGTAACGGGAATGAAAGGCGGCGCCGACGTTGAGGGGTATGTACTTGACGTCGTCGAAGTCAAAAAGTGGCTGGGCTTTGAGGATGTCATCGCGTAGACCAGCGAGCACGAGTTGCGAGGGGGTGTTGAAGTTGGCCACATCAATACGTTCCAGCCGATGTTCCCGTAGGATGCGCTGCACGGTGGCTTCAGGGCAATTCAACACTGCGGCCATGGTGCCGCTGGGAGCCTGGCTCATGAGCTCGCCCCGCTTGCGGACCAGTTGTACCCCGGTGGCAAAGTCGAACACGCCGGCGGCACACAGCGCGTTGTATTCCCCCAGGCTGTGCCCGGCCACATAATCCGGCATGGCGGGGTCTTGGCGGAGCTTGTCGAGATAGGTCAGGGCGTTGACCACGAACAGGGCAGGCTGCGTATAGCGCGTGTCTCTAAGCTGTTGGTCGGGACCGTTGAGGCACAACTCCTTGATCGAGTATCCCAGGATGGTGTCTGCCTGAGCGGTCAATTCGGGAAAGGCATTGAACAGCTGAGCGCCCATGCCCTTTCTCTGTGAACCTTGCCCGGGAAATACGTAGACTTTGGTCATCAGGCTCTCCTCGGGTGGTGTCCTGGCTGTGTTAGTCGATGTCGAACCTATCCTTGAGCGCGACCAGGTGCTCAAGGCTGGCCAGGACCTGCTCTTTGGCAACGCCGAAGTCAACCAGGCAGGCAATTTCATCCACGCCGATGACCTCGAGCTTCTGGATGAATTTCGCGGTGCTGGCCACGGTACCCATGAGCGCGGCGGTCTCACAATAGCGTTCAAAGGTGATGTCGAGCAATTCTTCCACCTTCGCCGGGGGAAGAGTCTCTCCAGTGTGGTGCAAGCCACCGCTGATGACTCCACCCCCTTGGGCGGCCAGTTGCTCGAGGTCGATGGCCGAGCGCAGGTACTCGCGAAACGGATCATACACGATTTTTTTCACATCTTCGACCGCCTCGCCCAGGAAGGTGTGCAGCATGAGGCTGACGATGCCCTTGAGCGGGTCGAGTCCCTTGGCGACCCGGGCCCGGCGGTAGATGCTGATCTTGTCCTTGAGGGTGTAGATATCCTGCGTGATCATGTGGGTCAGGACGTTGGCATCCCAGGCCCCGGCCGAGCGAAAGGTATCCACGTTGCCCGAGGAGGTGATCCAGATGGGGAGCTGTTTCTGGACGGGTTTCGGGTAGAGGGTGAGTTGCACCTCTTTGCCGAAGGTGTTCGTTCGGCGTCATGGGCTCGCCCCGCCACAGGGCCCGGATGGTGTCGATCTGTTCGTACATGATTTCCCGACGCGTCTCGTAGCGCTCGGGAAAGAAGACGAAATCGTTGACGTTCCAGCCAGAGCCGAAGGAGATCGCGACGCGACCGGCGGAGAGTTGGTCGACCAGGGACCATTCCTCAGCAATGCGGATGGCGTCATGCAGCGGCGAGATGAGGCTTCCGGAGCGCAATTGCAGGCGGTTCGTGATCATGGCGAGGGCGGCAGAGAGGACGGACGGGTTGGGGAAAAGTCCACCGAACGGGCTGAAGTGCCGTTCGGGTGTCCAAATGCAGGTGAAGCCATGGCGATCGGCGAACCTGGCGACCTCCAGCAGCAGGTTGTGGGGTGCCTCGACGTTGCTATCGGCAGAGAAGAACATGACGCCGAATTTCATCAGGATGCCCTCATCTTGCGTTTCGCCTCGCGATTGCCTCGACTGAGCATCAGTATAAGAGATGACACCCTCGTGGAGCAAAGGGAGATCATGAGCCATTACGACATCACCAGCAAGGCGACGGCCACCACCGCCCGGGAACCAGTTACCAGCGCATTGTCACCCTTGTTTCATCCCCGGATACAGCGTTGGCAGGATCATTTCAGATGGATTGAGCTCGACTGTGGCTATTTGGGAATTGAACCCTCGTAGATCAGGTGAGGGGGTCTCGGTGATGTGCGATGGACAGGCCAACATCACGAAATTCTGTAGCTTCCTATACCTGCCTCTATAAAGCTCTTATCTACACTAAACAACTGGTTATTACTAGGCCGGAAGATGCCGACTGCTGTGTTGGTGGTGCCCCCCCATGAAAAGGGATGAACAAGGGGCGTGCGCCCCATTCTCTTGCGCGCGCGCTGACTTACACCCCGTGTACTCTTGTGGTATAGTACCAGCACTATGACCGAGCCACTCCAAGGGATAGACCTCAGCGAACTGCAGCTCGACCAGCCGACGCGAGATGTGCTGCAGCGGCTGCTCAATCACATCGAACTCCTGACGGCGGAGCTCGATGAACTGCGGGCCCAGAACCAAGGCTTACGCGACGAGATCGCGCGGCTGCAGGGCGAAAAGGGCAAGCCAACGATCCCGGCCAACGGTTCCCCGACGCAGGGGACACCTCCTCAGCCTCGGCAAGAGTCCCGCTCCCGGTCCGGTGGCGCATCAGGCGCGGCGCCCCCCCGGAAAGAGCGCATCAAGATCGACCGGCAGACCGTCATCCGGCTGGACCGCAGCCGGCTGCCGGCGGATGTCGAACACCGTGGCTATCGGGATGTCGTGGTGCAAAACCTCCTCTTTCAGACCGACACCGTGCGCTATCGCTTGGAACGTCTCTACGCCAAAAGTACAGGCCAACTGTATGAAGCCTCTTTGCCTGAAGCGCTGCAGGGGCAATCCTTTGGCAGCGAGTTACACGCCTTCGTGCTGATGCTCTACTTTGAGTTGCGCGTGCCGGAGGAGAAGATACTGAACTTGTTGCAGGCGCAGGGTATTGTCATCTCCGCCGGCGAAATCTCCAACATCTTGATTCAGAAACATCTCGGCCTGTTCGCCGACGAGCGCAAGGCGGTGCTGCAGGCCGGGTTGCAAACCACCTCCTACCAGCATATTGACGATACAGGAGCCCGCATCTCGGGCGTGAACCATTACTTTTCGACGCTCTGTAACCCTTACTATTCGAGCTTTTTCACCCATCGGCACAAGAACTCTGAGACGGTAGCCGGTCTGGTAGCCGTGCTGGAAGAGCCCACTCCGCGCGACAGTCCCACAGCCGCGGTGGCCGGTGGGGAGGTGCAGGCATCTCAAGAGCGACGTCCTGAGCTGGCCGCAGAGCCGAAGCCCTTAGGCGACTATGTGCCGATTCTCATCAGCGATGATGCGCCCCAGTTCCGCCACCAGACCGACTATCAGGGGCTGTGTTGGGTGCATGAAGAACGGCATTATAAAAAGCTGCACCCCTTCTTCGCGAGCCATCAAAAGCTTGTAGACGACTTTCGCAGCGAGATCTGGGACTACTATAACCGCCTCACAGCCTACGCCGCGGCACCCACGGAAGCGCTGAAGCAGGACTTGTCAGCCGCGTTCGACGCCCTCTTCTCGCGCACGACGGGGTATGAGGCCCTCGACCAACGGATTGCCCGGACCCGGCAGAAGAAGGCCGCGTTGCTGTTGGTCCTGGACTTTCCAGAGGTGCCGTTAGAGAATAACGAGGCCGAACGGGCGCTACGCGAATATGTGATCAAGCGCAAAATCTCCAATGGGACCCGCACGGCCGCGGGGACCCAGGCCTGGGAGGTGTTCCTGTCTCTGTTGGATACCTGTCGCAAGAACGGCGTGAACTTCTACCGCTACCTGTGCGACCGGATTTCCAAGGCCTACCAGATGCCAGCCTTGGATAGCCTCGTGCTGGCCCACGCCCAAGCCACCCCAGGCTAAACCGGATTTTGAGCAATTTCGACTGCTGCATCTGACAATTGATGTCCTTGACCCGGATCCGGGCGGCTTCCATAATGCGTGAGTCGCTCCCGTAGAGACATTTGGCCACCAGCAGGCGGTTCCGTCCAGCGGAGAGACGACAGCGGCGAATTTGTCGCAGGTCAGAACCATGGGGATAATGATATTCTTGTCGGTACGCACGATATGAATACGGCCGTCCAGAGGGTGGTTCAAGACACGTTTGTTGAGGAATATCAGGGCCTTCATGGCCTGATTGCGGTCGAGGCGTCTCCATGCATCGACAGGTTGGTCAGGAACAACTCGATATCTTGGGTTCGGCGGCGAAGAGGTCTTAGCGAGACCGCCTGCCGTGGAAACGGATGAATCGGACTATCCACGCCACATAGGAGCGCTCAATGTTCATATCTATGGACCCTCTGGGGTTACGGCGTGAGCAAGAGGTACAAGATCGCGGGGAGCATCACCGCCAGTCTGGACTCCCCGGTACCGAGGAGTTGGTAATAGAGCGTATGGCCGGATCCAAAACTGTCTAACGTCCGAATTTTGACAATTCGCTCGAAAGAGCCATCTGTCGTCGGACTAAACAGCACTTTGATTCGGGCACACTCCTGTTGACCGGGCCAGTACACCTTGAGGTCGAAGGAGCGAGGTCCGTCAAAACTGAAGGGAGGAGAGTCATCCTCACGGAGGGTAGCAGGGTCTAAGAGCCAAGCGTCGACGTCCATATCGTAGGGACCGAGGACACCCTTGATGCAGATCTTCTTAACTAGTTCAACTTTGCTACCTCCCACCGGAACTTGGCCAAAATTAACTTGACCGTCAAACCCAACTCCCGCTGAAGCGCAGATAACCCAAAAGGCCACGATAACTCCCGCACTCATGGCAACTACAACACCAGTATGAATAGGGTGACGGTACATCTTACCGATGAATGGCCACAAGGGGTTCATGATACGGTGATAAGCATCTGTCATGGCTGGAATCCTCCAAACCCAACAGTGAGTACACTGAAAACCAACACACAGCTACCTACATGCTTCATCCAATTCGACATATGTGTCTCCTTTCCTACGACTCTGCCATCCTTAGGGCCCAGGAACCCTGGAGCTGCGAATTGATTCTTGTTAGGCTTGGCCATAGTTTGCATACCCCTGGGTTGTTCTATGCCGCTTTCGTTTCTTCACGCCTCGCCAAACCTTTCCCACCGTTGCCGTGTGGCGCTCCAGTAGGGCCAGGACTCCCCCCACCACGGAGAGCACGGCTATCCAGTACAGCATCCCGGCCACCGCCTCTCATCTCCTTTCCAGCGATATGCAGTATCCCTTTATCCGATTTGGCCGCTGCCATGACATCCCAGGATGTACTCCCACCATAGAGCAAGCGCAGTGCCACCAGCCTTGTCCCATCAACACGTTGGATTCACGCGAGATTTCACTTGCATAGCTATTCGGCCTTCCCTGATAATGGACCCCATCATTGGGAACTATTTCCCATTTTTGGGGAGACTGTTGAAATACGGCACGGGCATCCAACTCGGCTTTGGCCAATTACGCTGCGAGCGAAAGGCCATGGATCAAGAGATCGAGAGCCTCTTGAGGAAATGGCATACACTCTGCCTCTGGAGTAGAGTGCACCAAATACCGCGCACGCCAGAGATGTTGGCGTACCAGACCCAGGCCATCCGAGAATGTCGGCTCAGCCTTGTGATACCAAGCGGTTATCGGCACCGGGATCTGCCCCTCATGGCTCAACTCCAGGGCCAACAGGGTGACGAGCGAGAACAGGCCCAACAGGACCGGGGTGGTCCGGGCAATGGCTTGGTCCGACCATTGGCGTTGGGTTTCCAGCCCGAGTTGGGCTCGACCCTCTTCAAAGGTGACCTCGACCGACCAGCGCATGACCACCCACTCCAGGATTTGCACCGGGGTCGCCTGCAGGTCGGTCCAGAAGAAGGCTTCCATCCGCAGCTTTCCCTCGGGGTCACCCACCAGTACAAAGCGGATGTCGACTGGGGGCAAGCCGCAGGTGTGCCACAGGGCCGTGTGGGAAAAGACCCACAGCTTCTTGCGGCGACCGCCATACCAGTCCACTTCCACCGTCTCCCAAGGTGTATCGGCGCGTTCCGCCCAGGCGTGCAAGCGGCGTTGGCGCTTGCCCTTCAACGGTTTGGGGCCGCGTTTGCCCACGGGCTGCGGGCCAGGCGGGTGATACAGGGCGGCATCCCAGCGCAGGCGCGAGACCATGGCCACCTGGCTCTTCACACAGGCCAGCGCCAGCGACACGGCGGCAAAGCCGCCATCGACGACCAACACCAATGGCCGCCCGGGGAGCCAGCGGCGCACTTGCTGCATCATCTGCCGGACCCAATCCACGCTGGTCTTGTGCTGTCGCGTCTTGACCTGCTCGGCTGGCCGACACAGCGCGGTGAGAAACGGTAAGGCCCATACCCGTCGTGCCCAGGGGACCGGGACCAAGAGCATCATCACCACCCACTTCCAGCCAAAGCAGCGGATGACGTGCTTCTTCGTGGAGCGCACCGCATCGCGATAGCAGCCTTTGGCTGTAATCTGCCGTCCGCTACGCCGTTCGATCGTATCATCGGCTCCCAGGACAATAGGGGCTCCCGGAGGCACCAAGCGCGTGACGAGTCACCCCAACAGCATCCGACTAGCCTGGAGGGCCGACCAGGTGGCCCGGTTCAACACCCGATGATCGTTCGTGAAGCGATGTTCCATGGCCAGCCCCATCACCCGCAAGGCGGCTGTCACGGTGCGTGCACCAGGAGTCAAGATCGCTCCCAGGAGCAATGATTGTGCATGGCACCACACCCGGCGCGAAAAGAGTGGCGCAAACGGTGCTAATATCCGTATGATCGCTTCTGGCAGGGGTGGCATGGCAGGTCCTCCTTCGATCGCATGAGCTTTGGAAGAGTTCAGCTATCTTAAAGGACATCCCACCCTCCTGCCTATTCAAAATGGCCAAAGTCCAGTGTAATGATCTCCCGTGTTTGCTCCAGGTAGTCGCGAGCTACTGTGTCAGAATACTGTGCCATGAGCTGTGCGAAGTCGGCCGGATCACGCGAGGTTTCTGTCGCTGCCGGAAGCCGCAGCGCAACGGAGGCTAGAGGCAGTCGGCTGCAACCCGTGCTAGGCGAAGGTTGCGCGCTACGACCAGTTTGCAACCCAGATAATCTGTGGCAGTGTTGCACCCAGCGCATTAGCTATTCTCTCGTCGGCAGTCACCCATGGACAGTGCTCACGCAGGCTCAGCGCGAGATACATGGCATCATAGACCGTGCGTTGGTAGCTCACCGCCAATCGATACGCCTCCTCCAATAGTACAGCGCATGAGGTCACCACGAAAGTCACGGAGCGAAAAGCCGTGAGGATCTCTGCGGCATCTTCTACTGCGAAGCCCTGGAAGCGGTGTTTTTCCCAGACGATATTGCCCACCTCTGCATACAGCAGATCCGGGGCAAGCAGAGTATGCGTGCCGTCCCGATACCCCTCCAGCAGTCGATGGGCTTCGACTGAGTAGGGCTCTTCGACAAACCACTTGATAGCCACGCTACTGTCCACCACAACACGGTCGATCATTATCGTGCCCGGTCTTCCCTGATATCCTCTGTACTGTCCGGAAACACACCATAAGTTGCGCAGAGGCGCTCACGGAGTGCATCGATCCGGGCTACTATCTCTTGACGGTGGTGCAGAGCATCCTCACGGGACTGCCAGCTCTCAAGCAATTGGGCAATACTGCTGAAGCCGTGAGCATGAGCAGTCTGCTCCAGACTGAAATAGAGGGCATCCGGAAGCGTGACAGTTCGACTCATGGTAATACTCCTGACTCCTAACGACCGAATAAATATATTGTTCAGCCTGCAGCTTATGAGGCGAGATTATACCTACATTGAATCCCCCACGCACACCGAAACCCGAGGAGGGCCTACACCCGTATGGTTCGCCAGGAGCGTGCTTAGAGTGTCCTGGTATTGAGTGGATCTACCGTGCTACTCATGGCGTCTCTTCTCCCTGAGGCCCGAGTCCTGTGGCCGGTATGCCGGCGAGTGGGGTGTCAAGCGTGAGGAAAACCCGCACGCGCTTGCTCGGCCCATGCTTGGCCTTGGCGTCCTTGATGGCCTTCGTCAGGAGCCGCGCCAGCGTCGAAACAGCCTCTTCCACACGCGTCTCGTCGATGGCACCGATGTGTTGCAGGATCGGCGCCAGTGAGAGTTGTTCATCCACGAGGTTCTCGTCGTAGAGGGTTTGGCGCAGGAACGCGACGAGGTCATCGTTCAGCACTCCAGCGAGCCGGTCAGCGTCAGCGACCTGAATAATATCCAGGAGATCATCAAGTCCGGGCTTTTTCTTTTCTGCTGCAGCCTTCTTGAGGATCGCCGCAATCGCCGCGTCTTTGAACCGCTGAAAACGGTCGGCAAGTCCCTGCGAGACCAGAGCTGTCAAGCGCGACAAGGCTTCCACGGGCAGTGTCGTGCCTGGATGCCACTGGCACCTGGGGCAGAGCGCGTCCTTCCCGGCAACAGCGGCTTCTGCAGCGTCCGGGCACACCCACAGGGCATCCTCGATCGCCTTGAGATCACCGGCGACAGCGGCAGTGACGGCCAGCGGAGGCCCCAGTTCGACGATGCTATTCATCCGCGTCAGTGCTCGTGCTTTGGGACGTAAGGTCTCCAGCTTTGCAGCCAGGGCAGCCACAGCCTCGTAATGCGCCCGGTGTGCCTTACGGTAGGCATGGACGTAGCGCGTCTTCCAGCGGGCGAAGGTTTCCTCGCGCGCCCCAATCAGCGATGGGTCATGCAGCATCGACTCAAAGCCAAGCATACTCAGGAGCGCCGTGCGCTCGAACTCGATGTCCTCGTCCACGGCGCATGCCCTGTGCAGGTAATCGACCAGTCTGGCTCACCTGGAAAGCACGGTCGCGCACTTGGCGCGCCCTGTCGTACTGCGTGTGTGCCACGGCAAAGGCGTCCTTGTCCGCATAGCTCTCGCGCACGGCCGCCTCGAATGCTTGGTAGCTGGCGGTAGTGGTCAAGCCGCGATAGCGTGCCAGAACCTCCTTGAGACTTGGTGGCATAGAGCCATTGAGAACACCGGCTAGTTCGACCAGACTCTTGTCCACCTCAGGGATCTCAGCTTGCAACTGTGCGAGGGTCTCTAGGAGCGATTCGTTGCGCGCCTGCTCCTCGTCGGGGGTGGTGGCAGGCTTCAGGTCGGGGTCGAGAATACGCGCGTAAGGGAGGACTTCATTCCACCCCTTGTGCAGCGATTCGACGAGTCGGGAGCCGAGCAGGGCTCTGTCGAGCCGGGTGTTCCACTCACACAGGGGCAGGGTATGCGCCGTGAGTCGATCGCCTGGTACGGGCCGGCCATCGCTGAGCGTGGCCCCAGCATTCGGATTGAGGGCCAGCTCGAAGCCCCCGGACTTGATCAGCGCGAAGACGTACAGCGTCACCATCGACTCTGTCAGCCCGTAGGGTAGACGATACAGAGCTGCCTTCAGATCGGACAAGGGCCGGTCCGATCGTCCCGCCACGTGCTCGCGCACCTTGGCCAGAGCCTGTGAGGCGGTCGGGTTGAAGTCGGCAGGATGCGACTTGGCGACAAGCTATAGGCCGGTGGCGAAGTTGGCCACTGCGTCTTTTTCCGCTCTGGCAGGGTCCTTGTGGAAGAGTCCGGCGAAGACCTTCTTGGCGTCCGCTTCTCTTCCCGAATGGGAAAGCCACCCTGCACCAACTGCTCCAGCAAATGTTCGGCCTGCGCCGTCGCGCCTACGGCATCGTCCGAGAGCCATGCCGCCTCCGCCACTTCCTGGGCGGTGAGACCGTCTCGCAAGTTCTCCGGCAGACTGATGCCCCACAGGTACAGGATCTCGACCAGGCGCTGGGCCTGCTCACGCTCTTCGGGGGCGATGTCCAGCTCGGAGAGCTGCTCGATCGCCCCACAGACGTTGAGATAGCCATCGCGGTAGTACTCAGAGTTCAGCCCTTTCTGCAGTTCGTCGCTGTGCATGATGTCCGCCAGCGTCAGGAGGCGCTTGCCTTGCAACAGCACTGGATTCGACAGAGTCTGCCAGGCCATGCGGATGGCCGAGCGGGCGGTCGGGAGGTTATGCCTCTCGGCGTTCTGTGTCATCCGGCGCATCACGTCGAAGCACCGTGGCTGGAAGGGGAAGATGGCCGTAAAGTAATCGAGGGAGATGTTGGATTGCCGGATGAAGCGAGTACTCCTTGCGGCAGTAGTCGTAGTAGTCCTTGATGTCAGTCGCCGCCCCCTGACTCAGCTCCCGGCACCGGAATCCGACAATCTCGCCGAAATCCCCTTTGTTCTTGTCCGCCAGGAGGTATCAGGGGATAAAGCGATCGCCCTCGCCACCCCCAGACAGCTTCTGCGGCATATCCCCCTGGCTGGCGATCAGCGTGACGATGTTGCAGTGCTGGGACGGCAAGACGAACGCTAGGGTCTCGAGGACCTCCTCATCCTCGGCATAGGCCGCGGTGCCTGCCACATGGCGGTCTTGCCAGGAGCGGAACTCGTCCACGACGAAGAGCCTGCCGTCATAGCCCCCCATTTTGGTCATCTGCTCGTAGATGAACGCAAACCGTTCCTTGAATTTGCCGCGCAGACGGCCCTCGGGCAGTTTAGAGCGCACGAGTTCCTGACCGAACTTCCTGACCCCGGACTGCGCCCGATATTCCTCAGGTGTACAGGCGTGTTCGCGGCGGAAGAACTTCGCCACGCCCGCCTGTTCGTCGTCGCTCGCCTCCTCCGCATACCAGTGGGCCGCCAACTCTGGAGAGGTGACTTTCACCTGCTCAGCAAGCTCGGGAGCAAACGTCCTGATACTCTCCCTGATCTGCTCCTCGAAGATGCGCATCAGGCTATCACTCTCGCTGGACTCACCCATCCCACGCAGCGAGAAGGCCACAGGAAACATCTTCACCTTGGCGAGCGCCGCCGCATAGTCGCTTTTGATCTCCGCATCGCGTACGGCGTCCCACACGTCTGCGTCACGCCAGATGAGGAGATCGATGAGTGCGCCCAGAAAATGGGTCTTGCCGGCGCCGTATTCGGCCTGCACCCAAAAGCCCTGCCCCTTGCGGTGCGCGATGCCATCGAAGACACGTTTGAAGTGAGCCCGTAGAGATGGGGTGAAATGGTAATCGCCCACGGTCTCATACGCCTTGGCGCGCGTGATCGCCTGTGCCAGACTCGGCGTCGTCTGCGGCTCCGGCTTGACGGCGATGATCCTGTCGCGCTCGCGAATGCTCATGGGTTACCCTTTCTCCCCAAAGACCTGCTTGACGACTCCGGGCTCGTGAAAGTATGTGAGCAGGCGGTCCGCGTCGCATGCCACCTCCTCGGACCAGACGCGCTCATCGAGGAGGCCATCGCGGATCAACACGACCATGGCGAAGTCGCCGCAGAACCACTCGTAAAACTCCCGCACACCCGCGTGATACCGGGCGAGGAGGCCGATGGACTTCACGACGAGCACGGTACGTCTCTCCGGACCGACCTGAAACGACTGGAGCTGGTGGCGTAGGCCGCGCAGCAGCTGCACCCGCGTTTCCTCATCATCCATTGGCAAGCACTCCTCATCGAACAGATCGAGGAGGTCGAGGACCACATACGGGATCTGGGCCAGGATATGCAGGAGCGCATGCTCTGCGCCGACCCACAGCACCACATCCTTATCCCAGGTCTTCTGCCGAGTCAGGGCGACAGAGATCGGCGGCTGTCTTCATAGCCGCACCTTCCGTGCGAAGATGTCCTGGAGGGTTAGGCACGTCGTGACCTGCTCGAGCTGATCTGCCACAATGTATTTCCCAAGCAGCCCAGCCGCATCGGCGCTGCGTAACATTGCGCGCACCGCGTCCTCAGACTTGAAGCCGAGGTATTTCCAAAATGGGTTGGCAAAGAGATAGCGCATCTCGACGGTCCGCGGTCCGTTCGGGGCGAACAGGTGATGCAACACGATGAGGAATGCCGTGTTCGTCGGGATGACCGGCCGGAGCCTGTCAGGCTTGCCACGCGCACGCGCCAAGAACCCCAGCTTCATGAGATTGGTCTTGAGACGTTGACGAGTTTTTGGCGGTGGCTCCCCGCCCAGATGATTGCTCAAGAAGCGATCAAAGTAGTCCGCTGGGATGAGCATCCCCTCTTCGAGTGGGTACAGGGCCTCCGCCACACAGGCGCCCATGATCGGTTCTGATACGAGGTAGAGGTACCGCAGGATGTCCGCTGCCACGCTCTCGTCGTTGTAGGCAGCCCAGACATGACGCACCAAGCTCCCAAGCCCATTGGGAAAGAACCACTTCAGAATCGATCGAGCATAACGGGTTCTGGTCTCCAGGCTGTTCTGGTTCAGGTGCTGTACCAGTTGGCTTTGCAGATCATCGAGCGAGTCGAGACCAACCGACAGCCGTGCAGCGAGCAGACCTTCTGGGAAAAGCAGGTCCTGGAGTGTGCGTTGACCGTTTTTGGTCTCTGCAGGCTGCCGTGATGCTGGTTTCCTAAGGGTGGCAATCGTCGGTTGAGGCGTCGAGGATGCGGGAGTCCGCTCATATGGGTAGCGTGTATACGGCTCTAGCCAGAGATTCCCTTGCTCTGCTTGCACATGATGATGCTCCGGCGTCCTTGGAGCCTGTAGGCGCTTGGCGATTCTTGATCATCTGGATACCATGTGCATGGATGACATCCTCTCCTGCGAAGGCTGCACCGCAAGTCCGGACGAGGCCTCTGTCCGCCGCTTCAACCGCCACATACTGGGGCTCTATGCGCTCGGCTTTCGCATCCTCCAGGACTCATCATCCCAATCGACTCAGCACTTCAGAGTCCGATAGGACACGCGGCCACGGCAATGGAGCAGGTCGACCCCCTGGCCAGCACGCCATCAAACGGCATTGACGCCCATTCATCACCGTACGGAACGCCCGTGCGCATCATGGCCCTCGCCGTATACTTGCCTGGGGCACCACGACAGCCATATACCTCACTTCGTCGGCCGCTCCCGATCATGGAGTCCTCTCAGAGACCATGCGCTGGAGCAGCCACCAGGCTACGGCCAGTTCCTGCCAGCCGGTATCCCGCTGTCGCCCATTGCAGGGCGCGTGAAATAAGGCATGAGGTCTACTGGGCTATCTGCTTCTCTGGTGAATGTTGGCGCCCGTTCAAGTACCTATCTCAATAGGACGTCAGCAGCCTCTAACACAGCGACTTTTCTCATCTATTGAGATAGGTACGAAGCCTGAAGACGGCTAGGATGGAGATCTTTTCCTCTCGGCCGCAGGCTAGGAGCCCCCGTGCACTAACTACTCTCCTACGAGGCGCGCGGAATCCTGGTACCGGGCGTTTTCATGCGCATACTGTAGATCGAGGTGTTGGCGGTGAAGAACATGGTCTGATGATCGGGGCCTCCCCACGCACAGTTGGCGGGATATTCCGGCAGGCGGATGACACCAATCAGCTCACCAGAGGGATCGAAAACCCAGCATCCACCGGGGCCGGTGCAGTAGACGCGGCCCTCGCGGTCCACTTTCATGCCGTCGGGGACGCCGTTCGTCGCATCTGCGGAGGCCATATCCGCGAAGTGCCTGCCGTTCGAGACCGTGCCGTCGGGGTGCACGTCGTAGGCCAGAATATACTGGCCGGGCCGCGTGTTGGAGACATATAGGATGCGCTCGTCAGGAGAGAACGCTATGCCATTGGGATAGTCGACGTTTGGGATCACGAGATCCACTGTGCCGTCGGGTCTGATGCGGTGCACACTATTGAACGCCATGTCCACCGCTGAAGGATCGAGACGCTCTCTCCCCGGATTGGTAAAGTAAAGACTCCCGTCGGACTTGCCCACCACGTCATTGGGGCGGTTTAAGCGCTTGTGGTCCCATTGGTCGGCCAGCACGGTGAACGAGCCATCAGCCTCCATGCGGGTCACGCGGCGGTTGACCATCTCGCAAATGACCACCCGCCCGTGGGTGTCAAAGGTCATGCCGTTGGATTCGCCGCTGTGCTCCCGTATGAGCTCTGGCTCGCCACCCGGAACCAGTTTGAAGATTTCGCTGCGGCGGATGTCCACAAACAGCAGGTAGCCGTCGGGATGCCACAGGGGGCCTTCGGTAAACACGAAACCAGTCGCCAGGCGTTTCGCCTCGGACGACTGGACGATATCGTGAAGCGTTGCGGCCATGCTGCCCTCCTTGCCCGTGAGGATGTTCATGATTTGCCCAGCCGTTATCCTACTCCGTCTGCCCCACATCATATTACATAACCGGCTTAATATTCTGATTTAAACGGAAAAAGTTCGTTGGGTCGTATTGCTGCTTTACCTCCACCAGACGCGCATAGTTCTTTCCATAGGCGGCCCGCACCCGTTCAGGCTCATCTGCCCCCAGATGATTGACGTACACCCCACCGGTCGCATGGGGCTCCAACGCCGCCCAACACTCACGGACCCAGCGGATGTGCTGATCAGCCTCGGCGGCATCGACCCACTGTCCGATTACGTCAAGGTTCCACAATGAGTCGCGTAACCCAAAGGCCGTGGCCTCTGGCGGGACACGGTTGGCCGCTCCCTGGACCTGGTAGAGCAGAATCATCGAATGTGGTGAGGCCATCTGCGCGGCATAGTCGAGGGCGATGTCGAGCACGTGGTCGCCGGGGTCTTTCAGGAAACTGGACTTCCAGTAGCGCGCCATCCCATGTGGAAATGCGTCAGGGCTGAAGATTTTCTGGACGTCGACGTACGCTTTCGGGCTGACGTCGTCAAACAGTGGCGTTCCGAGGCGCCGTAACGGGGCCAATAGCCGTTCGCCTTCCGTCAGTGGCCCGTTATAGCCCATAGGGATCGCGACGATGGGGTCGCCGTCCGGAGAGGTCATCAGGCCGATGAAGGACGCGACGGGGTCCGGGGCGGCTTGCGAGAAATCACGCTGAGCCCGCAGAATATCACGCGCTTGTGACCGAGGATAGATGGCCATGCCGGCCAGCATCGGGCCGACAGGATGGAGCCGATATTCGAAGCTCGTCACCACACCGAAGTTCCCACCACCGCCGCGTAGGGCCCAGAACAGGTCCGGATGGTCGGTTGCGTTGGCCGTAATCACTTCCCCGTCGGATGTCACCACGTCGGCCGACACCAGGTTGTCACAGGCAAGGCCGTAGCTCCCCATCAGCCAGCCGATGCCTCCACCCAGCGTCAGTCCGGCAATGCCGGTGTCGTTGACAGCCCCACCCGTGGTGGCCAGGCCATACACCTGGGTTTCACGGTCAAACTCCCTCCACAGGACTCCCCCCTGCGCCCGGACGCGACGCCCGGCCGCATCGACGCGAATGCCTTTCATTGGGCTCAGATCCAGCACCACACCCCCGTCACAGGTGGCATGGCCGGCGGCATTATGGCCCCCGCAACGGATGGCCACGAGCAAGTCGTGAGTGCGGGCGAACGCGATCCCCAGCCTGACGTCGGCGACCCCTGTACAACGGGCAATCAGCGCGGGTCGCTTGTCAATCATGCCGTTCCAGACCCGCCTGGACGACTCATAGGCTGGGTCATCGGGGCTGATCAGCTCCCCACCAAAGTGTGCCCTCAATGAGGCGAGATTCATGTCGTGGAACCCAATGCCTGTGCTGGGGGTTATGGTAACGTCGAGAGTGCTCATCGCAACCTCCTGTCCTGAGATGTACGAGCCTCGGTTCGGTTACGGGATACTCGATGCTGTGTGAGGAGCGACAAGATCTTTCAGGCAAGAAAGGCTGATGCGGGGGATGAGACGCCCTATCGGCAAGGTAAAGGATCATTCCCGCGCTGAACGCCTGCCTGGAGATCGACATGGTTTCGGAGGATGAGACACGTCACCTGGCGTGACCCCTGGGATGGTCGGTGCCCACGCCCTAGTTTGCCTGTAGAGTCGTCACTGTCGAGAGGCACCACTTCATCGGAGCGAATATCCGGAGTATAGTCGGGCGACTCCCTCGTGTCAATCATGATCGCGCTTATACTCTCTTGTGCTGATCGATATTTCCCGTGGTCCGTGTTCTTCTGCTTTCAGCTGCTACACCGGCACCGAGCCATTGACCGTGATGCGGTGCATCAATCGGCGCTGCGGCAGGTCATAATCTTTGACCGCCAGGTGTTGGGCACAGCAATTGTCCCACATGAGCAGGTCGCCGACGCGCCATTGGTGCCGATAGAGGAACTCGGGGCGGGTCACGAAGTCGGATAACTCCTGGATGAGGGGGAGTGCCGCTTCATCGGTCATGCCGACGATACCGACGCATTCGCCGGCACGCACGTAAATGGCGCGGCGTCCCGTCACCGGATGTGTACGAATCACCGGGTGGCTGACGTCGGGAAGGTCCTTGACCGCATCCGCGAGCTGGCTGCCCGGGGCATACTGTTTGGCACCGGCTCGGTGCATGGCTCGTAAGCCGAGTAACTGCTGTTGCCTAGACGCGGGGAGCGCCTCATAGGCAGCGGCGGTGCTGACGAAGAGGGTCTCGCCCAGGGCCTCGCCGTGCTCGTTGTACGGGACTTCGATGGCGTAGAGCAGCGAGCCGCGGGGCGGTGTGGCGGTATAGGACAGATCGGTGTGCCAGGTGCGTCCGGCATCGGCATTGCCAATCGGCTGGCCGGCCGCATCCAGAATATTCGACAGGAGTAAAATCTCCGGGTAACCGGGCAATGCGAACTGCGTGCGCGGGCTGACCTCTAGGGTGCCGAAACGGCGTGCGAAGTGGAGGTGCTGGGCGGGTGTGAGCTGCTGGTTGCGAAAGACGATGACAATGTGCTCGTTGTACGCCGCATCGATGGCGTGGAACGTCTGGTCATCCATCTCCTGAGACAGGTCGACACCAACAACTTCTGCCCCGAGCGGTGCGCCGCTGGGGATGACTTCCATCATACTGGCAGCAGGCATGGATCAAACTCCTCATAGAAAGATCACACTATTCCTCTCCGTCGTGATCGTCGTGGTGATCACGTCTAGGAATCACCCAAGACCCCGCGCAGTACACCTGGCACGTGCGCGCGAAGTATACAATGACTTGGGGAGCAGCCGTGATTGTACACCGTTATGCTGGGGCTATCCAGCGGGGGCCTACAGAGGACCGGCACCAGGCGACATGCCTTTCTGGGAAGCATGGTACAGGGCACCCGGCTGTCACTGAGATAACGCCGCGCGGTGGACCGTCATGCTATGTGAGGACCCGGCTGATCCCTGATGCACACACGAGGGCATGACTATCAATGCTCAGCGTGGGGTAGTGTCTCAGTTTGAATTTTTTGTCCAAATATAGCAATGAGTTCGGAGGCAAAGTGAGACACTACCCACCCACCAGTTAACTTGACAATACCCGAATGACAATTATCGTTGACAACCTGGATCAACTGGTCCATAGTTTTTTCATCACACCGCTGCGGTGCGCTCCGGATTAGAATCGCCTCAATGGAGGGAGCCCCGATGCTGAACACCCACTTCTCCCGACCGTGTACACCTTCACCCCTGCCATCTCTCCCCACACCACCCAGTTTTCTGGTGAGGCCCCAAGGCCTGACCTGTGCTCATCCCCCCCCGTAGGAGGGGCATCCCCCGATTGTTTCTGCACCGGAGAGCGTTGATGCTGGGGGGTACGCCGCCATTGGCTGGCGGGGGATGCAAGAAACCCTGAAGACCACTTCCGGAATGTCGCCTTCCCATCGCCTGTAAACACGCTCGTGCGTATCGGTCAGAGGAGAGGCGCCCCGCATGGGGTGCACGGTATCGGCTCGCGTGTGCACAAGCACGTGCTGATCACCTGATGGACCTTGGATTCCACGAAGCCCGTACTGATGCGTTCCCCAGTGTGGTAGAGCTCGTCAGGGTGTGGAGGGTGGCCAGGGGCATGTCGCTGCGGACGAGGAGCCGGCGCGAAATCAGCGAACTGATGCCCTGCACGACCACGCGGAATTGATAGACGCAGGATGGGATGCATGAGGGGTCCATGGGCAGAGCGTACCGCAGGGGAGCCAAGACCTGAAGTGGCTCCCTCTCGCATCAAACGTTCTCTATCGGTAGCCTGAGTCCTTGGCGAGGAGATCATATGGTCACACAGCAAATCTGAGTTTCACGGGGTGAAGCATCGCGACTAGGGAACCGAATTTCCTGGAGGAGGTAAGGAGATGCCTGAAGACATAGGCCTTATGGCACACCTGTTGCGGCGCGCCGGTTTCGGAGCGACGCGAGCGGAGTTGGAAGCTTATGCCGCCAAGGGATATGAAGCCACCGTGGAGGAGCTGTTGTACCCGGAGCGTTTGCCGGACCTGGAGTACGATCTCCTGGAACGGTACATGGAAGAATGGCATGACCGGGCAGCCACCGACGCCAGTCGTCAGTTGTGGTTCTACCGCATGATTGTCGGCAAGCGGCCCCTGGAAGAGAAGATGGCCCTGTTCTGGCATGGCATTCTGTGCACCGGCGACGCCAAGGTATTACATGGTCGAATGACGGCTGCGCAGGTGGAGATGTTCCGACGCCGGGGTTTGGGCAGCTTGCGGACCCTGCTGCTGGAGCTGGCCCGGAACCCGGCCATGATCTTCTACCTGGACAACTGGATGAGCCATAAAGGCTCCATCAATGAGAACTTCGGCCGGGAGCTGCTGGAGCTCTTCTCCATGGGCGTGGGCAAGGACGGGCAGCCCAACTACACCGAGGACGACGTGAAGGAGTGCGCCCGGGCCTTCACCGGTTGGACATACACCGGCCATATTCCCCGCTACCCCTATGGCCGCTATGACTGGCAATTCCTGTACGACCCGGCCGACCATGATGATGGTGAGAAGACGTTCCTGGGTGAGACAGGGCGCTGGAACGGGGAGGACATCATCGACATCATCGTACGCCAGCCGGCCTGCGCCCGGTTCATCTGCCGCCACCTGTACAACTTCTTCGTAGCCGACGAGCCCCAGGTGGCCCAGTGGATGATGTCTCCTCCCCGGGATATGGCCGCCATCGAGACCCTGGAGAAGGCTTACTTTGACAACCACTACGAAATCCGGCCGGTGCTGCGGGTGCTGTTGAACTCCGACTTCTTCAAGAATGCCCGCTTCAGCCGGGTCAAGACCCCCGCCGAGCAGGTGGTGAGCGTCATCAAGCTGGTGGACTATTTCAAGGAGGGGTTCAGGCCTGGCATGGAATCCATCGGCTATGAAGCCGAGTATATGGGCATGGAGCTGTATGAGCCACCCACGGTGGAAGGCTGGCACTACGGGAAGGAATGGATCGACAGCGGGACGCTGCTGGAGCGCATCAACTGGACTGCCGAGTGGGTGGGTCAGACCGACCTCCCTGGCATAAAGGACATCGTAGACCGCCTGATGTCGCGGGGTACCATGTCCCCCAAGGAGTTCGTGGAGGGCTGTCTGGACCTCATAGGGCCTGTAGAGGTCACTGAGGAGACGCTGCGGAGCCTCATCGAGTTTGCCGAGAAAGGGGGAGAGCTGCGCCAAAGCACTGAAGAAGAGCGCAGCGCCTTCGCCCGCAAAGTCGGGCAGATGCTGCAAATGATCGTCTCCACTCAGGAATTCCAGTTCGCCTAAGGGGAGCGGTCAACCTGCAGTTGTAGAACCCGCCCTACCAGGGGAGGGGCAAACGCTGCAGGCTGACTGCGAATTGAAAGGAGAGGAAGCGATGACAACTACCAAAAAGGACCCGGTACTGGTCGTCGTCCAGTTGTCGGGGGGCAATGATGCGATCAACACAGTTATTCCCTACGGTGATCCCAACTACTACGACGAAAGGCCAGCGTTGCAGGTGCCTGAAAAGCAGGTTCTTGCCCTCAGCAGCCAGGTGGGCTTCCATCCCGCCATGGGGCCTCTGAAGCAGCTGTACGACGAGGGGAAGGTCGCAGTGATCCAGGGGGTGGGCTTCCCGCACTGCAACCGTTCCCACTTCCGCTCCATGGATGTATGGCATACTTGCGAGCCCGACAAGTTCGCTACCGAGGGTTGGCTAGGTCGGACCATCCGAGACCTGGACCCCACCAAAGAGAACGTGGTGACGGGCGTCAACTACGGACGGGGGTTGCCCCATGCGTTAATGCTCCCCGGGGTACCAGTAGCCTCCGTGGCGAACCTGGAGGCCTATGGTCTCCTCCCGGGAATCGAGGAACAGGAGCAACGGCTTTCAGCGCTCGACACCTTCACCCGCATCTACTCGCCGACGATGGAAACGAGTTTCACCCACGAGTACCTCTCTCAGACGGGGATGGACGCCTTCAAGGGGGCCGACATCCTCAAGACGGTGCCGGAGAAATACGCCTCCAGCGTGGAGTACGGTAACAACTCGGTGGCCCGGTACCTGCGGATGATGGCCCAGACGATCATCGCTGAGGTAGGGACCCGGATCTTTTACACCACCTCTCCCTACAACAGCTTCGACCTGCACGGCAGCGCCATGACCCTGCAGGCCAAGCTGTGGACTGATGTGGCCAATTACGTCAAGGATTTCTTCGACGACCTGCACGAGCACAACCTGGGGGACAACGTCACCATGCTGCTGTTCAGCGAGTTTGGTCGTCGGGTGAAAGACAACGGCTCTGGCACGGACCACGGTACCGGTGGAGTGGCCCTGGTGGTGGGCGACAAGGTCAAGGGAGGGCTGTACAGTGAGTACCCATCCCTGGCACCGGCGAAGCAGGCGGATGGGGACCTTCAATTCAACTACGACTTCCGGGGCTTGTATGCCACCCTCCTGGAACAGTGGATGGGTCTGGACTCCAAGCCCATCGTCAATGGGACCTTCGAGCAGCTAGACCTGTATGCGTAGAGGCGAGGCTTGCCTCGACCTTACGCCGTATCCACCGTGAGCCACAGAGGCACAGAGACACGGAGAGCATGGTTGTATGCCTCTCTGTAGTTCGGTGTCTTTGTGGCACGTTGCAGGCAGCCCATGTACAGACCAGAAAGTGAGGCCAAGAATGAGCACAGCAAGCACAAAGCAAATGGTGTTCAACGACAATTACTGGGGACCGCCAAGGGAGCGTCAGCCAGAACTTAAGCTCAGACCCAGCACGCAAACGAAAGCGTCGCCCCTGACGTATAGCCATACCATTGGTCGCGGCGAGCAGACCGGTCAGGGTTTCCGCTATCCTGTGGCCATGGTGGTCAACCCCCGGACGGGTTTGATGTACGTTGCCAACCGCTCCTACGAGTACCGGATCCATCTGAAACGCATTTCCATCTGCACGGTCGATGAACATTTCGTGGGACAATTCTCCACTGGCGGTTTTGGCGACGATCAGATCTTCTGGCCCCGTGGCCTCGCCGTTGATAAGGAGGACAAGGTCTATCTCAGTGACGAGTGGCTCCAGCGCATCTCCATCTGGAGTGGCGATGGTGAGTACCTGGGCAAGTGGGGGACAGAAGGCTCCGGCGACGGCGAGATCAACCGTCCGGCGGGGATCGCCTTCGACAGCCAGGACAACCTGTTTGTGGTGGACGGTTCCAATCACCGCATCCAGAAGTTCACCAAGGACGGCCGGTTCCTGGCCAAGTGGGGCAGCTTTGGCAGCAGCGATGGCCAGTTCAACTTCCCCTGGGGAATCGAGATAGACTCCCAGGACAACGTTTACGTGGCCGACTGGCGCAACGACCGGATTCAGAAGTTCAGCCCTGAAGGAAACTTCTTGATGACGTTCGGTAGCCACGGTAGTGGCGATGGTCAATTCAATCGACCCAGCGACGTCGCTGTGGATAAGGACGGTGATATCTACGTCGCCGACTGGGACAACGATCGGCTTCAAATGTTCGACTCGGGTGGCAACCACATCTACACCTTCCTGGGGGAGGGCACCTTATCCAAGTGGGGCATCGCCAAGCTGGACTCCAACAACTATATGTGGAACGAGCGGGAGGTAGCCTGGGGGCTGGAGAGGGTGAAGTATTTCGAGCATCCCATCGCGGTGGATGTTGATCCGGAGGGCCGGATCTTGGTGCTTGAGCCCTACCGCACGCGCATCCAGGTGTATACCAAGAACAAGTAGGTCCAACCCGGAAGCAGAAAGGAAGGACCCGAATGGTGCGGCTGCATCGGAGCCGCACCTGGGTTGATCTGCGAGGAGAATGTCCCGACGCATTGCTATCCCTCCGGGGTCGGGACAACAGGGTCGCCGGGCTTCTCAAGCCTGGTGGCTCTGTTGTGGTCGGTTGCATAGGTAGCAGACGTGGGACGCAACGATGACCATTAAAGTGGGTCGCATTCCTGATCTCGCATGTGAGCCGTTGTATTTCGACATGGCCCGTCGGGGCATCGAAATGTCTGCGATGGGGCCCAGCCAACTGGCCGCCGCCGCGGCGGCGGGAGACATTGACGCGGGGCCAGTGCCTCTGGTGGACTGCTTCCGGTTGGAAGACCGGTTTCAGCCGGTGTCGGGTTTTTGCCTCGCCTGCGCCAGGAGGGCTGGCAACATCTTCCTGTACTCCAAGCAGCCCATCGAGCAGCTCAACGATGCGCGCATCGGCATCACCGACGAGACCTCTACCGCCCTCCGACTGCTGCACGTGTTGCTCAGCCTGAAATACCACGTCCAACCGGAAGCCTATGTGACCCTCCAGGACCCCTACGACGCCTTCCTCCTCAGCGGGAATCGGGCCCTGCGGCAGCGCTGGGGCGCACGGGGTTACCCGTACACCTATGACCTGGGAGAAGAATGGTACCGATGGACCGGTCTCCCCTTCGTGTATGCTCGATGGATCGCGCGCCAGGACCTGGCCCCCAGCGACATTGCCGTGCTGGAGGATGCCCTGTACGTGGGGCTGGAAGATGGCATGGACGCCCTGTACCACCAGTCCGATCCTCGGAATGACCTGGGGATGCGCCCTCGCGACATGGTCAAGTATCTCGACGGCCTGCGCTACTTTATCGGCATGTCGGAGCAGAAGGCCATCGACCAGTTTCGCCAATACCTGGACCAGCTCGGGGGACGAGCACGATTCGAGTCATTTCCCAGATAAAGAGGCGCATGTATGGCTATATCAATGTTCACAGACAGGCAGGACGATAATCTATGATGCCTCGACATGTTGCTATGCGTGCCGAACGTGCACTTTTGGCATTGTCATGTCCTCTCCCCCTCGAGAGGGCCAACACCCGACACATGCCTCGCGAAATCGTGCAAGAACGGGGAACACTCAACATGCGAGAAGTCATCGACACTGACAGGAGGGCAATGCTGTGGAACCCGTCATTCGAAACTTCAGAAGTATCCATACGCCAGAAGGTCCGGCCGCCCGACTCATCTCGTTAGACGACGACCCACCCACCTGCACCATGAGCTATTCGGAGATTTATCCCGACAAGACCAGCACGCACCACACGCATCCCTGGGAGCATGAGGTATATATTCTCAAGGGCCGTGGCACCCTGGTCTGCGACGGCAAGGAGTACCCGGTCAGGGAGGGCGACGCCATCTTTATCCCGGGGGATGTGGAGCATTACACCCTGAACAACGGTGGGCAGGGCGTCATGCGACGCATCGAGATCAACCCGCTCATGGCCGCCCAGAGCGGCGGCCCGGGGGCAGTCAGAAGCGCCCCAAGGCAGCCGGGCAACGGCGCTGTGCCGGTCATCCGCAACTATCGGGATTTGAACGCGGAAACCGGCAGCCGAATACTCAACACCAGGGATGGCGTGCCCACGTATGTGATGCTCTACAACGGCAACATGGCGCCAGGCGCCGTCAGCCACCCGGACGGTGGCGGCCACGCTCACCCCTGGGAGCACGTCGTCTATATCCTGGAAGGGCACGGCACCTTGTTCTGTGAAGGGAAAGAGTACACGGTCGCCGAAGGGGATGCCGTGCTGGTGCCACCCCACGCATTCCATCAGTGGCGCAACACCAGCAACCTGCCGCTGAAGCGGGTGACCTTTAACCCAATAGTCGCGGAGGGGCACGGGGGTTAGGAAACTCGACAGTGGTGTTTTGGCGGACAATAGGCACACCCTAGGCGCACCCTCACTTCGCTATGGTGTAGTGCACCCCATTTGTCAAGCGGGCACGAATGGAGTCCCGTGGCTGAGGTGATAGGCACGTTCAAAGGTGCTGTCGCAAATTTGCTTTTTCGCACGTGTGGGCATCTGTCAGTCGTTGAATTTCCGAGGCGATATGTGTAATCGACGGAGGGACAAACCATGGCGCAACCGACCATGCATGCGCAGATGGGCGGCGAAATTGGCGGTTCCGAGGAGCTGATCCCAGCGGGAGCTGTGACCTTTGGGCTGGAGTACCGTCTGCTCCCCGGCCGGGACGAGGGCTTGTGCATCCACGTCTACGGGAATGCAATCGCGGGCCAGGACAAGGAACTGCTCCGCTTCGACTGTTTCGCCGTGCACCCCCATTACCATTACCGCAATGCCACTGTCCAGAAGAACGAGCGATTGGAGCTGGACTATACGGCCGAAGGCGATCCGCTGGCCTGGACCCTGGACAAGATCACGCATCGGCTACCGGCCATGCTGATCCGCTGTGAGGCTGAGCCCATCGCCAGAGATCTTGACCAGCGAGCCGTCGAGGCGGCCCTGCCCAAGATTGCGGCCTGGGCCGAGACCAAGACGCGGCGCAAAGGGTGAAAGGGCGTCACCACTGTCCCAAGCGCGCACCCTCACGGCCGTCCAGACACACGTGAGGGAAGCAGAGGCTGCCATGCTCCCCTCCGTTAATCGGGTCCAGCCGGGATACGTAGGTATGCGGTGTATCGCACACCTACGTATCGCTATACCCCTAACAGTCGCAGAATCGGATACGGCAGGCATGCCCAGACCTTCATGTGGAGAAGTGTGAGATCTCTGCATTGGCCTCTTATACGGGAGCGTGCGTTAGGCTGCGCCGGCTGACGTGATGAAAAAGGGTTCTGACGCAAATTGGGGAGGTGTCCCTCAGTTTACGTGATGGGATCGCTTGAGCGAGCACCCAGTTTGCCTCTGGCGCTTGTTGAACTGGCTGTGCGCGCTCTGGCGGAGGGCGCTTCCATCCATGCGACCGCTCGGATGGTCCAACGCGACAAACAGACGATCTGCGCCTGGTTGAATCGTGGCGCCCGTCAGTGTCGGCGGGTGATGTTGGCGCACTAGCAGTATCTCCATGTCACAGGATGCCCATGGGATGCACTGTGGAGTGTCGTCCAGACGCAAGAGCCTCACCTACTGACGACGAAGGGGCTCTGGCGACAGTTATGGCGATGCCTGAGTGTGGGTGGCCTTTGTGTCAGCCTGGCGGTTGATCGTCGCCTGTGTCGTTGGCAAGCGCACGCAGGAAAACGCCCGTCGACTGCTCCAGCGCGTGGTCGCTGTCACGGATGCCCACATTACCCACGCGAGGCCAAGGGTCACCGCGCCAATGGCAAACCGTCACCTCAGCCATGACGGCAAGGATGCCTGATGGAGTGTGGATGACAGCTGAGCTGCTCGGGTATCGTGTCCCAGCGACATTCCTGGACAAGCATGATAAACTCGAACAACTATTCCCTGATCCCGACTCTGTTCATCACGTAAACTGAGGAACACTCCCGGGAATTCCAGCGCAGACAACGACAAGAAAGGAGCCGCCCAATGGTCGTCGTCGACACGCACTGCCATGCGTCACCCTACTGGTACGAGCCGGTTGAAACCCTCCTGGACCAGATGAACAGGCACGGGGTGGCGAAGGCGACGCTCATCCAAATCGGCGGGGAGTACGACAACGCCTATCTCATTGAATGTATGCGCCGCTTCCCAGGGCGATTTTCGGTGGTGGGATTGGTTGACACCGACCAGCCTGATGCCCCAGAACGCCTGGAGGAGTGGACGAAACAGGGCATTGAGGGCATCCGGCTGAGGCCACTCGCACGCTCGCCGGGTCGCGACCCCCTGGCCATCTGGCGGAAGGCCGCCGACCTGGGTCTCGTGGTCAGCGCTCAGGGGTCTGCGGTGGAGGAGTTCGCTTCGCCGGCGTTCGAGGACATCATCAAGGCCTTGCCCCACCTGCACATCATTATCGAACATCTCGGGGGCGGTGGACAGGATACACAGCCACCTCACCACCGATACCGGAGAGTCCTGGCGCTGGCCCAATATCCCAATATCTTTATGAAAGTGCCGGGGTTTGGAGAACTGTGCCCGCGGCCCATGCCGCTCCGCAAGCCGTTCCCCTTTGAGAACGTCCCGCCACTCATCGAGATGGCCATTGAGGCCTTCGGGGCCCGGCGACTGATGTGGGGCAGCAACTTCCCACCCGTGGCTGGGCGAGGCGAAGGGTATCGCAATGCCCTGCGGTTGCCGATGGAGCACGTGCAGTTTAAGAGCCCAGAGGATCAGGAGTGGATGTTCGGCAAGACCGCTGCAGCTGGTCCCGTTTGGCGGAACCTCGAGGACACCCTGGTCAGATGAGGCCCTGTCCATCATCCCTCGGATCTGGACGGAAGAGGTCTTCTCTCACGACGGGCAGTACTATCACATTCCACCATGTCAGGTGATCCCCAAGCCTTATCAGAAGCCCCACCCCTCCCCTGTGGGCCGCGTGCACCCAGGAGGAAACTGCGCAGATCGCGGGGGAGCGTGGGCATCGGCTGCTTGATCCATGGCAAGGCCGGTCCCGAGCGAGTGGGGAAGTATATTCGCACATACAAAGAGGCCATGAAGGAAGCCAAGCCGGTGGGGAAGTGTATCAACGACCATGTGGTGGCCGATCTGGCCGCCTACTGCGATGAGAACGACCAGCGAGCGAGAGAGAAGGGCGCAGAGTGGGTCTCCAGTGACGTGCTGGCGGACGCCGGCCGGCATGCCAAGTACTGGGAAGGGGTATCGGCATAGTAGTAGTAGATACTCACTGCCATACTGTGACCTTCTATGACGGGTCGTGCTATGCAGGGTGTAGCACTATCGTCTGTGGTTGCTACGGGTTTTCAGGACCCACAGGGATGCACGCACCCTCGACGAATCGGTGGAACTTGGCCGACTGCTGACTGCACTCGAAACCGAAATGCCACCGGGGAATTGCTTAAAGCATGTCCTGGATGTCCTCCACATTCCCGCACGCGCCGTGCAGCAGTTCATGCCACAGTACTGCGAGTCCCAGGGGACTCCTTGACACCCCTACCCAGGCGGCATAGGATATGGTCGCTACCCGGCGATACGGTGGCAGAGTCCTCTGTAGCGATCGAGGCCGAGTGGCGCGTGACGAGAACTCATACTCGCAGGGCAAGACCCTGGGGAGGGAGCCATGCACGTAGTGGGATTAGACCATATGGTGATCAATACCCAAGATGTGGAGCGCGCCATGCACTTCTATCATGAGGTGCTCGGTCTGGAACTGCTGCGGCTGGAGGAATTCCGGGCCGGGAACGTCGGGTTTGTGTCGGCCCGGATCTCCTCCGAGACGATCATCGATATCCGTCCCATCGCCGCCGGGGAGCGTGTGACCCCGAACATGGATCATTATTGCCTGGTGCTTGGCCCGACGGACATGCACCACCTGCATGCCGAGCTGAAGGCCAAAGGGATTCAGGTCGAGGACACGGTGCGTCCGGCCTGGGGGGCGCAGGGCTATGGGCAGCAGTTTAAACTCTGGGACCCCGATGGGAACAAGCTTGAACTACGCTGTTACACGGGTGCCCAGACCGCGTGAGGGCCGGGCATCTTGCCTGGGATCTCCTGATCATGGCTGGAAGGGAGTCTCACGCCGGGGTAGCGGCCCGCAAACAGTGAGCTCTGGGCTCGCACACATGAGTCGTGTTCGGCCCATATTCGGTGCCAACAAGGGCCGCCTCAAACCGACACCCGCCATTGACACCCCTCGCACGCTCGCTATGCTTGAATACATATGGCAAAGACAAACTGCGCGATGCTTGCCTGGAGTGTCATCGGTTGCTTGCCTCACCCTTAGGCTTGGGGGTCAAAATAGATGTACCAGAAGTCCCGCCCCGCTCCTACCGGGGAGAATTTGAACCCTTGAACATTCTTGGCCAGCGGTGGATACTGAGCCTGTTATAAACCCAGATGTCTGGGGCATCATCGACGACGAGGCGACAGACCTCTTCGTACACCTTGGCGCGCGCCTCCCGTTCAACCCGGCTGCGAGCTTGCTGCAACAGTGTGTCCACCTGGGGGTTTTTGTACCAGGCCGAAGCTTTCCATGAGCCCCAGTTTGCCGAGTCGTAGCTGTCGCCGAGCCAATTCTCGGGATCGACGTACTGGGTGCCGACCCAGTAAATCCACATATCTGGGGTGGTCTCAGGCGTTTTTGTGGAGGCGACGATGCTGGGAAACAGCGATTTTACCAGGCGCAGCTCAATGCCCAGTTTGGCCAAGTCGCTTTGCATCAACAGACCAGCCTGGGTCAATTGCTCGAACTCGCTCTGGATATGGATCTCGATCGGACGCGTGATCTTTACCTGCGCCTGCCCGAGATAGGCTTTCGCTTTATCCAAGTCGTAGGTATAGCCAGGCAGATCTACGGGGTACCCCCACATGGACCGCGGCATAGGACCAGGATTCCGGATGCCCCGCCCCTTCAAAATGTCGTTGATGAAGCTGTCGTAGTTGAATGCATGGCTGAACGCTTTGCGGATGTTGATATCGGTGAAGGGGGTTCGCTGATTATGCATCTTAACGTAGCAGAGCGACATCGACTCGTGAGCCGTCACTTTGAGGCGAGGGTGCCGCTCCAGCTTCTCTAGCTGATCAGGCGGGAAGTTGGTGTCCGCCGTGTGGATGTCTCCCTTCATGAGACCCATAATCCGGCTCGATGTCTCCCGGATCAGGCGGATCTCGACTTCGTCGACGTATTTCTCCTGCCATCCCCGCCAATAGTCGGGAAATCGGCTCATGACGAAGCCAGTAGTCGGATCGTACTTGACCAGCGAGTAGGCACCCGAACCGGCTTCCTGGCGTGCCAACCATTTCTCGGCCCAGTCGCCATTGTCCTCATTGGCCTTGATCAGCGCTGGATTGATGATGGAGACGATCGGGATGGCGGCGAGAAATGGGCCATAGGGCTGGCTCAGCTGAATTTGAACCGTCTGAGAGTCGATGACACGGATGCTGTCACTGGTGAGCCCCATACGCTTGAACACCCCTGCCGGTGCTTTGCCTATGGTGAGTAACCGTTCGAAACTGAAGCGCACAGCCTCGGCGTCAAGCGGGCTACCATCGTGGAATTTCACCCCCCTTCGCAGATGGAACGTCCACGTTCGTCCGCCGTCGGTGACGTCGTAGCTCTCGGCCAGCCAAGGGACGATTTCTGGGGGATTTCCCTGATAACGCAACAGATTGTCGTACATGTTCAGGTTGAAAAAGTAGGCATTCCCGTCATACTTGACGTGAGGGTCGAGTAGGTCGAAGGCAGTCCAGGCGTAGACGAATCGTGTTGGCTTGGCAGCGGCCCATACTGCTGAGGGCACGCGGGCAGTAGTTGATATACCGGCAAGTGACAGTGTTCCGAGGCCAACCCCTTTCAGGAACGTACGTCGATTCCAGTGGCAGTGACTCTTCTCTGCGACCATAGACTCTTGCATTTCTCCTTTGCAATACGCTTGCGTCAAAATTCTGAATAGCTCGATGCCGTAGGCTCGAGAGTTTGGTTCGTGACTCTCCACCGTCCTAGGACTATCAGATGAGTGGCACCACCATCACGGCCTAAGCGGGTCCTAGGAATAGAGCATATCTAATGCCAAGCTTAGGAGGGCTGCTTCAGCGTTGTCTAGACCATTGTGGGAGCGCGATGGAGCTGCGCGGGGAGGAAAGGACAGGAGATAGCCCTACGGCATGACTGTTGCCTAGTCAACACTTCGGGAACAGGTTGCATCGCCAGCAACAGATCACAGAGTACTAGACAGGTAACACGGCGGCCCTTGCGCGCTGGATACGTGGCCACCCCACACTACCGGAACACAGGCAGCACCTCCCGCGCCAGCATGTCCATTGCCGACAGAATCTCCGCCATCTGCTCTGTATGGCCGGATATGACGATCGTCTGTACCCCCACGTCGGCGTAGGCCTGGACGTTCCGGACGATTTCATCTGGCGCAGTGCCCAAAGCGACCCGCCGTTCCGTCGAGGGACCCAGGGGGATGCTGAGCGAGACTGGGATCTCCGAGGTTTCCCGGCCAGTGGCCTGGGCTTGCTTGTGCAGGTCGTAAATGCCCTGGGCCAACGTCTCCGGCGAGACGGCCAACGGGTGCCAACCATTGCCTAGGCGGACAGCCCGACGGATGGCGGCCCGGCTGTTACCCCCGATCCACACCGGGATATGGGGCTGTTGTAGCGGTTTGGGGGAAAAGGGCATGCCCGAGAAGCGATAATATTTACCTGCGAAGCTCGGGTCGTTCTGCGTCCACAACTCCTTCATCACGGCGATGGCTTCATCGGTGATGGCGCCCCGTTCCCCATACGGACTACCCATCGCTTCTGACTCAGGGGCGATCACTCCCACACCCACTCCCAGGATCAAACGGCCGCTACTGAGGACGTCCAGGGTCGCAGCGGTCTTGGCCAGCCGGATGGCGTTATGATACGGCAGCACGAGCACCGAGGCGCCTAAGCCCACCCTCTCGGTACGGGCGGCCACGTAGCTGAGGAGGGTTAGGGGCTCGTAATAGGGCTTATGCCCGATGCGGCGGAACACGTGGCCGGCATTGAAGACATGGTCGTGCACCCACACTGAGGCAAACCCTAGCGCTTCGGCCCGACTGGCGAGCTGAACAATCGCCTGCACGTCCTCAATGCCCCAGTTATTGTGCAATGAGATGCCGATCTGCATCGTGTCGTGCTCCTCTCCACCTGTATCGTTAACAAGTGCAAGACGGGTATGATCAAAGCGTCCCATAATGGTGATCGCGCTAGGCGAGTGGGTCTGCTCTGAGAGGTCGTCCAAGCGAGTACACCTGTCAAGGGAAAAGATTAGGCGATCGGCGGTCGTCGCGTATGCCAGGGAGTGACTTGTTCATACGCATGTGCCACCCTTAGCAACAGCCCGTCCTCAAATGGTCGTCCCGCGAGTTGCAGACCGATAGGTAGTTCCTTTCCGTCCACTCCATCCACCGATACAAACCCACACGGCACGGAGAGCGCCGGCACGTTCGCCAAATTGAACACGCCCGGTGAGGCTCCGCCGGCCGGACATGCGCTGTCGGGCCTCGTCTTTGCTCTTCAAGCCGGCTTCCTTCGGGAGCAGCGGAGCAGGCTCAGAGGAGCTGGGAAGAACCAATACATCCACTTGCTCAAGGGCTGCAAGCACCTGCTGTCTGGTTAGGGCGCGTATTTTCTGCGCCTTGTAATAGAGTTGCGCGGGCATGACAGCGCCGGTGAGGAAGTCGATCTGCACATTGTGATCGTATTCGTGTAACCGTGTCTGCAACCAGTCGTGGTGTAGTGAGGCACTCTCGACGCCAATGATGGCACGGGTGACAGCAGCTGCCGAGGGCATCAAGGGAATGGATACCTGGTCAACCGATACGCCGAGATCTTTCAGCTCCGCTACCGCCTTGGACATCGCGGCCTTCACCTGTGGATGGACGAAGTCCGCATCCATGGCCTCTTTGACGATGCCGAGGCGCACGCCTTCGAGGCGCCCGGTCAATCCGGCACGATAATCTGGGATGGATTGGCGCGTTGTATACGGATCCCGCGGGTCGTACCCAGCGATCGCTTGCAGCGTGAGGGCACAGTCCGCGGCCGTGCGGGATATCGGCCCGCCAATATCCATCGACCAGCCAGCTCCCAGCATGCCATAGCGGCTCACCAAACCCCAAGTAGGCCTTAGTCCCACAAGTCCGCAATTGCTGGCAGGGTTGCGAATGGAGCCCCCCGTGTCCTCGCCCAGGGAAGTGGCACATAAAAACGCCGCAGTAGCTGCGCCAGAGCCACTGCTGGAGGTACCGGCATTGCGCTCGAGGTCCCAAGGATTATGCGGGGTGCCGAAGGGATGAGCGACACTATTCCCGGTCGCGAACTCACTCATGTTGAGCTTGCCCAGTAGGATGGCCCCGGCGGCGTTCAATTTGGCCACCACTGTGGCGTCCTCGCCAGGGATGAAGTCGGCCAGCAAGCGTGAACCACCGGTGGTGCGAATCCCCTTGGTCCAAAACTGATCCTTGGCCGCATAGGGCACACCATGCAACGGCCCCCGCCATTCGCCATGCACAATGGCCTGCTCGGCTGCGCGGGCGGCCTGCATCGCCTCATCACGGCAGACGGTGATGTAGCTATGGAGCTTGCCATCCACGGCATCGATGCGATCGAGGTACGCGGCAGCGGCCTCCACCGGAGAGATTTCCTGCTTGCGGATCAGCTCACCGAGTGCCGCAGCGGAGAGGAAAGGAAGATCAGCCTTATTCATGAGAGCTCCTTTCAGGGGGAATGATAATCGGCAAGGGTTCAACCTGATCGAGTCCCGGCGGCTTCACGTCGTCGAGCAACTCCTGCAGCGCATTGAGGTTGTAAGTTACCTCAGTCAGGAGGGGCTCTTCCAGCTCCAGTCCTACGGCGAGTCCTAAGCTCTTGACCTCGTTTTGAGTTAGATCAGCCATACGATCTCCTGATAGAGAATCCTGCCGTGTCGAACGCGTGGGCCGACCATTGGCAGGGGAAAGATTCGAGAAGCGACGACCAGGCGATTCTATGCCGGTCCTTGGGTACCGTCAAGCGCACTGAGGGAGAGGCCTGGAGCGGCCGTGCCAATCACGCTTGCGTTCAAGGCATTCCGCCGCTATCCTTTCGTCCTGGATGCGCCCGAAACTCTGGGATATGTCCAAGACGGCTCGCGGGTCATCAGAGAGGGGATGCTTCGATATGGCCACCGCACAGCAACTCGTCACCGCAGAAGAATTACTACGCATGCCGGATGACGGCTATCGTTACGAGCTGGTCAGGGGAGAACTACGGAAAATGGCGCCGGCAGGGCATCTACATGGTAGAATCGCGATCAACATCACGACCCCCCTGGATCAGCATGTGCGAGCGCACACTCTCGGCACCGTTTATGCTGCCGAAACCGGCTTCAAACTGGCGTCAAATCCCGATGTTGTGCGTGCGCCGGATGTCGCGTTCATCCGGCTCGAACGCGTTGAGGAGGTGGGCGACGTTGAGGGCTATTGGCCAGGGGCACCCGATCTGGCCGTAGAGGTGATCTCGCCCAGTGACACATATGCCGAAGTCCAAGAGAAGGTGTGCGACTGGATCGAGGCCGGCACGAAGATGGTCATCCTGGTGATGCCTCGCAAGCGAGCCGTCACCGTCTATCGATCGCTGACCGACATCATCATGTTGACCGAACATGATATGCTTGATGGTGGTGACGTGGTACCAGGTTGGAAGATTCCGGTGAGGGAGCTATTTGCGTGAGGTGTGGACCAGGTGATTTTTGAATGAACTGAGCCTCATGCTCGCCAGAGTGTTCCGGCCCAAAGGGCCCTCGTTTCCCTTAGCGTTGGCAAGTCGGGCAGTAGAAGGTACTGCGGCCAGCCTGCACCATACGCCTGATGGGACGGCCATCGCGCACGCAGGGCGCCCCCTCACGTCCATAGACGTGTAATTGATTCTGAAAGTCACCCCGCCTCCCCTCGCTATCGACATAATCGGAGAACGACGTCCCATGGGCGTCGATGGCCGCCTGCAGCACCTCTTTGATCGCATCGCAGAGGCGGTCCCACTGTGGGCGCCGCAAGCGTCCCACCTCTCGATTGGGATGCACGCGCGCCCGAAAAAGGGCCTCGCTGGCATAAATATTCCCCACGCCCACGACCACTGACCCATCCATGAGAAAGTTTTTCACCGGTTTCCAGAGCCCGCGCGCACGAGCTTGTATATACACACTGGAAAAATTCGGCGACAGAGGCTCTGGTCCCAGATGCCGGAACCGTGGGTGCTCGGGCAATCCCTTCGCCGTGGTATAGAAGCACATTCCGAAGCGCCGAATATCATGAAAGCGCAATTCCAGGTCTGGGCCGAGGTGGAAAATCAAGTGATCGTGCTGTGCATCCGTTTCGATAGGCTTCCCGAGCCATAAGCGTCCGGTCATGCCGAGATGAAAGACCAGGATGCCCTCAGGCTGTAGCTGCAGCAAGAGATATTTGGCGCGCCGCTCGATGTCTGTAACGGTGCGGCCCACGACAGATGTCTGCAGCGTGTCGACCTCGACTTCTTCGCGCAAATATGGCTGCCGCACCCGTACCCCGGTGATTTCGTGGCCCACCAGGCGCTGTAGAAGACCTCGTCGAATCGTCTCGACCTCTGGAAGCTCAGGCACAATGCTGCCGCTCCGTTCGTCGATGCAATACCGGATGAACTGGGGCACTGGTACACCCGCCGAAGGAGGTATCTCCACTTTTGGGATCGCCGATGAAGGGTTGGTCATGGCGCAGATGCAAGCCAGCGCTAGTGACCAGGGAGATCTTCGCCTGTGACAGTGGTTTGCCAAACGGCGACCAGGACGTCGTATCCGGTTCCAGGCAGGGAAAAGACAGCATGGCCTGGCGATTGATTTCGCTCAGGGTTGCTAAGCGAGGCATGCCGTTCTCCTTGGCAAGAATAGCCGTTGCAAAATGCTCCGACACGTCGACGATTGGAAGGGCGATGCCGCGCCAGGTATAGTCGGCCGTCACTATTCCAACAATGCGACGCCCTCAGTATAGATTGGCAGCCGACGCATGACCTCCGGGTCGTGGCCGGGGATGATCAATGCTTCCGAGCTGGCAAGACGCTTGATCAGCCCATAGCCACCGCGTTGGTCGGCGACGCTGTGACTGTGCGACTGAGGAATCTCTTCCATGAAGTTACGATAGAGCTTGGCGGCATCCGAGGCGACCACGGCGGAGCCCCGTGCTGTTTCGACCTGAACGATCTGGCTTCCCATGGTATGGCCGCCAACATGATGGACGGTAATGCCCGGCACAATTTCTCGTGAGCCATCGCACAATCCCACTCGCCCACGGAAATGCAGGCGTACCACCGCCACCAGCTCTTCCTCTTCCAGGGATGATTGCCATTCTGGCAGGTTCGAGCTGGTCCAGAAGTGCAGCTCGCGCTCCTGCAAGTAAAATTTGGCATTGGGAAAGAGAGCGTAGCCGCCGACGTGATCCCAGTGCAGGTGGGTGACGATCGCATGACGCACGGTCTTCGGGTCCACCTGGATTTTGTCCAATAATTCCGCCGGATGGCGCACCAAGGTCCGACCGCGTTGCTGGCCCACATCTTCATGATAGCCGAGGTCGATCACCACGGTGTTCTCACCATTGGTTGCGACCCACAAATAGTAGCCCATGCCGATCGGAATATTCGAGGTATCGTCGAGGAAGTAGTCGGCAGTCGTGGCGTCGCGCTTACCGTAATAAAGCGTATAGATTTTGTAGGGGTTCATGAGGTCTCCGCAACCCTGTTGTCCCCGCACCCCGCCCCTCTCCAGGAGGAGAGGGGACGACTAACCTAGTGTGGTTAGGCCAGCCTGAGGCAGGGAGTGTCAAGTATGCACGTGTTAGATGATCTCGCGTTTCGCCAGGTCTTCGATCTCCGCCTTGGTAAAGCCCAGTGCGGTGAAGACTTCTTCGTTGTGCTCGCCGAGCTCTGGCGCGGCCGAGCGTAACGGATTACGCTGCCCATTCCAGCCCACCGGATGGCCCAGGATCGTCAGGTCTCCCAGAGCTTTCGAGTGGACGGGTTGCGCCATCTCCAGGAATTTCACCTGGGGATCGGCAAACGATTTGTCGATGGTGTAGATCGGCCCGCAGGGGACGCCGGCCGCGTTCAGGATGGTAATCCACTCTTCGCTGGTCTTCTGCCGTGTCACCGGCATCAGCACCTCCATGATCTCGTCGCGATTCGTGGAACGCGCTCTGGAGGTAGAGAAGCGCGGATCGGTGATCAGATCCTCACGCCCGATCGCCTTGCACATGCGCCCATAGATATCGTCTCCGCTGGCGGCAATATTGATATGGCCATCCTTGGTTTCGAAGACGCCGGTCGGAATGCCGGTGGGATGATTGTTGCCCGCCTGCGGGGGTACCTCACCGGCCATCAACCAGCGCGAGGCCTGGAAGTCAAGCATGGAGAGCATCGCTTCCAGGAGCGATGTGGCCACCCATTTCCCCTGACCGGTCCATTCACGCTCCAACAAGGCCACGAGAATACCCTGGGCCAGAAAAATGCCGGAGCACAGGTCGGCAATAGGAATGCCGACGCGCACGGGCCCCTGGCCAGGGATGCCGGTGACGGACATCAAGCCACCCAAGCCCTGCGCGATCTGATCCACACCTGGTCGGTCGCGGTAGGGCCCTTCCTGGCCGAACCCGGAAATGCTCCCATAGATGATCCGCGGGTTGATCTCACGCAGCTTGTCATAGTCGATGCCGAGGCGTTTCTTTACGCCCGGCCGGTAGTTTTCCACCACCACATCCGCATCTTTTACCAGCCGATAGAAGATCTCCACGGCCTCAGGGTGCTTGAGGTTCAGCGTGATGGATTTTTTGTTGCGGTGCAGATTCTGAAAATCGAAGCCGTTGCGATTACCGCCCATCCCATCGCCGCCGCGACCTCCCGGCATTTCGATCTTGATCGCCTCAGCTCCCCAATCCACCAGTTGGCGCACCGAGGTCGGTCCCGCCCGAGCCCGTGTCAGGTCAAGCACCTTGAAACGCGATAGCGGAAATTGGCCTTTACCTGTCATAGAATCCTCTCTCCCATGTCTACTTCCCTCACCTTACCCCTCTCCGCAGCCGGAGAGGGGTCTACAAGAGTAGGCGCCTTCCGGAAGTACCTACCCCAACCCTCCACACGCACTCGGAGGGAAAGTCATACACCCGCGTTAAGCTGGCCACTCCGGCTGGTGCTGCCCATCGGGAGCCGTTGGCTGCGTCCAGTGGGGGATGTAACAGACCACTGCACCGCATTCCGGCCGCTGATGACGATCGTATCATCCTGTGCCGAATGGCGCTGCGCGGGCTTGAAGAAGTCCCGTAAAGCCGCTTGGACGTCCATCATCGGCATGCCCTTTAGGTTTTGAGCGCCCCCAACACGCACTTCACGAAGCCGTCGAAATGCTCCGGCGCAACCCAACGCAGCACGACGACGAGATCGAGTTCGGGTGCAACCCAAATGCGATTGGCGCCCATCCCAGCGTGATAATAGTGGGTTGCCGGTGCACTGGGGAAGAGCTCCCGATGCGTGTTGAGAAAATAGTTCATGAAGCCGTAGGTCGGCTGCACGGCCGTCGGTGTCGTGGCCATCTCAATCCAGCGCTCAGAGAGAATTTGGCGATCCTGCCAGTGCCCTCGCCGCAAGGTGAGATAACCCAAGCGGGCAAGGTCGCGCGCGGTGATCCACATGCCACCGCCCCAGTACCCCCCGCCACTCACCGATTGCATACGGAGCCCGTCAATGGTCACCCAGGAGTTGTGGTAGCCATGCCATTGCCAGGTATTGGAGGCGTTGATGGGGTCCATGACCAGTTCTTTCAGGACCTCGGGCAGTGGGCGTCGCCAGACATGCAACAGCGAGAGCGCGAACCGGTTGACCCGCACATCGTTATACTCGTAATAGGTGCCGGGCTGGAACGGTCGGCGCAGGGTGTCGTCCGTGTGCCGTGCGGCATAATGCTTATTCCAAAGGGTACCCTCCCACTCATTGGTCTGCCGCAGGAAGTGGTCCCAGGTAATCTGCGCATTATGCGGTGAATCGAAGCCGCCATCGTCGACATAGTCGTTCACTCGATCCTGCACATCGTGGATCAGGCCACGGTCCCACGCCAGACCCGCGACGGTCGACAGAAAGCTTTTAGTAATGCTGAAAGTCATGTCGACCCGTTCGGGCTCCCCCCATTCGGCTACCAGATAGCCATATCTGAGCACGACGCCGGTCACCGGCCCATGGACCTTGGTCGGACCAAGAATGGCGCCGTCATCATACCGCTTAGCGCTATAGATGGTGGGCAGATGGGTGTCGATATCAGCAGGCATTCCGGCATGAGCGGGGTCGTTGGCGAAGGCGATGGCCTCCTGCAAGAGAAAAGGATCGATGCCGACATCCTCGGGAGGCTTGCGCTCCCAGTTCTGATCCGGCCCCGGGTAATACATGGGCACCTGTGTGTCGACTGCCGACACTGACGGGTTACCAAACTCTGGCATGCTGCACTCCTTGATCGATATCTCTGATGCGATCTATGATGCAAGAAAATTCCGGACCACATCGATGCCGTATATCGTCACCTCAGCCACCTTCATCACGCCCTGCAGGAACGCGCTGCACTTCTGGGAAGGGAGCCTTCGTCCTGGGCGCCTGGCTTCTCCGACCGGTTGGGGACGACCACCACCTTGACCCGCTCCGGCAGACTCTTGATCCACAGATAGTGCAGCAATAAGGGTTGGTCCTGGATGACGCGATTTATCAGCTCCAAGGCTTCTGCTTCGCCCTGGGCCTCGATGACCTCCACCTGGGCGCGTAACCCGGCCTGTTCCACCTCATAGGCGGACTCCTGGACCCTCTGCTCCGCGACCATTTTCTCAATGAGGGTTTTTTCAAACTCTGGAGTATATACCACATCGCGCAGCAAGAGAGCCTCACCAATCAGCCCATCACGCGCGAAGAGTGCCTGCACTCGTCTAAACGCTTGCTCTTGCATCTCGTGGCGGTGCTTGCCATAGATGTCGAGCAGGCTGTATTCTGACGCTACCAAGCGCGTGACGTTCCACACGATGGGGTGGACAAGCTTGGCCTCGAACTCCGGGCCGACGCTGCGATGCAAGTCGGGTAGGCGACGGGGATCGAGGCGGTATCGGACGGTGAAGTCAAGACCAACTTTGAGACCATCCGCCGTTGGCGTCCACAGCAGGTGATCTTGCGGTTGGCTCTCCGCGCGCGATGAGGGCGAAGGCGGTGGAGAGGCAGTGAGGTTACGGACATGATACACACGGGAGCGCGTGTCGTAGACGGTGACGCGATTCAGGCCGGTCAGCAGGAAGTGCACGCCCTCCGTCAACGTCTCGCTTTGCACACCCTCAAAGAGATGAAACACTACCCCCCGGTACCCCGGCTCAATCTTGGTCAGGCTCGACGTGCAGAGGATAGCCAGGAAGAGTCCAACCGCTGCGAAGAAGACATGAGGGTTCGACACTCGCATACGACTTGCCTGCGCTATCAGTGATGCCGTTCGCACCGGTCTCCAACGCCGCCAGGGTTGGGCCGACGCCAAATAGACCAGAATCAGCGATAACCCTGCGGCGGCGACCACAACCCAGAACAACTCATCCCGTTGCAGCGCAATCGGTACGGCGTCGAGAGGCGGACTAGGAGGCAACGACGCCGGTGCGGGTTCGATCTTCACAGGGATGACAAGCGTTTGATCGCGGCGCAGGACCTCGATTTCAGCGGTTTCGCCGAGACGTGCTTCGCCCAACAGACGTTGCAGATCCTCCACCTGGCGGACCGGAACCCCGTCGAATTTGACAATGACGTCGCCACGCTTCAGCCCACTATGCTCAGCCGGGCTAAGGCGGATGAGGCCGAGAATCAATACCCCTTCACCCGACGGCCTCCCGCTGCCATCGGGCGCTCGCGAGACATTCTGGATAAACACTCCCAGGTGTCCGCGGCTCTGGGCCCACATCGCCTCAGGCCAGAAGAGCAGCAGACAGTGGACGATGGCTATCACCAGTATGGGCATGGGCCTTCCTGCCGCATGCTGTCTCCTCTTCAGACTTTTCCAGCCATATCGCCGCGACAAGAGCACTCGCTCATGGCTTGTTGTGTCATGGCCGTGGGAGATCGTCTGCACAACGCTGCGCTGACTATACCATAAGTGAACGTTTGATCGTATCAGAAACCAACGCCATGTCGATCTCCCCGTTGGTGATGATCGGCGCCCTAGCACCACAGAAGTCATCATCAGTCGGCGGTTGACCTCAGTTGACAGTCAAAGGCCAGATGATTTATGCTGAGACCGTTGAACTCACACTAACGTGACATGACAACATTGCTTTCCAGAGGGTGGCGACCATTGGAGCACGATGGCGCTCGTGCAGTGAGCCGTCTGGCCTATGGCAGTCTGGCGTTTAGAGGGCGCAACGATGGCTGGGATGGCAGACGAAAGCATCATTCAGGCAGAGATGGGAATGAACAGATGCTCGTTCAATGGTCTATCAGGGCAATTCGGGGCCATTCTGATCGATCCGCCCTGGCGATTCACCAACCGCACGGGGAAGGTGGGCCCAGAGCATAAACGCTTGCACCGTTATCAAACTCTGAGTTTTGAAGAGATCGCCACTTTGCCGATTGAGATGTTCGCCAGGCCCAGGAGTCACCTGTATCTGTGGTGTCCTAACGCGCTGCTTCTTGAAGCGCTGACCATCATGAAGGGCTGGGGGTTCACCTACAAGACGAACATCGTCTGGTACAAAATACGCAAAGACGGCGGCCCCGATGGCCGCGGAGTCGGCTTCTACTTCAGAAATGTCACAGAGTTGTTATTGTTCGGCGTGAAGGGCCACTTGCGAACGCTCGAGCCGGGTAGGACGCAGGTCAATCTCTTCATGAGTCGGAAGGGTGAACATTCGCGTAAACCGTCGGCTGTCTATGACCTTATATCTCGGTGTAGTCCTGGTCCATATCTTGAATTGTTTGCGCGCGACCGAGCGGACGGATGGACGCAGTGGGGGGATGAACTCGATACGTCTCAACAGGGCCGGCCGCTTGAAGCACTCGATCACAGGGCTGGACGGTTGACAACGGCTGGTCGTACCCGTGCACTCCTGCACCCACACGAGGCGCTGATCGATGATGAATCCCTTGACCATCGGCCTGCGTAACACTTCCCTTCACATCTATGGGCAAGCCCGCCAAGGGCCAGAATCACAGGATACCAACCATCGGTGCCGCCAAGAATTGTGCCTACAAATATGCAGCTGATGGACTTGATTCGTGGCGCTGTAGGAATGCTCATTCCAGTATGGTTTCCGCCCACCCTTGCCGACGACCACGTGCGGGACACCCTGCTTGACACCCTGCACGATTGCGAACATTTTCTGCCCTGGGAGCACGTGGTGTTGGTGGTCGATGGCGATGCCCGTAGTTATGCGGTTGTGAAGGACTTGCAGGCAACCTGTCGGCAGGGCCATGGACAGGCGTTCGATGTGCTCTGCAGGGTTGAGAATGGCGGGAAGGGGGCCGCAGTCCTACGCGGCACGCAGTGGTTTCTGGAGAAAGAGGGTCTGGAGTATCTGACCACGCGTGATGCCGATGGCGATCACGTGCTGAACGATCTCGTCAATCTCATGCGCCTGGCACTGGCTCTGCGAGCCGATGAGGACACCGATAGCATCATCGTCGTCGGCCGCAGAGATCACCCCCATCGGGCCCTGGGCTGGATGCGTGGAGAGTTAGAAACGCTGCTGAATCGCGTGCTGGTCGACGCGATGCGCTTCGCCCTGGCCCAGCGTCAGCAGGTGCTGAATACCCGGTATTTTTCGCTGCTGAGTGACTATCCCGATCTCCACAGTGGCTATAAAATTTATTCTCGCCGAGTCTGCGAGTTGATGGTCGAGCGCACCTGGGAGCATCCCCCCTGGGTCGGTGCCGAGATCTATCGATTTGGCGTTGAGGCCGTACCAATCGTCGAAGGGGTGATGGCGGGAGCTATTGTGGGAGAGATCACGCGTCTGGCTCAGGAACCAGAATTCTCAGGCCATGGGGCTTTTGCTCGGCCCGAGGCCAACGGTAGCGTGTTGCTCTGGACCTTTCTGCGTCTAGAAATCGGCGCGCTGCAAGCGGCAACCATCCTGGACAACCACCTCCCGCGTCTGACTCTGTGGACCGATCCGCGAGGGCGAGAAGCCCTACTCGAACTGCGACACTATGTTCTTGAAGGCTTGCGTCAGTCGACCCAAGAATCCCCTCCCCTACCTGATCGGAGAGGGGGAGCACGACTCTCGTGAAGCTTGGATGGTGTGGGCCCTCGCCTGTAGTGATCATACGGATCGTGGGTGCGGGGAGTGCACTCTGCGTGGGGCAATAGCTCGCAATACGCCACTGCGGTTAAGACCAGGGGTTCGGTTGGCCGCCGTGTGCAGGAGATGCTAGGCCTCCTTGGGACGAAGGCTGACGGAGCCTCAAAAACACGTCGTGCCAGGCGTCGTCACTGTTCACGTACCAAACCAACGCCCCACATACCGTGTCAGCTGGTTGTCATCGCTCCGTCCATACGGGTTTGTGTTGGCCTGAGACTTGATTTACGATACAATCGAACCATCATCAACGAACGCATCTGACATGGTTTTGGGAGGTGCACGATGAACAGCGTATCAACGCCGACGGCGCTCGTCGCCACAGCATCAGCATTGTCAGACGAACACATTGTGTCCTTCCAGCAGAGCTTTCGCGCCAACCCTGCCTATCGCGTGGTGCAGAATGCGGTGACCCACACGAGCGTGGATGATATCGCCCTGAATCGCGACATTGTGACAGCCATCGATCACTCATTTTCGACCACACTCGATGACTGGAGTGTAACGCATCAAAAACGCTCCGGGCGCTGCTGGATGTTCGCCGGACTGAATTTATGCCGGCCCGGCGCCATGGCCAAGATGAATCTGAAGGCCTTCGAGTTTAGCCAAAACTATCTCTTGTTCTGGGATAAGCTCGAAAAGGCCAATTACTTTCTGGAGGCGATTCTCGAAACCGCCGACCGTGCGGCGGATGAGCGCACCGTCCACTGGCTGCTAGGCAATCTGCTCAGCGACGGCGGCCAATGGAATATGTTCGTCAACCTGATCCGCAAGTATGGAGTGATCCCCAAGAGCGCCATGCCGGAAACGGAGAGCTCATCCAACACGGGGACGATGAACGCGATCTTGAAAGAGTAAGCTGCGCGAGGGCGCTCGCACGTTGCGTGACGCGATTGCCAAAGGCATCTCGATGGACGACGCACGTGAGACCAAACACGAAGTCCTGAAGGTGATCTACCGCATCCTCGCCATCCATCTCGGGACTCCGCCGGTCACCTTCGATTGGCAGTGGCTCGATAAAGACCGCGTCTTTCATCGCGATGGCCTGCTGACCCCACAGGAGTTCGCCGCCAGATATATCACGCTGCCGCTCGACGAGTATGTCTGCCTGGTGCACGATCCGCGGGACACCAGCCCGTACGGCCGAACCTTTACCGTCGAGTACCTCGGCAATGTCTGGGAAGGGGGGATCACGCGCTATCTCAACGTCGAGATCGACGTCCTCAAGGACATTGCCATGCGCTACCGTGCTCGACGGCGAGCCGGTGTGGTTCGGCTGCGACGTGGGCAAGATGATGCGCCGCGATACGGGCATCTGGGACGCCAAGTTGTTTGATTACGACAGTGTGTACGACACGGCCTTCACGCTGACCAAGGCGGAGCGCCTGGTGTATCGCCAGACCCAGATGACGCACGCCATGCTGTTTACCGGGGTCGATGTCGTCGACGGGACACCCCGGCGCTGGCGCGTCGAGAACTCCTGGGGTGAGGACAACGGCCAGAAAGGGTTCTACCTCATGAACGACTCGTGGTTCGACCAGTATCTATTCGAGATCGCCGCGCGCCAGAGCTGCTCTGCCAGCCGCGCTACGCGCCGCGCTTGAGGAGCCACCTATCGTGCTACCCGCCTGGGATCCGATGGGCTCGCTGGCCGGTACCGTGAGTCCATAAGCGCTGAAGGTCGAAGTCTATCGCGGGCTTCCAGTCGTCCTAGAGGAGGGTGAGGTTGGGGCCTTGAGGCGAGCACGGTGGCATCGCCCCAGCATACTCCCAGGCCGGCCATCGCCACCATGGTGTCATCCGAACAGGTGAGGCGCCGCTTGCCTTCTGCAGCGATGATCCCCTCATCATCCAGAGCGTATCTTTGTGGTGGGCGAATGCTTCGCCCGTCACATGCTGAGAATCGTGCGGAAAGGTCACCGCGAAGGCTGTGCCGCAATCACGTGCGAGCGCAATCGTCCCCCCCAGTTGCTCGGTCAGCATCGAGACGAGCTGGAGCCCTAGGGATTCAGTATGGCGAAAATCGAGGTTAGCGGGGAAGCCGATGCCGGTATCACGCACACTCAGGGTCACCTGCCCAGCTTCAGCTCGGAGCCCAATATAGATGTCACCGGGATGACCATCGGGAAAGGCATATTTCAAGGCGTTGGTGAGGAGCTCGTTGATGATGAGGCCGCAGGGAACAGCGGTATCGACATCGAAAATCAGTTCGTCGAGCTCGGCATGTAAACGGATATGGGACGTTCCATTCCCATAGGACTGAAGCAGATCAGTACAAAGCCCGTCGATGTATCGTGCGAAGTTAAAGCGCGCCAGGTCCCCGGTGCGATATAAGCTTTCATGGATGAGGGCCATGGACTTAACACGGTGTTGGGTATCCTCAAAGAGGACTAGGTCATCGGGATCCTTCAATTGATCGGACTGCAGGGAGAGAAGGCTAGCAATGATCTGCAGGTTATTCTTGACACGGTGGTGAATTTCCTTCAGGAGCACTTCTTTTTCGTGCAGGGCGGCTTTCAGGCGCTCTTCGCCGGCGCGGAGCTGTGCTTCGGCAAGTTTGCGCTCGGTGATGTCTTCCAGCATGCCAATCACGAATTGCGGCCGACCAGCGGTGTCCGTGATCGCAGTCGCTGTAAAACGCCCCCACAATAGCTCCCCGCCCTTGCGGATATAGCGTTTCTCGACCTGATAACGATCCAAGCTCCCGGCAAACACCTCCTGAAACAAGTCATTGTCGATCAGGAGATCCTCCGGGTAGGTCCAGGCAGCCATCTCCATGCTGAGCACCTCCGCCGCGCTGTACCCGAGCATCTCCTGCATCGTCGGGTTGACTTTCAGAAGCCTGGTGTCCCGGTTGAGCACTGAGATACCGATCCCAGCGTTTTCGAAGATGGCACGGAACGACTCCTCACTTTCGCGCAGTCGCATGGTGGACGCTTCCAACTCTGCAGCCCGCTCCGCCACGCGCTGCTCCAGCTCGCGATTCAGCCGTTCCAACTGCTGCGTCTTGCGGTACAGCTCGGCGAACACGCTGACTTTGGCCCGCAAGAGTTCCGGAATGACCGGGACCGAAATGTAGTCCACCGCCCCGTGTTCGTAGCCCTTGAGCTGGTCGAGGTCCGTCAGGTGCACGGCAGAGATGAAGATAATCGCCGTCTTCTGATAGCGAGGATGCTGGTGGATGATCTCCGCCAGTTCAAAGCCATCGATCTCCGGCATGCTCACGTCCATCAGGACGACGGCGATATCGGTTTTCAGTAAGTGCTCCAGTGCCTCCCTGCCCGAGCCGGCCTTGATCAGGTTCTCTCCAAGCTCACTCAGGATGACCTCATAACTGAGCAGCTTGGCCGGCTGATCATCCACCATGAGGATGTTGACCTTGTCGTGCTCGCTCATTGCATGCCTTTCCCTTGACCGTATTCTCCAGCCGCATCCAAATCCTCATGGCCGACGCCGGTCGGGCAATACAGGCCACAGACGCTATCGGTGCAGCCACATGCGCAGAGCCGACAACAATTGCTCGGTGTTGACCGGTTTGGCGAGGTAGTCGGACGCGCCGGCTTCCAGGCACTTCTCGCGATCGCCTTTCATCGCTTTGGCGGTCAGGGCGATGATCGGCAGCCGCTGGAACGCAGGGATTCTGCCGGATCACCTGCATCGTCTCGTAGCCGTCCATCTCCGGCATCATAATGTCCATCAGCACGATCGCCAGGTCGGGGGTCGAGTCGAGCATGGCGATCGCCTCGCGGCCTGTGCCAGCGGTCAGCACGGTCATCCCACGACGCTCCAGCACGCTGCTGAGCGCGAAAATATTCCGCACGTCGTCGTCCACCACCAACACTTTCTTGCCCACCAGGGCATCGTCGGAGCGGTGCAGCCGGTCGAGCATCTGCTGCTTCTCCGGCGGCAGGTCAGCGACCACTCGATGCAAGAACAACGCCGTCTCGTCCAGCAGTCGTTCCGGCGACTCGACCCCCTTGACCACCACACTGCGGGCCAGCGTGTGCAGCCGGGCGTCTTCCTCCGGCGACAGTTCCTTGCCGGTGAAGACCACCACCGGCAAGTCGCCCAGCGCGGCATCGTCGCGGATGCGCTCCAGACACCTCGAACCCCGACATATCCGGGCAGACGCAGGTCGAGCACCACGCAGTCGAAGGGCTGCTCGTTGAGCGCGGCGAGTGCCTCCTCGCCCGTACCGGCCACGGCGATGTCAATGTCGTCGTGACCCAGCAGCTCTGTGATGCTCAACTGCTCGGCGGCATTGTCTTCCACCACCAGCAGTCGCTTACGGCGCGGCATGGCGTACTCCTTGATCCGGGACAGGGCCGCCTCCAGGCCCTCGGTCGTCGTGGGCTTGGTCACGAAGGCGAACGCCCCGCGTGCCAGGCCGTGTTGTCGGTCTTCGTCCAGCGTCAACATCTGCACCGGGATGTGCCGCGTAGCCGGGTCCTGCTTCAGATGATTGAGCACCGTCCAGCCCAGCATGTCGGGCAGGAACACGTCCAGCGACACGGCCGTCGGGTGGTACTCGCGGGCCAAGGCGAGGGCCTCCGCGCCGCGCATGGCCACAAGCACCTTGAACCCTTGGTCACGGGACAGATCGCACATGACGCGGGCATAGTGCGGATCATCTTCGACAATCAGCAGGACAGCGTCGTCGGGCTGCAGGTCGTCGCGGTCGTCCGAAATCTGCTCGACCGGGCGCTCCGCTCCTCCGACTGCAGGGAAAGTCGTGAGCAACGGAGTTCGGTGCGGCCTCGCCATCCGTGATCATCACACTGGATAGGGACGGGCCAACATAGGTCTGCGGCAGGTAGAGCGTGAACGTGCTGCCCGAGCCGGGCGTGCTGCGCAACTGGATTTCGCCGCCCAGCAGGCTGGCTAGTTCGCGGCTGATGGCCAACCCCAGTCCGGTGCCGCCGTACTTGCGGCTGGTACCGGCGTCGGCCTGCTGGAAGGCTTCGAAGATAATCCGTTGCTTTTCGAACGGAATGCCAATGCCTGTGTCGGAAACCTCAAAGGCCACCACAGACGCTGCCCCTTTAAGGATCGGGATGGTCGTCGCTCCAGCCACCCGTGGCGGCGGAGACACTTAGGCGCACGCCCCCCTGCTCGGTGAATTTGAAGGCGTTGGAGAGCAGATTCTTGAGCACCTGCTGCAGGCGCTTCGAGTCGGTGACGAGGCTGCGGCTGAGATGCGGGTCCATATGTACGTCGAAGGTGAGCCGCCGATTCTCAGCCTCATGTCGGAACGGGCGAGCCACCATCTCGAGCAGGTTGGAGAAGAAGATCTCCTCGGCGTCCACCGTGACCGTGCCGGATTCGATCTTGGACAGGTCCAGGATATCGCTGATAAGATTTAATAGGTCAGTCCCCGCACCATGAATAGTACGGGCGAACTCGACCTGCCTGGCCGTCAGATTGCCGTCTGGATTGTCGCTGAGCTGCTGGCCCAGGACCAGAATGCTGTTGAGCGGCGTGCGCAGCTCGTGCGACATGTTGGCCAGGAATTCGGACTTGTACTTAGAGGTCAGGGCCAGCTCAGCAGCTTTCTCTTCCAGCGCCCGGCGCGCCTGCTCGATCTCCTGGTTCTTGCGCTCCACCTCGACGTTCTGCTCGGCGAGCTGTTGGGCTTTCTGCGCCAGCTGCTCGTTGGTCTGCTGCAATTCTTTCTGCTGCGTCTGGAGCTCGGCGGCCAGTTGCTGCGACTGCTTGAGCAGCCCCTCGGTCTGCATCGTGGCTTCGATGCTGTTGAGCACGATGCCGATGCTGGCTGTCAGTTGTTCGAGGAACGCTAGATGCGAGGCGGTGAATACACTCAGCGAGGCCAACTCGATCACGGCCTTGACCTGATCCTCGAAGAGCACCGGTAGGACAATAACATTCCGTGGGACGGCCTCGAACAGTCCCGAGCGAATCGGCACGGTGCGCGTCGGCAAGTCGGTAATCAGCATGCGTCGCTTCTCCAGCGCACACTGCCCGATAAGTCCCTCACCGACCTGGAGGTGACGATGCCCGTTCTCCCCATTGTCAGCGAATGCCGACAGCAGCGTCAAACCTGGCGATTCTTCCGTCTCCATCTGATAGATCACACCCTGATGGGCATTGACCAACGGGGTCAGCTCCGACAGTAGCATTCGCCCGACGGTGGCCAGATCACGCTGGCCCTGCAACATCCCGGTGAGGCGGGCGAGGTTCGTCTTGAGCCAATCCTGCTCGGTGTTGCGGTCGGTGGTGAGCCGCAGGTTATCGATCATAGTATTGATATTGTCTTTCAGCTCAGCGACCTCGCCGCTAGCCTCGACCTGAATGGAGCGAGTCAGGTCACCTTTGGTAACGGCAGTGGCTACTTCGGCGATAGCCCGTACCTGGTTGGTCAGGTTGTCGGCCAGCAAATTGACATTGCCGGTGAGGTCCTTCCATGTGCCAGCGGCGCCGGGGACATTGGCCTGGCCGCCTAGACGACCTTCTACACCCACCTCGCGCGCCACGGTCGTGACCTGGTCGGCGAAGGTGGCGAGTGTGTCAGTCATATTATTGATCGTTTCAGCCAGGGCCGCGACTTCTCCCTTGGCGTTGACCCTTAGCTTCTGCGTGAGGTCACCATTGGCCACGGCGGTCACGACTTTGACGATACCGCGCACCTGCTCGGTAAGGTTGGCGGCCATGAAGTTGACGTTGTCGGTGAGATCCTTCCAGGTCCCACCCACGCCAGGTACTTGCGCCTGGCCGCCCAGCTTACCTTCGGTGCCGACCTCGCGCGCCACGCGTGTCACCTCACCGGCGAACGCATTGAGCTGATCCACCATAGTGTTGATGGTGTTCTTCAGCTCGAGAATCTCGCCCTTCACGTCGACGGTGATTTTGCGCGACAAGTCACCGCGTGCCACCGCCGTCGTCACCTCGGCGATGTTGCGTACCTGCGCCGTCAGGTTGCTGGCCATGGAGTTGACGTTATCCGTGAGATCTTTCCAGGTCCCAGCCACGCCTGGCACCACGGCCTGGCCGCCCAGCCGCCCGTCGGTGCCGACCTCGCGCGCCACCCGCGTCACCTCACCGGCGAAGGCGTTGAGCTGGTCCACCATGGTGTTCAACGTCTCCTTGAGGAGCAGAATTTCGCCGCGCACGTCGACGGTGATCTTCTTGGAGAGATTGCCGTTGGCAATGGCCGTGGCCACCTCGGCGATATTGCGCACCTGGGCCGTCAGGTTGCTGGCCATGAAGTTGACATTGTCGGTGAGATCCTTCCAGGTTCCACCCACGCCGAGCACTTGCGCCTGGCCGCCCAGCTTACCTTCGGTGCCGACCTCGCGCGCCACCCGCGTCACCTCGCCGGCGAACGCATTGAGCTGATCCACCATGGTGTTGATAGTGTTCTTCAGCTCGAGGATCTCGCCCTTCACGTCGACGGTGATTTTGCGCGACAAGTCACCGCGTGCCACCGCCGTCGTCACCTCGGCGATGTTGCGTACCTGCGCCGTCAGGTTACTGGCCATAGAGTTGACGGTCTCGGTCAGGTCCTTCCAAGTGCCGGCTACGCCAGGCACTTGCGCCTGACCGCCGAGCTTGCCGTCGGTGCCCACCTCACGCGCCACCCGCGTCACCTCGCCAGCGAACGCATTGAGCTGATCCACCATGGTGTTGATGGTGTTCTTCAGCTCGAGAATCTCACCGCTGACGTCCACGGTAATCTTGCGCGACAAGTCACCGCGTGCCACCGCCGTGGTCACCTCGGCGATGTTGCGTACCTGAGCTGTCAGGTTGCCCGCCATGGAATTGACGCTATCCGTGAGATCTTTCCAGGTCCCAGCCACGCCCGGTACCACGGCCTGGCCGCCCAGTTTGCCGTCGGTGCCGACCTCGCGCGCCACCCGCGTCACCTCTGAGGCGAACGACCGTAACTGGTCCACCATAGTGTTGATCGTTTCCTTGAGCTGCAGGATTTCGCCGCGCACGTCCACAGTGATCTTGCGGGACAGATCGCCACTGGCCACGGCAATGGTCACCTCGGCGATGTTGCGTACCTGCGCCGTCAGGTTGCTGGCCATGGAGTTGACGCTGTCGGTCAGGTCCTTCCAGACGCCGCTCACGCCGCTGACCTGGGCCTGACCGCCGAGCTTGCCGTCGGTGCCCACCTCACGCGCCACCCGCGTCACCTCGCCAGCGAACGCATTGAGCTGATCCACCATGGTGTTGATGGTGTTCTTCAGCTCGAGAATCTCGCCGCTGACGTCGACGGTAATCTTGCGCGACAAGTCACCGCGTGCCACCGCCGTGGTCACCTCGGCGATGTTGCGTACCTGAGCTGTCAGGTTGCCCGCCATGGCATTGACGCTATCCGTGAGATCTTTCCAGGTCCCAGCCACGCCCGGTACCACGGCCTGGCCGCCCAGTTTGCCGTCGGTGCCGACCTCGCGCGCCACCCGCGTCACCTCTGAGGCGAACGACCGTAACTGGTCCACCATAGTGTTGATCGCTTCCTTGAGCTGCAGGATTTCGCCGCGCACGTCCACAGTGATCTTGCGGGACAGATCGCCATTGGCCACGGCAATGGTGACCTCGGCGATGTTGCGTACCTGCGCCGTCAGGTTGCTGGCCATGGAGTTGACGCTCTCGGTCAGGTCCTTCCAGACGCCGCTCACGCCGCTGACCTGGGCCTGACCGCCGAGCTTGCCGTCGGAGCCCACCTCACGCGCCACCCGCGTCACCTCAGCCGTGAACACGCCAAGTTGCTGGATCATGGTGTTCACGATCGTGGCCGACCGCAGGAACTCACCCTCGAGCGGTCGCCCGTCCACATCTAACTGGACGGTTTGCGTCAGGTCCCCCTGCGCCACAGCAGCGATGGCACGGGTGACGTCGGTAGTTGGCCGGAGCAGGTCGGCGATCAGCGTATTGACTGAGACTTCCATCTCGCCCCAGGCCCCTTTCGACAAGTCAAACCTCGTGCGTTCTCGCGTCTTTCCCTCCTTGCCTACCACCTGCCCGACGCGCTTGAGCTCCTGAGCCATCTTCTGGTTGGCGGCAACGATCTCATTGAACGTGTCGGCGATCTTGCCTTCGAGCCCCGTCCAGTGACCCGGCAGACGCACGGAAAATTCCCCATTACTCATGGACTGGAGACCATGAAGTAAAGAGTGGAGATCAAAGGGAGCGCCTCCGGTAAGGCCGTTCGCTGGCGCCTTCACCGCAGTTTGACCGTTCTTTCTCATGGGCATGTTCCTCGATCCTAGCCGATTATGACCCTAGCTGAACTCCCTGGAGCAGCATCGCACCCGAATCGGCATCGCAAGTCGGGGCAAAGAGGGGGTGTATCCCGCCACCCATTACCGCAGAGCCTCTACTGTTGACGATCACAGGCATCCCATTTCACAAACTCTGGCAGACACCGTCACCCGGATTACCGGGCGTACCCACCGCTATCCAGAGCATGATTCCTATCAAAGTTCGTTCGTTACCATCCATGATCATTTTACGCGGGTTTGTTTGGCGTCTGCCGAAATCGATAGGAAGAAAAGAACTTCCGAATAAATTCCGCACTGCAGTAGGCAAAGCCCTAAACCCATTGTACCAATTCCCTTTGGTGAATGGTAGTGGGGCCATGAAGTTCCACCTTCTTGATAGAGGAGTCGGAGGCATCGCCAGCTGCACGGTTTTAGTACACGCGTAGGTCTTACTGCGCCATTGACGCATGTTGGTTGCTGGACTAGGGCGCGACTCGCGGCAGCATCGAGGCCATATGGATGACCGACCAAGAGAGAGCTACTACAGCGCCTAAGTTGTGGCCACGCAGGCGAACATGGCGTTCTCCGTAGCAGGGGAGGACGCCCTATCGGTGTCCCACGAGTACACTTGAAACCACGTCTGGAAAGGTCTAGAATCAGGCACTATCGAAGCCCGTACCGTCACGCGGAGAGCATCTGTCTGTGGAGCTGATGGCCCGTGCCCAATCCTCAGGCTCTCTGGCAACATCATCTGACCACTCCTGCATAAAGGGTCATCTATGACATCCACTGAACGCCGTACACGCTATCGCAACGTCCTCGCGGGTTCCGAATGTATTCACCCGGCGTCTGTCTTCGACCCGATTTCGGCCAGGATGGCCGAAGCGGCTGGTTTCGAAATCGGCATGATGGCTGGTTCGACCGCCTCTGGAACCGTCCTCGCCGCTCCAGACATCGTGGTCCTCACCTTAACCGAGTTCGCGGAGCAGATCCACCGTATCAGCCGGGCCAGTTCCCTGAGTCTTATGGTTGATGCCGATCATGGCTATGGCAATGCACTGAACGTGATGCGAACGGTTGAGGAGTTGGAAGCGGCCGGGGTGTCCGCCTTGACCATCGAGGACACGGTGCTGCCACCACGCTATGGTCAGAAACAGGGGGAGGAGCTCATCTCGGTGCCGGAGTTCGCTGGCAAGTTGAAGGCTGCCGTTGTGGCGCGACAGGAGCCGTCGCTGGTCATCATCGGACGCATTGCCGCGCTGCGCAGTGAGGGCCTTCAGGGGGCGATCACACGGTGTAAAGTCTGCGTCGATGCCGGTGTCGACGGGATTTTTCTGACGGGTGCGAGCACACGTGAAGAGATCGAAACGATTCACAAGGAAATCTCCCTACCGCTGCTCCTCGGCAGCACCCCTCCATCCATCGGGGACCGCGCCTTTCTTGGGGCACACGGCGTCCGCATTGCCCTGCAGGGTCATGTGCCCTTCGCAGTGGCAGTCAAAGCACTGTATGACTCCTACAAACACCTCAAGGGAGGAGGCGCACCGGCAGGACTGAAGGACCAAGCGGCATCGGAAGAGCTCATGCATGTGGCCTTGAATCGGGATGCCTATCGCGGCTGGCAGCGCGACTATTTGGGCCTGCCAGGATAATGGCAGTGCTGAGTGGTGAGGGCTGAGGACCGAGCTTGTCGACATCCGCAACTCATGCCTCAGCCTTCGCGCGTGTGCTTATTCTAGACCCCCTGCGATTGTGAATACGGATACGTGGAGGAACAGCGTCATGTCCGAGCGGCTCACCGATGCCCGCATTCAGGGGTTTCTGGCCACCAAAGAGGTGGTGGTGCTATCCACTGTGCAACGCAGCGGTGCGCCGTTGGCCATGCCGATGTGGTTCCTGCACACGCCGCAGGCGCTGTTTATGATCAGTGTCGCTGGTCTGCAAAAGGTGCGGAATCTGCAGCGCGATCCTCGTGTCTGCGTCGTCGCCGAGTCGGGCAATCGAGGTGCAACGATCCGAGGTGTTGTGATCCAAGGTCATATCAGCTTCGTGGATGAGCCCGAGCAACAGCGCCTCATCGTGGAGCGTCTGTTGCAGAAGTACGATCCCGACCTGGCGCGATTGTGGGGTGGTCGAATGATGCCGCCCAATCGTGTGCTCTTCCGCATCGAGCCAGGGAAGGTCCGTAGTTGGGGACTCTAAGCCTTATCCTACACGTCTTTCCTATGGTAGATTCGCCGACTTTCGGAGGTCGAGCGTGGCGATCGGTTGCTCACTCAGATGTGACATAAAGCGCCGAGGTCATCGCCCACCGGTGGAACAGGCTTGACGAAAAGAACTTGACAATCCCGCCTTCGGTAGCTACACGTATGGTGATATCTTGACCGCTAGGCTGTTCAATGCGGCATGGTAGGGCTTCCCTTCATTTCAGATGTCCGGGATTTGCAGATGATCGGCCGATGCCAGGGCATATCAGGCGCAGCAGCGCAGGAGGTGGTGGGGAATATGGATATCACCATGAACGACGATGCCTACCCTGAGAGTGGTCTAGTCCGAGAGACCGAAGCAGCTGCACTTCACGGGCACGACGAGCAGCACGTTTCAGAACTGACAAGAGCCGGTGAGAGTTCCGACCTAGCATTGTGGGTTGGATCCGTGTTGGCGTACCGATCGGTCCATGGGTCGGAGGTGCGAGAAGCGAAGATTCGTGAGCTGCAAGCAGCGATTCAAAATGGCACCTATCACGTCCCTGCTGAGCAGATCGCTGACAAAATGCTCCGCAGCCTGCGGCAGCATGATCTGACATAGCGGCTGGCTGCTCGCACCACAACCTTCATGCAAACCGATTTAGCCATCCTCCTTCCGAGGTTCCTCTTGTGGTTTTGCGCGTCTTCGCCCTCTATCTTCCACACCTGGATAGCTGCCTTTGCAGGCCCATGGTATAGTGAAACCGATTCACGACGCTCCCGCCAAAGAGGCGAAGGGAGGCCAACGCTCACGCGTCGCCCGAGCCCAAAAAGGAGGTCTATGCTCGCCAAAGTCCTAGTAATTGATGACGAAAAAGATATTGTCTCACTCCTGCGCTACCACCTCGAAAAGGCTGGGTTTCAGTGCCTGGAGGGGATGGATGGAGCAGTCGCGCTCCGCCTCGTTCGGGAGCACCACCCCGACCTGCTCATCCTCGACCTCATGCTGCCCGGTATGGACGGCCTTGAAATCTGTCGCCACCTCCGTCAGGATACTGCGACGGCACGTCTCCCCATCCTGATGCTGACCGCCAAAGCCGAGGAAGTGGATCGCGTCGTCGGCCTCGAAGTAGGCGCCGACGACTACGTCGTGAAACCCTTCAGCCCCCGCGAACTAGTGGCTCGGGTGAGAGCGATTCTGCGCCGTGCGCAGGAGCCCGCTGACGTCTCGATTAGACGCATCGGAGGGCTGGAAGTCGATGAGTCGAGGCATTCGGTTACCGTGCAAGGGACATCAGTAGAGCTGACGGCCAAGGAGTTTGGTCTCTTGTGTGCGTTGATACGGGCAAATGGACGGGTCTTAAACCGGGAACAGTTGCTCGAGGGCGTATGGGGATATGCGGATGCCGCGGAGATCGAGTCACGGACGGTCGACGTGCACATTCGTCGTCTGCGGGAGAAACTGAGCGCTGAGGCCAAGCGTATTGTCACCGTCAAGGGTGTAGGATACCGCTTTGATATGGAAGGCTAGTCGTGGGCCTCTGGAGAACCGTACCATCGGGATTGGCCATCCGACTTACCTTCATACTGCTGGCTATGACCGCCATCGGCATGGCAGTAATGGGGCTCTACGTGACGCGCACGCTTGAGACCTCGCTGATGGCATACTTAACGGCCAGCATGGTCAGAGATGCGCGGTTGATCCATGATGCAATTCTCCCTTATGTCACCCAGGGCACACCGGTTGGGGCAGTGCAAGAACTGGTGCACAAATACGGTACGATGCTTGGCTCCGAAGCCCGGCTAACCGTCATCGCCGTCAATGGCACGGTGCTGGGGGATTCGGGGTTGGACCTTGGCGAAGTTCGACGCCTGGCGAATCAAGAAGACTGGCCTGAGGTACGAGCGGCTCTGGCCGGGGGTATAGGCTATCATCTTCGACGCCCCGAACGCCGCCATGGGGAGATGCTCTACGTCGCCATTCCCCTGGCTGATAAGGCACAGATCAGGGGAGTTTTGCGCATCGCCTTGCCTCTAACTGCGGTCAGCCAAGCTACCACCTCTGTTCATCAAACCGTCGCCCTGGGGGCTTTGCTCGCCTTTGCGGTGGTACTCGCCGTTGGTCTATTTCTCAGCCGTCGCGTCACCCGACCGGTTACCGAGATACAGTCGATCGCGCGCTCGATGGCGGAGGGGGACTTCGCACAGCGGGTCCCGATCTCGGGCACAAGAGAGATCGCTGAGCTGGGTCGGACGCTCAACCTCATGGCCGAGCGGCTTAGCGACAAAATTCAGGATCTGGAAGGCGAACGCACGAAGGTGTCGGCAATCCTCGACAGTATGGTTGAGGGCGTCATCGCCATCGACCAGCGTAGTCGCATCGTCTTAATGAATCACGCGGCCCGCCGTATCTTTGATCTTAGCCGGGAACCGGTCGAAAACCGACCGCTGCTGGAGATCGTTCGGCACAAGGAGATCCTCGACCTCGTATCCGGCGGCAAGCGCATGGATGAAGATGGCGCCCGCCGCCGCGAGATCGAGATCGGCCCTCCGGTGGATCGTATTCTGGATGTACACGCCTCTGCGATCGCGCTGGCACCCACTGGGCAGGGGGTTCTGCTCGTTCTCCATGACGTCACCGAACTCCGGCGCCTCGAACGTGTCAGGACGGAATTTGTCGCCAACGTCTCTCACGAGCTACGGACACCCCTCACTTCGATCAGGGGATATCTCGAGACGCTGCTCGATGGGGCACTGGAGGAACCCGTAAACGCCCGGCGTTTCCTGGAGATCGCGCATACGCATGCCGAGCGCCTGAGTCGACTGGTCGATGACTTGTTGCAGCTCTCGGACATCGAGACCGGCAAGCTGGTGTTAAAGCCTACGTTGTTAAGCCTCCACGAAGTAGCCGCAGAGGTGGTGGCCTTCTTCGAGAAACTGGCGGCCCAGAAGAACTTGTCCCTCGTGAACAACGTTCCCCCGGACATCCGGCTGCAGGCGGACTGGGACCGTCTGACGCAAATCTTCGTGAACCTGGTGGACAATGCAGTGAAGTATACCCCAGAATACGGTGAAATTACGCTTAGTGCCGAACACAGGAGCGCCTAGATTCGTGCACGTGTGGGTTGTCGATACCGGCATCGGCATCCCTTCTATCGATCTGCCACGCATCACCGAACGCTTCTACCGGGTGGATAAAGCCCGCTCGCGTGAGCTCGGTGGCACAGGCTTGGGGCTGGCGATCGTCAAGCATTTGGTCCAGGCCCATGGGGGCGAGCTCTGGCTCGAAAGCGAGCTAGGGAAGGGCACGACCGTCAACTTTTCTCTGCCCGTGGCTTAAGCACTGCTCTCCTGTCCGATGACGCACCCCACCCAACCGTATTCCAACAGAAATTTACCTGGAATTAACACGCCCGCCTCGCATCTGTCATCTGCATTCCGTAGTTTAGCCTACCCGATATAAGTCACGTCGTTACCGAGACCCAGATTGTGGCTTTCCCTCCCATGGAGAAAGGGCCATCAGGGCGGAAACTCGTATGTTGGCTTCACCGTGCATCATACTGGACCATGTCAGCAAGCGCTTTGAGGCCAAACAGGCCCTGGAGCAGGTCAGCGCTACCATTCGACCTGGCGAATTCGTCGCCATCATCGGCAAGTCCGGCGCGGGTAAAACCACCTTGCTGCGCTGTCTGGCCTGTTCGATACCTGTCAGCGCGGGGAGTATTCGTTTCGGCGACCAAGACCTCGCGGCCTTGCATGGAGCCGCTCTACGCCGACACCGCGCCCATGTCGGGATGATCTATCAACAGTTCAACCTGGTGAGGCGTCTGCGCGTGCTCGACAACGTGTTGATCGGCCGACTTCCCCATCTCACCGGTTGGCGGCGCTGGGCCGCGCTGGGCCGCTACTTCGATCTACACCAGCAGGAGGTGGCGCTACGCTGCCTCGATCACGTGGGACTCCTCGACCGCGTGTGGCAACGCACCGACACACTCTCCGGGGGTGAACAACAACGCGTCGCCATCGCCAAAATCCTGGCGCAGGAACCACAGGTGATCCTGGCCGACGAGCCGGTGGCCAGCCTCGATGTGATGAACGGTGCGTTGGTGATGGAAACCCTGCAGCGTATTGCCGCATGGCTGGTGGTGCGTGGATCGGGGGCTTCGTTAAAGTCGACGATGCCACGTATCAAATTATCCGTGATCTGAACGAGACGACTAAGCGACTGGCGGCTCTAAAGTAACGTCCGGGAGGATGCCGTGGAACTACTCTGGTACGGCGTCGTGCTGGCGTTTATCTTGGCATCGGTGGTTTGACGTTGGGATCGGCTATCGCATGCCGCGATGCTATGACTGTCGGACGCTTGCCCTGATGCTATCACGACAGATCCCCGAGAGCTCACCCCCGGTTTTCGAGGTGGTATATCGCTGTCCGACCTGCCATGAAATCCTCTGGAAGCGTTTTGTGAGTAGGATTAGCGATTGAGGAAAATCCGTATGGGCAATGACCAGGAAATTCGCCCGTAACATATCTCGTACGCAGGTCACGAAGATTGTCGAGCGGACGAAGGATATACAGTTATCTGCCGGTAGTCAAAACGAAACCTTCATGCCTGAGGGCTTCGCACCGTCTCCTCCATGATCCTGAGCGCTCCTATTCAGGCGATTCCACCTTACAGTAACTCGAAATGGCACGGATTCCTCTCCCGACCACTAGTAGAGTTTCAGAGAGTGTTAAAAACTAGAGAGATAGGCAGAACAACTCTCTTGAGAAATCAATGAGATAGAGAGATGAATCAACGCGGACAACCAACCGCAGCCGACAAATGCACCTGCACGTTCGACTACTACCTGCTCGTCCCACCGACGGTGATCCAGGTGCAGGACGGGGCAATCCTCTGGTCCACCAGCGGTCAAACCGGTCTGCCAAGGGAATTCCTCACGGGCGACGGCGGCGACGTGTACGACATATATGATGCCGCGGGAACCAAGTTGAACGGCACGCCAATTGGTCTGACTGACGGTCTAAACGAACAGAATTTTCTCGACAACCGAATCAAAGCCGGCGATACGATCACCGTGGTAGTAAAGGATAAATACGGCAACGCTTGGCCGGAGCTGCCGGCCCCGGTCACCCCCCCCGCAGGCACTGCTACACTCGGTGCTCTTCAATTCGTTCATGACCCGATTAATATCGCAGGCACTTACGTCGATTTGAAGACATTCACAATCAAATCGACCGGCTCGGATGGAGTAATCAATATCGCGCAGAGAGATAGCGATGGCAGCAAGGCACGTCTCTTGAAAATCACTTGGAATCAACCGCCGGGGGGTAGTTATGTAGTGCTGGCCGACAACCAGGTGTTCTGGAATCTGAACCTTACGTTTGCTTTCTCAACTACTTCAACAACTGGACGGCGAATATGTCGATTATCTCAAGTCATAATAGAGGGATTAAGTTCCGTGATTTTACACATGGCTACTATTACGATCTGAATTATGTGGAGCCTAATTTCCTATTATTGCTGGACAGAAATGCGTTTCGAGGTTGATGGCGTCCTGGCTACGAAGAAATCAGATTGAAATCATATGATGTCTTGTCTTCGATCTAATACTGCCAAGACTACCAGCGGTTACGATGGAGAAATATTGCTCCCCATAACCATTGTAAATTACTTCAACTACGATATTGGAGCAGTCGCGGTAACCATTAAATATCATTACCTGGTGGATTGATTTAGGTTGGAGAAGAAAGAACAAGGCTGAGCCCCGTCCCCATTCCGGGGCCCAGCGACTTCAGTTCCTCGCTGCCCCTGTCCCAGCGACACCAGCTCGCCGTTGCGTACGAGAAAGGGTTCTGTCAGGAATAGCCTGTCTACACCGCGGCAGAGACCTTCTTCGCCGCGTCGGTCAGGTCGGTCGCGGTGACCAGGCCGGGGACGGCGGCGGCTGGGCTACTCGGCGGGCTTGGTCGACGTTGGTGCCCTCCAGGCGCACCACCACCGGCACCTTGAAGCCGACCTCGCGGGCGGCGGCGATCAGGGCCTCGGCGATCATGTCGCACTTGGCGATGCCGCCGAAGATGTTGACCAGCACGCCCTTGACCTTGGGGTCGGCCAGGATGATGCGGAAGGCCTCGACTGCGCCCTCCTGCGGTCACGCTGCCGCCCACGTCGAGGAAGTTGGCCGGCTCGCCGCCGTGCAGCTTGATGATGTCCATGGTGGCCATGGCCAGGCCGGCGCCGTTGACCAGGCAGCCGATGTTGCCGTCCAGGGCGATGTAGGAGAGGTTGGCCGCCTTGGCCCGCAGCTCCGTCGGGTTCTCCTCGGTCGGGTCGTGCATGGCCTGCACGTCCGCGTGGCGGAACAAGGCGTTGTCGTCGAAGTTGATCTTGGCGTCGATGGC
>CAVPRW010000002.1:0-196674 GCA_963707985.1 uncultured Nitrospinota bacterium | reverse complement strand
ACCCGACATTTCGCTCTTTGAAAAATGAACCGTTGATTTAAGGACTCACCTCTGCCACCTTCCTCCCTTGCATCCGAAAAAGGAGGGGGGCCATGGCACAGGTGAAAGAACTTATCCAACAGCACATCGGATCGGGCCCCAGTCCTGAAGGCGCTGATCCAGAAGATGGGGTTTATCCCGATCATTGACCGCAACCTGCCCGTCGATCCCCGTCGGGTCGGGCCCACCCACGGAGAGGCCGTGGCGGGGATGATCGCGTGCCTGCTCCAGGGCATCTGCGCGTTGTATCGCATGGAACCGTTTGCAGCGGAGGAACCGGTGCTGCGGACGCTCTTTCCGCCACTATGACGCCAAGGCGTGGCACGATGATCATCTGGGAGATACGTTGGATGCCATCTGGAAGTTTGGCCCTGGCGCCTTGCAGGGAACCGTGACAGCGCACTCTGCTGCAGACGTTTGACGTCCATGTGGATCAGATCCATTACGATACCACCTCCTTCAAGGTCTTTGGCCGGTACGCGGCGCCGGACGAGGCGGCGGCGGCCAGGACAGCCGAGGCAGACGTCCCGCCGGTCGCGCCCGCGACAGTCCGCACTGCCCGTGCGCCTGGTGCCGGGACATAGCAAAGATCACCGGCCCGACTTGAACCAAGTCAAGGGCGGCTTGGCGGTCAGTGCCGACGGCGGTGTGCCCCTGCTCTGGGAGGCTCAGGATGGGAACCAGGCCGACGTCAGCACCGATGTCGAGTATTGGCTGAAGGTCAAAGCACTGGTGGGGCGTACCGACTTCTTGTTCGTGGGCGATTGCAAGTTGGCCACCCAGGACAACCTGGTCGCGATCATCCAGCACCAGGGCCGCTTTCTGGCGCCGCTGCCGGGGTATGCCGGCATCCAACGGCAGCTGGAGGAGTGGGTGTTGACCAACACGGTCGAAGACCTGCTCCCCCGCCGGGAGGCCTCGGGGAAGGAGGTATGGTATCGCGGCTTCCGTCGGCCCTCTAGCGCTGGTTGATGCGGCGGGCAGGCAGTACCCCTGTGCGGTGCATATCGTGTGCAACCCCCGGTTGCGAGCTGAGAAGCATGCGCACCTGGAGCGTCGCCTCCAGAAGACACAGGCGTTCTTGGAGGGGCTGCCGAAGCGGCTGGGGAAGCGCACCTTGAAGAGCCAGGAGGCGATCGTAGCAGGCCCTGGAAGCCACCCTGAAGCGGTACCACACCGGGACCTGCTGACGTATCGCGTCGTCGCGACGACAACCACCGCGGAAGCAGTATCGAGGCCGCGGTCGTCCGGGGGCCCGGGCCTCCTATGAGGAGGTCCCGAGGTCCACTGGACCGTGGAATGGCAGTGGCTCCCGGCAGCCATCGAAAAGGCCACATGGCTGGGCGGCTACTTCCCCTTGATCACGAACGACCCGGCCCTGACGACGGCCAGGGCGCTGAGACATCTACAAGGAGCAGTACCACCCGGAGCAGCGCTTCAAATGGCTGAAAGGCGCCGGCATCTTGGCCCCGGTCTTGTTGAAGAAGCCCCACCGCATCGAGGCGTTTTTCTTCGTGGTGGGGTCTGGTGCTGCAGCTGTTGACCCTGGTCGAGCGCGAGGTCGCGCGCCGGATCGCCGCCAGCGGCAAGCCCCTCATTGGGCTGAAGCCGAACCGCCTGCCGGACTACCGGCCCAAGACCGAGGCGCTGCTGCATGTCTTCCGCCACGTCACGGTCACGCAGGTGATCCTGGCGGAGCATCCCGCAGAGATCGTCATCAGTCCCTTGAATCTGCTGCAAACGCGTGTACTCCAGCTGATGGGTCTGGAGGAATCGATTTACACCTTGGACTATCTGAGTCGCCCACTTGATGAGCTGGATTCGTCTTAATTCCCGGTTCATCATGCAGACGAGCGAAATATGGGTTATTACCGTCGGTTCGCTCATTTTTGCTCTAAGGTGTTGAAAATATTGAGGACCGACCCTCAAAAAAGCAGTTTCAGGTAACCCGAAAACCCTTGAAATTATCACGGGTTACGACAAATGAGCGAACCGTGGGATATTATGATAAATATTGGGCTTCAGTATTTCGCAGCGCAACTATCAGCAACGCCTTTGGAAAGGCGGGAAGAACGGGTCGTATCCTCTCGCTTGCCCGACACGAGCGACTTCGATTGACTTTTCCGGGGGCTAGGCCATAATAATGAGCGGGCTGACAATACTCCAGGACACACAGTGGCTATTGACATGGACCCTGTTCTTCCAGACGGGATTCGTGAAGGAGGCTTGTAAGGAGGAATGATCATGCCGTGCTCCACCCAACACCGCAGGATACACCTGGTCTCCCTGCTGATCACCCTTGTCCTGGTCTGCAGTCTTGCGCCCCTCGCATTAGCCCGCGACTTGGTCATCGGTCAGGGGACCGACGTCAGTCTTCTTGATCCGCACTACAGTACGTCCGCCTCGGACATCAATGTGTTTTTCAATCTGTATGACAACCTGGTGTCGCGTGACGAGAACCTCAACCTGACACCAGGTCTTGCGATATCATGGAAGAGCATCGATGACAAGACGTGGCAATTCAAGCTACGCGAGGGAGTCGTTTTCCATAATGGCGATCGCTTCAGTGCCGAAGATGTGCAGTTCTCGCTCGAACGCGCCATCTCGGAGAATCCACGCACCAGCGTGTACGCCGCGCTAAATACCATCGAGCATGTGGACATCCTCGATCCTGGGACGGTGAACATTGTCACCAGGCAGGCCGATCCGTTGCTACCGACTCGCCTCTCGTACTACGGTGGCATGATGCTGCCCAAACAATACTTCGAGAAGGTGGGGATGGAGGGGTTTCGCAAAGACCCCGTTGGCACCGGCGCCCTGAAGTTTGTCGAATGGAAGAAGAACGAGCGTCTGGTGTTCGAGGCCAACACACGCTATTGGCGGGGCTCTCTTCCGTACAGCAAAGTCATCTACAGGCCTTACCCGGAAACCGCTGCGCGCATCGCGGCGCTCATCGCCGGAGAAGTCGATCTGATCACCGCCGTCCCTCCCGACCAGGTCGAAGTGCTTGAGAAGAGCGGCACGGCGAAAGTCGAGGGAGCTCTCTATGCCGGCTTCTTCGCCTATTATATGAATGTGAAGAATCCGCCGCTCGATAATAAGCTCGTGCGCCAGGCCCTGCATTACGCACTCGACCGCCAGGCCATCGTCAACAAGCTCTGGCGAGGGCGCGGGGTCGTACCCAATGATGCCTATCCCAACGTCGATAAGAGTCGGTTACGACAAGAGCAAGCCCGCCTTCGAGTTCGATCCCAAGAAAGCTAAAGAGCTATTGGCACAAGCCGGGTACAAGGGCGAAGAGATCGTCATCGAGTCAGCCGTCGGTTACCTGGCGAACGATAAGCAACTGACCGAAACCGTGGGTGCTATGTTCCAGGAGGTTGGGATTAACGCCAAGGTGCAATTGATCGAGTACTCCGTCCGCGCCCAGAAGCTCCGGCAAAAGGCGATCGACGGCTTATTGCTGGGCGATCCGACCTCGACCTTGCTGGATCCGGACGGTATGTTTTGGCGTCTGATGCAACCCGGTGGGTTGGTCGATTATTGGCGTCATGCAGAATGGGATCGGCTGATGGGTGAAGCCCGCTTCCTGCAAGATCCGCACAAGCGTGACGCGCTATACAAGCAGGCGGCGAAGATCTTCCTGGATGAGGTCCCGGTGTTGATCGTGCTGCAGCCGGAAAAGACCTTTGCGCTCAAGAAAGACCTGAACTGGAAAGCCCGGAGCGACGAGATCGTCGTCGTCTACGATATCAAGCCGGCGCCGTAGTGCGCGCTCGAGCCAGGGACTATTTTCCCTCTCATGCCGCGAAAGCGGCAGGCTGAAGGGGATCAACAGCTGCGTCCGAATCTATGCCACGCTACCTGATCCGTCGCCTGGGGCGCGCCATCTTCGCTCTCTGGGGGATATCGACGATTGTCTTCGTTGTGCTGCGGCTCTCTGGCGACCCGGCCATGCTCCTGTTACCGCAGGAGGCGAGCGTCGAGGATGTCATGCGGCTGCGGCACGACTTAGGATTAGACGACCCGCTCCTGCTCCAATACCTGACCTTCCTGGGCAACTCGGTGGTCGGTAACTTCGGCGAATCCCTGCGACATCGGGAGCCGGCCATGGCGCTGGTGCGCTCGCACCTGTGGGCAACCCTGGAGCTCTCCTTTGCGGCCTTCTGCGTCGCCGCGGTGGTGGCATTGCCGCTCGGCATTCTCGCCGCCGTGTGGCCCCATAGCCTTTGCGACCAGGCGGTGATGACTCTCACGCTGATCGGCCAATCGGCGCCAACATTTTGGATCGGCATCATGCTGATTCTGGCCTTTGGCCTTGAGCTGCGCTGGTTTCCCATCGGCGGGCGTGGGACGTTAGCGCATCTGGTCATGCCCGCGCTTACGCTGGGTGCCTTCGCCATGGCGAGCATTGCGCGCTTGACGCGGTCTGCCATGCTCGATGTGCTGCGCCTCGACTACATCAACACGGCACGTGCCAAAGGGCTCAGCAATCGCCGAGTGATCTGGAAGCACGCGCTGAAAAATGCCGCCATCCCTGTGGTGACGATTATGGGGCTGCAATTCGGGGCGCTGCTCAGCGGCGCGGTGGTGACCGAGACAGTCTTCTCGTGGCCTGGCATCGGTCGTCTGGCGATTCAGGGGATCTACAATCGTGACTACCCGGTGGTGCAGGCGTCAGTGTTCATCGCCGCGGCGTTTTTCGTCATGATCAACTTTGCGGTCGATCTGCTCTACACTGTCCTCGACCCACGTATTCGCTATGAGTAGGCGGCTTTCTCCGCTGGTTGTGAGCAGTTGGCTGATCCTCGTGGGGCTAGTCGCCACCGCACTCTTGTCGCCCTTTATCGCCCCGCATAACCCCATTCGCGAGCGCTTGATCGACCGTCTCCTACCGCCGGTTTGGGCTGAGCATGGCGAATGGCGATATCTCCTGGGCACCGACCATCTCGGCCGCGACCTCGTGAGCCGAATGATCTATGGGTCACGCGTGTCCCTCGTCGTCGGCTTTGCAGCGGTGGCCATCGGTGGAGCTTTGGGAATCGCCTTGGGAGTGGCAGCGGGATTCCTCGGTGGACGGACCGATGAGATCATCATGGCCGTGGCCGACATGCAACTCGCCTTTCCGACCATCTTATTGGCGATCGCGATCATCGCCGTCCTCGGCCCGAGTTTCATCAACCTGGTGATCGTCATTGGCATCAGCGGCTGGGTGACCTATGCCCGCATTGCCCGTGGCCAGGTCCTGAGTGTGCGCGAGAAGGAATTTGTGGAGGCGATCAGGGCCCAGGGTGGAAGTCAATGGCGCATTGTTTGCCGCCATATCCTGCCGAATATCCTGTCGCCCTTGATCGTGGTGGCCACGCTCGATCTGGCGCGCACGATCATTTTGGAATCGACGCTGAGCTTTCTTGGGCTGGGGATTCAGCCCCCCACCCCCAGTTGGGGAGGCATGCTGAGTGATGGTCGCGAGTATCTGCTGAGTGCATGGTGGATTGCCACCTTTCCTGGAGTGGCCCTCATGCTGACGGCATTGAGCTTCAATCGCCTCGGCGATTGGGCCCGCGATCTCACCGACCCCCACCTCCGGCGAACGGAGCTGCAGTAGCGCAATCGACACCTGGTGATGGTCATCTGCCCGCGAAGTTGGTTTCAGACCGGTAAGGCGCTTGCATTTGAGGCTGGCTGATGTACAATAGGCCAAATTTTCAGGGCTTCCCAGCCAGTTGGATCAGCAGGGTTCGGGTCGACATCAACCCTTGCATGTAAGGACTTCAACTATGCCTGAATATTCCGTTGTCGGGAAAGGTATTACCCGTATCGACGCCGATGTGCGCGTCACCGGCAGAGCGATTTTTGGCGATGATGTGCAGCTTCCCGGCCTCCTCCATGGGAAGGTGTTGCGCAGCCCGCACGGACACGCACGCATCCTTCGCATCGATACCAGTAAGGCCGAAAGCCTGCCAGGGGTGAAGGCGGTGGTAACCGCCAAGGATGCTCCAGAAGCGCTCGCCGGAGGGGTGATCAAAGACCGCCCGATCTTTGCCCGCGATAAAGTCCGCTATATGGGCGAACCCATCGCGGCCGTGGCGGCGACGGATCAGCACATCGCCGAACAGGCTCTGCACCTAATCGAGGTGGAATATGAACCGTTGCCGGCGGTCATCGATCCGCAGAAGGCTGCTGACCCCACCGCCACGCTCGTCCATGAGGGCTGGGAAAGCTATCGCGCTCCGGCCAACCTGGCGCGCAAAGGCAATGTGGTCAATAATGCTGAGCTGAAGGTCGGTGACGTCGAAAAGGGCTTCCAGGAAGCTGACCAGATCTTTGCAGGGCGTTATGAGGTGGCCATGGCCCATCAGGGGTACATCGAGCCCCACGTGGCCGTCGCCAAGGTTGATCCTGACGGGAAAATTCATGTCTGGACCACCACGCAGGGGCAGTTTACCATCCGCAACGCGCTCGCCGAGGCCCTGCAGACCTCACACAGCCGCATTCGCCTCATCGGCACCGAAATTGGTGGCGGATTCGGCGGCAAGAATACGCTGGTCCTGGAGCCGCCAGCCGTGCTGCTGTCCCGCAAGACTGGGAAACCGGTGAAGATGATCATGGATCGGGAAGAGGATTTCCTCTCCACCACGCCGCGACGCCCTTGCATCTTCGAGGTCAAAACCGGCGTGAAGCGCGATGGCACCATGGTCGCTCGCGAGGCCAAGTTCTGGTTCGGCACCGGCGCCTACGCCACTGCCGCCTTTGACTTTGCCGCCAATATCTCCAATCGTATCTCTGGCCCGTATCGGATTCCGCATATGCTGGCGCAGGGCTATGTGGTGTATACCAATCAGCCGCCATGCGCGGCCTTTCGGGCTCCCGGCAGCCCGCAGATCGTCTTTGGGCTTGAACAGCATATGGACGAGATCGCCCTGGGCCTGGGCCTGGATCGCATCGAATTTCGCAAGAAGAATGCCCTCAAACGTGGCGACCCGACGACGATCGGTCCCACGCAGGACGCTGCCGATCTGGAGATGATGCTTGACCGTGCAGTCGAGGAGTCGGGTTGGCGCAGCACACCCAAAGTGAAGAACCACGGGTTCGGCATGGGCTGTGCGTTCTGGACCTCCGGCGGCATGCCCGGCAGCAACTCCGTCAAGCTCAACGAAGACGGCAGCGTCTCGGTCATGACCGGCTCGGTGGATGTCACCGGCACGCATACCGTGCTGGCGCAGATCGTGGCCGAGGAGATGGGCCTCGGGGTGAACCGCGTGCAGGTGACCACGGGCGATACCGACAGTGCGCCGGTGGCGCCGATCAGTGCCGGCAGCAATATCGCGCGGAGCATGGGCTATACGGTGAAAAAAGCCACCGAAGCTTTGCGCCAGCAGCTTGTTGAGACCGCTGCCGATGCGCTTGAGGCCAATGTCAACGATCTGGACATGAAAGATGGCCGCGTCTTCGTCAAGGGCTCGCCAGAACGTGGCCTGACCCTACGCGAGCTCTATACGCGCAGCGCCACCCAGAAGGGCGGCCCGCCGCTGGCTTCGTTCAGCTCTCGGAATCTGCCGCCGTCGGTGAATTATGCGATTCAGGTGGCTGAAGTCGAGGTCGACCCTGACACCGGAGAGGTGAAGGTGCTGAACCTGACGGCGTTACAGGACGTCGGCTTTGCCCTGAATCCGATGGCCGTCGAAGGCCAGATTCAGGGGGGAGCAGTGCAGGGGTTGGGCTACGCGCTGTCGGAGGAGATGAAGTTCGATACTACCGGCCGCATGATGAACCCCCACCTGCTTGACTACAAATTGCCGAGCATTATGGATGTACCCAAGGTCAAGACCGTGTTGATCGAGGAACCGATCAGCGCCGCCGCGACTCCCTACGGCGCTAAAGGCGTGGGCGAGCCGCCGATCGTGCCCACCGCCGCCGCCGTCGCGAACGCGATCTACGATGCCATCGGCGTGCGCGTCACCAGCCTGCCGTTGACGCCGGAAAAGGTACTGAAGGCAATGCGGGAACAGAAGAAGTAAAGGCTCATAGTCCCCTCTCCCCGGGGGACTTTCTGGCTAGGTTTCTCCCCTCTCCCTCCGGGAGAGGGTTAGGGTGAGGGCGGCAGCGCATCATCGAACAGTTTGGCTTCCCTCACCCCGGCCCTCTCCCACGGGGAGAGGGAGTCTTAGGCGCGGGGGGTGCAGGATGGGGTTCCCTGGAAAAGTCGCCATGGTCACAGGTGCAGGGTCGGGCATCGGCCTTGCCACCGCCAGGGCTTTGGCCCAGGCAGGCGTCAGGGTGGCACTGTGTGATGTGAACCGTGCCGCGCTTGACAGCGCAGCAACGGCGATCGCGCGTATTGGGGTCACCCCACTGACCTTCGAGTTGGATGTCGCCGATAGCCCGCGTGTCGAGGCCGTGGTCGGTGATATCTCCCGCACCTGCGGCAAACTCGACATCCTGTTCAACTCCGCCGGCATCTTACGCCAGCCCGTCAATCTTCTCGACATGCCGGACAGCCTCTGGGACGAGCATTGGGACATCAATTTGATGGGGACGATTTTCTGCGCCCAGGCGGCTGCTCGTGAGATGCTGCGTCGCCAGTACGGCAGGATCATCAATGTGGCTTCGGTCGCTGGCGACTTGCCTCGCCTGGACATGGGGCATTATTGCGTCACCAAAGCAGGCGTGAAAATGTTTACCAAGTGCTTGGCGCTGGAACTGGCGAGCCGAGGGGTCACCGTGAATGCCATTGCTCCAGGCCCAACCGATACGCCTATGATTCAGGCTATCCCCACGACTGGTGCAGCCCTCGAAGCGCCTAACCGCATGGCGGTGGCAGGTGATCCGGAGGGCTTCAGGCTCGGCATCCCGACGGGTCGGCTGAGCACCCCGGAGGATCAGGCGGCGGCCGTGCTGTTCCTCGCTTCCGAGGCGGCGGCCCAGATCACCGGGCATATTCTCTATGTCGATGGGATGGCGAAGCTGGTGTGAGAGGAGTGACCACGGTGGCCTTTACGGGCAAGACGGCGATCATCACCGGAGGCGGGTCGGGGATCGGTCGTGCGTGTGCGCTCGGGTTGGGAAAGCAGGGCGCGCGCGTGGCCGTGTGGGATGTCAATGGGTTCAATGCCGCTAGCGTCGCCGATGAGGTCAAAAACCTTGGGGTGCGGTCTTTGCCGGTGCGCGTCGACGTGTCAAGACCTGAGCAAATCGAGGCCGCGACCAGGCGCACACTCGATGAGTTCAGCCGCATTGACATCCTGGTCAATGCGGCCGGTGTGGCGCTGTCTCCGAAACCGTTGCTGGAGACGACGCCAGCGGAATTACAGCGGGTCTTCGCCATCAACCTGAAAGGCGTCTGGCACTGTGCCCAATGCGCTGCACGTGACATGATCAAGCGCCGCAGCGGACGTATTATCAATATCGCCTCGATCGCGGGCAAGGTGCCTCGTCTGGAACTCGGCCCCTACTGTATCTCCAAGGCCGCCGTGATCCATTTCACGCGCTGCCTGGCGTTGGAGCTGGCCCCGTATGGCGGCATCACAGTCAATGCGGTCGGGCCAGGGCCGACGCGGACCAACTTACGCCAAAACTCCGGCCTTCCCGAGACTTCGGAACAGGCCAAGGTGCGGCAAGAGCAGATGTTGAAAGGCGATGCAGCGCAGTTTCGCCTCGGCATCCCGCTGGGGAGGATCGGCGAACCGGAAGATCCGGCGGCGGCCGTCATCTTCCTGGCCTCCGACGAGGCAGGCTACATCTCTGGGCAGTGTCTCTACGTGGATGGGATGGCTGGAGAAAGTTGAAGTCTAACCGACAAGCTGGATGAAAAGGAGCGATTATCATGGCGAAGAAGGGCCGCGGAATTTTCCTGGTATATACAGACATCGACCCGATGCACGAGGATGAGTTCAATGCCTGGTACAACACCGAGCATTTGCCCGAGCTGCTGAGCCTTCCAGGCTTCTTGGATGCCGCACGTTACGTGGCATACAAGGGCGTGCCCAGGTATCTGGCGGTGTACGAGCTCGACAGCGCGGAGGCGCTGAAGACCGCCGAGTTCCAGAAGTGGCGGGCGAATCCCAGTCCTTGGAGTCGGCGCATCTCGCCGACGGTCATCGGCAAGAACCTGTCGCGCGCCATTGGGGAGCAGATCTTCCCGGCTGATTCCGAAAAGCCTGATCGGGGCATGGCAGCAGCCCTGCAGATCGGCCGTATGTCAGTACCTGAGAGTGCCGATCAGGAGTGGAACGAGTGGTATAACGGTGAGTATATCCCCGGGTATCGCAAGGTTTCCGGGGTTATCTATGCCCGGCGCTACCGTATCATCGATGGTGAATCACGCTATGCCACCGTGTATGAGTTCGAGAACGAAAAGGTCTCGGAGACCAGTGATTGGAATAAGCAGCGGGAGGGGTCATCGCCCCGGTCCGGCCGCATGCGCGATGTCATGACGCATTTGGCCGGGTCGCCTGGGGTCTATCGCCGGATCTATCCGCAGTAACGCAGAGGCTGGAGGGTAGAGGGTCGAGACGCGAGATTCACCGCGAAAGCGTCAAGGCCGTCTGGCCTCGGTCCTCCGGTGTCAATGAAGGGCGGACCGGTCGCCATCCGTACCGCAGAGACGCCGTGCTGGGCTAATACTGCTGCGGGATCCGAGCAGCAGCGAGATCATGCCAAGTGGTTTGCGGCACAGACACTGGCAATGACCTCAAAAACGGTTTCTACCTGGATCGGCTTCGAGATATATCCGTCCATACCAGCCGTTAAACAGCGCTGGCGGTCTCCTGCCATGGCATGGGCGGTGAGGGCGATGATGGGGGTGTGGCCACCGGTGATACGCTCTGCTTCCCGGATGATGGAGGTGGCTTCGAAGCCATCCATCTCTGGCATCTGGACATCCATGAGAATGACGTCAAAGGGCTGACGTTTCCAGACGGCAACCGCTTCTTTCCCGGTTTTGACCACCACCACGGTATGTCCACGCTTTTCTAATAAGCGCGTCGTGAGTTTTTGGTTGACCATGTTATCCTCGGCGACGAGGATACGCAGCGGTGTTGATGCTTGCCCGCAGGGGATTGCACCGCCGGTTCCTCCCCTGCATGGGATGTCGCTCGGTTGTCAAAGGCGGTATTGACGGCCGCCAGGAGCGCAGATGGGGAAACCGGCTTAGTCACAGAAGCGGCGACTCCCAACTCACGGTAGCGGGAGGTATGGCCATGTTGGTTCGCCGGGGTGACCATCATCACCATGATCCCGGTCGGTAATGCGTGCTCTGCCAGCCACTCAATCAAGGCGAAACCATCCATCTCGGGCATCTGGGCATCGATCAGCGTCAACCCAAATGCCTCTCCGGCATGCTGGGCGTCCACTAAGGCTTCGATGGCGGCTTGGGCGCTGGCAACGGCAACTGGGCGCCATTGCCACTGCGTTAGTATTTCCACCAGGATACGGCGAGTCGTGGCGTTATCATCGACGATCAACACAGGGATGTTCTGTAACTGGCTCAGTTCTGGTGGGATGACGTCTGGGGTTTGGTCGCTGTGTCGATTGAACTCCACGGTAAAATGAAAGGTGCTCCCCTGCTCGGGCTGACTGTCGACCCAGATTCGTCCTCCCATCAGGGTGACCAATTGGGCGGAGATGGCTAATCCGAGCCCTGTACCGCCGTAATGGCGGGTCGTGGAGTTGTCGGCTTGCACAAAGGGTGCGAAGATGGAATCCTGTTTTTCGAGAGGAATCCCCATCCCAGTATCCCGGACTGAGAAGTGTAGGCGCACAGAGTCGTTTGGCGAGCCGGAGGTCAGTGCTCCGCTGGGCTCGGCTTCTTCGACCTCGACGATCACCTCGCCCAGTTCGGTGAATTTAATGGCGTTACCCAGGAGATTGACCAGAATCTGGCGCAGCCGTGCCGAGTCGCCGATCAGCCTGTCTGGCACACCCGGTGCAACATGACCGGCCAATTCCAGCCCCTTGGTGTGGGCCCGCACAGCCAAAGTTTTCAGGGTATTGTCTAGAGTTTCGCGCAGCCTAAACTCCAGGGGTTCGAGGTCCAGTTTTCGGGCTTCAATTTTGGCGAAATCGAGGATGTCATCGAGCAGCCGCAACAACGAGTCCGCGGATGCCTTGACCACAGTCAAATACTCCCGTTGCTCGTCAGTCAGGTTCGAGTCCAAGACCAGGCCGGTCATCCCGATAATGCCATTCATCGGGGTGCGGATGTCATGGCTCATGTTGGCCAGAAACTGGCTCTTGGCTTGATTGGCTGCCTCGGCGGCGTCCTTGGCCTGCTGCAAGGCCAGTTCTACCCGTTTGCGCTCGGTGACGTCGTTCACAAACCCCTCGAAATAGCGTACTGCTCCCTCGGGGTCCCTCACCACTCGGACATTCATCTCGACGATGATGTCACTGCCATCCTGCTTGCGTAAGCGCCCGGTATACTCCTGGACCGCCTCTGCGGCTAGCAAGCATGAGCGAAATGCCTCGTAATCGGCCTGTGAGGTATACAGCGTGGTCGGAATCTCCACGGCCAACAGATCTTCCTTCCTAGCGTAACCAAGCATCTTCACATAGGCAGGATTCACTTCCAAGAAGTGGCCGTCCTCTGTGGCGCGATAAAACCCGCTGAATGTATTCTCCAGCAGGGCGCGATAGCTGTCTTCAGACGTCTGCAATGCCTGGGTTCGCTGTATGAGCTCGCGATTTTGTTGGACCGCATCCTCAAAGGTCGAGATCAAGAGGTCCAGAATCTGGCGTCGATCCGAATCGATCACATGCTTCTTGCCTGCAAAGAAAATCTCCACTCCAAGCTGAAACGTGGCCTCCTTGCGGAGAATCTGATTCGCCAGCAGATGTTCGACGCGGGCCAGCAGTGTCACCTCGTCGTAGGGTTTCGTGAGGTAATTGTCGGCCTTCGCGTTCAGGCCGCGAATGATGTCTTCAGGGTCTGAGAGGGCGGTAAGCAGGATAATCGGGATGCCCTGCAAGGCCGGATCGCTCTTCATGGCATGGCACATGGCGTAGCCATCCATCACCGGCATGGCAATGTCGCTCAGAATCAATGTCGGTGGTCGTTTACGAACGATCTCTAGGGCGTGGGCGCCATGCCGAGCGATGACGACAGTGTAGCCATGATGTGTCAACGTGCGGCGCAGGAGCTCCGCCTGGATGGCGCTATCCTCAACGATCAGAATCTCGATGGTCGATTTGGACGGGTGTCCCGAAGGAGCCATCGTGTCGGTGGTCATGTGTTTATCCCCGTTGGCTGGCAACCAGGAAGTCTGGCAGCATGAAGGCGATCTTATGCACAGGTAAAACGTACTTGACGGCTCCTAGTGCAATCGCCTGCTTGGGCATGCCAAACACCACACTGGTCTCTTCATTCTGGGCGATGGTGATCCCCCCAGCCTCAAAAATCTCCTGCATACCGTGCGCCCCATCGCTTCCCATGCCGGTCAGCAGGATACCAATCGCCGCCTCGCCACAGTAATCTGCCACCGACTTGAAGGTGGCAGTGACCGCCGGGCGATGGCCATCGACTGGTGCCGTGTGGGAGCACACGAGTCTACCACTCTTGTCGATCTCCAGATGCGTGCCTTCTTGCGGAAAATAGACGGTCCCGGGCAGCGGCTGCTCCCCAGATTGGGCAATTTTCACGGGCATCGCGCACTGGTTTGCCAACCACTCGACTAACCCTCCTAAAAAACCCTCGCTAATATGTTGGACACAAAGGATTGGTGCCGGAAAATCGATCGGCAGTTGTGCGAGAATCGTGCGTAGTGCCTGCGGACCACCGGTTGACGCGCCGATAGCAACGATGTGTGGCCGGGGTGGCACGGGTGCAGACGACGTGTCTAGCTGAAGCGATGCCTGGGCAGGCACGATCTTTCGGCGGCGCGTGAGCGCCTTGACCCCAGCGATGATCCGAATTTTGCGGATCAATTCCTGGCTGACACGCTGTTCATCAGCCGCCAATCCACCGCGAGGTTTGGGGAGTATATCGATGGCACCCGCCTCCAATAGCTTAAAGACATTGTGGGCGTCCTCAGGATGCACCGCGGCGCTCACCACAAGGATGGGGCGGGGAAAACGCTCCATAATCTCTCTCGTCAGTTGCAGCCCGTCCATGTCGGGCATATGCAGGTCCGTACAGACCACCGCCGGTTGCAGCTGCGGAATGAGCTCCAACGCTTCACGTCCGTTGCGAGCTTTGCCCACCACCTGAATGTCGGGTGAGGTGGAGATCATCCGTGTCAGGATGGTCAGGGCGATCAGCGAATCATCGACTAATAGGACGCTCACAGAAGCCGACATCACTCTAGATAAGCCTCCTCAGGGTATCCAGGAGCAATCCCTGATCAAACGTAGGTTTGGCGATGTAGGCATTGGCTCCTACTTCGAGCCCACGTCGTTTATCCTCCTCTGATGCCAACGAGGTGACAAGAATGATGGGAAGTTCGTTGTACGTAGGCTCATGCCGAATCCGCTCCGCGAGCGTCAGGCCGTCCATATAGGGCATTTCCACATCTGATACCACCGCATCGAACGCACGGCTGCTGAGCTTTTGCAGGGCATCAACGCCGTTGACGGCGACCACCACTTCGTAACCAGCGCTCTCCAGCACACGCTTTTCCTGGGTGCGTGTGGTAATCGAGTCCTCGACCAGCAGGATGGTGTACTTCGGCTGTGGCTTGGGCTCCGAAGATGTCCCACAGCATGTGAGCCGGGTGCTTGCGGACGGAGTGCAGCAAGTCCAGGGGGTTGAGCACTATGCACACCTCCCCGGTGCCAAGGATCGTCGCACCAGAGACATTGCGAACCCGCTTCAGAGGCGCCGAATGCGGTTTCACCACAACCTCCTGTTCGTCGAGCAACGTGTCCACGAAGAGGCCGATGTGATCTCCACCTACGGCCAGAATGATGCACGACCGCGGCTTGTCTGGATCCGAGGGTACTGTCCCCTTTCCCTCGGCGCGGGATGGTATACCCAGCAGCGCGGACAGATGAGCTACGGAGAGGGGTTTCCCATCGACCACGATGGTTTCCATACCCTCGATGGGGAAAATCTCTTGCTGAGCCACCAGCCGTGTCATATGTACAGACTCGATGGGCACCGCATAGGGTATGCGGTCCACCATGACAATGAGCACGCGTGTAGTGGCCAGCGATCTCGGAAGACAGATGCGTAGCGTGCATCCATGGCCGATCACGGACTCGACTTGAATATCCCCCTTGAGGCGCTCGACGTTCGCGTACACTACATCGAGGCCTACCCCTCTCCCGGAAATATCGGTGACGAGTGGGCTGGTAGAAAATCCGGGTGCGAAAATCAGTGCCTGAATCTGCGCCGGGGTCATGGCGTCGAGCTCTTCAGCACGTCGCAGGCGTCGCTTCAAGGCCATAGCCTTGATACGCTCAAGGTCGAGACCCCGCCCGTCATCGGCAACCTCGACGACAAGGTTTGAAGAGGTGAGATAGGCTCGCAAGCGGATGGTTCCGAGGCGGGCTTTACCACAGCGTTGCCGCTCTTCCGGGGGTTCAAGACCGTGATCAATGGCGTTACGGATCATGTGCATCAATGGGTCCTTCATTTCCTCCAGAATACGCTTGTCGGCGGTGGTCTCCCCGCCCTCGATGATCAGTTGCACCTCTTTCGCCTGGTCCCGGGCCAGATCACGCACCATCCGTACAAATAGCTGAAAGATCGTCGCTAACGGCAGCAGGCGAATGTTCCTGATGCCCTCTTCTAAGGTGGTCACCACCGCATCAAGCCTGGCGCTGTCCTCGTAGGCGACATTGCGCAAGTCATTGACCAGTGTCCCAAGGCGTTCGATGCGCTCGCGATCACGCTGGAGAAATTCCGCAGTATGATGCCTGCCAGCGTACGGCCCGCTGCCGTTCCGGCGGGTGTGTGTGGCACGATGGGTGGCAAATATTTCCCGACTCCACTCCTCGCAAAGTGTCACGAGGTCCTCGATCTGCGTCAGGCGTCGTGCGACACGGATCTTCGCCACAGTTAGCTCACTCGCCTGCTTCATCAAGGCATCTAATTTCTGAGGTTCCACACGCATCGTCTCAATGCGGTAGCGTCCGGATGAGGCGTCGAGCGACACACTCGGAGTTTGCACCACATCGCTCCCCGGGAGGTTGCTCGCCATCGCCAGCCGATTATCAGGCACGAGCTCTGGGACTGGGCGTACAGGAGACATCGTCGAGCCCTCATCAATCGGCATGAGGGCTGTGCCCATGGCTGCCTCGTCGGAACGGTCGGAGACTGCCTCTGCCACAAACATGCGCATGGTGTCTAGTTGTTTGCAGAGCCGATCGATCTCCTCAGACATGAGGGTGACTTTGCCTTGCCGTGCAGCATTTAGCACATCCTCAAACCCATGGGCAAGCTGCTCAATGTTGCGCAAGCCCAGCATGGCTGCGCCACCCTTGAGGCTGTGGGCTCCCCGAAACACCTCTTCCAACGTCTTACCATCGGTCGGATGGCTCTCCAAATGTAGCAGCCCTTCCTCCAGAAGCCGCAGGTGTTCTTCGCTTTCGGTTTTGAATAGGGAACGGAGCTCAAGATCCTCGATCATGTGTCTTCCTTTACACAATGATCTGTAAGTTTTGTGCTGCATCGTTCAGTTGCTGTACCCCGATGCGTGTTTGGAGAATACCACTGGCGGTCTCCTTCGAGCCGTTATTGATCGCATCCATCGCTTCCACGACTTGTCGAACGGCAGCCACCTGCTGTTTCACATTCAACAAGGTTTGCTGAGAGCTTTCGGAAACATTGGTAATGGACTCGGCCAGACCATCGAAGACCTCTGCGGTTCTGTGGGTCAGGCGGGTCCCCACTTCTACCGTCTTTGTCCCCTCCTCGGTCGCCATGACTGTGGCGTTCGTAGCATTCTGAATGTCGAGGACCAGGGTGTTGATCCGTTCGGCTGACTTTTTGCTCTGGTCGGCGAGCTTACGGATCTCGGCTGCCACCACGGCAAAGCCTTTGCCGTGTTCTCCAGCCCGTGCGGCCTCCACTGCCGCATTTAATGCCAGAAGATTGGTCTGGTTCGCCAATTCGCTGACCAGATTCGTGATGTTGCCGATTTGACTGGTTTGCTCACTCAAGCGGAGAATCTGTTCGGCGATCGCCTCAACTTTTGATTTCAAGCCGGACATGCCCTCCAACGTTTGGTGCACGGCACTGGTGCCCTCTCCGGTCAAGTCCAGCGCCTGTCGCGCTCTCGTGGCGGCCACCTCAGCCTGCTCTGCCGATTGCCGGAAAGAGGCCTCTAACTCATCCATCGTCGCCGTCGTCTCGTTGACTGCCGCTGCCTGCTGCGAGGTGACACGCTCGTATTGTTCCACCATCGCGGCCATCTCGGCGGACGTACTGGCGATCGAGTTCACAGCACTGTTGATAGGCTTGCTAAGCGAAATACTCAGTAGGATGCCTAGGCTAATGGCCACTAGTGGCCCCAGAATCATCGCCGCCAAGCTCCAATAAGTCGTCTGTTTGACTTTCTGCTCTGCATCAAGTTGCGACTTTGCTGCGAGTCCATGGTCCAACTCCATGATTGCCAGCATCGATTGCTCTAAGCTGTCTAACAGGGCATTCTTCTGGCTAAGCACCTGTACCCCGAGTTCGTCGACCAAGGACGAGAGATTCTCGGAATCCCGATGGGTACGGATAAATCCCTCAATGTGCTGCTTCCACGCCTTTAGATCGCGAGCGAATTGCTTAGATAATTTATCCTCCTCGGTACTATGAGCCGCGACTTCATAACGACGGAACGCTTCTTCTATCGCGGCTAACCCATTATGCATGCTCGCCCATTCCTGCTGCCGCTGGTCTCGGGTCAGGCGTGGATTTAGTAACAGGCGCTCTGCCGTAGAGGATCTGAGCAGACCATCGTTGATCTTCCATAAATCAAGCAGTTTTTCGTAATTATTGTCAATAATGCTGACATCGTCGATAAGACCTGAAGTGTTATGCCAGGCGCTATAGGCAATGACCGTCACAATAATTCCTAGTAGGATGAAGGCTCCCAATAATTTCGTTCGTAACCCAAATTTCCCTAACATACGATGCTCTCCTGGATGAGATATCGTGCGTTGATTCGCGCATCACAGGCTTTATATCTCCTCATTGACGGTCAAGCTGCCGCTGGTCAAGATATTCTGCAGATCCAGAATCGCCACCATTTTCCCGTAACAGGAGACCGCTCCCTTCAGATACGTCTCGTTGATCGACTTGATGGCGCTTGGTAGGGCGGTTAGGATAGACGGATCAAGATCGAAAACGTCAAAGATTTGATCGATGAGAACCCCCACTAAGGCATCGCCGAGCGGTACGATCATCACCTTTGCGGTCGGCGTGGCCTCGATCACAGGCATCTGTAGGGCGTGGCGGATATCCACTACCGTTAAGATCTCCCCGCGGAGATTCATGTCGCCGACGATATAGCTCGGGCAACATGGCACAGGTGTGAGGCGCTGCAGATTGGTGAATTCACATACGGCCTTGAGCTCGACGCCGAAATATTCGCCGCTCAGACCCACGATCGCGAGTGCGATGCGTTCTGTGGCTGATCCCTCTTCCAGGCTACTCGTCAAATGCCGCGCGCGGTCGAGCAAGATCTCCAGTTCTGCCGGCGTCGCCTGCTGGAAGACCAAGGGCATCGTGTTGAACGGATTGACGGGTGTGCTGTCACGAATCAGGAGAGGCTCTGTGCTTGGTGGCCATGGGGTGGCGGGACCTCCTGCAGTGGTCGGCTGGCGGTCCGCTCGGAACTCCGTTGCGGTGTTGAGCAACAGAGCATGGTCTAGAACCATGATTGCGGTGGCATCTAGCAGAGCTATGTGCTGAACGAATCGATAGCCACCTGCGTGGGACTCCGCCAAAGCCATGTGTGTCTTGAGACTATCGAGGGGAATATCCTGGACACCCTGGACCTCGTTGACGATGATGCCCAGAAGCACATTTTCATGTTGGAGGACAATGACATAATCTTGGATTCGATACGACCATGGAGACTGACCAAGGCGGATGGCCAAATCCATCACCGGTACGATGTGCCGGCGATAATTCATCACACCAATGATGTAAGGGGGAGCTTCGGAAACAGAGGTGAGACCTGGCAACCGGAGAATTTCCCGCACACACGAGGCCTCCGCAGCATACCACCCACCCTGCAGGAGAAACGTCAGATACGCCGTCTGCATCGACATCCCCTTGTCGAATGGCCCCTGCGGCAGGAGGTCTACACGACCTCGCTCGTAGCCCTGGTAACGGAGCTTTCATCCGCATCGGGGGAGAGACTCTCGCATATGGATAGACGTGTTCCCGGCAAACACTAGTCGGGCATAGTATACATATTTTATAATCTATGAAGTATTATTTTATTTAATAATGATCAAAAATATCTTGGTAGTCTACTATCGGGTGCGTGGTTGAGGGCTCGGCCGTGTTCCAGGTGTTTCAAGCAAGTGTGTATGATGGAGCGCCGAGTTGCTTTAGGCGGCGCTGTACCTCGGGGAGAAGTTTGGACGCAGGCAGGTCGAAAAATGGTTCGATGATCGCATTCGGGGGCAAGGCTTGCAGCAACTTTATGGCACGCATGTACATTTTGCATGCCCTCGTTCGATCATGCTCCTTCGCATACAGAGCTGCCAGATCCAGGTGGGCAACCACTGATGTAGGTGCGACGTAAAGCATCTTTTTCAAGTATTCCTTGGCTCCGGTGAGGTTACCCTGCATTTCAGCGATTTGGGCCAGCAAGTGGTAGGGCTTTTCGGCAAACGCATCTCCCATGAGCGCCAGCTGACAGGCTCGAATCGCTGCCTCATAGTCTCCAGCATCAGCGTCTCTGCAGGCTTGACGGTAGAGATGGTCGACGGGAGTCAGCTGACCCTTCAGAAGCTTCATCGGGGGTACAGAGTGTCGTTGTCCGGGAACCCCGAGCAGAGGCAAACGCTGCGGCGCGTGGCAGATCGGCCGAAGGGGGCTGGATGGGACTGCACTGCGCGTGGAGCATCGAGGGTGGCAGTATCGACGTTGCACCTCTGGTTCGATCCTGCAATGGTTTCGTCTGGGAAGCTCCGATAGGGACCTGATCCCGGCAGTAGACGATAGACTCTGGAAAGGTTTGCACGGCGAGTCCGCTGGGCTTCTGGTCGTGCAACTCGGCGTGTCCAGTGACCAGATAACCACCCACTTTGAGGGTATTCGTAAACTTCGTAATCACGGGTGCTATCGTGGTGCGATCAAAATAAATTAACACATTTCGACAGAGAATCAGATCCATCTCAAAGAGATTCCCTGTCGAATCTGGGAATGGGTCCCCCAGTAAGTTGACCTGGCGAAAGGACACCATCGAGCGAAACCGGGCGTCGAGTTCCCAATCACCCCGGTGTTGATGAAAATAGCGCCTCCTGAGATCCGGATCAAGCGTGCGCAGCGAGTGTTCCCGGTAGATACCTCGGCGGGCGGCGGCAATAGCGTGCTTATTCACATCCGTCCCAACAATGACAATATGCCAATGGCTCTGAGCAGGGAGCAGCTCATACACGAGAATCGCCAATGAGTATGGCTCCTCACCGGTCGAGCATCCTGCACTCCAGATGCGAAGCGAACGTATAGCGCTATTACGCTCGATCAATTCTGGGATGAGCCGCTGCCGAAGCAACGAGAACTGACCGCTATCGCGGAAGAAATAGCTTTCGCCGATCGTCAGCGGTAGAAGCAGTTCTTCCCACTCACCTCGGCTGGCGGTGGTATCACTGGCCAGCAGCTGATAATACGCCTCGGGGTTGTTGAGTTGCTGTGCCGTCATCCGCAATCGGATCGTGTGACGCAACTTGCCCGTATCTTCCGCACGAATCTGCAAGCCCGTCTGTGCTGTGATAAGTTTTGCGAACCGTTGTAAGAGGCTGGCGTCCATAGTCAAACACACTTTCTTTTGCTCTCCAATCGCTTGATTTGTTCACGGCAATAGTTCGTGGAGGTCCTTCTTGGGAGGACGACCAGAGCCCCCACGTGCTGTGGCCCAGCCACATGCAGCTGGTGGTGCCTTGAGGACACAACGGTCTAACGCAAGGGGAATGCCAGCTCCTTGCCCAGGGCCCCAGCGGTCATGCAAATCCTGATGCGATCGTCGAAAGTGAGGGAGAAGGGGCAGGAATCAGCCACTTCGAGTGGAGGCCTGAGGAGGCAGCATTTGCCTGGGGAAGCAGTATCCGTCTGGCTGATTTGCCGTCTCACGTCGGCCCATGGTGCCCCCGTAGGCATTCGTATGGGGCATGGGTGTACCGGTAGCGCGACTGCTTTCGGTGTTCAGCGTAGATGTCTGCGCGGCCACCCTGTTGGGCTGGTGTGCGGTTCCTGGCGCCTACCTCGAGACGGGAACTCACAGGGAAAAAGGAGGTATGTCGAGCCTTGACAGTGTTACGCGGAATTCTCTAGACTTCCATGAAAATATATAATATTAATCTAAATTGATATATATCGGCAATTATAATGGTATGCATATAGTACCCCAAGCTTATACCGGGAGATCGAACGCCGCGACCCGCAACTTCTGCGGCGCATGATTTTCCTCAGCGCCGATACGCTCAGTCGCGGCACACGGGAGTTTCTGGAGAACACGGGCGCACCATGTCTCAGCAAGCCATATACGTTGAGTGGTGTTCGTGAAATCGTGCAACGGGTTCTGCAGGCACAGGAACGTGAGGGCTGTGAACAGCACCCTAATGCTGACAATCATGGCTGCACAGAAGTGTTAAAGCCCAATGGCAAGGCATAAGCACCCCCTGTGAGGCCTCTGAAGCCCAACAGGGAATGCATTCTGGAGGCCGGTTATGATCGATACGCTGCACCTCGTTTTGGTTGACGATAATCCGGACGATCGGGCGCTCGTGATCCGCGAACTCCGTCGGGAATGCCCCGCCCTGGAGGTGGTGGAGATCAGTGATAACGCCAGCTTCGCCAAGGCGCTGGCCGAGGGGACATGTGATCTGGTCATCACCGACTATGAGATGCACTGGACAACCGGTTTAGGGGTTCTGCGCGAGGTCAAGAAGGTCGACCCTATCTGTCCAGTCATCATGCTCACTGGCATGGGTAGCGCGGAAATCGCTGTGGCAGCTATGAAGGCCGGGATCGATGATTATGTGTTGAAATCGGCCCAGCACGTTGCTCACTTGCCCGGTGCCGTGCACTCGGCGTTGGAGACGGCACGCCACCGCCGTGCGGTGCAGGCTGCAACAGAGCCGAACCGAACGGTGAGCGATGCAACTTCGCCGCGTGAGAAGGGGGCAACGATGGAGGAGTTGCTAGCAGATATCGCTCATCAGCTCAACAACCCGCTGTCCATCATCCTCGGCCACGCGGCGCTGCTGTCCCAGACTCTGGCGGACACCACCAGCGGGGAGCAGGCGGAGAAGATCATGCGGGCAGCAGAGAAGTGTGCGCGGATCATGAAGGATTTTCTAGCGTTGATCCGACAAGGCTCATTGGAACGGTCGTCGGTGTCGGTGAAATCGTTGGTGCGGGGGGCACGGATACTGGTAGTGGATGACGAGCCGGGGATCGCCGAGGTGTTGGCCGAAGTGTTTCAGTTGGATGGACATGTGGTAGAGATGGTGGGCAATGGGGGGGCGGCATTAGCGAAGTTGAGGGTGGAACGCTACGACCTGATTCTGAGTGATATTCGCATGCCAGACCTTGACGGCCCCGCGCTGTATCGTGAGGTCGAGCGTCGCCATCCTGACCTGTTAGCTCGGTTCATCTTCTTGACCGGTGATATCATGAGCCCGGAAACCTCACAATTCCTGGCACAAACCGGTGTGCCCTGCCTCAGTAAGCCGTTTACCTTGGAAATGGTGCGGGAGGTTGTGCAGCGCGCGCTCAGCGAGGCCTCCCGAAGCTGAGCGGTGCCCGTCTTCAGCCATCTGGCTTGCGCCAGCGACTGCTGCAACAGATTGAACGCTGTTGGCACGACGGCAGCCCGGCGCAGCCACGCCGGGCTCGATGCGAACGGGCAATAACGCCCGTATGCGAGCGCGCGGTTTGCAACTGACCGGCTACCTGCTGCATCCTCCGCTCAAGGCTTTCCAGCGTGACTTCCAGTCATCACCACGTCTGTGTTACGATGCGCCACACGGCCAACAGCTCTGATAGCCCCGTATCGCGACTGAAGCATTGCCAGTCATGCTCCATGACCTGCATGGGCAGGTCTGATCAACGCAATCGTTGACTACTGAGGAGAACCACAACATGCCTGTGATCATGCCACGTCTGCTGTATGTCTCAACCAGTGATCTGACCGCCTCATACGCGTCGATCAGTGCCGCCCTCCAGCAGGCCGTCAGTGGTGATACAGTCCTGGTAGGCTCCGGTCGTTATTCGCCATCGCAAACCCGCGAGCGCTTCCCTCTGTACGTACCGCCAGGTGTCACCCTGGCCGGGGTGGGACAGAGCGACAGCAGCATCGATGGTGAAGGCGTCATGGATGTCTCCTTTCGCCCGGTACGCGCAGGGGAGAGCCTCGTGCTTCTAGGAGATGGCAGCGTCCTGAGCGGCATGGCCGTGATCAACAGCGGTGGCAATGGGGTCAGTACCCAGCCGGGCGCACGTGTCCTGATCACACGTAATCTGATACGTGGCCATGGCCAGCATGGGGTGCTTATTTCAGGACCGCATGAAGTGGTGATCAAGGATAACATCTTCGTCGACAACGGCACGAAGCGCTTCTCTCCTGTGACTCCGCGCGGTGTGCAGGGCCGCCAGGGCCATCATATCTTTGTGCAGGGTAAAGGCGGTGTGGACAATCGCGTGATCATCGTCGACAATACTCTGACCCGTGCCTTCGCTGATGGCATTGCCATGGTCGTGTTTTTCGATGAGCCCGCCGGAGTGTCAATGGATGTCAGTGTCATCGACAATTTGATCGAGCAAAGTGAGCGTCGTGGAGTGACGATCGCCGCCTCGTTCAGTGCTTCACGTCATGAGGTGATGATCGACGTGCGCCGTAACATCATCCGTGACAACACTGAGTATGCCATCGTCGCCCAGGCAGCACGGCCACTGGCAACGACGCTAATTAGTGACAGCTATCTCCATATCCGGATCTTCGATAACGAGTGCCACCACAGCGCTGAGGGCATTGCGCTCTTCGGTGGTTTCGGACCGGCCGAGGGTAATCGGCTCGATGCGACCATCGTGGGCAACCTGATCAGCGCCATGCAGGGGCATGCGGTGCGGGTGATCGGGGGCATTGGCTATCATGGTTACGGTGCATATGGCAATCAGGTGCGCGCGCTGATTAGCCACAATCGCGTCGACAACATTGGAGGCATTCCGATTTTCATTCAGGGCGGCGTCGCAGAAGCCCAGGAAGAAGCGACGGAAAACGAGGTACTCGCGCAGGTGGTAGGCAATGAGCTTCCAAGCGTCCCACGCAAGCCGTCGGTGGTTATCAACGACGGCCTACTAGGCAATGTGGTGCAGGTTGAGGATCCCGCCCAGGATTATGAACGCATCGGCGGGGTGATGCCATTTCATGCGTGAGTGCGCGACGAGTATCCTTTCCCTCTGGGAGAAGGCCCCGCAACATCCCTTACCCCTCCCCCTGTCGATAGAGAAGTTGTTTCCGGATGTAACCCAAGACTGCTGGTGGTACCTGCTCGCTGACCTCTTCACCTTTGGCCAGGCGGGTGCGGATTTCTGTCGCTGAGACGTGGCTATATTCGGCTGGCAACGGTAGATGATGGACGTGATCGGCATAGTCTCTGACAATGGCGGTATCCGGCAGCACAAAGGCACCCTCGCGGTCAGCCACGAGCAGTTCCGCCTGTGCGAAGAGCTCGCCGAGCGCCTTTGCAGGATCGGGGTAAGGCCAGGTCAGAATACGCTCTGCTGCGTCGCGGCCGCTGATAAACCACAGGCGTGTCTGCGGTGGGTAGGCTGCTGTCGCGGCGCGACAGATATCGATGAATAATCCGTGGGTGCACATCCCAATCGCGAAGGCAGAGTTACCTTGCACGGCCAGATTGATCATGTGCAAGCGTGCCGCGACAGGGGCGTCATGAATCAATTTGTGGGGTTGGGTGATGGGCAGAACGAACAGCACTTCGTGCAGCTGATAGTGGTCATAGGCACTTTGCGCCAGGGCCACATGCGCCCGCGTGATCGGATTGAACGCCGCACTAAGGATGCCGAGGCGTCGACCCTGAGGAACGACACCGACCCCGGCCGGTGCGACGCGGTAGAAGCTCAGGCGTGGCGGCTTAGAAGGGTCATCTGTGCGTGCTTCGTCCGTGGCCATCAGCGCACCACCACACTTCCTGTGCCCACCGTCACCGGCTCGCCGCGCTGGGTCTCGCACCAGATCTCCAGAGCAATGCGCACACCGGTGCTGGTCTCGCTCTTGCCGGTGATCCGGCCGTGCCCGGTTACCGTGTCTCCAGCATAGATCGGCCGGATGAACTTCACATCGATCGAACCACTACGAATCCAATCGATGCCGAAGGCTTTGGTCAGCATCTCCGACAGAAAAGCGGATGACATCACCCCGGTCGCGATCGGTGCCGGGAGCCCGGCGTTCTTAGCGAAGGCCGGATCGTAATGAATGGGGTTACCCCCTGCTATGAGTGGGCGACTCATGCGCTCAATCGTCATGTGCTTGACGATGGCCTCAATCTCCTGGCCGATAACCAGTTCCTCTGCGGTGCTAGGCATAGGCGGTTCCTCACTCGGGACGTTTAGCATAATGCGTGATGATCGTGCGGCGGTCGCGGCAGATTCTCGATACCATCCTCGTCGATGGACTGGCACTCCATGACCAGGTACTCGCGGCCACGTTTGAGATATTTCCCCACCAGCTTGCCTGTCATCCTGATAACTTTCCCAATGCGAGCAGGGTTCAAAAACTGGGTCTCATGGCGAGTGTGCACATGTCCCGCCGTAAGATATTTGGTTTTGAAGAGACGAGTGTGCTGTGCTACGATCAAGATTGGATTGGCCACGGGACCGCCAAACGGGGAGTGTTCAAGGTACCACGGATTGGCGTCCTCAATGCCTTCGGCGTAGTCCCGCGCCAGTTCGGGGGTAAGGACATACTCATCAGCGTACTCTTCCCCGCTAGGTAGTTCCTCGAACACCATTGGCTGCTTATCATCCATACAGCTGTACTCCTCCAGCCCAACGGCTGTCGTCTCCTGGCGAGGGAGGACGGTGCGATGCGCAATCATGTTGACACGGCCATCACCTGCCCTGGAAATGTGAGGCGAACGTAGCAGATTTTGCTTCAAGATGGTAGGCTAAACTTTCGCTCGGTGTGGCCTTCACCCGATTTCCTCCTCCCTCATCTTCGCATCGCCATATTGACCAATAGGACTTGAGCAGCGCCCGAGCCAATTTTTCCTTCCTTAGCTGTGCATGAGGGTGCAATCACCGCTCATCGACTCCAGTTGGGCGTGCCAATCGTATCAGCAATGCCCATGGCCTTGGCACACTCCTCGGGGGCGAGTGGCGGCAAGGCCGAGGCGCCAATATTTTCTTCGATTTGCTGACGAGTCTTGGCGCCGGCGATGACCGATGACACGCCGGGATGATCAAGCACGAAGCGCAGGGCAGCTTGCACCATCGACCGCGTAGGTGTCTGTAGAAAGCCAAGTTGGGGCAACTTCTGCAACCCATCCGCCGTGCCTGGTTGCTGGAAGCGCTCATAGCGATGATCGCCTGGGGGCATGGCAACCGCCTGCGGACCAGAATACTTGCCCGTCAGCATACCCTTGGCCAGCGGCACGCGAATAAGCGTACCGATATTCTCAGCTTGGGCCCAATGCAGGAGGGGATCGGCCTGGCGTTCAAGCAAATTGTAGCCAATCTGCAGTACGTGGAGAGGTCCGTAAGCACGTAGCCGGTCGACCGCCTCGCGGTTATTGGTGGAGATGCCGTACCAGCGGATCTTGCCGTCCGCGCGCAATTGTGCGAGCGTCGCCATGGCGATGGGCATCGCCCAGGGGTAGGGAATGGCATGGAGTTGGTAGAGATCGATATAGTCAGTGCGCAGACGCTGCAAACTCTGCTCGCACGCCTCGGTAATCCGCTTGCGGACGGCGGCCTCATCGGGTGTATCAGCGCCGATCCCTTGATTGGGGCGCACTTTCGTCGCGATAATCCACTTGTGGCGCCGACCCTGCAGGGCCTCGCCGACGACAGCTTCCCCATGTCCATTGCCATAGGCCTCAGCCGTGTCGAGCAGGTTGACGCCTAACGCTTCACTATGGTGTACGAGGGCGATTAACTCTTGATCCTCTGTGCCGGTCCAACCGAACTGCGTGCCATCCGCCTGAGTGACCATACCCCCAAAGGGCATGGCGCCGAGTCCCACCTCTGAAACCTGCAACCCTGTCTGTCCTAAGGTGCGATAATGCATTGCAAGGCCCCCTTTGCCACATGTTGTGCCACCCAGCTACGCCCCATTGCCCGCCGGGCACAGGAAGCGACCGAGCGATCATAGCACCTTGACGGTGAGAAAAAAAGTGAGGGAGATTTGCCCCCGGGGCTCAATGGCTCTAACCTAGAGTTGACCTCCTCCAGGCCCCTATGCTACCGTGGCGGCGAATTTTGAGTCGACATGTCTTCACTTCGAAAGGAGTCGCGTATGCCGCAGCAAAGAGACGCCGCCATCGTTGGGATCTATGAGTACCCCCTGCGGGTGGCTCCCGGTATCAGTCCTCTGCAAATCAAAGCTGAGTCCGCATCGAAGGCGATAGAAGACGCCGGCCTGAGGTGGAGCGATGTTGATGCTGTCTATGACACTGGCGGCGATCAGGGCATCGGCGGCCTTGGCATTGCGGAATATTTTGGTCTCAAACCTCGGATCATCGATACCACGTACGTCGGTGGGAGTTCCTTCGAGTTCCAGGCCAATCACGCCCGCACCATGATTGCGGCCGGCAAGTGCAACGTGGCGTTGATCACCTATGGCTCATCGGCCCATTCTGATCGCCGTGCCATCGGCACCGCCGGCGCCACCGGAGTTGGTCCCGCCACGCCGATCAACAATATGGAAGACCCCTGGGGCCTTACCCTCATCGGCAATTACGCCATGGTGAAGACCCGACACATGTTCCAATACGGCACCACCAATGAGCAGTTTGCCGCCATCTCCGTGGCCACGCGCCGGCATGCCATGCGGAATCCCGAGGCGGTCAAGGCGATGACCGATCTCGAGTTCGTCGGCGTGCGCGACATCACCGTCCAGGATGTCCTCGAATCGCGACTGATCGCCCATCCTCTGCGGCTGCTGGAGTGTTGCATGGTCTCAGATGGTGGCGGTGCCGTGATTATCGCCTCGCCCGACGTAGCTCGTAACGTCCGCAAGAAGCCAGTGTGGATCATCGGCTGCGGCGAGGCGACCAAGTATCGCGAGAATAATGGCGATATCACCGTCAGTGCCGGAGCCCAGGCTGCGCCCATAGCCTTCGGTGAAGCGGGGGTGACGCCTGCCGAGATCGATGTCCTGATGGCCTACGACTCCTTCTCCATTACCGTCATGTGCCTCATCGAAGACCTGGGCTTTTGCAAGAAGGGGGAGGGCGGCGCATACGTCGGCGACGGTCACCTGGTCTTCGACGATCCGCGTAAGCCAGCGCTGAATACCGACGGCGGCGGCTTGTCGTCGAATCATCCGGGCCAGCGTGGCATTTTCTTGCTTCTCGAAGCCACGCGGCAGTTGCGGGGAGAATCGACGTCACAGGTCAGGGATGCCAAGCTGGCGGTTGCGGTAGGCAATGGCGGTCAGCTCGGTTCGCGCCACGCCACCGCTGTGACGATCCTTGCCGCCGACTAACATATAGGCATACAGGCCGCAGCATAAGTGAGGAGACAGACGACGATGCCAGCGAAGCGACCACAGCCTCGTTTCCCCGAACCCGATACGCAGCCTTTCTGGGAGGCGACAAAACGTCACGAATTGACCTATCAAACGTGCGATACGTGCCACGCCGTTGTCTTTTATTCGCGCCGGCACTGCACCTCGTGCGGCTCGATGGCGTTGACCCGGCGCAGCTCACAGGGTCAAGGCAGCGTCTATACATATAGCGTCATCATGCAGAGTAGGCATCCAGCCTTTGCTGAGTTGGGACCATACGCAGTGGCATACGTCGATCTCGACGAGGGCTTTCGCATCATGACCAACATTGTCGGCGTCAATGATCCTACCAAGGACATTCGCTGTGGCATGCGCGTCAAGCTGCGTTGGGAGGACCAGGGCGAAGGCGAGCTCTCGCTACCGATGTTTGAGCCGGCATAGCTTCCCCTCTTCAAGTGGCGCCGCATGCTCGAAGTCGATTCTGAGCTACAGGTGTGAGTCTTGGGTTCATCACCGGGAGTAGGAGGTTGGGAGCGGATTGGCATGCGGTAGATGAGCGGCATCCATGCTGTGCTCCCCTCTGAAGGGGACGAGGTACAGTCGGGCGACGATATGTCTGACGCCCAATACCGCTGCTGCCTAATGCCGACCAAGAAATTCCAGTGCCAGACGGTTCCATATCCCCGGCTGCTCCCAATGCGCTGCGTGACCAGCCTCAGCCACAGTCGCAAATTGGCAATCGGGGATATGCGCCGCCAATATCCGCATCAGCGCCGGTGGCGAGACGAGGTCGGCTTCGCCAGCGAGCACGAGTGTTGGCACCTGTAATGTCTCGAGTCGTGCCAACGTCATCGGGTACCGCGGCTGTTGCGCCGGCCCTGGTGCTCCTTCCAGGCGACTTCCGCGCTCAATCGCAATCCAGCGTTGGGCCCCCTCGGGGTTCGTGCCACGATAGCCGGCGCTGAGCTCTCGCAGCTCCCATGGCAGCGCCTGAATTTCCGGAGGCCGGAGTCGGTGCTGTACCTCCAGATATTCCTGATCCTGCACGCCCCCAATGCTGTCGGCCACCACAAGGCTTCGGACCCGCTCCGGATGCGACAGCGCATAGTCCAAGGCGCCGATCCCCCCGGCTGCAGTCGCAGCCACATGGAAACGGTCAAGGCCTAAGTGATCCACCAAGCGCTGCAGGTCGTCGCTGACGTACCCCGGTTGCTCCCCGGTTGGATCGGGTCGCGAACGCCCCCAACCTCTCCGGTCGTAGGTGATACATCGGTAGCCTGCCGCGGTGAATGCCGGCAGTTGGGGGTCCCAACTCTCGCAGGTGCCTGACGCAGCATGCATGAAGACGACTGGTACGCCTTGGCCGCCGCTGTCGACATACCAGAGGTGGACGCCTGGAAGGTCTATAAATGGCATAGGATTATCGTCCCCCTGAGGGCCTTGGATCTTGACTTCCGTATCTGGGCTAACTTGCAGTCCGAGCCTGCCAGGCCGAGGAGACCTGACAGCCTCCGACGGCCCGCAACTATAGGGAGACCCAGGCCGGTTGTCAAGCGGATGGCCACTGCCACGTGCCCGTCATGCTTTTCCGATGCGGTCTCCCTACCAATTCCTCGTCTCAATGAGAGAAAGGGAAAAATCGTCTCGGGACACGACCGCGCAACATCCCAATGCTCACCCGTTACGGCTGGATCTTCGTGTCGGCGGTGGCTGTAGAGTGGCCGTGAAAAAGTCGGGGCTGGCGAGATGCCCTGTGCTTCGTCCAGGTGTGAGCTGTGATAGCGGCAGCCGAAAAACCATGCTGTGCATCCTGATGACATGTGTGACACGTTTGGCGGTGTGCAAGCCGTATAAAAATAATCAAATATTGCAATCACTTACAGGATTATATTTTTACATGCTTGTATATGGCCAGCGACTTGGATATGATACGACCAATCAGCGTGCGTGCGCTGTCGAGTAACCCATTTTACGGAGGGGATTAATCATGGCGAAGAAAGAAGTGAGTCATTACGTAAAGCGGCCAGGTCGGAATCACGGGGATCCCGATGTCGTTATTCCTGTGGCTAAAGACCTGGTGTCCGTCCCGGGTATTCCCATGCGCGAAATCGATGTGTCTTTCTTCAGCCGAGAGGATCCGCTGGAGAACATGGCGATTGCCGAGGGCGCCTCGGCCGAATGGGCGCGGAAGCTGCGGAATAGTCATTCACCGGAATACGCCGCGTTTTCCGAAGAACATCAACATGAGATGGAACCCATTGTGGAATGGGTGAGGACCAGCGGCGATCTGGAGCCGACGGGGACCCCGACCGGCGAGGATGTGACCGAGATCATTCGGCAGAAAGCGCGTGAGCTTGGTCATGGCGAGGTGGGCTTTACTAGTAACGACCGCCATTATGTGTACCAGAGCCGCATGCCAGGGATGAGGAAAGATCTGCCTCACGCCATCTGCCTGGCGCTCGAGCAGGACTACGAAAAGACCCAGTCGATCCCCAGCATGGCGGCGGAGGAAACCCACCAGGGTACCTACTTTAACCAGGGGCCGCGCGCCATGGCGCTGACGGACTTAATCAGGTCACTGGGCTACAGAGTGCAGGTGTCAGGCCCCACCTGGCACTATGGCCCGATGATCCCGATGTTTGTGCAGGCCGGTTTGGGTTCGCTCGGCGCCAATGGACAGCTGCTTTCGCCTCATTTCGGGTCCAGGGCTCGGCTGCAGATCATCTTCACCGACGCGCCGGTGACCTATGATCAGCCGATCGACTACGGCATCCACAATTTCTGCCAGACCTGCCAGGTCTGCGTGCAGCGCTGCCCTGGCCGTGCCCTGATGCAAGAGAAGGTCTGGTATCGCGGTGTGGAAAAGAACAAGCTGGTCTTCAAGCGCTGCCGTCCTGTCATGGCCAACTACCTGGGCTGCGGCATCTGCATGAAGGTATGTCCGATTCAGAAATACGGCATGCAGGCTGTGATGGAGCACTACGTCGAAACCGGACAGGTCCTTGGCAAGGGTACTGATAGCCTTGAGGGCTACACGCTGCATGACAAGGGCTACTTCGGACCAGGCCAGCTACCCGCCTTCGGCCGGGAGTTCTTCAACATGCCACGCGGCAGAAGCGAGGACTGGATTCTCGTTGAATTCCGCGACAAGCTGGTGGAAGCGACTGACCAAGGCAACGTTGACAAAGATGCGATGTGGGAAGATTTCCGTGAGAGAGTCGAGTCCTCGATCTCCAAGCGGAACGTGGTTGTAGATATGGGGATGGATCGCGGCATCTAAGGGTGCATTGCGCGGCAGACTGTAGTCCAGTTGACCGCATTGAAAGATAGGGGCGCATTTCGTGCGCCCCTATGCATTTCTGAAGCTTTACCTGGAGCACACCAAGGCATACGGGAGAACCCCATGAAGGTACAGGTGTATACCCATCCTGGTTGATTCAGTTGTCGGACGCTTGAGGAGTTCCTCGCGTCCAACCGTGTTCGGTATGAACACTACGATGTGGCCACCGATGAGGTTGCCCGAGAATATCTGCAAAGCCGCGGTATTTTATCCTTGCCTGTGACCATAATCGATGATGACGAGGTCATCATCGGCTATTACCCCAGAAAACTGATTCCCGCGTTGAAGCTGGACATTCAGGTCGATCTATCCGGCAAGACCCGCTGGTTGGGGGACAAAGTACGAGACTATGCTGGGAGCGACGGTTCGGGCCGTCCAACAGCTCTCCAATGAGCAGCTGCAACAGCACCTGCCTTGGCGTGAGAGATGGACATTGCGGGACCTGATGATGCATGTGCTCTCATTTCCCGAACTGGCTTGGCTCAGCCACCAACAGGGCAGTATGAGTACGGACGATATGCACGCGTCGAATGCCCGACTAAAAGGTCTGCAGACGTCGGCGATTAGCTGCATACGGCGAAGGCGTCCGTCAGCATCTCATCGCCTTCTTGCAGAGCAACGACATGGCCGCCTTTGATCGAGTGGTCCCGGCCCATTATGGCGGAGAGGTAACCGTCCTCGAACTGCTGACCATCATTTTGAGCCACAGTACACATCATTTAAAGCAGGCCTACTGGTTTATCGACCACGAACTTGGCACCTCCCTCATCAATCCTGCCACTGACGAAGATTTTGAGGGTATTGCCACTCCCGCGGCTCTCTTCTGAGAGACCAGTAGAGACGGGGTTCATCCTACACACATTACGCGCTGGGAGCACCGGCTTCGGCAGGGGGCTCCATTCGTACTTTGGCCTGATCAGCCATGCATGAGCTTGATCAGGCCATCCTGCAGGTGGCGTTCCGTCACAGATTCGACAATTCAAACAGGCCTTGATGGAGCTTTCGCTGGAGGACAAAGTTTGGCATAGGAGCGCCCGCATCACGCATCACGCCGCCTGGTGAGCGCTACTACTAGTGCGACAGAGGGCCCGCCTTGATGGCGCGGTCAGTGGACTCCGGAAGATCTTCCCTGCACCGGCATCTGGCGGGCATCCGGACGTCTCGTGTTGTGCTTGACATCGTCCCGCCAAGGCTTGTATGCTGGACCAGCTATCACTACCAGTATGGTAGATAAATACTTGCAAATCTTGAGAAAATTTACCGCATGTCTGTCGCGATGACGACCACCCCACACGGTGGGGCCGAGGCAGCGTCGAAAGTTGGAGAGGACGATGGCCCTGTTCAAGGCCGAAAAGAAGCAATTCACGAAGAACGCTGGTAAGTGGGATGTCGTGATCAGCGAAGACATGTGCAAAGCTTGCGGTTTCTGTCTCAATGTCTGCCCGGTGGACGTCTTCGCCTGGCGCAAAGGCCCGAACAAACTTGGATGGGTGCCCATGTTTGTCGAAACAGAGGCGAACTGCATCGGGTGTATGCTGTGCTTCCAGATCTGCCCGGACTTCTGCATCGATGTGTCTGCAAAGGAACTTGTTGCGCCGTCGGCCAGTTAAGGCCGGCACAGTACGCGAAGAGAGAGGATCGACGCCATGGCCATGGGTGATGTCGCGCTACACGAGGAGTTAGTAGCACCCTGGAGTGAGTGGAGCCAGCGCTATCAAAAGGGACGGCGCTTGCTGGAGGCCGGGACCTATGCTCTCACCGAAGGCGCGATCGCCGCTGGCTGTCGGGTATTTGCCGGCTATCCCATCACCCCGGCGACTGACATCGCGGAGTACATGTCCAAGCGTCTCCCACAGGTTGGGGGGTATTACGTGCAAGCGGAGGACGAGCTAGCGGGCATGCACATGTGCGCCGGCGCCAGCCTGGGCGGGCTGAAGGCGATGACCGCGACCTCGGGCCCTGGGTACACGTTGATGCATGATGCGTACGGTTGGGCGATCGCCAATGAGATCCCGTTGGTGGTGGTGGATGCCATGCGCGTCGGGCCGGTGAGCGGCATCACGGGAGCACCAGGGCAGGGCGAGTTTTACGTGTCGCGCTACTGCAGCCAGGGTGGCAACATCGAAACCATCGTGCTGTCCCCGGCCAGTGTCCAGGAGACCTTCTGGCTGACCATCGATGCCTTCAATCTGGCTGAGCGTTTTCGCACGGTGGTGACGGTCCTTACCGACCAGGTCATCTCGGACATGTGGGAAGATCTGTTCATCCCGGATGACTATGACGCGCTGGCCGATATCGTCGTGCCGCGTCGCCACAATTACCAGATGCCGTTCTACCCGCTCAACTCTTCAGACATCGATGTGCCGCCCAATATCATCGGTCTGGGCACCGGCGTCTGCGTGTCAGCCTACACCCATACCGAAGAGGGCTACGATATCGAGGAGATGGAAGCGCAGTGGGCGCAAACCTATCGTCTGGTCAATAAGATCAGGCACCACAAGGACCAACTGTTACGCTATGAAGCCGTTGGCCTGGACGACGCCGAGGTGATCGCGGTGGCCTACGGCGCCCCGGCGCGCACGGTCAAGACTGGGGTGCTGGAGGCACGTCGGCGCGGCATCAAAGCCGGATTTCTGCGGCTCATCTCGCTGTGGCCATTTGCCGACGAGCTGTTTTCCAGGGACACCCGCTATCTGGTCTGTGAGCTGAACTACGATGGGCAGCTGGTGCGAGAGGTCATGCGTGCCGTTCCCGATAAATCCAAGGTACATTTCATGGGGAAGAGTGCCGAATTGCACACCGTCAGCGAGCTGGTGCAGGCCCTCGACGGCGTAGTCACGAACCACCGTATCCCCGAACTGCCCTATATCTGGACGGAGGTCAGGTAATGAACAAACTGGCGGCGAAATACTTACGCCCAAGTCAGATCCCCACCAAAGCCTGTCACGGCTGTGGCATCGGTATGATCGAAAACTGGATTCTGCAGGCCATCGATCAGGCCGGCTACAAACAAGAAGACGTGGTGTTCGGCACCGGCATCGGCTGTGTCGGGCGTCAAACTTACGGCACCTGGGGCGGGGATAACTTTGGAGCCACCCATGGGCGTGCCCTGGCCGTAGCGACCGGGCTGAAAATCGCCCAGCCCGACAAGAAGTACATCATCGTCGTGGGTGACGGCGATGCCGCCTCGATCGGGACTTCGCACCTGATCCATGCAGCGCGCCGCAATTTAGGCGTCACGGTCATCTGCGAGGACAACATGGGTTATGAGTCCACCGGTGGGCAATTTTCTCCAACCACGCCGGCAGGCTACGTAACCAACTCTAGTCCTTACGGCATGGTCGAGCCCTCCTTCGACCCCTGTGATATCGTCAAGGCTGCGGGTGCCACTTTCGTGGCCGAGACTACGGCCACGCAGTGGACCCAGAGCGTCAAAGTCTTCAAGAAGGCGCTGGAGAACGACGGTTTTTCCTTTGTTCACGTGCGTTTTCCCTGCAACGAGAATTTTGGCGCCTATGCTCTGGGGACACGCGATACTCTGAAAAACTTGGAATGGATCGAAGAGCATACGACGGGCAGGAAAGCCGACGGTAGCGATAGCGACTTCCGCTGGGAAACCGGTATCAAGCACGATGCCTCCAATAGCCGGCCGGAATTTTCTTCGCTTCTGCGCGACTTGCAACAACGAGTGCAGGAGCGCATGGCCTCAACCGGCCCGGGGAATGGAGCGCATTGAGATGGCGACACAAGCTCCAGCCAGAACGCGCACCGAGATCCTGATTTCGGGCTTTGGCGGGCAGGGTGTGATCCGCATGGGACAGATCCTAGGCCTGTGCGCCATCAATCAGGGCCATCGCGTCACCATGCTCAAAAGCCACGGCACCGAGACCCGTGGCGGGTATGTGCGCGCGCAAGTAGTCATCGCGCCCGACTATGTGGACAGCCCGGTGGTGGAGAACGCCGATATCTTCGTCGCCTTTTCCGCTCCTGCCTACAAGAAATTCTACGACTATTGTACGGGCAAGGTCCTCTACGATCCTGAAATGGTCGAAGAGGTTCGCACCGATGCGCCTGAGCGTCACGTAGCCATTGCGGCGACGGCACTCTCGAAGCAACACTTCGATAAGCCGCTGTTCGCCAATATGATCATGCTCGGCGCTCTCACGCGCGTGGCTGGTATGGATGTTGACGCCATGCGCAAGGCCATGCTGGCAGTGATCCCCCGCTTCCACGCGGAGAACTTGCGCGCGCTCGAGTTGGGCTACAGCCTCGACGAAACCGTCCAGGTGGTATGATCACTGACACTCTCTGCTGGACTCAGACGCCATGGCAAGCTGTTCGCGGTCTTCCCTCTCCCTTCGGCAGAGGGTCAGGGTGAGGGCGGCCGGTCGTGATCGAGCGCTTGGACTTTCCTCACCCTAGCCCTTTCCCAGATGGAGAGGGGGGTGTGTCATCTCCCCATCCTGCAGAGGAGCCCCCAGAGAGTGTCTGCAGAAAGTCTTGAGTCTCCCTGGCATCGCCCATCGTCAGATAAGTCGTGCCGTCCGTGGTTCAGAGTCTGGCCTTCCCATCTTCCCTATGCTCTTGACTACCCGCTGGCCCCGGCTTGGTGGATCCTGGAGCACAACCTCGATAGGTACCCAGAACGCATCGCCATCCGCTATCTCGATCACGATACCCTTGCCGAGCGCGAAACGCTCACCTATGCCGCCCTCGCCACCCGGGCGCGAGCCCTGGCGGTGGGTCTGCAGCGCCTTGGCATTGGCCACGGGGCACGAGTGGCGTTGTGCCTGCCGAACTCGCCGGCGTTGATCACCAGCTTCTATGCTACCTGGCTAGCCGGAGCCACGGTGGTCCCAATCAATCCTGTGGCCACGGGCTCGGAGCTCAAGTACCAACTCGGTGACACTGAGGCCTCCTTGCTCATCGCCGCGTCTGGTGGGGCCACGACGACCGCTACCGTTGCCAACGACATGGGGATTCCCCTCGTGCTCAGCTCAGAGGCTGGCAGCTCCTCTATGAAGGATGCTATCCCCTTTGAAGACCTGCTGATCGAAGATGGCCGGCCGCTTAAGACGCCGGCTATCGATGCCAGTAAAGACGTGGCGGTCATCTTGTATACTGGCGGCACCACCGGAACACCTAAGGGGGCGATGCTCACACATCGCAACATCGTCGCCAACACCGTGCAATTTGGCGAATGGTATGCCTTCGAGCCTGGCGCCGAGATTTGTCTCGGGGTGCTGCCCATGTTCCACAGCGGTGGCATGTCTGGTGCCATGAACATTCCACTTTACGCTGGGGCGACACTCCTGGTCCTGTCGCGCTTTCGTCCCACAGCTGTCGCGCAGGCTGTGGAACGATATCGTGCCACCCGGCTGTTCGGCGTTCCCACCATGTTTATCGCCTTGCTAAATCATGTGGACAGTCGCCGCGCCGACTACGCTTCCCTGCGAGCTTGCCGAACGAATGCTGCTCCACTGCCACCGAGCGTCAAGGCAGCCTTTGACGAGTTGGTCGGCCGCGAGGTGTTGGTCGAAGGCTATGGATTGACCGAAACCAGTCCGCTCACGCATGCGAACCCAATCCACCGCGCCAAGCCCGGCTCCATTGGCATCCCAATTGCGGATACCGATGCCAAAATCGTGGACCTGGTGACGGGGGCCGATCTTCCCGAAGGCGAGCCTGGGGAGCTGCTCATCCGCGGACCACAGGTCATGCAAGGCTATTGGAACCGACCCGAGGAGACCGCCGCGGCGATGGCAGGAGGCTGGTTTCACACCGGTGACGTGGCGCAGATGGATGGCGACGGGTACTTTTTCATCGTCGATCGCACGAAAGATCAAATCAACACTGCTGGCTTCAAGGTCTGGCCGCGCGAGGTCGAAGAGGTGCTCTATGCTCATCCGGCCGTCGAGATAGCCGCGGTGGTCGGCGTCGATGATGCCTATCGGGGCGAAGCGGTGAAGGCCTTCGTCGTGCTCAAGAAAAATCATCGCCAGCGCACTAGCACGACGGATCTGCTGTCGTTCTGCCAGGAGCGCTTGATGCCGTACAAAGTGCCACGCCTCATCGAGTTCAGAGATGCATTGCCAATCAGTGCAGCCGGCAAAATGCTGCGGCGCCTCCTGCGCAACACCCGAGAGTCTTCAGGATGACCTCGCCCTCCATCAACCTGCGCATCGTAGATCCACACGACTTTCTTCTTGAGAGCTGTGCTGTGTGATAGCCGTGGTCGGGTGTTCCGCCGAGCCCAGAAGGGCGGTATAGCGACGGGTGAGGACCGTGCCACAGAGGGGCACCTCCGTGTGGCCTGCGAGCGGCCGCACCAAGATAGTGCCCGTTGCAGGCAAACTGATGCGCGAGACCATCGGGGTCAGCCGCAAAATTTACCGGCTCTCTCCAACCTCAGAATGGATGGACGGATTCGGGACGAAACGCCGGCTACCATCGCCCTGGTAGACATACTCGAGGGTGAAGCAACCGGACGCCTGACCGCCGTCGCAATAGTAACTGAGGAGACGCATCTTGGCATACTTCCCATCGGCGGTGCGTATGATGTAGACATGCGCCTTCGGTTGCAGCACATGGGTGAGAAAATTGTAGTGATACCAGGCTTTGATGGCGAGATTCTCCGTGGTGATCATCTCCGGATTGATGGCGGCGATGGTGTCCTCGATGTACCCCTCCACCGGGGCCTCCCAGAACCTCATCGAAGGCCACTGGGCCAAGGTTCAGGATGGCTCCCCTCCCCTTCGGGTTGGTGGCGCCGCCGTTGGAGAGAATTTTATGGCGCTGGAAGGCCAGGTCCCAAGTGACCCCGAACTGATGCGGGACGTCCACGACCGCCCCACGCGAGAAATCGAAATACGTCCACTGCTCGGCGGCACGGGCCTCCAGGGTATAGCGGACCGGGCCGACCAGCCGATCCCCTACTTCTGTGGGATGGGGTGGGGTGACGGTAAAGTGCCCCGCTGGAGGACCCGGAAACAGCCATGGGGCGAGGAAGAGCGTCGCGAGCCCCAGGCAGGGGACGCTCAGGAGGGCGAGTCGTATCCAACGCCCTATGCGTGACCGGGACGGCAGGGTGGACGGGCGATCGATGACTGATCCCGGGGCATGCCCTTGTCGGTCTGCGTTGGATCGGTGAAGGGTGTTCAGCTCCATATCAACCATCCAGCCGGTCATCTGCAACCATGATCGCACACACTACAACCGCTGGCTGCGCTCCGCTCGCCCCAAAACATCCTGTCAAGGTGAAAACACGGTGACGAGCGGCCTCAAGCCTTGGTTCTGCCATCTGAGCCGCACAGGCCCGGGCAGTCACTATATCATATTCCAGGCCACGCACGGGTACCAGGGGTGGGCGGTTGAGCCGTGCGAGCCGCTCATGTATAGTAACGAAGACTCCATTACGTGAAACATCCCGGTGCTCTCCCCACGCTCAGGGGGAGCAGACCTCTGCCTGTAAAGGAGACATGATGACGAAGACACCGCGATTGTTCCTCATCGACGGGTCAGCTCTGGCGTATCGCTCTTATTTCGCCTTCATCCGCAACCCGCTGATCAATTCGAAGGGCGAAAATACCAGCGCGGTCTTCGGGTATACCCGCACGCTGCTCGATATCCTGGGGCAGGAGAAGCCTGAATACATGGCAGTGGCCTTTGATACCCCGGAACCGACCTTCCGCCACGAGCGGTTTGCTGACTATAAAGCGACGCGGCAGAAGATGCCGGATGAGCTGAGTGGCCAATGGCCGCGCTTGAAAGAGGTAACTGAGGCGCTGGGGGTGGCACTGATCGAGCTCGCCGGCTTTGAAGCCGACGATGTCATGGGCACGTTGGCTAAACAGGCCGAGCGGGCAGGCCTCAAGACCTACCTGGTGACAGCGGATAAGGACTTGATGCAGTTGGTGTCGCCACACGTCAAGATCTACAGCCTCCGCCGCGTGGATAACCAACAAGAGATCCTCGATCCGGCTGGCGTGCAGCAGAAATTCGGTGTGCCACCGGAGCGTGTCATCGACGTCCTGGCCCTGATGGGCGATAGCTCGGACAATATTCCAGGGGTGCGAGGCATCGGTGAGAAGACAGCGGTAAAACTGATCCAGGACTATGGCGACCTGGAGACCATCCTGGCCAGGGCGGCGGAGATCAAACCCAAAGGTGTGGCCGATAAGATCCTGGCCAATATCGAGATGGCACGCCTGTCCCAGGAGCTGGCGACGATTCACCTCGACGTCCCCATCCCCTGTTCCCCCACTGATCTGGCGCCACGGCCACGCGATGCCGCACGTCTCACGGCCCTGTTCCAGGACCTGGAGTTCGGGAGCCTGGTGCGGCAGGTCGCGGTGCATAACGCAGCCGATCATCGAGGTTATCAGCTCATCCGCTCCCGCGTCGAATTCGCTCGTCTATGCCAGACACTGCAGACCCTTGAGCGCTTTGCGATCGACACCGAAACCACCGCCCTCGATCCCGTGAATGCTGAGCTGGTCTGTGTCTCGCTGGCTTGGCTGCCCGGCGAGGCTTATTGTGTGCCGGTGCAGTTCCCTGATGATCCACAGCCCGACGATGGGGACTATGTGCTGAAGGGGTTGAAGCCGATTCTGGAGAACCCGGCGATCTTGAAATGTGGTCAAAATATCAAATACGACATGCTGGTTCTCAGCGGTCATGGCATTGAGCTGCAGGGCGTGGACTTCGACACCATGGTGGCCTCCTATGTGGTGAACCCCTCGGGGCGCCAGCACAATCTCGATGCCCTCGCCTTGGAGTATCTGCAGATCAAGAAAATTCCCATCACCGACCTCATCGGCTCCGGCAGAGCCCAGCGTACGATGCGTGAAGTCCCGATCGAGGACGTTGCCCGCTATGCCTGTGAGGACGCCGATGTCACCTGGCGATTGCGAGATCTCTTGGAGGCCAAGCTCAAAGAGACGGCGACCTGGGACCTCTTCCAGCGCGTCGAGATCCCTCTGATTGTGGTCCTCAAAGAGATGGAGCAAGCAGGAGTCTGCCTCGACGTGCCTCTCCTACAACAGATGTCCCAGGAGATGGACCGCCAACTCTTGACGCTGACCCATGACATTCACGGGCTCGCAGGTGAGGTCTTTAATATCAACTCTACCCAACAATTGGGACGGATCCTGTTCGAGAAATTGGAGATTCACAAGGCTCAGGGCCTCAAACGCGTGCGCAAGACCAAAACCGGCTATTCTACTGATGTCGCCGCGCTCGAGCAATTCAAAGACCATCCGCTGGTACAGAAAATCCTCGAATACCGGCAGTTGGCCAAGCTCAAATCCACCTACGTCGATGCCCTGCCGCAATTGATTAATCCTCGCACAGGACGCGTCCATACGTCATATAACCAGACGGTGGCGGCCACAGGCCGTCTATCGTCATCAGACCCCAATTTACAGAACATCCCGGCCCGAACTGAGTTAGGACGGGAGATTCGTAAGGCCTTCATCGCCGAGACCGATGATCGCTGCCTACTGTCGGCGGATTATTCGCAGATCGAGCTGCGCATCCTGGCCCATCTGTCGCAGGATGCGACCTTGATCGAATCGTTCCGCTCCGGAGAAGATGTGCATCGCCGCACCGCATCCAAGATCTTTGGCGTTCCGCCCGAGCAGGTGACTCCCGAACAACGCGCCCGGGCGAAAACCATCAACTTCGGTGTGATCTATGGTATGGGACCGACACGCCTGGCACGCGAAAACGACATTTCTCTGGAGGAGGCAAAACGCTTCATCGAAGCCTACTTTGCCACCTATCCGGGCGTGCATCGGTACACCGTCGCATGCATCGACAAGGCGCGCGAGCAGGGCTATGTCACGACCCTGCTCGGGCGACGGCGCTACCTACCCGAACTGTTCAGCGACAACCCGGGGATTCGCGTCGCGGCGGAGAACATGGCCATCAATACCCCTGTCCAGGGAAGCAGCGCCGACCTCATCAAGCTGGCGATGATCAACATTAGGGAACGCTTGCGGCGTGAGGGGCTCAAAGCGCAAATGCTCTTGCAGGTGCATGACGAGTTGGTGTTCGAGGTGCCCCTGGCCGAGCTTGAGGTGGTCAAACCGCTTGTCGTCGAAGAAATGGAGCACGCCATACAGCTCGACGGTGCCCTATCAAAGTCGACGTCGGCGCTGGCCGCAACTGGTTTGAGGCGCATTAGCGGAGTCCCGAGCCATGATTGAAGTCACACATGACCTTAGAAGCATCGATCTGCCGTATATGATTCAGGTCTACGACGTCACCGAGGAGATGTTTGATGAGCTCGTCGACGAGGACACCAAGGCGGAATTGCTTGATGGAGTGATGATCGTGCACTCACCGGCATCAATAGAACATGACCATATCGGTGGATTTACAAGGGGGTTGATGAGTTTTTACAGCGATGCAAAGGAGCTGGGTGTCGTGCTGGGCCCGGACTCCCTGATCCACCTCGCTCCCGGCCGCAAATGCGCCCCCGACGTATTCTTCATCCGCCAAGAACGCGTGCCGATGCCGCTGCCCAAAGAATTCGACGGCGTGCCGGAGCTAGTGGTCGAGGTCCTGTCGCCGTCCAATCGTCGCTATGACCTTCGTGATAAACGCCTGATCTATCGTGAGGCGGGTGTGGGAGAAGTCTGGTTTATCGATGCGGAGCTACGTCGGCTCCTGGTAGATCGACGCCGGGCAGAAGGCTATGTGGAAGAGATCATTACTGCAGGCCAAGTTAGTTCAGAGGTCTTGCTAGGCTTCTGGATGAACGCTTCCTGGTTGTGGGCCACACCATTGCCGAACCGCTTCATATGTCTGGAAGAGATTCTGCGCGGCACATAGACGACCCCCTTTCCGCCACCTTCCCAGCTCCCGGCGTATACCGGCGGCGTCACCGCTTTTGGGTGACCAGGTGGCTGCCGCGATGCGGTTCCTGGTGGCACCAGAAAGAGTTGGACACTATTAGCATTTTCTGCGAAGCTACAGGCAGTGAGAGCGATCATTTCCTCATGCTTTGTCGAGGATTACGTGGCAGAGCTGACGGGGGGAGCGGTCAAAAGCTGGGAACGACCGCAGCTTCAACATGCACGATCGTGGTATGCCGGGTGGAGGCTGAGAAACGCTCTATGGATCTCTACGTCAAGCTGGCCGTCCTAGGTCTGGTGGCAGGTGCCATCTCCTCGAGCACCGCCATCGGGTGGGGATTGATCACCGCTCCCATGTTGCTACTCGTGTTGCAATTCCCTCCGAAAGAAGGTGTGGCGCTCTCCGTCATTGGGGGGCTGGGATATCTCCTGGCATTGGGGGTCTACCGGCACCTCTCCGGCGGAATTCCTTGGGGGGCCACCCTGGCGTTAACCCTTGGCAGCCTCGTGGGGGGACTGATGGGCGTGATGACGGTCGATCTGCTGCCGGCAGCTGTCATGAAGCGGCTCATCGGTGTGATGGCTATCGTCGCCGGCATCGCACTGCTCATCCCCTGGAAAGATTGATGCCGGAGAGTTTCATTGTGAACTGGACGTATCCGCTGCTAACGCTACTGGGCGCTGCGGTCGGGGCCTATGGAACGCTGATCGGTGCGGGCGGGGGGGTTCTCTTAGTACCGGCGTTATTGTTGCTCTACCCGCACGAGGCACCCAGCAACATTGCCAGTATCTCCCTTGCGGTGGTGTTCTTGAATGCTCTCTCCGGCGTACTCGCCTACGGACACATGCATCGTATCGATTACCGGGCGGGTCTCTTATTTGGCGCCGCGACTGTCCCAGGTGCCGTGCTCGGTGCCTATGCCACCAGTCTGCTGTCCCGCCAGCTCTTCGACCTGCTCTTCAGCGTCCTGGTCCTCGCCCTCGCCACCTTTATCCTCGTCCGGCCAACCCCCAGGCAGCGGTCCCCACGCGTCTTTCGCCATCATGTAACCCATACGCTGATCGATTTTAAGGGAACAACCTACAGCTATTCGTTCAGCAATCGGCTGGGTGTACTCCTCAGTCTGATGATTGGCGGGATCTCCAGCATGTTTGGCATCGGCGGCGGTCCCTTCCAGGTACCGGTCTTGGTCTATCTGCTTGACTTCCCACTGTATGTAGCGACTGCAACGTCGCAGTTCATGTTGCTGATCATGAGCAGCATCGGCAGCGTGTCGCACCTACTGGCTGGGAGCTTCGTGCACGGTCACCGACGCACCCTCTTCTTGGGCATCGGGGTCATTGTCGGAGCCCAAGTGGGTGCCCGGCTGTCACAATACCTCTCAGGGCGGAGCATCAACCTCATCCTTGCGACTGGGCTGATGTTGATCGGTATTCGCTTGGCTTTCCATGCCTTTGAGCATTAGCTGCCAGCAGCAATGGGGCCTCCAGTGTCCGATAACCACGATAATCCCTACAGGTCGTCTATTCATGCCCCTAACGTACAGTCGTATGCGAAGGCCAAAGCCATGAAACCTCCCTTCAACCCGCATAGCCAGGAAAACGACCGATGAGCGATCACGAGCATGAAGATGCCCGAGCCCTATGGAACCGGTTGGCGAATGATTGGCGGATACAAGTGGGTGATGACGGGGACGATAACCGCATCCTCAATTCCGACCCGGTGTTGTGGGCATTTGCTGGTGACGTCAATGGGCGCACGGTGCTCGACGCCGGCTGCGGCACCGGGTATTTATCGAAAAAACTCTATGACCGAGGAGCCCTCGTGACGGGCGTCGACTTCTCCGAGCAGATGATCCTCATTGCCCGGGGCATGTATCCCAGCCTGGACTTCCGGGTGGATGACTGCTCCAAACTTGCGAGCGTCGATAGCACGCACTATGATCTGGTCATCGCCAACTATGTGCTGATGGATACTCCCGACCTCCGGGGCACCATGGCCGCGTTCAACCGTGTCCTGAAACCTGGTGGGGTGTCGGTGCTAGTCTTCTCCCATCCGTGTTTCCCCCAAGGCCGTGCCACCGTGTCGGAAGATGGGGAAGAGATCTGTTATCGATGGAGCTTTCCATACTTCGAGTCGCGGACATGCAGCGCTCCGCCATGGGCCCACTTCACCTCGGAGTTCATCTGGTTTCATCGACCGCTGTCAGACTACTGGAAGGCCTTCACGGCGGCAGGGTTCGTCGTGGTCGACTTTGACGAACCGAGGATTACGGCAGAGCGCTATCACCTCGCGAAGACCGCACGCCAGCTCAAGAACAGCAACACCCGTCCCTATTCGGTGGCTTTCAAGTTACAGAAAAAGCCTGGACCTGCATAACGCAGGAGCATAGGCGAGGCTGACTGTATGCATTCCCCAATAAGGAGAATCCACTATGGGAGACATCGTCTATCGCTCCAAAGTGCACATTGTTCCTGAGCAGCCGACCGTCAAGCAAGCCTTCGTCGAACCATTTCCGGAACCCATTCGCACCGGCATGCATGGTGGAGTCAAGGCGTGGTATGGGGCGACGGTCGAAGAGGAACTTCCAACGACCATTGATCATGTCGTCGCCGCTATCGGCTCTTGAATGACCGGCACTCTTGCCGGCGCGCTGGAAGCGCGTCACATCGCGGCCTACGGTGGTTCGTTGGAAACCGAGGTAGAGGGAGACATTGAGGAGGGAGAGAACAAGGTACTTCTCCTCACCAAAGTCCACATCAAATATAAGTTGCAAATCCCCCAGGGGAAGCGCGCGCAAGCCGAGCGTTCCCTGGCATTACACCATTCGCGGTGTCCGGTATCGCAGTCCGTGGAACGAGGTATTCAGGTCGAATGGAGTGCCGAGATCACCGAGGTATAGCCTATAGTCGAAGCTCCAGCATCGGGATTTGGCGTCTACCGTGAACCATGCGCAGGGACATCTCTCACAACGATGCAGTCACAGAAAAGGTTCCCAAGCTGAGCCGAGATTCATCTACGGTCCAGAGTCGTGTATGGTTGACCATGCATGTCAAATCTGACCACAGGCCACCCTTCCGGAACAGTTGTGCCATCGCGAACGTTCCCAGACGCTGAGGCATCCCTGCTGTTTAGCCCTGGACAGCTGCTAGCCATATCGTTGGCGGCCAAAATCGGATACCGCAAATTTTTTCAAAGGCTTTTCCTGAGTACTCCAGTGTGGCATAGCACTTGCCTTACACTGTCACGTCGGCTAGACGTCGCGTAGCCCCGAATACATCGAAGTTGGACGCGGCAAGTCTCTCAGTGTCTTGAACGCTGTGAAACTGCCATCATTGAGCCAGGAGGGCACAATCGTGCTGCAGCAATACGGAGTCTTGCGAGGACATGTCGATGTCTTCAAGCGTGAGGATGACCTGAGCACGCCGCATCTACAGATTCGGGTGGTGGATGGTCGTAACCAGGCATGGCGCGTGCCGGTCAATGTGTTGTCCGCAGACCAGTCGCGCCTGATCTTTCACCGGGCAGACCCATTGCAGGGCCATGCCCTCCTAGCTGCATTGCCACAAGTCGCCGCCGGGTTTACGTTACTTCCGCCCTCCGCACGTGCGGCGACCTCAGCCCTGGACTACTTTCGGGCGCCGCTGTTCGATTGGCCGACCGGAGTCGCCATCCCGCCTTCTGGCCCCGGTGCCGACGATGATCTGCAAGACGTGCTGGTCACCTACCTGAAGCAACTGCATGATCAGGGAGGCGAGCTATTTGCATTTGGCGCCAAATTCCCGGAGCCTGGCCGACCGCCTGACCCACGGCCGATCGATCGCGAGTTTCACACGGTTCAGGGAGTGCACGACATCCATATGAACCAGGGCAATCCAAATCCTGGTTCATTTGCAAAGGATAATGGCGTGTTTCAGGATGGGGGGTTGATTCTGAAATTCGGCTCGCGATACGTCGGACTCTTTCTCAGGTTTGCGACGCAGTGGCTGCCGACAGACAAAGTTACAGGGCACCGCTCACCGGGAGCCAAGCCGATTCCGGCGGGCGGTATTCCCGATCCGGACGACGGTAAGTCAACGCCTGTCACCCATCCAGTCGTGTACATCGAAAGAGCGCTTATCAACCCTGAAGGTAACGAGCCAGGGAACGAAGTCGTCGTGATTGGGAACACCACGGTGGCCTCAGTGGACTTGACCGGCTGGAGCATTGTCGATAAGAACAACAAGGCCGACGTATTGAGCGGCCTGCTCTTGCCCGCTGGCGAATCCCGCCGCGTGATCTTATCGGGAAACGGAGCGCAGCTCGGCAATAAAGGTGGGACAATCACCTTGAAGAACCGTGCCGGCGATCAGGTGCATGCTGTCAGCTATTCGAAAGAGGATGCCGACCAAGAAGACCGATATATTCGGTTCAACATGTGAAGCGGTGGTGAAGCGGCGTGGCCGGACATCGCATCGTCGAAGGTGGGCCTTCGACTCACTGAATCGCCTGCATAAGGCGCAACAATCCTGCTTTCGGTCCATCTTTGTCGGCAAAAATGGCGGTGCCGGCCACTAACACGTCGGCTCCGGCCTGCACCGCCAGCGGGGCCGTCTGCAGGTCGACGCCGCCATCCACTTCCAGCTCGCCGTTTATACTCGCGGCGTCATCCCAGCTGCCGCTTGGACGCGGGACTCCTTTCGAGGTTTTCGGCGACTAGTGAGTCGATAATGTCTCGACGAGTGACTGACGAGATTTTCATTGCCAAGGCCTCATCAAAAGGAGCCTATATGTCTACCATCCCAAAGCTGATCTGCAGCGCACGGCTCACACGCTCCATAGTCGCTGGGGTCAACATCCCGAGACGGCGTATAAGTCTGCGCTTATCGACCGAGCGGACTTGGTTGAGAAGTACAACCGAATTAACGGTGAGGCCTCCTTCCGGGGCCCGGATCAGGACCTCGGTAGGATAGACGGTTTCGTCAAATTGCGAGCTGATGGCGGCAACGATGGTGATGGGGCTGTGGCGGTTGGCGATGTCGTTTTGCACAATCAAGGCTGGGCGGGTCTTCTGGATTTCCGCCCCGATGGTGGGATCAAAGTTCATGAGGTACACCTCGCCCCGTTTGGGGCGCGCTACCTGCGGGCGTCTTGCCATGCCTCTTCATCAAGGGCGAACCACTCTTCGGCCAGGGTGAGATCCCGCTGGGCGCGTCGGATAGCTCCCTCCTTCAATTGCTGCCTGAGATTGCTTCGACCTCTTTCCGCGATGTAGTGCTTGATGGCTTCATCGATAAAACGGCTGCGGTTGCTGGGGTGGACGGCCCGATCAATCAGATCCAGGGTCTCCTCTGGCAAGGTGATGTTGATCCGCCGATGCATAGTGATCTACCCTCCTTTCATATGAGCCCATCATACATACCAGAAGTGTGTATGTCAAACTCGGCAGATATCGAAGAGACCCATCAAACCTTTGCCATCGGCGGGGAGGGCAGGGGCGCGGGCCATTTACCGCGGTGTCTCTTGGCTAATAAGAGCCCCCGCTCCAGACTGGAGCTGTCCATCGCTCGGGGAATCAGCTGGCTTGACTGTCGATGGGACAGAATCCTCCAGCTCGAGGCCTTGCAGGCGGCCAGCCTCCAGATTGAGGCTTTTCACTTGGCCCGCCCGCTGAAAGCGGAGTTCCCGTCGTTGCTCTCCTCGGACGAGTTCGAACTCCTCAAACACGTGGGTGTTCCCGAGGTCTTCCCCACCATAACTGACCCATCTTCCCCCATAGCCGCGTATGTGCTTGAAATCACTAGAGTCATTACATGCCTACAAATGAGCTAAGTGATTGAAATCATTAGAGCGAGGGAGGAAGATCCGTCAGGGCGCACGAGCGGGCGAGCACCATCCCCAGGCTCCACAGGGCCAAGACGGTGGCCTGGGGTTTGCGTAACGTGGGTAAATGTGTGCGAATACCGGTGGTCCATTCGTCAAGACGACTCTGGCAAGACATCGTTGTCCTCCTTGGGTGACTGGGGTGTGTGGAAACCCACAGTATGGCCCAAGGAGGGTTGTCTTGCCATGGCTTGCAATCCACTCTCTAAAAAACCTACCCCAGAAAGCCCGCATGGCCCCCCTGGAGATTCCTTCCGGCATGTCACACGCCCCTGCTCAGACCTCCGACGGCGCACGATATCCTTGGCCGCATCTCACACCTCAGCACGCCTCGGTGGGGTTCGCTCGATCGCCCCCCCACTGCGCTGTGGCATCTGTCGCCTCTCGGCTCGTTCCGGACGAGGACGCACGAGCATGGCCTGTTCGTCACCCTTGTATCCACCCATAGCAGTCTATGCCGCGCAGGCGTCGGTCTCGGTGCCCTCGAACGAAACCCACGTGGTGTCGGCTTAGGCATAGACCTCTCAACCCAGGGTGGAGCAGCCTCAGAAAGGCACGGCACCCCTTGGGATAGACGTAGCGCCATACCCCAGACGCCGCCCATCGGTGAGGGACGAGGTAAGGGGCAGAAGTTGCGGCTTCACCAGAATATGGTTTGGGATGAGTCGAACGCCCATGGGACTCGGCTCTTGGCCAAGCAAGAAATAAGAGGATAATGCGCGCTCAGCCCGTGTCACACCGTGAGCCGCGTGTCAAGAGTTTTTAAGGGCGCAACTGCGCGTCCCCTAGAAGGCTCAACCCTGACCTGTGAGTCGGGATGAGGCCAACATGGCTTGCCGGTCCCGAGGCCTGGCGCCCACCTCAGCATCCAGCCCACCGGCTGACCCGCCGTCACCTATGGAGTGGCGGCCTCGATACCACGGTGCTCGATCAGGCGGCGGTTAGCCTCGACATCGAACGGCGGCAAGGCTTTGCCCACTGTCGCCTTGGTCAGGCAGACTAGATGCCTCCTGGGCTCCGCCGGGCCATACGGACCCTCGAGGGTCAAGTCTGGGCGGCTTCCATCCTCGGTGTCCTGCCGTGCAGTCCATGCAGTTTGCCCCACCTCGTGGCGGACGATGTGCCTCCGAGACGCCCCTGGCGCCCGCGAGCGCATGAGGTACCTGAATCGGCACTCCGGTTACGGCCAGGAGCGTCTTGGTCAGGACAGCGATCACGACGACCGGCTACCAGACCAACGTGATGGTGTGACATGGCCCGCTTCAGCATACCCAGCATCGCTGTGAAATTTAAAGCGAGCGACCGTAGAACTACTCTCAGGAAGCTTGAGATGAACTGAGCCCAGAGCCAGGAGGGGGAAACTCATGATGATAACGCAATCGGTATCTCGGAGCATTCGAAAGTGGGAAGCAATAGCCACTCTGTATTTTGTATGGAGGAGCGAGGCCATGACGAAAGCGTTAATGATCCGTAATGAACAGAAAGTAGCAGCGGCCGCTGCCGCAATGGCCCGAATGCTTGCCTGTACGCTGTTCGTCGGCATTCTCATGGGACTCCAAGCTTATGCAGGGAGTGACCCTAGAGCTGGTCACAGCGCTACCGCTGTGACCGTGGATAGTGGTGGCACGGCAAAATTTCCTCCGAATCCATACTTGCGGCGAACCACAGTCTCGCTGCGTATGGTGGGTTATGTGTTTGGGTCAGGAGTGAGGTTTGATAATCGAGGGAAACCCACTGGAAACGGGGTGGAGATCGTGCAACGACAGTGGTGTGGAAGCGGCTTTGTGATTGGGAAGGACGGCACCGTTGTCACGAATTACCATGTGGCTCAAAGAGCGCTCAGGGGGGAAGTCATCTTTGATGACGGGCGGAGGTACGACGTCGCCCACCTGAAAGTTTATGACCCTGAGAACGACCTCGCAGTGCTGAAGATCAACTCCAGCGATACCTTTGCGACGGCTCAATTGGGAGATTTAAGCGTTGCGGAGGTGAGGGACAGCGTGCTGGCGGCGGGAAACGGTTTATGCGAGGGGTTGTCTATCACCGAGGGCAACATCAGCATGCTCAAGCGAGATGAACGATCGAACATCGCTCAGGTGGTCCACACAGCCTCAATCCTTCCAGGTAATAGCGGTGGTCCCCTCTATCGGGGAGACCGGGTGATTGGCATCAATGTTCAGGGAATTGAAGGGTACCAACGCTACTATGCCGTTCCTGTCAGTAAACTACGGCGACTATTGGATAAAAAGTATGAGACCAGCACCTATTTACAGGATGTCTTCCCTCCAGACCCCCGATTGATCGCGGAGAAGACGCATCGACTATCTGGGACATTTGGGCAAGTCGGGGCTGCCTCGCACAAAGGTCCAGGTCTTTGGAGCACGCAAGCCAGTCTTGCGAGTCTCAGAGATTACGCAATTTTGGTTAAGACTGCATCGAAGAAAAATTTGGACATAGTTATCCTAGGTGGAAATGCTGAACCGATTGGTCTTGGAACAAGTAGTAGTCTGGACACAGAATTAGTGTTCCTATCCAGTGAGAGGATCTTGTCATGCCCAGACCTGGTGCATACCTAACCGACGTGACAGAGGGCATCACGCGTGTCGAAGACGTGCCCAAGGCCAAAATCATCAGCCGCAGCCGCAACTATACAGATCGCAAGTGCCCTCGTTGCGGCACCCGAGCCTCTCGCCTGCGGTGCGTCCACCGTCTTCTGCACGACCTGGGGGACCTGGTAGCCGGGCACCCCCACGAGATCCACATGACCTCTTCGCCGCATCACTGCGCCCACTGTCAGCATTATTTCAACGCCGACATGTCTGATGTGGCCCTCCCCGGGAATCATGACACGCACCGGGTCGTGGCTGTCGCCGTGGGCTTGGTCGTGGAGGATGGATGGCCCTATCGGGCGGCTTCGTGGCACCTCTGGCGTGACCATCGCGTCTTCGTCCCCTTGGCTACCATGCCAAACTGGGTGGAGGCCAGTGGGGGAAAAAGCCGCGGCGCGGATCACCAGGGACTATCGCACATAGGCAGTCGCGGACTTCTCCGGCGACATCGCCGCCGATGAACTCGACGACGGGCCTTGCTGTGTGCTGTCCATGGTCGATAACCGCCGCTGCAAACGGCTCGTCTATGAGGTGCTCGATCACCACCCCACCCACGCGGACATCCGGGCTTTTTTCAGGCGTTTTCCGGTCGCCCTCGCCACCCGATGCCTCACCGTTGTGGGCATCACCACCGATGCCTCGCCGCTCTCTCCCGGGCCGATTGCCGAGATCTTTGGCCAGGTCCCGCACCCGATCTGCGAATTCCCTAGCATCGCAGAGATCATCAAGGCGGTGCTCAAAGGAGGCGGTGCTCAAAGCGGTCACGCGGGTGCGTAAGACGCTCACCGCGCACATCCCCACACGCCCCCATGGCCGTCCGATGTCACAGGCCGCGAAGCACAAGGCCCGTGCCAAGGGCGCGTGGCAGCAGAACGTCACCGACCTGTGCGACCATCGCGACCTCTTCGTCCAGCACGCCCTGACCCCTGGCGAACGGAAGACACGCACCCGGATCAGTCGCGGGCATAAGCCACTGCGTGCGCTGCGGGACATCATGGACGAGGTCTATCGGCTCTTTGACCGGCGCTGCCGGAGTGAGACGGCCTTACAGACGTTGGCCAAGCTCCGTCGACGGGTGGGTCGCTTCCGGAAGCCGGGCCAGACCCTCCAGACACTGTTCAGCCCCAATCGAGACAAGGCACTCACATGCCTCGACGTGAAGTGACTCCCTTCGACTGCCAACGCCGTGGAACGCAGCCATCGTCGTCATCGCAAGATGCAGAAAACGGTCTATCGCGTGCGCACCCGAGAACATATCAGCAACCGCATCGCACTCGACATGCTTCGCGATGCCCACGGATCGTCCATGGGACGCTGCTCTTGCTCGGCGCGCTCCTGGCTGCAGCGCTGCTGTGGTCGGCCGCAACGAAGGCGGACCTCGTGGTCCGCGCCCTGGGGCGTGTACGGCCGATGTCTTCTCCCATGAAGGTTGTGTATGGTGGCAGCGGGGCGGTCTTGAGCGCGAGTATGAGTGGACAGGTCATTGAGGTGAACGTTCGCAAAGGGGATGAGGTGCGCCAGGACGACGTCCTGATCCGGCTGGACACAGAGCGGATGGACCTTGAGATGACCAAACGGCGACGAGCCATCCAGGTTGGCGAGGACGAGCTCGCAGAGATGGATCGCCGGGAGCAGTTATTAGCACACCAGTTTGCCGCCGCCAGAGCCGGGGCGGCAGCCGAGCTCGCGCAAGTGCAGGAGGAAGTGTGTCAGGCCAAGGACCGACAGGTTACGGATATCCGGCTGGCCGGACTGGAGCTCCAGAACGCGCAGCAGGAAGCCGCGCACGTGCGGCAACTGGTCGCACGTGAGATCGTCCCACGGGACGATCTGCGCAAAGCCATGGCGCGGGTCCACGAGGCCCAGGAAAAGTTCGACAAAGCCAGGTTCCTCATTGATACAGGCAAGGTCGAGGTGCTACGTCGGGCACTCACCCAGGTGACCCAAGACGATGCCGTGCGGCGGCAGGAACTGCAAACCGAACAGGGCCTCAAACGCGCGGCCATCGAGGTCCTCCAGATCGAGCTGGCGAATCTCGTGCTCGAACGCCAGCAGGCGGTCATTCGTGCGCCCATCCATAGCATCGTGACGATGGGGGACGTCAAGGTGGGAGACGTCCTCGATCGCAGCAAGCCGGTGGTGGAGATCGCGGAACAGCAGGGGTTCCGCTTCGAGGTCGAGAGCGAAGAGCTGGGGCGCGGCGACTTGTAAGGCCGGCCAGGCGCAGATTGTGACCGCCCAAGAGAGCCTCCTCGCGCTCTTGGTGAAGCAAATTCGCTAGAGTATCAGGCTGGGATGAAGCATGGAAGGATGAGGAGTACTGGCTGAGCTCATTCTTTCAGCATCACCAGGCGCTACCGAAAAGTGGGCCCTTAACTTACTGAATCGCCTGCATGAGGCGTAACAATCCCGCTTGCGGCCCATCTTTGTCGGCAAAAATGGCGGTGCCGGCGACCAACACATCGGCTCCGGCCTGCACCGCCAGCGGGGCCGTCTGCAGGTCGACGCCGCCATCCACTTCGAGCTCACAGTGCGCGTTGCATTGCTGCAGTATGTGGTGGGCCCGTTGGATTTTCGGCAGCATGCTGTGGATGAAGCGTTGTCCACCGAATCCAGGGTTGACCGTCATCACTAAGAGCAAGTCAATATCGGCGAGGAGGTCCTCGATCGTCCCGATGGGCGTTGAGGGGTTGAGACCCACTCCCGCCTTTTTCTGCTGCTGTTTGATCAGCTGCACGGTTCGGTGCAGATGCGGTGTGGCTTCTTGATGGACGATGACGATGTCGGCACCGGCCTGGATAAACGCCTCGACGTAGCGTTCGGGCTCTTGGATCATCAGGTGCATCTCTAATGGCAGGGAAGTACCCCGTCGCATCGCTTCCACGATCGGCATGCCAAGACTGATGTTTGGCACGAATCGCCCATCCATGACATCGATATGAAACCGGCTGGCGCCGGCCTCCTCCGCGGCTTTCACCTGTTCACCCAGGCGCCAGAAATCAGCCGCCAGAATCGACGGTGCGAACTGGACCATGTCGAGTCTCCCTGCTATCTTCACGAGGCCCGTAGCGTGGCGAAACGTGCCGCGCCCAACAACGCCACCTTATCGTTCATGATGATGTGTACTGGAATCCCCTGTAACAACGGTTTAAGGCGCCCCTTGGCCACGAACGCATCCATGAACATCGAGTCCGTGAGTTTCTGGATGATTTTAGGGGCGATGCCGCCACCGACATAGACTCCGGCGGTCGCCATGAGCTTTAATGCCAAATTGCCAGCCTCGGCGCCATACAACCCCACGAAGAGATCGAGGGTTTGTCGGCAGAGGGCACTGGTGCCGGCGAGCGCTGCTTGCGAGATGACAGCCGATGGGTCATGTTGCTGCATCTCGTCTGTCAGCCAGTCGGACTCCTCGCCCCGCCCGGTGTCACGCAAAAATCGGTAGATATTGTATAAGCCAGGACCAGACAGCACCCGCTCCCAGCTGACATGTCCGAATTCATGACTGAGAAAGCGCAGGAGCTCGATCTGTAAGGGGTCGCTGGGCGCGAAGCTGGCATGGCCTCCCTCGCCTGCAAACGGGAGATGCTGCTGGCCATTCCAGTACAGCCCTGCCTCGCCCAAACCGGTGCCGGCGGCGATAACCGCGGCGTTCCCTGAGGCGTTCAGTGCACCCTGATTGACCGTCACAAAATCGTCTGGAGCCAACATGGCGATACCGTAGGCGTGGGCCTCCAGATCGTTGAGCAGCCCGACCGACCTGAGCTGCAACGTCTGCGCCAGGTCCTGGGCATCGACGTCCCAGGGGAGATTGGTTGTATCGCTACGTCCATGTCGCACGGGTCCGGCGATTCCGAAGCAGGCCACGTCGATCGGCAGGTCATGGGCTGACAGGAACGTCTTCACGATGGTTTCCAGGTTTGCATGGTCGCGACTCGGATACGTTGCCTCGACGACAGGCTCCACGCGTCCTTCACGCACCGCGAACAAGGCCAGCCTGCTGTTCGTGGCGCCGATGTCGCCGGCCAGGATCATCCGTTGATCCTCCTCCACTGTCGTCCTTCCCGTTCGAGCAACTCGTCCGCCTCCTTTGGTCCCCAGGTGCCGGCCGCATAGTTCGGGAAGTTGCGCGGCGGTAGGGCTTTCCAGACGTCCAGAATCGGCGTCACCACGCTCCACGATGCCTCAACCATGTCAGCACGCTGGAACAGCGTGGCATCACCCGTCATGCAATCGTACAGCAGACGTTCATAGCCGGTGCTGGGCGTGCTGCCGAAATAGTCGGCGTAGCGGAAATTCATGTTCACCGACCCCAGCTGTACCAGTGGACCGGGCATCTTGGCGCCGAACCGCAGCGAGATGCCCTCGTCCGGCTGAATATGCAGGACCAGGAGGTTCGGCGTCAAGCGCTCCACTGAGGTTTTGCGGAATAGCATGAAAGGGGCGCGCTTGAACTGAATCGCGATCTCAGTCACACGCTGCGGCAGGCGTTTGCCGGTACGCAGGTAGAAGGGCACATCGGCCCAGCGCCAGTTATCGATCAGGAGCTTGAGGGCGACGAACGTCTCGGTCCGAGAATCCTGGGGCACCCGCGGCTCCGAACGATATCCCGGCACGTGCTCACCGCCGAAGATGCCTTCGCTGTATTGACCGCGCACCGTGCGCGATAGCACCTCTTCGGGCGTCAACGGCTGCATGGCGCGGAGAATCTTGGTCTGTTCGTCGCGGACCGCATCGGCTTCGAAGGAGATCGGCGGCTCCATCGCCATCAGGGTGATCAACTGGAAGATGTGATTCGGCACCATATCCCGCAGCGCGCCGGTTTCATCGTAATACGGACCGCGCTCCTCGACGCCGACGGTTTCAGCCACGGTGAGTTGCACGTGGTCGATATAGCGGCGGTTCCAGATGGGCTCGAAGATGCCGTTGGCAAAACGGAACACCAAAATATTCTGCACGGTCTCTTTGCCCAGGTAGTGATCGATGCGATAGATTTGCTTTTCCTCGAGGACCTGGCGGATATCTTGATTGAGCTGGCGGGCCGAGGCAAAATCGTGTCCGAAGGGCTTTTCGATGATCACCCGCCGCCAGCGGCCGTTGGCCTCATGGGTCAGGCCTGCCAAGCCCAACTGGTTGATCACGCCGGCGAAGAGGCCAGGGGCGGTGGCTAGGTAATAGAAGTAATTACCCGGCGTGCCATGTTCCTTGTCGATCTGCGTCAGCAGCTCCTTCAGTCGCTGAGCTGTATCCGGATCCTGGCCATCACCGGGCAAGTAGTAGAGCCGCCGCACGAACCACTCCCACAGGTCCGGGTCGACCGGTCCGGTGGCGAATTCCTTGATCTCCTCGGTCAACTTCTCGCGAAAGCTCTCGTTGGTCATCGGGCGGCGTGCCAAGCCGACAACCGCGAATTGGCGCGACAGCAGATTGTCCTTCGCCAAGTTATACAGAGCGGGAATGAGCTTGCGCTTGGTAAGATCTCCAGACGCGCCAAAAATCACCATGACGCAGGGGTCACCAGGGCGTCCGACCGGCTCATCGATCACGTGTGTCTCCTCATAAGATCCCATGGACCTGGGCGTGTGCATCGTCTCTAATGGGACTTCTGACCACCTGGCTGCCTGTGCCTCCCGTGGCCAGCGGTCACGCTGCCATGGCTGTTAGGCCCCGCGGTGCGCCAGGGTGTCCAGCAGTTTATCGAAGGGTTCGGCAAAGAGGCGCACGCCTTCGTCCAGGAGTTTCTCGGTGACTTCTTGCATCGAGATGCCTACCTGCGCCAGAACCTCCATGGTATCGTGGGCGGCCTCAAGGTCCTCTTCAAGACTGGCACGTACCTGCCCGTGGTCACGGAATGCCTCCAGGGTGGCTGGCGGCATGGTATTGACGGTGTTCGGACCAATCAGTTCCTCAACGTAGAGGACATCGCGATACTTTGGGTTCTTGGTGCTCGTACTGGCCCACAGCACCCGCTGTGGCCGTGCCCCCATGGTCGCCAGTGCCTCCCAACGGGTTCCCTGGAAGATTGTCTTGTAGCGTTGGTACGTGAGCTTGCCGTTGGCAATGGCGACGTGGCCGAGCAGGCTGCGCAGCAAGGTCCGTTCCTGTGCACTTTTGGCGGCTTTGAGCCGAGCCATGACCTGCGCATCAATGGCGGTATCGATGCGGCTAATAAAGAAGCTGGCGACGCTGGCAACCCCACCGACGTCACCAGCGGCGGCGGCAAGCTGCTCTAGACCAGCGATATAGGCCTCGGCAACGCGTTCGTAGACTTCCTGAGAAAACAGCAGGGTGACATTGACGTTGATGCCTTCTGAGATGAGCTGTGCTATGGCGGGGAGCCCCGCAGGCGTCGCGGGCACCTTAATCATCAGATTCGGGCGACTGACGGTCTGCCAGAGACGGCGGGCTTCTCGGATAGTGCCCTCGGTGTCGTGAGCCAGATGCGGTGAGACTTCCAGGCTGATGTAGCCATCGCCGCGCCGCGTGTGCTCATACACCGGACGGAAGATGTCCGCCGCATCCTGAATATCGCGAATGGCAAGCTGCTCGTAGAGGCCCATGGCGTCCAGGCTCCGACCGGTCAGGGCCCTGAGGGCTTCGAGATAATCCGTGCTGCCAGTAATCGCTTTCTCGAAAATCGCCGGATTCGACGTCATGCCGCGTAGCCCATCTTCATCGATCAGGCGTTGGAGCTCACCACTGGTGATGAGATGGCGCTGCATATAATCCAACCATACGGATTGTCCGTAGTCCTGCAAAGCCAGTAAAGGATTCATCTGTTATCCTCCTGCAAGCGACGCACGACGAGAGCGTGTTGCCCTCGCCCAGCCGGCCCCATCGAGGGGAGAGGCTTCGGTAGGGTGTGAAAAACTGGCGCACGGCACCTAGCCTTCGACACGCACAGTTATATAATGATACCCGGTCGCGCCCTCTGGTGCAAAGCTAGCGTGGTCGGGTCCATGGCCTTTTCTAGCGCGATGGTATCGGTATAGCCATCTGCGGCATGCAAGAGGACCTCCTTTATCTCCGGGCGCGGCCCCGCCAGCCCGAGGAGCAGGCGCATTGGCACTCCTGTCTATAAGGCATTGCCCCATCAAGCCATCGCCGATCTCGTTGCTGATGCACTCCAGGGTAGTTTCCAGGATCACCGATGGCATGGCGACCAGATCCTCAAAGTGATACGCTTATGGAAGCCACCAATCCAATGAGCAAACCAATCCCTATGATTCTCAGCCATTCTTCACGCTGCAGGGCTAGGCTCTCCAACCAGCCCGTCGCTGTGACTCAGTCGCTGCCTCCCAGGGTGCGATCAAGGTTGTACGCCGCACTAATCAAGGACAGATGGGTGAAAGCTTGGGGGAAATTCCCCAGAGCCTCTCCACTGGGGCCGGTCTCCTCCGCATACAGCCCCAGGTGATTAGCGTAGCCCAACATCTGTTCAAACACCAGCTGCGCCTCTTCAAGTTTAGGACGATCGGCCTTTCCGGCCCGCGTCAGGGCTTCAACAAGCCAGAAGGTACACATATTGAACGAGCCTTCCATACCGTCCAGACCATCTGGGGTTTGCTGAAGGTTATAGCGATAGACCAGACTATTCGACACCAGGCCGCCGCGCGATGGCGAAGTATTGATGGCGTCGAGCGTCTTGAGCATGCGTGGGTCGGTGGGGGACAGAAAAAAGACCAGTGGCATCAGGAGATTGGCGGCGTCCAGGGCCGCGCTGCCATAATGCTGCACGAACGCCTGTAGTCGTGGATGCCAGCCTTGGGCCATGATGTCTTCATAGATGCGATCGCGGATGTTTAACCAACGTTCGCGATCGGCGGGGAAAGACCGTCTGTCGGCCAGGCGGAGTCCGCGGTCGACAGCGACCCAGCACATCATCTTCGAGTACACGAAATGTTGTTGTCCGCCGCGCACCTCCCAAATCCCATCGTCCTTACGCTGCCAGTTGTCGCAGACCCAGTTGACGAGTTGCCTCAGGTAGGTCCAGAGGTCATATGAGATGGGGGTGCCGTACTTGTTGTAAAGATACACCGAGTCCATCAGCTCGCCGTAAATATCCAATTGCAGCTGCTTGTAGGCAGCCATTGCCGATGCGTACGGGATGCGAGCCCTTATAGCCTTCCAGATGGTCCAGGATTTCCTCGCTCAGGGTATGGCGGCCATCAATGCCATACATAATCTGCAACGAGCCATCCGGCTCGATTTCGTGGCAGCGTGCTTCCAGCCAGTGCATGAACTCTCCAGCCTCAGCGGTGAAACCGATCCGCAGCAGCGCATACAATGTGAAAGATGTATCGCGGATCCAGGTATAGCGGTAATCCCAATTACGCCCGCCCCCCAATTCTTCCGGCAGACTCGTGGTGGGGGCAGCGACAATGGCCCCCGTGGGCTCGTAGGTCAGCAGCTTGAGCACCAGGGCAGAGCGATGCACCATCTCGCGCCAACGCCCGCGATACGAACATTTGGCGAGCCAGCGGCGCCAATAGTCCACGGTGTGATGGAAGAGTGTATGGGTCTCCGCGTCGCTGAGCAGCGGACTGCAACCCCTTGCTGGTTGCATCTGGCGGAGGACAAAAACGGCCACCTCCCCCTCCGGCAAGGTAAACTCCGCAAACACACTGCTGCCGTCTTGCTTCAAGGGCACACGCGTGGCCAATTCGAGATTGAGGCCTGCGGCGTGGAAGCAGGCCCCACCCGAAAAGATGACGGTTTGATGCGGGTCGCGGGCGTAATTGAACGCGGGACAGCAGGCCAATCGAAATGTCATGCTGCCACGGACCACATTGACACGGCGAACGAGCCACTGGTGACCGGGCTCAGCCTCGGAGACGCCGACTGGCATGAAGTCAGTGATCTGACCAACGCCATCCGGTGACAGAAAACGCGTCACCAGCACGTTGGTGTCAGGCCAATAGAACTGCTTGTGGCGGAGGCCGCGCATCGTCGGAGCGATCTGGAAACGCCCGCCCTTGGCGTCATCGAGGATCGCAGCGAAGATACTTGTCGAATCGAAACGCGGAAAACAATACCAGTCGATCGACCCATTGGTACCGACCAGGGCCGCCGTGCGCATATTGCCAATAATCCCATAGTTTTCGATCGGCTGATAGCCCATGAGTGATCTCCGAGTCGATGCTCTAATACGACAACCAGGCGAGAGATATAGGAATTTAGTATAACAGATGATCACCTGGAATGTATTGGCATCAAAACCGGTAGGAAGCATGTCTCAATCGTTAGTGTCATGCCAAAAACCCTGGGCAATCCTGCCATCGTAGACCTGTTGAGACGGTCTGCGTTTCTCCCGCGGCGGGAGGCCCGGCGTGCCCATTGGACACGTCTTCGCGGCCTGGTATCCGGTGTCGAGAAACATGGCCAAAGTCGAATGCGGAGAGAATCCTGGTTCCGTCTATTCCTCGCCAAAGAACCGCCTGCGCATGGTCTTGTCCAGGACCACCTCTGGGCCACTATGGACCACATCAGGCATCCGACGCTGAAGCCTCTGTGGGGAGGTGTAGCTAGGACGGGGGCGAGGGATGCAGTGCCCTCAGTGTGACCCTTTGAGGCTCAAGAAAGGGCCATTGTCCGCGAATGGCTGCCGCACTCGGACAGAGGCCCTGCACAGCATGTGCGAGTCCGGCTGCGACGGTTTGCAGACCGTGACACTTCGGGGTATAAGAGACATGTCTCGACCGTGCGTCATTTCGATGTGACCCCCTCTAGCAAGAGGAGAGGAGCCTCTGTATCCAGTCCCTGACGTTGGCCCGGATGATAGCCGTAATCAGCGACACACCTCCAGCACACTGTGCTCAATCCCCGAGCATGGAAAGGTAAGCCATCATGATCCAGTTTGGCATCTTTCAGAACGGCGCCTCGGACCTGTCGGTCGCCGACACGCCCTCGGGCGTGCTGGTCGCCGGAGGCAACCTTGAGGACATGCACGCTAGCTTTCAGCGCATCATGGTTGACCAGGTCCGCCAGGGGGTGCTGGCCGAGCAGCTCGGCTACGACTTCTATTTCATGACCGAGCACCACTTTCAGCCGGAGGGGCCTGAGTTCAGCCCCAACCCGCTGATGGCCGAGATGGCGATCGCGGCCCAGACCCGTCGCATCCGGCTCGGCCAGGCCACCAACATCCTGACCCAGTGGCATCCGCTGCGGGTGGCCGAGCTGGGTGCGATGCTCGACGTCATCAGCGGCGGGCGGGTCGAGTTCGGGGTCGGCCGCGGCTACCAGCCGCGCGAGGTTGAGGTCCTGGGCTTCCCCTATGGCTCGAGCATTCAGGACCAGGAGCGCAACCGGGCGTACTTCCAGGAAGCCTACGACATCATCATCAAGGCCTGGACCCAGCTGTCTTTCTCGCACCAGGGCCAGTTCTTCACTGTCCCGCCGACCTACACGCGCTGGAACCATGCCCAGACGATCGCCTACTTCAGCCAGCCGCACGTCGGCCGAGGGTTGGAGGACGTGCTGAGGATCGGCCCGCCAGACCAATACGGTGGTGGAAACCCGGTCACGAACACCACCACTGTGCTGAAGGAGATCAGCCTCTTCCCGCAGCCGGTCCAAAAGCCTTATCCCCAGTGCTGGGAGCCAGTCGCCAGCGCGCGCTCGGTCGAGTGGGCCGCGGCGCACGGCGTCAATTGCAACATCAACGCCATCCCGCGCACCCGTCTGCGCCGGGTGTTCGAGACCTACCACCAGGCGTCCGAGCGTGCAGGCTGGCCGGACCGCCTGCACCGTGGCGCCTTCAAGTTTGGCTGGGACGCCGAGAAGCGGCGCGGCCTAAGCGTTGGTCCCTGGGTGCACATCCTCAAGCCAGGCGACGAGCAGGCCCAGATCGAGCGGATCGACCGCGCGCTCGAGATGGAATGGAACTACTACGGGCCGTTCGGCTTCACCGCCGGCCTGGCCGACGTGGACGAGGCGCCCTACCCGCTCGACATGCGCGTCACCGGTGAGCTGCTTCGTCAGAAGGAGACTGCGCTCGTCGGCCGCGCCGACGAGGTGACGGCCGCTCTGCTGCGAATGAAAGCACTAGTCGGCGCCGAGGACTTCCTGCTCCTGTGCCACTTCGAGATGCCAGGCCTGCACGGTGCGGAGGTCGAAGAGCAGATGTACCTCTTCGCCGAGCAGGTGATGCCCGAGCTACGTCGTGCCTGCGGCGGCAGCCCGGAGCTGCCGGAATCCACCGTCAAGCTGGTGCCGCGCCAGCCGACACGGGCGTAGCGGGTCAGGCGGGCCGTAGCGCGCGCCCTGGGCGCACAAAGTCGGCGGACGTGCCCCACGCAGAGACGCTAAGGGTGTGTATGACACATACTCTGTAGGGCGACCAGTGACTGTCCGTTGCGGACAAACGGTTGGCTGACGTAACTGTTTTCATGCGGTGCGTATGCCACACCGTGCAAAGCGGGTACAAGCTGATCAACAAGTCGGCAACGCCATCATGTTTGTATGCTATCATGCAACGAACCCAATATTCGTTGCTAACCATGTCACGGAACCCTTCCCTGTGCTGCTGATCGGCAGGCACAGGCGCATATTGGACATGCGAATCGCCGCTGACAGGCTTGCTCCTGCTCGGTGATCCGGGGGCCATGTGTTTGCCCAGCTCGGGCGCCCGGGGGTATCCCAGCATGGAGCCGGACATTCCATGGGACACGAGAGGGAACACCACCATGAAGATTGCTGTGATCCACGACTACGCCGATGTCTTGCGCGGGACCCGTGCCTATCCCAGATTGAAGGATCACGAGGTCATCATCCATACCGAGGCCTACACCGACCCGGCACGAGTGATCGAGCAAGCCGCGGGATGCGACGCGTTATTGCTTACGCAGCAGCGTGTACCCCTGACCCGTCAGATAATCGAGCAGTTGCCCGGGCTCAGGTTCATCAGCCAGACGGGGCGCAACACGAACCACCTCGATGTTCCCGCCTGCACCCAGCACGGCATTGTGGTCTCCGCTGGTGGCTCCAGCGGCGGTGGCAGGACCCCTTATTCCACCACTGCCGAGCTGACGTGGGGCATGATCCTCGCGTCGCTACGCCATCTTCCCTATGAAGTGGAGCGCTTGAAGCAGGGCCATTGGCATTCAACGGTCGGCGAACGTCTGTTCGGGCGCACGCTCGGTGTATATGCCTTCGGCCATATCGGGGGCGCTGTAGCGCGCGTGGGGAAAGCGTTTGGCATGAATGTCGTGTGCTGGGGCCGCGAGGGTTCGACGGCACGCGCTAAGGCTGAGGGCTTTGAGATCGCCGCAAGCCGCGAAGCGTTTTTCGAGAACGCCGACGTGATCAGTTTGCACTTGCCTGGCAATCGCGAGACCCGTGGCATCATCACGGCAGATGACCTGGGCCACATGAAGCCGACCGCCTTGCTGGTCAACACGAGTCGCGCCCCGATTATTGCGGAAGGTGCCCTGGTCGCAGCACTGCAGAAGGGTCGGCCTGGCTTCGCGGCCGTCGACGTGTTCGAAGAAGAGCCGGTCGTCGGCGCGAAGCATCCGTTACTGCAGATGTCGAATGTCCTCTGTACCCCGCACTTAGGGTATGCCGAGCGAGACAGCTACGAAGCCCTCTACACATTGGCCGTCGACCAGCTGCTCGCTTTTGCCGAGGGGAAACCTATCAATGTGGCGAATCCTGAGGCCATCGGGAAACGGTAGCCGCCTGTGACTCGTTACTGGACAGAAAGGGACGAGAAGATCATTGGATTGTTCATGTGTAACGGCGCTTGATTGCCCATAGCCCTTTTTGATCAAGCATCGCGTCGCGTCACGTTCTAGTCGCCTGCGACTCAGGGGCGACTGTCTGGGACGCCATGCCGCCACTCCAACATGACAGGTGACCATTATGACCGATAGCATGTCCGTCGTATGTTCCGAGCTCGCACCGACCGGCACGCTGCGCGTGGCTCTCAACATGAGCAATTTCCTGCTCACCGCGACAGACCCGGTGACCGGCGGGCCCTGCGGCCTCGCCGCGGACCTGGGACGCGAGCTGGGGCAGCGGCTGGGCGTCCCCGTCGCGCTCCTGCCCTACGCTAACCCCGGAGAGCTGGCCGACGCGGCCCCGACCGGCGTGTGGGATGTCGGGTTGATCGGCGCTGAGCCGCAGCGCGCCGACGCGATCGACTTCACCGCGGCCTACGTAGAGATCGAGGCGACGTATTTGGTGCCGCCTGGCTCGCAGCTCCAGAGCATCGCCGACGTGGACCGCCCAGGTATCCGCATCGCCGCACCGGCCCGCAGCGCCTATGAGCTCTATCTGAGCCGCACGCTGCAGCACGCCCAGCTCATCCGCGAACAAGGCGGCGAGAATGCCTTCAAGCGCTTCGTCGAGGACCGGCTCGACGCCCTGGCTGGGCTTCGGCCGCGGCTCGTCACGGACCAGGAGGCCCTGCCCGGATCGCGCCTCCTCGCTGGTCGCTTCACCGCGGTCCAGCAGGCTGCCGGCACGCCGAAAGGTCGTCCCGCGGGGGCCCAGTACCTGCGCGCCTTCATCGAGGATATCAAGGCCACAGGGCTGGTGGCTCGGCTGATCGAAAAGAACCGTGTGCGTGGCCTTACAGTGGCCGCGCCGGCCTGACGCCCCCTCTGGACGTCCGGAGGGGGCGCGACCATGGCGATGATCCCGCCAGGCTCTTCGACACCACATGGTAGCGTACCGTGTCACCTGGCCATGTGTCGAAAACCGGCCACTATTTCGCCAGAATACGCTATCCCTTGGGGTGTTCATCGTATAGGGGGAATGAGAGGACCTTCAACGGCCAAGTACGGCTCAGCCACGAGGCCGTCAGAGCTATGACGAATCTCTTGGCGACAAAGGATGCAGCAGCCTGAAGACGCCGCCCATTCCCCCAGCTCTCTGTGTCCTCCCACGTGAGATACCCCAACTGATAAACTGATAAATTGTTATGGACTGTGGGTGCTGGAGCTTCGAACGGCTGTTCACAGGGCGCTGCTACTATGGCCGCTGAACCCGCCGTGCCGTTGTATGGCTCTCAGCGGCGTGGCATCAGGGGCGTCAGTTCAGACAGCGACACGCTCCGGCGCAGCGGCGGCAAAGAGCGGCATGATGTCGCGTGCGAAGCGCCGCAGGCTTGCACGGCCGCGTGCGCCGCCGCCCGAGCCGCCGCCGTTGAGCAGCACATACCCGACCCCGGCGTTGCGCAGCGCTTCGAGCTGGTGCGAAATCTCGTCGGGACTGCCGTACATCGCGCTGCGTTCGTTGACCATCCGCGGGTCACCGGTGGCCCGGTCCGGCCCGCCATGGACCGTGCCGTCGGGCCGGGTCGCCAGGTGCAACTGACGCGCCCGGTTCTGCAGCCGGCGCTCCAGCGCGGCCTCCTGTTCGGCCTTGTTGTCAGTGACAAAGAAGGCCCGGGTCACACCGACCTGCAGGGGATCAAAGCGGCGCCCGTTCGCCTCGACTGTTTCTTTGAACACCGCGATGGAGCGACCGACATCCTCTGGCGAGGCATATTGGCCGAGCAGCACATTGTAGCCCTTCTGTGCCACCTGGCGGATCGAGCCTTCACCCCCGGCGCCCATCCAGATTGGTGGGTGCGGCTTCTGCGCCGTGGGCGGCTCGACCACGATCTTGTCAAAGGCCCAGTATGTGCCTCGATGCGAGAAAGGCTCGGCAGCTGTCCACGCCTTGAGGATGACCTCGAGGCACTCGTCGAAGCGCGCGTCGGCCTCCTCCATCGGCACGCAAAAACCGGCGAACTCGTTGTATCGGTACCCCTTGCCGATGCCGAAATCGAGCCGGCCCCCGGACAGCAGGTCCAGGGTTGCCGCCTGCTCCGCCAACAACACAGGATTATGCCAGGGCAGCACGAGCACCGCAGTGCCCAGTCGCAGCCGGTGCGTTCGCGCGCCGAGCCAGGTCAATAGATTGAGCGTGGCCGAGACCTGGCCATAGCCGGTGAAGTGATGCTCGACGACGAACGTGCTGTGGAAGCCGAGCGCCTCGGCCTCGATGTTGTAATCGATGAAATCCCGGAACCCCTCGCTGCTGTCGAACTCGGGACCGCCGCGCCGGGCCGACGCACTGCCGAACAAACCGAATTGCATGATCTCACCCTCTGATGCGCATACCAAAGTTCTGGCACGGCCGGCGAGAGACACCATACTGTCTCATGATCGCCGGCATGCCTCTCTAGGCCTGTCCTATTGGGGTCGTTTCCAGCCGAGCCAGTCGCAGATGGCATCCCCCATCACCAGCTCCTTGTCGCGCCCCTGGAGCCAGGACAACTCTTCCGTGAACATCGTCACACATTGCCGGTACGAGCACGGCATGCGGGTAATATCGGTGCCCCAGAAGCAGCGCTGCGGGCCGAACGCGTCAAAAATCTGCCGGATATATTGGTGGATGTTGCGGTAGGGATAGGGTTGGCTCGAATAGCTTGGCGCGCCCGACAGCTTCACCGCGACATTTGGGTATTTGGCCAGGACCAGCATCTCGCCCAGATTGGCAAAGGCGGCATCATCGGTCCCGGTACCGCCACCACCGCCGCGGCCATGGTGGTCGATATGCAGCTTCAGCCTGGGATGGCGCTCAGCAATCTTGCCGAGATCGGCCATATGGCCAGCGGGCAGCGTGCCGACTGGCAGCCCTTCCTGCTCGCACGCCGCCCAGAACCAGTCGAGCGAGCCGTCGGTCCACCAGCTCTGCTGATGCGGCTGGTTGAAGGTGAAACGGAAGCCAAGCATGCCCGGCCGTTGCCGCCAGTTTTTGACGATATCGAGCCGATCCGGGCTCTGCAGGTCGAAATTCCCCAGGATACAGAATTTCTCCGGGTGGTGGCGCACCGCGTCGACCGCCAGCGCGTTCATCGCCTCGCCCAGCGTGCTGGGCGGATGAATCACCGCCGCGTCGACCCCGGCCGCCGCCATCTCCTGCAAGGCGTCGTCCATCGAGAAGGTGGGGATCTGCCGGTGTTGCGGCGACATTCTGGCATTTTCCCACAGGTGTATTTGTGAATCGACGATCTGCATCGTGTGCCTCCTTTCGGTTAACCTGACCTGTGACCCGTCCCTGTACGTCGGGGCGTCATACGCTCGCGTCGGTCGCTGGGTCTTCGACGCGCGGGCAACGCTTGCCGTCGGCCTCGATCGTCCGACAGGACTGGAGTGACGATCTCGGCGACGGCGTCTCGCGCCGAAGCGCCTCTGCTGCGTGCCGCAACACCCAGCGCCAGCGTTCTGCAGAGGCCGTTGCACCCTCTGGCCACGCCCATCCCACTATCATGTGACGCCTCTGTGTGCCCACGTGGCGGATGTATGCGTCGCATAACACTACCCTATGCTGCGGCGCATGTCCAGGCCGGCTCTTCAGCCGCGATCCCGGTCATGCCGAGCACGGCATGACGGCGGTTACCGTCGCACGGCAGAGGAACCCTCTTTAACCGGTCCGATATCCCTCAACCCCCATGTCGTGGCTATATGGACACCATCACAGGGCAGGGACGTAATAAACACGCGCGTGTCGATCGTGACCGATTTCTCCACTTCACGTCGTGACTCGACCATACCGACGCTGTGTAACTTGGCCCATGAGCCCTTAGCCTCTCACCACTCAATATCGGATGTGATCCAATACGTCCGGGTTTCAATCCGGCCATGATCGCCATCGACGGTTTCATCGTGCGCATGGTCAATCCCGGCAACATCCGTGGCCCTGGCATCAGCGAAAAATAGCGCCACGTCGTCATAGAGCGTTTTGTGGTTTTCCTTCAGTGCCAAGACATCATCGGCCTCCTGCTCGGTGATCGCCTGAGCGATGTCCTTCTGACACCCCATCGCATCAATCGTGACGATCGCGCCCTCAAGGTCTAACAGCGTGATGAGCTGAGGAATGGCCGTGATTGCATTGGACTTGTCATCCACTTTGAGTTGGCCCAACACGAGGCGATTCCGTATTGGCCCACGCGCTCACCATGTGAATCGCCGCTTTCCTGAGTGACAAGATGAGATCATAAAGGTTATAATAGTCATAATGATCTCATGACGAAGGAGGCACGGATGCCCAAGACAACTACTGTTACTGTTAATGTGGCAGACGCCAAGCGTCACTTTGCGGATCTCTTAGGGCGTGTGGCCTATGGTGGGGAAACGATCACCATTACGCGACGCGGCAAACCGATGGCTCGACTCGTCCCCGTCGACGCGGACGCCGCTGCCCCGCACGTCGCCGATGCTCAGGGATGGCTGGAGGACGATGACCCCTTTTTTACGACGATCGACACCATCGTAGCAGACCGGGAGACCCATCACCCACGTGCGCTGCGGCCGGAAGAGCACTAGCTGTATGTATCTACTGGATACCAACGCCTTGAGTGAACTGCTCAAGAAGCGCCCGAAGCCCCAGTTTCTCACGCGTCTACGGCGCCATCCACCTGAAATGTTTTTCACCTCGAGCATCTGTGTGATGGAACTGCGCCATGGGAGCCGCCGGCGTGAGGATCACGCGGTCTTCTGGCAGCGGATCACCCACGAGGTTTTGTCCCGGGTGACCATCCTCGATTTTAGCGTCTCCGAGGCAGTAGTCGCGGGAGACATTCTTGCCCATTTGGCACGGCGCGGCGAGCTGATTGGTGTGGAAGACGTGCTCATTGGTGCAACCGCCCTTGTCCGGGAGTATACGGTTGTGACGGGGAATGTGCGCCATTTCGAGCGTATTCCAGCTCTCCAGGTTGAAAACTGGTTGGTTTAGAATGAAACGCTGAACCCTCACCCGGAAAAGCACCTTGATAGCCTTCTGGCTTTCACGAGGATGGGCTGGGGCAACTGCTCCAAAGAGGGGTAACCATGTGAGCATGAACCCTATGACGCACTATGACGAGCTCATGGCCATGCCCTCCCCTGCACCTCCGCACTGGGCTGAGCCCTGCACACATCAGGAGTGCTCGTTGCATCAACTGTCGCCGTACATAGGGAAGCTCAAGAGCTCTATTACCCAAGACCTCATCCTGAGGTACAGCCAGCCCGGTGAGCTGGTGGCCGATATGTTCTGTGGCAGTGGGACTGTACCACTCGAAGCGGCACGCCTCGGACGACGTGTCTTTGCTTCTGATACGAGCATCTATGCGGTGACGTTGACTCAAGGCAAGCTTCAGGCGCCAATGACAAGCGAAGCCGCGCTTGCGGAGCTTGAGGACCTTCTGCAGCGTGTCGATGCATTCCCGATGCCGGACCTTCGCTGTGTCCCACCATGGGTACGCGCCTTTTTCCATCCGCACACGCTCAAGGAAGCGCTACGATTTACTGAATTTGTTCAACGCGAGCGTAAATCTTTCCTGCTGGCCTCTATGCTTGGCATTCTCCACCATCAGAGACCTGGATTCCTCTCGTTTCCAAGTAGTCACCTCGTTCCCTACTTACGGTCAAACAAGTTTCCTCAAGCGGAATACCCTGACCTCTATGAATATCGCCCGCTTGCGCCGCGCCTGAGAGCAAAAGTCGCACGTGCGCTGAAACGCCCACCGACACACGCGTTAGTCGGATTCATCGAAAACATTCGCCAATCCTCTGTTGAATCTGTCAATCTTCCTGATGGTATCGATTGTGTCATCACAAGTCCACCCTATATGAACACCCTGGATTATGGCCGCGACAACCGTCTACGACTCTGGTTTCTAGGCGAACCCTACCTGGAGTCTCTGGACAGGGCGCTTACGGGTCTCGATGGTTATATAAGTGCGATCCATGCGCTCGCTCAACAATTGCCAGAGAAGGTTCGGCCGGGCGGTTATTGTGTTTTTGTCGTCGGTGAGCGGACGACTCGAAAGGGTGATCGATTTCCGTCTGAGGTGTTGACAAAGATTTTCGCACAACACGCCTCGACCTTGCGTCTCGATCACGTCATTAGTGATATCATCCCTGACATCCGGCGCTCACGACGACACCTCGCCGGGGTAAGGCGAGAGAATATCCTTGTCTTCCGGAAAGACTGAGCATGCGTCGCAATCTCCCCAAAGTAGAGCTGTTTCTCGGCAAGTCCATAAGCCGATTCCCGAATCATGTGATGCGGGAGCATGTCGACTCTGGCAATAATGGCCATCTGTTCTATGCGTTTGACGCATCGACGAACAGTGAGCTTGCGTTTAAAATTGTCCCAGTCGATAACCTCCCACGCAATAGCGACGATCAGTACGCCTATTTGAATGAGGCCAAAAAAGCCAACCTGCTCTGCACCCAGCTGTTGTGCGGTGCGTCGATGTCGTCCCATACGATGGACCATGCTCTGGCTCCGAAGAGATTGGGAGTGTCTTGTTTTTGTGTACCACTATGTGAAAGGCAAGAACCTTCGCGCGTATATGAAGGAGCACCACTCAGAGGTCAACTTACCGTTCGTTGAGAGCTTTTTGCGGACAATGTTTGAGCTCTTGTATGAGCTGCAGCAACGCGGAGAACAACACGGCGATTTGCATGCGGGGAATGTACTCGTTGCGCAAGCCGAGTTTGATATTTATCACCGAACAACCTTCCGCGTCACCGACTTCGGCGTGCGGACATTGACCGGGCACGCGGCCCATGCAAGCGACTATCTTTACACAGCGGACACACTCAGACAGTTGCTTGAATGTATAGAGTATCGCGATTGTGAGGGGCGGGATCGGTACGTCCGCGAGAGCCTCCGCCACGATTTCTTAGAACGCCATCTGATTGAAACCGACACGGTTGCCGATCCATTGGCCTGCAATCCTCGTGCGCTTCTGGACAAACTCGACTCTTTGGACGATGCGTATCGAGCCGCGGCAAAGGCGCAAACCGTCGCAAAGCTCGTCACACCTTTCGATTATCCCAACTGTGAGCAGATGGGTAATTCCCATTTGTTGCTCAAGAGCCTATACTCCGATCGGGTCCTCGGCTTGTCGGAAATTCAGAGACGATCCAATCTCGTGCTCACTTGGGCCGCGCGGATGTGGTAAAACCGACGGTCTTCCGCGCGCTGAGTCTTGAATACCTGATCTCTACAGGTAATGATCAGCCAAACAGTATTGACTACATTGGCATCTATTACAGATGTGACGATCTGTATTTCTCCTTCCCAAGGTACAAACGTCCTGATCGTCCCGAAGCGCTAGATGTGCCGATGCATTTCTTGACTGTCACGTTGCTTGCAACTACCCTGAAGCAGATAGGTGCATGGGCAATGAGAGCATTTCTCTAATAGAGTTCAAGAAGAAAAGAGGAGTCACTCGTTGCCAGCTTGTGGGAGCTTTCTCGATTTACCCAAGCCTCCCGATAGTCCAAGTGCCAATCGTTTGGCGACCCTGATTGATAAATTGGTCACGAAGGAAAGGAAACGAGCGGCGGAGAAGCAACGTTTTGTGCATGTACCGACCGAACCTATCCAGGCCTATTTTGGTCCAGAAGTGATGCTGAAGGCTTGTGAGGCTATTCGGGATCACTTTTCTTTCTTGGAAAACCGTTGCATTTATTATTTTATCGACGACTATTCGCATCCGAAAATTACAGAGGATTTGCAAGCGAATCTTAATCGGTTACTTATGTATCGTAGAGCGCCGATGTCTTTTTCAAACTCTCGACAAGAGCCCGGTCTCCTTCGCGCGTCAGGACGTCGATGGGAAACGGTTCATCGAGTCAAGGGAATACGATTTGCTGAATCTGGGCTTACGGTACCTTACCGATGGGCCGAAGCGGGCGCTTGCATTCCTTGAGGAGCTTTTCAATCGTCGCTTCCACGAGGTTGAGGGATATCCGGTTCCAAACTCTGACAGAGCTGCTAGGGTCGATACCGCGTAACGAAAACGACACTGCCCGCGCTTTCCGGCAACATCAGCGCCAGGAGTCGAAATTATGCGGGCTGCGAGACCGTTGCTGCTATGTGTAGCGGTGACATCCACTATATGATTCGTCTGGTCAGCAGGATGGTGGAGGATTATGGCGGTCGCGACTGTCTGGCAGCCTCTGATGCTATACCGCGCATACCACCAGCGGCGACAACACGATTCTATACGCGCGGCTGCGGGTGTCTTCATGGAGTCCGTACGCACATTGCCCCGATGGGGCACACAGCTCAGCGGAGGTTGTGACCGCATTCGGCAACGTAGCGCATTCTTATCTCATGTACGAAACAGCAAAGAACGAAACGAGTCAACCACCTCACCAAGCGTCGCGGATCGAGCCATACGATGCTCTCCATCTGTCCGACGATGCGCGAGAGATTCTGAACGAGCTGTTACGGTATTCAGTGCTTATTGAAGATCCACGTGGCATGAGTCAAGACGGGGGAAGATCGTCCCCCGATATTACCTGCGACGTTATTTGGTCCCCCATTTCCGCCTCACGTTCAGTCGACGCGATTCTCTTGAATTGGAAAATGACCAGATTGAGATGCTTTTGTGTCAACCTCAACAATTCGAGGATAAAATGAGACTGAAGTCTGAGGATGATGCCGCACGCCGACGTATACGGATCCAGAATCCAAATCAAACCGAATTGTTCCAGGAAGAGTAGGCGTATGATTAGTAATCGTATACAAAGGGCCGACGAGCGTTTATCAAACGTTCAATGGCCCGATTTACAACGGATCAAAACACCCACGGATTGGGAGCGGTGACTGTTTGTTGGTGTGTGGTGGCTTTGAAGATCGTTCGATCGAAGTACTACACCGAACCTGTACGGCGGGGTACTCTGGTTTCGCTCTTGGCTTGGTAACCTATCGGCCTATGTACCCGCAAAATCGGACTGACGAGCTTCGTCACATTGGTCGAGATGCCCATCTCCAGATCACAGAGTTTGTGTACGACCGCGAGAACCCAGCAGGCATTGGCGAAGAATTAAAGCACTTTACGCGGGACTTTGAACACGTGTTCGTTGATATCTCTGGTATGTCGCGACTACTCATTGTCCAAACACTCGTAGCCCTATTGATGGAGTCTCAGAATCGTGAGGTTACTATCATCTATGGTGAAGCGCAGGAGTATCCCACCACTCGAGAGAAATTCGCACAAGATCGGCAGAGCGTTGATAGTGAGCCGGTGCTGAGTTATATCTCTTCCGGCATATTTGAAGTGGCTTCGACACCAGAACTAGCCTCAGTATCCATGCTGGGCGAGGCGATCAGACTTGTGGCGTTTCCATCATTTGATCCTGTGCAACTCAGTAATCTGATTCAAGAGTTGCAGCCTGCCTACACGGAACTTATTCATGGTGTGCCGCCTGCACCAAAAAACAAGTGGAGGACGCAGGCGATAGACGAGCTCAATCGCCCAACTTTGGATGCGCTGCAGCAGCGAGAAGACCATATGGCTTCCACTCGTGATTACAGAGAGACCTTACGTATCTTGATCAAGGTATACGGAGAGCGACTATACCGTGAAGCTTGAAGATGGGTCATTGAGTGCGAACCCCGATTCAAGCAAAAGCGCCTCGGACGTGCCTGAATCAGGAGGCGCGACAGGTCCCGGAACGCTTGACGCGGCCGAGTGTCCCTGCGCTGGATACGATCCTCGGCCAGCCGTTTCGCGTCCTTGACGACGGATTCGTTCGCCTACTCGACTATATGGGAGATGATGCCGCCGTCGTGCAGGCCGCGCGAATCTCATACGGAGCTGGGACCAAGCGTGTACACGAGGACCGTGGCCTTAATTCGGTATCTCATGCGACACTTGCACACCCACGCCATTCGAGATGTGTGAGATCAAACTTCACGTTCGCGTGCCCATGGACGCATGGCGCCAGTGGATTCGTCACCGTACAGCGAACGTGAATGAGTATTCGACACGCTACTCAGTTGCCATTGATGCTGCACAGCGCACCCCGTCAGACGAGTGGCGTAGGCAGTCGACGGTGAATCGGCAAGGCAGTAGTGGCACCTTGCCAACCGACCTCGGGGAGTGTCTCTCAGCTGCAGAGCAAGAGCTACAGGAAAAGGCGCGCGCAGTCTACGAGGCGCGCATAGCGGCTGGCGTTGCGCGCGAACAGGCGCGGAAGGATCCCGCTCTCGACGTATACCGAAGCGTACTGGAAGATTGATCTCCACAATCTTCTCCACTTCCTCCATCTGAGAATGGATGAACATGCACAACGGGAAATTCGCGCGTACGCCATAATCATCGGGGAGGAAATCGTCGCGAAATGGGTGCCAATCGTCTGGGAAGCGTTCCTTGACTACCGACAGCACGCCGTGCAACTTTCGCGCATCGAAGCTGAGATCATCGGAGCCCTGAACTCGAAAGCCCCAGAGCACGCCCGTAACCTCGCTACCAGGTACGGTCTGCTTAACCGCCGAAAGGATGGTAGCCTCGCTCGTAATCGCGAGCGGACAGAACTAGAGGCCAAGCTGCGCATATTTGGCCTGACATCACCCTGGAACTAGGTCCAGTGAGAACGAAGCTACTACGAACGGCATGTAGTTCTACCTGCGGCCGCTAACCTAGCATAGATGATCCATTCACTACGAGTCGCGTAACTCTGCCTTCGTCAATGCATTACAGCTTCTCGTCTGAAATTCTTCACGTTTCGTTCTCTCACCCCTACAAGCGTTGCCTTGCCGGTCTCTTGCTGACCGATAGTGAACGCCTCGACAATCTCGCCTTCATGGTCTGTGTATCTTCCACCTCGAGGGCGAAGAGATCGACCCTATAGTGCTCCCCGTGAAGACACGAGACACCGGAACGGAGTCTACTGTGGCTGACACCGCAGAAGGTCAGCCATGCCGCGACGCCAATTGGCCGCCCACGCGCATGATCTGCATGCGTCCCTGGGGGACAACACCCATAGGCGCGAACTTAAGCGCCTCGAACAATTGACACTGGGACCAGCACAGGCGTTCCGGTAAGATGATGGTTGCCACACCATGACCATCTTCAGGAGGTGTCTATGCTGGTCTTGACCCCATCATACCGACCGTACCGTCGAGGCACCACTGGCGCTCGTGGAGGATACGTGGACGACGTGAGGTGGTGCCACGGTTGCCCGCGGATCTCGCGGCACAGGCCCGCACGTATAAAGCCTTCCAACGTGTGCGCGGCCTCGCCACCCCTGTCGACCTGTTGCGGGCGGTGCTGGCCTATGTCCTGGGCGCCCTGTCGACCCGGCGTCTTGGCGCTTGGGCCGTGCTGATCGGGCTCGCGGATATCTCCGAGGCCGCCTGGCGCACGCGGCTGCGGCCTGTCATCCCTGGTGGCTCTGGCTCCTTAGCGCCTTGGTGGCCACCCCGAGGGCGAGTCGACCCGCATCCATCCTGTCCTCGGGGCCGTGTTCTGCTCGTGGAGGCCAGCACGCTCCGGCAGCTGGGCGGCACGGGGGACGACTGGCGGCTGCATCTGGCGTATGACTTCACCGCTGGCCGGCTCGCACAGGTCCGTGTGACGGATCGGTAGGAGGGCGAAAGTCTAGTCCCCTTTGCCCTGCCGCCCGGTGACATCGCGGTCGCCGACAACGGCGATGGTGACCGTATGAGCGTCGCCAGCGCGACGCGCCAGCAGGCGGACGTCGTGCGGCGGGTCACACCCGCCACCTTCCCACTTGAAACAGCGGCGGGCGAGGCCTTCGAGGTCGTACCATGGCTGCGGACGCCAGGCCAGGCCACGCGGGAGTGGCACGGCTGGTGTGCCTGGCGAGCACCAGCGCGATGCCGTCCGACTGTTGGCGGCGCAGCTCCCACCCGCTGCCGCGGCCATTGCCCGGCGACGGGTGCGGCACAAGGCACAAAAGAAGGGGCGGACGCCGAGCGCGACGGCGTTACTCCTGGCGGATGGGGTGCTGCTCGTCACCACGCTGGCCGCCACCGCCTGGCCGCTCGGTCGACGTCCTGCGCCTGTATCGGGCGCGCTGGCAAGTGGAACTGGTGTGTAAACGGATGAAACAGTTGCTCCGACTCAATCACATCCGACGTCACATCCCACCAGTGTGGAAGCCACTGTGCGGGCGTTGCTCATGGCCTGGGCCTTGCCAGAAGAGGCGATGGCCACGATCCGGGCTCATCTGCCCACCGACACGCCCATGGCGCCCATGCCGGTCAGTAGTTGGTTGCTGACCGGCCTCGGCCTCGATACCCTGCGGCAGCAAGTCTATGGCACGTGGTCGCAGGCGCGGGTGCAGACATGCTTGCCCCGCTTGCGTCGCTTTGTGGTGCTCAGCCCGCGCCGCCGAGAGCCTCAGGAAACAACCATACGCGCTTGGCTCACAGGTCGCGCACTCGTGTTGCCCGCCATCGAGCAGGAGGCGGCATGACGGGGGCGCGCTGAGGGAATAACCTTAAGTACGCGCCTATGGGACAACACCCCCAACCCGTTTGAGAGCGGGACGACGACAGGAGCCACAGTCCTCCCTTCCTCGCCGCTTGATTGACGGGAAGCAGTACAGTGCTGTGCCCTCCCTCAACACTCCCGAGGACACGCGGCATCCCTGTGTGGACTTTCCCCGGAGTTTCTGGCTTGCGTCGCGGCGCTGTCTGTAAGACAATGAGGGCGGCGATTGGGAGGTGATCATGTGCCTTTCCCCAGGCGCTGCACGAGGGCGATGCCAGCCCTGGTCCAGGCAACAGCACCGCCCGCACGTGCCGGGCAAGACACGTCGGGCGCCGTGGCCAGTCCCCAGAGCACCTGTGGGCTTGGCACGCGCGTTATCGTTGGCAAAGACCTTTGCAGGCGGGGAGGACCACCTCCCCCATATCGAGGAGATTCGCATGGCGGAATACATTCCAAGTCCCAGGGAGTGGGTGCGCGACCAGGTCGAGCTCTACGAGCGCAGTGGGGGGACTGACGGCACCACGCTCCGTGACACCGGGCTGCCCGTGATCATCGTAACCCACACCGGCAAGAAGACCGGCGCGATCCGCAAGACCCCGCTGATGCGCGTCAAGGACGGCGCCCACTACGTTCTCGTCGGGTCACAGGGCGGGGCGCCGACGCACCCGGTCTGGGTGTACAACTTGCGCGCCAACCCGGCCGTCGAGATCCGCGACCACAGCGTGGTGCAGGCGATGCGGGTACGCGAGGTCAAGGACGAGGCCGAGCGAGCGAGGCTCTGGGGGCTCGCCGTCGCGGCGTATCCCCCGTATGCGGACTACCAGACACGGACCACACGGCGGATCCCGCTCTTCGTCGCAGAGCCGGGAAGCTAACGGGAGGCGCGGGCTCCGGCCAACCGTATCCGACGGTTGTGCCGGTGTGAAGTGCCTGAAACAGCGGCACGCGTTCGAGAACACCTCGTGCATGATCGACATAGACATGGGTCACCGACACGTGGGTGTTCTGGACCATGAGTGTCGGTGCGATGGACAGTCCAAGGGATACTCTTGTCCCGCAGGTTGGTGGCAGAGGCATGGTCGCGGGAGCCCGTAGGGCCAGTGGGGGGTGTTGCCCAACCCCCATAGACGAGTCGAAACCGTATGAGGAGGGTGTGTCATGCCAACTGTGAATACCGTATTAGGGCCAGTGGAGACGGCTGACCTGGGCTTTACCCTGAGTCATGAGCATGTGGGCACTAACGCTGCCGGCCTGCGTCACACGTACCCGGAATTCCTCGACCCCGCGGGCGTGATCGAGCAAGCAGTGGCGGCCATGCGCGAGGCATACCAGGAAGGCGTGCGGACAATGGTCGAGGTGAGCACATTTGACCTCGGCCGGGATATCGGCCTGATCCAGGAAGTCTCCAAGAGAAGCGGGGTCCACCTCATTGCCGCCACCGGTAACCATCTGGCCGTGCCGCGTCCCTTCGGGGAGGTCTCGCCGGATGTCATCGCGCGCTTGTACAGCCGGGAAATCGAGGAAGGGATCGAGGGAACCGGAATCAAAGCCGGCATCATCAAGGTCGCCAGCGACCGTGGGGGGATTACGCCACCGCAGGAGGTGATCCTGCGCGCTGCGGCACGGACACACCATCGCACGGGCATCCCGATCTCCACCCATACGTGGTCGCCCGACCGCGTGGGAGACCAGCAAGTCCGGATTCTTGAGGAAGAGGGCGTGGACTTGCAGCGCGTCTACATCGGCCACAGCAACGACGACACCGATCTGGGCTACCTGCTGGGGCTGCTGGAGAAGGGCGTGTGGTTAGGGATGGACCGCTACCCCGGTGGACGTGTCCCCGGCACACCCGACTGGGAGCAACGGACCGCAATCGTCAAGCAACTCATGGACGCGGGCTACAGCCATCGCCTCATGCTGTCCCACGATTACTCGGTCCCCAAGGCTCGATACGGGGTGGAGGTCCAGGAGGCACGCCGCCGGGCGAACCCCGATGGCTATACGTTCATCTCCCGGCGAGTGCTGCCACGTCTCCAGGAGCTGGGCGCCTCAGACCACGACATCCACCAGATCACGGTGGAGAACCCGCGTCGGTTCTTTGAAGGGAGCTGAGCACCAAGCTTCTTGCCTCGTATGGATTCCTAGAGCAGGTTTTTGAGCCAGGCGCCCACGCCGTAGGCCAGCCCTACCGCCGTCCTGCCCATCCCTAGCGTCGACAGCCCTGAATGCCACCATAGGGTTGGGGACCATCGGCAGCGTGCGGCGCCGATCGTGAAGAAGACCCCGGCGGTCAAGACGATTACTAGCCCGAACGCCTGCGGCACCCCGACGACCTTCTCCTCACCCGCCACACGCAGGATTTCCTCCGCTGGCCTTCCAACTGCCACCGTGATCTGTACTGGTGTGATAGCCGTAGTGACAGGGATCACCTTTTGCTTGGCCTCTTCCGCCAGAAATGGCCACGTCCACATCGTTGGCGTCCTGGCCGCGGAGTTCGGCCGTGATGGTGATGCTCGCTTTCGTCTAGCCCTTCCTCACGTCTCTGCCTTTGATCTGGTCAGATCCGTGCCGTGCACGCCGCTGGATAGGTACCGATCAACGCTCCCAGGGTCGTAGGGGCTTGGCATATGATGATGATTGGTGGTACGTTCCTCAGTGTCACCTGGTAGGCCTATTCTGTGGTTGCCTCGCTGAGGTGGTTGTCGGCAATGGCGCGCTTCACGGGTTGAGTTTCAGTGCGCGGACCACTACGGACAAGATCCTGGCCATCATCCCGCCGATTACCGCCTTTGTCGCCGTGGGCTTTGAGCACTCGATCGCGAACATGTACTTTATCCCGCTGGGCTTGTGGCTACGAGACAACTCGCGTGTGATCGAGATGTCGGGCAAAGTCCCCGGGCAGTTCGCCGATCTCACCTGGATGGGGTTTTTCGGAAACAACCTGCTGCCAGTGACGCTGGGCCATATAGTCGGTGGCGGCGTGCTGGTCGCGGCCTTATACGGGTTTGTCTATCTGCGGCGGCGGCCGGACAACCGATTGGTGCAACTCTGGGGGCGGGTGAGGCTTCCCCATGCGCGCGAGCCCTGGTCCGGGACGTCGGAAGACCCCGTAGACCTGGGAAGTGTCAGGGCGCCGCACCGGGAGGGCTGAGCGACTCCACTGCATGCGCCCGTCGATTGCCACCACCTCGGTCTTGTGAAGGAGGGATAGGTGGGGAAGATGAAGAGCAGTCCCTTGACCTGGAGAGGGAGGCGGATTTATAGTAGCGGCTATGCGGTCAATGCCTGCATCTCCTACGGTTCAGTCCCACGCTCCGGATACCTTGCCAGAGTTACCCTCGACGCTATATCTGCGTGCGCTCGTCGACCGAGTTTTCCCGGGGAAGTGCAGCGATGTCGAGATAAGCCCCCTCACAGGAGACGCCTCCGATCGCCGCTACTACCGCTTACACGTCACGACCGGGGTCGACGATATCACGTCGCTCATACTCATGCAGCTGGCCCAACCGTACACCGCCGGTGAATTAGCCTTCGTGAATGTGCAGCGCTACCTCGCCCTAAACAGGCTACCAGTTCCCGGCATTCTGTGGGATGATTCCGGCCAGGGTTTCATCCTGCTGGAGGATCTAGGTGATGCCACGCTGGAGGCCGCATTACAGGGAGCCGGCCGCGGGCAGACGGTTGATTGGTATCGCCAGGCGCTGGATATTCTGCTGCAGCTGCAGTATCCGCAGGAAACGACCTCACGCGCCAACTGTGTCGCCTTCAGCCTGGCCTTTGACGTCGAGAAGCTGATGTGGGAGCTGGATTTTTTCTCGACCCACATGATCCAACAGTTGTGTGCTCAGCAATTGACGCCAGCGGCTCAGGCGACGCTGCGGGGCCAATTCTGGAAGCTCGCGGCGACGCTGGCGAGCCAACCCCGTGTCCTCACTCATCGCGATTACCACAGCCGAAATCTCATGGTGCATCAGAGTCGACTGCACGTCATCGATTTTCAAGATGCCCGCCTCGGCCCCTGCCAGTACGACCTCGCCTCTCTCCTGTACGATTCCTACGTCGTACTCCCCACGGACCTGCGGGAAGAGCTCCTGACATATTACCTCGAACAGAAGACCATGCGAGATGGCCATGTGCTTGACCGCGAAGCATTCCTCCGGGTGTTCGATTACACGTGCCTTCAACGTAATCTCAAAGCCCTCGGAACGTTTGCCTTTCAGACCGTGGTGAAAAACACACAGCGTTATATCGCAGCCATTCCTCCCACCCTCAGCTATATCCGCAGCAACCTCGCCAGGCGCCCTGAACTGTGCCAGCTCAGCGACCTCCTTGAGGCATATCTCTTTGCAGCCGTTCCAAACGGGCTACGAGACGCGGGAAAGCACACTCCTGACAGGTCTCTAGCTCGCTGAGGCAGAAGTCTCTGTAGAGCTGCAAAAGCGCCTGTTGACGACAGGCGGAATTGACGATAGCGGCGCGGGAACGATCGCTGCCGAAGAATTGCCGAACCATCTCCCGGGTGACTTCATTGGCAGGCAAGCGGGGGTGACATGTGTACAACGCGCGTACCGTTTCGAGCTCGATCGGCTCGGTGCCCAGCTGCGCTAGGGCTGCGGCCGCCGGCAATAGAACATCTACGACCATGGTTGTCGCCCGCCCATGCCCCAGGAGATCGACGGGGCGGTTGAGCTCTGGCCCATCGATGCCATAGCGGTGACGCCAGAAGTCGTCGTCCCCATCTACGCGCAGACGCCGTGCCAGCTCGCCCAAACAGCGCCGTAATTGCGCACGCGACGCCTGCCGTGCAAGGAGTCGAATCGGCGCCAAGCACAAATCCATCAGGCTCTGCTGCATCAGGGATGCGAGCCAATAGCCGGCCGCTGCGAGGCGTCGCTGCGGAAAATTCGCTGGCCGGATACCGGCCGTACGCCACTGACGCTCGTCGAGGCCTTCAGGAAAAAGTGTCGACACGGGCTCCCAATAGGTGGCGAGCGTTTCCACATAGGTGTCGCGCGCTGGTTGGTGTCGTTGTCGCGCAGCTTGCCAGTGTTGCAGGAACCCCGACACGCCATACAGGATCGCCTGCACCTGGATCGGGGTGGACTCAACGGCGCCCAGTGCCTCTCGGATGTGCGTCAGAGGTGCTAATCTGGCCAGTTGCCAGAACGGCATGCGATTCCCCTGAAAGCCCAGGGCTTCCATCAGCGTCTCATAGAGCGCTTGCTCAACCCCGCGGCGTTCGAGCCGCAGGGCGAAGCGATTGGCTTTCTGCCGCCAACGCTCCTCGCCAGCCATATCCAACAGACGCCCAACGGTCTCCGGAGTCATCTCCAAAAGCGATTGTTGACAAGGTGTCAGCCCCACCCCATGCCCGGTCGGGATCCTTTCCTCCTCAAGCACAGCCTGCCATTCAGAGAACGGTATGGTCAGTGCCGTCGACAGCACCAACTGCGGAATCTCACGGCCCGAGGCATCGACCACTGTCTGGGTGCCGAGATCGTTGTGCCACACCACATGCACCAGGACCTTGGTATAGGCAGGATCACGGTCGTGTCCATGGCGAAACCAATCGCTCGCCGCGACGTGCACTTCCACGGCCCCAATGCGAATGGAATCATCACCGAGCCGCAACTTGACGTCGCGAAAGTCAGGTCCGCTGCTGCGGCTCCAACGTCCCGGCCGATAGACAGTGATGAACTGCTGGTCGAGGGTCATGAGCGGCTGGCGCAGGAGATCTTGCCGTTGCCAGAGGAGATGCAGGTGGTGCTCGGATGGTTGAGTGTCGCCAGAGATAGCATGATAGGGCGCTTCAGGCTCGGCCACAGTGAGGCTCGCGTCGCGAAGCTCTCGGTACAGCGCTGCAGACACGGACATGTCATCGCACCGTTCATGATCATCCCATCATTTCATCGCCAGCAATGCACCCAGACCAGCGTGCATCGCGGCAGTGATGCGCCCTTTGCCCTCTCTGCCGCCGTGCGATAGCGGAGATATGGGGGGAACATTACTCGGTGAACAATTTGGTAATTTCATCCCTGATAAACTTGGGTAGTGGCTGAACCTCACGGCCATTGTCGAGTAGAACTCCTTCCTCCGGCGGCACGATGTGGCCAATTGCCGCGCACGCAATATTGTTGACCTGCAGCGCCTGTTGAATGCGCGGTGCCTCATCGGCCGGCGTGGCGATCAGCAGGGCACCCGAGGCGATGGTTCCGAATGGGTCGAGGCTATAGGCCCGGCACAGTAGCGCCGCCTCTTCCAGAATGGGAATCTGCTGGCCTTCGATGACAATGCCAACCTGTGCCGCGATGGCCAGTTCATGAACGGCCATGGCGAGTCCACCCTCCGTCGGATCGTGCATGGCATGGATGTGGCCCGCGCCGATGGCGATGTACGCATCACGCACGACGCTGATGCCCGGCTCATATAAGAAATTTTTGGCGCGTTGGATGATGGCCTCAGGCACGTCTCCAGATCTCAGCTCCCGCTCACGCTCGCGCGCAATGATCGCTGTGCCCTCGATGCAAATGCCCTTCGTCAACAGCAGCACATCGCCGATCTGAGCCCCGCTGGTGCTGATCAGGCCGGCCACATCAACTTCCCCCAGCATGTGCCCCGACAGGATGGGACGGTCAAGCCCGTATGTGACCTCCGTATGCCCGCCCACGACGGCAATGTTAAAAGATTGGCAGGCCTCTGCAATCTGGGCGAAGATCGATTCCACCAGCGCGACCGAAGTCGTTCGTTCCGGCAACAGCAGGGTGGCCAGAAACCACTTCGGTCGACCACCGCGAGTGGCGATATCGTTGGCATTCACCACCACGCCGTAGTAGCCGATGGCATCGGTGGCAAAGGTGATCGGATCCGACTTGGCGATCAAATAGCGGTCGCCCATGTCGATGATGGCAGCGTCTTCTCCCACGGCTGGTCCGATGATGACGCGCGGGTCCGTCCGGGGGTATGAGGTGAGCAAGCGCTGCAACAGTTCTGGGGGAAGTTTGCCTGGTTTAAGGATGGACATAAGAGAATCTTAACCTGCGATAAGGAGCGTTGGTCCTTACAGGTGAGCGGACGCTGCTTGCTGATCTCCACCGAGCGCTGGTGTGCTGCTCCAGACGCATCTTTTAAGCTCACTGTTCGCTTTTCTGCTGGTATCTACAAAACATTCGCTGAAGATACCATGAACAATGCTGTGCCGCAAGGCACGTCCAGAGAAGCCGCCGTTCTTGCTCACCTGTTGGTGGACTTGTATACTCCCGCCTATCAAGCCCAATGGACTGAAGCAAACATCTTCCGCCTGAGTCAAACCGCTTCGACCCAGGGACGACGGCACCGGGCACAGGGTAGGAACACTTCGGAATGCAAGAATGGAGCGATGGACATGATGCGACCTCGGTTGACGATTGACGACCACCTGAATGCCTTTTGCAGAGACACCGACGCATACCTTGAGGGCGCAGCCGATGGGCCTCTTTCAGACCTGACCTTCGCCGCCAAAGATATTTTCGACGTTGTCGGCTATGTGACGGGAGGCGGTAACCCCGACTGGAAGGCCACCCATGAAGCCGCATCACGAACCGCCTGGGTGGTGAGCATATTGGTGGCAGCCGGTGCCACCATGGTCGGCAAGACCATCACCGACGAGATCACCCGCGGGATTTTTGGAGAAAATGCCCATTATGGCACACCCCTGAATCCGCGGGCACCTGGCCGTGTCCCAGGCGGCTCATCGAGCGGCTCGGCCTCTGCCGTGGCCGGGGAGTTGGTCGATTTCGCGCTCGGTTCTGATACCGGTGGATCCGTGCGCGTGCCGTCGAGCTTCTGCGGTCTATACGGGATGCGCCCGACACATGGGCGCATCCCGCTTGACGGCATCTTGCTGCAAGCCCCGAGCTACGATACCATCGGCTGGTTTGCGCGCGACGCGGACCTGTTTGCCAGAGTTGGGTCGGTGATTTTGCAACGCGACATCCGGGGGGTCCGCCCCCATCATCTCCTCATCGCCGAAGACGCCTTCGAAGTCGCTGATCAGGCGGTACAGGAAGCCTTGCGACCAGCTGTCGATCGCATCGCTTCCCTGATCGGGGACTGCACGGCGGTACGCCTCGCGCCAACACGACTGAGCGATTGGTCAAGTCAGCAGCAGATTTTACAGGGTCGGGAGGCATGGGAAACCGCCAGGGACTGGATCGACCGCGAAAATCCGCGCTTCAGTTTCGAGGTGGCCGAGCGCTATCGCTTCGCCAGTGCGATCTCGGATGTGGAAGTTGAGGCTGCGAGGGAGTCCCGGCAAGCCATCATCAAGCGCATGACGGCGCTCCTCGCCGACGGGACAGTGGTCTGCCTCCCCACCACACCGACCCCTGCGCCGCTGCAACGAGAACGCATATCGATACGCGATGTCTTGCGGCCACGCATGAGCACGCTAACCTGCATCGCAGGCACCACTGGCACACCGCAGATCAATTTGCCGGGAGCGGAAGTGGAGGGACTACCGGTGGGTTTGTCGCTGCTGGGAGCGAGGGACTCAGACGAAATGCTGATCGCCTTCGCCCGCGAGGTGGCACATGCCTCATGAGCTAAACGATGTCACCTCGCTTGTGCCGGCCGATCCAGCGATGGTCGTGAGGCGGATTTAGGTCCTTGCCCTGGAGGTGACAGAGCGCTAGGACGCACAGCCGTCGATAGAGGGAGATGCGGGATGCCTTCTAAATGCGCCCGAGAGAGATCTATGGAGGAATGGGGAACATAGCAGCGATCCGCAGATCATGGGTCGCAAGGCGAATCCCTCGCTACCACCACTCTTGGTAGCGCGATTCTGCTTGAGGGGTATACGACAGGATGTGCTGACGGTGACTCCCGAATGATTGGCTCTCCCCCTTCAACTACCTAACACATCCCCCACAATGCGGGCGAAGCGGTCCAGGCTAGCATCATTCTTGCTTACGAGAGATGCCATCTTGCGCTTTAGGTGTGCCTTCTCAGCCGGCAGTAGGTCTTTGCTTGTCACCACCAGTACGGCCATATTCATCGCCCGTTTGTCTGCCCGCAGCTGCTGCAGGACCTCGAAGCCGTCCAGGTTCGGCATGAGCAAGTCCAGCAGTAACAGGTCCGGCACCTGCTGCGCCACCTGTTGCAACACCTCACGCCCATTGGTCGCCTCCGCTACCTCGGCGTTTAGGTCGTCAGCCAGCAGCTCCACCACCTGCCGACGGAAGGCATTATCATCATCGGCAACCAGGACACGCTTGCCAGCCACGGAGGGCAACTGACGCTGCACGGCCTGCCTCAGCCCTTCTGTGGAGACTGGCCGAGGGAGATAGTCAGCACCAGCCAGGGCGAGCCCACGGAGATTGGCCTCCTCACTTGTGGTAACGAGGATGATGGGGATGGCTTGCAAGACATGATCGCTTTTCAGCGCCACTAGCAAGTCCCATCCATCCATGTCCCCAGCCAGGTGGATGTCCACTAGCAGCATACGCGGCGGGGAGAGGCGAGTGAGATCGAGCGCTTGTTCTGCATAACTCGTGGTAGTCACTGATAACCCTGTACCCTCGAAACGTTCGCGTAGCAACTGTGTGAAGACCGGATCGTTCTCGACCAGCAAAATATCCGTTGTGTCCCCGCTCACGCCTTCCGGAACTACCACCGCTTGTACCGGTTGCACAGCTACAGGTAGGGTAAAAAAGAACGCACTGCCGCGGTTCGGGTTCACTGTCGACCCACACCCTCCCCTGATGGGCCTCGACGATATCCTTGACCAACGCCAACCCCAGCCCTGTGCCTCCAATGTGCCGCGTCTGGCTGTTCTCCACCCGGAAAAACTTACTGAAGAGCTGTGGAATGGCCTCAGGCGGAATGCCCACGCCTTGGTCGGTCACCCGGACCTCGACGTAGGCACCCTGCTGACGTGCGCTGACGGTGATCTCGCCTCCACGCGGGGAATACTTCAGCGCATTGGAGAGTATATTGGCGAGCACTTGCCGGATACGATCTCTATCGGCCTGCACCAGTGGCAGGGTCTCCGGAACCTCCAGATGCCAGACCACTTGCGCCTCCACTGGCATGAACAGGGCAATCCTCTCGTGCAAGAGCTCTCGCACATCCACGCGTTCAAAATGATAGACCTGGCGGCCTGACTCGATGCGTTGGAGATCGAGAAAATCATTGATCAGATTAGTCAGACGGACGGTTTCACTGTGCATGATCGACACAAATCGCTGGCGTCTCTCGGGGGGAAATTCACGCTCCAGCATGAGCTCGGTAAAGCCGCGTAGGCTTGACAGCGGCGTCCGCAGCTCATGGCTGACGGTTGAGATGAATTCATCCTTGAGGCGATCGACTTCCTTCCGTTCGGTGATGTCGTGGCTCACCACCATACCCGCAACGATCTCACCTGACGCAATTCTGATTGGCATAACATATACCTGATATATACGGTTCACATATGGGACTTCAAAACTCCTCACTTCACCAGCAAGGGCGGCCCGATAATGCGGCTCGATGATGGCACAGGTTTCAGGCGGCCATACTTCCCAGATAGTCTTTCCCTCTATGGCCTCTTTCGAGAGACCGAGCGTTGCGAACCCTGCCCCATCCGCAATGGTATAGCGTAGCTCGTCGTCGAACAGACGCACCGTACCATTTGGGAAATTCTTGACCAACGTGTGGTAAAGTTCCTCACTCCTCCGTAACGCCGCCTCGGTTCGTCGGAGACTTGTGATGTCGCGATTGATGATGATCGTGGCGCCAGCCGCAATCCCCAAAGCCAACAAACTGCCAACCGCAATAGTCATTATCGTGGAGCTTGCGCTCTGGTACGCTTCTTCATCCCGCTGCCTATGCAAGGCTCGCCCCTCATTCGTTGCGGCAATGATGACGACTCTGATCGTATCCATCACCACCTTGCCCTGGTCCATCAGCACCATTTGCTGCGCGGTCTCACCCCCTCCCTGTTGCCGTAAGGCGATCATTTTCCTGACCAGAGCAACTTTTCCCTCCACCAGCGCTTTGAGGGTCTCGACATAATCCTCCTGATCGCGCTGGTCGGCAGCTAATGCCCCGAGGTCGCTAATGTGTTGAGCAATCTCCACCAGCGCGCCGTAATAGGGTTCCAGGTAGCGGTCGTCACCGCTGATGACATAGCCGCGTGCTTCCGCTTCGATGTCACTCAGGTGCGCACGCACGATTTCGAGTGCTTCCAGCAGCCGATGGGTCTGAGACACTATACGAACCGTCTCGATGAGCTGCGCGGTGCTACGGTACGAGACTACAGCGATCACCACGAGACTCAACAGGACCAACCCAAAGCCTGCCCCAATTTTCTCTCTGATCGCCCATTTCATGAGGCGATCCTCAAGGCCAAGGCGATTCGACACGTGCTCATCAACGGCCTGCAGCGATGGCGTGAGGCATGTCAAACTCCTACAACCTTTGAATGTGCGCCGGTTACCCCAGGATTTCCAGGACCGATCGCAGCAATTCTAGCGGGCTAAACGGCTTCACGAGGTAGGCGGAGATGCCCATGGAACGTCCGCGCTCTTGATCTGTTGCTTGGCCCCTGGCCGATAGCATGATGATGGGGATGTGCGCGGTCGTAGAGTCTTGGCGCAGGGCCTGCACCACCTCAATACCGTTGAGGCCAGGCATCATCCAGTCCAAGACCAGGAGGTCTGGGCGCTGCTGCCGTGCCAGATCTAGCGCGGTCGTGCCGTCCGTGGCTTCGATAATACGGTATTCAGCAACATCCAGGGTGGTGCGGACGAGTATCCGCAGGTTGGCTTCGTCATCGACCAGTAAAATGGTCTTCGTGGATCTTCCTTTCTCGGGGCTCCTCACCACGCAGGGCAAGCATATTCGGTGCGCCGCTTGAGACGACCATGTCCACGCTGGGTCCTGACCTGATATCCATGGTGAGTTGCTATGAGATTAATATAGATAATATTTTACTAAATAATTATCATATTGATAAAATTTATGCAATTAAATTGTACGGTCGCTCGGCAGGCATGCAACAACAGATCTATGTAGGCGTGCAAGTCGGATAGCAGACTCAGGATCAGTCAGGTACAGGTTTCGACAGGGGTGAACGGCACGATGGTCACTTGACGGGCGCTAGGGATGCGAGCAGGCGCTTGGCGGTTTGAGTCCCTTGATGTATACAGTCGGGAACGCCAACGCCTCGGTAGGCACTGCCGGTGAGTGACAAACCAGGGTAGGGGACCAACAGCCGGTCCATGGCGTCAACGCGTTCCAGATGCCCCACCCCATATTGGGGATTGGCGCGCTCCCAGCGGTAGACCCTGGCCAGCAGCGGGGTGACACGAATTCCTAAAATCGCCTTCAACTCGTGGCGCACGAGTTGAATCAAGGCTGCGTCATCGAGCATCACCAGATCCTCACAGCCCGGTCCACCGACGAAACCCCGGATCAGCACACCATCGGCAGGGGCACGAGAAGCGAATTTGGTCGAGGTCCAGGTGGCTGCCATGATGCGGCGCCCTTCGTGCTTTCCGACCAGGAAGCCGAAACCGTCGAGTGGGTGCGAGACATCGCGGCGCCGGTAGGCCAGCGAAATAGTCGCGGAGGAAACATAGGAAATAGCGCGTAAGGCATTGGCCAGACTGGGATGGAAGCCCTCGACCAAACGGGCCGTAACATATGCCGGCGTGGCAAACACCACTGCGTCGGCATGCAGGATCGTCGCATCATCGAGATGCACCGCATAGCCGTGTGGTTCAGCCTGGCCGTCGCCGTACGGCACGACGCGCTGCACGGTCTGACCCAGCCTTTTGACAACACGATCGAGACGACTGCTGAGGACGTCGACAATCTCTGCCATGCCCCCCCGCGGCGCCATGAACATGGTTGTGGTGGCAGGGTTGCCCGAGAACGCAGCCCGACGCTGGGCCAGTGCCCCGCGAATGAGCCCCCCGTGGGTGCGCTCAAGCTCACGCAAGCGAGGGAAGGTGGCCAGCACACTCAGAGCATCCGAAGACCCCGCATAAATGCCGGCCAGCAACGGCTCAGCGATTTTCTCCAGGGCCTCCCGCCCGAGACGGCGGCGCACGAACCCCGCCAGGCTTTCGTCCCCGTCCGGCGGCCGCGGCGGGAGGAAATACTCCAACCCTATACGGAGTTTTCCCGGCCATGATAGTAACTGGCTACGGAAGAGTGGCCCAAGGCGGCTAGGGACGATGAGCATCAATCCCTGTGGCAATGCATGCAGACGCCCGCCCCAGAGTATATAGATCCGTCGTTGCTGATCGTTGGTGCCGATCAAGCGGTCGCTGATGCCAAGGGTCCGGCACAAGTCCAGCCCCCAGGGCTTCTGGGTCAGGAGGGAATCGGGACCCGCTTCGATGACGAAGTCGCCCACACGTTCTGTCAAGATCACCCCACCCAGCCGCTCCTGGGCCTCAATTAACGTACAGGCAAGCGGCACCCCGCTCAGGCGCGTCTGTTCTTGAAGCGCATACGCTGTCGACAACCCGGCGATACCGCCACCGATGACGATGACATGGGAAGAATGGTGCGGACTATGGACTGCGGACTGCGCCAGCGGTGTCCTCAGCCCGAGGTCCGGCCTCTTCATCGATCGTTCCTTGTGGCCTGGGCAGGCGCGGGGTGCCCATCAGGCAAGTGGGACTCAACCACGTGTGCCAAAGCGTCAATGAAAGTCGATGAGGTGTTCAGTGAGGCCGTGCGCATGAGGCGTAAGCCCTTCTCCCGGGCAACCTTCTGCGCCAAGATATCGATGTCGTAGAGGATTTCCACATGATCGCAGACAAAGCCGACGGGCACGAGTAAAAGCGCTCTCCGGCCCTGCATTGCCGCACGTGCGCATACTTCATCGAGTGTCGGGCCCAGCCAGGCCTCCGCGGTCGCTCCCTGACTCTGATAGGCGATCTCCCAGGTCGTCAATCCCAGCAACCTGGCCACTCCCGCAGCGGTGCGCTCAACCTCGTGGGGATAGGGATCGCCTTCTGCCAGGACACGTTCTGGCAAGCTGTGAGCGGTGAAGACGACGCTTAACTGGGCTTGTCCTTCAAGGTTAAGCTGCTGGTAAACCTCCTGCACGCGCTCCGCGAATGCCTGGAGGAGCCCTGGGTGATCATGCCAGCTGGTGACGATCGTCATCTCTAGACTGGCCCCCAACGCTGACTGAGCCGTTTCCAGGGCGCGTCGATAGGCACCCACGCTGAGTGGCGAATACTGTGGCGCCATACTCACCGCCACGAGACGTTGAATACCATCCTGCACCATCTGCGCCACGGTGTCCTTGATAAATGGGTGCCAGTGCCGCATGCCGACATAGACCCGAAAGCGTCTGGCGTTGGTGTTTAAACGCTCCTCCAACGCCTGCCCCTGGGCACGTGTCAGATCGAGCAACGGCGAGCGGCCACCGATCAACTGGTAGCGCCCCCGAATATCGTCCACCAGCGCCTGTGGGGTGGCACGTCCGCCGCGCACATGCTGGAGGTAGGTGCCCATGTCGTCAAGGTTGTCCGGGCTGCCATGGGCCATCAGCAGGACACCGGTCATCTCGGCGGTCGATACAGATGAGACGTGAAGCTTCACAAGCACATCCTCACTCTTAGAGGTCAAGGCTGAGCCATGAGCGCTGACGAGTCTGGCCTCCTCCCACTTATCCCTCAACACTCTGCTTCTTCCGGGCGCTACGCGCATGTACCAGGTCGGCCACGGCATACACATGCTCGACGGGCGTCTCCGGCAAGATACCATGGCCGAGGTTAAAGATATGGCCAGGCCGGTTCCCAGCCCGCTGTATGATATCCTCCACGCGCCGCTCGATTTCCGGCAGCGGGGCGAACAACACCACCGGATCGAGATTCCCCTGAATGCCCACGTCGGGCCCGATACGGCGCCATGCATCGTCGAGGGGGATGCGCCAATCCACGCCAATCACATCGCTTCCGGCTTCGCGCATGACGTCGAGTAACATCGCCGTGTCGGTGCCGAAATGAATGACTGGGGCGCCGGCATTGCGCAGCCCGTCGATCACCTGCTTGGTGTATGGCAGCACATAGCGGCGATAGTCATCTGGGGAAAGACAGCCCACCCAGCTGTCGAAGAGTTGTACTACCTGCGCACCCGCGGCGATTTGCGCTTGTAAAAACGCCGTAGCTACGGAGGCCAGCTTGTCCAGAAGCCCATGCCAAGCCTCCGGTTGGTGGTACATCAACTGTTTCGTCTGAATGTAATGGCGCGACCCACTTCCCTCGATGAGATAGCTGGCCAGGGTGAATGGGGCTCCGGCGAAACCGATCAATGGTACCTTCCCATCGAGTTCACGGCACACCATCCGGATCGCCTCGAGGGTGAAGGCCAGGTCTGCTTGGGGATCGACCGTGCGCAGCGCCTCGACATCCGAGGCCGAGCGGATTGGATTCTCGATCACCGGCCCTTCATGCGGTGCGAAGACCAGTCTTGCCCCCATCGGTTCCAATGGAATGAGCAGGTCGGTGAAGATAATCGCGGCGTCAACCGGCAGCCGCTGAACGGGTTGCAGCGTCACCTCGGCCGCCAGCTCTGGCGTTTTACACAGGTCGAGGAGCGAATAGCGCTGGCGCAACGCCTGGTATGCAGCCATATAACGCCCCGCCTGCCGCATGAACCACACCGGGGTACAATCAACTGGCTGGCGCCGACAAGCTCTCAGAAATCGGTCAGTGCTCGTAGTCATGTGCCCTCCGAATCAGTGTTCGTGGACACTCTTAACATGCCACTTCACTCTCTGTCAACGCCACCAACTCGTCTAGGTGCGCGTCAGGGTGTTGCAGGAGCCACTATGCCATCTTCCCTCTCCTTTCGGGAGAGGGTCAGGGTGAGGGGAGTAGAGCGTCATCGAGCTGCTGGGTTTCCCTCACCCCAGCCCTATCTCAGGGGAGAGGAGGTGAATGTATGCCCGAGCGCAACTGCGCATGTCCGGTTGGCGAGGCATGGCGGTAGGACGAGGGGGTATACTGCGTCCTTACGGCCATGCATTTGTCTCACGTCAGCCCGAGTCAGAAGTCGCCATCATGCTTCCGGTAGGGTGACGAGCAGATATTCTCTGGCACGGGTAGCGGCAACATAGCGCTCGCAGCGGCTCAGTGCTTCAAAATCGGGACGATTCTCGCGCGGGTCGTGGCGATCGGCGCACATCATAGCGACGGCACGAAATTCTAACCCTTTAATCCGTTTCATGCTTCCCAGCCGGACTCCAGGCACTTTCTCCCCCGGATCTTCCCGGTCTCTCAGCTCGGGCGCCGGGATACCAGCGCTGTTCAACCTCTGGACGATCAGCGGCTTATACGGAGTCACACAGACTTCATGGGGTTTGATCTCCCGCCCCGCGATGAGATTCCGCACCCAGTCCACGACAGCGTGTGCTTCAGCGGGAGCGTCTCGACACCGCATGATGACCGGCTCTGGCCCCTTGAAGATCGAGTGATCGCCAGCAACCGAGGCTATCCCTCCCGCGAGGTCGTCGATGTCCGTCCCACGTAGCATGCGTTGAGCATACTGGCGGATCTGTTCGCTGGTGCGATAGTTGACCTTCAACCGGCGTGACCGTCCACGCACGTCGATGCCAGCCCGGCTCAACGAGATCTTTGTGTGGTAGATGCGCTGGTGCCCATCGCCGACCAGGCACAGCGGATCACGTGCAGATTCCGCTGTTGGGCTGAGGGCCCGCACCAGACGCAGGGCTTCCAAGCTAAAATCTTGCACCTCATCGACCAAGACATGCGCGTATGGCTGAAAATTTCCATGTTCGACCGCCAGTCGTGCCTGATTAATGGCGCCGTCGAAGGTGAGCAGGTTGTGCTTGTGGAGGCCCCGCTGGAACATCCGAAAGATAGCCCACACTTGGCGTCGTTGCTCGCGGGTTATCCTCGATCGACCTGAGCGGACAGCCGTCAGATAGGCTTCCTCATCCGCGATGCCGTTGGGGTCGACAACCCAGGCATATTCCTCTTGCAGGGCTTCGCGTGGCATTGGTCAGGAGAATATCTGGCGGGTGCTCCTGCTGGGCAGCGTGGTTGCTCATGCCAAATTCCGGTCCCATAGCACTGGTCCCACTCCCGGCGCTGGCACCAGGGTCTGCAGGATCGTAGCGGCCAGTATAATTGCCCACACGAATGCCACTCGCTTTCAGCACGGGATCGTCCCAGATCACCCGGGCCAAGCGCTTCTCCTGGTCGGCCGCCAGGGCATTCATAGGATAGAGGATGACGGCCTTGATGCCTTTCTGTCCCTGCTGCCGCGCACGGCGACAATGGTCGAGAATGGGATAGAGAAAACACTCGGTCTTTCCCGATCCAGTACCGGTGGTGATGACCGTCGACTGGGGCCGATGATCCCTACTGGACAGGCGCTCCCAGGCCCGCCACTGATGGAGGAACGGCGGGAATGGGACATAGATATCGAAGGGCAGGGCTATCTCTGGAGGTGCCGGCCGGAATGGGCGGCGCAGGTGCACCCATGGACCTTTGAACACCCCCGTCTCGGGGTCATCGAGAAAGCGCTCAAACGCCCGCTCCACCCCCTTATCACGAAAGTCGAAGGTGGACTGGAGATAATACAGCACCTGTTGGCGGATGTTCTCGGCGAGGTGGGCAGGAAGCATGGAACCTCCACACGACGAGTTCTTTGTAATGCCTAACCGCGTTGTCGTTCCTTGTCCCGAGTCAGTGACTACAGCGGCTAGTGAGCAATGGTTAGACAGCAATGCCCACCAGTTACCAGCCACGAGCCATTCACCACGAGCTGCTAGCCACTAGCCGCCAGCCACTCTTGACGCTTGGCTCAAGTAGATGAGCACGTCTCGCTCTCGCTCTTGCAATTCACGCAAGATAGGGGCTGCTAGCGTCTCATAAGCCTCGGCACTATGCGTCCGTCGAGCGGCAAGCAGGAAACGCTTCATCTTGATAATGGCCTCTTCTGCACGCTCAAATTGATCCATCGTCTCTATCACCGAAGATTACCTCCACAATGCCTCGCTCGATCATATCGCGGGATAGTATAGACACTGAGCCAAGAATTGAGTTCGTTCAACCCGATAGCCTCGGTTGCCCAGAAGACATCGGCTTCGAACATCAGCCGAGCACGGTCATGCTCGAATATGTTCTTTTGCAATTGCGGCAGCTGCCTGAAGACACGGTCAAACCCTTCTTGCGTGAACAGAAAAACATCGAGATCCCGTGGGAATGGCTTGTCTGTAACGAAGCTGCCATAGATGAAGGCATGGCGAAGTGTACCTGTAGATCGCGCCACCCGAAGTAGTTCCTGTAGGCGAGTTCCCAACTCCTGGCGCCGCGGGTTACCTATCCCAAACTGGGCGACGATATCCGGTAGTGTCGCCGCGTGTATACCAGGCGGGAGAAACCCATTCGGTAGGAGCGCGGGTAGGCTCATGTCTCCGCTCTCTTGCGTTCCAGCCAGATTTTTCTCGCGCGGAGGCAATCGCTAGCCCATGCCTCTACGAACTCGCTGCCAGGCTCCTGGTGGTAGAGTTTTGCCAACGCGCTGGTATCCAGAAAGTACGTGGAGTGCCCCTCAGCCACGTTCCTCTCGCTCCGTGGTGATCGCTTCAGCCAACGTGCCGCGAATGGTCGTAGTCATTTTGGGAATTTCTTGATGGCGCTCAACACTGTATACCGGTTGCGTTGGCTTCGTCTTACCGTGAAACTGCTCTTTCACGACATCCTGCAGCATCGTTAAAATTGCCATGCGATGCTGCTCTGGTACTTGACGCAGGACGGCAAATATATCCTGCTCAAACGATTCTTGATCCATAAATCGGACGATCTCCTTTGATTGGAGACGCTACTTCGCTTACGCGAAGCTAGCCCACTCATAGTCTCCCTCGATCGATTTACTTAGGTGTTATAGATCAGCCAATGGGATGCCACCAGAAAAACGCTGCAACCACCTGATCGATAATCGCCTGAAATATTTTATTCTCATCTCTGACCCAACATAACCGCGATGGCCTGCTTGAACGTGGGAATATCATGCTGGATAATTTCCCAGATCCGCTCCAGGTCAATACCCAGATAATCATGGACGAGCACATTGCGGAAGGCGATAATACGTCTCCACTCGACATCTGGATGGGCGATCTTCAATGCGTCTGACAGGCGTTGGGTTGACTCAGTCATCGTCTGCAGGTTTCGTAACACAGCATCCTGAAGCGTGTGAGATTCCAGGAACTGCTCACGCCCTCCAGCGACATTGGCCTCGATACGCCGGATGCACTCCAAGATATGACGGAGGTATACAGCATCATCTTTCATAGTGGTATGGCTTCACGTAGCACGCAGTCGCGAAGGTCGGGATTGAGTGCCTTTTCCGTGACGACCTCGACTCTCCGGCCCAGGAGGTCTTCAAGGTCGAGGATGAGACCCGCCGGAAACCAAGAGCTGGTGGCCAGTCCGGTATCAATGAGAAAGTCGATATCGCTGTCAGGGCCAGCCTCGTCCCGCGCGACGGAGCCAAAGACCCGGATATTGTAGGCGCCGTGTCGAGCAGCAATCTGCTTGATGTCATTGCTCTTTTCGTGCAGCAGCCAATCGAGACGCGTGATGTGCTCTTGTGGACCGGCTTTCTTCGGAATCATGATCTCACTCCAATCTTGCCACGCTGTTTGGTTCCATTTCGTGTATTTGCGCGCCGACGATGAGGGAACCCCACCTCATCCTACGATCCCTGTCCCCCACCTTGGGGCTCAGCTCCCCTTCCACAGCCTGAGCTGATGCCAATTGTAATGCATCCAGGGCGCGCAGAGGAGACCTTTTGCCATGCTCGGGAAGCAAATCAACAGCACTGGAAACGATCCCGGCCGCCAGCGGTACGATCATCCCAGCGGATGTCATACAGGTCCTGATTGCTGTAGTATATGAACTTGGGCTTTTTAGCCATGGGGCTTCCCTCTATTCGTACCGATCGTTGAACAGCTCGTAGGCGCGGGTGTAGTCGGCTTCACGGTCCACTATACTGAATGGCGGGTAGAAGGTTTTGGTGGCGGTGCGCAGGCCGTTGTCGATCGGCCAGGAGACAGTAAGGGGACTATGGCCATCCCACACGTCTCGGGCGTCGCGGAATTCTTTGGCACCCTGGTTCTTACGGGCGGTGTTGGGAATGTGCCGCCCTCTGGCGTCGTATTCGTCCACGAGTTCGTAGCCGCGCATGACTGGGAACTGCACACGGTAGATGGTCAGTAGCTCGTCAAGGGTGAGCCCCAGCGCCACGGCAACGAGAACATCGATTTCTAGCAAGGCCTGACGCCGAGCGAAGTCTCTGCGGAGTGGAGTCTTCCATTCCCAATGGGTGGGGTCGAGCTGTGCCCAGGCCAGCTCATACTCGTGGCAAAGGCGTGGATCATCGCTGGTCCAGGCATCGTTGCGGATGCGGTCATCGGTGACTTCGGTCCAGAGGTCGGCGTAAGCCGTTGTCAGGCATGTGAGACGAAGACATCTATCGACAGAGAGTTTGCCAAGTACACCTTCAAGCAATGGAAGGCCCCTCAGGTCATCGTCATGCACATTTGAGCGACCTTTAATCTTGATGAAAAAGTCAAAAGATATGGAAAGACATGACGCAGCAAGCCTTAGCAAATTTGTAGTATCGGAGAAGGTGACAAAACGAACTGCATTGATCGCTGTCGGGCCAGCAGGGGAGAGAGAGCCTATGAGAGTGTGCTCATTAGCGGGTTGGCACATCGCCCGAACAGCAAACTTCGGGAATGATGTCACTGGAATTGGGAGCCGCTGAATCTCCTTGGTACTCGGTTCTCTCTGCTGCAAATGCACAGCCTCAAATCGTCTGGCGAACGCTGCCATATCCAAATCGTTCCTGTACTGTCGCAACCAGGCCAGAGCCTCTTCGACAGGCCCTTCCCACACACTAAAATAGGCGAATCGGCGGGCGGTTTTCGCCCCTGGTTTGCTTGGATCGATGCCGTAGAGCCGGACTTTCTCCCCAAGTAATCGTTCCCTGAATGGGATATCCTCTTTACGCACCGGCCAGAACCCCGGATGGCTGGGCCTCGGCCATTCATGGATATCACCATAAAAGGGGGTCAAATCACCGTCACGGTTGCCGGGGCGATACACGGCGCGCGGGAGATAGTCCTCGGGGATCTCCGTCAGGTCGATGTCGTCGTAGTGCGTGTTGGCAGTGCATTGCGAGCGCGGCGATTTGTTCAGCGGCGTACCGACGTAGAAGTGGGGGCCAGAGATGACCCACTCATCTGCCGTTGTCGGCTGATAGCTCGGATTATCCTGGCGAGTGATGATGCCGTCGCGCTGTGCGTAGGTTTCGTCAAACATAACGGTGGCAAAATACTCACCCTGCAGATCCCCTAAACGTCTGTCCACGGCGACGAAGTGCTCTAGCACGTGCAGAATCTCCTGGCTATGCACCTGGGGTAGGCGAGCTGCCAACGCTGGTGTGTCCGCATCCTCGAAGAGCTTGGCAAAAAGTGCGAGCTCGCGCTCGGTAATGGTGACGATACGGCGCACGTGTCCGCGTGTCTCCCAGTGCCCATCCTCGGTCTTGATGCCGGGAATCGGCTCTTCAATACGATCGTGCTGCAAACACGCAGAGATGGTAACTGGTGTATAGAGGTTGAAAATTGCCTTGAAATTCACATCCCTTTCACGGCCTGAGAAGATATTCAAGCTAAAAGTCATCACGTCGTGCACATCAGCGAATAACAACAACTCGTTCTTGACCTGGTAATGACCCAATAATCGCCGAAAATATGCCGCCCTGAATGTTCCCCCTTTGGGATCATCGAAGACCCCTTCCGGATGCAGCAAGCCACCTACTCCGTACTCGCCCAATACAGCCCATGCCCGAGCAATGAAATTCTTATACAGATTGGTCTGCACTCCGGCCAGCGTGGGATAGAGGGCGCGGTCGTTCAGGAACGTCGACACGCCTGCCGCGTTGCAAAAAAACCGAGAGTAATCCAGACGGCGATCAGGATCTTCGAGAAGGCTGCTCCGCTCACTGTTGTATGCCGCGCTTAAGGCTTCTTTGACGCCGAGGGTGGGATTGTATTCGGCCAATAGCGGCGCATCGTTCCAGCCCACTTTGATCCACGGCGGATTCCCTAAAATCAGGTCGAAGCCGCGCGGCGGTGGCAGATCCGGCACCGCCGGCCCCAATACCTCGGGGAACACCAGCTCCCAGTGATGAAAATGCTGCTCCTGCGCCATCACGACTGCGTGGTCGAACCAGGGCACCAGTGCGGCGATGTCGGGCGTCGATGGTAGATCACCTCGTGTCGCCGTGAACAGTGCCTCGATGTCGATGCCCAGATGCAGGCTGAGCATCTGCCGCGTTTCTGCATCTCGCACTCCCTCACCCATCACCAGCTCGGCAGCCGCCAGCCACTGCTGCTCGCGTCGGGAGGTCTTGCACTGCCTCCAGCGGCCAGAAGTACAGGGCGCACCAGGCATCCATGAGCAGTTTTAGGCGTTGGAAGCTGCCGATTTCGGCCTCCAGGCGGGCGCGAATCCGTTCCTGCTCGTCGAGACTCGGACCAGGACGCAACGCCGCTATCGCATCAGACGGCGTCGGCCAGACACTGGCGGTGCAGGCGGTGGCTTCCAACGCCTGGGCACGCTCCTGGGCATAGCTGGCCCAATGTCGATCGATGGCGTCACAGATGGTTTTTAAGAGCGCGATCTCGGGCTCAGACCATTTCGGCCGCACCTGCTTCGTTAGCCATGTCCTGGCCGCGGTGCAGGCCTGGGCCAGTGCTGACGCATGAGTGCATCACGGGCGGCGGGCACCATGTCAGCGGCAAAGATCAGAAAGTGGTACACCTCATCCGGCTGGCGCGCCTCGCCGGGCCGCAAGAGTCTGGGAGGCACCGCCTCGGCGCTGGCATGCTGCCCCTGTCGTAGCTGCTCGATCGTCCACACGGCACGGCGGGCGCCAATGAGGCTATTGCCGCAGCGCAGCCGCAGGCCGAACCAGGGGGTGGCGCCAGGCTGGTAGAGGTCTGGACCGCCTTGCTCCCCTTCTTTGACCAGCAAGCGATGAATACCGCCGAGCCAGAGCGACAATGCTCCCAACTCGACGGCGATGGGGTTCAGATCGACGCCATAGGCGTTGCGTGTAATCAGGAAGTGCTTGACCCGGCGAAGCTCATCGAGGTAGCGGGCGGGATCGAGGCTTCGCCCCAGTTGCTGCTGTTTCAGCTCCAGGTAATGGGTGGCTAGTTGCGTCGTCGCCTCGTTTACAAAGGCGCCGCTGCCCATCGCCGGCTCGCAAATCTTCAAGGCGAGGATGCGGTCGGCATCCTCGGGTGTATAGTCGTGCAGGAGCTCGCGCAGGGCTTCTTGCACCAGGGCCTTGGTGAGCACCTCAGGCGTGTAGTATGAGGCCGTCTGCTCGCGGTCGAGCCCAGACAGATGCAGGATGAAAGTGCCCATCGGATAGAGGCGTGGTTTGCCATCGGCGAGACGTTCGACCTCGCTGGGCGCGAATTCCCCCAGGCGATCTTTGGGAACGAACCAGGTCGGCGTCTTCGGATCCCGGAAATTGCCGCTAGCCGTTTTGACCTGGATCAGCTCCTGGTCGGCGAACATGCCTTTATACGAGAGCAGACCTTCATAGACGGCGCCCAATTGGTTGACCCCCAACTCGGCATAGTTGACCCGGCCAATGCTGTGGGAATCCTCGTCTACGCTAAGCGACAGGCTCCGCATCACCTGCTGTAGGCAGCGATTGGTCAGGCGGGTACGGTCCAGCAAAGGGGTGCTCTTGGGGTCGAACAGTGTCGCTGTCAGCGGCCGGACGGTAAAGGCCCGAGTCATGGTATCAAAGGCCAGGTCTTGTTGATCCGCTATCTCAGCGCCTGGCTGAAACCCGTCGTGGATGATCCGGAAGAGCTGGCGCAGATGCTCCTGAAAGTACGTCCCCTCTTCGGTGGCCGGCGTCAGTGGCACCTGTTCGAGATCCCGCACGGCCTCGAGGCTATAGCCGAGGCGATACGCCTCGTCGGTGATCGGTAGCATACCCATCTCGCCGCCGCGCGCCTCAGCATAGAAACAGAAGAGGAGCCGGTAGACGAACGTCAGCGCTTCACGCTGTATGCGCTCAGCGGTGACGTCTACGGTGCCATCGGGCAGGGCTTCGTGTTGTAACAGCCGCGTATAGGACAGCTTGCGTCGGCGGCGATCATCCACCCATTCGTTGGCGAGCAGCTCGATGGCCTGGCGCACGGCGAATTGCAGATTCTCCGTCACGCCGTGCGCAAAGCGATGGCTTTGCGCCTCCAGCCTATCGTGTAACACGTCGTCCGACTCGCCATCAGGACAGAGCGTCTCTGCCGACAAGAAGGCGGCGAGATGGTCGAAGGTCTGGCGCTCGTCGCGACCATAGGCATCGTCGAGGTCAAAGGCCAGATAGCGCCCCTGAGCAAAGGTATGCTTATCAAGAAGCAGGACGAGGCTGCCGGCCAGGAACAGCACCCAACGTGGCGCCTCCTCGTCGGTGAAGATACGGCCGATGGCATGGCTCCAGTCCCCGGCACAGAGCGTGGTGGCAGAGGCACACACCTGCGCCTGAAGCAGTGACAACTCTAGTGGATCTTCACTGGGCATGCCATCGCGCAGGCTGGCATCGGGCAGGCAAAAGACGGTTTCGCAGATGACGAGCCACGGTTGGTTGTAGCGCTGGATACGTCCAACGATGGGCACCACAGCAGTACCGCCTTCGACGTGGAGGTCCATGCCTGTCAGGCTGCGATAGCCAAGCGTCTCAAGAAGATAGGGGTGCCAGGAGGTTATGTCAGCGCCCGCTTGCCAACGCCGCTCCGGGCGATCCTCCTCCAGGGCCTGGCTCTTGGCGCGAAAATATCGTTGCGCGAAGGCCTGCAGCCGACGTGGAATCGCCTGGGAGCCCTGCTGCCGCCATTTAGCGATCAGCTGACGCACGTCGCCGGCGAAGGTCGTCTCCAGATAGTGCGAGCTGTAGTATTCACCGACGTTCTGCAGGCAGGTATCGAGCGGCATGACGAGCCTCCGTGGCCGGGTACGAATGCGCCAGTGCCCCCGCTCAGCTCCCTCACCCTAACCCTCTCCCAGAGGGAGAGGGGACGAAAAACCTAGCCTCGAAAGTTCTCCCAAAGGGAAAGGAAGAAACCGGCCAAGAGCGAGTATCGAGCGGTCTCTATGGTCCTCCAAGGACCAGAATCAGCCGGTTCGAGGGCTCGGAAACGGGCAGAAAGTGGGTGTCGCGCCAGCGTTGCTGTCGGTCTTTGACGTATTCCTCCATTTCCTCCAGTAGGCGCTGATAGCGGCGGGCTTGCGGGTGGTCGCTGCCGAGGTTGGCGATACGTTCCTCCAGCAGCTCGCGGCGGCGCTTGCGCCACTCCTGAAGCCGCTCCTCTTCCCTGTGAAGCAACGGCCGCATGGACCTATCACGCTCCTGCTGCAGGCGACGCATGTGGTCCAGGCTGGCATCAACCGCAGATGAAACGAGCATCTGAGCAACTTGCAGGTTGAGCATCTGCCCCGTATTGATCAGATGCGTGAATTGCGCCGCGTCGAGAGCCTCACGCAAGGGGCGATGCACGAATCGACCGCCTCGGTGAAACGAGATGGCGTGGGCATCGACGATCAACGGCGTGCCAGCGCGCGAGCTCACCTGGCCGATGAAGCAGAAGCATACTTCTCCCGGCTCCAGCGCCCGTGATAGCACAAATGGGGCCTCACCGCGGCGAATCTGCATCACTAGCCGCTCGGTCAGCCAGTGTAGGATCGGATGTTGCTCGCTACAGAGCAGTTCACGTGACCAGTACCCGGATGTCTGCCGAGCTGCCTGCATAGCCAGCTCGACTTGCTCCGGCTTATCGGTCAGGCGGAACTGGTCATGCTCTGGCCAGGCTTCTTGCGGGATGGCCGTGGCACCGAAGACGACGTCGCCGCGCTGGTCAGAAGCCCCCAGGCGGCGCTTGAGATCGTGGGGAGCGCTGAGGATCAGTAGCGGCCCTGACTCCTGGATGGGCAAATACTGCGAGTCTTGCTCAGCGAGATAGCGATAGCCCTCCAGCAGAAACTGGCGGTCTGAGTAGAGCCGCAGGCGTCCAGGGGCATGTGCGGGCGCCATTGTTGATTGCTCCGCAGCGGCATCGTCAGATGTGCCCAGGAGAAATCGCAACAGCTCGGCATGACCTTCCTGGCTGGCCTGGCTTAACATTGCCTCCAGGAGGGTAGACTCCGTCGCGCTGGCGGCGGCCGGAGTATCCAGGACCCGGGCATTGCCCGTGAGGATACCATGGGTGGCGATGTAATCCTCTTCGGCCTGAGGGTCATACAGTTGGAGGACGCTTTCGCCGGACTGCCGCAGGCGATTGATCTCCTCGACCTTGCTGATCAAGCGCTCGAAGATCACCCTATCTCCTTGCAGCAGCCCCTGCTGAGTCTGTACCATCAGGTAGCGTATGATCGGCGGCTGGGTCTGCCCCAGGCGATCGATGCGGCCGTTGCGCTGGATGAAGGTGATGATCGACCAGGGCAAGTCAAAATGAATGATGTGGTGGCATTCGTGGTGTAAGTTGATGCCCTCGGAGGCGACGTCAGTGGCCAGCAGTAGCCGGACTGGTGATGCTCTCGTGGCGAAGGCTTCGACAGTATTCATGAGATGAATATCGGGGCAGCCACCATGGATGGTGGCGATGACTTGACGCGGCTGATCCTCGAATCTTGGGCTGTAGTGGAGGTGCAAGGCTCGTGCGAGAGCAGCAGCTAGAGCGTCCTGGGTGCGTCGCGATTCGGTAAAGATCAGCAGACGGGGACTGGCGGCCGATCCGTCCCAGCCGATTTGCTCGAGCTGACGCTGCAAGAGCACGTAGCGCGCGGTCTGATTAATGGTGAGGTCTGACAGATGTGTGCTGAGCTCTTGCAGGTAGGGAAGCTCGGGGCTTGCCTCGATAGCTCCTTGCCGTTCGTGCAGCCGTTTGTTGACCGTCGCGAGGCAGGCCTCAGGGCTGGAGAGAAACAACTTGTAGAGGCCATACTGCAGCAGGGCTTGGGCCTGCCACTGATGACGCGTGTCGTGACTAGGCGGCGTGTCCGACAGCATAGCCTGACGCAGGTCGGCCAGGATGGCATAGATGCGCTCTTCCGCTGGCGTGGCTTCGACGGTTGTTTCCTGCAGCGGCACGACACGTCGTTCCGCCAGCATTCCACCGGCTTCCACGCGGATATCCTCCTTGAAGCGCATGAGGAAGAAGTCTTTGATGTCGTGCGCCGCATATTCTCTAAAGGACGGATCGGGGATAGCGGACGGATCGAGCAACGCGATCAAGCGGCCGAAGGTTTCCCGCTTGCCGTTGTGCGGCGTGGCCGTGGTTAGGAGCAGACTATCGGTCCGGCGTGCCAGCAGGCGCGCCAGGCGATAGCTGAGATGGCGCTCGGGGACGCTGGCACCCGCCACATTATGCGCCTCATCGATGATGACAACATCCCAATGCGTGTCCTTCAGGAAATGCTCATAGCGGGCGACGTTTTTCAGGGTGTCGAGGCTGATGATCACCCGATGGTACACCTCGAAAGGGTTTTTATTGGCGGGAATGCGCAGACGCAGCCGAGCGATGCCAGTCGAATCGAGCCGGACCAATGGAATGTTAAACCGATTCCAGAGCTCTGCCTGGAATTGCGTCAGCATCGATTTCCTGGCCAGCACCAGAATACGATTGGCTCGGCCGCGGCGGAGGAGCTCGGTAAGGATCATTCCCACCTGAATTGTCTTGCCCAACCCAACAGCATCGGCTAATAGCAGCCGGGGGCGGAGCTGCAGCAGCGCTCTGCGAACGGTTTCCTCTTGAAACCTCATGGGTTTGAACACACCCATGCCGGTCAGATCGGGCTCGATGCCCGTCGCGGGCATTTGCCGGAGCTGTGCTTCCAGGAAAAGCTTGGCGAGCCGATAACCATGCGATGCATCAGCTACCAGGCGTGTCTGGCGCGGATCGACGACCTCGATGCGATCGAGCTGGGTCAGAAACATCGCCTGGTGACCCCGCACCAGGTCATCGGCGCCAACGCAGTGGACGGCAAAATGGCCGTTGGCGTAATCCGATACGTCCACGCGCGTCACCAGCCATTCGGCGTCGCGACATACGATGCGAATTCCAGGAGTGATGGCAGCCTGCTCAGGCATGGTTGGAGCTTTCTGAAGCCGATAGACCCTCCGACTGAGGCGTCTACCACGCTCGCCCACATGGATTCAGTCTTTACATCAACAAGATCACTCACTTGCCTTGCGAGCCGCAGTATAGCATTATCGAACAAGCGGATAAACTTGATTTCTGTTAGACGGAGCAATTATTGATCGTAATAGATATTTTTTGATCTAATCGCGCCGGTAAGAAGTACTTCGGACTCAGCTTCAGACAAGAGATGGACGGAATAATCTTAATACAGAGGATACGGCCTTGCACTACGATCTGACTGGCATGTGGCATGCGTATGACTAACGGACTGCTTATTTCTCCGGCAGCTTCCAGCAAGCATGCCCGCTCACTGCGCAAGTTGAACGCTAATCTATTGGAAGGATCTGACGACAGGAGGGCTCCAAGGCCAGGCATAAAGCCTCTCTTCTGTCCTTCCATACGTCGACGTTGTTCTGGCATCATTCTTGTCCCATGCAAGGGTCTATGCCCTGAGACATCGAGCCAGGATGTGGTACAGTTGCGTCGCTCACTGGCGAGGCTCACACGGATATCCGCCATCGTGGGGCCACCGGTCCACCATGGCGAGCCATGAGACGTCATGCCAGCCTGCAATATGGGGGCTCTTACCACCTGATGGCGAATCATGAACGGAACCCATACCCATGGCACCACTCGTCGAAGTCAAAGATTTGCAGGTCGAGTTTACGACACGGGACGGCATCGTCAAGGCCGTCAACGGCATTACCTTTAGTCTGGAAGCGGGCCGCGTGCTCACCATTCTGGGTGAGTCGGGCTCGGGAAAGAGCGTCACATTACGCTCGTTGGTGCGGCTGTTACCCACGGTACGGACGCGTATCAGTGGAGAAATCCTGCTCAAGGGTATGGACCTCTATGAGTTGCCTGAGCATGAGGTGCAGGATATCCGTGGTGGTCTGGTGTCGATGATCTTCCAGGAGCCGATGACTGCCCTGGACCCGGTCTATACCGTGGGCGAGCAGATCGTCGAGACTCTCGTGCGGCACCAGGAGATGTCACGGAAACAAGCACAACGCCGGGCGTTAGAGCTCCTGGAAACCGTGCAGATCCCCTCGCCTGCTCGGCGGCTCAAATCCTATCCCCACGAGATGAGCGGTGGCATGCGGCAGCGTGCCATGATCGCCATTGCCCTGGCCTGCAATCCAGAATTGCTGCTGGCGGATGAGCCGACAACGGCACTCGATGTCACGGTGCAAGCGCAGATCCTCTATTTGCTGCGGGAATTGCAGGAACGCCTGGGGATGGCGGTGATCTTCGTCACCCACGATCTGGGGGTGGCCGCCGAGGTCGCCGATGAGGTGGCAGTGATGTATGCCGGACGCATCGTCGAATACGGTCCCGTGCGTCAGGTGCTGAAAGCTCCCGCACATCCCTACACGCAAGGTCTGATGAACGCCACGGTACATCGTGGCATGAAAGGGCGTGATCTCGTCCCCATCCCTGGCCAGCCCCCCGACCTGACACGTCTGCCCGAAGGCTGTAGTTTTGCGGCACGCTGTCCGTCCGTGCACGAGCGTTGCCAAGAGTCCTTCCCCGAAACCTATCACGTGTCGTCGGTACATATGGCGCGCTGTTTCTTACTGGAGACGGCACAGCGCTAGCCGCCCACCCCCACCTGCATATTTCGCAGGCACATATGTGCCTGGTTTCTCGCGACATGCGTAAGATGATGGCATGATCTCTGCCTCCTCGTCGGTGCCCACCATCGCGCTGCACCGCGTCATGACCGGGCCTCGGGCCAGCTCTCATGCTCACATCCGACGTGGCATCATTCTTGTGTAGGAGAGCAGGTCGTCAATCGGTCCTCGGTGGCCGACCGCATGATGACCTGCTCACACCATGGCCCCCGTGGCCTTTGGAGGGACGCAAGAATGGCGCACGTGCAGACGCACTCGCATCCCTGCCCAAAAATACTCTTGAGCCTCAGCCTGTTCATCATATCCAGTCTGCTGCTATGGCAACCAACCGCAACTGCGCAAGGTCGCGGCGGCGTGCTGCGCATCGGCATGACGGCCTCGGATATCCCGAATACGGCAGGGCAACCAGATCAGGGGGGCGAAGGTTTACGCTTCGTCGGCTATCAGATGTATGATGCCCTCGTCAACTGGGACCTACGCCAGGGCGATCGGCCGGCAGAGCTGATGCCCGGCCTAGCCGAGCGCTGGGAGGTCCGCGCTGATGATCCGACCAAGTGGATTTTCTACTTGCGCCAGGGCGTAAAGTTCCACGATGGCACGGATTTCAATGCTGATGCGGTCATCTGGAATCTGGATAAAGTCAAGAATAAAGAGTCCCCCCAGTACGATCCGAAACAAGCCGCCGAGGTGATCTGGAGGGCGCCTCTGGTGAAAAGCTGGCGCAAGCTCGATGACTACACGGTCGAGATCACCACGAGTCGTCCTTCGAGCACCGTCCTCTTCCAGGTCTGCACGATTTTATACAGTAGTCCAACCCAATGGGAAAAGATGGGTCGGGATTGGAGCAAGGTCGCGCTGAACCCTGCCGGGACCGGCCCCTTCAAGTTCGCCCGCCTTCTGCCCCGAGAGCGACTGGAGTTGGAACCTTTCACCGAGTATTGGGATACCACAACGCGTGCCCAAGGTCGACAAGCTGATGCTCTTCCCCATGCCCGAATCCACGACGCGTATGGCTGCACTGCGCACCGGACAGGTGGACTTCATCGAGGTGCCCCCTCCGGACGCCATCTCCGGGCTCAAGCGCGACGGCTTCCAAATTATCGTGCGTCCCTATCCCCATAACTGGCCCTACTCACTCAACCTCAACATCGAGCCCTGGAATAACAAGCTCGTCCGCCAGGCTGCCAATTACGCCATCGACCGTGAGGGACTGTGCAAGGCCCTCCTCAATGACACGTGTATGCCGGCGACGGGTGCGGTCTACCCCGGACATCCCTGGTTCGGCCAGCCGAAGCAGGAGTACAGCTACAACCCGCAAAAAGCTAAAGAGCTTTTGAAACAAGCAGGGTATGCCGGGAAACGCCTCAAGACCAGCGTGCTCACGTCCACATCGGGGTCTGGGCAGATGATGCCCTTGCCCATGAACGAATTCATTCAAGAGAACTGGCGCGAGGTCGGCATTGACCTCGAGATCATTCCCCTCGAGTGGAACACGTTGCGGACGCGTTATCGCAAGGGCTTTCGGGACCCTGAGAATGCCAACATCGGCATGGTCAACGTGTCGTTTGGTTTCGCAGAGCCCTTCAGCGCCTTCACCCGGTTCTTCCATAGCGACTTCGCACCGCCCAAATCCACCAACCTTTCGCCGTATGTCAACCCCGAGGTCGACCGGCTCATCGATCAATCGGAAGTCACGTTTGACCCGGCCGAACGCGACCGTCTCCTGGCCAAGGTAAACGAAATCGTCGTGGATGATGCACCATGGATCTTCATCGTCCACGATCTGAATCCACGTGCCTTGAGTCCGAAAGTCAAGGGTTTTGTGCAGGCGCAGTCGTGGTACCAAGATTTGACCTTACCCTGGGTCGAGAAATGAGCGGCTCTGCGCCCATCCGCGTGCACGTATACACCGATCCGATCACCACCAATCGGAACAGGCATGGCAACAGGCAAAGGAGGGCGCAATCAATCGCGTCCCCCTTGTCCGATGCCCTGGTGCGCTGGGACTTGTCACGGGTGAAGACGAGCATGCTCATCTCCACGTCCGGCTCCGGTCAGATGCTCCCCCTGCCGATGAACGAGTCGGTCCAGGAGAACCTGCGTGAAGTCGGCATCGATCTCGATCTCGTGACCATCGAGTGGAATGCGCTCACACAGCGGGGTCGCCAGGGGCTTATGCATCCCGACAATGCACAGTTGGGCGGGATGAACATCTCTTATAATTTTCAGGAACCCCAGAGCGCCTTCGTACGCTTCTTCCATAGTGCCTCTGTGCCGCCAGCCGGCGCCAATCGCATGCCGTATCTTAACCCTGACATGGACCGGCTGATCGAGGCGGCCGAGAGCGAGTTCGACCTCGACAAACAAAACCAGATCCTGGCCAAAGCGCACGAAATCATCGTCGATGATGCGCCGTGGGTGTTCATCGTCCACGATCTGAACCCACGAGCCCTGAGCCCCAAAGTCAAGGGTTTTGTACACCCGCAGTCGTGGTTCGTGGACCTGACGCTGCCATGGGTGGAAAAATAAGAGGTTAACCTATGTGGGGGTATATCGTCAGACGGCTGCTCCTCGGCATCCCGACGCTCCTGGGCGTAACCCTCATCGTCTTCTCGCTCATGCACCTGGCCCCGGGTGATCCTATCAGTGCCATGTTGCCACCCGATGCCCCACAGGAAGTGGTGCAGATGATCCGGCAGCAGATGGGCTTTGACCGACCATTACCCGTGCAGTATTGGTTGTGGCTATCGCGGGTGGCGCAGGGCGACCTGGGCCGCTCGATCGCCACAAGGCGGCCGGTCATCCAGGACATCCGTAGCGCCTTGGGAAACACCTTTATCTTAGCCTTAGCTGCTGCCTGCCTGGGCTTTACGCTGGGGGGCACGCTCGGCAGTTTCGCTGCCTTCTCCCGCGGACGATGGGCGGATAAAATGTTCAGCGCCGCCGCCATTACCGGGGTCAGCCTGCCGCACTACTGGGTGGCCATTCTGCTGATCATCATTTTCTCAGTGGAATTGAACTGGTTACCGGCGATGGGCATGCAAAGCACCGATTCCGCGTCGGCAGGCTGGGGGGAAGTCGCCCGCCATATGATCCTCCCCACCATTGCTCTGGCCCTGATTCCCATGGGTGTCATCACCCGCATGGCGCGGGCCAGCGTGCTGGAGATCCTGAGCCAGGAATTCGTCATGACCCTGCGTGCCAAAGGATTATGGTCGCGTACCATCACGCGTCATATCGTCAAGAACGCTGCACCCCCTGTCTTGACGCTCATGGGCTTACAATTTGGCTACTTGCTGGGGGGCTCAGTGCTGGTGGAGACGGTTTTCAGCTGGCCGGGGTCGGGGTATCTTTTGAACTTAGCCATATTTCAGCGCGATTTTCCCGTCCTCCAGGGGACGATTCTCGTGCTGGCGTCGTTCTTTGTTATGCTCAACCTTCTGGTCGATATCGTGCAAAGCCTCGTCGATCCACGCATTCGGCGAACCTAGAGAACGCCCGTGGGTCGCGGCCATGAACGGATGCAGATGAGCAGTGTGAATTTCCGTCGTAGCTGTGATGGCGGTATGGGGAGAGCGATGTGAACCCGACGGTGCTCGAACAGCCCAGACCAACGCAAGAGCTGCTTGAAGGGCCATCTGGCAAACCGATGTCGTACTGGCAGCTGGTGTGGTGGCGACTGCGCCGGGACAAGGTGACGCTCGTCGCCGCAGCAGTGATCCTGCTGATCATCTTATCCGCCGTCCTGGCGTCCTCCCTCGCGCCCTACGACCCTTTCCAGGGCAGCATTCGAAAACGGCTGGCCATGGTTGGCACCCCAGGCCATGTGCTCGGTACCGATGAACAGGGGCGCGACATGCTCACCCGACTACTGTATGGCGGGCGGATGTCGCTAGTCGCCGGAGTGACACCGGTGCTCCTAGCCCTACTCGTCGGGTCAACGCTGGGTATTACGGCTGGTTTCGTGGGCGGGCGCCTCAATCTGCTGATTATGCGCGTGGTGGATATCTTTTTCGCATTTCCGTCCATCCTGCTTGCGATCGCCATCTCCGGAGCCTTAGGGGCCGGGTTGAAGAACACGATCATCGCGCTTTCCATCGTCTTTACTCCCCCGATCGCCCGCGTCGCCGAAAGCATCACCACCCAGGTGCGCGGCTGGGAATTCATGGAGGCGGCCAGAGCCAGTGGTGCCGGGAGCTTCGCCATCATCCGGCATCATATGATCGCTAACGTGCTGGCGCCAATTTTCGTGTACGCCAGCACCCTCATCAGTGTCAGCGTCATCATTGCATCCGGCCTCAGCTTTCTGGGGTTGGGAGTGTCTCCCCCGAACGCTGAATGGGGGCTGATGCTGAACACGCTACGGGGGTCGATTTACGTGAATCCTCTCGTGGCTGCCCTCCCCGGCGTCATGATCTTTATGACCTCGATGTCGTTCAACCTGTTGAGTGACGGCCTGCGAGACGCCATGGACGTACGGTTGTAGTGATCCGCTGACCAATCGAGTTCTGGAAAACTTCTTCCGACGCTATCGGAGCTGGCATGGAACGCACCGAATTGCTGTTGAGGGTACTCGACCTGCGTAAGTATTTTCCGGTCCGCGGTGGGCTCTTTCATACCATGCAAGCGGAGGTGAAAGCAGTCGATGGCCTCTCATTCGACGTGCGGCGCGGTGAAATCCTGGGCATCGTCGGCGAATCCGGGTGTGGGAAATCCACCACCGCGCGCCTGTTGCTGCGCCTCATCGAGCCAGATGCAGGCGAGGTGTACTTCGAAGGCCTGAACATCCTCAAGGTCTTTACCGCTGGGATGAAGGTCTACCGCCGACAGGTGCAGATGGTGTTTCAGGATCCCTACTCATCACTCAATCCACGCATGAACATCGAAGATGCTGTCGCCTTCAACGCGCTTGTCCACGGGGCGTCTCGCCGTGAGGCCCGAGCCAAGGCGTGGGATATTCTGCATAAGGTGGGGCTGCGCGCCGAACAGTTTGGCCGCCGCTACCCCCATGAGCTCAGCGGTGGACAACGCCAGCGCGTCAACATCGCCCGTGCGCTCGTCCTGGATCCGAAACTCGTGCTGCTCGATGAACCCGTGTCATCGCTCGACAAATCGGTGCAAGCCCAAGTGCTCAACCTGCTGCAGACACTCAAGCACGATCTGGGCTTGACCTACGTATTCATCTCGCACGACCTGCACGTCATCGAGTACCTGAGCGATCGCGTACTCGTCATGTATCTGGGACAGATCGTCGAGATCGGCAGCGCCGAAGAGGTCTCCGCCACCCCCCTGCACCCCTATACCCAGGCGCTCTTCGCCTCTGCCCCGTCGATGAACCCCGATGAACGCATCGAGCGTCCACCGCTCATCGGCGACCCGCCGAACCCGATCAATCCTCCCTCCGGATGCCGCTTTCGCACCCGTTGCCCGCATGCCATGGATATCTGTGCCTCGGCCACTCCACCGCTGCTGCCCGTCGGCGACACGGGACGCCAGGTGGCTTGCTATCTCTTCGGCACCGGGAAAGACTTCTCTCCCTCTTCGGCCTCACATCCTTCTCAAATTCAGGTCGATGACCTCGCCAACCCCATCTCCGAACAGGTTAAGGGCTAACTCGGTCAAGGTTCATGAAAGTCCGGGGAAGCGCATTCCCCAGGGTGCACGCCGTAGATAGGTCCGGGCTTCCGCCGACATGTTGGCCCAGCTCCGGAATATAGGGACTATTGTCCTATGGCTTTGAAAAAGCTATAATAACTCTTCCCAGAGTCGTTTGTGGCAGAGGCTCTGCTCCACCAGCTCTATGCATGAGTATGGCTGCCGGCTGAGCTGATGGGACATCAGGAGATGAGCATCGCTGCTGCTGACCTACGGCGTGGGTAGGAGCCATTGATGGCCTTTAGCGTGGAAGATTTTCAGGATCTGATCCGACTCCTGCAAGAGCGGCCTGAGTGGCGAGCTGATCTGCGTCGTCTCGTGCTGACCGATGAGCTGCTGGCGCTGCCGGAGTTGGTCCGTGAGTTGGTGCAAGCGCAGCAGCGCACAGAGGTACGAGTTGGACGGTTGGAGGAAAGTGTAGAAAGCCTTCGGGCTGAAACTGAACGTCGCTTCCAGGAATTAGTCGCGGCGCAGTTGACGTTGACCGGACATCTGGATGTCATGCGGGCAGCCATACAGTCGCTGCAGGAGCATACTGCTACGCTAACGACGCTTGTCGAAAGACTGCAGGATGGTGTCGGAAAGCTCCAGGATGATGTCGGGAAGCTCCAGGATGATGTCGGGAAGCTCCAGGATGATGTCGGAGAGCTCAAGGGCAGCGATCTCGAGCGTCGTTATCGGGAACGGCCCTTCGCCTATTTCAACCGTCTGATTCGTCAGGCCCACACCCTCTCAGCCGATGAGTTGAACGCCATGCTGGACAGAGCGGTGACGGCGGGGCAACTCACCGATGAGGACGTGGATGAGATCGTCTGGGCCGATGCCATCGTGCGGGGTCGACGACGGGAGGACGACCAGGAAGTGTTCCTGGTGGTGGAGGCTTCCTGGGGGGTAGGCCCGTACGACGTGCAACGGGCCGACAAACGTGCCAAATTGCTGGCGAAGGCCGGCCTCATAACGCTCCCGGTCGTGGCTGGCATGTGGATGACACCGGACGGGGAAGTTGCCGCCCGGGCGACCAAGGTGTGGCGCGTCACCAACGGCCGTGCGGTGCCACCGGAACAGGTCTAATCGCCACCGAGTCCGGGGATTGTCTGAATCATTCCCTATCGTCCACATCAGACAGACGGTAAAAGACGATGACTAGGTCCTTGGATCTGCCCTACGAAAGCACTGAATTTTTCTTGACATCCGCCCACGACCTAGGATACCTTTTCGATCCACTCTTTTATACCTATCCTAGTGAACTCTTGACGGTATACTCCCGAGTGATGACCTGTTGTTGGGGAAGGCGATGCGGTTGATGATGTTCCACGAGAGGTTCCGTTGGTGGACCCGACTGCACTGGCGCCTTGGACTATGTCACATTCTTCTTTGTCCCTCGCTTGCGTGTAGTTCGCAGGCAATTGTTAACAGTTGTCAGTCCCCTTAACACGTTTCGTGGAGGATATGGCACATGGCTTCGTCCGCGACATCGAGCATCGCCCTCTCACCAGACAGTAAAAACCTGCGCTTTCAGAGCGGCAAAATCTCTCGCTTCTTTCTACGTGACCGCACCCTCGGCTATCTGTTTTTGGCCCCCGCGCTCCTAGTCGTCATCGGGGTCGTAGCCTATCCCTTCGTGAACGCCGTCTTGCTCACCTTCCAGACGAAGACGGCTGGCGCCGTCGGCCGATACATCGGGCTCGACAACTACCGCGAGCTGCTGAACATGGATGTCTTCTGGCGCACCGTCTACAACACGGTTTTTTACACAGGCGTGAGCGTGGGGATCAAGTTTCTCTTCGGGCTCGGTATGGCACTGGTGCTCAACCAGGAGCGGCTTTTCAACAATCTCTTTCGCTCCTTCCTGCTCATTCCCTGGGCGGTACCGACGGTGATCTCGGCGTTGAACTGGCGCTGGATCTATGACGATGCGAGCGGGCTCATCAACAACATACTCGTGCGTCTGAACCTCATCGAGGAGACCATCTCCTGGCTCTCTGATCCACACCTGGCGATGTTCGCCGTCATCGCTGTGGTCGTGTGGCAGGGGACGCCATTTTTCACTATGGGGTTCCTGGCCGGCCTGCAATCCATCCCAAAGGAGCTCTACGAAGCGGCAGAGATCGATGGAGCCACAGTGCTGCAGCAATTTCGCCACATCACCCTCCCCTGCCTACGGCCGATCTTCATCACCGTGGTCATGCTGTCCACAATCCTGACCGCGGCGGGTATTCAGTTCGTGTTGGTATTGACGAACGGAGGCCCAGCAGATCGAACGATGATCTTCCCACTGTTGTCCTATACTCTGGCGTTGGGGGGTGCCCAGCGCTTGGGGATGGGAGCGACGGTGTCACTGTTCTTCTTCCCCGTCTTTGTGATCTTGATCTATTTCTTGACACGACGCATGCTGCGTGAAAGGGAGGTGTAGCCCATGACTCTGACCATGACCACCTCCAAGCGTATGGCGAAGGGGGCCGGCAATATGGTGCTGCTGCTCATGCTGTTATGGACGGGGATCCCCTTCTACTGGATGATCGTCACGTCCCTGAAGCATGACAAGGAGATCTACGGCTATGAGGCGACGCTGATCCCCGAAAATCCGACCATGGACAACTACGTCACCATTTTCAGGGATACCCCCTACCTCCTCTTCCTCCGCAACAGCGTCGTGGTGGCCGTGAGCTCGACGCTGCTCTCGGTCATCATTGCCAGCCTGGGGGCCTACGCCATCGCACGCCTCAAGTTCCCCGGACGGGAGCTGCTGGCCCGCGCCCTGGTGTGTACGTATCTCGTCCCCCCCTCGCTCCTGTTCATCCCGCTCTTCGCCATCATGAGCACGCTCCGCTTCACAGACACCCTGTATGGGCTGACCATCGCCTACCTGGGCGGCGATGTGCCGTTTTGCACCTGGCTGCTCATGGGTTACTTCAAGTCGGTGCCGGTCGAGCTCGAAGAAGCCGCGCTGGTGGACGGCTGCAATCGTGTCACAGCGCTCATTCGGGTGATCCTGCCCGTCTCGCTACCAGCCCTGGTGGTGGTGATGTTCTTCTCGTTCACCCGTTCCTGGAACGAGTTTCTGTATGCCTACGTGTTTACCAGCACCAATCAAGCCCGCACCATCACCGCGGGGCTGGTCAACTTCATGAGTGCAGATGTGTTCTTCTGGGGGCCGTTGATGGCCTCGACGATCATCAGCGCCCTACCCCCGGTTGTGATGTTTCTCATCTTCCAGCGTTGGGTGGTGAAAGGCCTGACACTGGGAGCTGTCAAAGGTTAGTGAGAGGAATCGGAATGCTGACACGACGTGATATTTTGAAACAAGCAGGGGCGGCAGCAGTACTGGCAACGACCGCCCCGTGGTGGCTGGTGCGCCGGGCCCACGCGGCTCGTGACGCGAAACTGACCGTATGGATGCCCGTCGCCCTGGCGCCCCAGGTGGACAAGCTCCTCAAGCAGCAGTGTTACGACTACGCCAAACAAGCCGGGATCAAGGAGAGTGAGCTGCAGTACTCCGACATCGGCACTGGACAATTGGGGCCGAAGATGGTGGCGGCGCTCGAGGCTGGGAACCCACCGGATGTCACCAGGTTCGGTCAGGGACTGATGGCTCTCTATCGCGCCCAGGGCCACCTCCTGGAGGTGACCGACCTGGTCGAGAAGATGCAGCAAACGGCAGGGGGGCTGTTGCCGGTTTCCCTCAATACCGTCATGTCCCACGGGAAAGCTTACGGCGTCCCCCAGTCTGTCAGTCCCTGGCCTTTGATCACCCGTATGGATCTTCTCGATGCTGCCAAGGTCGACCCCCCCAAGACCTGGGACGAGTTGATCGCGATCTGCACCAAGCTGCAGAAGCCGCCCAAGCTCACCGGCTTTGCTATGTGCCTGGGCTTGGCCACGGATGCGGATCACAATATTATGGATATGATCTGGGGCTACGGCGGAAAACTCGTCGAAGCCGACGATAAGACCGTCGCCCTCAACTCGCCGGGCACGGTCCAGGCGGTGAAGCTGATCGCAGAGATGTTCCAGAAGCATAAGATCATCCCCAAAGGGGCGATCTCCTGGGATAATCAGGGGAACAACAAGGCCTATCAGTCGCGGCAGGTGATCTTCGCCCTGAACCCCAGCAGCATCTATGCCTACCTGTCGGAGTCGGACAAAGAGCTCTACGATGTCACCGGCATGCTCCCAGTGCCTGCCGGCCCGGCCGGGGCGATCGAGGAGCTCGGCACGGACGAGTGGATGCTCTTCAAGCATAACCCCTATCCCGAGGTCGCCAAAGGCTTGCTCCAGTACTATATGGAACCCGAGAACCTACGGGTGGTGATGGAGGAAGGCGGCGGGCGCTGGGGACCACCGTACCAGGGTATGTATGAGAGCGACTTCTGGCAAAAACCCGCATTCCAGCATTGGCGTGTGATTCTCGGGCGTGGACGCCAGTTCGCCGCGCCTGGGAGTATGGGGTCTGCCTCGGGTGAGGTGCTGGCCACCAATGTGCTGTCGCACATGGTACAGCGGGTGCTGGTGGAAAATGTGGCGGCCGAAAAGGCCGTCGAGGACGCCCACAAACAAGTGGTGGAGATCTACGCGCGATTTCAGGGGTAGAAACAGCGCTGAGGACTGGGGACAGGACCTACGCCAATCCCCAGTCCTTATGGCTCAGTCATTGGGTGGTACACAGGCGCAGGCTGGGGCCGTCATACAATGATGAGAGGAGGCGGTGATGCTGACACGACGCGACGTCTTGCGACAGGCAGGAACGATGGCAGCGTTGGCGACGACGGCTCCCTGGTGGCTGGTGCGACGAGCCCATGCGGCACGCGACGCGAAACTGGTCGTGTGGAATCCCGTCGCCCTGGCGCCCCAGGTGGACCGGCTCATGAAGGAGCAGTGCTACGCCTACGCCAAGCAAGCGGGGATTAAGGAGAACGAGGTCGAATACTCTGAGATTGGCACTGGACAACTCCCGCCGAAACTGGTCGCGGCGCTCGAGGCAGGCAATCCACCGGATATCACTCGGGTCGGGAGCGCGCTGGTGGCTCTCTATCAGTCTCAGGGACACCTCCTTGACGTGACCGACATGGTCGACAAGATGCAACAAGTCCCCGGCGGCCTCTTTCCCGTCTCTCTCAAGGCCGTCATGCACCAGGGCAAGGCTCATGGCGTACCGCAGTCTGTCAGCCCCTGGCCCTTGATCACCCGCATGGATCTCCTCGAGGCCGCCAAGATCGACCCCCCCAAGACCTGGGACGAGTTCATCGAGGTCTGCAAAAAGCTCCAGAAGCCGCCGAAGCTCACCGGTTTTGGCATGTGCCTCGGGGTGCAGACCGACGCCGATAACAATATCATGAATCTCATCTGGAGCTACGGCGGCAAATTGGTGGAAGCCGACGATAAGACCATCGCCCTCAACTCACCAGGGCACGGTTCAGGCGGTCAGGCTCATCGCGGATATGTTCCAGAAGCACAAGATTATTCCCAAGGGGTCGGTATCCTGGGATAACCAAGGGAACAACAAGGCTTATCAATCGCGGCAGGTGATTTTTGTCCTCAATCCCAGCAGTATCTATGCCTACCTGTCGGAGTCGGACAAGGAGCTGTATGACGTGACTGGCATGCTCCCTGTGCCCGCCGGCCCCGCTGGGGCGATCGAGGAACTCACCACGGCGGAGTGGATACTCTTCAGACGCAACCCTTATCCCGAGGTCGCCAAGGGGCTGGCCCAGTACTGGATGGAACCGGAGAACCTGCGGGTGATGATTGAGGAGGGGGGTGGGCGCTGGGGACCGCCATACCCAGGGATGTACAACAGCGACTTCTGGAAGAAGCCGGCGTTTCAGCATTGGCGCGTGATGCTCGAACGAGGGCGCCAATTCGCCTTCCCCGGCAGCCAGAGTGCCGCAGCGGGTGAGGTACTGGCCACCAATGTGATCAACCGCATGATGCAGGCAGTGCTGGTGGAAAACGTAGAGCCTGAGAAGGCCGTCGAGGATGCCCACAAAAAAGTCGTTGAGATCTACGCACGCTATCAGGAAGGATAACCATGAGTGGCGAAGGGGCGATGCTCAAGCCGTCGCAGGACCATGAGAGGAAAGGGTGATGCGCACACGACGCGATATCTTGAAACAGGCAGGAATGATGGCAGCCCTAGCGACGACCGCCCCCTGGTGGCTGATGCGCCGGGCTCATGCGGCGCGCGACGCGAAATTGATCGTGTGGAGTCCCGTCGCCCTGGCGCCGCAGGTGGATCGGCTTCTGAAGGAACAGTGTTACGCCTACGCCAAGCAAGCCGGGATCAAGGAAAACGAGGTCCAATACTCTGAGATTGGCACCGGACAACAGATACCGAAGCTGGTCGCGGCGCTCGAAGCCGGGAACCCGCCGGATGTTACCCGGCAGGGCCAGACCCAGGCAGCCCTCTATCGCGCCCAGGGACATCTGCTCGAGGTGACCGACGTCGTCGAGAAGATGCAGCAGGTGCCTGGCGGCCTCTTCGATGCTTCCCTCAGCACCGTCATGTACAAGGGCAAGGCCTACAGCGTCCCGCAGTCCATCAGCCCCATCCCTCTGATCGCCCGTATGGATATCCTGGAGGCCGCCAAGGTCGATCCCCCCAAGACCTATGACGAGCTCATCGAGGTCAGTAACAAGCTGAAGAAGCCGCCCAAACTCTTGGGCTACGGTATGTGCCTGGGGCTGCACACGGATACCGAAGGCAATGTGATGGATGCGATCTGGGCCTACGGCGGCAAACTCGTGGAAGCCGACGACAAAACCGTGGCCCTCAACTCGCCGGGCACGGTGCAGGCGGTGAAAGTGATCGCGGATATGTATCATAAACACAAGATCATTCCCAAAGGGGCGGTGTCCTGGGATAATCAGGGCAACAATAAGGCCTATCAGTCGCGGCAGGTGATCTTCGTCGTGAACGCCAGCAGCATCTATGCTTACCTGTCGGAGTCGGACAAGGAGTTGTACGATGTGACCGGCATGCTCCCGGCGCCAGGCGGCCCGGCAGGGCCAAGCGATCGAGTCGCCACAGCGGAGTGGTTCCTGTTCAAGCACAACCCCTACCCCGAGGTGGCCAAAGGGTATGTCCAGTACTGCATGGAGCCGGAGAACCTGCGAGTGGTGATGGAAGAAGGGGGCGGGCGTTGGGGGCCGCCGTATAAAGGCATGTATAACTAACGCCCTTTTGGCAGAAGCCAGGGTTCCAGCATTGGCGCGGGATACTCGATCGCGGGCGCCTGTTTTCCTCCCCTGGCAGCATGGGTGCCGCGGCGGGTGAGGTATATGCCACCACGATGCTGGCCCGCATGATGCACCATGTGCTGGTGGACAACTGGGAGGCCGAGAAGGCGGTCGAGGACGCGCACAACAAGGTGGTGGAGATCTACGCCCGCTATCCGGAAGGATAAACATGGGTGGCGAAGGCATAATGCTCAAGCCATCACAAGATCATGAGAGGAGCCGGTGATGCTGACACGGCGCGATATCTTGAAACAGGCAGGAATGATGGCGGCGCTGGCGACAACGGCTCCCTGGTGGTTGGGGCGCCGGGCCCATGCGGCGCGCGACGCGAAATTGATCGTGTGGGCTCCCGTGGCCCTTGCGCCTCAGGTCGATAGGCTCATGAAAGAGCAGTGTTTTGCCTACGCCAAGCAGGCCGGGATTAAGGAAAACGAGGTCCAATACTCGGAGATTGGCACCGGACAATGGCTGACGAAGATGGTGGCGGCGCTCGAGGCTGGGAATCCTCCCGATGTCACCCGGTACGGCCAGGCTCAGGCAGCACTCTATCGTGCCCAGGGACACCTTATCGAGGTGACCGATGTCGTCGAGCGGATGCAAAAAGTGCCAGGTGGTCTCTACGATGCTTCCGTGAGGGCCGTGATGTACAAGGGCAAGGCCTACAGCGTGCCGCATTATGTAAGCCCCACGCCCCTGATCACCCGCATGGATATTTTGGAGGCCAACAAAGTCGATCCCCCGAAGACCTGGGACGAGCTCATCGAGGTCTGTAAAAAGCTCCAGAAACCGCCCAAGCTCACCGGCTTCGGCATGTGCCTGGGGCTTCATACAGATGCCGATAACAACATTATCAATACGATCTGGAGCCACGGTGGGAAGCTGGTGGAAGCGGACGACAAGACCGTCGCGCTCAACTCGCCAGGCACGGTCCAGGCCGTCAAGATGATTGCGGATATGTACCAGAAGCACAAGATCATCCCCAAGGGGGCGGTCTCCTGGGACAATCAAGGGAACAACAAAGCCTATCAATCGCGCCAGGTGATCTTCGTGCTGAACGCCAGCAGCATCTATGCCTACCTGTCGGAGTCGGATAAAGAGCTGTACGACGTGACCGGCATGCTCCCGTCGCCGGCCGGCCCGGCTGGACCAGTCGATCAAGTCGGCACAGGGGAGTGGATGCTTTTCAAGCACAACCCCTATCCCGAACTGGCCAAAGGATTTGTCCAGTACTCCATGGAGCCGGAGCAGCTGCGGGCGGTGATGGAAGAGGGGGGCGGGCGCTGGGGACCCCCCTACAAAGGGATGTACGCCAATGAGTTCTGGCAGCGGCCGGCGTTCCAGCATTGGCGTGCGATGCTCGAGCATGGACGTCAGTTCGGTTATCCCGGCAGTCAGAGTGCCGCAGCAGGTGAGGTTCTGGCTACCAATGTGCTGTCCCGGATGGTGCAACAGGTGCTGGTCGAGAACGTCGAGGCCGAGAAGGCGGTCGAGGCCGCGCACAAAAAGGTGGTCGAGATCTACGCCAGGTATCCGGAAGGATAGTCACGAAGACCGAGCACTGAGGACGGAGCAAGAACCGTCTCCTGTTCCGTCCTCAGGCCTTGCCACTCGGTCTTGCCTTTACCGAGGAATCTCCATCACGCCCTCGGCCTGTCTTGCGAAGAGGCGTTTGAAGCTCACCACGGCCATCAAACCGTCATGCGAGAATTTCGGCGGTAGATGTCCTCTGTCCTCCTACTTCGCACCTGCACCACACGTCGATGACTTGGTGACGTGGCTGTTTCCGAAAGGCCTACGCCTCCCCTTCACGCAGCATTCATCGCGCCTAGGCAAGCCCATGGGGATTCCACACATCCCAGTTCATCATCCCACCCGGCCAGCTGTGAGTACCTGACAGTCCTATCCCCAAACGTAAGGCCCCTGTTTTACACAAGAGCACTTTAGTCATCGATTTCTGGCAATTTCTAACATCATCCATCTCATAAACTGTCTTTACGAGTGATCAGGGTCTAATATGTCATAGATTATGACATATTATGACAATTTTCTTTGACTTCTCATTGCCGATCGGTGTATATAGTATCTATCAAAGCATACGGAGCACATGAAGGTGATAGCTGTTCCACCGATTCTTAAGATTCCTATATTTTATCTTTTTTGTGTGATTCTAGTCAATTTCACGAGATTGTATGTAGTCGTACCCAGTTTAGCCTTTGGCCATAGTTTATATATCAGACGATCGTAACGGAGAGTGCATAGAGTGGTAGTTTAACAGCATGAAGATGGCGCTCTGGATGTCCTCCATCGCATACCTCTTGACACACAGCATTTGAGGGGAAAGCCACCGAGAACGACTTTCTATCGATTTATTCAGCCGTCATTCCTTACATGCCAGGTCCGCGATACCCCCTTCAGGGAAGGCTGGATGGCAGACTGCACAACGGAAGAACTTCACCCACGACAGGCCATCCCCCATACGACGATAGACGCGGTGCACAGTCGGCCATGGGAATTATGCAGCGGATGACGGGGACAGACGGTATCTAGGATAATTGCAGTGGTGGCATATGAGTTAGCAGCACCGAGGAGAAGGGGTCGGCACGGACAATAGTAGCCCCTTCGGGGCCAAGGGCGTCCCATCCGGCGTTGAGATTTCCGAAAAAACAGCTCTCTCCAGAGACAGATGGTTGTCTACAATTGGGGAGGGCAGGCGTGCAGCCCTCAGGGGCTTCCCTGTGTTGACGGGAACGAGCAGCTGAGGCCTTGCCAGTTTTTTTGTTGGATTTCTGATTGTGGTCTGAATTTTAGGAACAACGCAACTTACTATAACATTGATCTATTTGCCTCGATCGTGGCATGGTACGGCACACCAAGAAGGGGTGCGGTAGGGGGTGATTACTGCCTCCCCGCAGCCCATCTTGGCAGTTACGCTGTCTGACAGGCGTAGCCACCGTGGGCGACGAGGCGGGTTAGTCCGACCATGAGCTTGCAATCCCCCCAGCAGAGCCGCATTGAACGGCTCATCGCCATAACACGAGTGGTGATGGCAATTGCAGCTCTGCTGGCCATTTGGTTGGATCCGTCCCAACCTGCCAGGTACGCGTGGGTTGCCTATGCTTCATTGACCTGCTACGTCGTTTATGCACTCGCTCTAGCCCTATTGGCATGGCAGTCGGCTGTATCCCTCCGACGCCTGAGCCTTACCACACACGTCCTTGACCTGGCGTTCTTCTCGCTTCTTATCTATCTTTCAGAAGGTCCCTCCAGCCCCTTTTTCGTCTATTTTGTGTTTTCGTTAGTATGTGCCACGCTACGCTGGCGGTGGCATGGAACGTTGTGGACCGCAGTGGCAGCCCTGGCGATGTTCGTCGGCATGGGAGTCTATGGGGCGACGCTCGTGCGCGATCCGGCCTTTGTGCTGAACCGCGTCGTCATTCGTGCCGTCTACCTGGCTCTGGCAGCTGCACTGCTGGGCTATCTGGGAGCCCACAAGCGGCGAGTGGACAGCAATATGACCAAGCTCGCCGCATGGCCACGCGGTACTTTCAGAGAGATCCCTGCTCTTGCCCAAAACGAACTGGCACACGCCGCCAACCTCCTGCATGCCCCGAGGGTGCTCATGTTCTGGGAAGAGCCAGAAGAACCCTGGATTCACCTGGCGGTATGGTCTCACAACGCGTTGCACTTGAGCCGCGAGCCCCCCGATGCGATCGATCGGTTGGTTGCCGAGCCGTTCATCGACGCAAGCTTTTTTAGTCCAGACGTGCGTGTGCCGGTCCCCAAAGTCCTCTATACATCCTCCGATGGCTTGCTCTCTTGGGACGGCGTGCCTCTTGACTCCAGTGTGCAGAAGCGGTTTGCTATTGGCCCCGTCCTCTCCTCGCGCTTGCATGGAGCCACATTTGAAGGGCGACTTTTATTCCTCGATATGCGACGCTTAACGCCAGATGAGTTAGTGTTAAGCGACATTGTCGCTCATCAGGTGGTCGCCGACATGGACCAGTTCTATCTCTCACGGCGGCTGCAACAAGCGGCGGTCACAGAGGAACGTCTCCGTCTAGCACGCAACCTCCATGACGGCTTGCTCCAATCATTGACCGGGATGAGCTTGCAAATGGCGGCAGTGCGCCGCCTGCTGGAAGAGAACCTACACGCAGCCCGGGATCACCTGCTTGAGATTCAGCGTCTGATTGCTGAGGAGCAACGTGACCTGCGATTCCTCGTCCGAGAGTTGAAATCGGCTACACTTCAAGCTTCCACGGCCGATTTCAGCCTGGTAACCCGCCTGGAAGCGGTAAGTGAGCAGATCGAGCGCCAGTGGGGCCTACGCGTAGAGTTAGCTGTCAAACTCTCGGAATCGCAGCTTCCGACTGAGCTGACGCACGAAATCTACTATATCGTCCATGAAGCGCTGGTCAATGCTGCTCGCCACGCTTGCGCCTCCAGTGTACGTGCCGAGATCGAACGCCAAAACGATCACGTGCGGATCACCGTGGCCGATAACGGCCGCGGCTTTCCTTTCCGTGGTCACTATGCCCTGCCGGCATTGATGTCTTTACAATTAGGGCCAGCGATGCTCAGGGATCGGGTGGCGTCGCTGGGAGGGACCTTGGCCCTCGATTCGACGGCGTCCGGATCTTGCCTGGTGATCTGCTTGCCGCTTATGTCCGCTGGAGAGCACGAGGCACATCTCTGGAGTCATCGCCTATGACGACTGCCTGCGCTCTGGCGCATTGCGCCTTACGAAAGCGGGGCCAATGGCGGTGGGCATCCCAGCTCGAAAGTTTCAAAGGGAATGCAGTAATATCTTATATTATATCAATTTATCTGGTTACATCCGTCTATATCTAAAGGTGTACAACAATCTATCGTTTGCTAGATTGTCGGCGCCGAGAGCCTATCCTAGAGTAGTTGACATAACCATTTGTGAGTCGTCGAGAAGATGAAGTTGCGTCGCTGTCAGGGACTTGGGTCCTTGATGGAGCAGCCGCTGAGTGGGCTTGGAGGACACGATGTCAATACGTATAATACTCGCTGATGACCATCCCCCTATCCTCCAAGGCCTGACGCTCCTCCTGCGTCAGGAACCCGACTTTGAAGTGCTCGCCGGCTGCCGAAACGGGGAGGAAACCCTGCAGGCCGTGTGCCAGTTCCAGCCGGATGTTTTGATCCTCGATATCCTGATGCCGGGCAAAGACGGATTAGCGGTACTCCGTGAGCTGCACCAACTAAAGCTCCCCACGCGCGTGATCCTGCTGACCGCGGCCATCGATGAAGACAACCTCCTGGAAGCGATGCGTCTCGGGGTGGGCGGGGTCGTCCTGAAAGAGATGGCAGTGCCACTCTTGATCCAATGTGTCCGCAAGGTGTACGCGGGCGACCAATGGTTGGAAAGACACTCCATCGGCCGGGCGATGGAAAAAATGCTGCGGCGTGAGGCTGGCATGCGTGAGGTTGCACAACTTCTGACGTCGCGCGAGCTCGAGATCGTTCGCCTGGCAGCCAGTGGTCTGCGCAATAAAGAAATTGCCAACAAGCTGACGATCAGCGAGGGCACCGTCAAAATTCATCTGCACAGAAGCTATGAGAAACTGCATGTTGACAGTCGCATAGCACTCCTCCGATACGCCCAGACGAAGGGACTCGTGTGATCCGTACCTGTGCTGGCAAGTGCTCATCAGGGCGAATCCACCATTCCGCTGAGGTCATGGATGCCGAGATCCACCATTGGAAGCCTTCTTCGCGGTTGCCGTGTGAGCCACTCAGGCCAAGACGTCTCCGGATGAGCCCACCAACAGGGATATCACCGTGCTCATTTTGAGCAGGATCAGCTTGTAAAGGAGGGGAGTGTCAGGTCACGGGAGAAACAGAGCTTTCTCGGCTCGGCCACCTTAGAGGGGTAAGCATGTGCTTCCATCCCTGCATATTAGCCCGATGGTATGCGCTTCCATGGAAGAAGATGGGTGATGCGGATGCGGCTGAGCGCTTCTTCCGCACAATCCAAGCAATGTCTGCAACACTACCTTATTTCCCTTCGGTGAGCCTCAAAAAACTTTGTATGAAAAACCATCCCATCACGAGATTCGCAGGTGGAGCTATCCAGAGACTGATACGCCCTACTCGGGTAATGTTCTGGGAAAAATATAAGTATGTCCAATCAGAGAATAATTCTGTCAGACGAACGCCCGCAATCAAAACCAACCAGTAAGGTTGTTCTGGCCATTTCATATATGCAATGAATTGCAATAGGGTGAAAGCTACCCACACTGCTCCAGTTCGCCGGAGAAGCCCTTGTGGATCGATATACGGTTGATTGTGGAATATCTTAAACCAGAGGTTTGGCAACAGAAGAGCTAGGACAGATAAGACCACATCCAAGATGATCAAGATTATGAGCAAAAAATTAATGACGAATGGCGAAGTTACGAAAAAATTTATTATAGATGAAAGCATAGCAGGACCCTCTTTCTAAAAGCCGTTTCCTCGCTCTCCCAGATCTGGCAGGCTGCTGAATGCCACGTCATGGTCATCGGGAGAGATCAATCGCATGCGACAGATAGCTTGCTTGCTTTGCCCGACTATCAGTGTCGAAGGGGTCACTTGCCATTGCGACACGGCACACACTTGGGGGCACCCCTCTATCGAGCTTCCTGCCCTGCATGGACTCAAGGGGCGACGGACATGAGCGACCTGGCAAGGCTCCGCTTACAAGGTTTTCAGATATTCGATGAGCGCCTCCTTCTCTGCGGGAGATAAGTCCGTGCCGTAGAGATGTCCGCCGTTGCCATTGCCTGGTACGCTTGTCTGATGCCGGAAGCCCACTCGCTCCGCGTCGGGTCCTTCCGTGATAAAGCCCACCTTCTGTGGATCATAGACGTCGTATCCACGGTAAAAGACTTGTGGCCGCTTCTCCGGAATTTCCAGCAGATCCCAGAGGGATGGCACGGAGCCGTTGTGCAGGTATGGCGCTCTCAGCCATAGGCCATCATGAGGCACAGCCACATAGCCCGACGTTTTCGTAAACGCATTGAACTTCCAGGCATGTCCTTGGCCGTAAGCGTTATACGCCCGTGCCGCTTCTGCCGTCCACATGTCTAACCGATGGCGATCGGTACCCACCTCACTGACCGGGATGACTGTGCCGTTGCGCTGCTGGCCGAAGGTGTGGCACAAGGCACAGTTCCGATCGTAAATGTTCTTTCCTGCGGCGGCTCGTTGCTGATCGATGGGAAACGGATATTTGGGCGCTTGAACTTCCATCATATACTTCTGAATGCGCTGCAGACTGGAACCGTTGCGCCAGTTCTGAAAATCGCGATCCACCCACTTTGGGGTTGCCCCGTCGCCAAGCGCTGAGCTCAACACCACCTCGGTGTGATTGGTGTTCAGGCCATCCCAGTGCAGCGACATGCCTTGGCGTGCCTTCTGATTCCAGACGGGCTCCATGTCGGAGTTCCCGATGGTGTCGTCGACAGGCAGCTTCAAAAACCCAAACTTCACCGGGTTGAACGGGTCAATCCGGCCACGTCCCCAGTCCGGTCGGGTATCCATCCAGGCGTTCTCCTGGGATTGTTTACGCAAAGCCATGCCGCTAAAGGGAATGATGAGAAAGCGGTAAAGCTGGGTATCGACCCAGGAAAGGCTATAGTTGCGGTTGATTTCGGCGAGAATGTTTTTTGCGGTAAAGCGTGGATCGCGGGCGCAAGCGAAGAGGAAGCGCAAGTAACTTTGCACCGCTGCCTGGTGCGAAGGGGCAGTTGGAACGATGGTGGCGGGATCCTCGGGTTTTGCCCGCCAGGTCGCAGTGTGGCAAAAAGCGCAGTTAAAGCCTACACGGGGAAACCCAATTGTCACCTTGGTGAACCCAATCGGCATCTCGTGGCCTTCCTGCCAGGGGATTCCTAGCGACGCGTATCCACCAGGTCCCGGCAGATACTCGGGAAAGAGCCGCGGGAGCACCAGCCAGATCCAATAGGGAAGGCCCGTCAGGCTCTCGGTCCCGATAGAACCGTAGAGAAAATGCTCTTCATCCGAGGCAAAATGCGGGGGTGGAACCTCGCGGAAGAATTTGTCATAGCCCACGTAACCCACAACAGCTGCCAGCACCACCAAGACGATCAGCACAGCGGTAATTTTCCTCCATGGCCATCCAGTCGCTGTCGCCATCATGGCTCCCTCATTTGGCCGTTTTCAGGGCTAGGAGTAAGAAAATCGCTTGCGGAATGGCAAAGGCGAGATCAAACAGGCCCAGCAGGTAGTAGGTGCTAGGCCCTGCAAAGAAGAATATGACCCCTGCCAATCGGCTGATCACCGCCAGGTACGCGTTGGCCCGGTAATGGAACGGGTTCACCGCGCCGGGCATATAGAAGAGGCTGAGCAAGATCAACAGCAGCGACGCAAAGCTCGGCCACAGAAGCGGAGACGCCGGAGGGAATCCGATGAATGCGAGGAGTTGCTCCGGCCAAACGAGGCCCGGTATGGCCAGCACGAAGTTCGCAATGATGCCAAGCCATACAAGGCGCCCAAACCACACGGCGAACTTGTTCATGGTTTCTCCTTCAAGCGCCCGATTCGATATGTGAGTGACCTGAGCCGTCAAGTGCACCCCGACGCCGCCAATGGGCTCTCCCCTCAATTGGGAACCACCCCTACAGGGTTTTCATGTACTCGACCAACGCCCGCTTCTCCTCGTCGGAGAGCTGCGTCCCATAAACGTGGCCCCCATTCCCATTGCCGGGGACGGTGGTATCGTAAGGCGAGCCAGCTTGTTTAGCTTCTGGCGTAGCGGAGATGAACCCGACCTTTTCTTTGTCGTAAACATCGTATCCCCGGCTGAACTGCCGGGGCCTGTCCTCCGGGCTTTGCAGCAGATCCCAAAGCGTGGGTACCGAGCCATTGTGGAGGTAAGGCGCGCGGGCCCAGATGCCGTCGAGTGGATGGTTGGCGTAGCCATGCGTCTTGCGGAAATGCGTAAACCGATACCGGGACTCCGGGAAGAGGTCCGCTTGATTGGCCGCGAAGATATGGGTGTAAGAGTTGAGACGGTGAGGATCAGTGCCGATGTCGTTGATGTCGACGACCGAGCCGGTTCTCTTCCCGCCAAAGCTATGGCACTCGGCGCAAAGTCGTACATAGATCGCCTGGCCACTGGCCGCACGACTAGCATCGATGGCGTAGGGGTATTTCGGTGGCGGAAGGGTCCATATCCAGTCGCGGACCCGTTTGATGTTGTCATGGTCGACCGTCACAGGTGTGACCCCAGCGCCCAGGGCTGCGCTCAGGTTGCGTTCGTCTACGGAGCTATTATTGCCGTCCCAATGGAGTTGCATGCCCTCCCGCGGCTGCTGGTTCCATAACGATGGCAGGTCGGCCGCGCCGATCAGCTCCGCCGGGGGCAATTGCGCAAGCGACCAATTGAACTGGATGGCTTTGTAAGGGTTGAAGGTGTCGACCCGGCCTCGCCCCCAGGCCGGCACCGCGCCGCTCAACAGCACGCCACTGCGTCCTTGCTGCCGCAGGCTGGCCGTTCTGACCTGATTGAGCAGGGCGGTTCGATACAGGAGACCTTCGATCAACCCCAGGTGGCCGCCACTTTCCTTGATCTTCCCCAGCAGATTGTCGACGGTCAGGCGCTCGTCCAGCGTGCAACCGAGGACGCCATCGAACAGACGCTGTAAGTCCAATTGATGGGCCGGCATGCCCAGCACGATCTGGGCTGTGCTAGTCGGCGTCTCACGGACCGTGCCCGTATGGCAGACGGCACAATTCAGTCCCACCTGATCCACACCTAGTCGCTGGCGTCTGGAAACGCCAATGGGCAAGTCTCTCCCGGGTTCATAGATGAACCCGAGAGACGCGTATCCCCCTGGCAGTTTGTCAGGACAGATGGCGGGCAGGACCTTGAACACCCAATAAGGCGGCAGGACCCCGCCAACTGGGCTCAGCAGGGGGCCTCCCGGCTCGCTGCCGATGGAGCCATACTTGAAATGCTCGGTAATGTTCGAATACGCCACTGGGCGATCAGTCGTGACGGACCAGATCACATAGCCGATGATCAGCGCCGCAATCAACAGGATGATCAGGAGGAAAAGCTTGCGGAATCGTACTTCGTAGCTGTCGACTGGGCTTTGATAGATCTCGTCGATCAGGATTCCATCCCGTGTCTTGATGCGAGTGCGGCTACTCATGGGGTGTCACCTCCGCGGCGAGGGGCGGGGGAGATGAGAAGACCGACATCACCTCCTGAATCATGGCGTCACGATCCCCTTTGAATCTCCTGACATCGTAACAACCAAGAGGGTTGGCAAGGGCGTTGACGAGACACCGGTTGCAGAAGGAGCAGGGCTGTTCGGGCAGGTCTCGCCCTGACAACAGAATCCGGGGCAGGTCGTTGTTCGCGACCAGGGGACGGGCGATGGAGACCGCGTCGGTATAACCTTCAGAGATCACTTTGCGAATCAGGCGGGCATCCTGATAACCACCGGTATTCAGCACGGGTATGTTGACGTGTTTCTTCACTTCCCTGGCGTATTCAGCACTGACGCCCTCCACGGGGTGGCGCTTTTTGGTGCGATTCCACAGGAATGAGAAGAGCGGTCGGAAGAGATTAAAGTGGAATAGGGTGTAGTTCAGGTAGCCGCGGGCACCGCTGGAGATGACGTTGCCATACCACCAATTGATCTCATCCACAGGAAAACCGCCCGGGGGCAATAAGGGATGAGGAAAGATGCTGCCGATCGAGACATGGATGGCGTCGGCCCCAGCCGCCTCCACCATCTGACAAATGTGGATCGATTCCTCCAGCGTGTTGCCCTTCTTCTCCCAGGGAAAGAGGGCGTTGTTGAAGTCGACCGCATTGATCTTGACCTGGAGATGGAAATCATGCCCCACCTCATGGCGAATCGCCTCTATCACGTCGAGCAGAAAACGTGCCCGGTTCTCCAACGAGCCACCGTATTCGTCCTTGCGGTCATTGATCGCCGAACTCAGGAACTGTGTAAACAGGTAGCCATGGGAGGCGTGGAGCTCCACGCCATCCAGCCCAGCATCGCGGGCTCGCCTGGCCGCGTTCGCGAATAGACGGACGACGCCCTTGATCTGGTCCACCGTCATGGCTTCGCACAGCAGGCCGTGGAAGGTGTCCTTCTGATTTGTGGAGGAGAGCGCCTTCTCCATGAAGTTCTCGACCCCGGGGATGTCCCGCTGGCGGCCGGAGTGGCTGAGTTGCAGGATGTACTTACAATCGTGGCGATGGACGGCCTCGCCGACTTTGCGCCAGAAAGGGATCTTGTCATCGTCGTCGATCATGGCGTAGTTGGGGACGATCCGTCCGCGGATGTGGACCGGGCAGAAGGAAGAGAGGATTGCCCCGACACCGCCGTGCGCAAACTTCTCCTCCCAGTTGATGCGTGCCTGGGTGCCTGAGCCATCGTAGTTATCGAACCGACCCGAGATGTTTGACCGGAAGAGACGGTTCTTGACGGTCAAGTTGCGAAACCGCAGCGGCTGGAAGATGACATCGTTTTCCATGACCTGACCTCCTTAGAAGCTTTGCATGGACTCAGTCAGGGGGATCTCGTCCTGATCGCCAGGATCGGTACCGCAGGCATGCGTAGAATCCTCAATGAAGCTCATGTCCTCGCTCAATGCCGCCAACTCTGGCACTTGTTGCCTTCAGGAGTCGGCTCGTTTGGAGGACTCGAACGTAATACCGAGCACAGCCGAAGGGCCCTATCCTGGCCGAGGTTTTCAACAATGGCCGTAGGCCCCAACATTTCCATGCTGACAGGCAAAAGCACTGTATCACAGACGTGAAAAGCCTCGATGAAAAAATGGTTGTAGCGGCTCGAACGGTCTTTTCCCTAACGTTACGATGTACCTTGCACACCTGGATGAGGGGCAAGCGAATAGTCGCCAGGCCCGTTCTTTGACAAAATTCACGACCGCCGCTACTGCCCGCTACCGATGGTCATCCATGCACACAAGCGGCACCCCATTTGGTTAGGGATCATACCTGCATCCCAGCTCCTGTGGCCGGAACGAGCGCTTTAGCTGCTGAACTAACATCGCTTGTCACTACCCTTTGAGCAAAGTTGATACCATTCAAGTCATTTGTGGCTAAGCTGTTGGATCTATAGCAAAGATAGATGATTGCGGCGAGACGCGTCGCATGCGACAGACGTGTAAGGCTAAACAGGCGTGCGCTCCATCCTCCAGAAGGAGATGATCCGGCGTACAATTTAGCAGGTATAGGAGCTGTGCAGTTTCAAACACTGGAAGTTCACCTATATTCGAGAACCAAAAGGTGAGCAGAAGGCCATCTAGCGGATCACACCTAGACACGTTCCTCTATGATGAATGTTGGTGCGAAGCAGGACAAGAGGTATCGTGACATTTTAAAGTCTATAGGATGGGTCAGCCTTCTGGGGGTGTTGAGGTGCGGACATACTTTCCGGTCTGTTAGATGGTGGTAGGACCTCACGAGGTAGAGCAATGAGCTGCGGAACTTCTCATGCCGTTTTCTCAAGAGCGGCAAAAGATCAATCTCGCTGCGGTCTTACCGCTGCGACCCCAACCTGCGATGACACCGAACCGCGTGAGGTATAAAGCTATGATTCGTGGTATGATACTGAAAAATCACGATATACAGAGACCTCAGGGGAGATTGGATGGACCTTCCCCAGCAGTTTGTTGAGAACGTTATAGGGTGCGGGCACAGCGCTCCGGACCTACTTGTGTGCCTTTTAAGATATTACCTGAAATCATCGAAGCTGCTATGAACTCTACAGATCCGTGTAGATTGGGATAAGATAATTTTATTGAAGATTGATAAGTAAAATACGTGATTCAAACGTAGATATAATCGAAATAATCAATCGTATCATCCATATAATAAAAGCATACATTGTTGAAGATGTAAGTCGTCTTACTCACGATGACAATGTTAGAGTGAATATTCAGAGTTCGTATGGTTATATGAAAGATTGTAATTAGATCATCCCGATGCGTGAGTTAGTCCACCAATATACCCTAGCAGGAGGTTACTGAAATACACGGAGTCATATCAAAGGAGAGGGAGCTAATAATGGATATTTTCTGGGAGGAACTGACTTCCGGGCTGCCCGATACGAGGCAGTTGGTGCGTGTCATGATCCGGCTGATAGTTGCCACGCTGCTGGGTGCGGTTGTGGGAATTGAGCGGGAGAGAGCGGGTAAACCAGCGGGCTTGCGCACGCATATCCTAGTCTCCCTCGGCACGACCGTCTTCGTGTTAGCATGCTCTGGTGTGGGTATGTCTTCCGAGGGTGTCTCGCGAGTTATTCAGGGGATTGCCACTGGCATCGGTTTTATTGGAGCCGGTTCCATCCTCAAGTTGAATGAAGAACGCGACATTCAGGGGTTGACCACCGCGGCTGGCATTTGGATGACGGCCGCCGTCGGCGTGGCTGTCGGGTTGGGTAGTCTGGGGGTAGCGTTGCTGAGTACGTTGCTGACGCTGCTTATTCTCGCGGCGGTAGGATCACTCGAATATCGGATTAGCAAGGGGCGAGCGGCAAAAGCCGAAGACAGCCATCAACGAGCAGGGGCACAAAACGATGACGATGGGGGCACAACGGAGCCACGGTATGCAGCGGAGATTCGAAATGTGGCCCCCTAGCCGCCATGTTCCTCAACGTCGTCAAAGTCGTCACCACTGCGGTACGCCCGGACGTCAGACCCACCCCATAGTGTCTAGGCGTGGTCTCGCTGGCCTCCACCAGGGGCATCTCGGGGAGCATAGTGGTCAGCCGCCGACGTGGACGACTGGTCGCCGCTCGGGGTCCGGCTCGGCCTGACGCAGCACCTCTCTGGTGACTGGCGCGATATTGCCCTCCCCGAACAGGATGAAGCGCAGAAGATAGCGGATCGGATTCCCTTCGGTCCACCCGAAGTAGACATCTGGGATCTCACCGGTCTGGTCGCGCAGGTAGAGCAGAAAGGCGGCAATGGCGTTCGGCACTGCTGCGCTTTCGGCCCGCAGCACGCGGTAGCCATCCGCCTCCACCCCCCTCACCTTCAGGATGTCTTCAAACTCCGAAGCGTCGCCCACGGTGACCTCGAAAAAGAGGACCGGCTCTCCAGGTGGGAGGTGAGTGTCCTCCCACACCTCCTGCTCCTTCAGGAAGTACTCGCGCGCATCACCTGCATCGAGCTGGTTCGCAGTTACACGTATTTCCCCTCGGCTCGCATCGGCAATCAACCGCTGCGCAGTAGCATCGAGGTCAGCTTGCTTGATGCGCACTTCCGTGGAACGCTATACCCTGGAGATCAGTGAAGTCAGAATAATACTGCCAATGAAGAAGGGAGCAAACTTGATGCCTTCAGGCCGCTCAATGATGTTCACTGTGGTCGTATAGATGAATACCCCAGTGATCGCTCCGAAGGCCATCACCCCCCATCCCGAGCCCCGACGCCGGACAGATAACGTCACCGCCAGGGCCGCTGAGCTCATCAGCACCAGCACGCCAGTGGCATATGCACCGCCCTGCGCCTCGACGTTGGCCTCGAAGATGGCCGTGATGACACCGGCAACGGCAGTGTAGACCAGCACCAGTGGGCGCGCGGCCCGCGCCCAGCTCGGTGCCATGCCATAGCGCGGCAAGTAGCGAGGCACAATGTTCAAGAGCCCCGCCATGGCCAACGCCCCAGCGAACCACAAGATCAGAATCGTGCTCAGGTCATAGGCGGTACCGAAGCCGTGGCCCAGCATGACGTGCGCTAGATACGCTAGAGCACGTCCAGTCGCTTTCCCCCCTCGGTGAATTCTTCTGGGGGGATCAACACCGTCGTGATGAGGCTACTCGCCAATAGGAACACGCTCATGATCAGGGCGGCCGTGGTGAGGAGCTTGCGGGTGTTACGGATACGGCCGCAGGGGTGCGCAGGACTATCTCCTGGATCGCCGCGCACGAGGGGCATCACCGTCACGCCAGTCTCGAACCCCGACCAACCCCAAGGCTAACTTCGGGAAGAGCCACAGCGCCAGCCCGACCATTATCAAGGGGCTGCCATGGCCTACCCAGAGCGCATTCTGCCACTCGGTCAGTAGGGAGAGGTCGGTCACGAGATAGTAGAAGCGGACGCCGATCACGACGAGATTGAAGAGGAGGTAAATGCCGACGAGGCACACGGCGAGCCCAATCGCTTCCGTAAACCCTTTCAGGAAGACAGCGCCCAGTAGTGCCACTTGCACTAGGGTCAGGCCGACTGGACGCGGCTGGAAGTACGCTTGCACAAGTGGATTTTCGGGGATATGGGCTGTGGAATCAGCGGCTGAGAGGGTGATGGTGATGATGAAATCGGTCACCACGAAGCCCAACAGGCAGAGGACAAACAGCTTGCCCTGCCACCAGAAGAGGAGATGCTCGAGCATGGCGATCGACCCTTCTCCATGCGGGCTTTCAGCCGCGACGTACCGGTAGATGGGAGCGCCCCGCAGAGAGTCACGACGACAAGGACGAGGGCCGCCAGAGGGGAGAGTGCTCCCGCCGCTAAGGTGGCGATCCCTGGTTGGTAGGGGAGAATAGGGGCTTCCTGACGGAGGGTAGCCCAGTTTGCGGCGTTATAGTGCAGTTGCCTAGTAATATTGCGGCATAGTCACGCCAAGCTCGCCAGCAGCCAGGCCACTAGCCTCACGACTTTTCGTTTAAGCGCTGATCAGGAGGACAGTTCAATCCTAGACACCTGACGACACGGTGCTTCTCACGATGAGAGCATAGATCCTCTTTAAGCATGCCTCGCCAATCCATCCTCCTCCCTTTTGAGACAGCACTCGCGACTCCACCAAAGCTCGTACCATGAGCCTCCCTCGATCTGTCAGACTTCTCCTGTGAGGCCTTCGGAGTTACCTGCATACATATAGCCTGCACATCGGACATCCTACCTGACTGCGCTTGATTTACTTCCCAAAGAGGCGATCCCAGAAGTAGCCAGTGGCTGCGCCTGCGGCGCCACCGACGCCAGCACCTATTGCTGGACTCCCCCCAGTCACAGCTCCCACGGCGGCGCCTCCCGCAGCGCCAATGGCCCCGCCGCTGAGCGTCCGTTGCTGACGCGCGGACATACCGGCACACCCCGTCGTCGCCAGGAGGGTAACGATGAGAAAGAGCACGAAAAGTCGTTTCATTCCTCTCACCTCCTTGTATGGTTTCTCTTAGGTAAGGGTTGACCCCCATCAGGAGTATTTATCTCTAGACTTACTATCTCGCGTAGAAAGTGCTCAAAGCCGTTGATTGTCGGTGTACGTAGTCTGTAGACTTGCTGCCGAGGCGGTGGATGCGCGAAGGCCTTCCCACCATGGCATCAATCAAGCAGCATCACGAGATCATCCTTCCTAGGGGGATCGGTGGAGTTCACAACGAGGGCTACAAGCTCGTGTGAAAGAGCTCCCAAGCTAGGCTTTCAGCTCATATAAGCAAGCTTCATGCCATGAGCCTGAGCAGTACAGTGGATCCCCCAAAAACTATGTCTCCCATGCCATACAAGTCGAAGCCATGAAAGTGACGCGCAAAAACTGAAATCGTCAACTCTCGTTATCTCCCTGACTGAGGGTGAATATACCCCGTTGCACCCTATCATCATTGACATGCCCATGAAGCCCCAGGCCTGTGGTGTGGCATGCCTCTCCAGGAGGTCGAGGAAACCTGGATGCAAGACCCGACGGACCACGGTGCAGGTGCTACTGCAGTGAAAGGGGATGGCTTGCACGCGCACCGCGCTGGCACGGAAGAATTCGTCGGGGCTGTGGCGAGGCTGGTCCCCCGAGATCGGGTTCTGCCCTTGTGGTAGCAAGGGAATGACTCCCCATGGCAGTGGACCTTGAGACTCGATGAATTGGTGTCGGGTCCCCCAGAGGGCACAAGCCCGCAAGAGGCTTATTCTCTCCATGTATCGCTATTTATGAACTGGAATGCTCATTAAAAGTCATGCTCTGTGACAAGCTGGAAGCCGTGCAACTCTTTCCGAGTCTGCTTGGCACAGATATTGCCGAAATCCATAAGTCTTTCGGCAGCTTTACCTATACTAGATGGAGGAACCACTATGAAAAACCCTATTGTGCTGTTCTCCCTAACTCTGTTCGCCCTGGGCGGGTTTGCCGGGATCGCAAACCCAACCGAGAGGACCACAGCCCCGTCGGCGCAGACGGCCCCCGACAATACGGGGCGCAACGTCCGGGACCGCGGTGGCTCCACGCTCACACCAGGCGATCAATCTGAGAGTGAGACGGATCGGACCCTCACCCAACAGATTCGGAAAGCAGTAGTGGCTGATGACTCGCTCTCGACGATGGCCAAGAACATCAAGATTATCACAGTAGATGGGGTTGTCACGCTTCGGGGTCCAGTGCAAAGTCCCCAGGAGAGAGAGGCAATTCAGGCGAAAGCTCAACAAATTGCGGGGATAGATAGGATCGATAACCAATTAGAGGTTAAAGAACGCTAACCCTATACACCTCAGGAGGGTCATATGGCACACGCAGTGTTTTGTCTCGCACAGACCGAAGCCCAGGCTATCGGAATTGTCGACCGGCTGAAGGCCGCGGGCTTTTCCGCCAATGATATCTCAGCCCTGTTTCCGGATAAAACAGGCACGAAAGACTTTGCCCACGAACATCACACCAAAGCACCGGAAGGGGCGGCAGCTGGCGCCGGCACGGGGGGCCTCCTAGGAGGTGCCTTAGGCTGGCTGGTAGGGATTGGAGCCTTGGCTATTCCAGGCTTGGGGCCATTCATAGCAGCAGGCCCAATTATGGCGGCACTCAGCGGGGCCGCAGCGGGGGCCGCGCTCGGGGGTATCGCGGGGGGCTTGATTGGCTTAGGTATTCCGGAATATGAAGCCAAGCGTTACGAGGGCAAAATTAAGGAAGGCAACATTCTCATTTCCGTGCATACGGAAAATAGTACTGAGCGAGCTCGTGCCAAAGAGATTTTTGAGCAGCTCGGGGCAGAGGATATCGCCGATACGGCCGAGGCACGGGTGTAGGTATACCTGCCCATGCGGCCGGGGAGTCGCGACAGGCTCCCCGGCCGCATGCTAGCATTGTTCTATCGTGCATACTTATTAGAAGCCTTGATGACATAGTGAATCGATGTTTATAAAACCCCACAGGAACGGCAGGACGTCGTCTCAGCGCTGAGGATCACTATGCATCTGAGCCTTCAAATATAATAATCTGAGGCGTAGTGCTGACCTGCGACATGTTCCCTCTTGGGTTCCTATCATTATGATTGAATTCTGAGATTTGACTCTCTCATTTTGACATGCACATGAGATCGCCCGCCAGTTAATCAGATGCTTAGCTCGACTTATTCAATTTAGCCCACAGGTAACGAAATGAAAGACCATAGGCTACTATGTATCTCCAGGATTTTTCAATGTCGTATAAACCCCTTAAGTCCCAGAAGTTATCTCTAGGAGTATCAAGAAGAAGTAGCCCACGGATTTTATTCCCTACGGAAATAGATAGAGTCGAGTCTAGATTCTCCGCCGTTCAGTCAATGATCCTGGCCACATGCTCAGATGTTCTCCATCTACTTGGGCGCGATGAATAACATCGCGTGAAGGCTGAACGCTCTGATAGCACTTGAGGCTTCCAAGCTTCGCAAGCCTGTCCTACTCTGCACTACAATATTTCAGGTCAAGTGTTTAATGGCTTGTTGCAGGCCATAGAGTGGTGTGCTAGCGAGGTGTGGCCGGGGTCGAGCGAGTGTTTCCGTGATGCGGTAGGTCACTAGCGTGGAGACCAGCGCTGCCTCGCCGATATAAGGGGCCCCCCAGACGAATTGGCCATCGGTGCGGACGCTAATCGCCCCGTGTTCGTCCGTGCGAAAGAGGTAGCCATCTAAGGCTTTGTAGCGCTCGACGACCATCGGGTGGGAACGACCGAACCGGCTATCCCATTGCACGGAAAACACTGCGACGCTTGGATCGACGGACCGCACGACGGGCTCGCGGCTCGATGTGCGGCTGCCATGATGGAATGGTTTCAGTGAAGCACTATGACGTGTATCGTTCATTTGACCCACCTGATAGCGTTGGCTACGCGGGTGGTGTCGGCCGAAGAGTGATCGGGACTGGCCTCTCTGACCTCCACACGAGGTCTGTATGATGTCTCAACACTCGCTCGGGCAGCGCATTCCACTATTTCCCTGGAAATGGGTGAGAGCTCCACGCCCACGTGGAGGTGATCTCCCCCAAGAACTCGGGAGAGTTGAGCATCACCTCCACATCTACTCGAAGGTAGGGTCTAAGATGATTTTGCCTACGAATTCATACGCCGGTTACCAGATGGTGAGTGGTTGCCGCATAGCGAAGCAGCATAATTTGCTCGATGAGGACATGGACTTCGACGCCCCTCCCCGGCCATAGCGCCTATCCCAGGTCCCCTCCTTTCTTGCGGTCTTATTTATCCAGCCACGTCGTCTCGAAGCGGATCTTGTATCCATGCAAATGCACATACCCCTTGACATCGTTGCGAGCGGCCTGCAAGAAGGGGAAGGAGACAACACCGGTGGTCATCATATTCTCCGCGATGTAGCGCTGGAAGTCATACCCTGCTTGTAAGAAGGCCTCCTCGGTGGCGGACTCCTTCATACGATCGATCAAGGCGTCCACCTGCTTGTCGTCATGGTTGATGATATTGCTTCCCGCTCGGCTATCGATGGCGCGCGTGGGCGAATAGGGATCGAACGCCGCCGAGGTCAAATTGAGCAGTTGATCCCAGTCACGGTCCTGATTCATCCGCCGTAGGAAGAGCGGTCGGTCGATGACCTCTACTGTCACCTCGACCCCCAATTTGGCGTATTGCGTTTTCAAAATGGTCGCAATGGTGGGAAGCGACGCCTCTCCACCGTGCGTCATCATGGTGAACCGCAGGGGGTTACGCTCATTATAGCCAGCCTCTTTCAGCAATGTTCGCGCCTTGTCGGGATTATAGGGATAAAGTTCTCCAAAGTCGATGTGTCCCTTGCTGCCGGAGGGGACGAAGCTCCACAGTGGCTCTGCCAGCCCCAAGAGTGCGGTCTTGGCGATGGCCGGCCGGTCGATCCCATACCCCAGCAGCGCCTGCCGTACCCGAAGATCTTTGAAGGCCGGCTGTTTCTGGTTGAACTGGGTGGAGATCCGTTGGGTCGCCCGGCCCTTGAGGAGTTGAATCTTGCCGTCTCGGGTCAGACGATCCACGTGCTCGCGGGGGATCGCATTGGCGAAGTCGACCTCCCCTGCCCGCAATGCCGTCACCCGCGTCACCCCCTCCTTCATGATGCGGAGTTCGATACGATCCAGATAGGGCAAACCGGGCTTGAAGTAGTGGGGGTTTTTCTCCAGCACGATGATCTGGTTTTGGTCCCACCGGGCGAGCTTGAACGGTCCTGTCCCCACCGGATGCAGGCGCACGTTCTCCTTGCCCCACTGCTTGTATGAGGCGGGGGACATCTGCAAAAATCCCGCGCGATTCGCGGCCATCACCGGCAGCAGGGTAGCGCTGGGATGCTTGAGGATGAACTTGACCGTGTGCGCATCGACAACCTCCACCGCCTCGACGATGTTGTAAAAGCCGATGTCGATTGCCTTCTCCTCAGGGTCAACGATGCGTTGATAATTCCAGCGCACCACCTCGGCATCGAAGTCGGTGCCATCGTGGAATTTTACCCCCTGGCGCAGGTGGAACACATAGACTTTGCCGTCTTCCAGGACATCCCAGGATTCAGCCAGCTCCGGGATATAGTTGAGGTCGGCATCGATGGTGAGCAGGCTATTAAATAGATTGCCCACGACAAAGTAGGCCTGGATCCCCGGAGAGAGATGTGGATCTAGCCCGGTGACGTCCGCCTCCCACGCAACCCGTAAGGTGCCACCACCCTTGGGCTGCTGAGACCAGGCTACCGGCAGCAGCAGTGCCACGACGACCGCGATGATCAGCGCCACGCCCACGCTGTACCTGTGTACCATGGTTCCTCCTTAGCGGACAGTGCCGCATGCAGGCCTCCACTCTCCCATAGCCGCCAGCCGCTATCGATCGAGCCACAGGGCGGCGGCGCGACTTCCATAGTCGAAGTTATGGTTGGGCGCATAATGCTTCACATGGGGCGCCCAGGATCCGGTGATCACAGAGACGTTCGTGTAAACGAAATACTGTTGCTCTGCCGCGTACCACTGAATGTCGTAAATGTCGTAGATGATCTGCTTGCGGGCTACCCGGAGCCACGATCCACATGGTCCAGGGATAGGCTAGCGTATTCACCAGCCAGACGAAGGGCCCTTTGAGCACAAACTTCACGGGATAGCGGTCTACCACCTCCACCCGGTCCAGGGGCTCCAGCATATAATGGTGAGATGGGGATCAAAGTGCACGGGGTCCCACCCCCGCACAGGCAGGATGCGGCCGCGTTTGGGGGTTGCCATTTCCCCGCCCCAAAGCGCTTGTGGGCCATACAACGTCTGGGCGGTCAGTGTGGCGCCGGCCGCCAAACCCGCTTTTAGCACCTCACGACGGTTCAGCCCATGGGCCTTTGGAGGATTGACAGAGCATTTCTTCATGACTGCTCCTCCCGCCTCCTCCTCACACGCAGAGAAATGGCTGTCATGTGTAGTGATGTGCTAGGCGTGATGGCACTACCATAGAACTAAGGGATTGTCAAGATCGACGCACGAATCGCTGGCGGCCCTGCGGCACATATACACCGCCTATCGGACGCCGATCGGGGTCCATACGGTTTCAAAGATGCCTTCAACCGGAACAAGAAATGGGTTACCGCCGAATATCTCGCCATCGACCAGGGGCCAGTCGTGCTGATGATCGAGAATAAGTGTCAGTCTGGGGAAGAGCAGCAAGAGCGGCTTCGGCCCGATCCGGCCAGAAGGTCATATCCATGGCGCGATACAACTCGACAGCGGCGGCCAGCCCGATACGAGCCTGTTCCCGTCGGCCGAGCCTGGCAGACAGCAGGCCGAGACCGAGGTGACAGTGGGCCTGAAGTGGACCCATGGCAAGTTCTTCAGCAAGGGTTAAGGCTTGTCGATAAATCTCCTTAGCCCGTTCAACCTCTGGCGGTCCTTGATGTGCATGGATTTCGCCGAGCAGCCAAAGGGCCCAGGCCTGATGCCCCCGCGCCTAACGCTGGCAGGATAAATCGAAAGCTTGCGCCGCGAGCTGCGCTGCGTCATCCCTTCGTCCTGCTAGCAGGTAGGTTTCGCCCAGATAGGCAATCCAGAGCGCATGGTGGAATAGTTGTCTTGTGATGGCGGCCTGCTCTAGAGCCTCCTCCAAGAGAGAAACGGCTCTCGCGACCCACCCGCATAGGGCACAGGCGTAGCCCAAGGCCGAAGCGACTGGTGCGAACCACTGTGAGATATTCTTAGCCCGGCAGAGTCCAAGGCCGCGTTCAAGTACAGAGATCGCGCGGTGGAAATCCCCCTTGCGCAGGTATAGAAGGCCCATACTGTAACTGGCATGGATAAGATTGTATGGGTCGTCGATCGACTCAGCAATCCTGACTTCCTGCTCTCCATGGGCGATCGCTTCGGAAAACAGGCCCAACTCGACCAGTGACGCGACCAACCAGGTACGAGAGAACACGGAGGCAACGCCGTGTAGGCCGAACCTTTCTCCTAACAGCTCGCCTTTGAGTGACGCCACATTCCTGCTGAGGCAGTCCACCGCCCGATGATAATCGCCGAGGAAGTAGTAAGCCTGGCCCAGAAAGAAAGTTGTCGCGATTTGTAAGCCAAAATCGCCGAGGGTCACCGCGGTAGCCAGCGCACGCTGGCCTGACGCGATGGTCTGGTCATAGTCGGCCATGTGTAGGAAACGGCGAGTCATGTAGGAGAAGACCCGTCCCAATCGGCGTTCATCGCCATGGGCCTTGGCGAGGCCCTCAGCTTCTCGTAGGTATTGCAAAATGCGCTCGTGTTCGCCGAGAGGGAAGAGAACATTGTGCAGATCAAACCGCAGATCAATGGCCTGCTGATGCATGTCCCAATTCCCAGGGAGATGCCCGAGCGCAACCAGCGCTCGTTCCAAGCAAGTCACCGCTTCCCTGTAGGCCGAGTGGGAAGCCGCTTTGGCCCCAGCTTGCTGGAAATAAGCTACAGCTTTATTCCACAGCTCGCCTCGGAAGGCATGGTCGGCAAGCCGCTCGATGTGGTCAGCGAGGCGGTCGGGATAGAGCGTTTCGAGAGCTAAGACGACGCCGACGTGCAGGGCGCGCCGGCGCTCCTGTAGCAGACTCTCGTAGGCCGCCTTGTGTGTCAGCGCGTGCATGAAGCTGTATTCGGGCTCAGGAAAGAGCTTCGTCTCGTAGAGGAACTCAGCGGCTCGGAGTTGCATGAGGTCCTGGGATAAGGCTTCCTCAGGAAGGTTCGCTGTTAGCTTGCAGCAGGAGAAAAGGCACATCCTTGCCGATCACTGCGGCGGTTTGCAGCAAGTGCTTCCCAGCAGATGGGAGCTGGTCGATGCGCGCGGTCAGGATCGCCTGAATGGTATCCGGGATAGTCAGCGCTGTGCCATGGCGGCCCTCCTCCTTCGCGCTTCGGGTCAACTCCTCCAGAAAAAAGGGGTTACCGGCCGCTCTCGAGATGATGCCCTGCGACAGGCGATCTGGAATCGGCGTGGTGCGGGCTACCGCCTGCACCACCATCAAACTCTCACGGGGTGTTAGGTGCGGCAGGGCGAGTTGTGTGGCATAGGACTTGTCCAGCCATGGGGGACGATAGCCGGATCGGTAGGTTGCGAGCAGGAGGATCGCCGTACCAGGTAGACGCTCGACCAACATGGTCAGCCACTCGTCTGATGTGGCGTCGATCCAATGAAGATTCTCCACCGCGAGGATGAGGGGTTGACGTCGGCTTTCGCCCAGGATCACCTGATGCAGCAGCGTAAAGGTCCGGGCCTTGTGTATTTCTGGCCTTAACTGGGCCAGAGTCGTCACGTCCGCGGATACGTTCAGCAGTCGTCGGAGTATGGGGGCTTCATCCTCTGGTACCATCTCCATTTGCCGCACATAGTGGTCCATCCTGGCGGCGATGTTCTCAGGGGCATCTGCTTCACCGAGACTGCAGAGCTGCTGGAGCACGTTGCGCATGAGCGCATAAGGCGTGGTACTAGCATAGGCCAGGCAATGCCCCTCGTGGTATATCACGGGTTGCCGGCGAAGACTTTGGGCAAATTCGTAGAGCAGCCGTGACTTACCGATCCCAGGCTCACCGGCGATGCCGACCACCTGCCCCTGACCCCTCTTCGCATGGGTCAGGCGCTCATGCAGGAGGGCCAGCTCGCGCTCACGCCCGACGAATCGGCTCAACGCACGTCCACCGCGCTCTGGCACGCCTGAACGCCGCCGTATGAGGTGGTGAACTGTGTATACCGGCTGCAGTATAGAAGCGCTGGGGCTCCTGTCCGAGGTCGCCGACCACGACGAGCCCTGTGTGGACCCCAATACAGGCGTGCAGGGGAGGACTGGCAGCTCTCTGACTGTTCTGCCATGTTTGCCGCAGGTCTAAGGCTGCCAGCACGGCTCGCCGGGCATGATCTTCCTGCGCCAGCGGTGCCCCGAAGAGCGCCAAGAGACCATCCTCTTCCAGTTGAGTGATAGTGCCGCCGTACCGCAGAATAATTGCCTGCGCGGCTGCCACGAACGCTTGCAGCCGGTGATGCCGCGCTTCGGGGTCCAGAGCCACCGTGGAAGCCATAGGCCCAGCCAGCCCACCGCAGAGCACAGTCACCGGCTTGCGCTCCGCGTCGTGAGCGGGGGACGCCTGGACCGCGGCCTGGCTGCGCGCAGTCAGCTTCGGCGTGTCTGGACCGCTCTCCCGCTCCAGCGCCTGTGGGGGGGATAGGCTCTGCCTCCTCTCACTATCAGGTGGCACATGGCCTCGCTCCTCAGCGGCTGCCACGAAGCGGTAGCCCCGACCATGCAGGGTGACAATGAGCCGCTGTGCCTGCCCAGTATCGCCAGTAGCGCGACGCACCGCTTTGATGCAGGACTTCAACGCCGCCTCGCTCACAACCTGTTGGGGCCAGAAATGCTCCAGCAACTCCTGCTTGGAAACAACGCGATCGCGATGGCTGCCGGAGCTGCGGTACTCGAAGCCTTTTTTGGCGATGCGTCATCTCCTTGCAGCCTGACAAGCTCCACGACGCCGGGAGTAACGCGCAGATTCGGCAGGCTCTCGGACTACGTCAGCGAGTCAATCGATGCTCGAGTCTACGATGGCGTGCATTACCGTACTTCTGGTGAAATCGCTGCGGCGATGGGACGCAAAATCGGAGAATACACCGTGCAAAACTACCTCGCGCCTGTAAGCAAATCTGACACCCCGCTAAGCTCACGATAGTCAGGGTAGTCCACGCAAAGGCAAGAGAACGGATAGAGGGGGCACGCCGAATGGATTTTTTGCTCGTATGACGGCGCTAATCGCCGATGCCAACGCAAGGCTGTGAGCCGGTGTTTGGATGACGTCACGACCGCGCCAAGTTCCCCGCCACCCGGCGTGTGCATCGCACGTCCATGGCGATTGAGTGTGGTCGAGTGTTCCCCCTCAGCACTGAGAGGCGGCGGTTTTTCTCCTGGCTCTCAGTGCTGCAGCGGGACAGCGATCGCGCGTCGCTCGGGTGGTAGCGGCCAGACAACGAGCATGCTCTTTTTCGGCTTGAATTTAACGCTGATCTAGGATACAGAAAGGAACCAAATTCCCCCAGTTAAATGTATCCCGCAGTCGGGAGCACTTCCCGGGAAAAGTATGGAGTAGCTATGATCAACGAACGAGAATTTATTAATCGAGTCGAGGCCGCGGATCCAAAGGGATTGGCCGCGATGATGGTGCGGCCGAGCCCTGAAGAAGAGCGTGTGTTGCGCACGTATTTAGGAGATGCTCCCTTCGAACGTATGCGCGAACTGGTCCTGCAGAGCAGTCTCACCCGCTCTGATCGGCCCACCGAAGGCAACGTTGTGGTGCTACACGGTATCATGGGCGGAGAGCTCACCTATCATGAGAGTAATGCGCAGCCGGATCATATCTGGTTGAAGTTTTTCCGACTTGTGTTGGGCCAGTTTGAACGCCTTAAAATAGATGATAGGGGCAACAGCATTTCGCCTATCGAAGCTACTGGAATCCTTAAACGCTATTATGGGGAGTTGTTATTGTCGCTGATGCAGAGCTGGGATGCCCATGCCTTCTGGTATGACTGGCGGCTCGATATCAATAGCACCGCGGATGAATTGGCGCAGAGTCTCCGAGTATGGTTTGGTGACAACGGGCCGGCCCACCTGGTGGCCCACTCGATGGGTGGCTTGGTCGCCCGTGCCTTCATCAAGAAATACCCAGAGCGCTGGAAGTCCATGTGGGACTCCCAAACCAACGGCAGGCGAGGAGGTCGCCTCGTGATGCTTGGGACCCCTAATTACGGTTCTTTTACCATCCCTCAGCTTCTTCTAGGCCTCAATGACACGCTGAACAAGTTGGCGCTGATCGACCTGCGCCACACCGTCCAGGACCTGCTCAATATCGTCAAGACATTTGTCGGCAGTTACCAAATGCTGCCCTCGCCACGCGTGCCGGGAATGCAGGATATGCAGAAACTGTATCAGGCATCCACGTACGCCCCGCTTGCCCCCTTGCAAAGTCGGCTCGATCTGGCGGGCGAGTTTCACAATGGTTTGTCCACGGTGATCGATGCGGACCGCATGCTCTACATCGCGGGCTACAATCAGGCCACTTACAGCGGTGTTCGGGATTGGGGGAAGCTACGTTCTACTGATGGCTACGAAGTTACCAAGAGAGGGGATGGCACGGTACCTCATACGCTTGGCCTGTTGCAGGCCGACAATGGCAGGCCGGTTCCCACCTTCTATATCGAAGAGGAGCACGGTGCTCTCCCAGGGAACCGCACCGTGATCGCTGCCATTGATGACCTCCTGCGTACCGGTACCACAAAGCGGTTGGTCCTAGAGATCCCCTCTGCGCTGCGGGGTGAGGAAGATGATGCCACGAAACAGGCCGCCCGCGCCGAGCTCTTGGCCAAGCAGGCAGTGGAGGAAGCACGCCTGATGGAATTGATGCTACCCCTCAGAGCTGAGGACATGGCTCGAGGAAACACAGTCGAGGAGCCCCTCCTCGTGAACGAGCGTGAGCGTGAGTCCGAGGACATTCTTACCCGCGGTTTCATCAGCGCTCCAAAGGAGCCAGGCGGGCCATCTGTGGGTGCAACACCGCCTCCGGTCCAAACCGATGTTGCAGCGCCGATACCCAAGATCAGAGTGCGGCTACTCAAAGCAAACATTCAGGATGTCGGACAACCGGGCACTGACGGTGAGATTCCCGTCGATGCCCTGGCCGTCGGACATTACATCGGCGTCAAGCCAGTTGCGGCCGAGAAGGCTCTGGACCAGGCCATTAGCTCCAGGCTGCAGGGCACAGTTGATGCCTCCAACCTGCCACTTGGGGAGTCCGAACTGTTGCTGACGCAGTTCACGGAACGTGGCATTATTCGTGGAGAATTGGGACAGCCATTTTTCCTCGACGATCCGCGCACCCGGGACGACGATGACCAATCAGGGCGAGACCGGCTCATCGCCATCGCCGGAATGGGCTATGCGGGACGATTCGGTACCCCCGAGCTGACGGTGCTGGCGCGTGAGCTCTGCTGGTCGTTGGGGCGATTGGGCAAACGCCACTTGGCAACGGTCTTGATTGGATCGGGGAACGGCAATCTATCGGTCCCGGATGCGGTTGGCGCTTGGTTGGAGGGAGCTAAACGGGCGATTGGTAGCTCCGCGGAGGATGCTCGGCGCCATCTGGAAGTGATCACCTTCGTAGAACAGCAGCCGGCAAAACTGTTGAGGATATGGAGGGCGTTAGACGCAGCATTTCCTGCTCAGTCCGAAACGGCGGCCGAGTCCGCCCCACCCAAGTCCCCAGAGGTCGAGCTCGTTCGGCTCACGCTTGAGGAGATCGACCAGCTTAAGGTAGAGGCAACAGAGGAGGACAGAAAGCGGCGTGCAGCGGAAGATGAACAACCGGAAAGCAAGTTGACCAGCGACATCCCCACTCGACTCACAGTCGAGCTGGATGGTGATGTGTACCGTTTCGGTGCGATTACTGAGACGGCCTCTGCGCCGCAGCGTGACATCCCTCTTGACCCCGATCTGGTCAATGAGGCAAATGCGGAGCTGTCGGCTCAGCGGGAGAAAGGCAGACAGGGGGAGTTAGGAGAGTTTCTGGAGAAGTTGCTCTTCCCGGCTGACCTCCAGCAGCTCCTGTCGTCGGATGCCCCACTGGTGCTTACCTGCGATGCCACGGTGGCTCGTGTCCATTGGGAAATGGTCGCCCAACCTGATCTCAGGGCCACGGCCGGCACTGGGAAACAGGAAGATCGTACGTTTCTGGGCCTCCATCGTGGGTTCACCCGCCAGTTACGGACGATTTTTTCCCCACCTCCCGAACCACCCCCGCCACCGAACCGCGTCCTGCGGGTGCTGATTGTCGGCGACCCAGCGGCCGACAATCCCCTACCCGGTGCGCAGGAGGAGGCCATCCTCGTACGCGACCTGTTTGAGAAGTTTAAGCAGCTCGTGGCACATGAGCCGGACATGAAGGTCAGTGGGGTGGAAATCGTGGCCCTGCTGGGGCCGAGCCAGGCCACCCGCACCCGCGTGATGCAGGAGTTGATCCTCAAACCCTTTGACGTGCTGCACTATGCTGGCCATTGTATGTATGATAAACAGAAGCCTTCAGCCTCGGGCTGGATCTTCACCGGTGGTAAGCGTATCAGTGCCAATGAATTGAGCCGGGTCGACCGTATTCCCAAGTTCATCTTTTCCAACGCCTGTGAGTCGGGGATTACACCTGATCGTTCCGAGCAGCGCTCGCCCGAGCTAGCGCCCAGCTTTGCAGAATCATTCTTTGCCCGTGGCGTGCAGAATTTTGTCTGCACCGCCTGGCCAGTCAATGACCTAGCCGCTCGTGATTTCGCAAAGTGCCTCTACACCGGTCTGCTCGGCTTGGAAGGCCTGGAGGTGGAACCCATGCATGTGGCCATGCGCAAGGCGAGAAAGGCGATCTACGAGCTGCCTTACGGGGTACGCACTTGGGGTGCGTACCAGCATTACGGCAATCCCTACTTTCGTTTATTTCGCTAGTGCACAGAAAGGAGAGATACACATGGCAACAGAGCAAGAAGGCCTAGAGGCTCTCAATCAGATCGAGAGTGTGCTGCGAGAGCAAGAAGACGTTCGGGCCATACCCAACTTAGCCCAGGTCTGCGAGCAATACCGCGCTGTGAGACCATTGGTCGACAAGTCTCTGTGGTTGATCGAGCTCATCCCGGTCTATGGGAGCAAGATCTCCACCACGGTCCGCTTCCTGACCAAGGTTGCAGACCTGGCCTGTCCTGGCGCTTCCTCCTAGCGTCAGTGGACGGATGGCGGGGGTGTCTGCAAACCCCCGCCAGAGGCTCAGGGCTTCTCAAGCCATGTCGTCTCGAAGCGAATCTTGTAGCCATGCAAAAGCTCATAGCCCTTCACATATGTGCGCGCTGCCTGTAAGAAGGGGACTGAAGCAGCGCTTGTCACGATCATGTTCTCTGCTACATACTGTTGAAAATCGTGCCCGGCCTGGCGGAACGTCTCTTCCGTCGGCGCCTCCCTCATACGGTCGATCAAGGCGTCCACGTGCGTATCGGCGTGGTTGAAGACATTGGTTCCCTCCCGGCTATCCATCACACGGGAAATCGTATAGGGATCCCACGCGGCCGCGGCCAGATTGACCGATTGATCCCAGTCCCGGTCCGTCGTCAAGCGCCGCAGGAAGATCGGGCGGTCGATGACCTCCACCGTTACCTCCACCCCGATCTTGGCGACCTGCGTCTTGATGATGGTGGCGATGGTGGGCAGTGCCGCCTCCGCACCATGGGTCATGATGGTGTAGCGCAGAGGGCGTCTTCTCGTCATATCCCGCCTCCTTCAGCAGCGCCCTCGCCTTGTCGGGATTGTAAGGGAATTGCTCTCGCAAAGTCGATATGGTCCCTCGCCCCCTGGGGTACTACGCTCCACAGGGGCTGTGCCTGCCCCAGGAGCGCCGTCTTGGCAATGGTGTAGCGGTCGATCCCATAGCCGAGTACCGCCTGTCGTACGCGCACGTCCTTGAAGGGTGGTTTCTTCTGGTTGAAGGACAGCGTGATGCGTTGGGTCTCCCGGCCCCGGAGCATCTGGATGTGCGTGTCTTTGGCGAGACGCTCCACCTGCTCGCGGGGCACTGCGTTAGCGAAATCCACCTCCCCCGCCCGCAACGCCGTCACCCGCGTCACTCCCTCCTTCATGATGCGTAGCTCGATGCGATCCAGATAGGGGAGATCCGGCTTGAAGTAGTGGGGGTTTTTCTCGAGCACGATGATCTGGTTCTGGTCCCAGCGGGCGAGCTTGTACGGGCCCTGTGCCCACCGGATGCATGCGCACCTCTTCCTTGCCCCACTGCTTGTAGGAAGCTGGGGACATCTGCAAAAACCCCGTACGGTTGGCCGCTATCGTCGGCAGCAGGGTCATGCTGGGATGTTTGAGGGTGAATTGCACCGTGTGGGCATCGAGGGCTTCCACCGCCTCGACGACGCTATAAAGGGGGGCGTCGAGGGCCTTTTCCTCAGGATCTATGATGCGCTGATAGTTCCAGCGCACCACCTCGGCATCGAAGTCAGTGCCATCGTGGAACTTCACCCCCTTGCGCAGGTGGAACACGTAAACTTTACCATCCTCCAGGACGTCCCAGGACTCGGCCAGGTCGGGGATATAGTTGAGTTGGGCGTCGATGGTGAGCAGGCTACTGAAGAGATTGCCTACCACGTGCCAGGCCTGGATACCATTGGAGAGATGAGGATCAAGTGGAGAGATGCGGATCGAGCCCGGTGACATCCGCTTCCCACGCCACCCGCAGCGTGCCGCCAAGTCTGGGCTCCTGGGCGGTGACAAATCCGCCGAAAGCCAGGGCAACCAGCAGACCGATGAGCATTGACCATCTCATGTGCCGTTCCATGGTATACCCTCCTCAAAAAGGACAACAACACCTATCCCGTCCCTGCGTTACCGATCCAGCCACAATGCCGCGGCGCGATTGCCGAAGTCATAGGTCATATTTGGGGCAAAGTTCTTCACATACGGCTGCCAGGAACCGGTGAGCATGTTGGAGTTGGTGTACACATAGTACTGCTGTTCCGACGCATACCGCTGGATGTCGAAAATGAGCTCCTTGCGCGCCTTTACGTCCTTCGTCCGGCGCTGCTCTTTCAGCAACGCCGTGATCTTGGGGTCATTGACGTGGCCGCTGTTGCGCGGTTGGTCAGGCCCATACAAGCCGTACAGCACACTATCCGGTTCCCAGGCGATGCTGATGGGCCCCATGGCCATACCCTCGAACTTGCCCACGAACGTCGTCGCCATGTAGGCACCATATTCCTGGAGCTTCATTTCTGCCTCGATGCCGACATCCTTGAGATACCGCTGCGCCAATTGCACGGCATCCGGCAAATCAGGGCCGTACCCACCAGTGGAATTGAGTTGTGTCTTAAAGCCTTTTGGAAAACCCGCTTCCGCCAGCAAACGCTTGGCCTCCTTGGGATCGTACCGATAGTATTTCGCCCCCTCACCGAGTTGATCGACGGGCAGCGACCACTCGGCTGAGCCGCGGCCTATGGCTGAGGTCGGCTCGCCTCTGACATATACCGCCTCGACGATCGCCTGGCGATCGAGCGCATGAGAGATGGCCCGCCGGACGCGCACGTCGTTGAAGGGAGGCTGATCGGTCCGCAGGTAGATCGCATGGGTCACGAGTGACAGCCAATCCCGGTAGTGCAGGTGCGGATGACTCTTCTTGAGCGAGTCCAGGTCCTGTTGGCGCACGTTCCAGTTGGACTCTGGGCCTGCGTCGATTTGCCCCGTGCGATACATCGCCAGTCCTGTCGAGGGATCGTCGAGGACCAGCCACTCCACCCCGTCTACCCAGGGTAGGTCCTTGAGGAAATACTCCGGGTTGCGCTTGAAGATCGTCTTGACGTTCGGCTCGTAGCGCTCCAGGGTGAATGGGCCAGTGCCGATGGCGGTCTCGACCTTCTTGAAGTCACCGTATTTCTCCAGGACCTCGGGGGCCAAGATCCACATGCTCCGCGGGTTGGCCAGTACGTTGATCAGCCAGACATAGGGCTCTTTGAGGAGGAACTTCACCGTATAGCGGTCTACCACCTCGACCCTGTCGACGAGCTCCAAGATGTAACGGTCGGCATTCCCCTTTTCCGTTAGGAAGCGGTCATAGCTGAATTTGACGTCCTCGGCTACCAATTCGCGGCCGTTGACAGGCGGTTTGTTGTGCCATTTGACTCCTTTGCGCAGATGGAAGACATAGGTCGTGTCGTCCACTTCCTCCCATCGCTCCGCCAGATCGGGCTCCACGATGAAGGTGCCTGGCTGCACGTCCGCGCCGACTTTATGCCGCACCAGCTTGCTGTATACGAAACTGAGCGTGCTCTGTGTCCTGACATTGATCGACAGGTGCGGATCGAAGTGGACCGGGTCTCGCCCGCGCACGCGCAGGATGCCGCCGCGTTTGGGCGGTCCTGCTTCTTCACTCCATGGCGTAGGTGGATCGATGAGGGGCCAGGCAGATAGCGCTACACCGGCTGCCAAGCCGGCTTTCAGCAGCTGACGACGGCTCACACCACGTGTCTCTCCGAGATCTCGCTGCGGTGTCTCCATGGGTACTCCTCTTCATGACAAAAGATCGACCCAAAGCAAAAATCCCTGGCGTGCGTTCCAGACTGGGCTTGCGCCATATTGGAGTGCGTAGGCGATGCAATTGAGGGGGGCACGCTTGGACACGATGCGCCCCAGACCCGGGACCCTGATGTCGTTGTCCATGATGCCCTCCTGTTTTTCCCCCTCCCTCTGGCTCATAAGGGTAGGTTTTTTCGGACACGACACTGACCCTGGTACCTTTTTCCCTCTCCCACCGGGAGAGGGCGGGGGTGAGGGGGGTCTTCTGCGATGCCACCATCCTTCCCTCACCCTAACCCTCTCCCAGAGGGAGAGGGGATGAAAAACCTACCCCAGAGAGCTTTGACAAAGGAGGGCAGGGGGGATTTTGCCACTGACTGCAAACGCAGGTGCACCAATGTTATGTGTTCCGATTTAGCTCATCGAATGGAGGAATCCCTGATGCACTCAACACCGTCTTCCCACACCATCTTCTGCTCTACTCCGCCTGCGCCAGCGCGGCCTCCGCTCGGGGTAGCCAAAAGTCATCTCCATGGCACGATACAGTTCAAGGGTTCAGCAACCTTCTGGCAAATCGGCGCACAGCCTGGGCTATTTGCAGTGCTTCTTGTGCCTCATCGGGCGTGGGATCTTCACCCGGGTAACGCACCTGAACAGCATAGGCTGTCAAGCGCTCGAGTGCATCTCGATCCACCGGAACGATAATCTCATTTTGCAGGCACAAGTCGCTCAATGCCGCCAAGTCATGAGTTCTGGGAAATACCTGATGTCGGGCCAAGAGCAGCGCCTTAAGGTATTTTTCAGCACACTGCTGGGCATGGAAGGTTGCCCCGTACGTCAAAGGTGTCTTACGCCGCAGCGCCGATCGTGCTAACGCCAAGTCTTCTTCCGCTCGTGCCACCCAGGCCAGAGGTTCAGTCGGAGCGTGCATACAGCACTCGCCCCTGGGTGACAATCTCACGGATGAAGCTGTCACCCTTCACCAGGGCCTGGGTGATTTCGTCCGGTGTCTTGACCACAATGTCCAACGGAAATGGCCGCGGGCGGATCAGGCGTGACACCGCCAGGTAGCGGTCTGCGGGTCGGGCATCCGTTTCCAGGATGACCAGTAAGTCGACATCGCTGTGGTCTGACGGTGTGCCGTAGGCGTACGACCCGAAGAGGATGACCCGCTCAGGATGCAGTGCGGTGACGATGCGGCGGACAATCTCCGCTAAGATCTCCTCGGTCACTGGGGTGAACCCAGGTGGTTGCACGCCAGCGACCAGTTGTATGCCTCCTGCTGGCCAAGAATCTTCGCTCATGAATGCGCCTCTACTCTCAATCGAGAGCCATCGTGCGTCCCACAGTGCATCTCACAGACTGTACCTACTCTTGTCACCGCACCAGGAGGAATGAACAAAACAACTTGGGTCTGGCTACAAACGGGAGCAAGACTGGGACCTTACCTTTGTTCTATGGCCTCTGCCAGCATGGCCTCCGCCTGGGATAGCCAGAACGTCATCTCCATGGCGCGATACATCTCGATGGCGGCGGACAGCTCAGCGCGGGCCTGCTCCCGCTGGCCAGTCTTGGTATACAGCGTGCCGAGGCCGAGGTGGCAGTGGGCCACGAGCGGACGCATGCCGAGTTCCTCGGCCAGGGCGAGGGCCTGCCGGTAGTGATGTGCGGCCGGCTCGATCTCCGGGGGGTCCTGATGGGCGGCGATCTCGCCGAGGAGCCGCAGGGCCCACGCCTCGTGTCCCCGCTCCTTATGGGCACGGGCGAGGTCGAGGGCACGCCCAGCGAGTTGCACCGCCTCCTGCATGCGGCCGGCCAGCAGATAGGCCTCGCTCACATAGCCCACCCGCAGTGACTGACCGCCCATGGTCCCCATCGCGGCACCTCTCTGCTCCGCCTGCTCCAGCAGCGGCAAGGCCTCGGCGACACGGCCGGCACAGGCATACGCACAGCCCAGGGCCGAGGCGGTCTCGGGGAACCAGAGCAGGATGTTATAAACCCGGCAGAGCTCAAGGCAGCGTTCGAGCACGGGGATGGCCCTGGAGAGGTCCCCCTGTGCGGAGGGAGAGAAAACCGACACCGAGATACGCATGGATCAGGCTGTTTGGGTGATCGACCGCCTCGGCGATCCGGACCGCTTCTTCTCCATGGGCGATCCCCTCGGGGAACGCTCCCAGCTCGGCAAGGCACCGGGCTAACCAGGCACGGGAGTTCACGGCAGGCAGGCCGGTCAGTGCCGAAGCGCTCACGGAGCAGATCACCTGCAAGAGACTCCACATTTTTCCTCAGGAACCCCATCGCCCGACGATAGTCGCCCAGAGTATGGTAGGCCACACCCAGGTAGTGATTCGCCATGACCTGCAGGGCGAAATCTCCGAGCGTCTCAGCCACGGCGAGGGCGTGCTGGCCGGACTCGACTGCGCTGTCATGGTCCCCCATCTCCCTGAAATATCGGCACATATAGACGGCGACCCGCCCCAGCCGCGGCTGGTCGTCGAGGGCCTCGGCGAGGGTTGCAGCCTCGCGCAGGTAGTCGAGCATCTGCCCGAATTCTCCGAGTGCCCAGAGCGCATTTCGCAGGTCGAACCGGAGGTCGATGGCCTGCTCCTGCGTGGCGCGGCTCTCCGGGAGATGCGTGAGGGCTGCCAGGGCCTGCTCGAAGCACGCCACAGCCTCTCGCAGGGCCGAACGCGTCTGCGCCCTGGTACCGGCCTGCCGACCGTACGCCACGGCCTTGTCCCAGACCTCGCCCCGGAAGGCATGCTGGGCCAGCCGTTCCGCCTGCTCGGGCAGCCGGTCGGCAGAGAGCCGTTCGATGGCTGCGACGATGCGGGCGTGCAGGGTCCGGCGCCGCTCCTGCAGGAGACTGCCGTAGGCCACCTCGTGGGTGAGGGCGTGCTTGAAGGTGTATTCGAGCTCGGGGAAGAGGCTGGTTTCGTAGAGGAACTCGGCGGCCTGCAGGTGGCCGAGACCGCGGCGCAGCTCCTCCTCGGACAGCTCCGCGATGGCCTGCAGGAGGGCGAAGGGCACCTCGGTGCCGATGACCGCCGCGGTCTGGAGGAGACGCTTCTCCTCGGGCGGCAGGCGGTCGATGCGGGCCGCCAGGACCGCCTGCACCGTGGCGGGGACCTGCAGGCTCTCGAGGGGCTTTGCCAGGCGATAGGCGCCGCGCTCGCCGACCAGCACCCCGGTTTCCACCAGGGCCCGGACGCTCTCCTCCAGGAAAAAGGGGTTGCCCTCGGTGCGCTCGATCAAGAGCCGCTTGAGTGGCACCAGGCTGGGGTCGTCCCCCAGCAGGGCCTGCAGCAGTTCCTCGGCGCTCGCGGTGGGCAAGGGGTCGAGCCGGAGTTGCGTGTAGTAGGTCTTGCTGCCCCAGCCGTGCTGGTACTCGGGGCGGTAGTTGACCAGCAGGAGCAGGCGGGCGGTGGGCAGGCTGTCGATCAGGCTGTCGAGGACCGCCTGGGTCTCGGCGTCGATCCAGTGCAGGTTCTCGAAGACCAGGAGCAGCGGCTGCACCTGGCTCTCGCGCAGCAGCAGGCGCTTGATGGCCTCGATGGTGCGCTGGCGGCGTTGCGAGGGATCGAGGTCCTGCCAGTGCCGGATCCTCCACCGGCACGTCCAGGAGCGCGAGGAAGGCCGGCAGGGTCGGCCCGAGGGCCGCATCCAGGGTGAGGAGCTTGCCGGTGAGCTTCTCGCGGATCTTGCGCCCGTCGTCGCGGTCGTCGATCTGGAAGTAGGCCTTGAGGAGGTCGCGCACGGGGAGGTAGGCGGTGGCCTTGCCGTAGGAGACTGAGCTGCTTTCGAGCACGAGCCAGTCGTGGGTGTGATGGGAGCGGGTGAACTCGTAGACCAGGCGGGTCTTGCCCACCCCGGGCTCCCCAATGACCGCCACGACCTGGCCGTGGCTGGTGCCGGCGCGCTCCAGGGCCTGGCGCAAGGCCTCGAGCTCCGCCTGCCGCCCGACGAAACGGGTGAGCCCGCGGGCCGCAAACGCCTGCAGGCGCGTCCGGGTGGAGGCGGCACCGACCAGCTCGAACACCTCCACGGGGTCCACCAGCCCCTTGACCGCGACGGGGCCCAGCGCTTTGACCTGGACGAACCCTTCGGCCAGCCGCAGGGTCTCCCCCGTGGTGAGCACCGAGCCCGGCTTGGCCATCTGCTCCATACGCGCCGCCAGGTGGGTGGTCTGGCCCACCGCCGTGTAGTCCATGTGCAGGCTGCTGTCGATCGCCCGCACCACCACTTCCCCGGCATTGAGCCCGACGCGGATCTGCACCGGCACCCCATGGGAGCGCTGCATCTCGTCGCCGTAGCGGGTCACGGTCTCCTGCATGCGCAGCGCCGCGTAGCAGGCGCGCACGGCATGATCTTCATGGGCAATGGGCGCGCCGAAGAGGGCCATAATGCCATCCCCCATCACCTGGTTGACGGTGCCCTCGTAGCGGTGCACGGCCTCGATCATGCGCTCCAGGACCGGGTCCAGCAGCTGTCGGGCCTCCTCGGGGTCGCGATCGGCCAGCAGCTCCATGGACCCCTTCAGGTCCGCAAACAGCACCGTGACCTGCTTGCGTTCGCCTTCGAGAGCGCTCCGGGAGATAAGAATCTTCTCGGCGAGGTGCGCCGGGGTGTAGGCCAGGGGCACGCGTGCCGGCTCGCTGGCGGTGCCGGGGGCGGCGCGGGAGTGGGGGGTGGGGCTGACAGCGGTTCCCCTCTCCAGACCAGCACGCGTTCCTCTTCATCCACCGCCAGGCGTTGGCCGTAGATGAGCTCGTTCTTCAAATCTTCCAGGGCCGCGTCATCGAGTTGGAACTGCCGCTTGAGGGTGCTGTAGGTCAGGCGTCCGCGACGCTGGAGCATGGCCATCGCCTGGTCGAGGATCTCCTCAAAGGTCATCGCCAACCCTCCCTCTGCCGATGGCTCACCCGCGTTCCTTGCGCGCCGATCGTTTGCGAGGGGCTGACGAGGGCGCCCGAGGTGACTCGACCTTGCCCACGACGCGAGACCCTGTGCCATACGGCGGGATCTTCACATGCAGCGCCCCGTAGATGTAGAAGTCAACGTCGCTGCCTTCGTTCCCGAAGTAGCCGGTGGCGCTGTACTCGCACGCATGCAGGTGCGCCAGAGCCGGAAGATCTGGGTCCTGCGTATGGGCCCTGCCTGCTGCCGCCTCAGGGTACATGGTGGGCGGTCCATTGAAATGGGGTGGTGGTTCCACCCAGGTGAGACCAAAGTCTCCTGCCTCCTCGGAGCTTGCCCGGATGGTCAGCGCCTCCTCGAGGTCTGTCGGGTCCATCTGCTCGCCCAACGCCGCCTGCTCGCGCGGGGTGGGAAAGCGCGCGAGCTGCCAGGTCTCGTCGGCACAGGTCTCGATCAGGTAGGGGTAGAAGGTGACCTCCAATCCCTCGGCCAGCACGGCCGCCGCGACGAGGTAATCCCGACCCTTGAGGGCAGACACTGTCTGCCGGGAGAGTGGCCGCTGCTGGCGCTGGAAGCGAGCGTCCTGGTGATAGAGGTGGGAGCAGGGGAAGGCGAGCGTCCCTCCCCTGGGCAGAAAGCGGCGATCAGCGAGCAGGGCGCGCAGCTTGTCCTGCACCAGGGTAGGCAGCGCCTCGGGGGCGACGACCGGCAAGGGTGCGCTCCCGGTGCCGCGCCTGAGCAGATAGGTCACGGTGACGCGGAGGCCGCCCCAGACCTGCTCGATCTGATGCTCGACGTCACCGAAGAAGGCGGCCCAGTGGAGGCGCGTCGGCTCGGCCTGCTGCCGGATGGCTTCCCCCCAGTCGAAGGTCTGGAAGACGCCCTGGTGCTTGACTACAAGCGCGCCGTTGGAAAACTGCGAGGGCAGGCAGACGACGAGAGTACCGAGCATGTCGCTGCCGCGTGGGGTGTCCTTGTGGGGCGCGAAGTGGCCGTCCCTCGCGTAGATGTTGAGGTTGTACAGCTCCGCGGTGAGTGGGGTCGGGTCCTGCGGCACGAGCTGGCGGCGGATCTGCTCGAGCATGCCCGCCGCTTGTGGGTCGAAGTTCAGGACGGAGAAGGCGCCGCCCTCGGCCTTGAGCTGGAGGGCGTTACGGACATTGCGGTCGTAGCGGGTCTGACGCCCCTTGCCGAAGGGTGCTGGGGTGCAGCGCTCAACCAGCGGCTGCAGGAGCTGCTCTTGTTCGAAGACCCTCGGCGCACGTAGCACCGGGAGCTGGGTGTTGTCTTGGAAGTAGAGGGTGAGGGGCTGGTCGGGCACCAGCGTTCCCCCGCACACGAAGGGCGCGCACAAGCCATGGACCGCGTAACGGAGGTCTTCCAGCAGCGACAGTTCGTGCGTCATAACTCTGGGTGCTGTCATACCGTAAGCTCCTTGCGGGCGGCCAAGTGTTTCGGCCAGTAGGACGGAGGGGAACTCAGCCTCGGCTCTGAAGTTCGACGGACTGAGAGGCTGTCCGGACACAAAGTCTTTGAAAGACAACATCTTGTGCCACGTCCTGGGCAAGCTTAAAAACGGAATTACTGGATAGTCGGTCTAGCGTCATGCTTTTGGCAATGACTAACCATCTGATTTATTAGATGTTACTTTTCGGACAGCCTCTGAGGTCAGGGGCATGCCGCAACCGCTGCAGAACTTTTTCCCCGGCTCATTCGGGAACCCGCAAGCAGAGCAGGGGAGGGCCAGCGACGCGCCGCACTCCGCGCAGAATCGGCGCCCTTCGCGGTTGTTGGCCTGGCAAAGCGGGCACTGCATCTCGGGGGCTCCTCTCAGCCAGCTGGCTCAAGGCAGGTAACTTCTGATGCTGCGATGGTAGTCCGCCTACCATAACCGATCAAGCTGAAGATTCCTATGGTCTACACGTCGGTGGCCCTGAGTGGATCCTCCACTGTTGGGCCGCCTGGCCCACAAGGAGAGCCGTGGGACAGGCGTTGCACCTACCGATCCAGCCACAACGCCGCAGCCCGGCTGCCGAAGTCGGCGGTCAGGTTCGGGGCAAAGTTCTTCACGTATGGTTGCCAGGAGGCGGTGATAACCTGGGAGGATAGGTAGACATAGTATTGCTGCTCCGCCGCGTACCGCTGAATGTCGTAGATGAGGTTCCTGCGCGCCTCAGGGTCTTTCAGGCGCCGTTGTTCCTTGACCATGGCCGCTAGCTTGGAGTCGTTGACGTGGCCCCGGTTGCGTAGTTGGTCGGGCATATACTGTCCATACAGTGAGCTATCCGCTTCCCAGCCCAAGGCGTACGGACCCATCGCTAGGCCCTCGAATTTGCCCTGGCCCGTCGTCGCTTGATACGCCCCATATTCCTGGATCTTCAACTCTACCTCGATGCCAACCTCTTTAAGAGAGCGCTGCACCATCTGCGCCGCATCGAGCAGGTCGCGACCGTAGCCCCCGGTAGCCATGAGGGTTGTTTTCAGGCCTTGGGCATACCCGGCCTCAGCCAGTAACCGTCGGGCCTCCTGCGGATCATATCGATAGTACTTCGCTCCCTCACCGAGCTGATCGATGGGCAGCGACCACTCGGCCAAGCCCCGGGGGACCGCGGGTGACAGCTCACCTTTCATCCACACGGCCTCGATGACCCCCTGTCGATCGATGGCGTGCGAGATGGCCCGCCGCACGCGCACATCGGTGAAGGGGGACTTGTCGGTGCGCATCCAGACTGTGATGGCGTTATTGGCCAGCATATCTTGATAGCGCAGGTTCGGATGGCTCTGCTTGAGCGTGTCCAAGTCCGCTTGGCGAACATCCCACTGTAAGCCGGGGCCGGCGTCGATCTGCCCCGTGCGATACATCGCCAGCCCGGTCGATTCGTCCTCCACGACCAACCACTCGACCCCATCGATGTATGGCAGCCCCTGACGGAAGTAATCGGGGTTGCGTCGGAACACGGTCTTCACATTGGGCTCGTAGCCCTCCAGGACAAAAGGTCCCGTACCAATGGCGGTCTCGACTTTCTTGAAGTCGCCATATTTCTCAGCCACTTCTGGGGCCACGATCCACATCGAGGTGGCGCTGGCCAGGATGTCGAGCAGCCACACGAACGGCTCCTGAAGGACGAACTTCACCGTGTAGCGATCCACGACCTCGACCCGATCGACCGAGTCCAGGAAGTAACGACTCGGGTTGGCTTTTTCCGACCGGAAGCGGTCGAAGGTGAATTTTACGTCCTCAGCCACTAACTCGCGGCCATTGACGGGCGGTTTGTGGTGCCATTTAACCCCCTGGCGTAGATGGAACACATAGGTCGTGTCATCCGGCTCCTCCCAGCGTTCGGCCAGGTCGGGCTCGACGATAAAGGTGCCCGGCCGCACGTCCTCTCCAACTTTGTAGCGCAGGAGCCGGCTGCACAGGAAGCTCAAGGCGCTATGTGTCCTGGCGTCACGGGTCAGGTGGGGATCGAAGTGCACGGGATCCCGTCCGCGCACACGGAGGATCCCCCCACGTTTGGGCGCCTCTGGTGCTTCGCCCCAGAGTGCGGGCACACGATACGCGGACCACGTAGATAGGGCCGCGCCGGCGGCCAGGCCGGCTTTTAGCAGATCACGGCGACTCAGATCATGGGCATGTCGAGGCTGAATGTTCTGGACCTCCATGATCGCCCCTCCTTCTCTCCTCATCCTGCCAGGTTCACGGTACGTCCTGCCATCTCATCTCGAAGCGCAGCTGATCGCCGTGCACATGCTCATCGCCTTGCCAAAGGAGCAAGCCACCTGTAGGAAGCCGAAGGCGCTGACGGCTGACCTAGCGCTCCAACCACGATACCGCGATGCGACTGCCGTAGTCGAACGTGATGTTGTGTGCATAGTTCTTCAGAGACGACTGCCAGGAACTGGTGATAATTTGCGAAGACAGGTACACATAGTATTGCTGCTCGGCGGCATAGCGCTGAATCTCGAAGATGAGTTGCTTGCGCGCCTCGGGGTCCTTGGTCTGCCGTTGCTCCTTGACCAAGGCGGCCAGCTTGGGGTCGTTGACATGGCCGCGGTTGCGCGCTTGGTCCGGCGTATAAGGGCCATACAGGGCACTATCGGGCTCCCAGCCGACGCCGTAGGGTCCCATGGCCATGCCCTCGAACTTGCCCTGGCCGGTCGTCGCTTGATAGGCGCCATACTCCTGCAGCTTCAACTCCGCGTCGATGCCGACCTCTTTGAGATCGCGTAAGACCATCTGTACCGCATCGATGAGGTCGCGGCCGTAGCCTCCTGAGGCCGTGAGCGTCGTCTTAAAGCCTTTGGCATAACCGGCTTCCGCCAACAGGCGCTTGGCCTCCTTGGGATCGTAGCGGTAGTACTTCGCCCCCTCACCGAGTTGATCGATGGGCAGCGACCACTCAGCCAGGCCAGGAGAAACCGCAGGCGACAATGAGCCTCTCATCCAGACCGCCTCGATGGTTGCCTGACGATCGAGCGCGTGGGAAATAGCGCGTCGCACGCGCACGTCGTTGAAGGGAGTCTTATCGGTCCGCATCCAGATCGTCGTGGCGTTATTCATCTGAATGTCCTGATAGCGCCGGTCGGGATGGCTTTGCTTGAGCGACTCCAGATCAGGTTGCCGGACCTGCCAATTCCCTCCTGGACCGGTGTCGAGTTGCCCTGTGCGAAACATTGCCAGCCCGGTCGATTCATCCTGTACGACCAACCATTCCACCTCGTCGATATACGGCAGACCGTGGCGGAAGTAATCCGGATTACGTTTGAAGACCGTCTTCACGTTCGGCTCGTAACGCTCCAGAAGGAACGGCCCGGTACCGATGGCAGTCTCGACTTTTTTGAAGTCGCCGTATTTCTCGGCCACTTCGGGGGCAACGACCCACATACACATAGCGTTGGCCAGGATGTCGAGCAGCCAGACAAAGGGTTCTTTGAGGACGAACTTGACCGTATAGCGATCCACCACCTCTACCCGGTCCACCGAGTCCAGCAATTGCCGCTCCGGATTACCCTTCTCGGTCAGGAAGCGGTCAAACGTGAATTTCACATCTTCGGCTACTAACTCACGACCGTTGACAGGCGGCTTGTTGTGCCACTTCACGCCCTTGCGCAGATGGAAGATATAAGTGGTGTCGTCCGGCTCTTCCCAGCGTTCGGCCAGATCAGGCTCGACGATGAACATCCCCGGCTGCACGTCGGGACCGGCTTTGTGGCGCAGAAGTTTGCTGTATACGAAGCTCAGCGCCGTATGTGTCATGAAGGCGCGCGTGAGGTGCGGATCAAAGTGGACGGGATCCCACCCGCGCGCATGCAGGATGCCTCCATACTTTGGGGGAGTCGCTTCCTGGCCCCAGAGCACGGCCGAACGATATAGGGGCCAGGTAGACAAGGCGGCGCCCGAGGCGAGGCCCGCCTGCAACAACTGGCGACGGCTCAGCTTCAGGGGTGCATCGCGGTGCAGCATAGTCCTTCCTCCAACTAGAGGCCTCACTTGTCTACGGACTGTAGCTCGGGCGTCCCGATGCTGGCGTCCGTCACATCCATCTTCCCCACATGCTTCTTGCTCAGGTTCGTAGCGGAATTATTCGTGGGCTGAGTCACGAACCCAAAGGGATTGATACCGGAACATTGGAGTCACAGTCAGCGATTTTCTACAAGAGAGGATTAGACACGGGTGAGAAGTTGTGGCCTCAGTAAGAATCGAGCTTGACTAAAGAGGCACACCAGAGTAACTGGGTTTGAAGAGGCATGTGTAACCGTGATGTTCATGTGTGCGCTCCTTATGAGTCAGGCAGGATATGAGCGGCACATCCGTAACGAATAATGTAGATTCTATCGGTGTTTGGCGCTGCCGTCAATCATCATCATAGCGCCGTTGCACATCGCAGTTAGCGGGATGGCTAGGACGGCTGCCAGTGTGGGTCGAGTCTTTGGACGCATCAGGTAGCAACGGAGACGACGACACCGGAGGCTGGGATGATAGCTCTTGCGAGATGGCCCCCGCCGCAGAAGGCTCGGTATTCTGCAGCGCTCCTGGCCCGGCATCCGCACTGATGCTGGCTCGTGGGTCGATCTGCCAACGGAGTTCTCCGTCGACACACACTCGGAGTGATTGTCCCCGGAACGCCGCCCGTCGGCGCTGCTGGCGTGCTAGCGACCGCCTCAAGAAAGCCATCGCCGTTTGGCTGAGCGGTGGCGGGCGAGAAGCCTCGCCTGGCGGCATGGGGAGGTCAGGGTCGAGGCTGGGAATTCTCGATCCTGGTCTGGTGCCTGGTGCTCGTGATGCAGAGGCTCATTCTCGGGCATGTCGTTCCCTTTGGGGTGTCGTGAAGCATGGCCATGGCTTCGATATAGCCCGATATTATAGCACAATCAGCTATGAGGCCGGTTCCTTCTTCAACACCCACCTGCCAGTATCACACCGTGTGATGCCCATCACCCGGAGTCCTTGCTCACCTGGTGGACGAGTGACAAGGTTGAGGATGATAGGGTAAGATCGACACCAATCAAGAAAAGCATGCAAGGACGGCGGTGATGGGAGCGAAATCTTTACGCTACAAGGCACATTGGTTCTATTTGTTAATCGAATATATCTATTCTATGCGAACTATGCTATGCTCATATCTCCTTAGTCCGAATGTAATTGGCGATCTAGGCGTCGGAGCGCGGTGGCCGCGTGAGACCTTCAAATTCCATCTCGGTTCCATCCTACCCTACCCGCCCTGGCTGTGTCGCCCGTGGGGTGAGGTTGCCTGTCTGGTTGGTGCGCCTTAGTCACCAAGCTCGGCTCCTTGAATACGTCTCCAGCCTCCTCGGCCCTTCGAACGGGTATGCGCGTCTGGGCGCGGCAGGGCCGCCATCGGGTTCGCCCTCAACCGCAACGCTTATAGGAGAGAGCCGCCCCCTCCCCCTGATGGGCGCGCCATGGAAGGGAATAGCATGCCGAAAACACCACGACGATCCTCGCTACCGCGCCGCCCAGCACCAGAGTCTGTTGCTGCCTCAGGCGCAATCTATCCACTTGTGTTCGAGCAGTCTCCAGTACCCATGTGGGTTGTCGACGCTGCAACCCTTACGGTTCTCGCGGTCAATGACGCTGCGGCACGCCATTCCGGCTATACGCGCGCCGAGATAGTAGGCCTCACGGCGACTGCCCTCTGCCCGCCTGAGGACATCGCGATGGTCCTCGCTATACCTTCGGAGCCTGCCGATCAGACGCGGGCTCTCATGGGACGGCTGCGCCGAAAAGATGGTGGCTTCTTGGAGGTACACCAGACCTGGACTCCGCTGGCTGTGGCGGGAAAGTCTGCTTGGCTGGTGCTGCTGACAGCCCCCATAGGACGTGAGCCCCCCGCCACCGCCTTTCGGATGACACGCCATGGGCTCGACCGCCCTCTCCCAGAGCTCACCGCAGAGCTCGTCGACGCGCATCGGTTCCTTCAAGCCACTCTGGAGGAAAGGCAGGCAACCGAGAATTACCTTCGCGCCAAGGTACACGCCTGTGACGTGCACCTCCAGGCCGTACAACACCGGATGAAGACGACCCTCCAGCTCGCAATGAGCCTTTTCAACCTCCAACGGGCCCAGCATCAGGATCCTAACCTCGCTGCGCCCTTCGCCTCTAGCGCGCAGCGCCTCAAAGTCCTGGCCCTCCTGCATGAGGCTCTAGAGCAGGCCAGCCCTGCGACGGACATCGACGGCGCCGTGTATCTCCATGCCATCCGGGCTGCCGTCATCCGTACGTCTGGCGTGGACACAAACCGCATCACGTTCACGGGGGACCTCGAGCCCCTCGCCTTGCCGCTAGCGCAGGCCATGCCTTGCGGGCTGATATTCAACGAATTGCTCACCAATGCCGTCGTTCATGCCTTCCCGAAAGGCCGTTCCGGCGTGATCACCATGGAGCTCCGGCGCGTATCTGGGGACTCGATAATGCTGCGAGTCATCGATATCGGGGTGGGCGTGCCGGCAGGGTTCGACATCCATCAGCCAACACGCTTCGGCTGGCAATTGGTCACTCTGCTGACACAACAGCTCCGCGGCGATCTCGCCCTGGAGCGCGACCAAGGCACATGCATCACCGTGCGATGGCCGTATTGATCTGGCCTGCCGACTCCTCGTCGCGGCTAAGTCCCGAATTGCCGTACGCCGCCTTTCGGCCCGCGCCCGTTCCTGGAAAAATACGGATGGTCTTGGCAAGGTAAACTATGATATAAGCGGTCTCACCACAGAGAAAACCAGACTACAGAGCATCATCCGCCTTATTGGTAGCTAGGCAGCAGCCATAGGTAATCCTAACATTTCGAGTGCCGCTAGGGTGCCTGCTAATTCTGATCACTGGCACGGAGGGCCTATCATGGCTGAGCGCCCGAAAAAACGAGGGAGACAACCTCCGAAACGACCCCCGCAGGCGAGTAGCCCCCTACCCCTGCCAACAACAGAGCCAACCACAGTTCCTCCTGAAACATCGCCACCCATTCCAGCCTTTCCCATTGTAGGGATCGGTGCCTCTGCCGGCGGGTTGGAATCCTTCACACAGTTGCTCCGAGATATTCCTGTGACAACGGGCCTCGCCTTGGTCCTGGTGCAACACTTGAGCCCCACCCATGCAACTTTGCTCCCGGAGCTGCTATCCAGAGTGACCAAACTGCCGGTTCAGCTAGTCCAAAGAGGAATGACCATCAAACCGAATCATATCTACGTGATGCCTCCCGATGCCGACATGATCATGAATGGTATGACCTTCGTGCTCACGGCGCGCAGTGGGACCCGTGGGCTACACATGCCTATTGATATTTTCTTTCGCTCACTCGCCCAGCAGCACGGCAATCGAGCCATTGGCATCATTCTCTCCGGCGCTGGGTCCGACGGAGCGTTAGGTTTAGCCGAGATCAAGGAACGGGGCGGCATCACATTTGTCCAGGATGACCGAACTGCTACATTCCCGGGCATGCCACACAGCGCCATCATGCATGGGGGCATCGATTTCATCTTACCGCCAGCGGGTATCGCCCAGGAGCTGAGGCGCATCGCACAACACCCCTATGTCTTTTCCGCAGATTCGGGACGGGGGGAGGGGCTCCCTGCTGACCCCTCTCCCATACTCGAATCCGCCGGTCAGGAGGGTTTGCACCAGCTATTACGGTTGCTGCGGGTTGCCAGCGGTGTCGATTTTACCTGCTATAGGCAGAACACGATTCAACGCCGCATCACCCGGCGCATGACGCTGTGTAAGATGGACTCGCTGGCGGATTATATACGGTATCTCCAGGCGCATTCAGAAGAACTGGACGCCCTCTACCACGATCTGCTCATCAAGGTGACAGGGTTTTTCCGCGATCCCGGAACCTTCGAGGTGCTTAAGAGCGAAGTCTTTCCCGCCATCATGCGTGACCGGACAGCGAAGATGCCTGTCAGAATCTGGGTGCCGGGGTGTGCCACTGGAGAGGAATGCTATTCCATTGCCATTTGCCTGCTCGAGATCCTGGGTGACAGAGCTATTGACACGCCCATCCGGCTCTTTGCCACCGATATCGACGACATTGCCCTGGCGAGGGCCCGAACCGGTCGCTATCTCGAGAACATCGCGCTGGATATTGCACCCGAACGTCTGCGACGTTTCTTCACAAAGGTTGATCAAAGCTATCAAATCTCGCCTACCATTCGCGACCTTTGCACCTTTGCTAGGCATGATCTCAATCAGGATCCGCCGTTCTCAAATCTCGACCTGATTAGCTGCCGAAATGTGCTCATTTACCTCGAGCCAGCCATGCAAAAGAGAATCATCCCGCTGTTTCACTACGCCTTGAATCCACAGGGCTACCTCGCCCTCGGTATTTCGGAAAGCATCGGGACCTTTTCCGATCTGTTTACGCAGGTCAATAAAAGGCAAAAAATCTTCGCTAAGAAATTGACGGCGGCGCGCCCTGCAGTTGAGTTTCCCTTTCCGTTGCGAGCAAGGGAACAGGCGGAGGCGAATGTCCTCGTTGGGCAGCGGGATGAGCCTCTGTTCAGGAGCGTGGACATCTATAACGAGGCCGACCGCATCATCTTGAATCATTATGCGCCAGCCGGGGTCTTGATCAATCAGGAGATGGATATCCTCCAATTTCGAGGTGATACGAGCCACTACCTGCGACCCGCACCAGGGCGTGCAAGCCTGAATTTGCAACAGATGGCACGCGAGGGTTTATTGACGGACTTGCGCTCGACACTGACGCAAGCCCAAAATGGCCGTGGACCTGTCATGCGTGAGGGTGTCCAGCTGCGATTCGAAGGCAGGTTGCTCAATGTCAGAGTCCGCGTCATACCATTACCGCTGCCCTCTCCCTTGCCTCAGCATTTTGTCATCCTGTTTGAAGAAATCAGCCCGCCAGTTGGAGGTGAAGCCGGACTTAGGCCACCTCCCGTAGGCAGAGCCAGGCGGGAAGCCGGACGTGAGCGGACCGACCAGCTAGCCCAGGAGCTCGAGGCGACCAAACAATATTTGCAGTCGCTCATCGAGCGCTACGAATCGGCCAACGAAGAGCTGAAATCCGCCAACGAAGAGATCCTCTCCAGTAATGAGGAGCTGCAGAGCACTAACGAAGAGTTGGAGACCGCCAAAGAGGAGCTTCAATCGACGAACGAAGAGCTGAGCACGGTGAACGATGAGCTCCGGCAGCGCAATCAGGAGCTTGGGGAGGCCAATAACGATCTCAATAACCTCTTTAGCAGTGCCAACTTGCCAATCATCGTGCTGGGCAGTGATTTACGCATCCGGCGCTTCACCGTTGCCGCCGAGACCACCCTCGGTATCATCCCGACGGACGTCGGACGGCCGATCGGGCATCTCAACCTCAACATCCCCATTCCCGACTTGGACCAGTTGATCTTAGAGGCCATCGATAATATCAGTATCAAAGAGCGGGAAGTGCAAGACCGGAACGGGCATTGGTATTCTTTACGGATTCGACCGTACAAGACCACCGATAACAGGATCGAAGGAGCGATGCTCCTCTTCATCGACGTCAGCTCGTATAAGAACATCGACCGTCTCACCTCCCTCTTGGCAGAAGGTGAAACTACACGGCAATTCGCTGAGATGGTAGTCCAGAATGCGCCATGTCCGTTGCTCATCCTGGATCAAGAGTTGCGCGTCCTGAAGGCCAACCCTGCCTTTTACGCAATGTTCCAGACATCGGCGCAGGAGACGGAGCAGCAGGTCGTCTACAGACTAGGCAACGTACTTTGGAAGATTCCCGAGTTGCGGCAACTGCTCGACAACATCGTCCCCTTCAACGCTGACTTCCAAGATTTTACCGTGACCCATGAATTTCCCTCTATCGGGGAAAGGACCGTGCTCGTCTATGCTCGTCATATCCGGCGGGATGAACAGGAAATGGGAATCATTCTCCTTGGCATCGAAGACATCACCGAGGACAGGCGGACAGAAGCACGGATCGCTGCCACGCTCAGAGAAAAGGAGGTGTTGCGGAGGGAGGTCTCCTATCGGGTCAAAGATAACCTGCAAATCGTCTCTAGGCTGTTGGGGCTCCAGGCTGATACGATTGCCGACGCAGCTGTACGCAGCCTGTTTCAGGGCGGCCAGCAACGCGTTCAAGCCATGTTGTTGGTGCATCAACGGCTGTATGACGCAGCGGATCTGAGCCGCATTGATATGCGCGCATATTTGCAAAGTCTTGTCAAAGATCTCGCTCGCCTGTACGACATGGAAGGTCGCATTGCCGTCGACCTCCAGGCAGAGGGCGAGATGAATATCGACACGGCCATCGCGTGCGGATTGATGCTCACCGAGTTGGTCTCCGAGCCCTGTAGATTCTCCTTCCTAGAAGCTCAGCCGGGGCGAATCAGGGTGATTTTGCGACCGGAAGCTGGGGATCGCTGGCTCCTGGTAGTCCAGGATAACGGCACCAACACCACCAGCGACATCGATATCGCACCACCTCCCTCCCTCGGCTTGAATTTGCTGTATGACCAGGTGAGTCAACTCAATGGCAGCGTGCAGGTCGATCGTTCGCAGGGGACGAGGTTCACGATTCAATTCTCATCCGCCCCCCCTGGAGGGGCATAACGCTTCCTTTGTCGAACGGTGGCGATAAGGTAGCAATCATCTTCTGCACGATCACCTCGTCTCCATGCAAAACCGCTCGAAACCATTGGCGATCGATGCCAATGCCGTATAATCATAGCGTTCTGTGGGGGTTGAGGGTTGTCTTTCCCGGATAATAGGGGAACGGAGGGGCGATTCCGAGCGTCTCACGCACGGTGGGGGTAGGCTTGTTCTGCGGAGTCATGGACGCATTTGAACCCTGCTATACGCTGAAGCGCCAGCATCGCCGGGGATCGTTTCGGGGTGACGACTATGGCTGCAGCGCGAATTCTCATTGTGGAAGATGAACGCCTCATCGCTACCGACCTCCAGCGGCGTCTGACGCGTCTGGGGTATACGGTCGTGGCGTTGGCTGCCTCAGGGGCGGAGGCTATCCAGCAAGCCCTGGCGCTTCACCCGGATGTGGTGTTGATGGATATCCGCTTGCAAGGCAGTATGGACGGAGTCGAGGCAGCCCAGCGCATTCACGCCTCTGCGGCCATTCCAGTGGTGTTTATGACGGCATATATTGATGAAGCCACACAGCAGCGCGTGAGAGCCACCAGTTCCTGGGAGTGTCTTTACAAGCCGTTTACACTACATCAGGTGCAATCGGCGCTGGCGCATGTTCTCTACGGGCAGAGCCCTGACACCCCTTGACTATCCCGCTGCTCTACACCCCCAAGCTCTCAAGCTGGGTTCTGAGGACTGACTACTTGGAGAGCGTGACCGCCACGAACCGTTCGGCACACACCTGATAGATCGCCTTCGAGCCCAACTCACTGATGGGCAAGCAATCACCTTCCCTCTGTGCGGGCTGGAGGCGCTGACCACGCTTGTCTCTTACCAACACTGCATCAGCGCTTTCACGATAGGCATGTCCAGGCACGACATGCATAGTACCATCCTTTCGACTCCGAGTTGTCCGAAGAGCTGATTCCAGGTTCTAACCCATCAAGCACCCCCCACAGCTGGTTGCTGTGGGGGGTGCTTGTATATATACGGCTAGAGATTGGCTGCACACCCACTGGCACAGACCAGTGGGTAGCTGACGCGCTAGGCGGTAATGTTGATCGGCTTCGGCTTCGCCTCATCCGTCTTGGGAAGTGTAAGCTTGAGCACTCCATCCTTGAAGGTGGCCTCGGCTTTGTCAGCATCGACCACCGCAGCCAGCTTGAAGGAACGCTCAAAAGCTCCGTAGACTCGCTCTACCCGACGATATTGCTTTTCCTGCACGTCGGTCTCCCGTTTGCGCTCCCCCTTCAAGGTGAGCCGATTGTCTTTAAGCTCGACCTGCACGTCATCCTTCGAGAACCCAGGGAGCTCGGCTGTCAGCGTGAATGCCTGATCGCTTTCACACATGTCCACCGCCGGGGTCCAACCACTCTGCTTCCAAACTCGCTCATCTCGCATACCACCGCGGAAGAACTCATTCACCAGGTGGTTCATCTGATTTTGTATTGTACGCACTTCCGGTGCGCGATGCCAGCGTACTAAGGTCATCATTGTATGCCTCCTTTCGAATTGTCACGATGCACAATATAAATCATGAGTATACCATTGTCAAGATACATGATCGAAAAAATTCATGAGCTGCTGTGCATTCGTGGAGGAGAGGAGAACTGTCTGACCCATTGCAGACGTCGTACGCGGCCACACGGATGCCCCCCGCCGCATCTCCCGTCACAGAAGTGCCGGCCGCAGCACCACCCGACAGCCCATCCCGCCGCCGTGCGGGTAGGGCCCGCTGCCGAGCCGGACCGTGCAACGCGCGCTACGTGGCGAGCTGAAGAAGGCACCACCACGCCGTACTCGTCGGACCCCCTCACGCACCTCGAGGTACTCGCGCGCAGCTTGGCCCATCTGATCGGTCGGATATGGATAGGCCCCCCAGACGCTGCGCGTCCACTCCCAGACGTTGCCGCTCATGTCTTCGATCCCGTATGGGCTGGCGCCGTCGGGAAAACACCCCACGGCGCTGGTCGTCATGATACCTGTGCCACCGAAATTTCCCCGGTTATTGTCGGGCTCGTTCCCCCAAGGGTAGGCGCGGCCATCGGTTCCACGCGCCGCCTTCTCCCATTCGGGCTCGCTCGGTAGCGTCACGCACCAGCCCCCCTGGCGCAGCAGGGTGGCAAGTGGTTCTGGTGTGCCTCCCCAGTCATGCAGGCGCGCCGTCAGCCACTCGCAGTACTTCACGGCATCAGACCAGCCCAGCCACACCACCGGATGATTAGGTGGGCCGTAGAGGCTGCCCTCATTTTCGGGTTTATGGCTGGCATGATCGATAAACGCTCGAAATTGCCGGCCGGTCACAGGGTAGCGGCCGATGTAATAACGCGGCAGAATGACTTCGTGTAGTGGGATTTCGTCGGGGTAGGCGCTCGGATCTTGGGCTGGGTCGCTGCCCATCAAGAAGGGACCAGGTGGAATTTCGACGAAACCTAGCAATGCCTCATCGAGGAGATCCCAGGCATCCTGGCGAAAGCGCGGATCGCCGAGCTGGGCTAAGGTATTGCCGGCAGCGACGCGCTTGCCCGTGCTCAAAGACCCCATACGCATGAGCTCTATCTGGGCGCACTGGGCCGAACCACGGGTGGATGACCCGGCTGCGCCACCTTCTCCGGACGTGAGGGTTGTGGAGCCCTCAGAGAGCAGAACCTGGTGAGGAGACTGCGATGCAGCCATGGTCGATCGTTGCACGCTGGGGTTCACAGATGGCCCTCCTTATCAGGAATGTTCACGAGATCTCGTTGCCAACTGCTATGGTCGAGCAGCGTGGGCGAAGCCCCTCTTGCCTCTGGTCTGCATAGCTTAGCACGTCTGTGCCCAACCGCGGATGACATCTTCATGCCGGTCAGAAGTAGGATATAATAGCGTCGGATTAGCAACTCTGGTGCGATCGTAGAAGGAGGCACGGCCGTGGACAGAAGTGAGTTATGCTTTCTCTCAGCCGCCGAACTGGCGCCGCTGATTCGCAAGCACACGGTGTCGCCGGTCGACATCGTGCAAGCGCACTTGGCACGCATTGAAGCGCTCAACGACAGCCTGCGTGCACCGATCAAGCCAGGACCCATCCCATCGGCGTCACCGACCTCGCCGCCGTCGACAGGTGGCGTGGATGCCCAGTGGGTGATGGATTTCGCACGTCTCACGGGGTTAAGCTTCGTGGCTGAGAGCGATGCCGAACCCATTGCCGCCTCAATCGCGCCGGTGAAGGCCATGCTGTCGGAGGCCAGGGCTCGACTAGCGGCTGGTATCGAACCCCCAGTACGGGCGGCACCGGCCTGATGTCAGACATTGGCAATAGATTCAGGAGGGCAGAGCGGAGGACGAGTTCTATGGCGGTAAATATTCGACAGGTCGGCGAGCCAGTGCTGCGCCAGCGGGCGCGCCCCTTGACCCCAGAGGAGATCCGCAGCGCCCCGATCCAGCGCTTGATCGAGCAGATGCGCGACACGATGCGTGAAGCTCCGGGAGTAGGACTGGCTGCGCCGCAGATCGGACAGTCGCTGCGCCTCGCCGTCATCGAGGACCGTGAGGAATATCTCGAGGGTATCGCCCCAGCTATTCTGCAAGAGCGGGCCCGCAGCGTGGTCCCGTTTCATGTCATTATCAATCCGCGGCTGACCGTCCTCCAGAACGACCCGGCGGTGTTCTTTGAGGGCTGTTTGAGCTTAGACGGTTTCGCCGCCCTCGTGCCACGTGCTCTTGTGGTGCGCGTCGACTGCCTCAACGAGCGCGGCGAGCCGGCAGTCCTGCAGGCTCGCGGCTGGTATGCGAGGATTCTGCAGCATGAGATCGATCATTTGAACGGCGTCATTTATATCGACCGCATGCTGTCGCGCTCATTCATGAGCATCGAGAATCTCACCAAATACTGGTCTGACAAGACTTTCAGCCATCTGCAGGCGACACTTGACCTGCCCGATCTGGGGCCGCCGCGAACCTAGCACTAGGGTCGTACGCTCTTCACACCACGCCGAAAGCATGCTACAGTGGCCAGGGTTCGGTGGCTGCACACTCACGGGAGAAGGCTGAGGAGACAATTATGAATATGCAGGGCAAGAAAGTCATCGCGCTTGGCGAGCGTGATGGCATTCAAGGGACAGCGCTGGCGGAATGTGCTAAAAGCGCCGGGGCGGATGTGGTCCTGGAGATGACTCATTGCTTCGTCTGAACAGCCGCCGGTGCCCTTGACCTGGAAGGTCAAGAGGAGATCAAGCGTGTGGCCGAGCGCTTTCATCGGGATGAGTTGGTCGTCCTGTTGGGGACGCCGAACGCGGAGAGCAGCCGTCTGTATGCCCTCACCGTCAAAGAGGGCGATCCTTCCTGGGCTGGTGCCCTGGCAGGCATACCACTCGGGTTGGACGTCTACCACATCACGGAGCCCGAGGTGAAGGCGGCGATTCCGCCGGCCATCTACGACGAGCATGTGGCATTGATGACAATGGTGCTGGATGTCGACGACATCGTCACGGCGGTCCGCGATGTAAGGAATGGCCCATCGTAGCGCTGGTACGACGGGAGAACGATATGCAGGTGACCCACGTCAAACCCATACTGGTCGACCCGGGCTCAGGAAAGAACTGGCTATTCGTGAAGGTCGATACCGATGCGGGGATCACCGGCTGGGGTGAATGTTACACCCAGGCTGACCGCGACCAGTCGATCGCCGCGCATGTGCAGCAGCTGGGACGTTATCTAGTCGGGCGCAATCCTTCGCACATCAAACATTTCACCCACATGGCGTACCACGATTTCGCCGGTAAACGGGGTGCCATGGATTTTTACTCGGCGCTGAGCGGGATTGAACAGGCCCTGTGGGACGTCGTCGGCAAACACCTGAACACCCCCGTCTACAATCTCTTGGGGGGGCCGTGTCGTGAGAGGATCCGGGTCTACGCCAACGGCTGGTACGAAGGCGCCAAGACCCCGGACGTCCTCGCCAAGAAGGCCGCCGAGACGGTCGCGCATGGATTTACCGCACTGAAGTTTGACCCCTTCCCCGGCCCCTGGCGCACGCACATCGACCGCAAAACCGAGCTTGCGGCGGTGGAGAACGTGCGGGCTGTGCGCGAGTCGGTCGGTCCTGAGATCGACATCTTGGTTGAGGTGCATCGGCGTTTGGCGCCCATGCATGCGGTGCGCATCGCGCGCATGATGGAGGCGTCCCAACCGTTCTGGTTCGAAGAGCCGGTGTCGGCTCGCAGCCTGGATGAACTGGCCGCCTGCAAGCGGGAGATTCGCCTGCCCGTGGTCACCGGCGAGGAATTGTATACCAAGGCCGAGTTTCGTGCGATTTTCGAGAAACAGGCGGCCGACATCATCAACCCCGACGTGTGTAACTGTGGTGGCATCCTCGAGCTCAAAGAGATCGCCGCCATGGCAGAGCCATACCTAGTCGTCGTCTCACCTCATAACTACAACAGCACGACCATCGGCCTGGCGGCCACACTGCAGGTGGCGGCCTGTATGCCAAATTTCCTGATCACCGAGTATTTCGTCAATTTCGAGGCCCGGGGCGGCGAGATCGCGGTCAAGCCGTTCCGCGTCGAGAATAGCTACATTACCCTCCCAACGGGGCCAGGCCTGGGGCTTGAGCTCAACGAGGAAGAGCTGGCGAAGCACCCGTATCGAGAGTTTCCTCCACGGGCGCTGCGCCACGCGAAGGATGAAGGACCGTAGATGCGAGTAGGCGAGTCTTACGAGTCACGGGGCGAGAGCATGGATCATCGTATGGATGTGACGAATACAGGGCTGCAGCGGTTTAGACCGGCCATCTATGGGGTACTGATCCAGGATGACCATGTCTTGCTCGTGCGCGCGCCAAAAACCTTTCTGGGCGTCGTGGGGTTTCCGGGAGGTGGCATCGAACTGGGCGAGGCTCCGTTGGACGCTCTGCGCCGCGAGTTCGTTGAGGAGACCGGCCTGGAGGTCGAGCCGGTCCGTGTCCTGTGGGCCACCAATCAACTGCATCGCGCCCGGCTAAATCCTGTTCAACAGTTGATTGCCACCCACTGGGAAGTGCGGCTGGTCGGAGGAACGCTCATGCCCCAGGGGAACGGCGATGATGTTGAGACGGCTTTCTTCTGCCCGCTACATGCCCTGCCAGTTGACGAGATGCTCGGCGTAGACCTCGAGGTGGTGCCACTCCTGGTAAGGCTTTCCGGCCAGTGACCGGTGGAGTTTTGATGGTGCGTCGCACGACGGAGGAGAGCCACACATGACGCCTCAGCCGCTGATAGTGCAATGTCCGTCATGCGGCTCCAGCGCGATTACCTATACCTGCGAGCCTCAATGCTGCTTCAATCACATCTGCTCCGGCTGCTACACCACCTTCGAGTTGTTCACCGAACCCTTGGGGCAGAAGCTCGGCGGAATCGAAACTCCGCCGCGGGAACGCGATTCCCTCGCACCGACAGTCGCCTGCGCGCAGTGTGAGAGCCTCGCGGTCTACATGGTTCCCACGGAGGGGAGTGCCCCGGCCAGGTTGGTGTGCATCGACTGCCAGACCCTGTTACAGCTAGGATTCGACGGGATTGAGTCACACTGAAGTCCGATACCGATCATCGCGGGCCTGCGCGTCGCAACGATTCTCTGGCAAGAAGGGCGCGCATCCGACGCACAGTGTCCTGAGGGGGCGCCCATATGGCTTTATTGATTCGTGGCGGACAGGTGATGAACAGCGCGCAGACGGCTCTGGAACCCGCCGACGTGCTCATCGACGCCGATCAGATCGTGGCTGTGGGGTGCAAGCTCTCCTGCCCGCCCGGCACCGAGGAGTTGAACGCCACCGGACACCTTATACTCCCCGGCCTCGTCAACGCCCACACGCATGCGCACAACAATTTACTCAAGGGGCTGGCCGACAACTGGACGCTTGAAGACCTCCTCACACATGGTCCAGCCTTGAACGGCTGCCGTACTCCGGAAGATCACTACCTCTCCGCCGCAATCGGCGCCATCGAGATGCTCAAGACCGGGTGCACGGCCGCGTACGACCTCTTCATGTCCGTCCCCGCCCCAAGCAGCGAGGTGGTCGAGGCCGTGGTGCGGGCTTATATCGACGTTGGAGTACGAGCGGTCGTCGCGCCAGCGGTTGGCGATATCGTCTTTTATCAAGTCGTTCCAGGTCTGTTCGAGATCCTCCCGCCTGATCTGCGTCAAACGGTGGAGCACATCCAGGCCGATCCCACGGCGGGCCTTCTGCAGCTGACTGAAAATACCCTGCGTCTCTGGCATGGCGCCGCCGGTGGGCGTATCCGCGTCGCCGTGGCCCCCACGATTCCCGGACAGTGCAGCGATGACTTTTTGCTGGGTTGCGGGCGCCTGGCGCAGGAATATGGCTGTGGGGTTACATACACATTTGGCCGAATCGAAGATCCAGGCCGTCTACGCGCAACGGCGCTGGGGCACGACGATCGTCGGCCATCTGGCCGAGCTCGGCCTGGTCCGACCCGGGTTTGTGGGAGCGCATGGGGTCTGGCTCACTCCCGAAGACATGCAACGGTTAGCCGATGCCGGTGCGGCCGTGGCGCACAATCCGGCCAGCAATCTCAAACTCGGCAGTGGTATCGCACCGACGCGAGAGATGCTGGATCGTGGGCTGACGGTTGGTTTGGGGACTGACGGATCGATGAGCTCCGATAATCTGAACATGTTTGAGGCCATGCGCTTTGCAGCGCTGGTCAACAAAGTCCGCTTTCCTCATGATCAGGACCACTGGGTGGGCGCCAGAGAGGTCTATCACATGGCCACGCAGGGCAGTGCGCGCACCCTTGGCCTGGCAGATGACATCGGCATAGTCGCGCCGGGACGGAAGGCCGACCTCGTGCTACTGCGGGCAAATTCCGTGTTTTTGCAACCGTTGAATCAACCTCTCAATGCGCTGGTGTATGCCGAGTCCGGCGCCGATGTCAACACTGTCCTGGTGGGCGGACGGGTGGTCCTCGACCAAGGGCGGGTGTTGACTGTGGACGAAGCTGAGCTACGGAGCCAGGCTCAGGAGGCCGCGGACCGCCTGCGCGCGCAAAATACCACGGCCTGGGCCTTGGCGCAGCAATTGCGGCCCTATGTCGCCGCTGCCTGCCGTGCTGCCGTGGCGCTCCCGTACGCCGTCAATCGCTATGCTGCACCGATCATCTCCCAAACTCCTCCCTCGTCGCCGGAAGTATAAGCACCAGATCGAGTGCCCAGACAGCATTCCCTCATCATCCGGGGGCTTTGCACAAAAAGCCGCAGATTTCGGTGACTCATCACGTAAGCAAAGATTTTGCACGATCAGCCTGATAGAAAATACGGGAGTCAAGCAGCCTGAACTCCAGTTTGGCCATTTGGCGTGGGCATTCATTCTTGACAACTAGCTAAGGGAGCAATAGGCTTTGTTTATGCAGTATCAATGAAAGGGGGAGTGGTTATGTCAGGAAAAATTAGCGATGGATTGTTGAAGCGACTTGATGAAACCTCGATAACAGAGCCGCAACGGGAGGTTCCTGTCATTGTCACGCTCAGAGGTGGGGCGGACCTGGCTGCGTTGGAGCAAAAGGGCCTGAAGATTCAGCGAGCCTTCGCGAACATCCCCGCCGTCGCGGGGACGCTCGTTGCCGCGGACGTAAACGCGCTGGCCGAATTGGATCAGGTAGAGACGATAGAATATGATGAAACGGCGTGGGCGCTTTAGCATCGTATGAGTAAGGAGATCCGCGATCTTGCATAACGCGATGATGGATCTCCCGGACGAATCTACCCGCTGCTTGTGCTCTCTGCTTTTCGCGGTCCGGTGGTTTTACTTATGAGACTGGTTCTGAGGGCTTTTCCATTGGGACGCGGCCGTGATGGCTGCGAGCAGATATCTTGTATGCGCTGCGCTCTTGCGCGCGATGCTCGTACCACTCGGCCAATGCAGTGCGGAGGTCACGAGCCCCGCGCGCATGCGACGCGATCACCTTCAGGTCTGGGTGCCGGTCTGAGCGTTTCACCAATATGGCTTGGGCGACAGGATCACCTACTGCCACGTGGATAGCATGCTTGCCAGGCGGTTTGCGAATGACAAGATTGACGGGACTGGCATACCAGTCAGTCTCCACTAGTCCAGATAGCACAGCGAGCGGAGGCATTGGCCGATTGATGGCTGGCAAGAACAGGGTGTCGGTGTCGGGCGCCGTTCTCCAGATATAAGGCAGATGAAGCTTGAAGAGGTCTAGTTGATCTGTGCGGTCGAAAAAGCTAATGCCCGGTTCTACTGGAGCAAAAGCTCGTTTCCCTTGAGCGCCGGCGACTTCAAAGGTATCCAGCGTATAAGCGTTGTTGACAAAGCTGCAGCGTGGATTGTCTTTCACGTAGAACATCCGTTCGTCTTCGAAAGTCCCGTCGGATTGGGGCCGATCGAGGGGTGAGCGAAAGGCATGGCCATCTGCGGGGACGTCAGTAGGGACGCACAAGCCAAACGCAATCGGGGACTCAATGAGGAATCCCAGCGCCGTCGCTGCTGTGAATGGTAAACAATGTTCCTGTACGCCATAGCCCGGTGGGATTGGTGACCGCGTCGCCGCTGGCGCGGACTTGGGCAGCGTCATATTGGACACGAGAGGAAAGACTTGCACCTCAGTCATAGTTGATTTATCCCTCCTATGGGAGCCTACTGCTTCAGAAATGGGCTGCATGCCGATCACAATTAGCGAAATCGAGATTACGGGGAGTAAAGCTCGATCAGTTGCCGATATATTTGCATGGAGTGGTTTCAGTATGTCTACAGCCTTTGCCCAGATCGCCTTCGCCACTGGATATCAAGTGTACAGACAACCTTCTGCATCCCACAGACGCTAAGAAATATTCGAATGCCTTTGTTCGATAGAACATGAGCCGGGCCGATGTCTGGCCCGGCCCGGTTGGTGCGGGTGCCTAGATCCCGCGCTTTGGCACCACCGGCGGTGGGATCATCGATGCAGCGGCCGCCAAGGCATTGACGCGCCCATAACCATAGAAGAGATCCCAGCCTGGGACACCGAGGTTGTCGACAGTGGAAGCGAGCAGATTCCAGATCTGCTCATTGTTCGAAAAGCGGTGCGACCCCCAGGCCACCGCCGCCACCCCGGCCACGTGCGGGCACGCCATACTGGTGCCGCTCATCACGGTCGTTCCACTGCCGAGCTTGTCCGACAGCACGCTTACTCCTGGAGCGCAGACGTCGACCTCCGGGCCACGACTGCTGAACGAAGCAATCGCATTGGACGAGTCGATGGCGGATACCGCAATGACATTCTGGTATTTTGCTGGAAAACCGACGTTGGAGGCGGCCGGCGGGACCGGGGTTTGCATTTGTGCGTTACCGGCCGCGGCCACCAGCAGCAGGCCTTTGCTCCAGGCCGTGTCGCACATCGTTTTCATTGCCGCCGGGGCGCTGGGGGCGCCAAGGCTCATGCTGATTACGTGTATGCGGTGCTGGATACACCAGTCGATACCGGCGATGATCCAGGAGAACTGGCCGCTTCCGTTTTGGTCGAGCACTTTGACGGCGTAGAGCGATGCCAGCGGTGCAACGCCCACTACGTTCGAGCCGTTGATCGCGGCAGCAATCGTGCCGGCACAGTGCGTGCCATGACCATGATCATCCATGGGCGTGGCAGTTCCCGGTACAAAGCTCGCGCCGCCGACATAGTTGGGCTTGAGGTCCGGGTGGTTGAAGTCGATCCCGGTGTCTACGACGGCTACGCGTATACCCTTGCCTTGAGAGTAGTCCCAGGCCTGTGGTGCGTTCACCTGCTGGACGCCGGCGGGAATGGTTTCAGCTAGCGGGGACGGCTGGTTTTCAACGGCTAGGTGGTCGAATGGACCACCTAGGGCGTAGCACGGAGCATCGTCCTCGACCATCGCCACGTTGCCATTCTGCCGAAGAGTGTCGGTTTCGCCATCGGTAAGCTGCGCGGTAACGATGGGGACCTCGTATTGATTCACGTCGTAGGCCATCAGCTGAGGTTCAAGCGGCAAATGCGCTGTGCCTATTGCCAGCGTCATCGCGTCCAAGAAGTGCGGCTGCACGCCCTGAGTTAGGACACTGCGGACGATATCTACCTTGTCGGTCGCGCGGTCCGGGCGCTGATCCTTGCGCTTGAATGTCACTATCCTCGTTCTTCTCTCCGGTCTTCTCTCCGCTTGCGCCATGTCTTTCTCCTCGTGAGTTGCCAAGTGCCATTCATTGCAGCGTATTCGTCGGAACTTCCCGGCACCGACATTTTTCTCGCGCCATCACCTCCTTTCGAATACACGACAACCCAATTTAAAGGTTGTTACGGAAAAAGCGCCCCTTACGAGAACTGCCTCGTTCACAGCGCACGTTGGATAAGGTCTAGCGCTGCAGGCCGGTTCTCCTCCCAAGTTGGGTGCACGGAATTGGTGTGAACGCCCTGATTCGTATCATCCTGCCGCATACCCTGAAATGCCCTGATCGGTCAGTACTAAAGAGCAAGGGTTATACCACCCTTACGGGAGGGAGCTTTACGCTGGAAAATATGGGAGGATTTTGAAATTCCTCACGGTGGGATAACTTCAAGTTGATGCACAGCGGTACACATTGGGGCGGAGCCGGCAGCGGCATAAGTCAAAAAGTTCGTGAGTCGTCAATGAGTTGCAAATATTGGTCAAACTTGAACTATTGATTCGATCTAAACACTAAGCAGAAGCGGCACCGTTATCGTCCCCGTGCTCCAAGCGCAGCATGGCGTCCAAATACGCCTCCAACTCCGGTATGGACATGGCAGCCAAGTCGCGGGCCGTGGGTTCCAGATATGGTCCAGCTCGAAGCTCGATGTCAGGGTTCATCGTAATGACGTGGACCTGTCCACCCTCAGTCGACATTTCGGCGTGTACGCGGGCACAGAATGCTTCGATTTCCGAGCGGAACCCCTCTGTACTCCTGGGCGTCTGCAGGGCGTCGCTATGAGCCTGCTGTGGTGATTCCTGTCCACGCAAGGCTAGACTCGGGACAATATCCTGTAGGAGAGGCAGCGGCATGTCCACGGGCCAAGCGAAGAGGTAACAGCCGTGGGCAGAAGCGAGGGGCTCAAGGCGTTGGAATACTGCCCTCGGCAGCATGTAGGCATGGAGCACCCCAGAGTCGAACAGCGACCAGAACTGGGCATCCGTCAGGCAATCGAAGAAGAGTGGTTCCGTCATCTCACCCCCTCCTTCATACCCTGCCCAGCGCTGCCCAGCGGTCGATACCGCGCCATGCCGGGAGGCGTGAGGGGCTCCATGGGTTGCGTTAGATATCCCCTTGTGGGTGGGTTTCCAAGACATAACCGATCATGGCTCGCACGGCTTCTGGTGTCAGGATGAGATCCCCCGGCTGGACGATACGGACCCCCATGCTGGCCCCGGTCAACACTTCATTGAGGGCCTGGCGAGCAGCATTGACGTCATGATCGAGGTCCTCACGACGGCCGATCCAGCTCGCCCAATAGGTTCCCAGGGCATCGGCGATGATGGCGCGGGCGATCGGCTCGGCAACAAAGGGCTCGAGGACCTGGGTCATGCATTCGATGAGTGGGTACAACTCACCCGGGGGATCATCCATCCGCTCGCCAATACGCCGATGGGGCAAGCACGCCAATACCGCGCAGGCGGCAGCGTAAAGAGGGTCATGTTGCCGCACTAGCGATTGATAGCGCTCGAGGTCAATGAGGCCTTCCAGGTGCAGCATTTCCAGGAACTCGGGTACCGAGTCAGCCTGTGCGGCCCACCGCTCGACGGTCTCCCGGCTTTCGGGCTGTGTCCACTGCCAGCAATTGTAGGTGCGGACGGCCGACATCGCTAAGCCACAGATCCTGGCCGCCTTCGAGCCCAGGTTGCCAGACGATCGGAATACCCATGTGGTCTCTCCCTTGACCGCATCACTTCGCACGGACGTGGCAGCCTGGAAATGACGAGCAGGCCTCAAGTGCCCTGGTGCCTGGTGATACTGGCACGAGTCCAGGGGGGGCCGCTGGTCGACACCGCGCCCCACCCCTTGAACGCTATCCCCCTGCAGGGCTGCCGGCAGGAACGGCCACACCGCGCAGCGGATGCTGACCACTCTGTTTTCTGCGCCGAATTTCCTCCTCATCCCAAACCCGCGAGTAATTCGCGGCACGAGGGCAATGGGTGTAGGCTTCCTCCACCTCAATGATGATGCCTTGCTGAACGGCTCGGTCGCCGTCGAGATTGTACATCGAGTGTTCGACCTGATGGCGGTCGAGAGCTTCTCGGCTAACAATCGTCACCCGCCCGTTCACGCGCACCACTTCGGATATGCCCGGGATGAAGAAGACGAGGCCGACATGGGGGTTTTCATCCATGTTGAGATAGGATTGAAACAGCTTGTTCCCAGCCACGTCGGGAAGCAGCAAATGGTGGTCGTCCAATATTCTGACAAAGCCTGGCTCGCCCCCTTTGGGCGATGCGTCGCAGTGTCCTTGGCCGTCACTGGTAGACATCACCAGGAACGGGGACTCAGCGATGAACGCTTTGACAGGTTCAGGTAAGAAGTCTTTGACCTTGGTCTGTGTGCGCTCAGCTGGAACCCCAAAGGCTTGCGTAAATCGGTTATCGAAGACCGCTTGGCACTCTTCCATATCTTCACTCCTCTCTGTGACCTCAGTGGATGGAGCAGTCATGAAACGGTTATGATGTCAAAGAATAAAACAGTTCACCAGATATTAGTCCAAAGCACGGCACTATGGCAACATCGGAATAACGGGCTCGCCCTGAACTGTCCCCCAACAGCCTGCTGCTGCCGCGTAAGCCTCCGGTCAGATAGGAGCGAGGCATCTAGCTGTTGCTCGCGCGGGCCTCAAGCGGTAGAATTTCATTGAGCAGACGGAGGGTTGCAGACAGCTGAGCCCAGCACGCCTGCTGAGCCAGCTTGTACTAGCGCAGGCGTGCCTGGGAAGGAGAGGATGACGGGTATGGATATCGGCTTGATGATGGATGGCGACTACCGCGAAGGCCAGACACAGCGCGAGGCCTTTGACGCCATGTTGACGACGGCAGACCTGGCTGAAACTTTGGGCTTCGACAGCATCTGGTTGGCGGAGCGTCATTTCTCCCCACCAGGGGGGTCGGCCCTGATCTCTTCCATCGGCTCAGCTCCTCTGCTCTTGGCAACCGCCATCGCCACGCGGACGAGTCGGCTACGCATTGGCACCGCTGTCCTTCTGTTACCCTTGGGACATCCGGTGCGTTTGGCGGAAGAAGTCGCCACGCTCGATCATTTGAGCCACGGTCGCCTTGAGCTTGGGATCGGTCGGAGCAGCTTCCCCCGAGCCTATGATGGCTATAACATCCCTTATGAGGAAAGTCGAGCGCGCTTCCGGGAATACCTGGACGTCATGCGATTAGCCTGGACCCAGCCACGGTTCTCCTACGCTGGAAAGTTTTACACCTGTCAAGACCTGGAAGTGCTCCCCAAGCCTTATCAGCAACCACACCCGCCACTCCACCAGGCCGCAGCTACACGTGAGACCTTCGCGGCCGCGGGTACGATGGGGCTGTCGTTGCTGGTGGCGCTCATCGGCACCCCTATGTCAGAGCTCGCACCCGTCATCGCGGTCTACCAAGCTGCCTGGCGGACTGCCGGCCACCCCGGACGGGGCGAAGTGCGATTGCGTCTGCCGATCTACGTAGCCGCCACACAACAGCAGGCGCAGGCAGACCCCCAAGCCGGTGTTATGCCCTATTACGAACGCCTGCGGCAGGGCTATCTCAGGAGTCCGCAACGTGTCGAAAGCGCCGAGCGCATCGCAAAGGCTGCGCAACTCGCGACACTCACGTATGATGAGGTCCTACAAGAACGCGCAGTCTTCGGCACACCCACGCATGTCACGACACGCCTGCGCGCAGCGCAGCAAGCATTGGGCTTATCGGGGATCATCATTGAACCCAATATCGGTGGAGGCATCCCCCTCGATCGGGCGTTACGCTCGATGAACCTGTTCGCCCAGGAGGTCGCTCCCCGTCTGCGGGAGAAGATGTGAGGCAGGCCACCCAAAGAGCCAAGTTCAGCACTCGGCCGATGTTCCCTCTCTCAGGCGGAGACGGAGAGGGAACATCGGCCGACGCTGTAAGCCTGCCGTGGGCAGATTTGAACCGCTCAGCGCTGGCGCACGTATTTGTCTACCCGCGCCAACGCTCCCAGCGCCATGTAGATATCTCCATGCGCGTCCACCCAGCTCCCGTGAGCCGATAGGGAATCCCATCGGGCCACGACGTTTCCCTGCTTGTCCATCAGACTGACGCGGGGAGAGAGCCCTTCCAGCCCACCTTCGCTGATGTACAAAATGCCGTCCTGATCTATAGAGATGTCCAGAGGGCGGCGCATGTCGGTCCACATGGTGATAAATTTCCCCTCGGGCGAGAAGACCTGGATGCGGCTATTTTCCCGGTCACAGAGGTAAATGATGCCATCCTTGTCGAGCACCAGACTGTGGGGCAGATGGAACTGGTTCGGTGCGGTTTTGCCGGGCTCTCCCCATGACATCCGTAACCGACCGTCAGCAGCAAACCGATGCACTCTGGCATTGCGATAGCCATCGGAGACGTAGAGATCGCCAGACGGCGCAGGCACCATCTCCGTCGGATAATTGAACGGTCCAGCCGCGCGAGGCACAAGGTCGCCAGGACGTTCCCCCCCGGTGTCCGAATGCTCGCCCCGCTTGCCCAACACCTGGAGCGGTTTGCCGTCGAGGGTGTAGATGAGACACACCGAATCCGACCGATCGGTCAGATAGACGATGTCGTTCTCAATGTAGATGCCGTGGGGATCGGCAAACGCCCCAATACCCCAGCAATTCAGATAAGTTCCATCGCGATCGAAAATCATCATCGGTGGATCTTTACGCTGGAAGACATAGACCCGATCGCGCGAATCGGTGGCAACCGCGCTGGTAGTGCCGAACGTCTCGCCTGGGGGTAGCTTTGCCCAATTCTCGATCAACTCATACTGATACTTGCCGGTCCCGACAGTCGCCATGGGTCAGCTCCTTAACCTGGTGGGTGCGTGTCTTCGCTGCTCCCGCCGGCGCCGGATAGACTTTGCACCGGATCGTCACCGGCATGGCGTTGCGACGGGAGATCCTTCTGCTCAAAGGAAGTCTATAGTATCATACTCCGAGTTGAGAATTTGAAGCCATCTCGCCATGCTCATGACGGAGAGACGCTGGACTTCTGTCAACGCGCTCTTGAGGCGCTGTCACGCCTCGTGTTAGGTCCATTGAGCATTTAGGTTTCCGCCGCGAAGGTCCCTCCCAGGAGGTTCTCCAGGAGGGGTTGTTCGCCAGCATCGATCGGGTCACTGCCCTCCGTAGTGCCTCGCTGCCAAGCAAAGTGAAGGGTGCCAGCGAGGAGACCTTCAAGGGCGGTGTGGCGTGGCTCCCGCCGCCAGTCCCGCACCGCTAAACGCAGGGCCCTGGGCTGCCCGACCAGTACGACCAACTGTCGAGCGCGGGTGATGGCGGTATATAACAACGTGCGCCCGAGCATAATCGCATGATTGGTGAGCACCGGTATCACCACGGCAGGAAACTCTGCACCCTGAGCCTTATGCACCGAGATGGCATAGGCGTGCGTCAGGGCGAAAAGGTTGGCATACGGATAGCGCACCTCGCGTCCATCATCGAGGAGAAGCAGTAGTTCTTGTGCCACCGGATCAATGTCCTGGACCGTACCGAGATCCCCGTTGAAGACCTGCAGCTCGTAATCGTTTCGCAATTGAAGCACTCGATCCCCGGGGCGATACGCCCGACCGCCGGCTCTGGCTTCTGGGACCCCTTCGTGCCCGGAATTCAAGCGTTCCTGGAGGCGTAGGTTGAGCGCGCCGACGCCAGCCTCGCCTCGATGCATGGGGACGAGCACCTGCACATCATTAGCGCCAAAGCCATAACGAGCTGGGAGCCGCTGCACCACCAAGTCCACCACCAGTTGGGCCGCTGTTGCCGGGTCTTCCGCCGCCAAGAAGAAGCAGTCGGCGCTCTCGCCACCAAAGTGCGGCAACTCGCCGGTCAAAATACGCTGCGCATTCATGGCGATGCCGGAGCCGGCGCCCTGACGGAAGAGCCGTGTGAGCCGGGTGACAGGGAAACGTTTGGAGCGCAGTAAGCCGGCAAGGACATCGCCGGCCCCGACACTGGGGAGTTGATCAGGGTCGCCAACCAGCAGGAGGTGTGTGCCCGGTGCCAATGCCTTCACGAGCTGATTGGCGAGGAGCACATCGAGCATACTTGTCTCGTCGACGATAACCAGATCGGCGTTGAGCGGGTGTTCTGGGCTCCGCCCAGCCTGACCACCGGGACGCAGCTCCAGGATGCGGTGCAGTGTCCCTGCCGGATGCCCGGTGGCCTCCGTCATACGTTTGGCCGCTCGGCCGGTGGGAGCAGCCAGCACGCAGCGCAGTCCCTTCGCCACGACCATTGCCATTACGGCACGCAAGGTGTGCGTCTTCCCAGTGCCGGGGCCACCAGTCAGGATCGACACCGGGCAGGTCAACACCATCTGCACCCCGGACTCTTGCTCGGGCGCCAGCCGTAGTCCATGCCGTTCAGCCAACCAAGCGAACGCCGTGGGCCACGAAGCCCGGCTGAACAGCTGTGCGACGCGGGCTCGGGCGCCTAGGCCAGCCAGCGTCTGGAGTCGGGAGGCAAGGCTGGACTCGGCACGCGCGAATGGAGCCAGAGCGTATAGGCTGGCTACAGCGTCAGTCGTACCCGCGGCCACGATCTCACCGGTGTCCCGCAATACCATGATGGCCTGCTCCACACGCGGAGCCTCGACTCCGAGCAGGTCGGACGCCTGGACGAGCAGGTCTCCTTCTGGCAATAGGGTATGGCCCAGGTCTGCCACCACGCTGAGGGCATGCAGGACACCGGCCTGGATACGCTCGGGCGCATCAAGGGCGATACCCACGGCCCGCGCAATGGTATCCGCGGTCTTGAAGCCGATACCCCAGACCTCGCGGGCCAGACGATAGGGTGTCTTGGTGATGACCGTGCCGCTCTGGTCGCCAAATTGCTTGTAGATGCGTACGGCCAGAGAGGTCGATAGTCCAAACCCCTGCAGCGCAGCCATGACTTCCCGGATATGGCGTTGTTCCACCCAGGCGGCCGCGATACGCCCCGCCCGCACCGGCCCGATGCCTTTGACCGTCGTCAGCCGATCAGGGGCGGTGTCGATGATCTCAAACGTGGCCTCGCCAAAGGCGTCGACGATGCGCCCGGCATTGACCGGCCCGACACCCTTCACGAGACCGCTGCCCAGATACTTTCGGATACCTTGGAGAGTGGCGGGCAAGGTGGTACGATAATCGCTGGCCATGAACTGCCAGCCATGTTTGGGGTCATTGCGCCACCATCCACGAGCGCTGATGGCTTCGCCTGGTGTGAGGTCTACGAGCGTGCCAACCACCGTCACCAAGCGGTCATCACCCCGAGCGGCATCGGCCTCGGGACCACCCCGCTCAGGGGACAGGCGGGCGACCGTATAGCCGTTCTCGGGGTTCTGGTAGGTAATACGCTCCACCACGCCGCGCAGCTCGCGCACCGACGCGGCCGTCGGAACAGAGGTCCTACTGGGGGGCGGGCGAGCGTTCATCATCGCGACTCCGTCAGCGCTGCAGGCTTACACCGGCAGCATCGTCTCGGTCCTCTCACTGGGGAGGTCCCCATCGAAAGCATTCACACAGAACGCCAGCATGCCGTAGTAGCCCATCAGCATCGTCAGCTCGGTCAGCCCCTGCGCACCGAATTGTTCCAGCGCTGCCTGGAAGGCACCTCGACTGACGCGGTGTGTGCGGAAGAACTCCTGCCCATACCTGACGACTGCCGTCTCGTCGGGATTCATCGGCGGCAGCGGCTGCTTGTCGCGCAAGGCATCCACCAGTGGTGAGCTGACGCCGGCTTTTCTCCCGGAGGCCGCATGGGCCTGCCAGATGTACTGACAATCCAGTTCGCGTGCGGTGACCAGCATGGCGAGTTCCTGAACGTTTTGCGGCAGCGTGGATTCACGACGGAGGTACTCTGACAGGTGAGATGCACGCCGGCTGGCTTCTGGACTGTTCAGCATGATCGAGCCAGGGCCGGTGCGCGGCACCCCGCCACGGCCCTGGACCGCTGCATCGAAGGCCTCACGCAGGTTTTGTGGAACGCTCTCTCGGGTGGGTATCGGAATTCTAGGCATCGTCTCGCTCCTTTCAGAAGTTGACCGCCGGCGGCGGTCCGCAGGCACCAATGCGATAGGAATCCATCTTCGTGTGCATCAGGGTCATTCGTCTGGAGTATGCCCTCTGACTACGGCAGCGATGATTTCATGTCAAGCACCATACTGGGCCCAGCGCCGATTGGGTGCCGACTAGGCATTGATCGGCGAGGGCTCGCTGGCGACAGCGGGCTGGGCCGTCGCTGGGCTGCCGTTCACGGGGAGCCCCGTAGTCGGATCCACCTCAAACGGGCCGAACAGCTCTAACTCTTGGCCCATTTCGCGCACCGCGGGTATCACCTCCTCACCCATGAGCCGCAGGCTACGCATCTGATCTTCATGGGTCATGGCACCATCCCCGTCCCAGAAGAAAATGCTGCCTGGCCGCAGGTACTCCAACACATGGCGGATCTTCGGCAGAACCGTTTTCGGCGTACCAGAAATGATCGTCAGATCGTTCACTTGATCTTCGTAGGGGCGGCGATTGGTGCCGAATCGGCCGGCCGGGCCGAAGGCCGCAGCGGCGAGGCGCCGAGACGTCCGGGTGGTAAGACCAGGCAAGTTCATGATGGCCGGATTCACCGCGCCTTCATTGCCAGCGAGGAAGGGATTGCTGACGCCGGACAGATATTTGCGTCCGACCTCCTCGGCCTTCTCCTCGGTTTCGTCGACGTGGACTTTGAGCAGGTACGATACGTTCTGGGTGCCTGAGGTGTAGCCTGCTTCAGCCGCGGTGTCGGCATAGAGTTGGAAAGCCTGCTTGGTGGGCTCTAGCTTAGTCGCGAGGAGGACCAACGGGTAGCGGTGCTGCGCGGTCCATTTGACGGTTTCGATGCTCACCGTCGACGGAATCCAGATGGGCGGATGCGGCTGCTGATACGGCTTGGCCCACGGGTTGACGTAACGATAATGGAAGTGTTTCCCCTCCCAGCGAAACGGTCCCGGCGTCGTCCAGGTCTTGATGAGAAAGTCGTGGGCCTCTTCGAAGCGCTCCCGGTTATAGTGCGGCGGCGCGTTGTGGGAAACGCTTTCCCGTCCGCCACCACGCACAAACCCAGAAACCAGGCGACCATAGGAGATCATGTCGATCATTGCCAGTGTCTCGGCCAGCCAGAGAGGATCGTCCCAAATCGGTAAAATGTTTCCGAGAAGGACGATTTTGACCTTGTTGGTGACACGGGCCAGAATCGAAGCCCCCACATTGGTCACGCCCTGCATGCAGAACGGGGTGCTATGGTGCTCGTTGAGCATCAGGCCGTCGAAGCCCATCTCTTCAGCGTAGATTTTTTCATCGATATAACGGTTGTAGAGCTGAGCCCCGACCTTCGGATCATACACGCCATTACTGATACTCAAGTCCAGGCTCTGCGTCCCCATCAAGCCGGTCTTGTCATCTTGCCATGGCTGTTCGGTGAAGTGCCCGATGAACATACCTGTCCTCCTTTCTGTGCCGACCATCGATCACAAACGTGCTAGGTTCTAGCCCCTATGATGGGACTCTGGGCTGCAGACTGCTCCCTCGACAACTCGTCCAGGTAACTGAGGGCAGCCTCGAGAGGGACCACATCGGCGTATTTGGCCTGCATGTCAAATAGGTTAATCTTATGCGAGGTCTGGCCCCGATCGAAGACACATTCTTCCACCACGACGACCTTGAAATTATAGGAGAAGGCGTCCACGACAGTTGCCCGCACGCAACCGCTAGTGGTAGTGCCCGCGACCAGGAGCGTATCCACCTGGAGCTCGTGCAAATAGCTCATCAGGGGGGTGCCAAAGAAGACACTCGGCTTATCCTTGAGGATCACGATGTCACTGTCTTGCGGGGCGATCTCATGCACGATGTCGTTGCCGTCCTGAGCCTGGCTGTGAAAGTCTTCGCTACCGCGGCTGTTTTTGCCATGCCATCGGCCAGCTGTCAGGGCGGTCTGACGAGATGGAGCCGTGCTGTAAAAGATCGGCACGCTCGTAGCCCTCGCAGCATCCAGTAGCCTGCGGATCTGCGCCACACCCTGCCAACCTTCCTCTCCACAGCTGTTGCGGTATTTTTTGATCGAGTCCAGAATCGGTTCGGGGACATCCCCCACAAAGTTGTAGTTGACATCTACCACGATGACCGCCGGTCGGCGGCCAAAGCCCTGTCGCTTCCCATACCCAGCGGCGGCGAAGACTTGCTTGTCCCGCTCCGTCAACACATCATCCCAAATGGCCATATGGGTCTCCTGTGCGCGACAATGCCTGATGTCCGTCAAGGATATTCCCGTATCGTTGCCACTGTATCACACAACAGGCTTCATCGGAAGGGATTGCTGGGAGTGTTTTGCGCCATGCTTGATCCATCCCACTCCTGGTGCTACAGTGTGGCTGTCGAGCCGTGACAGGTGAGGTGATCTCAACCGATCTAGCCAGGGAGAGCACACATGCCCAAAAAGGAAACGATCCAGGTGCAATTGGCTGCCCCCAACCCGAACCTCTCCCCCGCGACTCGGTTTGGCAATCTGGTCTTCGTGGCGGGGCAGACCGGCAGACATCCAGTCTCCGGCGAGGTTGGAAGGGACATACGTGAGCAGACCCGCAACGTCCTCGAACGCATCAAGTTGATTCTGGAGGCGGCGGGCACCTCTCTGGAGAACGTGCTGACCGTGACCACGCATCTGACCACACGGGAGGACCTGGCAGCATACAATGAAGAGTATGCCAAATATTTCCCCACCAACAAGCCTGCCCGGACCACCGTGGAAGTGATGCTGAACTCCCCTGAGCTTTTGGTGGAGATCACCGTCACCGCCGGTATCCCTGACTAGCTCTGGCAAGCCGTATATACTCCTCCGGATGTACAGCTTTCCCGCCTAGCCCTCACTTTCGAGGGGCACAGGTACGAGGTTAAGCTCCCAGGGGAGTTCGCTTGCTCAGGCTCCCTCACGTCTCATTCAAGAACCCCCAGGCGACCGTTATGGCTCCCCATATACCACAGCCGCCCCTCAGCATCGACGATCATCTTGCGTATGCCCGCACCCTTGGACGGCAGAGGCAAGGGACGCATCTGGCCCGTCTGGGGGTCCAGGCGGACGATCGTATCGGTGGCAAATTCGTTAGCCCACACGATGCCGGCGCCATCCACCGTTACGGCATAGGGACCGCTCTTTGGACCGCCTGGTAAGGCATAGTCGTGCATGACTGTGGCCGTTACTGGATCAACGTGCAGCAGTTTCCCCTTGCCGTAGAGCGTCACCCACAAAGAGCCGTCTGGCGCCGTGGCCATACGGCGGGGCTGCGAGTCGGACTCCAGGGTGAGTTCGGTGATCGTGCCGGTTTTGGGGTCTAATTTACCCAGTTTTCCAGCACCAATCTCACAGAACCAGACGTTGCCAGCCTTATCGAGTGCCAGGCCATAGGGATGGCCTGCTGCCTTGAACTCGCTGATGCTCCCTGTCTGTGTGTCTATGCGTCCAAGGCGGTTGCCCCCCTGGACCGTAAACCAGATCACACCCTGGTCAGCAAGGACCAGCGTATGCGGGTCCCCGCCTGAGGGAGCTTTGTGTTCAACTACCTTCCCAGTGGCTGGATCAAGGTGCCCGATGGTGCCGTTACCGTTGCCCGTGTACCATACCTGGCCGTTACGGTCGACCAGCAGACCATGTGGTTGTGCTCCTGCCGGCAGGTCCCACTCATGAAACGTCTGCGTGTGGGTATCGAAGCGCGCGATCTTGTTCCCGTGCATGACCGTAATATAGATGTTGCCATCTGGACCAGGAGCCGGATCGCGGGCGAAGTTAGGGGTCGGCACCTGCCACTCGCTGATCTTCCCCTCAACCTGTGGTCGACTTCCTGGTGTGATGCCATAGTTCGACCCGCCAGCCCGGGCCATCCCGGTTACGAGCAGGACGAGCCCAATGATAATGCCTTGCTGTACGTATGGCATGGCGCTAGAGCTCCTTCTCCGCTGTGCTCAAGGGACAGTATCAGTATGTCACCCGATTGTATACTGGTGTGGTCCTTGCCACAAGAGGTTGCTGCCCATGAAGGAGGGAGGTTCTGAGATTCCGATATCAGGGAACGCTTGCGCTGTGGTCCACTTTCCGTTAGAGGAGCAGCCCGCAAGAGAGGGCGGTGGACCAGGCCACCAACGCGGGCAGAGAGCAGCGCGAACCTGGCCGAGCGGTGGTGTTGGCAGGTCGCCCGGCGGGATGATACACGCGTGGCGCGGCGGCGATACCGCAAGGAGTGGGTGGACGGGGTCTACCCTTTGGATACGGGGGCCGTGCTCGAGGAGTGCTTTCACGTTCTCCGGGAGTTGGGGGCCAGCGCTGTGCTGGGGGACGTCCGAGGCCAGGGGGTCCAACGGGAGCTGGTGCCGATGGTGCAGTATGCGTTGCTCTACGGCCTGAAGAGCCTGTTTGGCATCGCGCGCATGCATGCCTTGCCGGAGTTGCTGTTCAGCGACGAAGCGAGCATGCGCTTGGTGGGGTTCAATGCCCACCAAGTGCGGCACGGCGTGTGCCAACGCGGCGCCGCCAAGCGGCAGGGGCCGCGCACGACTGGCCCGGTCTGCCCAGAGGCTTTACAGAACCGGGACAAGGTCATCGTCTTTGCCCAGGGGTTCTACGGCATCTTTCCCATGGCCGAATTCGCCCTCCTGCTGGGAGTCAAGCTCACAGATGTGCCCCCAGGCATTGGCACACCTCAGGAGGTCATGGCCAAATACAGGCTCACCGCACATGATTGATCCCTATATTGGAATCTCAGCATGTTCTCAATAAAATGCTTGCAACCATCCAGCAACGACTCTACGATGACGTCGTGGTCCATGGGGTGCCTCCTGGAGATAAGACCAAATGCCTTGGCTTTCAACAGGATACTCCGCGGACCACACGCCTACAATCTGAAGGCACACCCGGCAGCATGACCTGTGTAGCACAACCAACGCAGCAGATGTGCACGGATGGAAGGCCATGATTCGAGCGTTTTTTGCCAGCAAAAAATGGTTCATATGGGCCTATGGAGGAGGGATCTTCATCCTCGCATCGCTGTACGGGCAGGTTTACGCTGCGGTACTCGTCAATGAGTGGTACCGCACGTTTTTTGATATGTTGCAGCGACCGGACGACTATACGCTGGACGATTTTTGGAAGAGCCTGATGTATTGGGTTCTTATCACCGGACCTTTTTGGATATTGGCGGCTGTAACCAATTACGTCATGCGGCTCTACACCTTGAGCTGGCGTGAAGCCATCACATTTAATTATCTCCCACGCTGGAAGAATGTTACTGAGGACATAGAGGGCGCGAGTCAGCGCATCCAAGAAGATACCTTCCGGTTTACGAGAATTATGGAGTCTTTGGGTGTAGAGATAGCGCAGGCCGCCATGACGCTGATCGCATTCGTCCCCGTGCTGTGGAATTTGAGCCGAGAAATCGATGTGGGTTGGGTAAAAAATAGACCCGGTCTCCTGGTATGGGCTTCGTTATTCATCAGTATTGGCGGCCTATGCATTTCATGGATTGTCGGAATCAAACTTCCCAAGCTTGAATATGACAACCAAAAGGCCGAAGCCGCATTTCGGAAGCAACTCGTGCTTGCCGAGGATGATAAACTTCACTATGCGGACACTTACGAGCTTCTCAACTTGTTCACGAACATTAAATTAAATTACCGACGTCTTTTTATGCATTACGGATACTTTGACGTCTGGATCAATTTGTACGACTACTTCGTCACTATTTCACCATACCTCATTCTGGGTCCTGGTGTATTTATGGGCATCATCACACTTGGCATGCTACAACAGGTTGTACACGCATTTGAAAAAGTGCATTCAAGCCTCTCGCTCTTTCTTCATAATTGGACAGTAATCACGGAGATTCGCAGCATCAGATTGCGTCTTCGTGAGTTTGAGAAGCACCTTGAGAAGCAGCAGAATAGGGTAAGTGAGTCTGCCCTGAACAATGTTATTCCACTTCCCCTCGAAGCTGCGATGGAAAAGCATATGCCGCAAAGCTGGGATAGACGGAGACGTTTGTCACCGATGAGAGTCGGGGTCACTCTCAGACGATTCAGCAAGCTCTTCCAATCACGCAACGAAGAAACAGGACCATAAAAAAATGTTTTCCGCCGGGCCGCTTACCGGACATTTTCCGGCAGATGCTCCTGGAACCCCTCTATGGCTCTCACGAGACAACTGGAGTCTGGCACCTCTAGGAAAATACGCCAACACGGAGGGGCCACAGAGCTGCCGTTTTGAACTGAACCGTGCATACCGTTGAAGGTGGCATGAGGATCATGACACGATATATCGCATCGCTCCAGCGTTTCACGGCTAACATTTGGTCGGTGCTACGGCTGGCCTGGCACGAGGATTGGCGGCTCGTCACCAGTCGTGGGGTCCTTAAAGGGGTCAGTGCGGGCATTCCCGCGGCCCAAGCCTATATTGCCAAACTGATCTTCGATACCCTGAGCGCCGGCTACGGCAGCGGCGACCGCCAGGTGTGGCGGGCGGCGATCGGCTATCTCCTGCTCGAAGTGCTCCTGTTGGCCGGGCGCACGGTGCTCCAGAGCGCCGGTCGCCTCGTCGATACGCAACTCAACCACCTGCTGCGCTACGGCATTACGCGCCGCATCATGGCGCACGCCGCGGTGCTCGACATTGCCAGCTATGAGGATCACCAGCTCCAAGAGCGCATCCAGCGCATCAGCGATGAGACGCCGTGGCGCGTCCAGGAGGTGCTTGGGGCCATCTTCAATGTGACCGGTGAAATAGTCGCCCTCCTCGCCGTGCTGTTCATCATCGCCCGGCTCGGCGGCTGGTACGTCGGGCTCCTCTTCGCGGCGACCCTCCCCGCCATCCTGCTCGGGGTGCGCGAAGGGCACATGGTCTACGCGTGGAGCAAGGCGTGGAGTCAATGGTATCGGTACGCCGATTATTTCCGGCATGTGGTGCTGCTCCCGCAGTTCGTCATGGAGATGCGCCTGTTCCGGCTCAGCTCGCACTTTGTTGAGCGCTTCTGGCGGGCGGCGCAGACGTTCATGCGCGCCTATTTCTGGCTGGAAGTGCGGCGTCAGCAGCTCTTCGCCATCAAGACGCTGCTGCCGGATCTGGGCTATGGCGTCGGGTTGGGCCTCCTGGCGCGCGGCGTGGTGTGGGGCGCCGTGACCGTCGGCGACGCGGTCATGTTCATCGGCGCCTTTAAAACCGCCCAGGGGAGCCTGAGCACGATCGCAGAGGCGATCGGCAATCTGTATGAGAGTGACCTCTTCATCACGGACCTCCAGGCCTTTTTGCAGTTATCCCCCCGCCTCGTCACGCCGGCCGGCAAGGCGTGCTTCGCCCGCAGGAGCCGCTCACCATCGAGTTCCAGCAGGTGTGGTTCCGCTACGCCGAGGATCAGCCTGACATCCTCCGGGATGTCGCCTTGACCCTGCGCGCCGGTGAGCGGGTCGCACTCATCGGGGAAAACGGGGCGGGCAAGACCACCCTGATCAAACTGCTCCTGCGGTTCTATGACCTCGGCGGGCCGCATTCTGATCAACGGGACCGATCTGCGCGAGATCGACCTCGCGTCCTATTACGCCAACATCGGGATGATCTTCCAGGACCCGATGCGCCATGAGGCGCGGGTGCGCGAGCAGATCGGGTACGGCGACTGGCCGCCTTGGACGATCTGGCGCGCATCCGGGAGGCGGCCATGCGGGGCGGTGCCCCAGGCGTTCATTGACAAATTGCCTGGGGCGTTCGCGGCCCACCTGGGGCTGTGGGCCCTCGAGGAGCACACCCAGAAGCTCTCGGGCGGACAGTGGCAGCGCCTCGCCCTGGCACGTGCCATGATGCCGCGCGCTTCGCTGCTCATCCTCGATGAACCGACGTCCTCCCTCGACCCGCAGGGCGAGCAGCGCTTTTTCGCCAGTCTCCTGCACGGGCTCGACGGGCAATCCGGCAGGCCAACGGTGCTGTTCATCTCGCACCGCTTTTCGACGGTCCGCCAGGCCGATCAATTCTGCTCCTGGAAGACGGCGCGATCCGTGCGGCCGGCAGCCACGAGAATATCCTCAGGACCCATCCCGGCTATGCCGAGCTGTTCGACGCGCAGGCGCGGTGG
>CAVPRW010000001.1:0-115502 GCA_963707985.1 uncultured Nitrospinota bacterium | reverse complement strand
AATTTCCATGATTGTTACCGGCGCTTGCGGGCCAGACGCCGCTTACCTTGTCCCACCAGCTATGCTTCCACCTTCATTCGCATGATCAGCATTAACGGGACGAGCGGATCGTCGGTCGCTTACAGCCCGACGAATGGCCTGATCTTATCAGATGCAGGGATGTGAGGAAAAGGCTTTTCGACTGGGGAACCTGGAAGGGCGGCAGTACAGGTGTTGCGGCGGTGGTCGGACTCCGGCGCACTGCCTCATAAAGCCGCAATCGCGACGTTTCCGCACCGGTTCTCTGCTGCAGATGTCACCTTGCTCTTCGAAGGAGACTGCGTAGGTGACGCGCAGTCTCAAGGCGCGCAGGCCTCGTATGCACAGGTCTCCTTGGACGATCCCCACCAGCTCTCCGATCAAGCTGAAGCATGGCGCCTATCTCTTCAAGGAGAGGCGAAGTTAGGCCTGACGCATGCTGACGGCGACGCGTGGCTGGTTCGACTTCATCATTGATGAGGGCGGCAAGCCACCACATTTTCGCGCATGCGAAGGGCTAGTCTCCCTGATCTTGGTGTAAAGAATACAGCAAATCGTCCAGCTCATTCAGCAAGGAACTCGCGTTGAGAGCAGAGACGGGATTACCCCTCAGGAACTCTCGTATTCGCTTGAGTAGCTGCGGGCCAATTGAGGTGTACCCCATTGTCAAGACCATTTGAGACGCCAATTGAGATAGCCTGCTATCCGTACGCACCGACATACACCGGCGCTGGTGTCTGGGACCCCAGCACCTGATGAGGGCGCTGCCCCTTGTATAACTGGCAGACCTTCGTTACCCCCTGCCTCGCCTCCCTGGGCGTCCCCGAATCTTGCAAATACACCGCCGCCTAGTTGACCGTACGCCAGAGACGCTCCACAACGATGTTGTCGAGGTATTCCTCCTAATTTGTCGTTGATGTCTCCTCCGTCGGAGATATTGGGGGTGTGCGGAGGAGCCGATCAGCCTGATCAAGGAATCGCTCCGCACGAGCAATCTGCTCAGCTGCCTGCGCCGCTGTCAGGCCTGGCCCGGTGCTATAATCGCCTACTGTCCGCATATCCTGACCATCGATCAAGTACCGGTGAAACTCTGCTGGGACCACGCCAGTGCGCGCAAATCGTCGCCCAAAGGCAGCTACACAGCTGTATGCTTCGAAAACGAAAGCCCTTCTCCAAGCAGTAGCGCCTCGGCGACGTAAAACATGGTGTAGTATGCGCGTGATGCCGCAAAATCATGGAGTCCATCCCCAGCCAGGACCTTTGCCCCCCGCAAGCTATCGTAGTCTTTCTTCAACAACGCTGCTTGCTCGCGGGTCATACAGATAGGCCCTCACGCCGGACGTTCAGCAAGAGGGGACTCTGCTCCTCGGAAAACTGTTCGCCGGAGATGAACACACGGGAAATCACCACATCATGTTTTAACGATAACCATGCCGTCACTTCCCCGGTGCGAGCAATCTCTTCTCCCGGATCGACCGGCCCCTGCAGGACGACCAGCACGTCAATATCGGACTCAGGCTCGGCGTCCCCCCGTGCTTGCGAACCGAAAAGTACCATTCGGACTAATCGCTCGCCGTAGAGGAGTTCGAACTGCCGCCGCAGTTCCACGATAATGGCGCTCAACTTGTCATCCATGTATCTGCGCTCTTCCGGTCTTGGCATCCTTCCGGTCCCAGGGAGCAATGCATCACTGGCGTGCGCTAGGGGCGTGCATACACTTCAGGTGCACGCCCCTAGGCCTCAGCTCCTGCATCGGCTAGCGCACGCGTAACTGGCTGGCAATGAAGGCTTTGATCATGTCAATGGCCCGATCCGTCTACGGGCCTGGCTGAATGATCCAGCGATGCTCTGCCCCAGGGAACACTTCATAGTCGATCGCACTGCCGGCAGCCCGATAGGTGGCCACGGAATGCTCCTGCACCGCAGCCAACACGTTGTCGTCCAATTCGCCCTGCAGGACAAACATCGGCGGCATGAGGACTGATTCCCCACGTTCGAGGATGTACTTTCAGGTTACCCTCGATGATGGTGTCCCACGGCTTGAAGTAGAGCTCACTGTTCTGAATCAGAGTGTCGCGCTTCATCTTCTGCGCCTGTTCGTAACGGGCGAGGGGATTGCTGATCGGCGAGCGGGCGATGACATACTTCAACGTGGCATCGAGCTGGGCCGCCTCCGGCAGCGGATACATGGTATAGCGCGGATCATGCGGGCGCATGGCGCAGCATTCCAGGACGTGGCTGCCGCTTGAGCTACCCAGAGCACCGAGCGTCGATAGGTCCCCGTTCCACTCACGGGCCTTCGATTTGAGCCAGCGGACACCACAGTTCACGTCCGCCACGATGTTGGGGTAAGGAGTCTCCCTGGCCAGGCGCATATCGATCACCACCACCAGCATGCCGCTTGCCACCAGCCGTTCGTTCACGGGCGCATGCGCCGTGCGGTCCTGATCGTTCCATGCTCCCCCGTGCACGTCGAGGAGTACCGGAAATGGCCCCTCGCCCTGCGGACTGATCGTCGGCCGATATCAGTCTGACAATCGCCTGATCTTACCAGATACAGGGGTGTCAGGAAAAGGCATTTCGCCTGGGAGAGCTGGAAGATCGGCCGTACAGATGTTGCCGGGATGATCGGACGCCAAGTTTCGCGATCGTACGGTCGACAAGTCGTACGAAGTCTATCTGGCGCTCTCTTGACCGAGAATTCTCCTCTGTGGCTTCGCCACTCAGACCTACTCCTTCAATGCTCAAATACCCTGGAATACATTGGAATCGCTGCTATTTATGACGGTGAAGACGGCAAGTTTATTTGTAAGTGTTCACGTGGTCGACGATGGCGGCTGCTCCCCGGTAGGGGCCATACAGGCCACTGGCGTTGGCAGCGGCCTGCCCCTGAACAAACTCGACCTCCCCGACGGGACGCAACTCCACTGGCCCCTTCGGGCGGTACATGGTTCTGGTCTCGATAAACACGGTTGAACGTACGTGGTGGCCGCAGTGCACGTCGGCGACCAGCTCGTGCAGCAGATAGCGCTGGTATGGGATGTACTCGGGTCGCAGGTCCCAGAAGTGATGATGGGGATCACAGATGGGCATCTCCGGCTCCAAGGTCGGTTCCTGGGTCAGGGCGAGCCAGTCATTGCCTCCGTACGGCATAATGGCACCTCCCCCTTCACCATGCGATCGCCTGCGCATCCGACCGCGATGATTACCGCGTCCACGGCTCACCCCTCCTGCACCGCTAGTGTGGCGGCAATTGCGACCGCACGTGATGTGGCAAGACTCCCGCCACTGACATACTTAATCTCGCGCCCGGCTCCGGCCACCCACACGACGCCTCCAGGCGCGACAGCCATTGTAAAGCCTCGATCAAGCATCGTGTCGATCACTAGGCCCATCCCTGCATGACTACTAGAGTAGGCAGGAAAGTCAGCCGACTCCGCTCCACTGCCGCGTAACTGCATATACTGCCGCATGGCACTTCTTTTGATACGTTGCAGCAACCTCGGCTCCGGCTGCTTACCCATCACCAGCTCATCAACCACATCATCCAACTCTATATCCGACAACGCGGCCAGCGATTCAGCGGTATAAGCCATGCGGGTTCCCCCCTCGAAATGGGCCAACACGTCCTGGGTCATTGTCGCTTTTTGTGAAGCTTGAAACGGGGGGCCTCGCGCCTCACGTGCTGCTGAGAGCCTCGCCGTGCGAGGCGCACGGGCGGGGCTCGCTAGTGCATGGGCTAGGCTAGGCTGGGAGGAGGTCGATCACGTGCATGATGGCGACGGTTTGCCCCTTATTGGCGGTCAATTCTGTGCCACCTTTCCGGCACGTCCACAGGGTGCCTTTCGGTGCCGTGAAGGTCTGGCCATCCTTGGTTACCTCCAGGGTGCCTTCGGTCGTCTCACAGACCATATCGTTTTCCATCGTCATCGTGGGCGTGGAGGAACCTGGCTGAAAGATGACATCGCGCAGGCGGATTTTGGCATAGCCGGGAATGTTCGAGTCCACCTCCTTCAGCACCTTGCGCTCGACTCCGGGCATTGACATTTCCCCGGTGTGGCCGCTGTGGCTTAGGCCCAAAACCAACACGGAGGCCCCTGCCAACCCTAACCGCAAAAGGTCTCTGCGAGCCAGGTCTGCCGTCTTGTGTGGCTGTGACATAAGTCGTTCCTCCCTCGAGCAAACGGAGCATGATCGGGTTGCATGCGTGAACCAGTACATCCCATCCACCACCGTCAGCGAATGTCAGCTATTATACACGAATTTCGGTCGTGTACCTCTAGCTTGCAGATAATTGAGATGGTCCTATCCGGAGACGCCAACAGGGCGTGAACAAGGCGCTCATGGTTTCTCCAAGCCGCGCCGCAAGGCCTTGTGAAGCTCTCTTTCCATACCTGACGGCCCACCTGGCCCGCTCCGCTTCCCGATGGTCATGCTCACCCGCTACTGACAGCGCCTGTAGTTGTGGCCACGGCGGTACCCGAAACCACAATACCTCACGTCACGTCCAGACGTGGTCCGTAAGCCTGTCCGCCAGCGTACCTACCACTCACATGAGCCTCTCAGGTGGCGCGCGTGCCATGCAACGGGGTGCCATGGGTCTCCTGGAAATAGCCTTGACACCCCAGACATCGGAGTTGCTGCCACGGGACGCCCCCGGGATGGCCGTTAGCGCGGAGATTCCCCACCCGACCTAGCCTTGATAAGAACAGCCTGGATTCGGACAGAAATGGGTCGAAGTGCTCACCTGGCGGCGGCGTTCATGCGTGGAGACCATGCGGGGTGGTGGAGCAAAGAGCGCCTGATGGCAAGGCTCGGTGGCGTGCTCACACCTGTCGCAAGGGGGTAGATGGGTGAGGCCAGCAAACGGCACTGAGTCTTTGGAACGTGTCTTGATCGGCTTGGCGGGCGTGAAGGATTTTACGACCGATTCGCTATCACCAACCGCCTGGATACCCTTGTGGCCCGCTACAACATCGACCTCGTGGCGTGGAGATCACCCGCGGCCAGTATACCCTGAAACATTTTCATGATTCGCGGGTGCCGTGCCGGCATGAAAGGTTGCTACTCAGACCTCGAAGTCAGATTGCCAGCGGCGTCGAAGCATTCCGAGCCGATCTCTTTGTTGGTCGCGTCGAATTGCTGAATCAATTTGGCGCAGCGGCGACCGCCGGTAGTGCCCAGGACCTCAAGCGGCTCGCCGTCCGTTCCGAATGTTGCCACTTCCAGCACGTTGCCTCTTTCGTCCAGGATTCGTCTGAGCCGGTGGAAGGGGACACCCCCGGGTCCATATCACCGGTTCCCCCCGAACTCCGAAATAGGCCCACTCGACCTGACGGCCAAGCTTGTCGGGCATTATGCTGATGCGAGCAAACGTCCCGCCGCCCAGTACAGGTTCTCCGTTCACGCCGAAGTATGCCCGTTCGACCAAGGCTCCGTAGTCGTCGTAGCGGTCGATGATCCTCGCATAGCCATGCTTCTGCTTGATCGGTTGACCGTCCGTCCCGAAAAATGCCGTCTCGATGGTCTCGCCATGATTGTTCCTGACATAGTGGTATCGCGTTGCGCATGGCCTGGCTCTGCACGTTGGCATGAAGGCCTTCCCGAAGGCCGTCTGACGCATAATGACCAGGCCTCACTTAGATGCTACTCTCCCGGTTGAATCCCGGCGCCAGCTCGATGTCATCAGCGGACACCCATTCGGTCCGGCCCGATTGCCACCGGACGTTGACCCGGCCATCGCTGCGCACGGTCTCGACACGCCCGATCTCATCATGCGCCTGAAGGTCCCTCACGGAATCGCCCGGCATAAAACGTGGGGCTTCGTTCATCAGCCTCTCCTCCCGCTATCAGTGTTCTCCACCCCACAACCGACGCTGACCGGTGGGTTGAGGAGAGCATCAAAAACCTGGGGATCAAGCCGCCTGGGGCTCCTCCGCCAGTTGCATGTCCGGATATCAACGCTGTAACATCGCCCCGCGTTCCGGGTTCAGTGTGTGACACGCGTTTGTAGCAATAGGTGCGTGCCCCGTTTGGTCCATTGCACCTGCTGCTTCTTGCAAAAGCGCTTGCTGATGACCTGATTGACAGTCGATTCTACAACGCCGGTGCTGATCCGCTCTCCGGCGCGATAGCGCTCACCATCATGGGGGATGAAGCCATTGTTGTCCTCGACGTAAGGTAGGGGCAGAGCGCACACCCAGACGGTGTTTCTCCATCTCCCCTTCCGAACCCGGCGCGCCCGTTTCCGGGCACCAGGCTCTCCAGGGATTGACCTATCGCCCCCAGCGTGACCACTGGGCTTGTCATCTCATTTGCGTTCGCTGTCACCCCTGCTACCTCACGAGGCCACGGGTTGATCCGAGATTCATCGAGCACTGGGCAGTTAGTTGCTGGAGCGTCTTGAGGATAGACTTCGCTTCGGCTAGCGTCAAGCCGAAGTGCTCGATGCGTTGAGATGCCTTGTCGAAGCTCATCACCTCGTGCACCAGTTCCTCACGACCATCCTCGCTACAGACCACGAACTGCACTGTGGACTTCATAGGCCACTCTCCTGTCAGGATCCTACGAATTGGAGGCTCCATGCTACCCCCAGTGCAGGCATTTGACCCAGATATTTGATGGTCTCGGCTTTGAGGACCTATGGGAGGGAACGTGCGATCACACCTCCTTTGCCTCTATCTGCTTGCCAGAAAAGAGGTTACGTCAATGTTGCCAGCGACTCGTGATGCCCAAGAGCTCCAGAACAACATGCCAGCAATAGCCCATAAGGATCAGCGGCTCCCCCCAATTCCTGTGGAAGTGTTGAGAGCTGCCCGAGGTCGGATCTACACCCTGGACGAGCTCACCCTCCCTGGAGGCCTTCGGGTCTGTTCGCGCCCCACGAGGCGAGAGGGTGAGGCTTTGGCTGACCTCGGCATCCCCGTGGCCACGGTCGTGGGCCGCCTCGGAGGTCGCTTCACGACCACACGGACCGGCCCGAGACCGGGCTTCTCAAGCCCGATCCGCTGTGCCGCGGCGCGCGACAGGTCGATCATGCGGCGCCTGGGCTCGGCATAGGGCCCGCGATCAGTGATCCGGACCACCACCTGCTGCCGCGTCCGGAGGTTCGTCACCACCACCGTGGTGCCCAGCGGCAAGGTGCGATGGGCCGCCGTCAAGCGATGCATGGAGAAGCGCTCCCCGCTTGCTGTCGGCCGTCCGTGATGAAATTTTCCATACCACGAGGCCCAGCCGACCTGTCCCACGCGGGACGACCGGCCATGGGCCTCTGCGAATCCCCCAGCGAGCAAGAACCCTACGAGCGCCAGGGTGAGGATCATCGTATGCATGGCATGCCTTTCTGGGGGGACAAGACACGTGGCTTCTACCGCAACTCTTAGACCAAACGTCCGGGAGACGACCCACGGGAGATGGGCCAGGGCTTTCGGCATCGTCAGCCGCAGGCACAGGTCATGCGGCGGCGAGGGCCGCGCCAACCCGTGGACCGATGAGTCGCACCATCGTCTCCCGACGACCGCTTGACCGGAAGCCGTGGAACGCATTCCCCACAGACCGGGGTCCCGGTGGGGAGGATCAACGTGAGAGAGGGTGATCCGGAGTGCCTCATGGTGGGAGGATCCACAGGCTCCCAGGGCCCGCCTGCCGGTGGAAGGAGTCCCGCCCTCCCCCCTCTTTTACGCGTGTGGCGCTCCTGCCGAAGGGGTTGCGTGTTCGGAGAGTCTCCCCAGGTGACCATGCCGTCGCGATCAACACGGCCCGGAGATCATGACTTCCGAGCCCCCCAGTCAGGAGGGGTGAGACAAGTACACGGTACCGTAGGTGGCCTGGATTCTCTATGAAATTCCTGCGGAAATTGTTGAAATCTTGCGAAAATCGTCTCGAGAGAGACCTGACGTCTGATCACCGGGTTCCTCGTGTCAGTCATCGAGGGGCTGCGCGAGTGTGCCACGGGTTTTGTGCGTGACGGCTCGGTGCGCCTGCGCCACGCGCCCGGTCAGTGACAGATCATGTGCGGCGGCAGACCATGCGTGCAAGCGTAGGATCAATCATGTGGGCTCTGGTGCAATTAACGTGGGCCAGGACGGGGGCTCTACTGCGAGCTGCGACGACTACGCAAGACGTTGACCGGCACCAGTTTACAAATTCCCGCTTGCCCGGTGAAAGTGCGGTATGATACGATCTCAAGGGACTTGCGCCATAGCATGATACTGCTATCTTGTTGAGAGAGCGCGGGTGCCTGGGGCGAGCGTGAGGGGGAAAGCGTGAATAAGATTGGGATCATTGCGAAACCACGACCAGATGCGAAGCCGCTGCTGGAAGACCTGGTGAAGTGGCTGGAAGCCCGCAGCCTTGAACCAGTCATGGATATCGATACCGCAGCGATCCTCGGGGATGCATCCACTTTGAACAGGTATAAGAAGAGCGCCGTCCCTGAAGCCGTCGATTTGGTCGTAGTCTTGGGCGGCGACGGTACGTTGCTCAGTGTCGCGCGACTGGTCGAGGGCAAAGATGTACCTATCCTGGGGGTCAATCTCGGTAGCCTCGGGTTCCTGACCGAGGTGACTGTTGCTGAGCTGTTTCCAGTCCTGGAGGAGGTCCTGGCCGGTCACTTTACCGTTAGCGAGCGCGTCATGCTGAATTGCCGCGTCTATCGGCAAGGCGAGCGTATCGCGCAGGCCGTGGTCCTCAACGACGTGGTGATCAACAAAGGTGCTCTGGCGCGCATTATCGAAATGGAAACCTATGTGGATGGCACCTATGTCAACACCTTCCGCGCCGACGGCCTGATTATTGCTACCCCGACGGGATCAACCGCATACTCGCTCGCTGCTGGCGGCCCTATTCTCTACCCCAGCCTGGAAGCGCTGATTATCAATCCCATCTGCCCCTTCACCCTGACAAACCGTCCCCTGGTCATTCCCGACTCGGTGACTATCGAAGTGGTCCTGGTCAAGGAGAATGAGGACGTGCTGGTCACTCTCGATGGACAGGTCGGCGTGGCGCTGCGCTATCGCGATGTGATCGAAATTCGCAAAGCGGAGACACGCCTGCGGCTCATCGAGTGCCCCGGTAAAAATTACTTCGAGATTTTGCGCACCAAGCTCAAATGGGGCGATACACCGTAGGGGAAGACCGTGCTGAAAGAGCTGCGGATCCTCAACTTTGCCATCATCGATGAGTTACACCTGCACTTCAGCCAAGGGTTGCACGTCTTTACTGGCGAGACCGGGGCGGGAAAGTCGATCATCATCGAGGCGCTCAGTCTGGCCCTGGGCGGACGGGCGTCTGCTGAGATGATCCGAGCCGGCGAAGACACGGCAACCATCGAGGCGGCGTTTGACCTGACTGGTCACGCAGCGCTTGCTGACCTCGCCAGAGCCCATGGGATCGACCTTAGTGGCGATGGAATTGGTGGTCAAACGGGCCATTTCGGCGTCGCGGAGCCGAGTATATGTGAACGGGGCGCTGTCGACAGTGTCGGTGTTGGAGTTGCTCGGCGCCAAATTGGTGGAGATCCATGGACAGTTTGAGCAGCAAACCTTGCTGCATCCCGAGCACCAGCTCGACATCTTCGACTCCTACGCCGGTGTTGTCGAGCTGCGGCGTGCGCTTGAACGCAATTATTACTATCTCCAGGGGTTGCGCAAGCGCCTGGCGGAGCTGACCGCCCAGGCTGACGAGCGCGTCCGTCGCCAACAATTGCTCCAGTTCCAATTGCACGAAATCGATCAGGCAGAGCTGCGTCCGGGTGAAGAAGAGGAGATCAAGGGCGAACGTCAGGTCCTCATGCACACCGAGAAGTTGTTGCAGATCACCCAGGGTAGTGGCGAGTTGCTCTATGCCGGAGAGGACACCGTCGTCGAACGGCTCGGGCGGGTGCTTGCAGCCCTCGATGAGGCAAGTGCCATTGACCCCGTCCTCAAGCCTGTTACCGAGGATCTGCGTGCCGCCCTGTATCAGATGGAAGAAGCGGGACGTACGCTCGGCGACTATGCCTCGCGCGTCGAATTCGATCCGGCTCGACTCGCTGCGATCGAGGAGCGCCTGGCGGAACTGAGTGCTTTGAAGCGCAAGCATGGAGCCACGGTGGAGGATATTCTGGCGCAACGTGAAAGCCTGGCCAAGGAGCTCGAATCGCTGCAAAATCAGGCTGAAAACATCGATGCGTTGCACACCGAAATCAGCCTGACCGAGCGCCAGGTCTGTGAGCAGGCCATCGAGCTGAGTCGGCGGCGCGTGGCGGTGGCCACGACGCTCGCTGAAGCCGTTGAGCGTGAGCTTCAGGACTTGAGCATGAGTGCGGCACGCTTCGTCATCCGGTTCCATCGGACCCCTGATCCGGCAGGATTCGTCACGATCGATGGGGCTCCGGTGCAGCTGACGCCGGTTGGTATCGAGAGCGTCGAATTTTTATTTACCTCGAATCCGGGAGAAGAACCACGCCCACTAGCGAAAATCGCCTCCGGTGGTGAGGTGTCGCGGGTGATGCTGGCATTGAAGAGCATCCTGGCAGCGGTCGAGCAGGTGCCCACTCTGGTGTTTGACGAAGTGGACACCGGGATTGGGGGCGGAGTTGCCGAGGTGGTCGGACGCAAACTCAAAGCTCTGACGAAGACCTGCCAGGTATTTTGCATCACCCACCTACCACAGGTGGCCAGCCGCGGCGACATCCATTTTCTCATCGAAAAACAGGTGGTCTTGGGACGCACCGTCACCGCCGTCCGTCCATTGACGCAACGCGAGCGCGTGGACGAGATCGCCCGCATGTCCGGCGGACTGGTGATTACCGAGACGACTCGCAAGCTCGCGGCTGAGCTGCTGCGGCAGGGGACCAAGGACTAACGAGAGCCCTCTTGTGGGTGCGCTCCGACCCCAGTCCCTATGCACCCCCAAGAGGCAATTGTCCGGGGCTGCCCGCATAGTCCCGCAAGACTCCCCAGGGCTCGCGAGGGCCTACGCGGTATGCTTATCCAATAGGTCCTGATTCCGCGGCCATCAGCCCCTGGCCTTCGAGCTTCTTCCGTAATGCTTCGAGCTTGGCTTCGATGTCTGCCAAGGAGTCTTTCTCGAGGTCGATCTCCACAAATTTCTGGGAGGCTGGCTTCATTGGGATCCGTAACCCGTCCCCGAGCAGAGCCCGGGCGATATCATGTCGCAGAACCACCCACTCGTCTGGCATTAGTGGTGTTCCTCCCCTGTCTACTCCCGATACGCTGTAGCACTTCTTGCCACAATAGAGCTCCCAACTCTAACAAGCTCTCCTGGAATCGTCAACTCCCCCGCACCAAATGGGTCGGCGTCGGCGGTTGGGCGAAACCTTTGACGTGACCAAGGTGCTTGACGAGCGTGGCAGGTCGCATGCGCTGAAGCGGATGGAGGTAAGCGTCTCGATCGGAGAACAGTCGATGCATGAGCCCAAGGACAAGGAGTACAACGGAGCTGACGAGCAAGGGCGCGAGTCGTTGGGACAAGCCCTGGGAATGATCCCGAGCGGCATCTTTGTGGTCACGACGGCGCGGGATTCAGTGCGAGCAGCCTATGTCGGGTCCTGGATTCAGCAGGCGACGTTCGATCCTCCGTCGATCACCATTGCCATGAATCAGCGACGCCCACTGCTCAAGCTTTTGGAGCCGGGACGCGGCCTCGGCGTACATATCTTGGGTCGTCGCCAAGCGCCATTGTATGCTCGGTTCGAGCGCGGCTTTTCTCTCGATGAAGATCCTTTCGTTGGGGTCGAGGTCGATACCGCTGTCACAGGGGCGCCGATCTTGCGTGAGGCCTTCGCTTATCTCGATTGTCGCGTTCGGACCATGCTCGATGTCGGCGATCACATGCTCATTCTCGCGGAAGTATTGGCAGGGGCCGTGCGACAGCCGGGGGAACCGATGACGTACACACGGCGGAGCGGGTTTACTTACTGAACGGCCGTCTGTTGGAGGAACGTCAGGCACTCCTTGATCACGGTGTCCGCCCCGAATCCACCTGCCTTGGTGGCCGTCAGCAATCCTGCAAACGGGCCACTGAGGAGCCGACCATACGGCACCCCTGGTGCCACCTCTCCGGCCAGCACCAGCCCAGATGCACGCAGCGCCCGAAAGACAGCTTGGGCCGTATCACCTCCGACAATCATCAGCCCACTCATCGGCGTTGTCGATAACAGCTCACGCACGCCGTCTGCAACCGCGTGCAGCACACGTCTGCCCTACCGACTTCGAGGCCACGCGTCGATTGCCAGGATTGGTCCACAGAACGACCGACTGTCCATGGGCAAGCATGTGTATGACCGATTGCCAGTCGTGGGCGGTATCTCCTGGTGTCGCTCGGGCCGAACGTGAGTCCCATGGCACCACCGTCACCCCAGCCTGCGACGCCACCTCCACCTGCCGCGTGGCGATAGCACTCAAGGAGCCGACGACGCCCAGCGCACCGGGGCCAATAGATATATCTGCCAACCACTCCCTACAGGCCATCGCGATTCGTTCCGCCCAGCCCGCCGAGCCGACAAGCAGCAGCCGTCCCGCCAGAGGCAATACCGCCTGCGTGAGGATGTCGAGATGACGCTCTTCTGCCGCGTCGGCGGTGATCAATCGACCGGGCTCATCAAGCTGTTCCCGAAGCCATCGCGCGACGACCTCGACGCCGTCGTCGATGACCTGCCATGGCAGGTGGATGGGTGGCGCGTCGTCCCCAGCCGTTAGTAGTCCAGGTAGGTATGAGGTCGGCTTGGAGCGTCTCTGGGTACGACCGTACTCCGTCTCTGCGAGAGGCACGCCATCGACGCGCTGCACCCCGTCAATCGTGTGTCGGCCAAGTTTGGGAAAAGCGGGTGCGATGATGGCCCCTGAAGCGCCGAGGCAATTAAGCAGCAGGCGGACTTCAAGCGCCGGATGGCCACGTAAGGTAGAATCGATTTTATGGTAGACCAAGGCATCCTGCGCCAGCAGGCGAATGGCCGGAGTCTGACGCGTCCAGATGCGTCGTACCGCAGCGGGAGAGGCATCGCGGGTATTCAGATTGAGGCTAACGACTTGTGCCCGAGGCCAAGAGAAACGATGGCGGGCCGGATGCGCCAGCACCACCGCCGAGAAGCCCGCCTGGCGGAATTGCACCGCACTATCCGCTGCCCCGGTCAGGTCATCGGCGATAATCAGAATCGATCGTAGCGTCACGCCCTACCTCCTAGTTATCCGGCGCGCATGGACGATGCAGTGCAGTGGACTTTTCCTGAGAAGCGGCGTGTCTGGCTAGGCATTACCGGTTCCAATTGCAGATTGGTCCTGCCAGATGGGCGGTGGGCGGATACTTATCTCAGCCTCGACGGTCATGATCGCAATCTTCCCCCAACACAGGCCGTTCATTGACAGTTTCCTCGGAGACGTGGTACGGTGACGCCCAATTCGCATGAGCAGAGACCTGAATGCGCGTACCTAAGACCACTCAGTATAGAGGAGAACGCATGGGCAAGCCACTTGACGGTATGCTGGTGATCGATCTCTCACGGGTGTTAGCCGGCCCATATTGTACGATGGAGCTGGCAGATATGGGGGCTACCGTCGTCAAAATTGAGATCCCAGGCAGCGGCGATGACACCCGCGCATACGGCCCCCCTTTTCTGCACGGCGAAAGTACCTATTTTATGAGTGTGAATCGCAACAAGAAGAGTCTGACGCTCAATCTCAAGCATGCACGCGGCAAGGAGATTTTGCGTCAACTGTTGCAGAAAGGGGACGTGCTGGTGGAGAATTTCCGCCCCGGCACGCTTGATGGGCTCGGTTTTGGGTATGATGCAGTGCATGCTTTCAACCCACAGCTGATCTACTGTTCCATCTCTGGGTTTGGACAGACTGGCCCGTATGCCCAACGGCCTGGATACGATCTGATTGCGCAGGCGGAAGGTGGCGTGATGAGCCTCACCGGTGAACCGGATGATTCGCCCGTGAAGGTCGGGCTGTCATTTGCAGACATTACCGCGGGGATGAACGCGTTTTCAGGCATCCTGCTGGCACTGCTCGCACGTCACCGTACCGGCGAGGGGCAGCGAGTCGATGTATCACTGCTGGATTGCCAAGTTGCGCTTCTGACCTATCAGGCGGGGATCTATTTTGCCACCGGCCAGAGCCCAGAGCGATTGGGAAACAAGCATCCGAGCATCACTCCGTATGAAACCTTCGAGGCTAATGACGGGCACATCATCATCGCCTGTGGGAATCAGGGGTTCTGGGAGAGATTCTGCAAGCTGGCCGGGCTCGATCATCTCCTCGCGGATGAGCGTTTCACGACGATGAAAAAACGCGTGGAAAATCGGCACGAGCTGACCCCTCTCGTGGCTGCCGGCGTCAAGACTCGTACGCGACGGGAGTGGTATAACCTACTAGACCGTGAGGGCATCCCCTGCGGCCTGATCAAAAATGTCGCAGAAGTGTGCACCGATCCCCAGGTACTTGCCCGCGACATGGTGGTACAGCTCAATCATCCAACCGCTGGCCCTATCAGCGTCAACGGCGTCCCAATCAAGCTCTCGGCCACTCCAGGCGAGGTGAAGGACCCACCCCCGCTCCTGGGACAGCATACCGATGCTATTCTCGCCGATATCTTGGGCTACACGGCCGACCAGATCGCCGAGCTACGCGACCTCAAAGCCGTCTGAGCGGAGGTCTGCGGCCATATCATACTCATGACACGATGCGCTCGACCGGCACAGATGGTAAACCTAGGGCCTCCGCGACGGCAGGATGGGCCACCTTACCGTCACACACATTGAGCCCTCGTGCGAGGGCAGAATCATCACGAACAGCCTGTCTCCACCCCTTAGTCGCAATTGACATGGCGTAGGGGAAGGTCACATTAGTCAGGGCAAATGTCGAGGTGCGAGACACCGCTCCTGGCATATTAGCGACGCAGTAATGCACGACACCGTCGACACAGAATGTCGGGTGGCTGTGTGAGGTGGGATGTGAGGTCTCGATACACCCCCCCTGATCAATGGCGACATCCACCACAACCGCCCCTTTCAACATCCCAGCGATCATCTCGTGGGTCACCAGTCGTGGCGCACGTGCCCCTGGCACCAAAGCCGCCCCAATGACCAGATCCGACCGCGCGGTCATGTCAGCGATGGCGTATTCGCTCGACATCAGCGTACGGACACGCCCCTGGAACAGGTCATCCACATGCCGCAGGCGGGACGGATTCACATCGATGACGGTCACCGTGGCACCCAGCCCCATCGCCATTTTCGCGGCATTGGTGCCAACGGTGCCGCCTCCGACAATCGTCACCTGACCGGGAGGAACACCGGGCACTCCGGCGAGGAGTACGCCACGCCCCCCTTCATGTCGTTCCAGATACTTCGCACCCTCCTGTACCGACATGCGTCCAGCCACTTCACTCATCGGGGCTAAGAGCGGAAGTGAACGATCGGACAATTGCACAGTCTCGTAGGCCAGCGCAATGATATGCCGCGCCAGGAGTACCTGCGTCAGCTCTGGCAAGGCGGCAAGGTGCAAAAACGTAAAGAGAATCTGCCCCTCGCGCAGCAGCCGATATTCCGGCGCCAGCGGCTCTTTGACCTTGATGATCATGTCGGCTTGGGCGAACAGTTCGGCATGCTCGGCGACAATTTGGGCTCCTACATTCTTGTACTCGGCGTCAGGAATGCCGCTGCCCAAACCTGCCCCTTGTTCAATGAGCACTTGATGCCCTGCCTTGACAAGGCTGTATGCGCCGGCAGGCACCAGACTCACGCGGTGCTCATCCTGCTTGATCTCCCTTGGCACGCCGATGATCATGGTCATCCTCCTCTGTAATCGGGTACTGAGCAGGGTTAGAGCCACCACCTGCCATTTTCATAGTAGCCGACACATCCCGGAGATGCAACGGCGGTGGGGAACTCATACGCGCTTGGGGATGATCCTCAGCAGCCCTGCACGGCTAAGAAGATTGACGGGTTAGACCCAGCATCGTATAGTAGAACCCTGCAGGTGCCTGGAGGCCCTGCTCAGGCTGCCATGATAGCTCAGCAGCGCCACAAGATGAGATAAGCACTATTATGCCACCACCAACGATTGAGGTCATCAGCACGGATATCCTCATCTTGGGCAGCGGTGGAGCTGGATTGTTCGCTGCCCTGCATGCCTTTGAGGCCAATCCACGTGCCGCCATCCTCATCTGCGTCAAGGGCCTGTTGGGTAAGTCGGGGTGCACGCGCATGGTCCAGGGCGGCTACAATGCCGTCCTACACCCAAATGACTCCCTGGACCAACACTTCCGTGACACCATCGAAGGGGGTGCATACCTCAATGACCAGGAACTGGCCTGGACGCTGATCACCACTGCCCCTGAGCGTATTCGCGAGTTGGAGAATCGCATGGGGTGCTTTTTTGACCGCAACACCGATGGCACTATCCATCAAAAGGCCTTTGCCGGACAGTCGTTTGATCGCACGGTGCACCGTGGCGACCTGACTGGCATCGAAATTATGACGCGCTTGATGGAGCAAGTGTGGCGCCGCAGCATCCCAACGCTGGAGGATCACCGTGCCATTGAGCTGCTACATCCCCCAAGTGGCGATGGTGTGGCAGGCGCCCTGCTTCTCGACATCCGACGCGGCACATTCCTGGTCGTCCGTGCTAAAGCGACGCTGCTCGCCACTGGCGCCGGTCCAACCATGTATAAGATGATGGCGCCCTCGGCAGAGAAAACCACTGACGGCTTGGCCATGGCATACCGCGTGGGGGCGACGCTTTGTCGATATGGAGATGGTGCAGTTCCATCCTACGGGCCTGCTGGTAGGCGACTCTGGCATGAGTGGAACCGTGTTAGAAGAGGGCCTACGCGGCGTTGGCGGGCACTTGTTCAACGGTCGTCTGGAACGGTACATGGAGAAGTACGACCCGGTGCGGCTGGAGCGTTCGACGCGCGACGTCGTCTCTCGCAGTTCCTATCTGGAGATCGTCGCTGGTCGTGGCAGCCCGCATGGTGGCGTCTACATCGATGTGTCTCATCTCGGAGCTAGTTTCGTCGAGCACAATTTCCCCGGCATGGTGGAGCGCTGCCGCGACATGGGTTTCGACCTCGCCCGTGAGCCAGTGGAAGTTTGCCCGACGGCCCATTACCTGATGGGCGGTGTGAAGATCGATACCGCCTGTCACAGTAACCTCGACGGCTTATTCGTTGCTGGCGAGGACTCGGCTGGTGTGCATGGAGCCAACCGTCTCGGTGGCAATGGCGTGGCGTGCTCGACGGTCTTCGGCGGCATCGCCGGCGATCGTATGGCCGCCTATATTACCGGGAAAAACACACCGGCGGTTGCCGACGGGCAGGTGCATGCGGTGATTGCCAGAGTCATGGCACCCTTCGATCGCCCCAGCGGTGAAGATGTCTACGTTCTACGCGATGACCTGAAAGCGCTGATGTGGGAAAAAGCTGGCTTGGTGCGGCATGCCAGCGACCTTGTACGCGCACAGCAAGCGTTGGCGACGCTCCGGGAGCGTGCCCAACACGTCCGTGTCAACGGCTCACCACGTCTCAACGCCGAATGGCAGGAATGGCTGAACCTTGACAGTTTGCTGACCGTCTCCAACATGATCGTTGCCAGCGCCCTACAGCGTCAGGAGAGCCGTGGCGCACATTTTCGCAGCGACTACCCAGAAGCCGACAACGACCATTATTTGCAGAACATTTATCTGCAGCGCCAGGGGGAGGGGATGCATCTTTGGTTGGCGCCGGTACAATTCACCCGGCTGCAGCCACCAGCGTCTGCCACAACAAGCCTGGGACAGGCCTATCTGGCGCGGGAGGGAGAATGACGCAGAGCCCAAACCCTACGCGGTTCGCTGTCACCCTCCCTGCTTCCGGAAAACCTGCTTACCTGGGAATGTGGACCTGGCTCTTCCAACGCGCCTCATCGCTGATGCTCATGGTCCTGCTGCCGTGGCACTGGGTGAACCCCTACTCGCGGCCAGTGCGCATCGCGGTGCTGTTCTTCGTCATCTCCCATGCAGCAGCAGGTGTACGCGTCATGCTCCTCGACTTTGGGCTAGCAGAGCGCTGGCACCGCGGTCTGGTTTGGATACTGGCAGGCATCGGACTGATCATCTTTTGCTATTTCGCCTTGCGTTATACCTGAGGATGCGATGGTAAGTGACCCTATGGGAGATTCCGTGCCATCTCCAGAAGCTTCCGTCTCCGCAGCAGAGACACGTCAGATTCACAGCCCAGGCTCTAGTGACGAATTCTGGTCGATCGAAGTCTACCGTTGCGATCCCGAACAGTCCCCGCAGGGGCACATGGTACCGTATCGGGTGCCTCGTATCGCAAAGATGACGATCCTCGATGCGCTGGTGCATATTCAGCGACATCACGATCGCTCCCTAGCCTTTCGCTACGCCTGTCGGCTTGGGATGTGCGGTACCTGCACGGTCATGATCAACGATGTACCGCGTTGGGCCTGCCGAACCTCCATCGAGCGCCTCAGGGGAGCAACCGTCCGCATCGCACCCCTCCGTTTCCTGCCAATCATCAGGGACGTGCTGGTGGACTACGAACCATTTTTCACCAAGTATCGTGCCGCACAATCTTACTTTGTGCCGCGTCACGAGCGCACCGAAGTGGCGCCGATCTCACCAGCCTCACGCGAGCGTCGGGCCATCGATCCGAACCTCGAATGCATTGCGTGCGGTGCCTGTTACGCGTCCTGTACAATGCTTGCCCATGATGTAGAATACCTAGGCCCGGCGGCATTGAATCGCGCCTTCACGCTGGTGCGGGACTCGCGCGATGGTGCGCGCCGCGAGCGACTCGCCGCTGTGGGTGGAGAACACGGTTGCTGGCGCTGCCATTCACTGTTCAACTGCACCGAGGTCTGCCCCAAGCACTTGAGCCCAACACGGGCTATTCAGGGGTTAAAACGGGCGATCGTGCTTGATTGGCTGCGCAACCGTCTTGCCCCATAAGGCACCCGTGCCGCCCTCATTGTCGGAGGAAAAGGCCATGATTCGCCAAGAGACCATCTATCAGGCAGGCGTTGAGCTCAATCGCCGCGCGGCGATCAAAATTCCCGACGATGCCCGGCAGGCAGTTGAGCGCATGTACGAGCGGGAAACGCATAAACTTTCAAAGTATGTACTTGGGCAGATCGTGCAGAACTATACCGTGGCCATTGCCGAACAGCGGCCGATGTGCGCTGATACGGGTCTCCCACGATTCTACGCCAAGGTGGGGAATGAGACCCACATCGCAGGGGGAATGGTGATGCTGGAGCGCGAGTTACGGCGGGCCACCGCTGATGCGACCGAAGCGATTCCGCTGCGGCCTAACCGGGTACATCCGCTGACGCGCAAAGATTTCAATAACAATGTCGGTGTCCACGCCCCCAGCGTCGACTATAGCTTTGAGCCCAATGCCGATTGGCTCGATCTGACGGTCGTACATAAAGGAGGACTGTTTGGCGGCGACTATCGCATGCTGTTCCCCTCGGATGGTATCCCTGGTATCAAGCGTTTCTTCCTCGACAGCATCAGCGAATTCTTTCGGCGCGGCATGTCCTGCCAGCCGCTTGTAGTAGGCATCGGCCTCGGAGGCACCAAGGATTATTGCGTCCGTCTCGCCAAGGAGGCCGCTTGTCTACGCTTGGTCGAAGACCGTAACCCCGACCCGGACGTCGCCGCGCTCGAAGATGAGTTGCTGGAGTTGGGCAATTCGACCGGTTTTGGCGCCATGGGTTTTCCCGGTAACGGCGGCATTATGGATGTGCACATTGAGATTGCCTACGCCCACACTGGCGGCATGCCTATCGCGATCCAACATTTCTGCTTCGCGCATCGGCGTATGACGGCCCGCATCACTGCGGATAATGCCGTGACCTACCGCGAAGACCCCCAGTGGTTCACGCCCTTCTACCGACGGGAAGGCATTGAATAGAGAGGCCTCCCATGCTCGACCGTATCAGCGTGTCAGTTCTACAACTCCGCCTCGAGGCCATCGTCCAGGAAATGGGCGAAGCCATGTTGCGCACCGCCTACTCGCAAATTTTGAATTCCAGCCGTGACTTTTCGACGGCGATATGCGACGCTGAAGGACGTCTGACGGCGCAGGCGGAACATGTTCCCATCCACGTGGGGGCGCTGCCGTGGGCCGTGCAATCGATTCGTGAGTTCTTCACCGGACGTGTTCAGCCAGGGGATATGTTTCTCCTCAACGATCCCTACCATGGCGGCAATCATTTGCCGGACCTGACGGTCCTGCTCCCCGTCTTTATGGATGACCACCTGATCTTCTGGTCCATTAATCGTGCCCATCAGAGCGATATCGGCGGTGCCACCCATGGGGCCTACAATCCCGGCGCCACGGAGATCTGGCAGGAGGGTATCCGCGTCACCCCCCTCAAACTGTACGATCGGGGTGAGTTGCGAGATGACGTGTTGCACATGTTAGCCACCAACGTGCGCCATGCGCGTGATTTCCTGGGAGACTTGCGCGCCATGATGGGCTCGGCCAGGCTCGGCGAACGGCGACTTCTGCGCCTCGTCGACGAATATGGCCAGGAGGCACTGGCTGAGGCGGTTGGGGAGATCTTGTCCAGTGCCGAACGCCAGGCGCGAGCTTGCGTCCAGACCTGGAATGATGGCGTGTACCAGGGCGAAGCCATTTTGGACGATGACGGCCACGGCATCACCGACATCCACATCCGCGCCAGGGTCACGAAGCACGGGGACTCTCTGACCATCGACCTCACCGACTCACATCCGCAAGTGATCGGCTTCGTCAATTCCTCTTACCCGAATACCATGTCAGCCATCCATATGGCCTTCGCCTACCTCATCGATCCTCGCATTCCGAAGAATGAGGGGACATTCCGGCCGATCACCGTGCAGCTCAAGCAAGGAACGGTGGTCTGGCCCTTCCCTCCAGCTCCCGTCACCCTGTCTACCAATCACTGTGCACAGGAAATTGCCGAAGCGGTGATCAAGGCGCTGGCTGGAGCGTGTCCGGAGCGCGCCCTGGCTGGCTGGTCCCGGCGCTTCAGGATTGCCATCAAGGGGATGAATCCCCGCACCGATCGACCCTTCATCTGGCACATGTTCCACGCCCGTGGCGGTGGTGGTGCCTCGCCAGTTGGCGATGGCTGGCCCACCGCAGGCGAGGGGCAGGCGGCTGGTGGCATCAAATTCGGCAGCATCGAGGTGACCGAGGTCCGGTTCCCGCTGTTTTTCAAACGACATGAGTTTCGCCCGGATTCCGCAGGGGCTGGGAAATACCGTGGCGGCGCCGGCTCCGAAATGGAACTGCATCTCGAGATCACCGAACCAGCAGTGGCGAATACGGCCGGCGACGGTGTGCGCTATGCCCCCTATGGGCTATGCGGAGGCGAGGACGGCTTGCCGCATCGCTACCGGCTGATTTCGAAAGGACGTAGCCGTTTTTTGAAAACCAAGGAAGTCGGCATCCAGGTGCTACCAGGGGACGTCTTGTCCATCGAATCATCTGGCGGTGGCGGCTATGGAGATCCCATAGAACGCGATCCACAGGCGCATGCCGCTGACCTCGCTGACGGGTTTGTCACCGCAAAGAAGCGCCCAGGACGTGGCAGAAGCAGCTAAAGGACGTGGGATGTATCGCATCGGTATCGATGTCGGTGGAACGTTCACCGACCTAGTGGCAGTTGACGAGCAGGGTCGAGTCGTGCTTGCCAAAGCGGCCTCCACGCCCAGCGATCCATCACTAGGTGTGATGCAAGGACTAGTGTCTCTGGCAGCAGAGCTCGACAAGGACCTCGCGTCGTTGCTGGACCAGACCGAGCGCATCGTCCATGGTACGACGGTCGCGACAAATGCCCTGCTGGAACGCAAAGGGGCTAGAGTGGGGTTGCTCACGACCGAGGGGCACCGGGATATTATCGAAATGCGCGAGGGCTTGAAAGACGACCGCTACAACCTGCGCATGCCGCCGCCGACCCCCCTCGTGCCTCGGGGCCTGCGCATTGGAGTCCGCGAACGCCTGCGATTCGATGGATCTGTGGAAATTCCGCTCAGTCGTGCGTCCCTGGCCTCGGGTGTCCGAAAATTGTCGCAGGCCGGCGTGGACGCGGTGGCGGTGTGCTACCTGCACGCCTATCGCGACCCCAGCCATGAGCTGGCGACAAGCCAGTACGTCCAAACACGTCTGCCGAAGGCGTATATTTCTCTCTCGTCCGAGGTCCTGCCGCAGATCAAGGAATACGAGCGTGTGTGCACGACGGTGGTCAATGCCTACGTCGGCCCAACGCTCTCACGCTACTTGTCGCATCTTGCAGACCGCCTGCAGCTTGCCGGTTACCGACGTGACGTGCTCATCATGCAATCCCATGGTGGGGTGGCTCCACTGGCCGATGCGGCACGACTCGCCGCTGGCGCCATTTTGTCAGGGCCGGCTGGTGGAATCGCCGGCAGTCGCTACTGTAGTCGCCTGCTCGGAGAAGAGAACCTGATCTCCTTCGACATGGGGGGTACCAGCACCGACATCGCTGTCCTTGAGAGGGGCGAGCCCTTCTGGAGCGGCGATAAATCAGTGGGTGGCCTGAAAGTGGCGCTGCCGAGCCTCGATATCCATACTCTGGGTGCGGGCGGCGGCTCCATCGCGCATGCTGACCTCGGTGGCATCCTGCATGTCGGTCCGCAGAGTGCCGGAGCCGACCCCGGTCCAGCCTGCTATGGTAAGGGTGGCATGGCCGCGACGGTCACCGATGCCAATCTAGTGCTGGGCTATCTCGACCCAGGCAACTTCCTGGGTGGCCGTAGTCTATTGGAGGCTGGCGCGGCTCTCACCGTCGTCGAGGGAATTGCGAGCCAATTGAGGCTCACGGCCATCGCTGCTGCGGAAGGGATCCATCGCGTGGTCAACGCCAACATGGCGGAGGGTATTCGCCTGGTGTCGGCACGACGGGGCGTGGACCCACGGCGATTTGCCTTATTGGCGTTCGGCGGCGCGGCTGGTTTACACATCACTGAAGTGGCCCGCCAACTGGAGATTGCCCGTGTGGTGGTGCCCCGCGTGGCAGCGGTGCTGTCAGCTTGGGGCATGCTCGCGACGGACCTGCGCTACGAGCTGGTGCGCACCCATGTAGGCGAAGTGCAGAAGGTGGGCTCGGCACAGCTCCGCGGCCTCTTCACCGACATGGAGACCAATGGACGTACGCACCTGGCCACGGCCTTTTCCGGGCCCATCAGCGTACGCCGAGCTGCAGACATGCGCTATGGCGAGCAAATCTTTGAGATCACCGTGCCACTGGACGGAGTTGATATCACTGCCCCCGATCTGATCGAGCAGGTAATTGAGCGCTTTCACCATCGTCATGAAGAGCTATACACGTATAGTGCGCCAGACCAGGAGGTGGTGCTGGTGAATGCCCGGCTGGCGGTGGTGGGCGAGCTACCCATCCTTCCGGTAGAGCCGGTCCTCAACGTTAGGGAAAGGTCCGCACCACACAGTAGCCGACGCGTGTACCTCGGCACCTGGCTAGACGTGCCAGTCTACGAGTTGGAGACCCTGCAAACAGGGGATGAGGTTGCGGGCCCAGCCATTTTCGAGTCGGCAACGACAACCGTTCTCGTCCGACGCGGCGACCGCGTTCTGATCACTCCGCATGGATGGCTTGACATCCACGTTGGACTCGGATGAGCATAAGGAGTCTTATGGACCGGACTGAGCAGTTACGCATGCGTGAAGTGCATTTGCAATTGCCGCTGACCGATACTGCGGCGCGGACACTCGAGCTGGGCGATGCAGTATTTCTTAGCGGCCTCATCTTCACCGGGCGCGAGGGTTTTTATCACCAGGTATTCGAGAAAGGACTAGAGCCGCCGCTCGACCTGGGCCACACCTGCAACGTGACCTTCCACTGTTCCCCCGCCGTCAGCGAGCCGCATCCGGGCGAATACCACATCCCCTCGGTCACTGCGACCGCCAGTTTCCGCTTCGCCAAATACGTGCCATTGCTCCTGGAGCGTTACGGCATACGCGCCGTCATCGGCAAAGGGGGCATGCAAGAGGAGGTATACCAGACGGCCTTTCGTCAGTATGGTGCGGTCTATTTGACCACGGTTGGTTACGGCCTGGGAGCCATCTACGGTCAGGGCATCCACCACGTTAGAGAAGTGTTTTGGAAGGATGAGCTGGGTCTGGCCCAGGCGGTGTGGGTGCTCGAAGTCGAACACTTCGGCCCGTTCCTGGTCGAATGTGATGTTCAGGGGCGCAGTTTGTTCGGGATGGCCAATGCTGAAGTCAATGAAACGTTTGAGAAATTGTATGAGGGATTGCCACAGCCAGCCCTGAAGCGCCTCGGGGAGATCGTACTCCCGACCGACGAGGTCTTATAGCCTCACGCCAGCTGGCCATAGGGGCTCGGCCACTGCTCGCCCAGCATACGCAAATAGGTGGAGATTTGCGCCCGGTGATGCGCCTCGTGCTCGACGCGTGCCAGGACAAAGGCTAGCGCCGAGACGCGTTGGTTATTTTGTGGGTTGACCAGCTCCTGGGTATGCGCGTCGGCTGGCATCGCGTGAAGCCAGGCGAGCCAATCCTGATGCGTCTCCTCAAATGCTATCAGCTCAGTCTCCCACGGCTCGGATTCTCCCAGCAGCGTGACCAGTGGGGCGCTACGGCGTCTAACAGAGTAGCCCCAATCCCCATGCTGTACGACCTGAAAAGACCCCTCCTCGCTGAGACGCATGTGGCGGACCATCTGCCGAATCGACAAAGCCTCGGGGGCAGGTACCCAGTCCAGTTGGTCTGGCGTGACCTTTTCGAGCACTAACCGCGTGCGCTGCCGGACCTCTTCTTTGAAGCGCGCCAGTTCTTCAGGAGTATTCATATCGCTCTCCTCCCACTTCCGTCACATGTCAGGATGTACTATAATACCCAGCCAATGAACCTATCTTCCATCGAAACCAAGAGATCGCTGTGGGTGAATGACGCCGCAACGCATGTGCTGAATCTGAGCAGGGAGGATAGCCGTGGACCTTTGGGAGTCGGTAGTCATGTGGCTATTCCGACATCGTGGCGGACTGACAGGAGCGGTGTTGCCGCCCGTGCGTCGCATCGCCCAAGAGGTCGTGTGGGAGATCGCCCGTGAGGGATTACCCCTTCGGGACGAAGAAAAACATCGTACCGCGTTCTTTCGGATTCAGCGTCGGGCCATCGATGCACAGATTCCTTGGGCTCCGCATGTCATCAACTTGGCCATCGAGCTGGCGGTGGCCGATCTCAAGCGCCATCACAACCGCTTGGAGCAGACAGCCACTAAACCCCTGCACGACTGATGGCGAGGCTTGCGACCTCAGGCCTCGCACTTGCTCGACAACTCCGACGCTTTCATGGTAGGTCGAGCCGGACGATGGCCGCGGCATTGGCGATGATCGTCCCCTCTCTACCGTCTTCAGTGGGAACCACCAAGCCGCCATGAACCACGCGCACCTCTCCGGTGCCATGTGGCAACACAGCCAGCACCTGGGCTTTATCAACCGTCTCGGGTTTCGGCACGCCGATCACCACCTCGATCCGCATCGAATCAACATCCATGCCGAGCGCCCCCGTTACCCCGAGCGAGTTATGCCACAACGCGTCACGCAGGGCGCGCACTGCTGCCTTGGTACAATCCCCGCCACGAATATCAGTTCCCATCCCCATCTCAACAACCACACGTTTCATCGCCATCGCTTTCTCCTTACGTTACTTGCGACACTGAACCACGTAGGACTTCGTCCAGGATCACTCATCGTGGCAATATGCTGGGTGTCGCATGGAAATCACGGGTGAGAGCCCTTTTCTGATCACTCGTATATCATGCGAGCCCACTGAAGTCAACGCTTGCCTCAGCATACTCCCGCGTCTCTTGACGCTGAACGCCAATCGCGGATCGCGGACTAAAGATATAGCCCCTAACGCGGTTGCCCAGAGATACCCGGCTGTGGTAGCGATTCAGTAGCAAGCGCGCTATAGTCGAGCGCATGGTGCCGTATAGGTCCTCTGTCTATATTGGAATGGGTGTTACGGAAGCGCCCCTATCTCAAAAAGGAGGTTAAGGGGCTTTGCCGCATGGGGCAGACGGCACAACTTCCGAGTGGGCACGCACCTTCGGCATTGCTGCCAGCCTAGGGACTGCAGGTGCCAGCGCACTTGAACCTGGGTAAGACCCTGTCTGGCTGGAGAGCTGGGCGTGAATTTGCCCTGTGGCCACCGCTACCAAGGAGACCACCATGACCGAAATCGTCAGCCGCGAAATTCACCTCAAGAGTCGTCCTGTTGGCCTGCCGAGCGAACACGACTTTGAGCTCGTCACCGTGCCGGTCCCCACACCGGGTCAGGGTGAGGTGTTGGTCCGTAATCTCTACATGTCGGTCGACCCCTACATGCGCGGACGCATGATCGAGCAGCCAAGCTACGTCCAGCCGTTTCCGCTTGGAGAGCCTTTGGAAGGGGGCTGCGTCGGACAGATCGTGCAGTCCGAGGCAAGCACGTTCAAAGCTGGGGACTACGTGTTGGGCCGGAAGGGGTGGCGCGAGTATTATATTGCACACGCCAAGGAACTGACCAAAATCGATCCCAACCTGGCGCCGTTGCAGGCGTATCTCGGCATCTTAGGGATGCCCGGGTTGACGGCGTATGTCGGCTTGCTCGACATCGGCCAACCACAGACTGGGAACACCGTCTTTGTTTCCGCCGCGGCTGGAGCCGTGGGCTCGGTCGTCTGCCAGATCGCCAAGCTTAAGGGTTGCCGCGTGGTGGGCAGCGCCGGCTCAGCAGCCAAAGTACAGTGGCTGCAAGACGTCGCCGGGATCGATGCTGCCGTTAATTACAAAGAAGTTGACTCCCTGACCACGGCGCTTGGCAAACACTGTCCGCACGGCGTCGACGTCTACTTTGAAAACGTTGGCGGCGCACACCTCGAAGCCGCACTTGAACACATGAATATACGCGGTCGTATCGCCTTGTGCGGGATGATCTCTCAGTATAACGAGAGCACACCATCTTCCGGTCCTCGCAATCTGCGCATGGCGGTGCGAAAGCGCCTGACGCTCACAGGTTTCATCGTCTCCGACCACGTCAATCGCCAGCCACAGTTCTATGCCGACATGGGGGCGTGGATTGCTGACGGCAAGATCAAATGGGAAGAAACCATCGTCGATGGCATTGAGAACGCACCCAAGGCATTCCTTGGCTTGTTTGCAGGAGAAAATATGGGCAAAATGCTCGTCAGGATTGGTCCAGCGGTGTCTGCATAGGCGATCAACGGGATACCGAGGGTAGTGCCGTATGACTGATGGGCCGCACACCTCCATCGGGCAGGTGAAGGATTTCTTCTCCGACATTGCGTTTCTCCTCAACCTGGCGTGGGACGAACACAAACCTCTTGTCCTCGGACTTGGGACTGTGAGAGCGCTGGGCGCGGTCATCCCATCGATCCAGGTCTACGTCTATCTATGGAAACCATTTGTTCATTCAAGATTTACGTGGGATACTCCTCTATCAGCCACGTATTCACCGATCACCCCATGCACGAATCATTGACAAAGATATACCGTTCACGATTGAGTTCGAACACGTCAGGTTTCGTTACCAGGACGAGGGCCCGTGGGTCCTTTCGGATGTGTCATTTCGACTTGATGCGGGCGTCCGGATGGCCTTGGTCGGTGACAATGGCTCTGGCAAGACCACTCTGGTGAAGTTGCTGTTGCGATTCTACGATCCAACCGACGGGCGGATCTTGATCAATGGGGTGGACCTGCGGGACATCGACCTGGACTCCTACTATGCCCGGATCGGCGTCATTTTCCAGCAGTTCGCCCAGGATGAAGGACGCATACGGGAGCAAATCGGTTATGGTGAGATCGAGGCAATGGAAGACTTGGAGCACATCCGTCAGGCGGCCCGGCTCGGCGGTGCTGAGACCTTCATCGAGGCCCTACCCAAACGCTATGAAACCCCGCTCGGCAAATGGGAGCTTGAAGAGGGGACCGTCAAGCTCTCCGGTGGTCAGTGGCAGCGGTTGGCTCTGGCACGGGCGTGCATGAAGTCGCAGGCGGCCCTCCTCATTCTCGATGAACCGAGTGCTGCGTTGGATCCCGAAGCCGAGGAGGTGTTCTTTGAACAGCTGCTGCGTGAGATCCAAGGCAAGAGCATCATCTTCATCTCTCATCGCTTCTCAACGGTTAGAAGAGCTGGCCAGATTCTCTCGCTCCGCCACGGGCAGATCGATGAGCAGGGCACTCATGAGGAGCTCACGCAGCATAATGGCCGCTATGCCGCATTATTTCGGATGCAAGCACGCTGGTATGGATGACGGCTGGGGAGAGTTATGCTATCGTGCAGGCATCGGACGTACCCAACGCAGATGAGATTCCTACCTCTCCCCCCCGCCTGTGAGATCGTAAACGTTACACCTGAAACGTGAGAGGACGATGCCAACGAACCCCAGTTTCGCATACCAACAGGCGGGCGTGGATACGAATCAAGCCTTTACTGGCTTAAAGGGGCTGCTGCATTGGGTGAAGCAGACCCATTCCCTGCGCCAGGAGATGGGAGCGGTGCAGCTGCCCATCGGCTACTACGCTAACGTCATCGACATCGGCCATGGCATGGGGCTGGCCATCTCCACCGATGGCGTCGGTTCGAAACTCCTGGTCGCACAGCTCATGGACAGATACGACACGGTTGGCATCGACTGTATTGCCATGAACGCCAACGATATCCTATGCGTCGGCGCCAGACCGCTGTCCTTGGTAGATTATCTGGCGGTGCAGGTGCCGGAAGCCCGACTCCTAGAGGAACTGGGAAGAGGGCTGTACGAAGGGGCGCAGCAAGCCAACATCACCATTGCCGGCGGGGAGCTGGCTCAGATCGGCGAAATGATCAAAGGCGTCCGCGACGGCTATGCCTTTGATCTGGCGGCGACGTGCGTGGGCACTGTGCCCCTGGACCGCATCCTGGTCGGCCAGCATATCGACGAGGGCGATGTGCTGATCGGCTTGGCGAGTACCGGCATTCACAGTAATGGCCTGACGTTGGCGCGCCATGTGCTCTTGGATCAGGCGCGGTTACGCGTCGACCAGTATGTCCCAGAGCTTGGTCGACTCCTGGGTGAAGAATTGTTGACCCCAACGCGAATCTACGTGCAAGAGGTCTGCGCCATGCTCGATGCTCAACTTCCCATCAAAGCTCTGCTACACATCACCGGTGATGGACTGCTTAACCTGCGTCGGATTCAGGCGCCGATGGGTTTTGTCATCGAACGACTACCAGAGCCGCAACCAATCTTTCGCCTGATTCAAGCGCGAGGGCAGATCAGCGAGGCTGAGATGTATCAGGTCTTCAATATGGGACTGGGATTTTGTGTCGTAACGACGCCAGCAGCTGCCGCGCAGGTCCACGCCATCCTTCAACAGCATGGCGTCACAGCCTATGACCTGGGCCATGCTGTGGCAGACCCTGACCGCCGTGTATGGGTTCAGCCGAAAAGACTAGTGAGTGCTGGCCACAGCCTGGTATTGGCAGAGAGTTAAGGCGTGCGCTCGAGCAGGATCTCCGGCTCTCGCTCCGGTGCCCGCGCCAGCTCGGCACGATCCTCTGCAGACAAGTCTAACACTGTGGCCTGTTGCCCGAAGTCGGAGTTGATAAGCCCCTGGCGACCCTGCTGGAATGCCCAACCCTTGGCAAACCCATCGGCGACCTTTTCGTCGGCAAACACTCCAAGCCGTTGTCCATGTTCATCCACGACTTTCCACATCGGCTTGTCAGAGGGATTGTCGGGCCATAGTTGCCCGAGGTTTTCCAGAGTGGCAAGAATGGCCCAGGCGTCGGTCGCCAGGGTGCCGAGCGTTGCCACGACGCGACCTCCTGTCCGACGCTCGAAGACCCGAATCACCCCGTAGGCCAGACCGATGGCATAGATATCGGACAGAATGACGTGCCCAGACGCCTGCCTGTGTAGCGCTGGAATTATTTGGCGGATCTGTTCAGCCGTCAGCAAAGGCACAGCCACTTATTCCCCCTTTTTCATTTTCTCCAACTCTTCACGAAAGAAGTCGCGCAGATCGATACGTCGATATCCCTCTGGAACTTGAAACTCGTGCTCAGGGATGTCGCGCTTGTCGAGGCGCACCACCTCGGTCACTGATTCCGGCTCTCCCCCCTCCCCAAGTTCGATGATTTTGATCGGGTAGCCTTGCTCGAGTATCTGCTCGTAGGCAGGATCCTCCTCAACCGTCTGTCGACCGTGGATGCCAGCCATGATCGCCTGCGTGAGCTGAGCCTGTATATGCCGCAGGCGCTTCAAGTCGAGATCGCCTTTGAGCGTTAGCCCCTTGACCAGCCACACCTCTTGATAGGGCTTGCCATCGGCATAGACCATGATCTTCGTGGCTACTTGTCCCGCGATCGTAGCAGTCTCTGGGGTCGGCTCGACTTTCACCAGCTGGTCGCTTGGCCGCTGGGGGTGATACCGATGACGCGTTGGCACTACGCATCTGTTGCAGGAGGTCCTCCGCCGACTTGCGCTGATCGGGAGCCATCTCTTTCACCGCCTCCTCCATTTGCTCCCGTGCCAGCTCGTTGGCTGCCTGTTGGAAAGACTTGACCTCCTGAACGTAGGCGTCGACCGCGCCACTCCAGTACACACGACTTTCTTGATCAGTTGCGATAAACAGATTCTTCGCAAAATCCATGATGAAGGTATTGCCGTCACCCACCGTCTTCAGACGGTTTTTCGAAATATATTGCAGCGTTCTGGTGCCTTCCGCTCCAAGATTGGCGTATTCGATCTGCTCGATCATCCAACCGGCACTGGCCATCATGGGTATCCCAAAGCTTACAGCCCAGAGGGCGACAGTGTAGCGTACAATCCATCCTCGTCCTAGCCGTCCCATTTTTCCCCCTCAGGGTGCTCCTCCACATGCAGCGGTGGCTACAAGTCAGGCGTCGATCTCGATTGGAAGGTCAACGCAACCTCTTCACGCTCATCATGGCCGTTGCCATTCCCGTGACCGTTCAATTCTTTTCGCTTGCGCCCCAGGAGTGACAAGAGGCCCGACCTGGCATCCATCCAGAGTGAGAACATGGTGGGAACCAGGACCAGTGTGAACACGGTCGACAACGCCATGCCCCCGAGCTGGACCGCGCCCATCCCCCGATACAACTCAGAGCCGGCGCCACTGGAAGCGACCAATGGCAGAAAACCGAGGATACTGCTGGCAGTCATGAAAATGGGCCGCAGTCGATTGCGGGCGCTCTCGATAATGGCGTCTTGCGGGTGCATCCCCTCCTGCATATGGTTCAGCGCCTGCTCAACCAGGAGAATAGCCGCGTTCACCACCACCCCAGCCATAATGATGAAGCCGAGCATCGTGACGACGTCGAGCTTCACGGTAGGTTCGATATGATGCAACAGCCGCACTCCCAGCACCCCACCAACCATCGCGGGCGGGACGCTGAACATGATGATGAAGGGATAAGAGAAGGATTCGTACAGCGAGCACATCAACAAATAGATTACCACCACGGCTAGAAGGAACGCCCATTTGAGAGAGTTCCAGGTACGATCCAGATCCTTCGCCTGGCCGCTGACGTTGATGGTATACCCTAACGGCAACTCCTGGCGCACCTGCTGGAGCACCTGGGCATTGACGGTGTCGATAGCCTCCTGCATCGGCACCTCATCCCGGAGGTTCACGGTCAGTTTGATAGAACGGTCGCGGTCGATGTGCTCGATCTTCGTTGGCCCCTCTGCCTCTCGGAGGTCGGCAATTGCGGCCAGCCGGAGTGGATCGCCACGTGGAGGGTAAAGCACAACATTTTCAAGCATCTGCGTCCGTGCCGCGCCGCGCGCGGTGCCGATTAAGGTCAGGTCCCGCTCCTTCCCCTGCTCGCGGAAGGTGCCTGCGAGCGTGCCAGCGATCAGCGTCTCCACGATGTAGCCCACATCACTGACCGAGAGGCCCAAGTCCGACGCCTTCTGGCGGTCGACAGCCACCTGTACTTCCGGGTTGCCCCACTCGAAGCTCGAGCGCACGAAGTTCACGCCTGGCAAGGTGCGCACCCGGTGCTCGATGGCGGCCGCGATGTCATGCACTTTGTCCAGGCCATGGCCCTTGACGTCGATTTCGAGGTTTGTGCCGCCCAACAGCTGTCCGCGCTGCCGGAACAAGGCCATCTGGGTTACGAATACCGCTCGCGTGCCCGGAATGCCGGTAGAGCGTCGTTTAAGATCTTCGATCACCTGCTGCATCCCCGCGACATCGGCATACGGTCGTTTGACGAGGATGCCGAGCAAGGGGTTGTCCGTTCGTACTACGGCGAAGAGACGCTCGATCTCTGGTATCTGCATGTAGCGCTCTTCAAGCTCCGTGACAATGCCATCGATCTGGTCCAAGTTGAAACCCGGCGGTAGCTGCACGATGGCCAAAATCAGATTGCGATTTCCCTTCGGCAGGTAGTCGATAGGTGGCATCAGATAGAGTGCTAAAGCAAGCGACCCCAGCGTCATGCCGAGCACTACGACCAGCCGCCGCACCACCCCGCGACGCAGCCAGGAGAGACTATGCACCAGACCATTGCTGAAGCCCTGTCCAAGCCAGCCCAGCAGGACGATATCCAGGATGCGTCGCAGACGCGGATAGCGAGGTGCCGCGGTACCTGTGTTCAGCACTCGAGAGGCCATCATGGGGACGATGGTGAGGGCGCAGCCCAGAGAGAGGGCTGTGGAGATCGAGGTGGCGATGGCGATATCTCGGAAGAGCTGTCCCACCTCATCCTTCATCAAGATAATCGGGAGGAACACCGCCAGGTTGGTCAGCGTCGAGGCCAGAATCGCGCTCCAGACCTCGTTCGCACCATCCAAGGCCGCCTGAACACGGGGTTTCCCCATCTCCCGATGCCGGAAGATGTTCTCCAACACCACGATCGAATTGTCAACCACGTTCCCGACGGCGAAGGCCAGGCCGGCCAGCATGACGATGTTCAAGGAACGCCCAAGGGCGTTGAGAACGATGAACGTCGTCACCACCGAGATCGGGATCGACAGGCCAATAACGAGGATACTGCTGAAGCTGCGCAGGAACAAGAGCAGGACGATTACAGTCAGGAGCGAGGCCTCATACACGTTCTCGGTGACGAGGCTGACAGCATCATAGATATAATCCGTTTCATCATAGACCTGCTCGAACTGCATGCCCTTGTCGGCATAGATCGCATTCAGATAGGCGAGCTCTCGTTTGACGCCTTTCATCACCTCCACAGTGTTGGCCCCGGTGCGTCGCACCACGCCGAAACCCACGGTTGGATCCCCAGCCTGGCGGATGCTGCGATCGCGTTCCTTGAGGCCAAAACGCACGGTGGCAATATCTCGGACGTACACTGTGTGTCCATCCTGGGTGGCAACGATCGTGTCTTCGATGTGCTTGAGGTCGGCGAATTGTCCGAGCGTGCGCACCAAAAACCGTTTTTTGCCTTCGTCGATATTCCCCCCCTTGGTGTTGCGGTTTTCACGTAGGAGCGCATCACGCACCCGGTGAATCGTCAAGCCGCGTGCGCTCATGGCTTGATAATCCAGGATCACGTGCACTTCGCGCTCTTGGCCGCCAAACAACCATACCGCGCCCACGCCTTCGACACGCTCCAGACGTGGCTTAATTGCGTCCTCAGCCTCCTGCCTGACTTCGTTCACGTCACGCTTGGTGGTGATGACGATCCAGGCGATAGGAGATTCCTCATCCGAGCTTACGGCACGGATGACCGGTCGTTCGGCATCATTGGGTATATCTTGGACGAGATCGAGCTTCTCTGACACCTCCAGGCGGGCAACGTCTTTATTGACACCCCAGTCGAAACGTAAGGTGACCACGCCGCGGCCTTCATGGGAGGTCGACGCCAGCTCCTGTAGATCCTGGACAGAAATCAGTTTCTCTTCCTGACGGTCGATAATCTCGTTCTCGACCTCCTGAGGCGCCGCGCCACGGTAGACCGTTTCGACCGAGATCTCGGGGCGCTCCACCGTCGGCGTCATCTGGATAGGTAGGCGCGCCAGCGCAATCACGCCAAAGAGTAGGGCGAGGATCATGCCCACGATAACTGTGACCGGGTAGCGCACACAGAACGCGATGAGCGTCATGAGAGGGTCCTCAGTTGCGGAGGGTGGGTTTTGTGACGATAGCCATCTGGTCCTGGAGCATTTCGTTGCCGGTAATGACGACGATATCACCGGGCCTGAGCTGGCCTTCGACCACCTCGATCAAGCCCTCCTGGCTCCTCCCGGTCTTGATCTGCACCAGGCGCGCCCTGGTATCCTCCACCACAAACACCACCTGCTCACTAGCGCGACGCACCACCGCATCTTTAGGTACAAACACGCCCAACTGGCTCGCGCCAATCCGTATCCTGACCCGGGCAAACATCCCAGCTTTGAGGGCCGTATCAGAGGTATTCAGCACTTCGATTTTCACCGGAAAGGTGCGACTCGCCAGGTCGGCTTGCGGCGTGATGTATTTGACGTGCCCGGTGAACGTCTGGTTCGGGAGTGCATCCAGAGTGACTGCCGCCTCGTCGCCTACTTGTACGAGACGAATATCGCGCTCGTGGACCGCTACACGTACCAGCACAGCCGCCAGGTCGATGATATCCGCCACTTTGCCACCACGCTCGAGCCACTGGCCGACCTCGGCATACCGATTCGTGATGAACCCCGACACCGGAGCGCGAATCACTGTTTTCTGAACATCGTCGCGTAACCGCTGCACCTTTGCCTGTAGGCGCTGGACCTCTGCTTCGGCGGCGGCGATCTCCTCTTGTCGAAAGCCCAGCTCAGCAACGCGCAACGAGCGCAGCGCCCGTTCGTACTGGGCCCTGGCGGCGAGATGGTTGGCTTCCGCCTGGTCAAACTCCGACTTGCTCATCATATCCCGCGTCACCAGCGATTTAGTGCGCTCGACGTCCTTGGCGTATTTTTCCACCCAGGCCTTTTTCTCGGCGGCCTCAGCGCGTTTCTCGTCGATTTCCTCTGGCCGTAAGCCACGTTTTAATTTCATGAGATCAGCCCTGGCTCTTGCCAGCTCTGCTTCGGCCTCGTTTACCGCCAGCGCCAGCTCTGTGGCTTTAAGCTGGGCTACGACGGTGGTGTCTTTGTGCACGAAATCTCCCTCGCGGAGGTCGAAGCGCTGCGTGGACCCGGCGATCTCGGTGCTCAGAGTAGTGGCTAGTTGTGGTTCAACGCTCCCTACCACCTCAACCTCGGTAGCCACCTGCTGTGTCGTCACGGTTCCAACCACCACGGGGATAGGGCCCGAATCCATCTGGCCGGCAGACGCCGGCATGGGGAGCGTTACTATCATGGCGAGGACAGCCCAGATGTTAAATCCCTGTTGTCGAGGAGGGCAAGCGTACAGCCCGGGACGCCTCATAAATCTCCACTGTCGTGAGGTCATGTGCCAAGTCGTGATACCCCTGACCATGGCTTGAGACATGTGTATTCGCGGTGCACATCTACGACACCTGCTCGGAGCTGTTGCCTTACGACCAGAGTGTACATTACTGCTCTGCCAGCCTGGTAGACCTATAGCCACCAGGTTCTCCCACGTCGATGGATTGAGCCCATATTGCGACCCTTTTGAGGCAAGCCTAGTCTTGCCTACTCCCAGGCCGATGGTAACCCACCCCCTCCCTTTCGTCAAGCTCCATCACGGCTAGGGTGTGCGGGGAATACAGGGGTAACAGGCAGGTGATCGATGATGAGTAAAAGCCGCGCCGCCCACTGACCCCGGTTGGTTGGGGTCCCGCTCCTGCCTTGTATACTACGCACACTTCTTAAATCCCGCCTCTCCGGGATGCGCCGATATCGGGGGACCACGCCACGAGTTCGGGGCCATATGCAGCCGTGACCGTATCCTTCCGCCACAGCACCCACGCACATGCCGCTTTTACAACCTCCGCAGACATTCCGAGAATTACGAGACCTATCACTAGAATACGCTTCATCTCTGAATCCTTTCCTAGTCTGACTCGGCGGCATAGTCGGGTGAGCGAGAGTAGTTCCCCAGTCATTATGGTGTCTTATGAGGTGTCTAGGAATCTTAGCACAGTCTGGATGGTTGGTTGAGCAGTCGGCTCGAATGGGGGAAATCACGGCAGCATAGGAGGTAACACCTCGGGCGTCGTGGTTACTGCGCTTGCAAGCACATGACTAGGGTCTCAGTTGTGAGAACAGCATCTTAGATGTAATACGCGCTCAGCCCATCGTGTCCCTCATGTCTCGTCATATTCCTCTCTCAATAAAGGCCAGACAGCGTCTCGGATAAGAGATGTCTGCGGAGGCCCAGCCAGACTGGGCACTGGCTTCCTGTGTTCATGCATTGCGGCCTCCTGCGCTCTCTGCGGGCAAAGATCCGTTGAGCACGTCCTCGCGGTATCCTTCTTGCTCCATAGCTCATGTATAGGTTGTAAGTAACGGCGATTATTGGCAAACTGTACCAAGAGGCGCAGATGAAGAAAGCCTTGATAGCTCTCGCAGTTGCGCTGGCGCTCGCCGGCGGGATCGCTGCCGTGAGTGTCGTCACCAGCCTGCTAATCGAATCGGTCGCATGCTCTGATGTTAACGATTGCGATGAAAATGGTCGCGAAGAAGATATTAGCAGTCACCACGCTGGCACTCAGGGTAAGTCGTCCAGGCGGCCAGCCTTCGATTTGTCACGCAAAACTCGATAGAAAAGTTATTCGCCGTCAATCCCCTATACACACTCTGCCTATACAACAGAAGAGCATTGCGCTAGCCTACGAGGCAGGCTTGGGCCGGTTGCGAGGGGAAAGCAGCCCATTAAGGGTCTCGGTGGACGCTTGTGGTGGAATCCTCGTTATAGGCGGGGTGTGGGGACTCGGTAAGGGTCTGGTGTAAGTGGGCTATGAAGCCGCTACTGGCGCGGCATGGATCAGGGTATCTGCCCCTAAAACGATCACCCAATGATCAGGCAACGGGACGGTTTCGGTGGCAGGTGGCTTTCATCCGACAGGCATCGCTCGCATACTTATAGGGACGCTTGTTTAAGGCATTTCCAGCGTTGCATCAAAGGGAAAACGCCCGCTACGGGGGAAGCTAGTGAATTAACGCGTATGCCTGGGGCTTGTGTAGCTGGGAGTGAGTGTACCTATTGGTGTGCTTGAAGAAACTGTGCGTTTGGGGGAATAGACAGCGCGGGCCCGCTATCGACAGGGGTTATACACCTCTTGACTGCATTCGCGGTTCACATTTGCGACACCTGCTCGGACCAGCTTCGTAGATATGACGATGGTTATTAAGGCGTGTACTAGCAATGATCGCCTGTATTCACGGCCGTTTAGAGAGCGTATTGAGAGACCATATATCCAGACGATGTATCCAATCCCTTTTAGTGGCATAGCACTTGCACTTGAATGGAACACAAGAGACTCGCAGAATCGCCCCTACGACAGCGTCTTCACGAGTCTCTCATCACTACAATCGGTGTCGGTTGACAGCAATCTAGATCAGGCAATATCTATAGAAAGGCGGTCAGATCATATGTTTCCTTACCCGCAACTGCATGTTCGGATGGATACCGTTGGCGAGCCGTATACTACGATCACACTTCTCATCAACGAAGATTCACTCGAAACTATTGAGCGACAGCTTGATGTCTTGGACGGGCTGATCGCACACTACGGCGCACGAGCGTTCTACGGCGATCCCCTCGCCGAGCCGCAACGTCAAGCCTCATAGGGGTAAGGCGCATATCAGCCCGGCATTTGTATGGAGCAATGGCCCAGAATAAAGGAGATAGCCATGCGGTTTTTGGCGATTAGCGGTCCAGGGGTTGCACAGGATGAGGATTTCTGCCCGAACTGTCACGTCCTCTTGGACGAACGAGATGATTGCAAGGTTTGCCCGCTCTGTCAGCATGAAACGCACCTGGGCGGGGCGCAACGGCGTCTAAAGCTCCGACGGTAGTCGGCGCCTATTCTCCCTGTCATGCAAATGCTCTCATCGCTTCAAGTGCATCGAAGCCTCCCGTCATCAGACATTGGGCAAAAGTCGCCGGTTTCGGTAATCAGCGGAGCCGGCGTGCAAGTGGTCCCCTCTCACGGTCAAATCCAGTTTTTTGTCGCACGATAGAGACGCTCGGTCGCACCAATGAGACATCTCCAGTGTGCGCCATCGCACCCCGCCCACGAGTCTCTGGGCCTTCCATTGGCTTCTGACCCATCACGACACCAGCCGACAGAAGATTGGTACCGTCAGCTTTGCCGGACAATGGGCCTGAATCGGGTCTTGTCAGCTCACGTGTCCAAGGGTTGTGTGTCGCAATTTTGAGAAAAAGCTACCGGCTCTCTAGGCAATTCTTTCCACCTTCAGCAGATTCGTCGTGCCCGTGACCCGTAACGGGAGTCCCGCCGTGATCACCACCAGATCGCCAGTATTGGCGAGCCCTAAACTCTTGGGGAGTTCAGCGCCAATGGCAAACAGAGCTTCGACCGACGATGGTTCCGCGACCTGACAAACCTGGACCCCCCAACAGAGTTGCAATCTCCTGGAAACCACTTCGCTGGAGGTGAGCGCCAGGATGGGCTCCTTTGGACGGCCCTTCGAGACCCGTCTGGCAGTGCTCCCCGAGTGTGTGAAAGCCACGATAGCCTTGGCCCCGAGTTGATGAGCCGTACGACAGGCATCATAGCTGATGGCGGCATCGATCTGCGGCCCCAGCGCCATACCACGCTCCTGCAGCATCTGCTCGTAGGGCAATTGGCCATCGGTGGTACTGGCGATTCTGGCCATCATCGCCACGGCCTGCACCGGATGTTTGCCGATTGAGGTTTCCGCCGACAGCATGACTGCGTCGGTGCCATCGAAGATGGCATTGGCAACATCGGTGACTTCGGCGCGGGTTGGGCGAGCGGCCGTCACCATCGATTCCAGCATCTGCGTGGCGGTGATCACTGGCCTATCGAGCTTATTGCAACGGCGGATGATGTCTTTCTGCACCATGGGGAGCTGCTCAAGGGGGATATCAACGCCCAGGTCACCCCGAGCCACCATGATGCCATCGCTGGCCAGCAAAATCTCTTCAATGTGGCTGATGGCCTGCCCGCGCTCAATTTTCGCAATGATCGGCAGGTCCGCACCACGCTGCAGCAACAGGGCTCGCACTTGCTCCACGTCCTGCGCGCGGCTCACAAACGACAGGGCCAGATAGTCCGGTTGCTGCGCCATGGCGAACTCGAGATGCTCTCGAAGCTGTGGGGTGAGGAAAGGTCCTGAGCTCCGCAACCCAGGCACGACAACCCCCCGCCCCGGGGTCAGGGTGCCGCCAACGATGACCCGACAGATGACCTCGCTGCGGCTCGCCCGTTCGACCTTCAGCTGCATCGCACCATCGTCGAGCAGCACGCTATCGCCCTCCCGGACATGCCGCGGCAGGGTTGGAAGGTTAATCGGCACCTTTTGCGCGTCTCCTTCCACAGCGCGAGTCGTGAGGACCAGCCGCGCGCCTTTGCTCAGGATGACAGAGCCACCTTTCAACGGGCCAATGCGACACTTGGGGCCGGGCAGGTCCATGAGGACGGCCACGGGCACGTCAAGGCGTTGAGCAACACGACGTACCGTGGCCATGAGCCGGGCGTGATCGTGTGGTGTGCCGTGTGAGAGATTCAGGCGGGCGACATTCATCCCGGCCCGAATCAGGCGCTCGATGAGGGTGGATGAGCTACTCGCTGGTCCGATGGTGCATACGATCTTGGTGCGTCTGGAAAATACCTGGCGCCGCTGCATGGCCATGGCTCTAATCCAACGATGGCGGATAAGGCTTCCGAACCCCGATCATTCGCAGGAAAAACATCGTAATGGCACAGGAGTCCATTGCATTAGTATATACGGACTGCGACACAAGAAGCAAAACCAGCAGATAGGTGGTTTGGTTTCGTGATTGGGCGCAGGGATTTCGCTTGACACCTCCAGGGGCTGAGAATACACTCGCGCCGACTTGCCAGCCCTGTATGGCTCGCATCTGTTGCTGTGGAGCTCGTCCTTGCTGTGGCGGTGAAGAAGGACACATCGATGCGCCTACGCCTGAGCCTGCACTGGGCCCCAGAGTCTCTACCCAGTCCTGGCTCCCCCGCCTGTTGTCTCTTACCGCAAGACGTGACCCGCGTTCATCCCCTGCTCGCTGAAAGGGATTTCATTCGTATAGCGCTGTCGCGCTGAAATCATCAGCATGGCGTTCACGCATGGGCGACATTCTCTAAACCATCAGGCCTGGGAGGTGAAGGTAATGCGTCGTCAAGGCAAGCAGCGCATGGACACATGGGTTCTGGTTGGGGGACTGATCGCTGCATTGGCTCTCGTCGGTCTATGCTAACCCTCGGGCCCAGGCGGCCGCGCCCGTCCGTATCGGCTTCGGCATGGCACTCACTGGCGGCCTCGCCGCCAACGGCAAAGCCGCGCTGTTCGCCATGGAGATCTGACGTGATGATGTCAACAAGGCGGGTGGCCTGCTTGGGCGACCGGTGGAGTTCTTCTATGATGACGATAAGAGCAAGCCGGCGACCGTCCCGGGCATCTATACGAAGCTGCTCGACGTCGATAAGGTGGACTGCGTGGTCTCCAGCTATGGGACGAACCTGATCGCCCCTGCCATAGAGGTACCAAGCGCAGGCCGAGAAGGCTGGCGTTGATCCCCTGGGCCTCTACTTGCCGCCCTGGGCACACGCGATGATGCAGGTCCTGGGTCAAGCCATCGGGGCGACCAAGAGCCTAGACCAGAAGACCGTGGGCGAGTACATCCGCACCCACGAATTCGCTACGATCTTGGCCAGGCGGAGTTTGGGCCTAACGGTAAGTGGGCGAAGGCCAGGATGCTGCTGGTGCAGTACCAAAACATCACAGGCACTGACATCGGCCAGTTTGCAGGCCCCGGTAAGCGCGTGGTGTTACTTCCTTTATCTCATCGATGATCCACGTCACGCCGCGGCTTTGGCCAAATTTGGCCGACTCACGCCAGAGGATTTTCACCTCCCCCACCTGCGCTACTCGTACACCACGTCATACACGGACGAGATTGTCGAAGACACCTACCACTTGATGGTGCGCTGGGGCCTGCTGAGCGGCGCGGCCTGTGCCGCTGATCTGGTGGACAACCAGCTTCCCGAGGCTGCGGCCACGCTAGTTGATGACTAGCCCGAGCCACCCCACGCACCAATAAACTCTCAACCGGTCAGGTGTTTTCCTGGCTGGTTGCATGTTTCGGTCCCATCAGCTGCAGCATCTTAGATTTTGCCACAGTAATGATCGATGTATAACCGGGTGAAAATCTCCTCTGAGGTCACGTCAATGCCAGCAAACAGACTCGTGCCAGAGCGCAGGATATCCCGGCGTTGTCACTGCTCGCAGGCGAATTCGTTTCAACTCTCTGACGCCGCTCGCACGACCGCCAGTCGCAGCCCCAAGGCTTGCAAGATCTTCTCAAGACTTGACAACTGCGGGTTGCCCTTCCCACTTAACATACGGTAAAGCGCTTCCCGTGCGAGGCGCGTTTCTGCGCCGAGCTTCCCTAGCCCCCCGGGTCTTCCGCCACGTCACGCAAATGGAGCAGAAACACATCCGAGGAGGACTCCTCCAGTGCCGCGTTCAGGTATGCGACTGCAAACTCCGGATCCTGCAAGTCTTCAAACAACGATTCTTTATAGTCTCTCGTCGGCATGATCGTCCTTAAACTCCCGCCAGTGTCGTTTGGCGTCGCGGATATCTCGGGCCTGCGACTGCTTGTCGCCCCCGTCCAGCAAGAGCACAATAGTGTCACCGATAAGGCCATAACACACACGGTAGCCAGGCCCGAAATCGAGCCGAAGCTCATGTACGCCTTCCCCGACGCTCCGGGTATCACCGAAGTTGCCAAGGCGGAGGCGTGATGGCCTCGTCCGAATACGCGCGCGCATGGTTGTGTCCGTGATGGAACGGAGCCACGCCCCAAAGGGGTTCCCGCCTGTGCGTGTGATGTATTCTATGAGGCGTCGCTCATGTGTGTCCATGTCCTCATTGTAACTTACAAGTTACAAAAACGCCAAATGATAATAGGCTGACCTGAACACCGGATCGTGATCGACCGGTTTGATGTGCGGCCAGGCTCGGTTCGCTGTCGCCGTCCGCCGTCCATCTGTCTTCCAGTTCCCCATAGAGACCACAAATCAGCTCCACACACTGCCCGGATTGGTAGGCCTAGTACCGTAACAACCGACAATTTCACGTAAGGTGCAGGCCGCTCCGACGACTGATCCCCCGCCGCGAGGGGTCAGGAGCAAGCGGCAGGCCCCAGAGGCGTGTTCCCGCAATTCCGATGAGCAGGACCTCGATATGCTCCCCCCAAGCCTTGACCTGCGTGATCTAGTCCTGCAGTTCCTTACCCGCCTCAGCGATGCAACCCTCATAATCAACGGCGAGCGAGCGCACCCGCATGCCAAAATTCCCTAGCCCTAGTCCGACCTCCACATTCAGGCGACACCTTTCATGACACTACACTCAGGGTATCAACTCATGGGAAAGGAGGTGATGCTCAAGGCTAGACCACTGCGAATTTCGGACACGGATATCGCCGAGACGGACTGGGAAGACGCGTCACAGCCATCACCCGATCTCATGCGGGTGTTGGAGGAGGTCGAGCGGACGGTCCTTCCTCATCGGCTGGACCGACACCTTCGCTGTGTCCCATCCCCTGCCGCTGGACTGCATGGGGGTACTGCTGCTGGGACGAAATCTGCAGCGCGGCCGCGCGCTCGGCGCTGTGCGCTTCCCCGCGCAAGCCCTCAACCCTGCCCACTCCTTACGTCTGGTAGGACCGGGGATGCTCACGATCAACTTGCAGCAGATGCCCTGGCCAGAGCGGTCGTCACAGGCAGGTGAGGAGTCCGTTCAAGACCTGCCCGTACGCTGGTCGCGTACCATTGGCGCGCTGGGCCTTGAGGTGTGGCAGCGTGTGATTGGCTTGCGCTATGCCGTTGTTGGCCTGGGACGGACGGGGAGTGGGCTGGCGCTGGCGCTGGCGCATCTGGGGGTCCAGCACCTGACGCTCATCGATCCCGACGTCCTCGAGCAGCACAACCTGAGAGAGATGGTGGGCGTGACTGCCCCTGCTCTCGGACGCCCCAAAGTCGAAGCGCTGACGGCCACCCTCACCGCTCTGGCCTTTCCCCAGCTCGATATCGTCGCAGTGCCCACATCGATCGCGCGCTGGCCCACCCTGCACGCCATGCAGGCGTGCGATGTAGTGGTGTCGTGTGTGGATCACGACAGCGCACGGCTCGCAGCCACGGCTATCGCCACCGTGTTCTGCAAACCATTGCTGGATATTGCCACCGGAGTGCACGGCAGGGGTAAGGAGCGCCAGATGGGTGCGGATGTGCGACTGGTACTCCCCGGACAATGTCTGCTCTGCTGCGGTGGGGTACGCGACCAGCCGCGCGCGCTGCAGGTACTTGCTCAGACCGAGGCGGAGCAAGCGCTCGCCGCTCCGCGTGACTGGCAGCGCGAACGCGATGGCTCGCTCGCCTCCCTGAATCAGTGCGCTGTAGGGATCGCCCTGCAAGTGCTGGAAGATTTTGTGGCTGCTCGTATCCAAGACAGCACCTGGGCCCATCTGGTGTTCACTCCAGGGGGCTCGTTGAGCGTGACATATCCTCCGGTGTCCCCACCCAGTACAACCTTGGGGTGCCGCCTGTGTCGATTTACTGGTTGGGGCGAAGCGGGAGTTCCGCGCCTTCTGGACCTTTGGGGTGCGGCCAACCCCCTGTTGGCAACAGGGACTCCATGAGCCACTTCCACGCACAGAATTCGAGGCCCTACAACTAAGGGCAGAAAGACGATCTGAAAACATATGCTTAAGCGTGACTCAGAAAGGAAAGGAGGTGAGAGCGATACTCGTGGAAGGGGTGTTAATAAGAACAGGTGTCATGGCCCCGTTCAGTGGAGGCGTGGCGCTGGGATAGAGCTGCCTACAGCTGGCTCTATAAGGCTCCCACGGTGAAAAAAGGAGAGTGAGGTAATGATAACAGAGACTCGGCAAGTTCATACGCGTATCTGCAGAATTTTTCGCTGGACGCCAGCATTGATGGTTGCTGTAGTGTTTGCAGGCATAATCGGTGTGGTATTGATTGAACCCGTGCATTCGCGGTTCCCTGACGAGGGAAACATGATTATCAATCCACAGATAGCCGAGGATAGTGCCGCTTGCGTCCAGGCCATTGCTGTAGTACTGCAATTGGGGAACGCTATGCTCACTCAAGTCTCCAACTCGCGTTTTTTATCAGATTGTCCGGATGGGTGCGATTTCGAGCTGCAGGCTTGCATGAGTGGGCCGGTTAGATCGGGAAGAGCTCTCGGATGCGCAGTCAAATATATCAACTGTGAGCGGCGCTTCACGGTCGCAGGAGATTAACAACTGCACTCCAACGTCACATGGCATGAGTAGTGAGGCTGCTGGCGAATTCCTTTGTGAATTCTCCAGCAGCCATCATGACTAGAATCACTACCACGGATGAAGATACGCCAGGGCTATATGGCTCTGTCCCAAATTGTCGTGCGGATATGAGGAACCAATCTACGGAGGTAAGCTGGTATGGAACATCTAATAGACACTTTCAATATTTGTTATGAGGCATCGTGCCAAGGTCTATACTGTAGGCGAAAGTGATGCAGCCCACAACATGTCTCCATGACGGTGTCGCGAATGCCATCCTTCACGAGGCGTATCTGATCTTTGACCATCCGATAGCGCTTCACACCGCCAATGGCGTGTTCAATACCAATGCTGAGCGACGCGATCGTACGATTGGTCGCTTGCTCAGGTGGGGTGAGTTCCCCCCCAGGAGGGTTTTTCGGCGGTTGGACGATGGTGACACCGTGGAGTATAACGCCCTGGAAGCCCATATCCTGGTCGAGGCACCTGCCGTGTGGCAGGGGATCGCCCTCCAGCTCAGCCAGGCTTTGAGCCTTCGCCTTTCCTGCATCCGTGGCACTCACGAAGCCCATGTGACAGGGTTCATCGCTCACGAGGAGGTGCTTGATCGTGTGGCACGTCTTCTGGCCGCTGTCATAGTCCTGCTGGTCGTCGGGATCGGTGGGGCGGTGGATCGGTCGCTCCGTGCCATCATGCCAAACAGGGGGGACGCCGGGACATCCTCAGTCCGTTGAGCCGCCAGCAACACCGCTCAATCGTCAGCGTGGCGAGCTGGCAGCACATCTTGATGTGCTCAGGCTCGAGTCAAGATGGCATGTCGGAGGTGAATCCACGTATTCGCCTTCGCTGGCGACATCCCACAGAGCTGTCCTGGCACCGCTTGCATGGGATGCTGTTTCACGTAGGTCAGCATGAAGAGCGGTTGGTCCGCGATCGTGGGTCGCGGACAGGTGCCCTAGGTCGTGTCCCGGCGACTCGTGCGCGGTGGCCCAGCAACCGTGCGGTCCTGCATAGAGGTCACAAAAGCCTCCTCAAAATGCGGTCGCAAGGCTTGCAATTCGGCTTCCATGAGCCCGCTCAGCGATCCTCAGCTGCCGGCACGCTGGGCGACCTCTTCATCACGTGGCATAGGCACCTCCCTCCCTCGCTGAGTTGTCTTTGGGAGATGCTACACTATAAACCCTTGAGAGTGTCTATTCCGTGCCGTCCAAGGCAATCAGCAGCTGGCCCGCGAAGGAGCGAAACGCGGACACGTGCCCCGCGCCTTCCAGAGCCGCATAGACCTCCTCGAACACCGGAAACAGCTGCGCCGGGGCCACTGGGTCCAGTAGACGACGGATCTGATTGTCACAGGGCATGGCTGCCATGCCGAAGAGACTCTCCGCGTGGCTCCGCCCTTTGGCCTGCTGCATCGTCCGCTGAGAGGCCAGAAAAGAAGGCGATTGGGTAAAGAAGACGGCAAATGCCCCCAGCGCGGCATCTTTGATCGTGTACTGGGTATTCTTCCCCGTCCAGTAATCCGGCAGCATGGCCAACTGTTGGTGGAGTGCCTGCACCAACGCATCAAAAGCCAGCGCTTCAGTCATATGGCCTCCTCCTCTACTTGGGGGAAAAGGCTGACATCGTAGCATCCATAGCTGACCGTCGGCAACTCCGGATCGTCAAAAATCAACATGAGAATTGCTGGCTCACTGGTTGGCATCTTGATACTGGGCGAAAGATATGCTGTACTTGTGGGAGCCATCCCCTCTCAAGCAGACGCAGCGACGCAGCACCAGTCTCCGGATTATACGCCGCGGAAACCCCACTCGAAGCATTGGCCAGCGGCTTTGGCGGTGACAGCGGACCCGCTGCGTGCCCGGTCCGGTGGCAGAAAGGGGAGTATCTCCTTACCAGCCCACACCATTCGGCCGAAGCCCCAACAACACTTGGCCAGCGGATTCGTAATGGCTGGGGAGTCCAGCGGCGTGCTGTACTGCCGCATGGATATCCCGAAAATAGCGTTCCAGCGGGTACTTCCGGTAGAGGGCATTGGTGCCGGCAGCATGGAAGACTAGGTCCACTGCGCGTACCGCTTCGTGCATGCCGTGGGTAATGGCGAGCCTGGCTTGAGCGATCTCGAGTCCTGGATCCGGTACCCCATTGCAGACCGCTTCCCAGGCAGTTCCAACAGTATCGATGACATAGGCGCGGGCTGCACTGAGAATGGCTTCGGCCTCGGCCAAGCGGGCCTGGACGAGGGGACGGTCGCGTAGGAGTGTGGGTGCACTTGTTGACCCGTGATAGGACGCCAACTCGATGAAGGCCTCAATCGCGCCACGCGCCATACCCAGAGCATTTCCCACGGTGTCTGTCCAGGCGACAACCAATAGGAGGCGTGGATGGTAGAGCGGCCCGACCTCTCCTGGCGGTTCGGTAAAGGAGAACGTGTGCGGTGTCGGAACAAAGACGTTATCCACAATGAAGTCGTGGCTGCCAGTGCCGCACATGCCAACCACCGACCAGGTGTCTTCGATGGTAGCATCTGCTGCTGGTAGCAGCAGATGCCGCAGCACAGGTGTTCCGTCGGGAGCCAGCCGTGGGTTATCTCCGTCCATGACCGTACACGTGCACAGCAGCCAGCGCGCGTGATCGATGCCGCTGGCGAAATCCCAGCGACCCTGCACCCGATAGCCACCGTCGACCACATAAGCCTTACCTTCGGGGCGTAGAGAGCCTGCGATACGGACATCTGGGGGCTGGCCAAAAAGTGCTCTGCCAACTTCGGGGCACAGCCGGCCGACAAAAAAGCTGGCGGCATTGGCAATCATCGTACACCAGCCAACGGAGCCATCAACCCTGGAGAATTCCTCAATGACGCGGAAGGACGTCAACGGTGGCAGTTCCAAGCCACCCATCGAGCGCGGGAAGTGGAGTTGTAATAATCCCGCCTCAGCAATTTCCTGAACGAGCGACGGTGGCACACGGCGTGCCGTCTCCAACTCGTCGCATTTGGCGCGGATGTGTGGCACCAGCATACGTGCCGTAGCAACCACGTCGTGTTGTGGTATGGCATGCCCCATGCCTTCCCCTCCCCTCATACGTATGCCGTCACGACTAGGCTCTCAGCGGTCTAGGCATTATGCGTGTTGTCTTGTGGACCGTTCCGCAATGCTGTTTGGGGAAACGACGACACCATATATTGCATTGCGAGTCCTCCTGGAGTATAAGCACGTGATGTGCTCTGCAATTCGAGAGTCGAGCCTTTGAGCAAATCACATATTGGCATTGAGATCTCTAAAACGCAAAGCCAATTCCGTGGATATGCCTCTGGGGCCTGTGTATCCGCACGACCGTGAGACGCTTGACCGTGAGACTTGTCTGAGCTAGAGTGCACTTGTGGATTGTGGCCCCTGATCTGGTCCGCCAGAAGCCTTGATCCTTGTAGCGCTTGACGGCGTGTCCTTGTTTGTGCGGTACTGGTATAGGAGGATTCATCGGGCGCGATGCAGATTTTACTCAGAATCATCAAAATGGCCTGGCGCTATCGTGTGCGCCTCATCCTCGCCTATCTCAGCTTCTTCGCCGCGATCGGCTTTGCCCTCCTGATCCCACGCCTCTTCGGCAGTTCGGTTGATCGGCTAGTCAGATTTGATCCGGCCGATGGGCGTGTCATCCCCTTGCAGGTGGATACCTGGACACTCGTCTTGATGGCGTCGGCACTCCTGGGAGCGAGCCTCCTGCGGGGGGTTTTTGACTTTGCTCGGATGTATACTTCTGACTCGTTGTCCCACAAGGTGTCCTACGATCTGCGCACGCTCCTGTATGACAAGCTGCAGCATCTGAGCTTTGCTTTCCACGATACGGAACATACAGGTAACCTCATGTCTAAGGCAACTGCCGATGTGGAGCAAGTCCGCCGGTTCGTGAGCCTTGGTATGGTCCGATCTCTGGATGTGGCGATCCGGCTAGTGGCGATCAGCAGCATTTTAGCCTTCTTGAATTGGAAGCTGGCGCTGATCAGCCTCGCGTTCGCCCCGTTCTCTGTCCTGCAATCGACTCTGGTGTTGCGAAAATTGCGTCCCATGTGGCTGCGGGTCCAGGAAATCATGGGAGAGTCAGTGACCATTTTGCAAGAGAATCTGGTCGGCATGCATGTGGTCAAGGCCTTCGCTGCCGAGGAACATGAGCAACGGAAGTACGCCCGTAAAGCACAAGAGCTGCGGGAGCACTATTTCCGGTCGGAGCGCTTGCAGGAGATCAATGGCGCCTGGATGACCCTCTATTACACCTGTACGCTGGGCGCGATCCTGTGGTTTGGCGGCTGGGAGGTGATGCATGGACAGCTAACAGCCGGGGGCCTCACCCAGTTCATCCTGTACATGAACCAGCTTGCCTTCCCCATCCGTGCAGCCGCACGCGTCATTGATAGTATTTCGCGCGCGATCTCCTCCGGGGAGCGCCTGTTTGAGGTGCTGGATGCTAGCTCTCCCGTGGCTGAAAAACCCGATGCCAAAGCGATGGGAAGGGCGCGAGGACATGTGCACTTTGAGCACGTCTCGTTCGCCTACGACGCCCGTATCCCAGCCCTGAGGCAGATTACCATTGACGCCACCCCAGGCCAAATTACCGCCATCCTGGGGGCACCGGGAAGCGGGAAGAGCACCATCGTCAATCTTATCCCCCGCTTTTATGATGTTACGACGGGGCAGATTACCATTGATGGCGAGGATATCAGGAACTTCACACTCCAATCCTTACGGCGTAATGTCGGGATCGTACAACAGGACGTCTACCTCTTCAGTGCCACTATTCGAGACAACATTGCCTATGGGGCAATCCACGCGTCTTTTCAGGACGTGGTCAGGGCAGCCAAAATCGCCCAGCTCCATGACCAGATTATGCGTCTTCCGAAAGGGTACGACACGTGGGTTGGTGAGCGCGGCTCTACACTCTCGGGAGGGCAACGACAGCGCCTGTCCATCGCCCGCACGATCCTACTGGACCCACCGATTCTGATCCTCGACGACTCCACGTCCAGCGTTGATGTGGAGACGGAACGGCGCATCCATCAGGCGATGATCGCGGTCATGGAAGGGCGCACGACCTTTGTTATTGCGCATCGGTTGAGCACTGTGCGGCGAGCTGACCTCATCTTGGTGCTCCAGGATGGTGAGATCGTCGAGGAGGGAACTCACGACGATCTGATGGTCCAACGCAGCCTGTATCGGGACATTTACGAGTTGCAGCTGCGTCCGCAGGAGGAAATCTTGCTGGATGGTGCCAGATCCGGAGGTGTGGAGGGTTGACATAGATGGAAGGCGGTGGGGACATCTTGAGCGGTTGGCGCGGTACCAATGCGGGAAGCATGTTTGCTCCCAACCGCGACAATCTGAGCGACGACGCAGTCATCGGCAAGGTCTATGACAATCGTGTGGTCATGCGTCTGCTGACCTATCTGGTCCCCTATCGACGAGACGCCCTGATCACCCTGGTTGCCATGCTGGTGTATACCGCGGCCAATGTGGGCATTCCCCTGGTGATCATGTATGGGATCAACTGGGGGATCAACAGTGGCGATCTCAGGCGCTTGCATGTTGTGGGGTTGATTTTTTTCGGCGTCACCTTCATCCACTTCGGGGCCAATTACCTTCAGCTAGTCGCCATTGCCAGAGTCGGACAGGGTGTCCTGTATAGCCTGCGCACCCAGTTGTTCAACCATCTTCAATCCCTGTCCCCGGCGTTCTTTCATCGTACCTCGGTCGGACGCATCATGTCGCGTAGTCAGAGCGATGTCATGCAGCTGCAAGAAACCTTTGAGCTGTTGGTCACCACCCTGGCAGACCTCCTCAGTCTGGGAGGGATCATCGTCGCCATGCTGCTCACAGACTGGCAACTCGCGCTGGTCAACATGGGGATCATCCCGCCACTGGCCTTCGTCCTGGCCTATTGGCAGCGCTTTGCCCGCCATTCGTTCATGCGTATCCGGCGCGCCATTGCCATGGTCAACGGCGAGTACAATCAAAACATCACTGGCGTGAGGGTCGTGCAAAGTCTGAACCGCCAGCAAGAGAATCTCAAGCACTTCAACGGGCTGAATCAGGAATTCCTCGACGCTAATCTTGAGGCGGCCCGTTTCTCTGGATCTCTGCAGCCGATCGTCGAATGTTTGACCGGCATTGGCATGGGGGTTGGCGTCGTGCTGGTGGGAGGCGTATTGCTGCAGAGAGGCCAGATCGAGTGGGGTGTGTTGATCGCCTTTGCGCTGTGGGTCCAACGCTTTTTCGAGCCTATCCGGCAGCTGACCATGCAATACAGCCAGATGCAACGGGCGATGGCGGCGGGGGTGCGGATCTTCGAGTTGCTCGATGTCCGTCCTGAGGTCCAGGACGCACCCGATGCGGTTGAGATGCCAACGATCCGGGGCGAGATCCGCTTCGAACACGTCTCCTTTCACTATGTCCCAGGCATCGACGTGCTGCAAGACATCGACTTGCACATCACACCCGGGGAAACTGTGGCCCTGGTTGGTGCCACGGGGGCAGGCAAGAGCACGCTTGCCACCTTGATCCACCGCTTCGCCGATGTGACCCAAGGCTGCATTAAAATCGACGGTTTCGATATCCGGCAGGTACGACGCCAGTCGCTGGTGCGCCAGATGAGTATGGTCCTGCAGGAGCCCTATTTGTTCTCTGGGACCATCAAAGAGAATATCCGCTATGCGCATACCGCCGCCAGTGATGCGGATGTTGAGGCCGCAGCCCAGGCGGTCGGGGCCCACGACTTCATCATGGCCCTGAATCAGGGCTACGACACGACGCTCGCCGAACGCGGGGTCAATTTAAGTGTAGGACAGCGGCAACTCATCAGCTTCGCCCGCGCCATCGTCAGCAATCCTCGCATCCTCATCCTGGACGAGGCCACGGCCAACATCGACACGCACACCGAGATCCTCATTCAGAATGCCCTGAAGTACCTCCTGGAGGGTCGCACCTCCATCGTGATCGCGCATCGCCTCTCCACCATCCGCAATGCCGACGTCATCGTCGTCTTGCAGCATGGACGCGTGGTGGAAATCGGCAAGCACGCTGAGCTCCTAGAGCGCAAGGGCCTATACGCGCGCTTGTATGCGCTTAACTATGGGCTGAGCCAGGACGACGAGGTATCGACTGAGGAGCATGGTGTATCAGTCGAGACTCCAGCGGCTGACAATTGACCGTGTCTGGCCAGTGTGTCAGCGCGGTGAACCACACACTCCTGACACGTGGCTCACCGCCGTTAATAGTCGCCATCAGCTAGCAGCAGGACCGAAACCGGGACGCAAACTCCATTTCAGGCTTTTGGGGTCATGGGGTAGCTCGACCTTGTTCCCCTGGGAGTCCTCCACCCCCAACGGATGATGCACGAGCTCGATCGTGTTGCCATCAGGATCCTGAATGTAGGTCGAGTAACCGCCGCTATACTCGCGTCGTCCATAGTTGGAGCCGCTTACCGCGGGCTCGCTGCGCGTCCTCGTGCTATATGGCACACCTAGCTTATCTAGATTGGCGATCATCTCATCCCAGTCAGGAATTTCCACCGCGAAATGGACTGAGGGCACCCGCACCGGGTCTGCGGTATCGGTCGTGTGAATCTCGGCGCTGCCAATCCGCAACTGCAGCTGTCGTTTGTTGAGTTCCGGACCACGGTCCAAAAACTCCGCCCCTAGCACCTCTTCGTACCACTTTCGGGTGCGCTCGCGATTGCTGACCTGGATATTGATGTGTTGGATCAAGGCCACTCTGGACATCGCGTCACCTCCTGTCACCGAGTTTGTATACCGTTGACCGGGTTTATCAACCAAGACGAGCCTTATTGTACTCTAGTGGGAGCAGAGATGGGTAGCATCGTTTGGACGGGCGCGATTCTGCGGCCGCATCCTACTCGCCCTGGCGCATAAGCGCAGCGATTCGTTCGCCCATCATCAACACAGTCGGATTGATCGGCGCCCGCACCAGGGTGGGCATGATCGAGGCGTCGACCACGCGCAACCCCTCCAAGCCATGGACCTTGCCGGCTTGATCCACCACGGCCATGGCATCCGAATCTGGCCCCATCTTGCACGTACCTGAGATGTGCGAATACGTCGTGACCTCGCGCTGCAACCATTCGTCCAACGTGGCGTCAGAGGCCAGGTCGGCATCGGTCGGGTTGAGCCTCGGCCCGATGATCTCCTTCAGGTGGTCGTCCCCCGCCAGGATGAGGGCTTGCCGCACGCCGGCTCGCAAGCGTTGCCGGTCGACGGGGTCTGCCAAATAATTATAGTCCAGAAAGGGTTGGATGTGTGCATCGCGCGATGTCAGCCTGAGTTCACCTGATCCCACGGGGGACAGCAGGGCGACCATCATCTCAGTCCGCCGGTGGGTTGGGCGCTTTTCGCCCTGGGCCAGCTCCTGAATAGCTGACCATGGAAGACGTTCGGTGACAAACGTACCCATATTGATGCTCACATCGTTGCGCCAATCCGAGCCTGGGGCGGTGAAGCGCAACACTGCACCACCGCGGGCTGGCCGCTCCTCCACCGGGTAGCCGTCTTTGATATCCCACGTGAGATAGACCTTGGGATGGTCCCTGAGGTGCTGCCCCACGCCGGGCATATCCTGTACCACTGGGATGCCATGGCCCCTGAGCTGTTCGCCCGGCCCCACGCCCGAGAGCATGAGGAGATGGGGGGAACCCACGGCACCAGCGCTCAGGATGATGTGCTCACCTTGGATGGTGAATATCTCACCGCCGCTGTTCGCCGCCACCGCCACTGCTCGATTGCCGTCAAACACGATACGGTGGACCAGACAGTTGGGGCGGATCGTCAGGTTGAGGCGGTGCCGGCACTGGCACAGGTAGCCCAGGGCGGTACTGAGGCGCACGCGGTGGTGATTATTCGAGATGGATGGCCCGACACCTGATGCGTCGGGGTGGTTGTGGTCCAAACACTCGGGAAAGCCCGCGGCCCGACAGGCATTGTAGAAGGCCCATTGGGTCGGGTGCCACTGCTCTCGATTGGCATGGTGGACGAAGATCGGGCCATCGCTTCCGTGGTACTCGTCATGGTAGTCAACGTCGGTCTCGATCAGCCGGAAGTACGGAAGGACTTTGTCGAAGCTCCACTGATCGTTGCCGCCAGAGGCCCAGGCGTCGAAATCATCCGGGATGCCGCGGTAGAAGGCGGAAGTATTGATGGCGCTGGACCCGCCCGTCACCTTGCCCCTGGGCACTGGCATCGGCGGTGCCTTGGCGGTGGCTCTAGCGACGAACTGCCAGTTATGCGGGCTGCTCAAGAGCGAAATGGGATGGCCCGCCGGAGTTCGCAGGGGTGGTGTGCCTGTACCAGTGTCAAAGCCGAACTTGAGCTCTTCCGGGAGATGTTCAAATTGAGGGTAGTCCGGCCCCGCTTCTAGGAGGAGGACGGACTGCTTCGAGTCCTCGGATAATCGGGTGGCGAGCACTGCCCCCGCTGAACCTGCGCCGATGATGATGATGTCGTACGTCACGGCTGCCCTCCTTCGTTTATTCTTCCCTACGTTTTCCGCGCACTGTAGTCAGCACGCCATCGAATGTCAATAACGGTTTCTGAGGCGCGTACACATCACCAGTTTGCACCGTCACATGAGGATTCGCTTTCCTCCCTCGCCCACTGGGAGAGGGCTGGGGAGAGGAAATCGTTTCAGAGCCGGCGTCACAAAACAGTGACGGAGCCCGCTGTGATGCCCTCTGCCGTTACCCTTGGCTGTCGCCTCTTGTGGCAGAGCAACGTTGTCGGCTATGATCCCGCATGATCGATGGCGTGAAGTACCAGTAGGTAATCAGGAGGAAGGCCCTGTCGATTGGAGGTCACGATGAAAATTACCGAGATCCGAGCCATTCCGCTCTTTGTTCCCCTGGAACAGAGCGTTGGCGCGCCGATTGCCCTGCCCTACGCCGATCAATTGGCATCCGTCGTCTTTGGCGGCTACCGGGCCACGATTGTCCAGGTGTTCACCGATGAAGGCCTGATCGGCATCGGTGAGTGCATGACGCGGCTTGCCCCAAAGGCGCTGCAGGCGATCGTGGAAGAGATTGCCCCAGTACTGTGCGGCAAAGATCCGCGGGAAACCGAAGTGCTCTGGGAGCTCATGTATGGTACCATGATGAATCGCGGTCACTCGCGCGGGTTTTTTATCGAAGCCGTCAGTGGAATCGACATCGCTCTGTGGGATGTGACCGGTAAGGCCTATGGGGTGCCGGTCTATCAACTGCTGGGCGGCAAGCAGCGCGACCGCATCGCCGCCTATGCCTCATCACTCCGCTTTCGCGGTCTCGAAACCACGCTCGACACGGCCAGGACGTTTGTTGAGCGTGGCTTCCGGGCGATGAAGATCAAGATTGGCCAGAATCCCTTCGACCCAACCGATGATCTGAGCCTGGTGAAGGCCATCCGCAAAGAGGTCGGAGATCGCATTACTCTGATGGTCGATGTCAACTGCGGGTATCATGCTGATGTGGGCACGGCATTGCGCGTGGGGCGGCAGTTGGAAGCGCTCGACATCGCCTGGTATGAAGAGCCCCTCAGCCCTGAGCATGTCGATGGCTATCAGGCGTTGGCGGCCGCTTTGGATATCCCCGTGGCTGCCGGCGAAGCATCCTTTACACGCTACGATTTTCGTGATCTCCTGGTGCGCCGGGCGGTCGACATCGTCCAACCGAATGCCTGCCGCACCGGCGGGCTGAGCGAGGCGCGCAAGATCGCCGCCATGAGCAGCGCCTTCCACATTCCCTATGCCCCCCATACCGGCAGCTGTTCAGCTGTCGCCTTGGCAGTAGGACTGCACATTGCTGCGGCTCTACCGCACTTCTTGACCTACGAGTATATGCAGAGCGACTGGTCTAAGGACCAGCCCAACCCTCTACGGCACGATCTCGTCAAAGAGCCGATCGAGATCTTTGCCGACGGTTATATGGCGGCCCCGCCGAACAAGCCCGGGCTGGGAATCGAGCTGGATGAGAAGATCCTCCGCAAATACACCATGGCCTGACCTTTAGGAGACGTAGTCTCGCTTTGAATGAAGACGTCGAGCCATTCAAGAAGAAGCGGCAGGCCTTCGCCAAAGCATCGCCGAGGACCATCTCTCCGAGCTTTAACGCCAAAACGTCCAGCTCTTGTGAAGCGTCGGGAGGGTACCGGCGGAGTTGCTCACTGAGACGCCAAGTCAGGAGGAGCCTGCGTTGCAGAAAACTCGAGACAAGCGAGTAAAGGTCCGGCTGAAGATCAGCATCTAAGCGAGGTAAAACCTCCCTCGCCAGATACGTAGCATTGGCCTGGTATCCGGCCAACTCATAGGCTAGTGCGGCATTCAAGAGCGCTCAGGGTCTGCTTAAGCCTTCACCCAGTTTGGCGAGATTTTCCCAGACAAGTGCGACTCTGCGGGCTTCCTTGTCGAAGTGCTCGACTCTGGTTGGATCGACTGGAGGCGCAGGTGAAAGCCCCCACACCCACCTTGGAAGAGCTGACCCAAGCGGTCTTTGCCTTGCGGCAGGAGTTGACCCACGCGATCACGGAGGGCTTGGTGGAGCCGCGCACGGCAGCCTGCCCCCGGTGTGGACAGGCGCGATCGGCGCGTGGTCCCCAGGAGCGCACCCTGGAGACGCTGGTGGGGGCGATCGGGCTGCGGCGCTACCACGTTGACTGTACGCGTTCTCAGGGCGGCAGTACTCCCCTGAAGACCATGCTGGGGTTGACGGAGCGTCGCACGCCACCCGATGTGTAGAAGGCCGCGGTGCAGTGGACCACGGAGCTCACGTAGGAGACAGCCACAGGCCAGCGGCTGGGGTGCAAGAAGGTCCGCGCCCTAGGAGAACAGCCGCAGGTGTGGCATCGGTCTGCATCTATCCTCCTAGAAGCGCTGCAGGCCATCGCGCGCAGCGGCGAGTTCGTTTGCGAGGATGTGGCAGGAAGTCGTTAGCCCTTGACATAGCCTCCAGACGTTGTGAGTGCTGCTGCGTTAGTCCCACTTGCCGCCGGTCGAAATCAGCGCGCCGTGCCGGAGGGTATTTTCGGCGATCAGCCGGGGCCGGACGAAGCGTCGTATGAACTCCGCCGGAAGATCGGGCGGGGCTCCATTGTCTGGCCCAATGAAGGCTGGCAGTTGGTCCCATTTGGGATGCTCGGCATACGCATGAGCGGCGGCGCGCAGACCGGCAGTCGACCCGGCGACGAAATCGAAGGTCGAGATGGAGGCCAGGGCTTCAGCGTCCGTTCCCACGACAACATGGAACCGCTCCGTATCCAACCCTGGGGTGGTGCCATGCAGTGCCACGGCTCGCAGGGTCTCGGCCTCTTCCGAGTTCTGCACCACGGCGGTGACAGCATTCCCGGCGGTGAGGGCAGCCACAACCGCCGCCTGTCGGAAATAGGCTGGGGTGTCGGCCAGCACCAGCCCATGTCCCAGCGGTCGATCATACACCAACCGATTCAACTGGCCGGGGATGTCCACGGTGGGACGTGGCGCCAGGGCACGGAGAGCCTCGCGTCGGAGATTCTCCACCACCACAGCCGCGACCGCTGGAGCGCCTGGGGCGATGTCGACGAATGCTAGGAGGTACTCTTCACTACCCGCCTTGGGACCGGTCCCTGAGCGTTTGAAGCCGCCGAAAGGCTCGACGCCAACCCGCGCGGCGGTGATCGGACGGTTAATATACACGCTGCCAGCGTCCAGGTAACGCGCCAAGAACTCCACGTCCTCGCTGCTCTGCGCGAAGATACCTGCCGTGAGCGCATAGGGGACGCCGTTGGCGAACTGTACAGCCTGTGCCAGCGTGGAGTAGGGGATCACATGGACGATGGGCCCGAAGAGCTCTTCATGCACGGATGGCACGTGTGCCGGAGCAACACCGTCGCGCAACAGAAAGATAGCTGGCCCCACCAGATCAGGACTGTCGACACTCGCTGTGGCGTCGACCACGACCTTCCCGCCCGTGGCCTGAACCTCGGCGGCGGCTCGTGCGGCGGCTGCACGGAGGCGTGCGGCCTCCGACGGAGTAATGACAGGATTGAGCTGTGTCGCAGGATCTTCAGCTTGGCCCAGGCGTAGTCCCATGGCCGCCTGACCAAACCGTTCAGCCAATGACAGAGCCAGGCGTATATCCACGAGTATGCGTGAGCCGGCCGAGCACTTCTGGCCGGCATGCCCAAAGGCCGACCGTAGGATGCCCTCGATGGCACTATCCATATCTGCCGTGGCGGTGACGACGATGGGGTTCTTCGACCCGGTCTCGGCAATGACTCGACGCAACCGCCGGGTTGGTACTCGTGCGGAGGAATAGAAGATCTGCGCGCCCACCTCCCAGGAACCCGTGAAGGCGATGAGGTCCACCCGTGAGTCCGCCACCAGCGCGGCTCCGACCTGACCATCGCCGGGGACGAAGATCAGGGCCTCAGGGGGTATGCCAGCCGTATGCAGCAATGTCGTCAGCGCCGCAGCGATGGCTGGCGTTTGCTCCGCTGGCTTCAACAGGACGGCGTTCCCTGCCGCCAGGGCCGCCCCGGTCATCCCGCACGGAATGGCCAGAGGGAAATTCCACGGTGCGATGACGGCCGCGATCCCGACGGGCTGCAGGCGATCACCCAGGACGGAATGCCAATGTATGGCGCTGCGGGCGTAGAACCGGAGATAATCGACCGCCTCATCCACATCCGCGAGCGCCTCGGTCCAGACTTTACGGCCCTCCCGTACGATCAAAGCCCCGAGGGCTAGCCGTTGGGCGCGCATGAGCTCAGCGGCACGGATCAGTACGGTCGCCCGTGCCTCCGGTGGGCAGGCACCCCACGCTTCAGCTCCCTGCATGGCTCGTTGCACCATCTGGGGTACGTCTGCAGGCGTAACGAATGCTGGACTGTGAACCTTAGTCGAATCCAGCGCGGTGGCGAAGGCCTCCCGCTCGGCAGGCGCATGCAGGCGGACTGGAGAGGATGGCCGGAAGTCTCCATGCGTCGCCTGCACGGCGGGGTCCCAGGCGTATGTCCCCTGAGTGAGTATCTCGGCGAGAACACGCGCCGGGTCGGTGGCGATAGTCTCTGCTGAGAGCTGTTCACGGCTTTGAGCCAGGATGCCCACTTGCGACGAGTTCTCCAGAATACGCCGGACTAGGTAGGCGATCCCAGGCAGGAGATCCCCCACCGGCACGTAGTCGCGCGTCACCCATCCCGCTCGCGCCAGCGCCCGCGCCAGCCCTTCGGCCGAGCGGTGGAGGACCTGGTGCTCGATCACTGGGGCGAGTGGATACAGGTGGGTGCGGGCGGTTTCGGCGAAGGCATGTTCGCGCAGGTTATGCGATCCCACCGCCAGGGCCAGGGCGTCCGATCGTTCCAGGATCAACAAGACCAGCTGCTGGAAATGAATGTCCGTCTCCGCCTTATTCCAAAACGTTGGGGCCGGGACGTCTTCAGCCACCGCTTCGGTCGTTTCCGCATCCCAGTAGGCCCCCTTGACCAGACGCACCTGGATGCGGTGGCCACGCTGCCGGGCGAGGGTGGTGACATGCTCAACAAAGGAGACCGCATCCTGCAGATATGCCTGCACGACAAAGCCGAAATCGTGGAAGTCGTCCAACTCCGGTGTCGCGGCCAGCACCAGTGCTGGAATATGCACGGCGAGGTCGCGGTAGGCATAATGCTCGGCATCGAAGCAGATGAACGCCCCCCGGCGCTTGGCATGCTGTAGGATGCGGCTCAGGCGCTGGCGCATCTCCTCAGCCGTGGCCTGCGGCGCAATCGGGTTGAAATGTGTGGACAGGGCAGACAGTTTCACCGACACCTGCGCCCGTGGAATGCCAGCGGCATTGACCGTCCGCCAGTCCACCGAGCTACCAGAGTGCGTCGCGGTGAGATCGATCAGCCGCATGACGGCATCGGCATAGCGCTCGGCCTCCTGCTGAGTGAGCACCAGCTCGCCTAGCTGATCCAGGCTGGCATCGCGTCCCAGGCGTGTGAGGTCTTCTAGTCGCGCCGACACCTCGGCCGGGGTATCAGGTAGGATGAACCGCGTCGCGATCAGTGCCACAGCACGATCGACCAATGCCACGGTGATGCGAGGGGGTAACGTTCCAGCAGCAAGCGCGATGACACGGGCCACCAGTGCCAGGAGTCGATCGCGCCAACGGTGGCGATCGAGTTGCACCGTCAGTGTGCGTTGCAGCAAACGGACGTTCTCATGAAGGGCGCGTACCATCTCACGGTGTGACTGATCATAGCGCAGGCTGGGGAGGACGGCGACGAAGCGCAGTACCTGGTGTAGTAGAGGCGTATGCTCCGTGGTCACCCGCAGAAACCAGTTTTGCAAGCGCTCGACCGGCGTCGGTCTGTAGGTCTCCGTCAGGCGGACCAACTTCTCGACCTCTTGGTAGACCTTGGTTTCCCATACAGCTCGCGCGTGTCCCCCCACTGGCGTACTGGAAGAGGGGAGATCAACCAAGTGAGAGGTCACGGTCACCTGGTCGATGGTCGTGAACGTGGGAGGATATTGCCCGAGGACGTCCACATGCGCCTGCAGTGCGGCATCGTCCGACAGCGTCAGCAGAAAGGCTTCCTGCGCTGCACCAGGCGTGTACAGCCGACACGTTCGCGTCTCAGGCAGCACGAGAGCCAGCACATGAAAGTCACCGATGATCAGACGTGCCCGCGCCACCTGGTGCGGTGGGACACATCGCACGTAATCAGCGATGCCCCGATGCGCCTCAGCCGTGATGGCGCCTGCCTCATCGAACAATCCTGGAGCCAGAACATCCGCCATGATCAACGACCATCGCCGGCCGTCGACATCCAACTCCCGTTCGACAATCCCGATCAGGTCCATGCTCTTGGTACTGTCGGTTGCCATCACCGCTCACACTCCTCCCCTCGGACCCAGCCGCTCTCATACGACGACATCAGTGTCACGCTAGGTGACATCGCTGAGTCAACGCTCTCGGGAAACTTGGCGCTCATACCTCTCAGAATTAAACGTACCAGTATGCGGCCGCTGTTGCCAGAGATGTATGGGGGACAAAGCTCAGTTGCGGTGAAGCCCTGCTCGCATGGCGTTTTGATGATCACTATCACCCAGGTTTATCGGCGAGGTGAGGTCGAGTCTATCGACACGCGTGTGAGCCTTTCCGGCAGCGCTGTGTGCCGGTGTGGTGGAAGGTGTGGAAGCTTGCGAGCAAGAGGACCGCGTCCGCGATAAGTTTGTTTTCTATCGCTCACGCCCAGCGGCGGGGGCCGCACTGCGACCAAACTGCGACCAGACCACCATGTTGCACACCACCGCTGTTCCCCCGTCCGCTGCATTGGCGTGTTAGACGGGCACTCACTGACGAATGATGCGAAGCGTCGAAGAAGCGGTGGCGATGAGCTCTCCCGCTTCGTTGCGCAGCTCCGCTTCCGTGAATGCAATGGACTGGGTGCGATGGAGTGTGCGTCCAATGCCTCGAAACTTGCCCACATAGGCAGCTCGAATGAAACTGACTTTGAGTTCGAGCGACGGACCATACTCATTCGGCTCGAACGTGGTGGCGGGCGCTCGACTGGCCGTGAAGTCCAGCATGGCGGCGATAAAGCCACCGCTCACATGACCCAGCACCTGCGTCGGGAACGCCTGGCCGTCAAACTCGACGGTGATGCGGCCAGAACCAGGCACGGCCTCAACGATCCTGGCCCCGAGGATTTGCGCGTCTGGCCCATACGGTCTTCGACCTTCCACGACCTCCCAAAACACATGGCGTGGTTCCATCACGTTCTCCTCGCTCTCTCTGACCGTCTAGACATAATGACTGCCGAGGGGTAGGCTGGAGGGGGGCCAGGGCCCCAGCGGTCCCCCGGCTCCCGTCACCACCGAGTCCTGCTTGGCCCGGAACGGCGTCTCACCGCACTCGCCACCCGCCAGCGGCAGAGGTGCCGCCCCGGGATGGGGCAATCCTCGACGACGTGACGCGACCCCGAGGCACACGCGTCCCTCGATGGAGGCCGGCACCCGACGCCGACCAGTCGGGTGGGCGCCCACCCCCGGTGATCCGCAGGCTCAACCGTCGGATCGTCCTGGCGCCGCCTCTGACAGGAAATCGTGTTTCCCGACCACCTACGGCTCTCATGCTGCTCCGCGCCGGTGACGTGCGCCGCGCACACCCCGCCCCTGTATGGAACACTGCCTCAGGCACGAAGAAGCCAACAGCGTCACCCGGTCGGCGTGTCTTTGTCCGCGGTCCTGATGCCATCTCAGCCTCGAAATGCGAAATAGACTGCACCCATGATGAAGAGATACGAGATGAAGATGTTCCACGATGGACGCTCGCCAAAGAGCAAGTAGACGATGACAGTGAACACGACGAGGGTGATGCACTCTTGCATGATCTTGAGTTGTGTGATCGTGAACGTCTCCGAACCGATGCGGTTTGCGGGTACTTGGAACGTGTACTCCGGCAGCGCGATGAGCCAACTCATCAGGATCATCAACAGCAGTGACTTGGTCTTCAGCTTCAGATGTCCATACCACGCAAGGGTCATGAAGATATTCGAGATCACGAGTAAAATTACCGTTGTCATAGGCAATGCTATTCACTCTGCTGCTTCACCGCACACGGAAGAGGCCAAACGTCAGGCATGAGCTGCTGCCGGAAGCCGGAGCGCAGCGTAGGCTTCCGGCAGTCGGCTCCATGCCCTTGTTCAGCCTCGATCTGCGCCGCAGCCCCGGCCCGCGCCCGCCGTTCCCTCTGCTCACGGCTCACTGGAGGAGCGGTTCCTGACACCTGTGCTGCCTCCTTACCAGGGACCGTGTCCCCCTCTGCCGGCTGCATGAGGAAGCGGCACCCCACAGCGCGTGCTGGTCAGTCGTGGAGCGTGAAACCGCCCGGAAGCAACACGGCTGACGACGTGGAAATGGACTTGCGGAGGGCAAGGAGCGGCGTATATTCGTCGGAGGCATACCACCGACGGGCGCTGTCAAGATCCGGGAACTCCAGGAGCACCGTGCGCCCTGGCGGCACGCTGCCCTCGAGAGTCGTGGGTTCGTCAGACGCCGCGACGACGCGCCCGCCAAAAAGCTCCAGGGTCGAGGCGATGGGAGGTACATAGTCCTGGGCAAAGCGCGTGCGGTCATGAATATCCACGAAAGCCATGATGTAGCTCCCCATTCGCCGTACAAAAAGTCCAAAAGCTTCATTTCCGGGGGCCTGAGCTTTGGGTCGCCTAGCCTTTGAGCCCATGACGTGCAGTTGCTATGCTCTCTTCCGAGCAGTTCCAGCGTGGGAGAGGAGGATGGCATGAGAGTGCAACTGGCGCAACAAGCGCAGGCAATCCTTGGGCAAAGTGACTTGGTGATGATCACCGAGCGGGTCGACGATGTGGCCCTACTCATCGGGCAGATGGTCAAGATGGGCTTGCCGGAGGTCTTGGACCGGCATATCCCGCACCATTGGACGCAACGGGGGCTCAGTTGGGGGTGGACCGCCGTGATCTGGCTGGCCTCTATCGTCACGGAAGGCGACCCCCGGAAAGTGTCGGTGGAAACCTACCTCAAGGGCATGCACCACACCCTGAGCCACCTGACTGCGCAGGTCATCGAGCCGCTGGATTTTCGTGATGATCGGTTCAGCCATCGGCTGCAACACTTGAGCAAGCCGGCCTATTGGCACCCGATAGAGCGCGACCTGAATGCACGTAGCATTGAAGTTGACGACTTGTCTCAGGACGTGATCCGCTGTGATGCCACCACGGTGTCGGGTGATCACGAGGTCACAGAAGAGGGCCTGGTACAGTTCGGCCATCGCAAAGATGATCCGACGCGGCCCCAGATCAACGTGATGATGGGGTCGTTGGACCCCTTGGGGATGCCGCTGGCGACGGCTGTGTTGTCGGGTGAACGCGCCGATGATGGCTGATACATACCGATCATGGAGCGTCTCCGGACCGGCTTGCAGACCAGCGGTCTGTTGTTTGTCGGCGATGGTCAGATGAGCGCGTTGGACACTCGTGCGTCTCTGGCGAGACCCCAGGACTTGTACGTGTCGCCGGTGCCGTTGACCGGGGCCACGGCGGCGGCCATGGACGCCTGGGGCACCGCGGGGGTGACGCCAGGCGAGAGGGGCGAGTGAGCACGCCTAGTGCGTACCAACGACCGTGGGCACCAGGTGCTGGCGGCCGAAGGCGATGCGTTGGAGCGGACCTGTGAGGCGCCGGGCGCTGCCGGGGACGCCGCGGCAGGGCATGAACGGGTATTGATGGTGCGCTCCCCCATGCATGCAGAGCACCAGGCCGCTGGGTTGGAAACACGTCTGTGCCATGCGGAGACCAAACTGGCAACCCTGACGCCCCCGAGAGGGCGGGGCAAACGGCACATCACTGACGCAGCGACGCTCGTGGAGGCGATTGCCCTCGTGTTCAAAGCGCATCGGGTGGACGGGTTGCTCAGCGTGACCTGGGCAAAGCAGGTCGAGCAGACCTCCCCATATGTAGGCCGGGGACGCGGCTCTGTGCACCGTGAGAAGCGGGGGCTCGAGAACACCCGCGACCACATGACGCACATCGCTCGCCAGGCAGACACCATCGCCGCTCTCCGTCAACGTTTTGGCTGGAAGGCCTTTGTCACGCATGCGACTCCGCAGCCGCTGTCTGTGCAGGAGGCGGTGTTATGCTATCGCCACGCATACCGTGTCGAACGTATCTTCAACCGCCTCAAGAGCCGCGTGCCTATCGCGCCGTTGTGTGTCAAGCTCAACGACCACATCGCGGGCCTCACGTACCTGCTGACGCTCGGTGTCCGCGTGTTGACAGTCATGGAGTGTGTGCTGCGGCGGTCTCTGCAGACAGATCAAACCAAACTCCCTGGCTTGCACCCGGAACACAAGACAAAGATGACTGACCAGCCCACGGCGGAGCGGATTCTGAACGCGTTTGCGGACATCTCACTGACGATCATCAAGACTGCGGCCGGAGAGGACAGTCTACGTCGGCTCACATCCTTATCGAGGCTACAGGACGACATCCTGCAACGGCTGGGATTGGGGGCTACTCTCTACGCACAGCTTGAAATTCAGGCAATGGGAACCTGATGCGGCGAATGGAGAGATGTAGACAGACATAACAACCTCCTGGTAGAAATCGTATCCGTGTATTCCCCGTCGCCGAACGCGAAAGCTCAGCCACGCCCGGAAGCGGGCGCGGAGCGGACGCTGGAGGGCGTCGGCTGCAGCGCTTTGTTCGGTGCAGCTGGACACGCTAGGGAGGGCCTCCCCACACCTCAACTGCCAATCCTGGAACCCGGGTAAACTCGCGGAGGTTGGCGGTGACCATGGTAAGGCCGTGTGCAAGACAGGTGGCCGCCAGCCATAGATCATGCGGCCCAATCATCTTGCCCGCTGCTGCCAGCTCCGCCCACACCTGCGCATGGGCCCGGGCGGTCGCCACATCGACTGGCAGCAGGGGAAAACGCTCCAGAATGGCTTCGACAAAGGCGGAGCGCTTCGCCCGGACTTCGGGCTGTACCGCGCGATAGACCCCATGGAGGAGTTCGCTCGCCGTCACGACTGAGATAAAGAACTCTTCCTGCTGGCGATGTGCAAGATGCGGCGCCAGATCAAGACGACCGCGTTCGTGCTCGATCAGGATGCTGGCATCGATCAAGACTGCCACGGATCCCGGACCTCCTCACGGGCCAGCGCCTCCCGTGCTGCCGTGAGGTCATCGGCAAGCTGTATAGCGTCGGTTGCAGAGAGATGAGGCAGCGACGCTAACAGCGCGGGGAGTTCCGCGAGCCGTCTCCCCGCAGGGAGGGGCCGGAGCTCCGCAATGGGTTTGCTGCCTCGTACGAGTACAAAAGACTCGCCACGATAGACGACACGGTTGATATACTCCGCGAAGTGGCGTGCCGCCTCGGTCACCGAGAGTGTTTGCGCCATCAGAGATCCTCCATGCAAAAACTGAGGATCATATTATCTGATTGCCTTCTCGATTTCTAGTGACTCACGCCCACCAACGCCGAACGCCTAGGTTCAGCCGGGGCCTCGCGAAGCGAGGACCTCGGCTGGAACCGCTGGTTGGGCGTCATTTCTCGCTCTGAACTTGGGCCATTGGTTGTAGCCAATAGCCGGATCGTTGGAATTCAGTGCAAGGATGAACTCCACCTCCGTCTGACAGACCTCAGAGCGAGTGGCTGTTTCTGCCTCCCAGAGGATTGCTCGCGTACTGGTGAAATGGCGCCTCTGCTCCCGGGTGAAATCCCTCGATATGCGATTGGAACTGGCGCTACCAAAGTAATTGACGCTGTCGGTGCGGTCCTGACCGACATAAATCTTCCCGTTCGGATAGGTAATCTTGTAGATGACGTTCATAGTCACTTCACGATCGTAGCGAGTAGGTCGATTTATGTGACGCCGAATCGGGATAGGGGGAGGCCTCGCGACCTCTCCCCTCCCACACCACCGGACATACGGGTCACGTATCCGGCGGTTCGGCGGATGAGGTGGATGCTCAGTCCTCACCCAGGCTGGGCAGCCCCAGCGCCGCGCAGGAGCGCTGCGGCAGCGCCATCGCCAGCGCGGGGCTCTGACGCAGACGCCACGGGCCATGGGCCGACTTGACCGTGTTCCAGGCCAACTGCCGGCCCACGCCGCGCGTCCGCAGCTCCCAGTACCGCTTCCGGCCCCATGGTTTCCAGTGGTCGCGCCGCCGCCGCCGCCGGATCCACGGGTCCAGGTCGCGCCGCGGCGAGCGCCCCTCGGCGAAGCCGAAGCACGCCCGCCACCCCAGCCTCAGCTGGCGTAGTTCCGTCACGATCTGCCGCATGGTCCGGCCCCTGGTGCGGCTCGTCAGCGCTCGCACCTTCGCGTTGAAGGCCTTCAGCGCCTTGTCGCTCACCCGCCGCCGGTTGGCCCGGCGCCTCGTGCACGTGAAGCCCAGGAACGTACGGTTCCACGGCCGGTCGACCGCGCTCTTGGCCGCGTTGACCGTGAGCCGGAGCTGATGCTCCCGGAAGCGCGTCACACGCGCCATCACCCGTTCCCCTGCCTGTCGACTCCGCACATCGATGGTCGCCTCGTCGGCATCGCGGGCGAACCGGTGCCCTCGCTGCTCCAGTTCCTTGTCGAACTCGTCGAGCCGCAGGTTCGCCAGGCGCGGCGAGCGCGGCCCCCCTTGGGGCGTCCCTTCCGCCGTGGGCGCCACGCTCCCTTCCAGGGTCAGCACTCCGGCTTTCAGAAACCGGTGGATCAGCGTGAGCACCCGTCGGTCCTTGACCCGTCGGCGTACTCGGCTCAGCCACACGTCGTGGTTGACCCAGTCAAAGAACTTCTCCAGGTCGATCTCCACCCCCCATGTGTCGCCTTCCCGCCTGTACGCCTGCGCCTGCTCCACCGCCTGCTGGGCACTACGCTGCGGGCGAACGCCGGAGCTCCGCTCCGAGAAGGTGGGGTCCCATGCCTCCTGGCGCACCTGCAGCAGCGCGTGCTCGATGAACCGGTCAAGCACGGTCGGGATCCCCAGCGTGCGAATCCCGCCCCCCGCCTTCGGGATCTCCGTCCGCCGCACGGGCTGGGGGGCGTAGGTGCCCTCCACCCACGCGGCACGGATGCTCGGCCCGTGTGTCTTCACCTGCGCTTCCAGGGCGTCCACGGTCATCCCGTCGAGCCCTGGAGCGCCCTGATGGCGTCTGACCTGGTGAAGCGCGCGCCGGAGGTTTTGGGGTTCCAGCACCCGCTCCAGAAGGTCGGTCTCGTCCACCGGAGCGTCCGCTCTCCGTGTCCCAGTGCCGGCTTCATCCCCTGGATCGTCCAGGGGCCGCTCGAGCGGCCTCACGGATGCCTTGCCTGCGCTCGACACGACACGACTCCTCCTCTCCTGCACGCCCCTTGCGGGGCACCGTTCGGGCCTTCAGAGGGGGCAGCCCACCAGCCTCAAACCCGTGTAGGCCAAGAGTTTCCGTCCCCTGCTCTTTCGATTTACAGGGCGGGTTCCTAGTTCGTCCGTGCGGATTTCGCCTGGTGTCTGTGTCGCTCCTCCTGTAGAGTCGGAAGAGGTGGGGCGTGAAAGCCCTGCCTCTGTCCGCTCGATCAAACGGCTCGTGCAGTTTTCCCGCAAGCCGCTTTCCTCTGCTGCTCCGCCCTGGAGTCATCGTAGGACGAGACCGGGGATGAGATGTGTCAGTCGCACCAAACCGAACTCCGCGATCAACCGGCGAGTGGGATACTGTCGCCACATCGGATTCCGCCAGCGCTTGGCCAGGAACGAGTAGAGGCGATGCTCGATCCACCGGTCCAGCCGATGGAAGAGCCGTCTCACATCCGCCTTGCGGTAGAAGTGCCCCCAGCCGCGAATCACCGGGATTGATCCGCTCGATCACCTCCCGAAGCTTCAGGGGCGCTTTCCGTCGCGTCAGGCTTCGAATCTGCTCCTGGAACCGCTGCACCGACTTCTCCCGGGGGATAGCATAGAGGTTCTGCGGGTTAGGCCGGCCGCGGCGCTTGGAGGCCGGTAGACGGTGGCCTGTGCCCTGCTTGCACCTTGTAGCCCAGGAACTCGAAGCCTTGGCTGACGTGCACAATTCGCGTCTTCTGCGGATGCAGCTCGACCCCCAGTTCCTCCCGGAGAAACCGCTCGGCGATGGCCAAGGCCCGCTGGGCCTCTTCCCTCGTCTGACACAGCACGACGAAGTCATCCGCCCAGCGCGTGAGCCGGAAGCCCTCCTCGGTCATCCGGCGGTCGAACGGCGTCAGGAAGACGTTGGACCACAGCGGGCTGGCCACCCCACCTTGGGGCACGCCGGTCAGCGTGGGTTCGCCAACACCCTCCCTCCATCACGCCCGCCCGCAGCATGTCCCGCACGAGTTGGAGGACGCGGCCGTCGCTAATCTCTTCGGCGATCAAGTCGATGAGCTTTTCCTGCTCGATGGTGTCGAAAAACTGGCGTAGATCGGCATCCACAAGCCAGCCATATCCCGCATTCAGCTCCTGCCAGACCTTGCGCATCGCATCATGGGGCGAGCGCCCCTTGCGATACCCAAAGGAACTGTCCAGGAACGTGCGGTTCGAAGATCGGTTCCATCCGCTGGACCAGCGCCTGCTGGCAGACCCGATCCAACACAGCCGGGATGCCTAGCTTTCTGACGCCGCCCTCGGACTTGTGGGATCTCGACCCGTTTCACGGGTTTTGGCTGGTACGTCCCATCGCGTAGCTTGCGGTGCAGGAGATCCAGATAGTACTCCTTGCGGGCCTCAAACTGCGCGATGGTGACTTCGTCGATGCCGGCACTGCCGCGGTTCTTCTTGACCTTCTCCCAGGCCAGCTCTAAGTTCTTTCGACTGAACACCTTGTCGATCAGCGAGTGGACTTTCTTCTTCCCCTGTCTTGCCTTCCGATGCGTGTGGGTTCTGTGGTTCCACGGTCTCCTCCGTACCGGCGTTGGGTCTTTCGCACAGGGAACTTTCCAACCTCCCAGTACCTACTCACCGCTTTCCTCACGCTTCCCTCGCTCAGCAAAGCACGGGGCCTTCCCCCTCCGCCAGACCTTTTGCGTCCGGCGGCGCCGCGGCTCCTGGCCAGCGGTCCGAGGCCTTTTGCTCTGACCTCGTTCCTGAGTAATATGCCCCGCTCCGACTCCTGGCACCGCCTCGGCCGGAACTTCGCTCGCGCTTATATCCGCGCCTACCTCTCGGTGGCTTCAGGTCGAGGTTTGTGTTCCCCGTTGCCCGCCCTTTCGTCTGCGGGTGTCACACGATGTCGACCATACCTACCGTTCGGACGATACCAGGTCTCCCTGGGTCACCCGCGCCTCTTCCCCACCGTGTCGTCCGCACACACCGTGGTGCGATGGGGGGGAACCATAGCGCCTTCGCCTCCATAGTGCAGGCTCGACCATTCCCCATCTTTGGCCGACCGGTTCATCCTGCGGGATGCGCTCCCCTCGATGTACGACCCGGTGGTTCTCCGCAAGCCCTTCAGACCCCACCTCGCGGTGGGCGCCCTGCCCTCCGGAGTCCTGCAAGAGGTGGCTTCAGGTCCCCCTTGGCGGTGTCCGGCTTTCGCCTTCGTGCCCGTATAGGGTTCTCCATACCTTCCTCTCTCTCTGGCCGGTGAGGCATTACCCCCACCTTTGGATATCGGCCCGTGGTCTCGGGCCGAGCGGGACTTTAACCCGCCTGAGACGCGTGCTGCCAGGCACACACTACGGCCTCGGCTGACTTCTGCGAGGTGGTCAGGGGGGATTGCTCCCCTCTTAGTCCCTGTCGTGGCTGCAGGATGAGGTGTGTTTTCTCTGTTGCCGCCTGGTGTCCCGGCGGTGCCACCCGATTTCATCCATACCCTCGACGTGGACGCCATCCAGATCTCCCAGGGTCAGACACAGCACGTTCCGCGCATAGACGCCGGATGTATCAAGCACACCCCCTGCGGATGGAGGACTTCGCGGTCACGTGCCCGCTCGTCCCGAGTGTGCCACACCTCGTATCCGGTTCCTGTTCGTCGCCCCGCGCGTGTGGATTGGGCTTCCTCCAGACCCCACCTCGCGGTGGACGCCCTTGCCCTGCTCCTCGCCTTCGGCTCCACGCATACCTGGCGCGAGGACTTGCACCTCGCTCGTTCTGTGCCATGCCTGGCACACACGCGAAGCATGAGCCGCGCGGGTTACCGCGTCCGCTTGAGCGCTTTGTTAGCGTGTAGTGCCGGCGATGCGCACCAAGCTGTGCTTCTGGAGGAAATCGATCCAAAGATCAACACATTTGTCTACCAGATCAAAGACGTTGAATTTTCTGATATCGTTGCCGTCGGCAAAAGCAACATTGTAGACTTCTGGGTTTTTTCTTGCATCCGCTTCAGCCGCAAAACCGTCATATTCACGGTAAAGATTGAAATCTGCGTCAAGAGACGGCCTTCGCAAATCCTTGTGCTTGAAACCATGACAAATATCACGACACGCACCCATCTCAAAATTGTTCTCAAACAATATCTTTATGTCATTCTTCAATTCGGGCCTTGCCACTTCAAGCCAGTCCCTAAGGTGGTAGCAATTCTGGAAGAACGCAATAAGCGTATCAAAGTCATAGGCCGTTAATTGCTCAGTCTCGCTCTTCCTCTGCAATGATTGGACACGGTCATACCACCGTCTAACTCTAGCGAGCTGTCCCATCCATTGGTTTCCCGGCTTGACTGTCTCGTCAGGATTCAGTGCGCTTCCACCCAACCATTTTGGCATGGTTGATCCCTGTTCACACTCTACGGTAGGAATGCCGGTTACCCGGCACCCCCCGTGCAGTCCCGGACGTACAGTTTTCCCGTATCCGGTTCCTCGGTTGTCCTCGCATCCGCGGGGCAAAGCGTTGTCGTCACGCGAACACCCTCCGTTGTTTGACCTCCGTCATGCGCGGCCGGGCTCTCCCTATCCGGTCCCAGGCCTGGGTGAACGGCTCCCAGGTCAAACGCTGCCGCTGTCCCCCGCGCCGATGGCGCCAGTTAAACGTACAGCGCAGAGCGCGCTCAAAAAAGCGGGACAGGGAGCGGGAGTTGCCTTGCAGACCGTCGTAGGTGTAGTGGCCTCGCAGCCGGCTGTTCAAGTGCCGGTAGCACGCGCGTCCCGGCAGGTGCCGGTGCTGGGTGATCCATGCCGTGATCCGACGGCACGCCGCCTGGAGCTTCTGGCGCGCGGTACGCCGCTTGACACGTGGCACGCCTTGGCGATCTGGCCTCCAGTACCGCTCGAATCCCAGACACGTGAAGCGTCGCCGCAGGCTCGGCTGAAAGCGACTGAAGCGCCGGAGGTGGGTCTTGTCGGGAGCGACCTGGAGGTTGCACGGCGCTCACCTCTTTGGGAGCGCCCGAGAGAACCGTTCTGCGTCGTCTTGGTCGCGGAAGGCGCAGACCCCGTCGTCGGCGTCGCGGCACAACCGTGCCCCGCCGCGACAGTGGGGCTTGACGACTGTCTCACACCACCGGTCCAGGGCATCGTGCAAATACACGTGTGCCAGGACAGGTGAGAGGCCTCCGCCTTGGGGCGAGCCGGTCTCTGGAGGCACGACCAGGCCGTCGGTCTCCAGAAGACCAGCCTTCAGCCATTTCCGAATCAGGCGCAGAAAGGCGCGGTCATCGATGCGCTCGCGCACCATGGTCAAGCGCCTCGTGTGGTCCCGTTGGTCGAAGACGCCTTTGACATCGGCCTCCACCACGTCGCCAGACGTTCCGTATGGCCGGTCGAAGGTGAGGTCACGGACCGCATCCAACGCCCCCCGTCCGGGGCGATCGCCGTCGCGACCATCCAGAAAGTCCTGTGCATCGATTGCCGTCAACAGCTTCGCGCCGGCCAATTGCACCCGTGTGTCTGCGAGTGCGGGAATCCCTCACGGCCTTTCGGCGCCGTTTTCCTGCGGTATGTCACAGCGCCGGACCCGTGTGGCCCGGTCGCGTGTTCCTTGCAGGCGCTGCGCCAATGCCGTGATGTGGGCCTGTACGTTGACGGCGTAGGCTTGGGCCGTCAGGCCATCGACCCCACGGGCGGCCTGCGTATTCAGGTCCCCCCAGCCGTCGAGTCACAGGTCTGCATCCAGGCACCCGTACAGATCCCGACAGCGGGGCTGCTGGTCGGTTGTCGCGTTGTGGGCTAGGCCCTGCAGGGAGGTTGGCTGCTGGTGGTCCGATCCGACCGTGTCCGGCAGAAGTGTCCTGTGCGGGCGGCGTACTTCCGTCATGTCCTTCCCCATGTCGTCGGCTTTCCCTCCCTCAGAGTCCTAGGCATGATCAGACACCCCAGGAGCATGCCGCGGGTGGTCCCGATGACGAGACGTCTCCGCTGGCCTGGCCTGGGTGCCACCGCAGAGCCCAGGTTCCCGCAGGGTTCTGTGTCCGGGTGTCCCCTTCCGTGCCTCAGGAGCTGTCGACCATACGGCTGTGGTGTCCTCCCCCCAGGAGCGGCTGGGGCTTCCCACGTGCTTGTGCGCCTCTCTTCCGGCCTGCCACGGCCTGAGGACGCCGGCGGACCTTCACATCCTTGCCAACATGGAGGCTCGTGTGTCGCCTTCGGTGTGCGTGAACACCCTCGGCGTCCGCCACAAGCGCCTGTTCGAAGCTGTACCAGCACTTCAGGGTGCGCGGTCACCCCTGCGGCCTCCAGGATTCGCTGTCGACGCTTCGCCCATCTGGTTCGCCGTGTGTCCACGGCTCCGCCATGGGCGCAAGACTCGCGACGGGTGGGTGGCTCGCCCTGACCCGACACGGACGTTCACCTTGCAAGAGACGCCAAGCTTTGCTTGGCGCGACAACGCTGCGGCTCAGCCGCGCCTGGAGGCGGGACCGCAGCGGATGCTGGAAGGCGTCGGCTGCAGCCGGTGGTTAGGCGCCGACTGGCAGTGCACTGGTGAGTGCTTTGCAGATACCAAGTGCCCGCAGGACGGCCAGCGCAGCGATGATAGACCAGCAGGAAAGGAAAACCACCGGCACCCAGTTTGCCAGCCGATGAGTCTGTTGAAGGCGCCTCGAACTCCCTTTGATGTAGGCCTGATACAGATCATCTTCTTGAAGTAGCCTAGCCACGGCCGCGGTGCGCGTGGATAGAACACGAAGCGGATCCCAAAGCAGAATCGTGAGAACCACCCCAAGGGCGCAGAGAGTCATGATGATTCCGAGTTCACGTGAACCCCACACTTGCGACATTGCGGCAAGTAGCAACGACTCTGCCACAAGCAGTAGGTTGATACGGGCATGGAACGTCGCGATAAGGTGCGTCAGAAACTGTCTGGCTGCATCTTTCTCTGTTTGACTCAGTGCCACTCTCTCAGCCACATTGCCAGATTCGTTCATGAGAAGCTCCTTGTGGCGCAGAGGGGGTTTCCGGCGCCTAACGCTGGGCCTGAGCCGCGCGGGTGACCGCGTCGGCTCCAGGCCCTGGTTCGGTGCAGGATTCGATGCCTTGCAGGACGTCGCAGTTCCCGACCGATCTCCTCATCGGGTTTCCGCATGCTCGGGATCTGCGTACTTGGTCCACAGCTCGCTGAAAGCGTCTTCGCCGCAGATCTCGCCGGTGCTTAGAAAGCGCTCCACCTCGATCGACCCATCACCCAAAAATTCGACCTCCCAGCGTTCGCCCGGCACCGTGACCAGCACCATGATTGCGTCCTCCCGATGGCAGGCCAATGTGTAATGGATGTGGACTTCCTCAAGTCGCTTCAAAAACGTCGTCAGTTTGCGAAAGGGGTGCGCGCTCATTTATCAAACCTCTTATCCGTTAACAACTTGCGAACGACCTTAAATCCTGGTCTATTGGCACGCGCCCCGACTTCAATCTGCTCCCATGTCATCTCTATAAAGGCGTCCCAAGCCGGACAGCCTTGCGGTAAGCGCGCCTGCTTAATACTTGCTTTCTTCCGCTTGAGGATATCAGCGACCTTCTGACCCACATAATCCTGCGCGATGCTGTCTCCCTCCTTCTGGCACCGAACGCAAAAGCTCACCGGCGGCAATGGAGCACAGCGGAATTGCCGTCCGGTGGAGCGCCTTGTTCGGCGCAGGACATGACCCAGGACACCGGACTCCCCCCACCCCTGAGTATGGGCACCCCAGTCTTCACCGTCGGCTGGTGTCGATTATTCGGTGATTTGTCATATGCCCAATGATGCCTCAAGCTCATGCTGTCGTTCTTGAAGTCCCTCGAGTCTCTTCTTGAGATTGGATATCTCCTTTTTGACCCTACGCAACTCTGTTTGGCCCTGTACTTTGAGCAAGTAGTCCTCTCCAAGTTCCTCAGCAATGTATTGCTCAAGCTGACTTCTCAAGACCCTGAGATACGGATTGCCCCAAATCGAACCTTCGCGGTACTCAAGTTTGCCGGTCTGGATGCCTTTGACAATGCAGTCCTGGCTCACGCCGTATTCGGCCTTGGCAGTGACGTCGCTCAGCGTCGCTCCCTTGCGATTCCATTCACCGTATGCTGCCATGATGTCCTCTGTCTACCGCACACACCATGTCGAGGGCACCGCCAGGAAGATCCATGTCGAGTGGGATGGTGCCTGCCAGCATGGGGTCACAGTGGCCGTGGAATGGAAAAACCCGAAGCGCTTCCAAAGGATGATGGGCGTCTTGTTGTGTCGCTGCGCTGCGGAGGAGGTATGTTAGGTCTCCCCAGCCTTTTTGCATAGATGCTATCTCCCTTTGGGAGTCTTCCGCCGCAGGCGCCGAACGCCCAAGCTCACCTGCTGCCGGAAGCCGCAGCGCAGCGGAGGCTGGAGGCAGTCAGGTGCAGTGCCTTGTTAGCCTTTTCCGGTTCTTCGAATATATAGGCTTCCTCCAGTATTCTTCAGACAGAGCGGCATCTTTTCTAGGAGAAAGTCTTTGAAGACGGTCGCTACATAAGTATTGAAGAAAGAGATCTCCCATGCGCTGTTATATGACAGAAAAGCTCGAAGAAAATAATCTTCGTTCCAATATATCCCCTTGAGTAACCATTCTGCTGGATACTCAAATGGGTAGAAGACATCATGGAAGTGCACGAAAACGCCAGTAGGCATTTGGGGGAGGACTTCAAACATCAGAAACTGTACATCGCTACCACACTTTATGACATGCGTTGAATCAATGAATAACAGATCTCCAGCACGTAACGAACTGAAGGTATCAATAGGCACTTCTTGAACTTTTCTCTCAATGATTCGAGTTGCTCCTTCATCATGAGATTTTAATAGCCGTCTGAGACGATCTGGATAAGGCTCTATAAACGTCATTTCGGGTGGCTGAAGGAAAAACCTTTCAACAGTATCAAGGATAACCGCTGACGAAAAACCTGATCCAACTTCTATGATTCTTCGTGGCTTGATATGTCTCAGAAAACTATAGAGAAAAATAGCATCTGCGTAACAGAAAACACTTTGATCATAGTAGTAGCGACATTCCTGGTTCTTTGTTTCTGGGAAAGGCAAATCATCATAGAAAGCTTGAAATGCTGTGAGAAGCTCAAACTGATTTTGCCTATTCAAATCGATGGCTGGAAGTTCAAGCTTGTCTGTTTTCGTGGATTCTAAATATACTACAATCTCCTCATGTTTTGGAATTGGTGAATAGTAGTGGCCTGCTGGATATAGACCGGCATCTCTAATCTGTTTACGTAGACGACCTATATAGGGCAATCTGTCAAGTATGTACCGAAGCATCGTTATCCTCTTCATGAAGGCTAACGCCCCGCATCACCTGCCGGCGGAAGCGGGCGAAGCCCGCTGTAGTCGGTCAGGTGCATGCGGTTGTTAGGTGCCGTCCCCGGCAACGGAGCTGACCTTGTTCAGGTTTGCTAGAGCAAGTCTTGTTGAGGGATGGTCTTTGCCGAGACTCCTTTCGAAGATGCCCACCACTCGGCGCATCAGTGGCGTGGCCTCCCTCAGACGACCGGCGCCCTGCAGCAACGCGGCGAGGTTGTTCAAGTCTCTGGCCACGTTGGGATGATCTGGACCGAAGCTCTGTTCGTCGATAGCCAGGGCGCGCCTCATCAGCGGTTCGGCCTCCGCCAACCGGTGGGTCGCCAGCAACAACGACGCCAAGTTGTTAAGGCGCACGGCCACATTGGGGTGATCCGGGCCGAGCCTCTGCTCGTCGATGGCCAGCGCGCGCCGCATCAGCGGCTCAGCCTCCGCGAGCCGGCCCGTGCCCTGAAGCAGGGTGCCAAGGTTGTTGAGGCGCACGGCCACGTTGGGGTGATCCGGACCGAGGCTCTGCTCGTCGATGGCCAGGGCGCGCCGCATCAGCGGCTCAGCCTCCGCCAAGCGGCGCATGTCCTGCAGCAACGCGGCGAGGTTGTTCAAGTCTCTGGCCACGTTGGGATGATCTGGACCGAAGATCTGTTCGTCGATAGCCAAGGCGCGCCTCATCAGCGGTTCGGCCTCCGCCAACCGGTGGGTCGCCAGCAACAACGACGCCAAGTTGTTGAGCCGCACGGCCACATTGGGGTGATCTGGACCGAGCGTCTGCTCGTCGATGGCCAGCGCGCGCCGCATCAGCGGCTCAGCCTCCGCCAATCGGCTTTGATCCAGCAGGCTCGACGCGAGGTTGCTGAGGCGGGTCGCGACACTTGGATGATTCGGTCCGAGTGCTCGCTCATCGATCTCGAGCGCACGCCTGAAATAGGCAAGCGCCTCTTCTGTGCGGCCAAGATCCCGGAGAACTGTCCCCAGATTATTGAATGTGCTCGCCAATGACGCCGAGTCGGGTCCGTAAGCCCTGACGCCAAGGTCCAAGGCCTCCTGCAAAGTAGCTAGGGCCGAAGCGTAGTCGCCCTGGTCTCGCTTGACGCTCGCAAGTCGGATCAGTAGATCGGCAACAATAGGATGCGACTTGCCATGTGACACACGAGCGATGCTCAATGCACGTTCGTAATGTGACGTAGCTTCCGCAAAGTCTCCCGCAGCCCTCAGTGAATCGCCCATCTGTTGTTCCTGAGCCAATTCACCACCGGCCTCGGCGCTTTCAATTCCCGCTACGAGACGACTTAGGACGCGATCGTCGTCGACGTCCCCACGGAGATCAATCCAAGTTTGGTCGCGCAAGAACGCCGGCAGGATTTCCGGCTGCGCCCCAGGAAGCAACACAGGGATGAGCCGCGGTGCTTCCCGAGTCGCTTGCTGGCGAAGGATGGCCTCGAACTCCGCCTCCTGCCATCGCCCCAGCCCGGAGGGCCCGACAAAAAGCACTATTGATGACGTGCTCTGAAGCGCCTTCTCAAGGGACAGTCTCCAGTCCTCTCCCGGAACTAGAGACCACTTGTCGAGCCAAACCTCCAAGCCACGAACGTCGCGCAGGTATCGAGCCACCTTCTCGGCGCTCTCTGAGTCTGGCCGGGAGTAGCTTATGAACGCGTCGTACTTCGTTGAGTGCTCCATGGTTTCTATCTCATCGCCCGATGATCTCGTCGAGGACGCGGCGCTGGTACTCCAGAGCTACGTTGTCGTCGATGAGTTGCTCGTCCCGTAAGCTCCTGATCTTCTTGAGCTTCGCACGCGTAACCTCAAGAGCCAGACCACTTGCGGCCTCGCCAGGAAGGTACCTCCCTGGTGGCTTTCCCCGAATTCCAGAGGTCAGCACGTGAAGCGCGTAGCCGTCGTCGATTCCTGCCTTAAAGTCCACCCAAGTGCGTAACTCAAGGAAGCTGTCGACAACCGTCCGGTCGCCATCTGGGAGAATGACAGGAATTACCCGAAATGATGGGTCCTTTACCTGACGGTTTAGCGCCCTCTCGATTTCCTCCCGAAACCACCCGGCGGGCGTGTCTCGACTGACGCATACAGCGCAGGTCTTTGCCTGTTCGAGTCCTCTCGCCATTTCCTGCTGCCAATGCTCTCCGGGTACGAGAACCCACCTGTCGAGCCAGACACGTAACTGAGCCTCGTCCGTGAGCCTCACACCTAGGCGCTCGACGATGTCTGCATCGCCGTGGGCATGGCTTAGGAATACGTCAAAGTGATGTGCTAGATCAGCTGTCATCCTCTTTGGCTCATCCCTGACACGCGTCGTTCTTCAGAAGGCACCGCGATTCCGATCTTGTGCGTTCGGCACCTAACGCGAAAGCTCAGCGGCGCGGTGTGCCGCGTCCGCTGCAGTGCCTGGTTCGGCGGCCTCTTGGGGTTATCTGGCCTTGCGCCGCTGCAACCAGCGCTCAAACGAGGCGGCACTTTCTGTCGACGGCTTGCCTAGCAGCAATCCTTCGACACCGATATCCTCATCGAGCTCGGGCCAATGCAAGCCATAACCCGCCCCGCTGATCTGCACATGGGACCGCTCGGCCGGGGAACCATGCGCCAGACGCGGATACCAACCAATTGGCACCGCAATTGTGCGGCCATCTTCGAGGTCGACGGATAGCGTATCGTCTGTCACTGTGACACTGACGACTCTAGGCAGAGTGAGTGTCACCACGGCAGAATGCGTCCCATTCATGTCGCAAGGTCTCCAGATGTTCGCGCATGATGCGCTCGATGTCACGTAACTCCCTACGGTTATACCCGTGATTGACTGCCAAGGCGACGTCGGGATCGAGCCAAAATTTGGCGCTCCAGTGCTCGCGGTCGACGTGCATGTGTCGCGGCTCACCGCAATCATACGAGTAAAAGTAGAAGCGATATGGACCTGTTCGTAACGCTGTTGGCATCGTGATGGGTGGCCTTCAATTGGGCTTGCGTCTTCGTTTAAGATGCCATGTTGTCCCCATGAGAACTCGAAACATATGCTCTATCGTGCCACCGAACGAATTAGCGTTAAGCGGCCGCGAGACCAAGACACAGACCAACCCCCGAGCGGGCCGCGGGCCGCTTCAACGCCTGGTTGGACGGCCCGCGCACCGATAATGGGCCGGCTCATGTTCTTCTATGGAGCGTGGAGCGCGATCCCACCCTGGCATCGCGCCCTCTCAAGGCACCAATCGCCGGCACGCTGGGCGGTCGGCACCACCATCGGCAGGCGTCGGGGCCGGCGTGGAGCACGCGCGCACGCAAACGCCCTTCTACAGGGCACACGGGTCCCTGACGGGTTGGCCTCCGGTCTCCCACGGCCGTGCGCTCCCTCATGCCACCTGCTCCCAACCCGGTTCGGCTGGCGGGGGGACGCCCGCGCGGGGGACGAGGGCCGTGCACACCAGCGGCTGCCCACAGACCGGACACCGCTCCGCAGGCACCTCACCCCCGGTCTCGCCCGCAGGAGGTGCCCCGTGTGGGGGGGGGCACCTCCTCTCGTCCCTGGCCCACGTGCTGCTGGCACTGGGCCAGGGCTGCCCCTGGGGTGTGGCCATCCAGCCCCCACCCGCGCACGCGCACGGCCCCGGCTGGCGGCACATGGAGGAGCCAACGCCCGATGCACTGGGCGAGCGGTAAGCGCATCGTCCGTTGGGTGGCCTGGCCCCCGGGGCCCTGGGCCCGCTCTTCGTACCGGCAGACCACCGGCGCCCCATCACACGACCGCAGGCGTCTATTGGCGAGCGGGCCACCGCGCAGGTACCGGGCCAGCTAGACCAACACCCCGCGCCCGTGCGGGTAACGCTCCCGACTGTGCACGTGCCACTGCATGCGGCCCAGCTGGTTGCGCAAGTTCTCCCCCTGCTGGCGGCTCTTGCCCGCAGGGGGCTTCAGTGTCCCGTGCGCCACGCCCGGACGCATGGCTGCGAGCCGCTTGCCCCGGAACAGCGCCCGTACCACCCGCAGCGGCAGCAGAAACCCGTTCCTGACCGCCACCCACTGGCCCGCTGGGCTCACACCCCCGCCGGTGACCAAACAATGCCTGTGCGGATGCCGCAGCAACGTCTGGCTCCAGGTGTGCCGCGTGGCGATGATCCCGGGCTGCGCCCCCAAGTAGTGGCGATCGTCCAGCCGCTCCAGCCACGTGTCGTGCGCCCTGGCACACAGCCGATGGGTCATCGCCGTCACGTGGGCCCACCACCGCGCCTTCAGCTCGTGGGGCATGGTGAAGATGACCTGATCGGGCGCGCAGGCCAACCACCGCGCCTGCTGGCGGACCAGCCAGCGTTCGACCGGCACCCAGGCACATGGGGGACACATCCGGTGCCGACAGGCGTGGTCCCAGACCCGTTCCACATGCCCCTCCGGACAGGCCTGGACGTGCCCACCCAGCCGCGCGGTGCGGCAGGCCAGCAACGCCCACACCGCCCGCCGCACCTGGGCAGGCAACGCATGCGTGTGGGCATACGCCGCATACCCCAGCTGGAGAATCGTTTGCCGCGTGAGCTTCTCGGTTGGCCAGGCGTGTCCATCACTGCTCATGCCGTGCTCCATGCCTCCTCATGCCTGTACAACCTCCCCCGCCGCATGCGGGTCCGTCCAACGCTGCGCCTCAGCCGCTGCCGGAAGCGGGAGCGTAGCGGACGCTGGAGGCAGTCGGCTGCAGGCGGTTGTTCGGCACGGGTTAGACGTTGAGCGCCACTCTGAGTCTTTGCCCATGCCTCCTATGTCCCAGCTAAGCTCTCTCCCTGTGGCCCAGAGTGAGAGCCGCAGGCTCTCATACGTGTGAACGTTGCTCCTGCGCCACACGCTCCGCCAGAAAAATCTTCACGAGGGATTGGTAGGGCACGTCGCGCTTGTTGGCCAAGAGTTTCAAATCTTCCAGAAGCGCTACCGGTAAACGGAGAGAAATCGTCCGCGTAGAAGGCTTGAGCCGCCCGAATGTGGTGCGTTGGGCCTGACTCCAGTTCACATAGTCCATCGAGTCGTGGGAGGACCAGAACTCCTGCTCCTGGGCTTCGTTTTCAAACTGTGGGATCGGTTCCCGCGTCTGCTTCTTTGGCATGCTCGTACACCCTTCGCTCCCGCTGACTCATGGGACGGGCAGAGATCACACGGATGAGATCATCACGGATGGTAAACACAATGAACAGGAGCCGGTGTGCGTCCGTGTGCCCCAGCGCATAATACCGTCGTGTGAACTCGGTGCGCTGCTCCCCTTCGACGACCACCAGCGGGCGGTTGAAAAACACTTGCTCAGCTTCACCCTGGGACACTCGATGCTGAACCCAATTCTTTTCTGCATTCCCCTTATCCCACTGGAATCCTCGGCATTGTGAAAGGTCATCTGTCATGGCTACCGAGTCTAATGTATATGGCAGTTATATACAACATTCAAAAAGCCATAGCGGTGAACTTCTGATGCCGAACGCCGGGCCTGAGCCGCGCGGGTTCCCGCGTCGGCTCCAGGCCCTTGTTAGACGGCGGCTGGCACACACTACTCGGCCTCCTCCGCGTATTCGTCAAGCACTGTCTCCGAAAGATGAGCAAGATGCCTTTGTGAAGCGAGTTCACGCAGACTGTCGTAGGAGAGATAGGTGCAACTGTCTGCGAGGGGGCCTTTTTCGAGGAGCGAGAATACGGGTCGTCTGATCTCCTGGAAGACTTTGTCGCGTTTTGTCGTGGGCGCCACGATATGTAGCTTGATGTCCATATTCGGCTGTAGCGCCAGCAGGTCTGCCATACGCAGAATACCCGACTATACGGACGTCGTATGCTCGACCTCAAAGGCACGCACGATAGAGCGCCCCCGAAGCCACAAGACGTCGATCTGTTCAATCGTTCTCAGCGTGGTGTCGTCGTAGTTGAGAGGAAGACGTGCGAGCAGGGTGTTCTGTTCGTTCTTCCACTCTTTCAGGACTGAGGCTCGATCACTGCGGGGAATCCAAATCGACATGCCCATGCGCGCCCCAATATTAGCGATGAGAGCCTGAACGCGTGATGACTCACGCGTCTCGGTCTCCGGGGCGATGATTGCCTCGTCCATTGCGGCCGTATCATCCGGAACTGAAACGGTGACGACCTTATCGGTACGGGTAACGGTGTGGGTCCTGAGTTTGCGAGACTCTTGCTCATCGAGTGGATAGAGTCTTCCGCCAACTGACTGGGCAGTAAGCTTCTCGGCTAGGAACTTACCGTCACGGTTATCGAGACGGACAAGGCTTCCGCGAACTTTTCCAGTCCAAGCAATGGATCCCTTTTCCAGCTCCCGGGTGAAAGACAACCCCGTCCATATCGTGTCATCGTGAATCGGAACAGCCTTGTCGATGTCGAGCCAAACGACCGAGCGGACACGAAATCGCACGACGAACGGATCACTTGCTGGCAAGAAAATAGGCGTGTCGTCGATGAATGGTCCCTCAACAACTTCGAGTAGCCCGAACCACCGCGACAGGCGTGTGAGATAGCAGACAAAGACATCGCCAGGCGACACGCGCTCTGCCATTCGCTTGTGGCGAAGCTGGAAACCCGAAACGTCCCGCGAGGAACGGGAAAACGCTTCGTACGTTTCGGGTGAGAACAGATCGCTGAAATATGCCATAAGCTTGCCTCTTGCCGTCTAACGCCAGGCCTGAGCCGCGCGGGTCACCGCGTCGGCTCCAGGCCCTGGTTCGGCCCTAGATGTTGCCCTTGAGAGGGAAAGTGTGCTCTTGAGCAAAACCCTAGCCTCTGTCAGGGACACGCAATTCCTCACGAATGACGCGGCGAAGCAGCTCCTCGAGAGACTCCTTCTGGCCTTCGATATGCGCACGCAGAGCCGCGTTGATCAAGGGTTGATAGTTGCCCCCACCCACCGCTTCAACTTGCTCTTTAAACCAGCGCACCACATCTGCATCCAACCGGATGGTAATGCGCACCTTGCGAGTCACTTCGGGGATGATCTCCCGAAGCGGCTTCATCGCCGCCAGCTGTTCGTCCGTCAGTGGCGGAATATCGGAGTAATCAATGGTCTCATCCGTCATTGCGTCGATCCGCTTCAGATCGCTTTTGATCATAGCTTCTTTGCTCACGTTGGTTGGCCTTCCTCATGGAGAGGATACGAATGACGTCATCGCGTACGGTAAAGACGACCACCACAAGACGCCCGAAGAGCGGCCCGTACAAGATAAAGCGTGGCTCCCCATACTGCCGTCGCGTATCCTCGGCGGCAAATGCCTCATCGGTGAACACCCAATGGGCATCCTCAAAATCCAGGCCATGTTTGGCCAAATTGCTCAAGCGTTTGTTTTCGTCCCACGTAAATTCCATGAGTGGCATTGTATGCACAATCGGTGTATATGTCGAGAGGGGCAATGGGTTTCATCGGCGAGATGAATAGATGGACGCAATGGCGTGTCAAGAGCTCGGTGGCCCTAGCTGGGCGGGGGCTGAACGCTAGGCGTGAGCTGCGGCTGGAAGCGGGAGCGACGCAGGAGCGGACGGTCGGGTAGCAGGAGCCTGTCGCCAGGCCCCCGCCCCCTAAGAACGGCACGGGCGAGTTTCCCCGCATGCCGCTCAAGCCGATTGACCTGCCGTAACGCAGGCCGCTCGGAAGATCCGAAAGCGCCGGCGTTGGACTGTCCGCTCGGCCTTGCGCCAGTCGATCTGGTGCCAGGCAGGGCGCGGAGAGCCACGGTCGTTCGGTGCCGCTGGTGGCCCTACCGTTCGGACCGTGTTTCCCATGGCCTTTCTTCCTTCTCTTCCGACTCGACCCGTGGGAAGTCAGCACCCTTTCAGGTTGGGTCTCTCCACCCACGAGGGGTGGCCCTATCCCTCCGATGACCGGAGGGCCTTCGCTTCCGCCCACCTCCTCTACCCCCTGGGCATTGGCCTGCCTTACGGCAGGTTGAGTCGGTTTGACCGACCACCCATGGGGTTTACCGTGTTCCGCCAGCAGGAGATGCAGACGCCGTAGGGTCACCCTCTGCCCCGGTGGAGGTCTGTCCTGTCAATGGGCCGACTCCAGACCGGCCCATCCTCTCCACGTACCCTTTTGGTCAGAGCCTGTCAGCCGCTTTGGCTCTTTTGACTTCACGAGGTTTATCGGGGTTCACCATGTTACCCATCGCGTCTTTCCTCTCGCCCGCTCTCCAGGTGCGGCTCCCAGGGGTCGGTACTTTTCGGCGTGCTTCACACCCCTCCGTGACCAGAGACGCATGACGCCGATGAGGAGACGCGGACAGGATCGCCTCGGTCAGCATGACCACTCCTTGCTGACGACTTTCACGTCGCACCTGTAGACAGTCAGCTGCAGCGCTTTGTTCGGCGCGGCCGGGGGACAGGGCACCCTTCCCGCCCGCAGATTCCTGTTGGCTGTCCCTACCCGGCACGCCTTGGAAGCAGCAGCAACCACGCCTCCTTAATGCTGCGCTAGAAACTGCAAGAGCACTGCGTTGAAGGCCGCGGGATTCTGCCTGGACATCGGATGCGTGGCCTGGGGAATGATCACCAAGCGACTGCCGGGAATGCAGCGCACCACGACCTCATTGATCAAGGCAAAGTACCGCGAGGTGTGTTCTCCGCCCACCACGAGCGTGGGGGCCTTCACATTGCCCAGCGTGGCACAGGAAACAGCCGGCGGCCGTGGCGCGGACACCAACAGCGGGATCGTCCTGGCGTTGTCCAGACTGATTTGGCGCACGGCCTCTGGTTGCTTCTCGAAGGTCCCGGGACCTTGGTTGTTCACTAAGTCAAACAGCAGCGTGGCGGCCTGCTGGACATCGCCAGCTTGGGCCGCCGTGCGAATCGGCGCGAAGGCTTTGCTCCACGCGTCGCGTACGGGCTTGGCCTCTGGGATGTCCGCCAGCAGGGCACCCAGGGCGGGCTCGAGCACGATCAGACTGCGCACCAGGTCGGGGTGTTCCAACGCCACCAGGGTGGCGGGGAACCCCCCATAGGAGATCGCCACGAGGTGCACCGGGCCAGCGTTGAGCTGGCGCAGGAAGGCCGCCAGATCCGCGGCATGGGTGGCCACAGAGTAGTGCTGGCCCTCGTCGGGCCACGGGGCGGTGCCATGATAGCGGAAATTGGCGGCAATGAAGCGGTACTGCGTGGCCACGGCCTGGCGTTGTGACTCCCAGTAGCGGAGGTCGGCAGGAGCCCCGTGGACAAAGACGACAGGAGCGCCTGTTCCCTGTTCGAGGTAGGACAGATCGACCCCATTCACATGCAGTTGACGCGTCTGGGGTGTGGTATCGGGCCACGCCTGCATGGCGAGGCCACCCCCAAGGACGATAACGCCCACAAACCATACGGTTCTCCGCCAGAGCATGTGCGTTTCCTTTCTTGCTTGGGGTTGCACGATGGGAATGCCCTTACGCAAAATGTCAGCCGAACGATTAGTGTTAAGCGGCCGCGAGACCACGCGACCGCGGCACCCCTGAGCCGGCCGCGGTCCGCTTCAACGGCTGGTTGGACGACCCGCGCACCGAGTCGGGAACGACGAGTCTATGGAATTTATACCCCGCTCAGGCTCCTCGAAAGGACCCTGCGAGCCCAGCTGAGGGCATCCAACGAGCGCTGTGATGGCGTGGACACGGTGCGCTCCAGCCCGGCGTAGCTGCCCTGCGTATTCCCGGGCCACCATGGGTATGGCGTCAGGGCAGCCCCCTGCCTGAGCTGGCCAGGGTCAACGCCTATCTGGTGGCTCAGGCCGCGACCGCCGCGGGCGCCCGCGCAAGCGGTGACGTCCGCAGGCGTGGAACCCTGCCGATGGAGACCAGCCCTTGGCCACACACGGGACAGCATTCCGGATGCGCCGCACCCTGCTGGCTGCACGCCGTCTGCCAGTCCAGCACCACAGGCGCTTCCACCGGCCCTTGCCCCAACTGGTCTCGGCAGACCACTAACGCCGCGCGCTTGGTCGGCGCATACACTCCATATGCCCGCACCATCCGGGTTCCGGGGGCCGGTACATGCAGCAGATAGCGTCGGATGAACTCCGCCATGGGCAACGTCATCGACGCGCTGCGTCGGCTCTCGCCGGCCTCCCCGTTCAGCCGGTACCGGAAGGTGACCTCCCCCTGCGCACATGACACCAGCCGGTGGTTGGCAAGGGGGCCACCCCGCAGATACCGCGCCAGATAGATGAGCACCCCTGTCCCGTATGGATACCGCTCCCGAATATGGACGTTCCACTTCTGGCGCCCCAGCTTGTTCAGCAGATTTTCACAGCGCTGCGCACGCATGCCCTCGGGGAGCTGCAGCTGCCCCTGGCGCACCGCCCGACGGATGGCCGCGAGCAACTTACCCCGGAAGAGGGCCATGGCGACTCGTGACGGGAGCAAAAACCCCTGGCGCACGGCTACCCATTGGCCCGTGCGAGTCAGGCCTCCACCGGTCACGAGACTATGGATATGCGGATGGAGGACGAGCGTCTGGCTCCACGTGTGCAACGTGGCGATGATGCCGGGCATCGCACCGAGATAGTGCTCATCGTCGAGCAACTCTAACAACGTGTCGCGCACACTGGCAAACAGGAGAGTGGTCATCACGGAGACATTGGCTAGCCACAGGGCATTTAGTTCGCTGGGAATGGTGAAAATGACATGGTAATGCTCACAGGCTAAGAGACGGGCCTTCTGTATAACCAGCCAGCGCTCGATCTGCAGCCAGGCACACTGCGGGCACATCCGATGTTGACAGGAATTGTACCAAATCCGTTCGATATGACCATCAGGACAGGCCTGGACATGCCCACCAAGCAGCGCGGTGCGACACGCAAGCATCGCCTGCACCGCCCGACGCACATAGCCAGGCAGCGCGTGGTCATGCGAGTACGCTTCATAACCCTGTTGCAGAATCTGTTGTAAAGTGATCTGGGGTGATTCCAATGACAAATCATCCTATCTGAGTTGTGCGTCGCCTCCCCCGCCGATGCGGGTTCGTCCAACGCTGTGGATAACCTGCTGGTATGGAGCGCAGCGGAATACCAGTCAGGTTCATCCTCTGGTTCGGCCCGCACCACCCCAGGAGTCTGGCTATAGCTTCAGTGTATGCCGTAAAGCAGTATCGACGTCCGTCATTGGCAAGGTGCCGATCACCCGGTCGATCGCGACTTCCGCAACGGTCGCCAGGTTATCTGTCATGACCACCGAGTCGGTCAGGAGCCCAGTGCGTTGCCCGCTTGGCGTCGATACCTCAACCACCACGCGGCTCGGATGGTTCGCACGAAACAGGCGACTGGTGATCATCGCGACGATGACTTGGGACAATCCGGTGTGTAGGTTGTCGGCTTGGACAATCAGGGCAGGACGCGTTTTCGCCGTGCGCAAGTCAGAGTGAGGATAGAGGACGAGGACCACGTCACCACGTTTATAGCTTGGCTTTGGCGGCATCATAATTGTCGTACAGCGCCATGTCTGGACTGTTCCACTCCTCGGCAAAGGTCCCCAGTTGGGCCCGGAGTTCTGCGGCCTGTGCCTCGTCGATGCCCCGTGCTCGCAGATCGATATGGCCCATCTCCAGGAAGGTCACAATAACCCGGGTTTCGTTACGCACATCGCCGGGAAGCTCGGTCAACTCAATCTTGCCATCCCGATACACACCTTCTACGCTTTTGAGCATATTGCCTCCTCGATTTACACACATAGTACCAAAGCCCCGAAGAGATGCAAGCACCACAACGGCATAGCGAAGGAAGCCGAACGATTAGAGTTGAGCGGCCGCGAGACCAGCGCTTACAGGAACCCCACGCGCCGGCCGCGGTCCGCTCCAACGGCTGGTTGGACGACCCGCGCACCGAGTCGGGCACCACGGGCCTATGGAAGTTAGACCGGCCGATCAACCCTCAACGGACCGGTCGCGGGTGGCCAGTCGCACCACAGCGCCGGGGGGGTGCCGAGTCCCCGATGGACTGTCTCGTGTGATGGCCGACGGGCTTCTTCCATGGCAGCGTGTTCCGCGCCGTCAGGGCAGACGCCTGCCTTCGCCCGCGCGAGCAGCCGCCTGGCCCCCGGGTCACGCCACGACCTCCCAAGGGATGGCGCTCGGCGGGGGAATCCTCAACGGCAGGATCACACCGCGGCACACCAGCTGGCGACCACACCGCGGACAGCGTTCGGGATGGGCGTCGCCACGGGCCTGGCACGCTGTCTGCCAGTCCAGCACCGCCGGCGGGACCACCGGCCCTTGCCCTAGGGACGCCCGGCAGATGGCCAAGGCCATCCCCTTGGTCGGCGCGTACAACCCCTAGCACCGGACGACCCGAGTGCCAGGCGGTGGCACATGCAGCAGATACCGCCGGATCAACTCTTCGATGGACAGGCGCATGCGTCCCGGTCGGCCGCTTTGCCCCCCAACCTCGTCCCCGTTCAGCCGATAGCGGAAGGTCACCACTCCCTGCGCACACGCGACCAGCCGCTGGTTGGCGAAGGGCCCTCCACGGATAGAGCGGGCCCAATACGTGAGCACCCCTACGCCAGGCGGATACCGCTCCCGGATGTGCACGTGCCACGTCGTGCGGCCCAGCTGGTTGAGGCGATTCTCCATCTGCTGGCGGCTCTGACCCTCCGGCCACGTGAGCTGGTCCTGCACCAACCCCTGCCGGAGCGCCGCCAGGAGTTGCCCGCGACACACCGCCATCACCACGCGCACCGGCAGCAGAAACCCATTCCGTACGGGGCGCCAGTGCCCCGCGTCCGTGAGCCCCCCACCGGTCACCAAACAGTGGCGATGCGGGTGCAACAGCAACGTCTGACTCCAGGTATGCAGCGCGGCGATGAGGCCAGGACAGGCGCCCAGATACTGCTCGTCGCCGAGCCGTTCGTCCAGCGTCTCGTGCCCCGTGGCACACAGCAGCTGCGTCATCGCGGCGACGTTGGCCAGCCAGAGGTCATTCAGCTCATGCGGCCTGGTGAAAATGCCATGGTCATGGTCACAGGCCAGCAACCGGGCCTTCTGGCGCACCAGCCAGCGCTCGACCTGCAGCCAGGCACATGGCGGACACAACCGATGGCGACAGGAGTTGTACCACACCCGTTCGACATGCCCCTCCGGACAGGCTTGGATGTGACCACCTAACACCGCGGTGCGACACACCAGCAGCGCCCACGCCGCCTTCCGCACCTAGGCCGGCAGCGCATGACAGCGTTCGAACGCCGCGTAGCCGTGTTGCAAAATCTGCTGTACCGTGAGCGCTGCCACCACCGCTCCTTCAGCCTCGTACCCTCGTCCCCCGCTCCTGCGGGTTCGTCCAACGCGAAAGCTCAGCGGCGCGCGGATTGTTGCGCGTCGGCTGCAGCGCCTGGTTGTGCAGCTTGTCCTTCTTGAGTTACGCAACCGATTCAAATGTGAACTTGAAACGGTACCGTCGGAGCTGAACATGTGGCACCGCTCGTGCGGCAAAAACCACCCGAGGGTGAACATCACCCGCGATCAGCACGCCACGCACCGAGCGCTGGTCTTGCTCGCCCACGGCGCCCATATACGCCAAGAGCTGGGTGAGCGCTTCGGGGGCAGCAGTACCGGCTTTCAGTTCGATCACCACGATGACATGCTGAGCATCTTGGGCTGTAATATCGATCCGACCGGCTTCAGTCATACGTTCTTTGCCATCATCAATGATGTGGAGGCCAGGGTCAAGTGGCTCGATGTCGGAGCGGAGGGCAAGCTGGAGGTCGCGCTCAAGACCAAACGTTGCTTCGGAGGCCTCGATCAATGCATTGGTTGCTCTCTCCGAAGCCGGTTCTCCATAGGTCCCCAGGCTGATGTGGGCTTTGATGGCACTGACCGTCCCAGAAGAGACGCCCACGTTGGCGGCGATTTCCTCACGGCTGGCCTGTCCGCGCTGGAGCAGGGCAATAATTTGAGACGTCTGCTCTTCCGAGATTGACGCCATTCTGCGCCTCACGCTCCTTGCTGCGGGGAGACGAGCCTACAGATGTGGGTTCTCGATAAGCTTCCACTATTTCAAGCTGCACAACGCAACAGCTCAGCGGCGGGGCAGAACTACCACCGACCTCTGACAGGGTCAACGAACCTAAAAGCGCCACTGTCCCCCCGTCCGCTGCATCGTCTGGTTAGCCTGGGCACGGCAGCCGGTTGTAACAGCTCCGATGCTGAAGGCTACTGCTCCCTCCGAGGCAACCTGGATCTCCACGAAAGGGGCGCACGGTGCAGATGCATGACGGCAATGATGAGAAGGGTATCGCCTCGGACCTGGTAGATGATACCGTACGGGAATCGGTTGGTAGGGCAGCGGCGGGTTCGCCTCGACAGCAATGACCATGCCTCAGGGTACTGCAGGATGCGGTCGATGGTGCGTTGCACTTCCGCCGCAAACTCGTCCCCGAGCCCCGGTTGTTGGGTCTCGTAATGCCTGACAGCTTCCGCGAACTCGACGCGGGCGGGGGCGAGAAATTCAACGTTCATCCCTGGTGCCGTTTGCCTATTTCGTCAAAGACGTCCTTGGCCGCAATCGTGGGGATCTCACCTCGCTCGAAGGCCTCGAGCCGATCTTCGGCTTCCTGACCCCACAATGCATCAATGTGCTCACGGACAGGGGAATCGAGACTTGCTAACAGGCGCTCCACCAACGCCACCCGTTCAGTAGGTGGCAGGGATAACGCATCTTGCAGTATCCGGGCACCACGATCAGACATGGCCCTTACTCCTTCTCATCTGGGGATGATTCCTGCAAAATTATAGCACATGAGATGAGCTGAGATTTCTTATACAGCCTAACGTTCCGCTTCAGGGGCGCGCCGCTTTTGGCGCGTCCCCTGCAAGCGGTGGTTAGCCGTCTTGTCGGGTGAACTGAAGCTCACGACTCATACCTATTGCGACATTCCATACGACGGCCGCAGGATATCTTGCCGCGACGGCTGTTAGCGCTTCTCTGTCAGAAGCGGAAATCATTGGGCCCAGGTAGACGGCTGCTAGTTCCTTCTCGTGGAACTTATAGTCGGTGAATGGGCCGGTGTCAGTGGGGCGCTTGAAGGAAGTAATTCGCCATTCTCTCTCGTAGCTCCAATCCTCTGACTTGGTGAAAAAAATAATAATAAATAATAAAAGGTGTTAAGGTGGAGACATCGATAATGGCTCGAATAGCGAGCTCGTGCGGCATTGTCAGGAGTGTGGCCCATCCTTCGGCAGTGTATACGGCTGGCTTGCCATTTGGATACGCGACCGGTCTTGCTACGAGCCATGGACTATCAAGCTCATCGTCGCATCTGAATTCAAGAACGACGCCTCGATATTGATCGGCGTAGTGGTACCACATCGCCACGTGAGCCGGACTCTCCGTCAGACAGAGAATTCGAAAGTCGGGAATGAAGGGCGTTGGTCCTCCACATGGCACGCAGGGCATCCATGCGATTTCGCCACGCCTGATCCGCAGCCGCGGATCGACGACGTCGCCGATCCGGCAGGTCGATGTCGGGTGGTACACCGTCAGCGAAAAATGCAGCGCGAAATCTTCGAGCAGCGCGTCGCTCGGGGCTCGCGCCCGGCTGGTAGCCGTGCTTTTCCGCCAGGAACGGCGGCATCATCAGCCGGACCGATCTTGCGATTTCCCGGCCAGTGCGCCGCGATATCCATCGTCCGGCGGATCGCAGCCACCATGACCTTCATGTCGTGCGGATCGTCGTAGTAGTTCATCCGGATCGCCGGCTGCACGCCGGGATCGGCGCTGTCGAGGACGATTTCGCCTTCGGCTGCGCGGCAATACCGGGTTGGCGAGCAGCGAGCAGGTTTTCCGCGTCGGATGCGATGCGTGTCGCCGCGTCGTCGAAAAACCGCGCGGTGTCGATATTCATGATCGTGCCGCTGGAAATCATCGTTGCCGCCGGTCACGAAAGCAGATGATCTCGCGTGTCGTGACTGTGCAGGTCGCCGACGCCGCTCGAACAGAAGACCACCGCGTCGGCCAGCGAAGACGCGGCAGCAGGCCGCGTCCGGTCGCCTGCCACTCGGCGAGGCGGCGTTCGGCTTCCTGCTTCAATGCCTGCAGTTCCGGTAGACAGCTTTGCGTCGTCGGCGGGGTCGGCGGGCAGCGGTCCGGCGGGACGCGCGCAGCGCGTCGGGACCCATCGCCAGCGCAACATCGTTCATCGTCACGCCGATGCCCGGGGCGGGGTAGAACAGCGGGCACATCAGATGATCCTGCAGATGCTTGCCGACATGCGGTGCGTCGACGAGACAGGACACCCCGACGCGCTTCCAACTCCTGTCGCGGGCCGATCCCGGACAGCAGCAGCAACTGCGGCGAGCCGATGGCACCGGCGCTCAGGATCACTTCCTTGCCGGCATGAGGCCGTCGCGGTCTCGCCGGCGGCGGTGCGGTACTCGACGCCGGTCGCGGCAATTTGTCCGGCCGTCGTCCGCGAGGATCACGCGCGTCGCCTGCGCGCCGGTGGACGATCGTGAGGCGGCCGTCTCCCTTGCCTTCTAGTAACGCTGATAGGTGCTCGACCGGCGGCCGTCGCGCGTCGTGTACTGGGTCAACGACACGACGCCGGCGGCGCCGCCCCGGTCGCGGCCGTTGTAGTCGCCCTTCGGAATGCCGGCCGCGACCGCGGCCTCGACGAATTGCCGGCGGCCGGCAGCATCGGATCGCGCACCGAGACCCGAGCGCTCGGCTCTAACTTCGGGCGGAATCCCTTTCTTTACCGTGTCGACGATAAGCCGCACCTTTGGCTCTAGTTGTGATGTGTCCTCAGGCGGATTCTGGATTAGATCGGCCATTCTGCGCGAAAGCGCTTGAACTATATCAACTGGTGTCAAACCGAAAGACATCTCCCTAGGCACGTCGAACGGATCGTTGAAGAGGACCGGAGAACTCCATCTGAGACTGCGGTCAGTCAACACGATCTTCGCAGTGCCCGAAGAAACGAGAGAGACAGAGAATTCGAAAGTCGGAATGAAGGTCTCCACATGCACGCAGGCATCCATGCTTTCGCTAGTGGACGATGTGAGGCGGCCGTTTCCTTGAGACCTTCTAGTAACTCGCTCTAACTTCGCGGAATCTTTCTTTACCGTGTCGACGATAAGCGCACCTTTCTCTAGTGTGATGTGTCTCAGGCGATTCTGATTAGATCCCATTTGCGCGAAAGCGCTTAACTATATCAACTGTAAACATGTACTTGAAGAAGTTCTGCCGATCATGAGTTCGATTCTTGGAGCGCATGTCACGTCCTGCGGACGGCTAACCATTGATTAACCGGTCATTTTGCCCTGATAAGGCGATATTGCCCTACATTTCGGGCAGTTTTGCCCGATACCTCTTATCAACAATCCCAGGGCACCCTGATGGAACCCTTGTATGCCTGACGCAAGAAGAAGTCAACCACCCAAACTGCTTGATGAAGTGCGCCAAGTGCTTCGTCTCCACCACTACTCGATTCATACCGAGCGCTCCTATGTGGAATGGATCAAACGGTTTGCCCGTTTCCACGGGATGCGGTCCCGCGCAGACCTCTTCCCCGCCGAACCTAAGATCGAGGCGTTCCTGACCGACTTGGCGGTGCATGGACGTGTCGCGGCCGCGACCCAGAACCAGGCCATGAATGCCCTGGTGTGCCTCTACAAGCGCGTCCTCAAGCAGGTCATGGACGGTCGCATCGATGCCGTACGCGCCGCCAAGAAGATCAACGTCCCCGTGGTCATGACCCGCGAAGAAGTCGCCACGAGCCTCTCGCTACTGGACGGCACCGCCCAGCTGGTGGCCAAGCTGCTCTACGGGAGCGGCTTGCGCATCATGGAGGCGGTCCGGCTGAGGATCAAGGACATCGATGTTCAGATGAAGCCACTGACCGTCCGCTCGGGCAAGGGCGACAAGGACCGCTTCACCACCTTTCCCGCGACACTCACCCCGTTGCTCCAGAGCCACCTGGCGAGGGTCAAGACGCTGCATCAGCAGGACTTGCTGCAAGGACATGGCGAGGTCTACCTGCCCCATGCGCTGGCCCGGAAGGCCCCGCAGGCCGCCAAAGAATGGGGGTGGCAGTACGTCTTTCCCGCCCGGGATATTTCCGGCGACCCGCGTGCCGGTGTCGCCCGTCGCCATCACGTGGACCCCAGCGTCATCAATAAGGCCATCTAGGTGGCGGTTCGCCGTGCCGGTCTGACGAAGCAGATCAGCGCCCATACCTTTCGGCACTCCTTCGCCACCCACCTGCGGCAACGCGGCACCGACATCCGCACCATTCAGCCACTGCTCGGGCACCACGACGTGGCCACCACCATGATCTATACCCACGTCCTGCAGCAGGGAGGGCAGGGCGTTCCAAGCCCCCTGGACGACCTCGGGGTATGACGTTCTTGCTTGGCCTACCGAACATCGATTAGACTGCCGAATCGATTCGTAAAACCCTGCACCGTGCTGCAGACTAACGCTATACCCGCAGAAGCTGTCCATTCCTAAAAACTGCCTGCATCTTAGCACCCTTACTCATTCTACTCAAGGTTGGTGAGAGGGGGTTAGACTGCATGATTCTGCCATCTAACCACCCCTCACCGCGATGCCGACCCTCTGGTTCAGACACGGTCTGTGGATCTTTATTGTCACCAGTGTAGTACGTGGGTTGACGGCCGAGACGTGTGGACCTCGCAATACTTAACCTTCTCATGCATTGCCTCTTATGTCACCGCGGTATTCGATCAAGTGCGCAGGGACAGGCAAGAGCGTCGCGTGAGGCGTTGCGAAGAATGCCATGTCGCAGGGCTGTCCGCGCGGGCGAGCGCATGCGTTGCCGCAGATCGCACTTGACAGTGTCCTTGGGGTGGCCTATGCTCGCCGCACTCATTACCGTGGAGCCGCGCCCTGCCATGAACTACTGGCGCGATGCTCCGTTGGCCGCAATGGCAACACAGAGGAGGTCTGCTGTCCACCGCCAGTGGTGGACGCGGACGACTGGAGGGGAACGATGGCCTTTAAACTCAATCACCTGCATATCAAAACCAAGGATCCGCAGCAAACCGCCAAATTTTATGTGGACAATATGGGCGCCAAGATCGTCGCTGAGATCGGTACGCGTGGCTTTCGGCTGGACTTACATGGACTCACCATCAACCTCACGACTCATGTCGAAGATCAAACCCGGCAGCAACTCTATGGTATGGAGCACTTTGCGCTCAACACCGATGACCTGGATGGCACCGTGGCCAAGCTCAAGGCCAATGGGGCTACGGTCTTGGAGCAAATGACCTCAGGCAATGGCCGACGGATTTGCTTTCTGGAAGGACCGGATGGAGTACAGCTCGAGATCATCGAGGCACAGGTCTAGGGTGGCTGCGGGTTGGCGCTGGATCATACTTCCGCACCGCTGACCGTGTGTTGACCCTAGAGGAGGGCTGTATGGCGGCCAAAATCAGGCATATCGCCATCGCGACCCAGGATCCGGACAAGGTGGCCAGCTTTTTTAAGGAGGCTCTTGGCCTGCAACAGGTCGGGGTGGCGAACTCGGACCTCGCCACCGGTTACTTTTTAACCGATGGCTACATCAACCTTGCCATCCTCAAGTTCAAGAACGACTACGCGGCCTATACGGAGGGTGCACCACGCTATGAGGGCTTGCACCACTTCGGCTTCAAGGTCGACAACATGGACGAGGCTCGGAAGCGCGTGGAGGAGGCCGGGGCCACGTTTCAGCCGCTGGGCGGCAAGGCCACTGGCCAGGGGATGGTGGATGTCGAGGTGAAATACTACCTGCCGAACGAGGTGAGGATCGACCTCTCAGAAAAGGGCTGGTTGACCCTCACCATGTAATGACAGGCACGGGCGCAGGAGCACTAACGAGCCGTGGCTCGCACTTCTGGGTTCAGAACTCTGAGCGGCTCTCCCTTGAGATAGGCGGCAACGTTCTCGACCGTATCGCGATACCGCACTCGATATTGATCCTCAGTCACGTAGCCAATGTGAGGAACCAGCAGTGTGTTGTCAAGCAATGTCAGCGGGTGCTTCGGCGGTAGAGGTTCCTGGTCGAACACGTCCAGGCCCGCACCAGCAATGGTGCGCGCCTGCAGCGCCTGCACGAGAGCCGCTTCGTCTACGATCGGCCCGCGCGCCGTATTGATGAGATAGGCGGTGGGTTTCATCAGGCCGAGTTCGCGGGCCCCCACGAGTCCCCTGGTCCGCGCACTCAGCTGCACATGGACGGAGAGAATATCCGAGCGGGCAAACAACTCGTCCTTACTGACCAACGTGGCCCCATGCTCCGCAGCCCGCTCGGCCGTCAAGTTTTGACTCCAGGCGATGACCGACATGTCGAAGGCTACGCCCACCTTGGCGACCTTCCCACCCAGTCGCCCCAGACCCAAAATCCCCAGAACTTTGTTCTGTAGACTCATGCCGACAGTCGTGCCCCAGCGGCCCGCTCGCGTGTCGACGTCTTCGCGCGGAATGTGACGGACCAGGGCTAAGATCAGCCCCCAGGTCAATTCCGCCGGTGGGGCATCCGGACCACTCCCCGTGCCACACACCAGGATCCCCAGATCGGTGGCGGCCTTCAGGTCGATGGCGGCGTTACGCATGCCGGTAGTCACCAGGAGACGCAGGTTCGGCAAGCGTTGCAGGAGATCACGGCCAAAGGGGGTACGTTCCCGCATACAGGTGATGATCTCGAAATCTCGCAATCGTTGCACCAGAGCATCGACTTCAGTCAGATGATCGTTAAAAGCCTGCAGCCGGCAATCAGTGGGCAGCAGGCTCCAGTCAGCCATCTTCAGGGCAACGCCCTGGTAGTCGTCGAGGATCGCAACATTCGGCATCGTACACCTCATAAAAGACAGGACTGAGTGCTGAGGACTGACGATGAAGAGCGTTACGCTCGGGCATGAGTCCTCAACACAGCCATCGCCTAGGCAAAGGCGGGTATGACGTATTTGGCAAACAATTGCATGGATTTGCGGGCCAGCGCTGGCTCCAGGTGGCCAATCCGATGTCGGGCGGCGAAGATATCGTAACCGGTGAGCTGGCGCTGTTCTTCGAGCTTGCGGATGACGGTGTCAGGGCTGCCCACGAGGGCGAGCCCGTTGTCGATCCAGAAGTCGTAGGATTTGCTGCATTCCTGAAACACACGACGGAGCTCCTGCCGCTCCGGGGTAGTCCTCTCCGCCACTTCGAGACCCGGCGGTCCAAACCCGAGGCGCGTCTTGGCGATGAGCTCGCCGCCCTGGATATAGCCCATCAGCAGATTGGGCTCGGCTTCGGCCCGCGCCTGGGCGTCGGTCTCAGCGACGTGCACATGGCGCGTCAAGAAGGCGTGCGGCATGGGGCCCGAATGGTGATACTGGCGCCAGAGTTGCCGGTAAGACGCGAACTTCTCGGCGATCACCGCGTCGACATCGATGTTCTGGGCGATGTGATAGTTGTGCTTGGCGGCATACTCGAAGGAGCCGGCGCTATGGGCCGCCACCCAAATGGGGGGGTGAGGCTCCTGGTAGGGTTTGGGATTGGGCAGGGCTTCGTCGAATTGCCAATATTTGCCCTGGTAGGTGATGGTCTCCTGTGTCCACGCCTTGACGATGATCTCCAGCGCCTCGATGCTCATCTCATGGCGCTGGTCGAAGGGCAGGTTCCAACGCATGAATTCGTGCGCGAGCACCCCTGTCCCCGTGCCGAACTCCAGGCGTCCGCGGGACAGCTGGTCCAGCGTGGCCAGGTCCTGGGCCAGGCGGATGGGGTGGTGGAAGGGTAACTGATAAATCATCAGGCCAAACCGCAGCGCGCTGGTCCGACTCGCCAGGGCGGTCAGGTAAACAGTCGGGGCGGTGACATAGCAGACGGGGGAATTCTGGTGCTCGATGAAGAAATAGTAGCGGTACCCGAGCTGCTCGGCTTCTTGCGCTTCGTGCAAATGTGTCTCGTACACCTCAGCCACCGACGGGAACTCCTTCATCTCGAAGGGACCGAAGGAGTCGAAGATGCCAAATTCGAGCTCGCCCATCGTTGTCTCACCTCTGAGTATCCCGTGTTTAATGGTCGTGATGACTATGCCGTGACGGCCTCCTCCAGGGCCAATCGCATGACCCTCCTGTTGTCTCACTCTCCCCGTCAAAGACCCCTAGGGCCGTTTCAAGGATTTGACTTGGCGCCAACTTTAACAGGTTGTTTCAGCAAGGGCAATGGCTTTCGTAAGGTACGATCGATCACACCCCGCGAGGCTTTAGCGGATAAACCTGGCCAGACGGTCACCGCGGTTGAAGATCCGGAAGTTGCGCGTGCCCTCCTTCGTGCCGCCCATGTGCAGATCAGAGATCACGTATAACTCGTCAAATACCGGTGGATACGGCATCATCCGCTACTCCCATAGTAAAAAATGATGGCAGCAAAGCTAGGCGTTGGCAGTCTGTGAGCAACTATACACTACGCTGCAATGTGCATGCGACCGGAATCCGTAAACTTCCCATTCCAGTTTAGGCTGCGGTATGATAGGTTCAAGACGGCATGAGCGGGTGGGGGGGAACAGTATGCCCTTACAGACCTCACCCGCCCGTATGTGAACCGAGGGCCATCCAACACAGTGGAGGGGTGGATCCCACCCTCAGGAGAGAGGAGTCGAACAATGGCAAGAATGGTTTTGGGGCTGGCGACCTCTCATAGCCCGCAGTTGAGCCTCCCGGCCGAGCATTGGCTCACGCGCGGCGAAGAAGACCGACTGAACCAGAGTCTGTACCGCGTGCCCGACGGCAAGCATGTCACCTTCGATGAGCTCTTGGCTGAAGTCGACCCCAAGATTGCTCATGAGCTGACGCCGGAGGTGTTCCAGAAGCGCTACGAAGCGAATCAGCAGGGGATTGCCAGGCTTGCCGAGGCCCTGGAGCGCTTCGCACCAGACGTGCTAGTGATCCTTGGCGACGATCAACAGGAGGCTTTCCACGACGATAACATGCCGGCGTTCTGTGTCTATTGGGGTGAGCAGGTGCCGTACGTTCCGCGCCAGCGCTCCAGAGGGACCCAGGCCCTGACGGCTTGGGCCTACCCCCAGGAGCCCAGGCAGTATCCTGGCCATCCGGAGCTTGCCTTGCACATCATCGACTCCATGATGGAGCAGGGATTCGACGTGGCCCATTCGAAGTACCTGCAGGAGGGGCAGTCGATCACCCATGCGGCGACCTTTGTGTATGCCCGCATTATGCCGAGCAAGACCATTCCCGTGGTGCCCATCATGCAAAACACCTATTACCCGCCCAATCAGCCGCGGCCGCGACGGTCCTATGACTTCGGCATTGCGCTCAGGAACGCCATTGAGACCTGGAGGCGCCAGGCGCGGGTGGCGGTTCTGGGCTCCGGCGGACTGAGCCATTTCGTGGTCGATGAGGAGCTGGATCGCCAGGTCCTCAAGGCCCTCCAGGAAAAAGACATCGACACCATCGCTGCGTTGCCCCTGGAACGTCTCCAATCAGGGAGCTCGGAAGATCCGCAACTGGATCACCACCGCAGGGCGCGGCACAGCATCTCGACATGGAAGTGATCGACTACGTGCCGTGCTACCGTTCCCCGGCAGGGACGGGGTGCGCCATGGCCTTTGCCCAGTGGACATAAGCGCCGGTGACCAGACATACCCTGCCACAGCCGGCATCACACGGCAGCGGCAGGTGCGCAACTGGGTAGCCAGGAACCTGGAAGTCGATCTGGAGCCTTCGGGTCTGGCCCCTTGCAGAACGGGGGTGAGGGAAGTGGGAGCTATGATCCTCGGTTGGAATCCCCCTCACCCTGGCTCTTTTCCTGCCGGAGAGGAATGAGGTGGTGCGACGGGGGAAGTAAGGACTTTTTGGACACGCTTTCAGGAATCCGCATGAGGACGCTGCCGGTGGCAACGCTTGCACTTGCCAAGTATCGCCTGGTTATTCGACCGAGGGAATCCATACTCCTCCCCGAGTACAAAGGCTCATCCTTCCGTGGAGGATTCGGGCATGCTCTCAAGCGTGTCGTGTGTCCTTTCGATGATGGCCGGTGCTACCACGGTTGCATCCAGCCTGGACGCTGTGTCTATTCTTATGTATTCGAGACCCCGCTTCCAGAGGAAATCGCGACAATCTTTGCTTCTCTCCGTGGTGCGCTGGATGCGCCGCATCCCTTCGTCCTCGAACCTCCCGAAGAGGAGAAGCAGCACTATAGCGCGGACGACCGCCTCGCGTTCCACCTCATAGTGATCGGAAGGGCGATGGATTATTTGCCCTATTTTCTGTTTGCCTTCGACGTGTTGGGACGGATCGGCTTGGGCAAGGGAAAAGGCCATTTCCAATTGGAGGGCGTTCTTGGGGTCGGCCCGGAAGGGGAAGTGGAGGTCTATCGGGGGTATCGAGCGCAGGTTTGTGGGGGTAGGAGCGCCAATTACCCTGGATGAGGTGGCGCGCAAGGTACAGGGGGAGGTGGATGAGGTTGCGATCGAATTTTTGACGCCGGCCCGTCTCAAATACGGTCATAAGCTCACCTCCGAGCTGCCGTTCCATATCCTCTTCCGGGCTCTCTTACTGCGGCTCGCGCTCTTGATGCTCTGCCATGGGGGTGGTGGAATGCTCCCCCTTCTATCAGGCTGTGCAGTCTCGGCGCAGGCTGTAGCCCAGTATTTTTATCGTGATCACCGGATCGATGAGTCTGCCCGTCGCCATATTCACGAAGTCATCGAGGGTGCCAAAGACATTACGATCGATCGAAGCGATCTCCATTGGCGAGATTGGGAGCGGTATTCGGCGCGACAAGATGCGCGCATGAAGCTTGGCGGCATGGTGGGATCGATCACGTATAGGGGGGCATTGACAAGTTTCATGCCTTACCTGCTGTTTGGGGAATACGTCCATGTCGGGAAGAACAGTAAGAAGGACTGACCCGATTTGAAGGGGATTGAAACTAACAGCAGGGCAGCAGGTAGCTCCGCACGAAAGCGTGGTGAGGTTCGCTTGTCATAAAAACGGGGGTCCAGACATACTTTTCTTGGCACGCTGCCACGCAAAGCCAGGAGGAGGATGGTTATGCACCCCACGACCGTATTCTGCCCCCATCTGGCGTGTCCTGCCAGAGGCCAAACCGGCCAGGGGAACATTGGCATCCACTCGCGTCAGGAGAAACGGTTCATCTGGACCCAGTGCCGCACGACATGCACCACCCCCAACGGCACCGCGTGGTATCGTCTGCGGACGTCGACTGAGACGGTCCCCCAGGTCGTGACCCTGATGGCACACGGGTGTCCCCTGCAGGCCATTGTGGTGGCTTTCGGCGTGGATGAACGGACCGTCGCCGCCTGGTTGCCGAGGGCGGGTGTGCAGGGCCCAGCCGTCCAGGAACCTGTGGTCGAGCACCCGCGGGCCCTCGGCCAGGTGCACGCCGACGAGATCCGTGTCAAGAAACCAGGGGGCGTCGTGTGGATGGCGCTGGCGATGATGGGCAGCACCCGCTTGTGGCGGGCTGGCGACGTCAGTGCGCGGCGTGACCTGACGTGGATTCGGCCTCTGATCGAGCGCGTACGGGCCTGTGCCTTGCGTCGCCCGCTGCTGTGTTGTACCGATGGGTTGGCCTCCTCTATGCGCGCCATGCGTGAGACGTTCCGTGATCCTGTACAGGCGGGAGTGCTGGGACGTCCCCGCGTGTGCCCCTGGCGCCATAGCTGCATCGCGCAGGTGGTCACGCGCGAGGTGCAGCGGCGGGTTGTCGCGGTGGAGCGCCGGATTATGGCTGGCACGCCCGCACGCGTTGAGACCCTCAGGCGCCGTGCGCCAGGCGACGGGGTCATCAACACGGCAGACATCGAGCGGCTGCACGCGACGTTCCGTGAGCGCCTGGCGTCGCTGACCCGTCGTCGCCGAGCGCTGGCGCGCTGCACACCGACCCTGCGGCACGGCATGTATCTGAGCGGTACGGTCTACAACTTCTGTACGTATCATGCCAGCGTACGCCTCGCCAGCCCTGGGGTGAGTAGGCGGTCTGTGCCGAGCACACCGGCCATGGCCGCCGGGATCACAGATCATGGCTGGACAATCTACGAACTGTTGTCGTGTCATGTACCACCGCCTCATTGGCGCCCGCCGAAGCGGCGTGGTCGTCCAGCACGGGCGTTGCAGCAGCTCATAGAGCGATGGTGTTCATGACCACGGTTAACTGTGGAGCTACCGTGGCCGCCGCCAAAGGGTTTTATACCGCATTGCTGGGGTGGAGCATAACAGAGACACCCGTTGGCGACGCCCTATACCACATCATTTCCATGGGAGGGCGTGAAATCGGCGGAATCATGGCCACCCATCCACACGCCGCTGGAGCGTTTCCGTCCTGGGGAGCGTACGTCACCGTTGACGACGTCGATGCGACAGCCCAAAAAGCCCAAGAGTTAGGTGCCAGAACCATTGTGCCACTGACGGATATCCCGGACGTGGGTCGCTTCTATACGTTCCAGGACCCGCAAGGCGCGGTTTTATCAGTGATTAGCTATATCAAAAAGTCTACGGAGTAGGCCGGCGAGCACGAGGCCGTCAACCAGTGGCAGCGTCGCTGGAACCGCTTCGTGCTCGCTGTCTTACTCGACAGGGGGGAGTTCGGCGCCCGCCCATTCCGAGTAGATGATGAACTTGAAAGGATTGAGCTGCTGGTTCTTCTCCCGCAGCCGGTCAAGCGCCTGGCGGCGGAGATTCGTCAAGGTTTGGCTTGCCGGGTAGTTGAGAAGCCCCAGGTCGGTGAGTTTGAGCGCGAGCGCAGCATCCTGCCGATCCAGCAGAACCTGAGCGCTGTGGACGAAGGCCTCCTCCTTGCCCCTGCCGAGGAGATCGAGGGCTGCTGCCCACTCTTTCGGCGCGAGCACCTCCATCCCTTCGCCATCAGGCTTCCAGTACCCGGTTCGCTGGTGGTAGACCCGTGTGATCACCTGGTCTCGCGCCGCGAGGAACGGGATGACCGCCTGTGGGTGGAGGCGAAGCGCGCTCGGGAGGAGATTCTGGTGGAGAATCTCGACCAGCGTGTGGCCTTGCCCGATCCCCTGCAGGGTCTTCTCGTACACGTCACGTAAGGCCACCTCAAGACCCGGAAGCGCTTCTATCGTAAAGTTTTCGGTGAGGGGAGGATGGCCATGGATGAGGAGGCGCGGATTCATAGACCGAATGAGGGCCATGGTCTCGAAGAGCCCTTCCGCCGAGCCCTCGGCGAGAAACGGGGCGCCGAGATAGGGCATGAAGGTGTCGCCGACGAAGAGGACTCCGCTTGCGGGCAGATGGATCAGGAGGGCATCCTCGGTCTCGCCGCCGCGCACTGGGTAGAGGACGAGCTCGGTTCCTCCCACCATCAGCCGCTCGCGCTCACCGATGAGCCGATCCGGGACCACCTCGTAGCGTCGTTGTCCCTCCCCCCCAAAAAAGTAGCGGAAGCTCACCCCGGTCTCGTTCACGCGTCGTAGCTCGTCGGCGAACTTCGCCTGGGCGATCACCTGTGTGCCTGCTTCCTGCAGGCCAGCCAGCCCGCCGATGTGGTCCCAGTGGGCGTGGGTGAGAATGACGTGGGTGATGGGCTGAGTAGAGATGCGGCGTAGGGCCGTGAGCGCAGCCCGGGCGTTCGTCTCAGTGGTCCCCGCATCGATCGCCACGATGCCTGCGTCGGTGAGCACAAAGGCGAGGTCGGCAAAGTCGTACCCTTGGGCGACATAGACCTTGGGCGCCAACTCGACGAATTTGGGTGGGCTGAAACGAAAGCCATCCTTGGCCGTGACCCAGTAGTTGGCGGTGAACAGGGGGAGAGCGGGATTCAGGGAGGGGTAGCCGGAGCGCTCGAGCGCTGCGTTCGCTTTTTCCGCTCTCCCGAGAGTCGTATACGCCTGGGCGAGGGCGCGGTAGACACTGCGACGGAATCCAACCGGAAAGTGCTCCTGATGCTGGAGCATCCATTCGAGGTCGACCACCGCTGCTTCGGCCTTGCCAAAGTCTGCGGGGAGCTGCGCGAGGACGGTCCCCCTGAAGTAGCGAGTGAGGCTGGACTCTTGGCTCACGGCCCGGTCGAGCTTCATGAGCGCCTCGTTCACCCAGGCCCCACGTTGGAGGAGTGGCACCGTACCGGCCAACCTGGCCTGGAAGAAGCCCTCCAGCGCAAGCAAGAGCGGCTGATCGGGTTGGCTCGTGGCGCGCTCCTGAAAAAACGTATACCCCGCGTCGTCGCGCCGACTCGCCATGAACTGTCCGGCCAATGTCAGCACCGTCCCGGGGGTAGGATTCGGCCAGCGCACCGCCTCCTGGAGTGCTTCGAGCTCGAAGTTCCGGGTGATAGGGAGATCGGTGGCACGAACCAGGCCAGATCCCGCGCCAAGCCATCCGATCGCCATAAGACTCATGAGTTGCCATACAGATCGTGTGCGTGCCATGGTGGCCTCCTTTGGTGTGACTCGTGAGCGACACAGCGGTTGCCTGGTGAAGGCAACTGCTTCGTTCCCGTGCCGGGGACCCACGAGGTCTTCCGGCACGGCTCTCCACATCACTCAGGCGAGGGCGTCATCGGGAGCTCAACGCCGCGTTCCCGAAGTGGGGCCCCCGCTTCGCCTAGGAAGCGTGCCCATCACCTCCTCTCGCGCCGCTTGGTGTGGCCGACATCCTATACAGGTAGTGTCATCTGAGCCATGGCTCGCGCGCTTCCTGCGAAGTCGTGACGTCGAAAATAAATTATATATAAAATAATTACATGTAAAATATGTGATGAAAAAAAATCACTCCACCTTATTGCTAATGTTGCGCAGGGCCGCCGCGAAGGCCTCGATCATCTCCGGCTGTACGCCCCGCTGGAGGGTCTCCTTCAGCTCCTGGCCGATCGGCTCCAGCTGTGCCTTGAGGTGCCGGCCCTTCGCTGTGAGGAAAACCCGCACGGCCCGCCGATCGTCAAGGTCATCCCGCCGAACCACCAACGCCACCCGCTCCATGCGATCGAGGTGCCCAGTGAGGGATGAGCTGTCGAGACAGAGCTGTTTCGCGAGATCTTTCACATTCACACCTTCCTGTTCCCACAGGCAGGTCAGAATGAAGAGATGGTTATAGGTGATCCCGAACCGTCTCAGCCGCCGATTATAGAACTTCGTGATCCGTCGTGCTGCGACGTCCACGAGAAAACAGATATGTTGGTCCAACTTCGCCATTGATCCCTCGATTGATTGCCATGTCATTTACTTATATGTAATATAAATACCGCAATCCCCATTGTCAAGGCAAAGGGGTCGTGTACCGCTTGAGACCGAATGGTCGAAAGAGTGTGCCGCAGCATGCTGTGTCCCGCAAACGCCGCCGCAGAGTCCCTTGGCGAACGCCCTCTGCGAGCGGCTTATTGGCACGTTGCGGCGGGAATAACCGGATTTCGTGATGGCTCTGACCGAAAACCACCTGCGACGTCTGCTGCACGAGTGTGCGGCGTATTATAACAAAGGTCGTCCTCACATGGCCTTGGAGCCAGGGATCCCGCCGCTACATCTAGCATTGCCGGTGCCATCGCAAGAACCCCGGCACCACATGCCAAAGCAGCGGCGTGGCGAGACGACGGTATACAATATTTGCGGAGCACAGGAAGGCGGTTCGCGGCCGCGTCCGTCAGTCGTCGTCGTGCTCCCAGTGCTCGCGCCATGACCGTTGTTTCCGCTGGATGCCGATCACCGCCGGCCGGGCGATGTCGGTCGGATTCTTGGCGATGTTGCCCGGGCCATTGGCTGCCCACTGGAACGGTGCCGATCCTGAGTGACGAGCACGCCGCTTCCGTCCAAGGTCAGAATGTCGAGGTCCGGCGGGTGAACGTCGGGTTGGCGGCGAGCGCCGCCCGGGTTGGGCTGTCCTCGCCCGGGTGCTGCACCGACAACACGAGCGTATTGCCGACGAAGGTCGGCCCGGTCATCTCGCAGCGCGTCGGGCCGATCGCGAACGGGAAGAGCACCCCCGCGAAGCGGGCCGAAGGTGGGGATGAAGAACATCCAGTTGTTGCCGAACACCCCGACCAGGTTGCCGCCGGCGTCCGCCGCCCGAACCGACGCCGCTGTGGTTCACGGCAAGGGCGCTCGGGCTCGGCCCGTCGCCGACCGCGTTGTGTATGCTGGTCGTCATGTCGGTCACGCCCCACAGGTTCGCCAGCACGTCGAACGCCAGATTGTCGACGTTGGCGTAGCCCATGCCGGGCGCCGGCTGAGCGGTGCCGTCCGGCAGGGTTCCCACTTCCCCCGCCTTTGAGAAGCGGCTCCAGGTGAACGTCGTCCCGGTGCCGTCTTCCGAGTCCTCATCGAGCCGGAGAATCTCGCCGCTCTGCTGCGCCGCATTGACGGTCGGCGCTGTACTTCGCGACCGTGAAAATCCGCGAGTCGGCATAGCCGTCGCTTCCGGCGGCGGCGTCGGTGAGTGACGAGGTACACCGCCTTGGTGTAGGGATGCACCTCGCAGTCCTCCGGCCGCGCACAGGGCGTGCCGCCGACGAGATTGCCGGCCGCGAACGCGTCGCAGAGCAGCGCGCCCTGAGAGGTGTAGAAGCTCGCGAGCGTGGTGCCCAGATAGCCAGCAGGGTACGCCACGAACGCCGTCAGCCTCGTTCAGCGTCGTGCAACCGAAGAACCCGCCGTCGATCGCTTGCCCGGCCACATCTTTCCGGCGCGGCAGCCGGTTGAGTCCGTTGCGGTCGCCGTCGGTCCCGCTGACGTACGGGGGTGCTGCAGCGCTGGTCTGCCTGGAGACGAGATCGGACGGGCGATTCGGATTGGTCGGTGTGCTGAGCAGGAGCGGAATCCACTGGCCCGTGCCGTCCGCGTTGAAGCGCGCGACGTGAAGCGTGCCCTCCTCGAACAGTGTGCTGTTGGACTTGGTCCTTCCGATGCTTGATGGTGCCCTTCGACACGAACTTCCACCAGTGGCCGCCGCGGCGGTCGTCACCCATGTACGCGATGAGGTGGTTGCCGCGCTCAGCGCGGATGGCGATGTTCTCGTGGCGGAAGCGGCCGAGCGCGGTGTGCTTCTTCGCCCGGGCGCTGCGGATTGGCGCGGGTCGATCTCCACCAGCCATCCGTACTTCTCGCCGACCTGCCGAACTCGGCGACCGGTCGTGTCCGCGATATAGTCGAGCTGCGTCCCGTCGGGCTTCACTTCCTCCTGGACGCCGATGTAGAACGAGCTGGCGAGGTTGATCTTGTCCGCGTTGGGATCCGTCGAGGTGAATCGCGCGACGCTGCCCTGGAAATTCTCCTCGGCCGCGAAGACCGTGCCCCAAGGCGTGACGCCGCCGGAGCAGTTGAAGCCGGTGCCGATGATCTTGTTGCCGAGGCCGTCCGAGCTGAGGTTGAACACCTGCTGTGGCGGCCGGGCCGGTGCCGACCAGGTAATTGTCGTCGCCCTGTTTCATGCGCGTGTCGGGCCCCAACTGATCATGTTCTGGTACCCGTCGGTGCGGTCCTGGTTCACCGCCGAGCCCCGAGAGCAGGTGCACGCGGCGGTTGTGCCAGTCGCCCGAGACCACGTCGAGCTCGCCTCGGAAGTGCTTGCGCCTCACGCGGAGCACCGACAGGCCCATATTGTAGCACTGCTCCCCGTAGAGCTGCCGTTTCTCATCGGGCGTCAGGTCGAAGATGTTGGCTTCGCTCGGCAGCATCAGGCCTGTCGCGGCCTCGAACGTCCGGTTCGCCGCGGTCCGGGATCGGCGTTTCCGAAGCCGGTGTTGGTGGCCGGACGAGAGCTGGTGGAACGGGTACGACGTGTACTCGTGATTGACCACCAGGAAACCGTCATTCACCCTCGGATCGGGACGTAGCCGGTGTGGTCGTTGTTGAACCCGAAGTAGTCGTCCGCGCTCGGATAGACGCGGTCGCCCCACTGCACGATGATGTAACGCTCGTACTCGGGCGGCACGATCACATCGTCGATGACCTCGTACGTCGGTGAGCTCGGCCGTCGGGACTGGCCGGCACGCTGCTCCCCGGCGCCGTTCACGCCGCTCGCGAGCCAGCTCGCGCTGGTCGTGTAGATCGGCAGCGGGCTCGGGATGCGCACCGGCGTGAACCACAAGCCGGACGCCTGCGCCTCGCGCAGCGTGGCGAGAGAGCCCATGGAGGCGATCGCGCCGGAGGCGCCGATGAACTTCAGGAATTCCCTTCGGGTCAGGTCGCTCATGACGAGAATCCTCCAGGCAGCTGGACGGTAGTGTACTTGGCGGTGTGCCGCTCGCGCTGGCATGGCCGCGGCTACTCACCGCAGCCGCGGCTTCGTTGCGTCCCAGGGGCGGGACGATTATTTCAGGCAGTTGGCATAGAAGGTGGTCGTGGCCGGCCAGTCCGAGAACAGACCGATGATGCCGACATCCTGGGCGAGCACGTCAATGGTGCGCAGGATATCGCCATCGTTGCTCAGGGCGTCGAGCGTGGTCTGGTAGTAGAAGGTATCGCCGCCTTCCAGCACGTTCTCAACGATTCGACCAGAGCGCTCCGTCGTCCAGGAAATGAGGTCGAAGCCCGCCTGTCTGGCGCGTTCCGCATACAGGGAAGGCTTAATGTGTTTGCCGTTCGCACTGGTCGTCAAAAGAACGGGCATGGGAGGCGCCACAATGTTGACCCCCTGGTTCCGGACTGCGACGAACGCCTCCAATGTCGGCGGCTGCTCACTGATGACGTTTACCGGACCGGCAAGTGGGTCCTGCGGATTCTCGCTGATGAGGTACACGGCCTGCAGGCCGAACGTCGGAAACTCCTGAATCCACTGGAGCACGTCGGCGAGGCTGAACGACTGCGGAAAGACCTTGGCCGGGTCAATGTTCGCGTCAAGATACTCCTGAATCATCTTGTGCCCGTAGCTCTGCTGGTCCAGGCCGGAGTCGCCGAACCCATTGTTTTCCTGCACAAGTGGGTTCCCCTGGCTATCGCGGTCGACACCTTTAAGCTCGGGCGTGAACTTCGCACCCATGCTGCCGATCAGTGCGATGCTCTCCCGATGGCTGAGCAGCGTGGCGCCGGTGGCATAGAGGTCCGTGCGGAAACTCGGCGTGCCGCCGAGGAACTCTTCCACGGTGAGGGCGTTCGGGTCGGACGCGTCCATCTTCCCCTTGAGGCTCTTGAACTCAGCTAAGGTGAGATCGGTGGTACAGCAGCGCGCCGTGGCAGCCGTCACTCGATTGCCGTTCGCGTCGAACTGTGGCAGGGGTGAAAGGGACTCGGCATGCCGCGGCGAGGGCCGTGGCGAGGATATTCGTAGTGGTGTGCAAGTCGCATTGAGCGTGGCGGCAGACAAGTTCCCCGTCCTTGGTGAAGGTCACGTCACATTCGATGATGCCCGCCCCCATCCGATGGGCCGCTTCATAGGACTCCTTGGTGTGCTCTGGGAACTGCAGGCCTGCCCCACGGTGCCCGATCGAGAAGTCATGATGCCTATACCTCCTTATGCTCGCAACGCATGCCGCAAGTTTGTTCTTGAGCTCGCCTTCTTCCAGCTGGTCGACCAGGTAGAACGGACGAGGACCGAGCTGCACCGTGCTTTGAGCCGCATGCGCGGTCAGGCCGAGCGCGAACAGCGCTATCATGGCAGCCAGGAACGTCAGGGTAGGCTGAATCAGTCGCATGAGAGTTCCTCCGTTGGCGAGGTTGGCATTCAGTGACAGCAATCAGCTCCATCTTCAATCATCACAACGAGATAATCCGTGGTGTTGGAGGACACGGACGTCCCTCCAACGCTCCATCTTGCTGGGTGCGCAAACCATGGTGTGGAGAAATGGCCTGCGGCGCTGCGCTTGCCACGCTCATGGTTTCGCACGAGCCACCGTTGTCGATTCCTCACAGCCGAAGCACGACAGTCAAGGTCATTTCCACACGCTCACGTATGTAGGTGCGCATGTCACTTTTTGGGGAAGAGTGCTCGCACGGGTTCTCTGTAGGTGCTCTATCAGAGGTTTTTGCGGCTCGTCAGTCATTGACGTTCCGCTACCCGATTGTCGAATTTTGCCCCAACGATGCACCTATGCGACCGAACCGCATCGGCGGGGAAAACCCGCTTTCAAGGATAAGGAGGGCTCATTAATTTCGCGTTAAGGGGACGTAAAAAGTGGGGGAGACGTTTGCAAATTCTTTCGTGCGTCTTGATCGTGGGAGGGTAATTGCCGTGCCCGAGGTGGGCGGACTCAATCACCGTGATGAACGACGGGCCGTATGCGGAGCCTGGGGGCGACAGCAGTTGAGTGGTGTATGTGACACGCCGCTGCAGGTCACGGCGCGTCTGCCAGCCGATGATCAAATCTTCCGTGTCGGCGAAGCTCGTCTCGATGTTGACCCACAAGATGCTCGCGCCCAACTCGCCCTGTGCTGTACCGTGTCGGAAGAGGAGCTACGCTTCGGGCGGTGCCTCAGGTTGGAGGCCGGCTAAGGTATCTCCAGTAACTCCCTCACGTTTATCTTCAAACTCAGCGAAGATCCCGCAAATATGCAGTAGCGCAGCCGAACGCCCACGATGAGCCGCGCGCAATAGCCGTAGCAATGCAGGGGCGAAGGCTATTGCGCGTCGGCTCCACTGCGAGGTTAGACGGTCCGGGACGTGCTCTCAATTGGCGTCGAGCCACGCGACCAGCTCCGTATCGAAACGCTCCGGCGACTCAGCGTGTGGATTGTGGCTGTCCTCCTGCAACAGGATGTATGTGAAGTAATTGAGGCCAGCAATTAATGCTTCCCAAACCGTGTACGGAATGGCGAAATCCAAGCGGCCGAGCACCAGCAGACTCGGCACACGCACGTGTTCAAGTGTCCGCCGAACTTCGGCACGCGATGGGATCACTGCGAAGAGCCGGTCGAAAGCTGGGCCGTTCTCAAGTCCTTCAAGGAACGGAGCTGCATCGTACGCTGGATCGGCCCAGTACAGAGGTCCGTGCGCGCGATAGGTCACCGCGAAGCTCCGCGTGGCAGGCGCAGTCGCAAGGCGGGCATCCAGATCTTTGACATTTGTCTCGAGGATCGCCTTGCGTGCAGGCGAGGCATGCTCCTGCCAAAAGCGATCGGCCTCCTCGGCAAACTCCGCAAATGCATAGGGAACTCCGCCAATGAGGATGAGGTGGGACGTTCGATGCGCATACTTCCGCGCGTACGCGAGAGCAATCTGGGCATGGACGGAATGACCGAGCACCGCCATGCGGTCGACCCCTATATGCTGCCGCATGGCCTCGACATCGTCCGCAAACGTGTCCAGCGTGACGCGTTGCAGGGCATCTGACGCTGGGGCGTAGCTTGGCACGACGTGGCGTGCATCGGCAAAAATCAGATCGAAATGCTGACGCAGTCGGTGCGAAAATGCTTTCTGGTAGTGGCTTGCTGACCCGATGACAAACATTACGGGGCCGTGGCCCTCGCGCACGTACGTGAGTTCGCAGCCGTCGACATTCACCGTTCCATTGGTCATGGCAATGTCTCCTGGATGATGTCTCGCTAGATCTGTCTGACGCCGGGCATCAGGCGCTGCCGGCAGCGGGAGCTGCGGAGGCACGGACGCTGGCCGCCGTCGCTTGCAGGCCTTCGTGAGGTGTGGTGTCGGCACGGCGTCGTGCCCCTGTAGGCCTTGTTCCGCCTACCGGTCTTGGGGCCACGGCACGACTGACATCGGCGGACACGCGTATCTCTCATCGGTGGAGCTTTCGGTGACTCCGTCTGGTGGATCAGCGACTTCATCCCGGTGGGAGGCTGTAGCTGCCGACTCCATTCGCCACCAATTGCCGCTCCATCGTGTCCGTCAGCAAGCGCACTTGACAGAAGCCCATCGTGCGTCCCAGGCGCAATACCGTCGCCTCAGCAACGATGGCGGCATTGGTGGCAGGCCTCATGAAGGTGGTCGTCATGTCGACCGTGGCCACCGGGCGGAACGCGCCTAAGGCCGAGCACAGCGCAAGGACCATCGCCGTGTCGGCCAACGCCATCAGCGCCTGGCCCGAGACGATCCCGCCCGTGCGATGCAGCTTCTCGTCGAAAGGCATGCACAGCGTCGCCGACTCCGCGGTGGTCTCACGCACCGTCAGATTCAATGCCAACACCCACGGAGCGAAGTGGCTGTGCAACAGCTGCTCTGCCTCCTCAACGCTGATGGCTGACATATTCGTGCTCCTTGCTGGCTTTCCGGAGGCTGAAGAAAATCGAGGTTGCAAAACTGCCTCTACATTCGATAGGCTCCTTCACCCCCATAGCATACCAACAAGGGAACCGTTTCAGGCAGCGATCAATACCGCCTCCCGCTGCCGGTGAGCGGCGGACCACCGGTCAGGAGCGACGAATGCGCCCAGAGCCCGCGCTGTGGGCCGTCCGCTCCACGAGGTTGTGAGGAGCTCCGGTGCTGTGAAGAGAGCAGAACACCTGAACACTGGCCGGCACGCTTGGGGCCTTAGGCGTCCCACCCAAGGCCCCAGGGGGTATCGATCACGAATAGCCAACTCCCATCTGGCTGCCGCCGTGACACTTCGACGCTGTGGCCGCTCATCGTCGTGTGGTCGCCGTCAGGTCCTGTCCCTGACAGGACCCACTTGGCAGAGGTGAGGGCCAGGTCCCCTGTCTGGGCGAGCGTCTTGACTTCTAACGTGATCGTCGGCTTGATGGCCACAAAAGCGCTTAAGGCCTCCCGAATGGCCTGGGTCCCAGTGACGACTTGGCCGGGTTCCGGAGTCAAGGTCGCGTGTGGTTCGTACAGCGCCACGAGCGCATCCAGATTGCCGGAGTTCAAGGCGTTCTGAGAACAAGCGATCCAACTCTTCAGGGTTTCGTGCCGGCATACAACCCCCTCCTGTGGCTGAGATGACTCGATGTGACTCGCCACCACATCCCGTGGCACTCCCAAAGGCTGATGAAAGAAGAACCGCTGACGCTTGCAGACGACGTTGGACACTCCCCCACCATGCTGGGGCAAGGGTCTCTGCTGAGGAGAGTGGCCGTGGTTGTTCTCCTGCCCTCGAGGCGCACACTCCCGAGGTGCTGGCCCCATTAAGCCGCCGCAGGCGGCTTGACTCTTGATTATATGGAAAATTCACCACATCACATTCCTCACGAACCAACGCAGGCTGTCCATCTCGCTTCCCATGAGAGCCGTATATGCCCCCAATTATCCGCATATTACCACGACTCCTGTTTTGATACCTCAAGCTTTTAGGCTTTATCGCCAGGTGGCAAGTCACCGCAGGAAGGCCGCTTCATGATTGATCGCTGGCAGTGATGAGCAAAGTATGCGGGGCGACACGACCTTGACTGCTGCCTTGTGGTGTGACAAAGTGGTTACTATAGTGTCAGCCTGTAGAAGCGCTCGTCAAGCCATCGAACACACCAATACCTCTGAACCTTTCCGAACAAACTTTTGCAAACTCACCCGATAAAACCGTAATCTCGTCAAATACGTATTGGCTCATGTTGCGTTTCAGGGTCTTATTTGACCAGCAACTCAATCAGTGACTGAAGCAAGGCTTTACCTCGCCTCCCAACATTATGGATAAACTCGAAGAAACCAAGATAGACAGGGAGTTTCTCCTGTGAAATACCACGGTGGGGTCGAAGCCAGCTTCGCAACAGCGACCAGAAGCCTTCCCTCGTATTCACATGGACTTCACAAAAACCGTCTCGATCGTCATCTCTGGCATACTCTCCAATCCCGTGATTCACACTCTTATGCTCATATCCCCATGCACAGAGTCGTCCATAGATGTGATCATCATCCGTATAGATCAGTGTGCCAGGTACAACTGTTGTGCTTTATCAACGGTTCGATGGTCACTTGTTGAACGTTTTCTAGCCTATGAATGACCACCTGACCACACCGCTGCAACATCCCGAACACGGGCGGCTTCTCTTTCGCCAATGTGCCTCGGCCCCGTGCGCCTTGCAGCCGATTCCTACGACCTTCTCGTCCCTACGCCGCCACGGCCACAGGATGGCCTTTGTGGCCTGCCACAATGTAGACTTCGTCGCACTCCACCGCTTCAGATAACGTTATGTCGGGCTTTTTTTTACGATGCCTTCACGCAGTTGCGTGGTCATCTCTTGCACCTCGCTGCGATCCAACTCCAGTTCCTCGGCAATTTGCTCATTCGACAAATTCAATCCCATGAAATACAGACACCATATCCAGACTTTCAGCGGTTGATGATGCCCCGCGAAGATGGTGTCCGTCAGGTCGTCGAAACGTTTTTCACAAGCTCTACACTCATAACGCTGTCGGGCAGGCTCTTGGTCATCGAACCCCCGTTTGATCACTCGCTTGGAATCACAACATGGACACTGTCTTCCTTCTGGCCAGCGCAACTCGCGCACCGTATCGTCACATTGGGCATCATCTACCAAGTTCTTGATGTGTACCTGCATCTGTTGGACTCCTATGGGGGGCTGGAAAAAGTAGGGTTATAGTGTACCGCTCCACGACCCTGGAATCCAACATGAGCCTATCGTAAATCTAGCGCTTTCATGGGTAATGAACCTGGGGTGGCGTGCAATTCTCTTTGTCCTGAGTGAATTTTGAGATGTGCCGCGCAGTGGATTGAGCTCTGTGAGGCAGAGAGCGGCATGAATCGCTGGCAATACGAGCAGATGTGGCGGCAAAATCTCAGACAGGCGCGCTAGGTGCACCCTAGAAATGCACGGTTTCAATCTGTGTAAGAGTGTTCGGCTTTTCATGGGATTGTGCAGTTAAGCTAGTGTTTCCTTAGTGTTTTTGGCGGTTGGCTCGTTCAGTGTAACCGAGAGAGCGATTTTATAGCTGCAAGGAGATAATATGCGAAAGCAGGATAAACTCGAACGATGGATTAAAGACTACGAGCAGAACCGCATGAGTCGGCGCGATATCGATTTGTCGCTGGTTATCGTGATGTGTATGTTTGTGTTGGCGTCTGTGTCGTGGTGGAATGGATGGGCAGCCGAAGCCGAGGGGTTAGGCTATAAAGCCGTCGCCATGCTGTACGACGCGAACAACAAAAAGGTAGGCGTGCTACAGGGGTTTCCATACAGCGGTCTTGGTATCACAGCGGTAGGCTTCGTGTTCGATGTTGATGGCTTCTCGTTTCCATTGTTTGCGACAGACTCCCATTTCTTTGGAACGTCAATCGCGTACTACACTGACTCCTCATGGAGCGGCCAAGTCTATGTTCAGTCTGGTGGACTGATGTATAACACGGTTATCCAGGGGGCACCAAAAACTCTGTACGTCGCAAATCCCTATGAGCCTGAGGTGCAGGGTGACGTGCTTAAATACCTGAAAACAGGCGAGGAAACACCGTGTCAGTCTACAAGCGGGTCGTCGGTGCCTGGGAACGGCAAAGGCAGGCCCGCCGTGCCAATCATTAACCTAAGAGATGCGTTTACGCCGCCGTTTCATGTGCGGTAGTTCCGTCCACAAGCCCAATGCCAGGCAACTGGTGTGGGGCGCTTTTTTTTGTGGAGGCCAGGCAATCAAGAAACCCACTGGAGTCAATTTACAGCGTTGGACTGGTATCACTTCTTTGTCTCCGTGAAATTCTTGGCTTTCATGCTTGAGTCGATCCTCTCAATGGTGCGATTGAACCCAGCAATAATTTCGCTCTTAACGTCAACTATTTGTTTGCCTCTAGCAACTTTCCAGTCGGGCTTGAATAAAATGTTCGTAGTCAACCATGAAATATCATGCTTGCTTTGGTTCTCCGCTGTCTCCCTTTCTCTGTTATCCATGTCTCTATAGAACATGTATCGTTTTTCGTAGCTAGCGATGTATTCCATGATATTATCTAACCGTTGATGGATAAAATGCAGCTTGAGCATGATAATTCCAAACGCAAGGCAGGAAAAGCCAAATAGTGTCACAACTCCCATGATGCCTCCCCTCAATAAATCCCAGGCTTACGGCTGTCCATCTCACGGTGAGGCAAGTACATCAATCGTTTGTCCGCATCTTTA